>SVTL01000007.1 GCA_015063795.1 Oscillospiraceae bacterium
GCGCTCTCGGCGTATCGATCGCAAAGCTGTCCACCCTTGAGATCCGTCCGAACCAGATCCCCGCGCATACGGAGGAGCTGGAGGTTTACCTCAATCAGGAGCTGTCCGCCGAATGGGGCGCACGCGGCATCGGTGATGTAAAGGTGGCAGTCAATCCGCCCACGCTTTCCGAAGAAGATGCGCAGATGCTCAAGGATGCACAGAAGACGGCTATGTACCGCGATCCTACCATGGCGGGTGCAACGCTTGTCGGTGCACAGGCAGAAGCGATGAAGACGGCAGCCGGCAACTCCGCAGGCGCGATGACCGGCTTTATGGGTATGGGCATGGCCATGAACCAGGGCGGAATCAACGCGCAGAATCTGTTTGCCATGGGCAATCAGCAACAGCAGATGCAGCAGCAGGCTCAGCAGGCGGCTCCTGCTCCCGCTCAGGCAGCAGACGGCTGGAAGTGCGCGTGCGGCGCTGTGAACAGCGGTAAATTCTGTGCCGAGTGCGGTGCGCAGAAGCCTGCGGCTGAGGGCTGGACCTGTGCGTGCGGTTCGGTCAATAAGGGCAAGTTCTGCCCCAACTGCGGCGCGAAGAAGCCTGCGGGCGTTCCCCAGTACAAATGCGACAAGTGCGGTTGGGAGCCCGAGAAGGGAACCACGCCTCCCAAATTCTGTCCCGAGTGCGGCGACCGTTTTGACGACGGAGACGTGAAGTAATCCGCGCCGCAACAGACAAGGCAGGGATTTATAATGTCTACTTTATTGGAATACAAATGCCCCAACTGCGGCGGATCGGTGGAGTTTGACAGCGGACTTCAGAAGATGAAGTGCCCCTATTGCGATTCCGAATTCGATGTGGAGTCGCTGAAAAGCTACGATGCCGAGTTGCAGAAGGAGAGCGAAGCACAGAACGAAACGCTCAACTGGGAGGAGATGCCCTCCCGCGAATGGGATGGCGAGGCGGAAGGCGTGCGTGTGTACATCTGCGAGTCCTGCGGCGGCGAGATCGTGGGCGAGGATACCACCGCGGCCACCAGCTGCCCGTACTGCGGCAACCCTGTGATCATGAAAGGGACGCTCAGCGGCGCACTGAAGCCGGATTATGTCATCCCCTTCCAGCTGGATAAGGAGGCGGCCAAGGCGGCTCTGAAGCAGCACCTGAAAGGGAAGTGGCTTCTGCCCAAGGTCTTCAAGGACGAAAACCGCATCGAGGAGATCAAGGGCATCTATGTCCCCTTCTGGCTCTTCGATTCGGACGCCGATGCCCGCATCCGCTTCAAGGGAACCAAGGTGCGCCACTGGGTCAGCGGCAATTACAACTACACCGAAACCAGCTATTATTCCATCCTGCGCGGCGGCAAGCTCCGCTTTGACAACGTCCCCGTGGACGGCTCGTCGAAGATCGCCGATGATCTGATGGAGTCCATCGAGCCCTTTGATTTTTCCAAGGCGGTGGATTTTCAAACGGCGTATCTGTCCGGCTATTTCGCCGACAAATACGATGTGGATGCCGAGGCAAGCTCGGTGCGGGCAGGGGAACGGATCCGAACCAGCACCGCACAGGCCATCGCCTCGCAGGTGAACGGCTATCTGTCGGTGATCCCCGAGCATACCGACATCAAGCTGTCCCAGTCCCGCGCCAAGTATGTGCTGTATCCGGTCTGGATTCTGAACACCGACTGGAAGGGCGAGAAGTATACCTTTGCCATGAATGGGCAGACCGGCAAATTTGTCGGCAACCTGCCGGTGGATAAGGGCGCTTATTGGCGGACGTTCGGCATTGTGGCCGCTGCCGCCACCGCGGTCTGCTATCTGCTGGGCCTGCTGCTGTGAGGGAGGGAATGACGATGAAAACACGCAATCGATCGATCCTCCTTTGCCTGCTACTGGCTTTGCTGTTGGCGCTGACGGCCTCGGCGCAGAGCGTTGGCGAGGTGTATTACCCCCGCCTGATCGACAACGCCGATCTGCTGACGGCCGATGAGGAGAGTGCCCTGCTGGCCAGGCTGGACAAGGAGAGCGAAAGCGCACAGATGGATTTTGTGATCGTCACCGTTTGGTCCTTTGACGGCAAGAGCGCGCAGGACTATGCCGACGATTTCTATGACGAGCACGGCTACGGATACGGCACAAACCGCGACGGACTTCTCCTGCTTCTCGGTATGGAGAGCCGCGAGTGGTACATTTCCACCTGCGGAAGGGCCATCGAACGCTTTTCCGATGACACGCTGGATGCAATCGGCGACAGCATGCTGCCCGATCTGGCGGACGGACGGTATGCGGCGGCCTTTGACACCTTCGTTGACGACTGCTCCTACTATGCCAATGTCTCCTTCGGCTATGATGACGGCTACGGCTACGACTACGATTACGGTTACGATTACAGCTACGATGACGAGTATACCGAGGGCGAGGCTGCGCTCGGTGCGGGATTCGGCATCCTGCCCGCTCTCCTCTTCGGCGTGATCATCGCCTTTGTGGTGGTCTCGGTGATGAAGGGACAGCTCAAGAGCGTGGGTATGCGGCGCGAGGCCTCCGACTACATACGGCAGAACAGCCTGCAGATCACCGAGCGGAGCGACCTGTTCCTTTACCGCAACGTGACCAGAACGCCGCGCCAGACCTCCAACAACGGCGGCGGGCGCCCGGGCTCTTCGTCGCACAGCTCTCTTCACCGCAGCATGGGAGGACGCTCCCACGGCGGACGGGGCGGACGCTTTTAACGCTCGTTTATATCAAAAACAAGGGATCGCTCTCAAAAGCGGTCCCTTTTGCATAGGGAAGAACATAAAGACATAAAAACCGGATCTGAAAAAGATATGAAAAATTGCGGATGCAGGGATCCCTCCCTTGACGGAACGGGCATTGTTTGTTATAATATAAAGAGATTTGTTTACAATACCCTTTGAAAAGGAAGAACTCCTTTCAAGCAAACAGAAAGGCGGGGCGTTTTTGTTTTTGGCAGGACGCTCCGGGAAAGAGGCAAGAGCCATGAGAGCATATGAGCGACTCATCCGATACGCCGCCTTTGAGACCGGCTCCGATGACCGCAGCACCACCATCCCTTCCAATTTGAACGAGCTGACCTTTGCCGATCATCTGGCCGAGGAGCTGCGTGAGCTGGGCGCGGAGGTCGTGAGAGAGAAGAACGGCATTGTGTATGCCACCATCCCCGGCAACCGCAAGGGAGAGAAGACCATCGGCTTCATCGCCCATCTGGACACGGTGGGGGATGTGGCGTATCAAAATGTGAAGCCGCAGGTGATCGAGCACTACGACGGCGGCGACATAACGCTTTCCAACGGGGAAAGCATGAGCGTTTCCGAATACCCCGCGCTGGCTCTTCACAAGGGCAAAACGCTGATCGTCACCGACGGCAATACCATTCTCGGCGCGGACGACAAGGCAGGGGTGGCCGAGATCGTCACGCTGGCCGAGCGCTTCAAGGAAGATCCGTCCCTCCCCCACGGCGAGATCAGGATCGCCTTCACCCCCGACGAGGAGATCGGCAACGGCACCGACTTTTTCGACGTTGAGACCTTCGGCGCCGACTATGCCTTTACGTTGGATGGCGGCGAATTCGGCGAGGTGGAATACGAAAACTTCAATGCCTCCTCGGCTTTTCTCATCTTCAAGGGCAACAACATCCATACGGGAACGGCCAAGGGCAGCATGATCAATGCCTCGATGCTGGCCATGGAGTTCGATTCCATGATCCCGCAGAGAGAGCGCCCCGAATATACCGAGGGCTATGAGGGCTTTTACCACGTCACCGACCTGCGGGGCAGTGTGGAGCAGGCGGTGCTTCGCTATATTCTCCGTGACCACGACGGCGCGAAGCTGACCGAGAAGAAGCAGGTCATGGAGCAGGCGGCCAAGGCCATCAACGACAAGTACGGCGAGGGCTCCTGCGAGCTGGAGCTTGAGGATACCTACTGCAACATGGCCACGGTCATCCAAAAGCATCCGCACCTGATCGAAAACGCCTTTGAGGCGGTGAGAAAGGCGGGCGGAACGCCGGTCAGCCGACCGATCCGCGGAGGTACCGACGGTGCACGCCTCTCCTTTATGGGGCTTCCCACGCCGAATCTGGGAACGGGAAGCGGCAATCACCACAGCAAGAAGGAATATGCGGTGGCCGAGGACATGGACAAGGCGGTGGAGATGATGCTCCATCTGGCGGCGGCCTACTGCGAAGCGGATTGAGAACAAAATGGAAAGAGGGATCGACATGAAGCACCGAGCGCTATGCCTTCTTCTGCCGGCTGTCCTGATGGTTTGGATGGCTGCCTGTGATGTTAAGCCGTCGCTGCCGCCGGACACCGAATCGGATCGGACAACAACCGAAAGCCAACCGACAGACGAACCCAATGCGGCAATCGAAAACGAGCCGACAGCCGAAAATCAAACGATAAACGAACCCCAACCGATCGCGGCGTATGCGATCGAGCCGCCCGCGGTCTTTGTCTATGACGGAACGCGGTATGATATGCGTGAGCGGAATGCGTCGGTCAATGCCATTTTCGGTCCGACCGTTGCGGGAAAGCACCTTGTCATCGAGGGGCACGTTGGTCCGTACAACAGCGTGTACAGCGTGTTCAACACCGAAACGCGGACATTTGAAAAGGATCTGTCCGGAACCAACCTGATCTGGCGCGGTGAGGACATCGAAAGCGCGGTCTACTCCTTTTGGCAGGGGATCTACACCTATGGCGGCAACAAGATCGCCGATGTGAACTTAGAGCCGATCACCGAATTCATCGATGAGCTTGCTTTCGTCGGCGAGGATGAGCTCCTTGTCACCGTAAGCGGCAAGGACGGCGATCGGACGCAAACGATTCCGCTTGCGAAAGCGGAGTGAAAGACGAACAACGAATGAACCATTGAATTTACAAACAACAGAAAGGCGGACAAGCATATGGCCGGCTACAGACGAGACAGAGTCAACGATCAGATGACCAAGGAGATCAGCGAGATCATCCGCACCGTGAAGGATCCGCGGGTGTCGGAGGCCTTTGTGAGCATCACCGCGTCCAACGTGACGCCCGATTATAAATTTGCCAAGATCTATTTTTCGGTCATTGGCAAGGACAACGCTGCTGAGGTCAAAAAGGGACTGCAGAGCGCGGCGGGATACATCCGCAAGCAGGTGGCTGAGCGCATGAACCTGCGGCAGACGCCCGAGCTTACCTTTGTTTACGACGATTCGCTGGAATACGGCGCAGGCATCGAAAAGCTGTTCAAAAAGATCGAGGATGAGAGAGATGGGCAGTAACATCACGATAGACGGCGTTTGCGAGCTTCTGAAGCAGGCGGAGACCATCCTCCTTTTTGCCCACCGCCGTCCCGACGGAGATGCTCTCGGAAGCGTGTCGGCGTTAAAAAAAGGGCTGGAGGATCTGGGAAAGACGGTATATGCTGTCTGCTGTGACAGCGTGACCGAGCGGCTGCTCTTCCTGACCGAAAGCGAGATCCTTCCTTCGCTTCTGCCCGCAGACTTAGGCGAATATCTGCCCGTGGCGGTGGATGTGGCATCGGTGGAGATGCTGGGAAGCGCCATCGATCTTTTCAAGGGGAAGACCACGCTCCGCATCGACCACCACGCAACGGGAAGCGATTTTGCCGACGATAATTACGTCCGCCCCTCCGCTTCGGCCACGGGCGAGATTGTATTCGATCTTCTGGAGGCGCTTGACGCATGGTCCCTGCCTGCCGCAGAGCGGGTGTATGCGGCCATCGCTTCGGACACGGGCTGCTTCAAGTACAGCAATGTGACGCCCGAAACCCACCGCAAGGCGGCATCTTTGCTTGAGATGGGCGTCAAGCCCGACGAGATCAACCGCCGTTTGTTTGACAACCGCAGCCGCGGCGAGACCGAGGCCTTCCGTATGGCGCTGGACGCCCTCCGCTATTGCGACGGCGGACGGGTGGCGGTGATCAACTTCACCAATGAAATGAAGAAAAAAGGACAGCTCACCGAGGAGGACCTTTCGGACATCAGCTCGATCCCGCGCACGGTACGAGGCGTGTCGGTGGGGGCTGTGATCAAGCAGGAATCGGCCGATCCGCGCTTGTTCAAGGTGTCGATGCGAAGCGACCGCAGCACCGATGTTTCGGCGATCTGTGCCCGTATGGGCGGCGGCGGACACTTCAGCGCGGCCGGCGTGACCATCGAGGCGGATAGCCCGGAGGCGGCCGAAAAACGAGTGATCGAGGAAATATTGCATGGATGAGCTTTGCGGGATCCTGTATATCGATAAGCCTTGCGGCATGACCTCTCACGATGTGGTCAACCGCATCCGCCGTCTGTACGGAACCAAGCGGGTGGGACACACCGGAACGCTGGATCCGCTGGCCACAGGGCTTTTGACGGTCATGATCGGGCGTGCGGCCAAGGTGGCCGAGCTGTTGGTGAGCGACAAAAAGAGCTACCGTGCCACGCTTCGTCTGGGGCTGACCACCGACAGCGGCGACATCACCGGAAACGTGCTGACCGAGAGCGATGCCATCCCAAGCGAGGAAGCCTTCCGCGCCGTTCTGCCCTCCTTTACCGGTGTGATCCGCCAAATCCCTCCCATGTACAGCGCGCTGAAGGTGGACGGGCAAAAGCTGGTGGATCTGGCCCGAAAGGGCATTGAGATCGAGCGGAGTGCAAGAGAGATCGAGATCGATGGGCTGAGCGCCGAAAAAATCGACGAAAAACACTATACGCTGGACGTCTCCTGCTCCAAGGGGACATACATCCGCACGCTCTGCGAGGACATCGGGCAAGCGTTGGGGTGCGGAGCGACCATGACCGCCCTGCGCCGCACGTCAAGCGGCTCGGCGACGCTTTCAAGAGCGTACACCCTCGAGCAGCTGGAGGGGATGGAGATGGAGGAACGGATCCTCCTTCTGCTGCCGGTGGAGGAGCTGTTCGGCGATTGCCCGAGCGTGTGCCTGCCCCCCTTCTTTGAGCATCTGGCGAGGAACGGACTGGAAATTTATCAGAAAAAGATCGGCACGCACATCGAAGACGGAGAATTGGTTCGTCTTTGCGGCGAAAAAGGCTTTTTTGCCCTCGGACGGGTGAAGGAGTATGCCGAGGGAAGCGCGATCAAACCGGTCAAGCAGATCGACATCGGCTGAAAAACGACAGAAAATCCGCAAAACCTCCCGCATCGGCGGGACAGGTGCAAAAAACAAAAAAACGCCGATCGATTTGAAAGAAAAAGAAAGGAAAAGAACGTGAGATTCGGACATTGTGAACTTCCATACGGACTTTTTCTCGCGCCGATGGCGGGAGTGACCGACCGCGCCTTCCGTCAGATCTGTGCGCTTCACGGCGCCGAATACACCTTTTCCGAAATGATCTCCGCCAAGGCGGTGCATTACAACGACAAAAAAACGGCGGAGCTGGCCGCCTTTGAAGAAAACGAAAAGCCGCTGTCGATCCAGATCTTCGGTCACGAGGCGGATATCATGGCCGAAAGTGCGGCGAAGCTGGCCGACAACACCTATGCCCACTGCACCAACACCGCCATCCCCTGCGGCATCGACATCAACATGGGATGCCCCGTCCATAAGGTGGCGGGCAACGGCGACGGCAGTGCGCTGATGAAGGATCCGAAAACAGCGGGCGAGATCGTAAGACAGGTGGTGGACTCTCAGCCTCTGCCGGTGAGCGTGAAGATCCGAAGCGGATGGAATGAGGCGGGGCGGAATGCGGTGGAGATCGCTTGCATCGCGGAGGCAAACGGCGCCTGCGCCATCACCGTTCACGGACGCACCCGCGAGCAGATGTACAGCGGCAGAGCCGACCGCTCGGTGATACGGGATGTGAAGAGGGCGGTGTCGATCCCCGTGATCGGAAACGGCGATGTGTTCTGCGCTTCCGATGCTCTGCAGATGCTGGAGGAGACGGAGTGCGACGGCATCATGATCGGTCGCGGTGCTTACGGCAATCCCTGGATCTTCGAGGAGATCCGCGCAGCGCTGGAGGGAAAAAGCTACACGCCGCCGTCCTACCGCGAGCGCATGGCGACCGCTCTCGATCAGCTGCGGCGTATGATCGCCTACAAGGGCGAAAGAATCGCCATCCCCGAGGCAAGAAAGCACATGGGCTGGTATGTCCGCGGTCTGCGCGGCTCAGCGAGAGTGCGGGGGAGGATCAACGAGCTTTGTACATACGAAGAGGTAAAGACCCTGCTGGAAGAGGAAATGGAAGGCGGTGAGCGGGGAAGTGACTGACGAAACCAAGCACATTCGCGAGCAGGAGCTGATCGCTTCAGCGGTCCGCGGCGACAAGGATGCCTTCGGCGAGCTGGTGGTGCTGTATGAATCGATGGTGTATAACATCATCGTCGGTGAGATCGGGCGGTGCGAGGATGCGTATGACGTGTCCCAAGAGGTGTTTTTCAAGGCCTACCGCTCCATCCGAAAGTTCCGCGGCGACTGTAAGTTCTCCACCTGGCTCTACCGCATCAGCATCAACGCCTGTATGGACTTCCTGCGTTCCTCCTCACGGAAAAAGCACATCTCTCTCTCCGAATACGACGAGGAGGATACATACGAGCGCCAGACGGCCATCCCCGACGATCCGGCCAACGGTCCTGAGATGCGTTCGGAGAAAAAAGACGAGGCCGAGCTGGTCTGGCGGGCCATCGAATCGCTCAATCCCATCCACAAAAGGATCATCATCCTGCGGGATATCGACGGCTATTCCTATGACGAGATCGCCGAAATGCTGGATCTGGAGGAGGGTACGGTGAAGAGCCGCATCAACCGCGCCAGAAAAGCGATCAAAGAGTATTTGGAAAAACGAAACTTTTTTTGAAACATTTCGTCAAAGACTATGGAAAGTAAAACAAACGGAGTTTTTTGATCCATGTATGAACAAAACCACAAGCCGCTGACCTGTGAGCAGGTCCGCGAGAAGATGTTTGAGCTCTATCACGGCGAGCTGAGCAAGGGCGAGAGCGAAGCGATGCAAGCGCACATCGCCTCCTGCCCGGGCTGTCAGCGTGAATATGCCAACATCGAGAAAACCATCCAATACATCCGCTCCTGCGTGCAGACGCCCGAAAAGAGCATCGCCGAAAGCGTGTCGAGGCAGATCCACCGCCCCTTCTACCGCCATCCGTATGTGGTGCGCTTCGGTTCGCTGGCGGCGGCCTTTGTGCTGATCGTCGGTGCGGTGCTTGCCTTCGGTCCGTCCATGAAGCGTGCTGCGGAGAATATGAGCGCCGATTCGGCGGAGCTGCAGTTTTTCGGTATGGAAGAAGCGGCGGAGGAGACGGTCTGTTACGATATGGCCTCCAATGGCGGCTTCTCCTATTCGGCAAGCGACGATGCCGAGCAGATGGTGGTGCAGAGCGAAGGCTCGTCTCTGACGGGAAGAGGCGAAACGACCAAGGAAGAAACGTCCAAAACCAACAGCTCGTCCGCGGCGGACAGCAAGCTTTATGCGGTTTTGGTAACGTCCGCGGCGGCATCGACTGCGGTCCCCATGCCCGAAACCGAATCCGCACCGCGCGAAACGGCGGCCCCTGCGGCCACCATGGCCCCCGCGACGACCGTCCTCGAAACCACGGCATTGCCCGCAACAACCGCTTTGCCTGAGACAACGGCATTGCCCGAGACGACGGCTGCCGTTATGACACAGCCCGGTGGGGCGAATGCGTCTCCGGCGCCCTCGATTGCAGATGCCAATCCCATCCGCTACCGTGAGCAGACCGCTTTCGGCCCTGCCGACGGCTGGCAGAATTTCGGCAGGAACGGCGAGATCCGCACGGTGATCCAGCCGCTGGGAAGCACGGTTGTTTACAGCTTATATTCCTATTTTATCCGAAACGGTTTTGATGTGCCGACAGGTGAGCTTCCGTCCGATGCCTCTGCTCTTGCCTCGCGTCTGACCGAGAAGGACGAAAACGGTAAGCGTCCGCTGTGGGAATCGATGGGAGCGTCTCCCGACTCTGTGTCGCTGACCGCCTCGTCGCCTCTGTACGGCGCTTTTCCCCTGATCTGCCGTGCGGAGTATACCCTGACCGAGGACAGCAAGCAGACGCAATGGATCGTGTACCTGCTCACGGAGGAGGAGATGTGCAGTGCCTTCGCCGTCCGCGTCAATTCCTCGTATGACACCGTCCTTGCCTTTGCCGATTCCATTGCCGGCAGCTATCGCCCCCTGTCCGGAGACGGGGAGGACGACCTGAGCGGCATTTGGTACGATACCAACAGCAAGCGGTGTATGATCACGGCAGAGAAGGCCGGGGAGGCTTACAACATCACCGCACATTGGTCAAGCAGCGTGTCCGAGGCCTCGGAATGGACGATGAGTGCGCGCTATGACGAGGACACCGCCTCCTACCGCTATACCGACGGCGTCCGCAAAACGGTCGTCACCGATGAGACGGGCAAGCGCACCGAGACGGTCGTATACAAAAACGGAAGCGGCGCTGTCTGGGTGCACAACGGCTTCCTTTACTGGACCGATGACATCGACAAAGTCCGCAACGGCTTTGCGTTTGAACGGTACGAAAGCTGACGAATGCACATAAGAGAGAACAAAACAGAAAGAGAGACCGGAAAAACAACCGTTGTCTCTCTTTTTTTGTCCGTTGTTTGAAATTGTCTGTCGGATGCACGGCGGTGGTGTTTTCCGGACCGCTTTTTTAACCGCCCTTTTCCGACCGCTTCTATTTCCAACTGCCGCTTTCCGACCGTTTTTTGGATCGCCCTTCTTTTACTGTGACTGCTTTTCCCGATCGGCGATGTCAAACAGGCAGGCTCCGCCGACAAGAAGCGTCAGCGACAGCAGGACATGCTCGAGCATGGAAAGGATGTCGGCACGCAGACCGATGATCTGTGCGCGCAGTCCGTGCTCAAGGGAAAAAAGGATGTAGAGCAGATAGAGAAGAGCGGTGGGAAGCCCGATCAGAAGCATCCGCCTGGCGATCGGCGAGCGGAAGGTGTAAGTACGTGTGGTGCGCATAATAAACTCCGTTGGATGATGGAACGCAGCGCGGCAAAAGGGGGCGTCGGCGCCGCTTCGATGGCTTTTCTTCCTCATTGTATCATAAAAAAGGGCGCGCTGTCATTGGTGAGCTTTTGGAAAAAACGGAGAAAAACGGTCGAAAACAACAAAAATCTAATTGTTCACAAAAATAACATATGTATTCATATGTATAAAATAAATATTTTCGACAAAGAAATATGGTGTATTCTGGAAAAATATAAATACATTATACACATGCTTTGTTAAGAATCGCAATCATGTCATTCAACATCGAAAAGTATCGTCAAAAATGCCAAAACACACCTTGTTTTGTCGAATTTTGTCGAAAATCAAGTCTTTACAAAAAAGCGGACAAAGAGTAAAATAAGAATAACCCGTCCATTTTTTGACTCTGTATACGGGAGAGGATACTTATGAATTGCCAAAAAACATCGGCTGTTGCCGAATATCTGCGGTACAACCTGATCCGGACCGAGGACGACCTGCTGTGCGACGGAGACGCCTCACTCTCGTCGGTCTATTCGATCCTGATCGTGAAGATCAATTCCCGTTACGGCGTGGATTACCGCTTTCTTTATGATGTCTCCCGTCGGAGGGAGACGGCGCAGGCCCTGCTGAATCTGCTGAAGGAAAATCATGTGAAGCCGGCAGAGGTGGAGATGCTGACCGAGGATCTGCTGGGCGGATGAGCCTGCTCGGAAAAAAAGCAAGTACAGACGGATGAAGGAAAAGGAACATGGATTGGCTTGAACGTGAACGCAGACTGATCGGAAGCGAGGCGGTGGAGAAGATCGCGGCCTCGCGCATTCTGATCTTTGGCATCGGCGGCGTCGGCTCCTATACCGCGGAGGCCGTTGCCCGCGCCGGTGCGGGAAGCATGCTGCTCATCGATAAGGATACGGTGGATGTGACCAACATCAACCGCCAGCTGATGGCAAACCGCACCACGGTGGGGCTGTATAAAACCTATGTGATGCGCGAGCGGATCCGGAGCATCAACCCCGATTGCGATGTCCGCGTCAGCGAATGCTTTGTGGGGGCGGACAATGCGGCGGCCATTCTCGATGTCTACCGCCCGACCTACGTGGCCGACTGCATCGACAACGTGACGGGAAAGCTGGCGATCATCGAGGGCTGCAAGGAGCGGAACATTCCCGTCATCTCCTGCATGGGAACGGGCAACAAGATGGATCCGTCACGCTTTATGATTTCGGATATCGGCAAGACCTCGGTCTGCCCGCTGGCGCGTGTCATGCGGCGCGAGCTGAAGCAGCGCGGGATCCACCATGTGGACGTGCTTTGGTCGGACGAGCTCCCTCACCGCGACGGCGAGCGCTCCCCGGCGTCGATCTCCTTTGTCCCCTCCTCGGCGGGACTGCTGATCGCCTCGCACATGATCCGCAAGATCATCGGAGATTTGTAAAAAAGGAAAGGCGGGAGTGCATCTCTCGCCTTTTGTGTCATATTTTCTTGACAAAAGATAGAAAATATGGTACAATGAAGTCGGATTAACAAAAAAGATAACAGCTTGACCGATTCTTATGGCAACGTATCCAACCCCTTCCGCTATTGCGGCGAATATTACGACACCGAAACGGGCACGTATTATCTCCGCATGAGGTATTATGATCCGAGCATTGGTCGATTCCTCGCGGCGGATACTCATTCTTTGCAGAAGCAGTTGCAAAAGGGATAAAAAAGTACGAAGTGCACCATATGATTCCATTGGAGTGGGCACATGTGATGGGAGATCGTTTTGACCCCAATATGCTTGCGAATTTGGCAGGGGTTGAAGATACGATCCACAGAAGTATTAACGATATGTGGAATGGTTTTAGAAACCGCTATAAGGATAAACTGCCGACTGAAGAGGCTGTTTTGAACTTTGCAAAGAAAGTTCATTCAAAGTACGGAAAGTCTTATATGATGGGAGGAAAATAACGATGACACATGAAGATTTTGCCTTGATTGAAAAAGAATTGGATATTGTTTTGCCGGAACGGTATAAGAAGCTGGCCTTGGAAGCGCCGTTGAAGGATACTGCTTATTCAAACGCATTCTATGATGATCCTCGAAAGCTGATTCGGACAAATTTGCGTTTGCGGAAAAACGGAATTTATGGCAGCGAACCGCTTTGGAAAAACCATCTGGTTGTAGGTTTTTATTTTGACCAGTATGCATACATAGACGTTTCCAGTGAGGAAGATGTGCATTATAAAGCAGATAGGACGAAAGGATTTCATTATACCCCTACAGACAAAGAGTATAATTCATTGAGGTTTGACCTTTTTGGGTATATCGATATATTTCTTTTCTATCACGAACGTGACCTAAAACGGCAAAACACGCCTCCTGAACAGTTATACAAACGTCCGAGTAATGAAAAAGTCTGTTCCTTCCTCCTTGCTTTGCAGGCAGATCATCAAAAAATGAAGGAAGAACAGAAAAAACAAGAACAGAAGAACCAAGAATAAGGTTTTAATCCAATAGAAGGGAATTTTTTCTTGAGAAATACCCTTCTATTATACCTCGACTGGAAGTAACAATATCACCCTGGTCACGAAAGACATGAAACCACTTGCGAAAGAGCTCGGCTGATCCCGGGCTCGTTCTTTTTGTATATATGAAGAAGAGATATGACCGTTTTTTCGATCATATCTCTTTTTGTTTTGCTGTTTGTTATTCTTTTGCTTCCTCGGCGACCTCGATGCAAAGCTCTTTGAGTGCTTTGGGATCGGCGGGAGTGGGCGCGCCGGTCATCAGCTCGGAGGCGTTCTGTACCTTCGGGAAGGCGATGACGTCGCGGATGTCCTCCAGCCCCAGCAGCAGGGTGACCAGACGGTCAAAGCCGAACGCGAGACCGCCGTGAGGAGGCGTGCCGTACTTGAATGCTTCTAACAGGAAGCCGAACTTGGCCTGTGCCTCTTCGGGGGTGAAGCCGATGGCATCGAACATCTTGGCCTGCACATCGGGCAGGTGGATACGGATCGAGCCGCCGCCCACCTCGGTACCGTTGATGACCAGGTCATAGGCCTTGGCTCTCACGCGGCCGGGATCGCTTTCCATATACGGCAGGTCCTCATCCATAGGCGAGGTGAAGGGATGGTGCATGGCGCAGAAGCGTCCCTCTTCCTCGTCATACTCAAGCAGCGGGAATTCGGTGACCCACAGGATCTTGAAGTCGCCGGGACGGATCAGCCCCAGCTTCTTGGCCGCGGCGATACGCAGAGCACCCAGCGAGTCGAACACGACCTTGTTCTTGTCGGCCACGATCAGGATCAGGTCGCCCTCTTCCACGCCCATCACTTCCGCGATGGCGGCGTTTTCCTCTTCGGTGAGGAACTTGGCATAGGAGGAGGAAACCTCAGCGCCCTTCTTCAGCCAGGCCACGCCCTTGGCGCGGTACTGCTTGGCGACCTCGATCAGCGCATCGATCTCCTTGCGGGAGAAGGCGGCGCCGCCCTTGACGTTGATGCCGCGGACGCTTCCGCCGCCCGCAACAGCATCGGCAAAGACCTTGAAGCCGCAGCTTCTCACGGTCTCGGTCAGGTCGGTCAGCTCAAAGCCGAAGCGGGTGTCGGGCTTGTCCGAGCCGTAACGGTTCATAGCCTCGGCGTAAGGCATACGCGTAATGGGCAGGGCGATATCCATATCCAAGAAGTCCTTGAACACACGCTTGATAAAGCGCTCGTTCAGCTCCATCACGTCGTCGGCGGTGACGAAGGACATTTCCAAATCGATCTGGGTGAATTCGGGCTGACGGTCGGCACGCAGGTCCTCGTCGCGGAAGCAGCGGGCCAGCTGCATATAGCGGTCAAAGCCGGACAGCATCAGCAGCTGCTTGTACAGCTGGGGCGACTGGGGAAGGGCATAGAAGGAGCCGGGGTGGACACGGCTGGGAACGATGTAGTCGCGCGCGCCCTCGGGGGTGGGGTTGATCAGATTGGGCGTTTCGATCTCGATGAAGCCGTTTTCGGCGTAGAAATCGCGGGCGATCTTGGCGATCTTGCTGCGGGCGATGATGTTTCTCTGCAGATCGGGACGGCGGAGATCCAGATAGCGGTGCTTGAGACGGAGCTCGGGGCGGACCTGACTGTTTTCCACGATCTCAAAGGGAGGCGTCTGCGCGAGGGAGAGAACCTTCAGCTCTTCGACAAAGATCTCAACCTCGCCGGTGGGGATGTTTTTGTTGACAGCACCCTCACCGCGGGCGCGGACGGTACCGTGAGCGCAGAGGACGCTCTCGGAGCGGAGGGAGAAGGCCCGGGAAAAGACCTCTTCGCTGTTGGCTTCGCGGTCGAAGGCCAGCTGGACGATGCCGGTGCGGTCGCGCAGGTCGATGAAGATCAGCGTGCCTAAGTCGCGCTGGCGCTGGACCCAGCCCATGACGCAGACCTTCTGTCCCACGTCGGCGGAGGTGAATTCTCCGCAGTATTTGGTGCGTTTATCCTGACTTGTAAGCAATTCGGCCATGGTGGTATTCCTTTCGGTTCGGATGAATTGTTGTTTTTTTATCGGAGGAGAGAAGCGAGGGGTTCGATGTCGTTGATGTCAACCTCGGTCTGCTCGCTGGTCTGCATGTTTTTCAGCTGTGCCTTGCCGCTTTCGATCTCGCTGTCGCCTAAGATCAGCGTGAAGCGGGCGTGCTTTTTGTCGGCATATTTCATCTGCGCTTTCAGGCTTCTGCCGACCAGATCGGTCTCGGTGTAAAGCGCCTGCTTGCGGAGAGAGGAGACGATCTTGGCTGCCTTTTCCACGGCTGCGCTGCCCATGGGGGCGATGTAGAGGGCGGGAGCATTGTCCTCGGTGATCTCCACGCCGTTCAGCTTCATGGCGAGGATGAGACGGGTGATACCGGTGGCAAAGCCGATGCCGGGCAGGGAAGGACCGCCGATCTCGGAGATCAGCCCGTCGTAACGTCCGCCTCCGCAGATGGTGCTCTGAGCGCCGATGGAGGGGCAGATGAATTCGAACACGGTACGGGTGTAGTAATCGAGGCCGCGGACGATGCGGGTGTCGATGTCATAGGCAATGCCGTGGGCGTCAAGCAGCTTTTTCAGCGTTTCGAAGTGGTCGCGGCAGTCATCGCAGAGGTAGTCGAGCATGACGGGTGCGTCTTTGCCGATCTCGCCGCAGATGGGGCTCTTGCAGTCGAGAATACGCATGGGGTTGGTCTGCAGACGTCCCTTGCAGGTGTCGCAGAGCTGCTCCTGTCTGGCGGCGAAGTACTCCTTCAGCGCCGCATGATAGCGCGCACGGCATTCGGGGCATCCGATGGAGTTGATGTGAAGCTGAGCGTCCTTGATGCCCAGCGAGCGGATCAGCGTGTCGGCCAGCGCGATGACCTCAGCGTCGGCAGCAGGGTGAGCTGCGCCGAACATTTCGGTGCCGAACTGGAAAAACTCACGGCTGCGTCCCGCCTGGGGCTTTTCGTAGCGGAAGCAGTTGATGAGGTAAAAGAGCTTTTTGGGCATGGTGTCCGAGCAGAGACCGTTTTCGATCAGGCTGCGGGCCACGCAGGCCGTTCCCTCGGGGCGGAGGGTGATGCTTCGTCCGTCGCGGTCGGTGAAGGAATACATCTCCTTCTGCACCACATCGGTGGTACCGCCCACACCGCGGGAGAAGAGCTCGGTGGCTTCAAAGGTGGGGAAGCGGATCTCCTCAAACCCGAAGCGGGCCGAGATCTCGCGGGCTTTTTCTTCGATAAAGCGCCATGTTGGCATTTCTGCGGGAAGGATATCCATCGTCCCGCGCATTTTCTGTATCATAAAAACGTCCGTCCTTGTTCTTGATTTATCTTTTATTTTACCACACCGTTCGGTAAATTTCAAGAGATTCGGAAAACAATTCCATCGTTATTGAAAAGATTTTGATAAAAAAGGCGGTGAAAAAGCGAAAAAGCCGCTTTGAGCGGCGGACAGGATGCGCTATGGTTCCTTCTTTTTCTTTTTGAACAGCGTCAAAAGCCCCGACACGATCAAAAGCCAGCCGAAGATGCGCTTCACCCAAACAGGATCGATGGCCTTGAGAAGCGCAAAGCCGAGGAGGATGCCGACCGCACCGCAGAGCGAGACGATCGCGGCGAGTCGAAGACGGATCCGTCCCTTTTTGCCGTTGACGGCGGAGGCGGCCGCTGAGGAGAAAATGAAAAAAAGAAGGTTGGTGCCCTGCAGCATCAGATGGGGTTGGCTTGTGACCGCCGAGAGGTAGATGACAAGCAGTCCGCCCCCTCCGATGCCAAGCCCCGACAGCGCGGCGATGAGCGCGGGGACGAGCCCTTCAAGCAGAAGCATCATGCCATCACCATGCGGATGCCGCTGTACAACACCATGCAGGCGAAGAGCTTTTGAAGGAGCGAGGGCTTGATTTTTCCGAGCAGCAGAGCGCCGACCGCTCCTCCGACGGCGGCAGGGACAAAGACCTGCGAGGAGAAGGAAAGATCGATCATCCCCTCCTTGAAATAGAGCACGGCGGTGAGCAGCGACATCAGAAAAATGCAGAAAACGGTGGTGGCAAAGACCTCGGTCTTCGACAGCGAAGGAATGCGCGAGAGCAGGAAGACCAGAACGATACCGCCGCCCGTACCGAGAAGACCGTTGAAAAAGCCGCCCAAAAGGGCGAAAAAGAGGATAAAAAGAAGGTTTCTCACGAAAGTTGCTCCAAAATTCTATTGTATTTTTGATAAAAATATGGTACAATGATTAAATAAGGAATAGAATGAAACGTAAAAGCAGGGCTCGGAGAGACCAGACATGGGACGTCCGGGCGAAAAAGGAGTGTTGCGTTTTGAATATAGTATCCGCTGTTCTGTTCGGTATCATGCAGGGCATCGCCGAATTTCTCCCCATCTCCAGCTCGGGGCATCTGGCCATCCTGCACAGCTTTTTTGATATCGGCTTTGACAGCACGCTGACCTTTGATGTGATGCTCCATCTGGGAACGCTGATCGCGGTGGTCATCGTCTATTTCCGCGACCTCTGTGCGCTGGTCCCTGCCGCCTTTTCGCTGCTGGGCAAGGTGTTCAGGAAAAAGTGGAAGCTGGCCGACTATACCGTCGATGAGCGGCTGGTGCTCTTTCTTGTCATCGCCTGCCTGCCTCTGATCGCGGCCGCGTTTATCAACGACTATGTGGAGATCCTCAGCAGCTACACCAAGGTGGTGGGCGGCATTCTGATTGTCAACGGCTTTGTTCTGTTCGTGTCCGACCGCATCGGCAAGGGGGGCAAAAACGTGGAAAAGACCACGCCTCTGAATGCTTTTCTGGTCGGTTTGTGCCAGATGTGCGCCATCCTGCCCGGACTTTCCCGCTCGGGCTCAACCATCACGGGCGGTCTTCTGCAGGGCTTTGACCGCGACTACGCCGTGAAGTTTTCCTTCCTGCTGTCCATTCCCGCCATTGTGGGCGCCAACATCTTCGTGCTGCCCGATATGCTCGACGAGATCGCCGCTGCCCCCGCCCCCTCCGAGCTTCTTCTGCCTGCGCTGGTCGGCATTGTGTCGGCTATGCTGGCCGGCATCGCCGCGATGAAGCTGCTCGTTTACATTTCCAAGCATTCCAACTTCCGCCTGTTCGGCTATTACTGCATTGCAGTCGGCCTGCTGACGGTGATCTTCGGATAAAGACAAGGAGACGCAAGCACCATGCCTCAGAAAAAAACAACAACCGAAGCGAAGAAAAAGAGCGCGTCGGCTCCCGAGAAGAAGACGGCCGCGAAAAAAACGGCTCCTGCCAAAAAGGAGACGTCTGTTAAACATGCAACGGCCGCGATGCCGCTCAAGGAGAAAAAAGCGCCGAACCCCGACAGCGTGTTCAACCGCGTGATGCCCTATATTCTCATGATTGTGGCGCTGTTTGTCGCCGTCTGCTTCTTGATGAGCGGTATGACAGGCAGTGTGGGCGGCGCCATCCGCATCGTGCTGTACGGCCTGTTTTCCACCGCCGCCTGGTTTGTGCCGGTGGTGATCGCCATTGAGGCGGTCTGCTGGAAGAAGGACGTGGAGCGAGGAGAGGTCACCTCCAAGTGGATCTTCGCGCTGGTGGTGGTCACCTTCATCGCCGTGCTGATGCACGTGTTCTATGTGCAGTCCAACGGCATTCCCTCCGGCGAAGTCAGCTTCAATGTCAAAGAACTGTGGCAGATGGGCATCGGCTCAGAGGAGGTCTCCCGCATGGGCGGAGGCGTTCTGGGCGGATTGATCGCCGCTCTTCTGCTGCGTCTGATCGGCATCGCGGGCACGCTGATCGTGTCCATCGCGCTGCTGTTTACCTTCACGGTCTTTCTCTTCGGCCTCACCCCCCGTGCGCTGGGCATTTACATCGCTTACTATTTCCACAAGAAGCGTGAGGAGAGTGCGAAAAAGCGCGCCGAGGAGAACGAGCGTCTGAAGCCCTATTATACGCCTGTCCGCCGCGACAAGGATTGGGACGAGCCGACAAGCGATTCCGGGCATGAAACGGCGGAGGAGCCTGCCGCAAAGGACAAGCCCAAAAAGAAAAAGCCGGTCGACCGCATCGATACGCTGGAGGAGCCGGAGGACCTGCCCCCCTTTGATATCGACGTGGATCCCTTTGAGGAAAAAGAGGAGGAGGAAGAAACAGAGCCGCTTCCCGCCTCGGATTATACGCCCGCTTCTCCCATCGCCGAGTTTATTCCCATGGAGGAGGAGCCTGAGGTCCGCAACGAGCTGAAGGAGGTCTTCGGCGGCGAGCGCAGACAGAGCATTCCCGCAACGGCGGCTGCATCGGCTGTTCCTTCCGCAGCGGAGGCGGCGGTGTCGGCTGTTCCCGATGCGGCCGAGCTGGAGCTGATGGTGGAGCGCAAGAGACTGTCCGAGCTTGAAGCGGAAAAGAAGGAAGCGGAAAATGCTCCCGAGGAAAAGGAGCCTGTCCGCGAATATGTCTTCCCCCCCATCAGCCTTCTGAACATCAAAAACGAGCCGCAGAATGTGGACATCAGCGAGGAGCTGCACAAAAACGCCGTGAAGCTGGTGGAAACGCTGGCCAGCTTTAAGGTGCGAACCCGCGTGGTCAACGTGTCGCGAGGCCCCACGGTCACACGGTATGAGCTGGTTCCCGAGGAGGGCATCCGCGTTCGCTCCATCGCCAACCTGGTGGACGATATCGCGCTGAATCTGGCCACCACGGGCGTGCGCATCGAGGCGCCGATCCCCGGCAAGAGCGCGGTGGGCATTGAGGTGCCGAACCGCATCAAGGAGACGGTGTATCTGCGCGAGCTGATCGAGAAAACAACGTTCAAGCAGGCGGCAAGCAGGCTGAACGTGGTCTTGGGCAAAAGCGTGGCCGGCGAGCCGATCTATCTGGACATCGCCAAAATGCCCCACCTGCTGATCGCGGGTGCCACGGGTATGGGCAAATCGGTGTGCATCAACACCATGATCATCAGCCTTCTCTACAAAGCCACCCCCGATGAGGTGAAGATGATCCTCATCGACCCGAAAAAGGTCGAGTTCAGCATGTACAACGGCATTCCCCATCTGCTGGTGCCGGTGGTGAGCGATCCGAAGAAGGCGGCCGGCTCTCTGCACTGGGCGGTCAACGAGATGGAGCGCCGCTTTGAAATGATCGAGGACGTGGGCGTCCGCGATGTGATGAGCTACAACAAGATCACCGAGGGGGATCCCGAAAAAGAGAGACTTCCCCAGATCGTCATCGTCATCGACGAGCTGGCCGATCTGATGATGACCGCTCCCGACGACGTGGAGGATTCCATCTGCCGTCTGGCACAGAAGGCGAGAGCGGCGGGTATGCATCTGGTCATCGGTACCCAGCGTCCGTCGGTGGACGTGGTCACAGGTCTGATCAAGGCCAACGTGCCGTCCCGTATCGCCTGCACCATGGCCTCGCAGGTGGACTCCCGTACCATTCTGGACGTGGCGGGTGCGGAAAAGCTGATCGGTAAGGGCGATATGCTCTATTCCCCCGTCGGCTTCAACAAGCCCATGCGTGTGCAGGGTGCGTTCGTCAGCGACTCCGAGGTGGAGAGCGTGGTGCAGTTCCTGAAGAGTGCCTGCGGCACCTGCGAATACAACGACGATGTGATGGCGCAGATCGACAAGGAAGCCGCTCGCTGCGGCATGGGCAAGAAGGGAAGCGGAGCATCGCCGGATATGGACGATGAGGACATGGAGAGCGATCCCATGCTCCGCCCGGCTCTGGAGCTGGCCGTGGAAAGCGGCAAGATCTCCACCAGCCTGATCCAGCGGCGTCTCTCTCTCGGCTATGGTCGTGCGGCCAAGCTGATCGATAAAATGCAGATCTTAGGATATGTCAGCCCTCCCGACGGTCAGAAGCCGCGGACGGTGCTGATCACAAAGCAGCAGTACATGGAAATGGTGCTGAAAAAAGACGATTTTGAGTGAGGTATCGGCATATGTCATTCTTTCTTGCCATCGACGGGCTGGACGGCTCGGGAAAAGAAACGCAGTCGCTTCTGCTGAAGGAGGCGCTGGAGAAAAGAGGACAGTCTGTCCGCATGCTCTCCTTCCCCGATTATGAAAGCGATTCCTCCTTCCTTGTGCGGATGTATCTGTCGGGGAAGCTGGGGGATGATCCCAAGGCCACCAATGCCTATGCCGCCTCCACCTTTTTCGCCTGCGACCGCTATGTCAGCTTCCGTACCGACTGGCAGCGCGACTACCAAACGCCCGGAAAGATCCTCATCGCCAACCGATACACCACCGCCAACGCGGTCCATCAGCTGTCCAAGCTTCCGCGGGGCGAATGGGACTCCTTTCTCGATTGGCTGTGGGAGTATGAATACGAAAAGCTGGGCATCCCGGCTCCCGACCGCGTGATCTATCTGGAGCTGAAGCCTGAGCTTTCCATGAAGCTGATCCAGTCGCGGTGCGAGAAAACGGGCGTGAGCAAGGACATTCACGAAAAGGATCCCGATCATCTGAAACGAAGCTACGAAGCGGCTTTGTATGCAAGCGAAAAATGGGAGTGGACGCGCATCCGCTGTTATGAGGGCGATGCCATCCGTTCCCGAGAACAGATCCACAAAGAGATCATGGACAAGCTGGGCTATGACCGCCCGATGCCGTCTCTGACGCTCGATTGATCCCGAAAACGCGGGAGAAAGGACAAACCACATGATCTATCTGATGCTGGCAAACGGCTTTGAAGAAAGCGAAGCGCTGGTGAGCTGGGATATGCTCCTGCGCGCAGGAAACGAGGTCAAGCTGGTCTCGATCACCGATTCGCTGACCGTGCAGGGAACTCACGGTCTGGAAACGCAGGCGGATATGACCGTTATTCAGGCGCTTGCTCTGCAGGAAAAGGCGCAGGCCATCGTTCTGCCCGGCGGACTTCCCGGTGCGGACAACCTGTATGAGAGCGGGGACTGCCGCCGTCTGATCGAGCGCGTGTACGGCGACGGCGGACTGATGTGCGCCATCTGCGCCGCCCCCTCGGTGTATGGCAGAATGGGGCTTCTCCGCGGCGTGAAGGCTACCTGCTATCCCTCCTTTGAGCGCTTTTTGGAGGGTGCTGTGTTCACCGATGAGAGGGTGACGCTTGACGGACGCTTCCTGACTGCAAAGGCCATGGGCTGTACGGCAGAGTTTGCTTTGGAGGCCATCCGTGTTCTCAACGGCGAGCAGACGGCAGAACGTGTCAAAAACAGCATCTTTATGTGAAAGGATCCTCAGCATGCCGGACATAATAACAGTAAAAAAGGCACTCCGACAGGATTATATCCAGAAAAGAAAAGCCATTCCCGCCGAGAAAAAGGCGGCGGCTGAAAAAAAGATGATCGCCCTCTTCCGCTCGCTGATCTCCTATCGGTATTCCGATGTGCTCATGCTCTATTATCCGCTGAACAGCGAGATCGATCCTCTGCCCTTGGCGGAGGCGGCATGGAAGGAGGGGAAAACCGTGGCCTTTCCCAGATGCGGAGAGGACCATCGGATGGATTTTCGCATCGTTACGTCGCTGTGTGAGGATTTTGAAAGCGGAATGTACGGTCTTCACGAGCCAAAGGAGACCTGCCCGATCCTGGATCCGGAAAAGGATGGGCGGTCGAAGATCTGCGTGATCCCCGCTGTGGTCTACGATCGGGAGGGTTACCGTCTCGGCTACGGCAAGGGCTATTACGACCGCTATCTCAGCGGCTTTGCGGGGATGAAGGTGGGCTTTGCCTATGAGGAGCTCATCCTCGACCGCATCCCCCGCGGACGGTACGATCTGGCCGTTGACCTGCTGATCAGCGAAAAGGGGGTTCACAATCTCCATGCGCATTAAAAGCACGATCACAGCGCCTCTGCTGGTGCTGCTGGTGTATGTTCTTCTGATCCTGTCCCGCCTGCTGGATCTGAACATCCTGCAAAGCGGCGACAATGTCTATCTGACCATGATCGTCCTGCAGCTGCTGATTTTGGTCCTGCCCGCCTTCTTCTATTGCAAGCTGAAGGGCGAGGGCTTTGCGGGAAAGCTGAGGCTGAAGCTGTTTGCTCCGCGCAAGTGGCTGACCGTTTTCTATGCCTTCGGCGTTCTGGTCTGCGGAAGCGCGCTGATCAATCTGGGTATGCATTACCTGTTCGGCGTGCAGTCCACGGTGGATTACAGTGCCATTCCGAGCGGTTCGCCCAACCTGCTGTCGATTTTGTATGTGGCCGTCACCTTTGCGGTGGTTCCCGCCTTTGCCGAGGAATTCCTCTTCCGCGGCGTGTTTTTGGCCGAGTATGCACCAAACGGAAGCATCACCGCTGCTTTGGTGTCGGCTCTGCTGTTCGCCATGGTCCACTTCAATGCCCGCGGCGCTTTGGTCTATTTCTTCGGCGGTCTTGTCTTCGCCTTTGTCACCTATGTGACCGATTCGCTCCTCTGCTCGATGCTTCTGCATATGCTGTACAACCTGTTCGGCATATTCCTTGAGGGGTATGTGTGGTCGCTGATCATGAAGCCAAACAGTCTGGTCTTCTTCCTCTTTACGGTGACGACGCTATTCTTTGTTTTCCTGCTTCTGGCCCTGCATGATGCGGAGCGTTTGTACTACATCCGCGGGGTACGGGGCGATCCCTCGCCTCCCGAGGAGAAGCGCGCGTATTACGGAACGCGGGCTTTGAGCGACGGGCTCTTTTCCCCCGGGGTGCTGGCCTGCATTCTCTTTTTTCTCATTGTGGTGGTCGTTCAGGCCTGACCGCCAAGCCGTTTAAACCGATGAAATGAAAGGCAATTCTGACATGAACAACAATTCTTTTCGCCCCAGGCATGCCAAGCGCGAGCCGAATCTGACTGCGCACGATACCGCGCCGCTTCAGGCAGCCGCGCCGCAAAAGCTTCCGGGTGACAAGCAGACAGAAACTCCTCCGAAGTCTGTCGGGCAGAGCCCGTCGGATCGGCCGATCCCTGACCAGCCGACGGGTGTGTTTGATGCAAAAGAGATCCGCCGCGAGGAGGCCGAGTGGTCGCATCTGGAGATCCGTCAGCGCCAGATCCCCAAAAAGCAGGAGGCGCTGGACTTCATCCCCGCCGATAAAACAAGGCCGATTCAGCCGCGCGTGAGACCGGTTCCTTCTTCGCAAACGCCGTCCGTCCGCACGGGCAGCGCTTCGCCGCAGGCTGCACAGCCTTCTTCCGCATCGAAGCCGACCCCTGCCCGTCCGACCGCGCAAGTCCCGCATCCGACCGCGCAAGTCCCGCATCCGACCGCGTCGGTCCCGCATCCGACCTCATCGGCACCGAAAGCGGTTTCCCCTGTCCCGTTTCCGACCGCACCGGCACCGAAGCCGGCATCGCCTGCCCCCAAGCCCATGGAGCTGATGGGGGTTGACTTTGAATACACCTATGTGGACGCGGAAAAGGAAACTGCCGCCGATGACACCGATGCGTTTGACACCGATGCCTTCTCCACCGAGGAGCAGGAGTTTTCGGGAAGCACGGCGAAGAATGTCATTCTCGGCATCACCAAGGCGCTGATCTATATCGTGTTCGTTCTGTCCGTTTCGGTGGTAGGCGCTCTGACCGTCATCCGCTGCGGAAACGACGTGTTTGCCTTCGTCAAGCCCACCGATGAGGTAACGCTGTCCATCGGCGAATACGCCACGGTGGACGAGCTGGCCGAGCTGCTGGGAACCAACGAGGTCATCGACTATCCCTTCGTCTTCCGCCTGTTCGCCAAGCTGAAGAAGGACGACGGCAAATTCGTGGCGGGCACATACACCGTCTCGCCCTCCATGAATTACGATGAGCTGCTGAGCGCTTTTAAGAAAAAACTGGCCAAGAAGGAGGAGATCCGTCTCACCATCCCCGAGGGCTATACGGTGGATGACATCATTGACCTCTTCCTGGAAAACGGTATGGGCACGCGCGAGGGCTTTGTGGAGGCCATCAACGAATACGAATACGAGTATTGGTTCGTCAAGGAGCTGACCGAGATCTCGCCCAACCGCAAGTACCGTCTGGAGGGCTACCTCTATCCCGACACCTACGATTTCTATAAGGATTGGGAGGAAACAGTGATCATCTCCCGCTTCCTTGCCAACTTTGACAAGAAATTCTCCAAGGAATACCGCGAAAGCTGTGCCGAGCAGGGCTATACGGTGGACGATGTGGTCAATCTGGCATCCATCATCCAAATGGAGGCGAAGTATTCCGATGAATATGCAGTCGTTTCCTCGGTGCTGCACAACCGTCTGAACAATGTGACGGTCTTCAACCGCCGTCTCGACTGCGATGCCACCATCCAGTATACCTTCGACGAGCGCAAGCCGGTGATGGAGGAGGGCGACACCGCCATCGACACACCCTATAACACGTATCTTTACGGCGGATTGCCTCCGGGGCCGATTTCCAACCCCGTGATGAGCGCGGTCGATGCCGCTCTCTTCCCTGATGACACCAATTATTGTTACTTCATTGCCCAAAGAAACGGCCGTCTCCGCTTTGCCAAAACGCTGAATGAGCACAACGCCAACGTGGCCGACATCAAGGCAGGAAATTAAGGAGCGCCTTAAGGATATTAACTTTTTTTCGAAAAGGACTTGATTTTCTAAAAGAAATGGTTTATTATATTAAGAAGAGAGAGCGAACCTTGTAGAAAAAGAGGGTATTGGGTATGGATCATATCGACGAGCAATTGCTGATGATGCTTCAGGAAAACGCGAGAACGCCGCTCAAGCAGTTGGCGGAAAAAGTGTATCTTTCCTCGCCTGCGGTGGCTGCGCGCATCGAAAAGCTGGAGAAGGACAACACGATCAAGGGCTATCATGCCGAGGTCAATTGGCTGAAGTTGGGATATCACATTACGGCTTTCATCAACCTTGAGGTGGAGCCGATCCAGAAGCCGAAGTTTTATCCTTTCATCAAAAGCTGTCCGAATGTGGTGGAATGCAACTGTGTGACCGGTCAGTATACGATGCTGATCAAGGTCTGCTTCAAGAGCACCATGGAGCTGGATGCCTTCATCGGCAAGATCCAGCGCTTTGGCAGAACCAGCACGCAGATCGTATTCTCCACGGCGGTGGAGCATCGCGGTGTGCAGGAATTGAGCTTCGAAGAGGAAGAGCATCAGGCAAAGGAATAAGGAATGTTCGCGGCGAGCGTCGTTTTTTCAAGCGATGTTCGCCGTCTCTGTTTGGAAAAGGACCGAGAGGAGATCTATGGCAAAAGCAAAGGACATTGTGTCGCTGTTTGTGCAGTTTTTGAAATTCGGCTTTTTCACCTTCGGCGGCGGATGGAGCATTGTGGCTCAGATGCGGAGAGTGTATGTGGTGGAAAAGGGCTGCCTGAGCGACGAAGAGCTGCTGGATCTGACCAGCGTTGGGCGCAGTCTGCCCGGAATCATGATCGGCAATGTGGCCATGCTGTTCGGCTACCGTCAAGCGGGTGTTTTGGGCGGCATCGCCTGCGTGCTGGGGCTGACGCTGCCTCCGATGGCGGTGCTGTCGGTCATCACGCTGTTTTATACCGCCTTCCGCGACAGCAAGCCGGTGGCGGCCGCCATGAACGGCATCCGTGCAGCGGTCATTCCCATCATTCTCAGCGCCGCTTTGCCCTTGATCAAGGGGAATGTGAACAGCGCGTTCGGCGTTGTGCTGGTGTTGCTCGGCTTCGCTTTGTACCTGTTCGCGGGGATGAACTGTGTGTGGATCGTGCTGATCGGCGCGGTGTGCGGCGTTTTGTACCGCCTGTACGCAGTGAAACGGGGGGACAGACGATGATGACGCTGCTTCGCCTGTTCTGGAGCTTTGCCAAGATCGGCTTCACCAGCTTCGGCGGCTTGTCCATGATTCCGCTGATCAACGAGGAAATGATCCAAAACGGCTGGATGACAGCCGCAGAGGTGTCGGATATTGTGGCCATCGCGGAGATGACACCGGGACCTTTGGGGATCAACTGCGCCACCTTTGCCGGCATTCGTGCGGCGGGGCTTGCAGGGGCGGCGGCTGCCAACATCGGCGTTCTGATGCCCACGCTGACGCTGACACTGCTTGCCGCGGCCTTCTTCCACAAATTCAAAAACAGCCAAGGGATGAAAGCGGTTATGAGCGGTGTGCGTCCTGCCTGCATCGGGATGATCTTCGCGCTCTGCGTGTCCATGAGCCTGACCAACTACACATCCGACGGCGCACTGTATCTGCCGTATGTCCTGCTGGGAGGTGCGGATCTTTTCCTGCTTTTGAAGGCAAAGATGAGCGTTCCTGCCGTGATCGGCATCAACGCTTTGGCGGGTGTCCTGCTCTTCGGCGGTCTTCTGCCTCCTGTGTGACATAGAAAGAGAAAACAGTCGTGAATCATAGTCAAGAAAAAACCAAACAAATCAAACAAAGCAAGAGCCGGCATCCGCTGCTCCTGCGCGCCCTGCTTGATACGCTCCCGGTCATGACCGGCTATGTGGTGCTGGGCTTCGGCTTTGGGCTGCTGATGAAGGCCAACGGCTACGGCCCGCTGTGGACGATTGCCATGAGCCTGTTCGTGTATGCCGGCTCGATGCAGTATGCGGCGGTGGGGCTGATGGCAAGCGGTGCCTCGCTTCTCACGGCGGCATTGACCACGCTGATGGTCAACGCCAGACATTTGTTCTACGGCATCTCTATGATCGAGCGCTATCGGGATGCGGGCTGGCGGAAGGGTTATCTGATCTTTGCTCTTACCGACGAGACCTATTCGCTGGTCTGCCGCGACATCGAGGGCATCGAGAAAGGCGAACGGCGGGATTACGACCTGCTGGTTTCGTTGCTTGACCACATCTATTGGGTGAGCGGTTCGATGCTGGGCGCTTTGGCGGGCATACTGATCCCCTTTGACAGCAGCGGCATCGAATTTGCTCTGACCGCGCTGTTTCTGACCGTGTTTGTGGAGCAGTGGCTGTCGAAACAAGACCACAAGCCTGCGCTGATCGGCGTTTTGGTGACGGTTGTGTCGCTTCTGATCTTCGGCAGCGAGCATTTTCTGATTCCGGCGATGATCGTGATCCTGCCGCTTCTTTGCGGATACCGAGAGGGGGAGAGCGTATGAACGGCGGAAAAGAATGGCTGATGATCGCGGTGATCGCGCTGGTGACAGCGGCTTTGCGCTTCCTGCCCTTTGCAGTCTTCAGCGGCAGCCGCAAAACGCCGGCCATCGTGCAAAAGCTGGGGCGGCTCCTGCCGTATGCGGCCATGGGCATGCTGGTGGTCTATTGCCTCAAGGACGTGTCCTTCGCTTCCTTGGCGGGCTTTCTTCCCTCGCTGATCGCCTCTGTGCTGGTGGTCGTCCTTCACCTGTGGAAGCGGAACACGCTCATCAGCATCGTCTGCGGAACGGTCTGCTATATGCTGCTGGTCCAGACCGTGTTTTGAAGAAAGCGAAAAGCAAATCTTTTTTGAAGAAAAAAACAAAAACCGCTTGCGAAAACAGGCGGTTTTGTCTATAATAGAATGACCAAAACAAAAAAGAAACGGAACAAACATCATGAACGAAAAAGAAATTGCCGAGCTTCGCCGCCGCTTCCGTCCCGATAAGACCAACATCACCAAGGTGCGCGGCTGTTATGTCAACGAATCGAAGGAGATCGTGTCCACCTTCGAGCAGCCTCTCTGCCTGATGGCCGAGGACGAGAGCGAGGGCATTCTGAAAATTTTGAAGAAAACGCTGTCCGGTCAGGTGGGAAAGAATTTGATCGACATCGAGTTTACCAACGGGCAGGTGCTGGAGGGGGAGGAGCATAAGCTGCTGTCCCGTCTGCGCGAGAGTGCTTTGGAGGACAAGGAGGCCGTGTCCGACTTCTTCACCCGCGCGGTGGAGAGCATCCAATTCGACGGCAGCTACCTGCTGATGCTGATCAGCGACAGCTATGACGTGTTTTCCTACGGCAAGGACGGCAGCAAGAACGAGGATTCTGTGTCGGTATTCTCGTATATTCTCAGCTGTGTCTGTCCTGTCAAGCTGACCACGCCCCAGATCAGCTATTACACCGGCGAAAATGCCTTCCATAACATCGCCGTCCATTCGGTGGTGGCCTCTCCCGAATTCGGCTTCCTCTTTCCCGCCTTCGACGACCGTACCGCCAACATCTACAACGCCCTTTTCTACACCCGTAACCTGTCCGACGATCACGAATCCTTCATCGACCGCATCTTCGGCAGCCGCGCACCCATGCCCGCCGACGTGCAGAAGGAGGTCTTTCAGACCGTGCTGGCCACCAGCGTGCCCGAAGCAGGGACGATGGAATTTGTCCGCTCCTTCCATGAGCAGGTCAGCGATCTGATGGACGCGGAACAGGAGCAGGACGAGGAGGACGAAGCGCTGATGCTCTCCGCGGAAAAGATCGGCGGTCTGATCCGAGACTGCGGCGGAGAGGAGACCAGCGCGGAGCGCTTTGAGAAGGAGTACAAGGCGCAGTTCGGCGAGGCCAAGCTTTTGCCGAAAAATCTCATCGACCGTAAGCATTTCGAGGTGAAAACGCCGGATGTGGTCATCAAGGTCAATCCCGACCGTCTGGATCTGGTCCGCACCGAGGTCATCAACGGAGCGAAGTACATCCTCATCCGTGCCGATGACAATGTGGAGGTCAACGGCATGGACATCAAGATCACGCAGTAAAGACATTGTAAAAGGCTGTCAAAAAAGACAGCCTTCCATTTTTTGCTTTTATCAGGATAACCGTATTATAACAGCGCTTCGATCCAATCGCCGCCCTCATGCTCCTTATGGGCATATTGCTCGCTCAGTTTCTCTTCAAGAAAAACGCGGAGCGTCTGCTCCATGCCCTCGGCCCATTGATCGGAGGGGATGGAGGAAAGATCGGCAAAAGACACCTCTCCCTCGCTTGAGGAGCGGAGAACACCCGAAAAGCGGTCGGTCTTGTAGAGCAGAACCGCATACCGTCTGCCGTCCGGCCAGGCATAATCCTTGATGCCGCAGAGGGTGAGATGAGAAACGGTGAGCCCGGTCTCCTCCAACACCTCCCGCTTGACCGCCTCGGTGAACGATTCGCCCCTTTCCACGTGTCCGCCGGGGAAGGTCAGCCCGGGCCATTTGGGATCAACTCGCTTTTGCACAAGCACACGACCGTTTTCATCGGTGATCATGCACATATTGGTGAAGGTAACCTGCTCGCTCTGCTTCATGGGGTGACTCCTTATCGTTTCTTAGATGGACATATCAAGGAAAAAAGCACTTACGAATGCAAGTGCTTTTTGGTGGGCCATCAAGGACTCGAACCTTGGACCGACCGGTTATGAGCCGGTAGCTCTAACCAACTGAGCTAATGGCCCGCAGTGTATGTTATCTGCGCGAAGTTTATTTTATCACAAAAGATCCTTTTTGTAAAGAGATTTTTGAAAAAAGATTTCCTTTTCCGCGATCCCTTGAAAAAAAGGCGGAAGTGTGATAGAATACAGAAAAAGGATGATCGGGAGGTTGAGTGGGATGAGACTGTTTGTGGCGCTTCCGTTTCCGGAGGATGTGAAAAATAGGCTGATGAAGACCGGGCAGGAGCTGTTGGCATCCTGCCGCTCGGCGAACCTGACCAAGAAAGAGAATCTCCATCTCACGCTGGCATTCATCGGTGAGACAAATGACCACCGCTCTGCCATCCGTGCGCTGTCCGGCATTGAGCAGAGCGCCTTTTCGCTGACGTTAAAGGGAAGCGGACACTTCGGCGATCTGTATTGGGTGGGGGTGGAGAAAAACGAAGCCCTGCTACAGCTGATGAAAAAAACGCAGACTTCCCTCCGCACCGCCGGCTTTCCCATCGAGCAGAGGGAGAACATCCCTCATGTGACCATCGCCCGACGCGTGGAGACCGACCGTCCGCCGAAAATCGCCTTTGACGAAATCACCTTCCCCTGCCACGCCTTCCACCTGATGGTCTCCGAGCGCATCGGCGGGAAATTGACCTACCGCAGTCTTTACCGAAAGGATCTGACACCTCTATGCTGACCAACATGACCTTTGACGCCTTTGATGAATTTTTTGACATTCTTTCCGCCTCTTTTCCCAAGGAGGAGTACCGTCCGTATGCCGCGCAGAAGCGGCTGTTTGATAAGGCCGAGTACGGCATCCTTATCCTGCCTTATGCGGACGTGGCAGAGACCAACGCCGACGGCAAGACCATCGCCGCTTTTCTCGCCCTCTGGGATTTCGGCACCTTTGCTTACCTGGAGCATTTTGCCGTTCGGAGCGAGCTTCGGTCGATGGGACTGGGCGCGCGCCTGCTGAAGGAGGCAGGGGAGAGACTGAAAAAGCCGCTGGTGCTGGAATGCGAGCCTCACGGTGCCAACGAAATGGCCGACCGCCGCATCGCCTTTTATGAGCGGAACGGCTTTGTTCTCAACGAGTATCCCTACATCCAGCCGTCCATGGGGGAGGGAAGAGATCCCATTCCGCTGATGCTGATGACGTCGCCCTCTGCCATCGATGAGGAAACCTTTGCTTTTTACCGCGGCACGCTTTACGAAAAAGTGTACGAAACCCTTGACAAAAAAGAGAGGGTATGATAGAATGGAAGAAAGGCAAAGACGAGGAGTAGTAGCTTCCCAACCCTTTTTTCAGAGAGCCGCCGTCGGTGGGAGAGCGGTAAAGGATGGAATGCGAAGTAGCCTCCGAGCCCCGGCCCGAACGAGTTTTCTCTTCAGTAGGCGTCGGCGTGTGCGCCCGTTACAGCGCGAGACGGTTTTTTGCTGTCGCAGAGTGCGCCGCAAGGCGAAAATGGGTGGTACCGCGCAAGAATTTGCGTCCTGTTTTGAAAAGAAACGGGGCGTTTTTTGTTTGCCCCGAAATGATGGAGGTTTAATATGTATACCTGCAAAGAGACCTACTGGCCCTGCCGCGACGGGGTGAAGATCTACACCAAGATCTATCTGCCGGCCGAGGAGGGGACGTTTCCCACGGTTTTGATCCGCACACCTTATGACAGTGTCCCTTCTTTCAACGAGGATTATGAAATTGCCCTGCGCAAGCATTATCTGGACGGTGGCTATGCGCTGGTGGTCCAGCACTGCCGCGGCACCTACAACAGCGAGGGTGAATTTTCTGCCACCATGCAGGAGCGGAACGACGGTCTGGATGCGCTGGAGCACATCCGTCAGATGCCCTCTTACAACGGTGAGATCTTTCTGGACGGCACCAGCTACACCGCCACGGTCCATTTTGCCTATCTGGACACCAAGCCGCATGATGTAAAAGCGGCTATGTTCTGCGTTCAGCCCTGCATCCCCTATCTGAAGGAGTATGTGAACGGGCAGTTCAAGCATTCGCAGGTCACTGCCTGGCACGTGGCGCGCCGTGCTGTGAAGCAGCCTCTTCCCGAGGGAGAGGAGTACAAATTCCCTCACTATCTGAAAAAAGCCAAACCGATCAAAAATCTCTTCCCCATTTTGTTCGGGCGCGAGAATCCCGAATACACCAAGGATCTGATCCATCCCGATGCGCGCGATCCCTTCTGGAACGATCCGAATCAGGTTGGCGTTGTTTCCGACCAAATGGAGCGGCTTGAGATCCCGATCCTCTTCCGCGGCGGCTGGTATGATCCGTATGTAGAAGGTCTGGTACAGATGTGGGATCAGATCCCGCCTGAAACCCGAAAGAAGTGCGGCCTGATCATCGGTCCCTGGGGACATTCGATGAAAATCAAGGAGCCCACGCCCATTCCGCTTCCGGGAACGCTGGTGGCCGAAAAGAATCTGTCGGTCAATTTCTTCGACCATGTCCGCAAGGGAACGCCCCTGTCCTTCGCTGAGGAGGGCAAGGTGAAATACTATGTGATGAACGGCCGCGGATGGAAGACGGCAGACAGCCTGTCGGGTGTACTGACGAAAACCTTCTCCCTTTCCCAAGACGGTCTGCTGACCGAGGAACAGGCTGAGGCAGGCGAACGCTCGTATGCCTATGATCCCGAAAATCCTCCGTCCATGCCAGGCTCCATCCACTCGCTGAACACCACCTACGGCGGCTTTTGCGAGATTCCCGCCTTCGAGCGTTCGGATATCCTTTCCTTTGCGAGCCGTCCCATCGAAGAGCCGATGCTGCTCGACGGCTGCTCCGAATTGACGCTGAAAGTCAGAAGCGACTGCGAGGATACCGCCTTCTTAGCCCGCGTGAACGCTCTCACCGCCGACGGCAAAAAGCTTCTCTTCGGCGAAACGATCACCGCCCTCCGCTATGAGCTGGGGGACTACACACCCAACGAAGAGGTCACCATCACGCTGCGCTTTTCGGCCGGTGCCTGGCTCTTCCATAAGGGCGACCGTCTGGTTCTGGATATCGCTTCGGCCAATTTCCCCGTCTTCCATGCCCATACCAACACCGCCGAGCCCTGGTATGAGGCGGAGGAGACCAAGGTGGCGCACAACACCGTCATCTGCGGTGCATCCTGCCTGAAGGTGCCGCTTTCTCCCTGCGCGGAGGATGCCTTTGAAGGCAAGCGGTAAAAAACGGCAGCAAACGAGAAAAATAAAAAATATAACATAGATCAGGAGATACTCATGAAAAAAGAACTTGCCAAAACCTATTCTCCCGCCGAGATCGAGGACAGACTCTATGCCTGGTGGGAGGAGCAGGGGTATTTTACCCCCGAGATGGACAAGGATAAAAAGCCCTTCTCCATCGTCATTCCCCCTCCGAACGTGACCGGTCAGCTGCACATGGGTCACGCGCTGAACAACACCTTCCAGGATATCATCATCCGCACCAAGCGTATGCAGGGCTATTCCACGCTGTGGGTGCCCGGTACCGACCACGCCGGCATTGCCACCCAGATCAAGGTGGAGGCCAACCTCCGCGAGCAGAAGGGACTCATGCGCCAGGACATTGGCCGCGAGGAGTTTTTGAAGCTTGTTTGGGAATGGAAGCAGGAGTACGGCGGACGCATCATCAACCAGCTCAAGAAGCTGGGCTCCTCCTGCGACTGGTCGAGAGAGCGCTTCACCATGGACGAGAGCCTGTCGAGAGCGGTCCGCAAGACCTTTGTCAACCTGTACAACAAGGGACTGATCTACCGCGGTCTCCGCATCATCAACTGGTGCCCTCACTGCCTCACCGCCCTCAGTGACGCTGAGGTAGAGCACAAGGAGATCGGCGGCGCCTTCTGGCACATCCGCTATCCCGTCAAGGACAGCGACGAGTCGGTGATCATCGCCACCACCCGTCCCGAGACCATGCTGGGCGACTCGGCTGTGGCCGTTCACCCCGAGGACGAGCGCTATCAGCACCTGATCGGCAAAACGCTGATCCTGCCTCTGGTCGGCCGAGAGATCCCTGTTGTGGCCGACGATTACGTGGACCGCGAGTTCGGCACGGGCTGTGTGAAGATCACGCCCTGCCACGACCCCAACGACTTTGAGATCGGTCAGCGCCACAACCTGGAGATGATTTCGGTGTTCGGCGAGGACGCCAAGATCAACGAAAAGGGCGGCCGCTATGAGGGACTGGATCGCTTCGAGGCGAGAAAGGTCATCGTGGAGGATCTGAAGAAGGAAGGGGATCTGGTCAAGATCGAGGAGCATTCGCACGCGGTCGGTCACTGCTACCGCTGCGGCACCATCGTCGAGCCGACGGCCTCCAAGCAGTGGTTCGTCAAGATGGAGCCTCTGGCCAAGCCCGCCATCGAGGTGGTCAAGGACGGCGAGATCCAGTATATTCCCGACCGCTTCAGCAAGATCTACCTCAACTGGATGGAAAACATTCACGACTGGTGCATTTCCCGTCAGCTGTGGTGGGGACACCGCATTCCCGCCTTCTATTGCTCCGACTGCGGCGAATTGATCGTCAGTGAGACCGATGTTCACACCTGCCCCAAGTGCGGGTCCAAGAACATGAAGCAGGACGAGGACGTGCTGGACACCTGGTTCTCCTCCGCTCTGTGGCCCTTCTCCACGCTGGGCTGGCCGGACAAGACCGAGGAGCTTGACTACTACTATCCCACCAACGTTCTGGTCACCGCTTACGACATCATCACCTTCTGGGTTTCAAAAATGATCTTCATGGCGCTGGAAAATGTGGAACAAATTCCGTTCCCGCGCGTCTTTATACATGGATTGGTCAGAGATGCCCAGGGACGCAAGATGTCCAAGTCGCTCGGAAACGGCATCGATCCGCTGGAGGTCATCAAGGTCTACGGCGCCGACGCTCTCCGCTTTGCTCTGGCCACGGGCAACTCCCCCGGCAACGATATGCGCTTCTCGGATGAAAAGATCGAGGCCGCGCGCAACTTCAACAACAAGATCTGGAATGCCGCCCGTTTCATTCTGATGAATCTGGACATCGATTCCTGCCAGCTTCCCGCCTCGGACAAGCTGACGCTGGCCGACAAGTGGATTTTGACCAAGTACAACCGCCTGGTCAAGGAAGTGGTGGCCAACATCGACAATTACGAAATCGGAATTGCGCTGGGCAAGCTGTATGACTTCATCTGGGATGTGTTCTGCGACTGGTACATTGAGCTGACCAAGAACCGTCTCTCCGACAAGGGCAGCGAGGACAACGCTGTGGCGCAGAACACCATCTGCTGGGTCTTCTCCAATACCCTCAAGCTGCTGCATCCCTATATGCCCTTCATCACCGAGGAGATCTGGCAGTCGATGCCTCATGAGGGCGAAAGCATCATGATCAGCGAATACCCGACCTATGATCCTGCTCTCGACTTCGCTTCCGATGAAGCCGAGATGGAGCGTATCCTCACGGCCATCAAGGCCATCCGCAACCGCCGCGCCGAGATGAACGTGCCTCCGTCCCGCAAGGCCAAGCTGGTCATTGCCTCGGCTTACGGCGACACCTTCAACGAAAGCGCATCGCCCTACTTCCTGCGTCTGGCTTCGGCCTCGTCCGTGGAGTATGATCCCGCTTACGCCGACGAAAAGGCGGTGCAGATCATCACCGACAGCGCCAACCTCTTCATTCCCCTGGCCGACATGATCGACCTGGACAAGGAGAAGGAGCGTTTGAACAAGGAAAAGGCCAACACCGAGGGCGAGATCAAGCGCCTGGAGGGCAAGCTGTCCAACGCAGGCTTCACCGCCAAGGCACCCGCTGCCGTGGTGGAGGGCGAGAAAAACAAGCTGGCAGGCTACAAGGAAAAGCTGGCCGGCATCCTCAAGGCGATCGAACAGCTGGGCTGATCGATTCTTGAACGATTCTTGATACGCGCAAGGGTGGGACTTGGGCAGAGAAAACCCGTCCGAGTCCCACATAGCCTTTGATAAGGCTTTGCTGTGTTTTTTGAGAAAACGGCAGAATTGTCTGTAGCATCCGAAAAAACACGGCTGAATGAATGGAAAAAAACATGAATGCAATCTCCAAGCTCATAAGGCGATTCACCATACCGCCCGTGTTTGCGGCACTTCTGCTGCTCGTCGTCTATGCGGCCTTTCCCCAGGATAACGGAGGGATCGGGCATCTTCTTTGCGGGATCTTCTTTTTGAGCGTGCTTCCTGCGCTTGCCTATCCGCTGCAAAAGCACTTTGCCCATTTTAAGGACAGAGGCCGAGAGGGACAGCGCAGTCTTGCCATGATCTTCTCCTTTGTCGGCTATTTGCTGGGAACGGTCGTTTCCTTTGTGCTTTCCGCGCCCGTCCGTCTGAAGCTTCTTTATTGCGAATACCTGCTCTGCGGCGTCGGTATGCTGCTGCTGAACAAGGTCTTTGCCGTCAAGGCCAGCGGTCATGCCTGCGGTGTGGTCGGTCCGGTGATCATGCTGTTTTATTTTGGCTTGTATCTGCCGGCTCTGATCGGAATTGCCTGTATTCTTCCCGTGTATGTGTCGAGCGTAAAAACCAAAAGCCACACGGTCCGACAGCTTGTGATCGGCAGTGCCATTCCGGCTGTTGTTCTGGCTCTTCTTGTGTCTGTTCAAACTCTTCTTGTATGATCCGATAAAAGACGGGGATATGCGGTGCCTCTTCCGCTTTTTGAGCGTTGGCTTCGCGCATCTTCCGCCTGATATAGACTGAATCATTGCATGAAAGGAGATCCTTTATGAAAAACAAGAGAACCCTATTAACCGCTCTTGCGGTCCTGATGGCCGCAGCCATGCTCCTCTCCTCCTGCGCGGCCACCGAGCAGATGACCAACGGAGGACGTGATTTCTATGATGTGACCGTCAAGGATATGGTTGTATCCGAGGATTCGGCTTATGTGCAGTCGGCACCTTCGATGATGGAAGGCGGATTCAACTACGCCGCCGATAAGAAGTCCGAGGCCGAGTATGAAATGATGATGCCCGAAACCACGGCGGCGGCATCGAAAGCACCCTCGTCCCCCGTCGAAACGGGCAAGCCCGATCCGTCTGAGCAGACGCGCAAGATCATCAAGACCGTCTCTCTTGAGCTGCAGACGCTGAATTTTGACAAGACCACCAAGGACATCGTCGCCCTCACCGAATCCATGGGCGGATACGTGGAAAATTCCTATGTCAGCGGAAGCGAGATCGGCTACCGCGGCATCGTCCAGCGCCACGCTTCGTACACGCTCCGCGTCCCTGCCGAGAAGATCGATGCCTTTGTCTCTGGCGTCAGTGCCGATGTGAATGTGCTGAACAAGCGCGAGAACGCCGATGACATCACCGAGACCTATTACGACGCCAAGGCCCGTCTCAATTCGCTTCTCATTCAGGAGGAGCGGCTGACCGAGATGTTGAAGGACGCCAAGGAGCTGCAGTATATGCTGGAGGTCGAGCGCGAGCTGGCCAACGTCCGCTACGAGATCGAGAGCTACTACTCCCGCCTGAGACGGTACGATTCGCAGGTGTCCATGTCTACCGTTTCGATCTCGCTGTACGAGGTGGTGGAGTATGAGGAGGTCATCGAGCCGCCCAAGAGCTTCGGCGAGAAGATGAAGACGGCTGTCACCAACTCCTGGAACAACTTCCTCGACGACGGAGAGGACTTCCTGATCGATCTGGTCTATGCTTTGCCGGGATTGCTCATCTTTGCTTTGATCGTTGCGGTCATCGTCCTTGTGATCCGCGCCCTGATCCGCCGCAGCCGCAGAAAGCGCATGGAGAGACAGAAGCTGTATATGGCTGCCTGCCCTCCGCCTGCCGCACCCGCGGAAGCGCCCAAGCCGAGTGAAGAGAAAAAGGAATAAGAAAACCCAATCCGACAAAAAGATCCCCCGTTCTATCATGAGCGGGGGATTTCTGTATGTGTTTATGAGCGGGGGATTTTGTATGGAGTGGATAAGCGGTCAAACGCCTGCGGGCTGAGGGGCGGCTGCCTGTTCGGTGCGCGCTTCCTCTTCTTTTTCGAGGACGGTATAAGCCACCTTGCCCACCAGCGTTTTGGGCAGAGAGCCGCGGATCTCGATCTCATAGGGCATGGCGTATTTGGCGATGTGCTTGCGGCAGTGTGCAAACAAACTTTCCTTCAGCTCTTCCGATTCGGCAAAGCCGGGGCGAAGCACCACAAAGGCTTTGACCTTCTGGATCTTATACGGATCGCGCACGCCGATCACACAGCTCATCTGCACCGCCTCGTGGGCTTCGATGATGTTCTCCAGCTGTGAGGGATAAACGTTGTAGCCGCTGGTGATGATCATGCGCTTGATGCGCTGCTTGAAGTAGACGAAGCCCTCCTCGTCCATCGAGCCCAGATCGCCGGTGTGGAGCCATGTATGACCGTCGGCGTGGACGCGGAGCGTGTCGGCATTTTCCTCGGGATGGTTGAGATAGCCCAGCATCACAGAAGGACCGCGCAGGCAGATCTCGCCCTCTTCTCCATAGGGAAGCTCCTCGTTGGTGCCCACGCCGCAGATGGCATAATAGGTGTCGGGGTAGGGGATGCCGATGCTGCCCTCTTTTTCCTTGTCAAAGGGAGTCAGACAGCTGGCGGTGACGCATTCGGTGGTGCCGTAGCCCTCGCGGACGCGGACGGATGCGCCGTGGTCGGCAAGGAATTTGTCCAGCTTCTTCTTCAGCTCGATGGACAGCGAATCGCCGCCCGAGAAGACACCGTACAGGCAGTCCAGCTTCGCCTTATCCATCTCCTTGCTTCGCGTCAGCGCCTCATAGAGGGTGGGGACGCCCGCGATGAAGTTGGGACGCTCCTTGGTGACCAGCTTGGCATAGCTGGAGACGTTGAAGCGGGGGACAAGGATGGAGCGTCCGCCGCAGGCCAGCATGGTGTGGACGCAGACGCCCAGCCCGAAGCCGTGGAACATGGGCATGGCGGCCAGCATGCTCTTGCCTTTGACCTGGCAGTGGCTCATTTCGGCAGTCTGAAGCGCCAGAGCGTTGAAATTCAGATTGGAGAGCAGGATCGCCTTGGTTTTTCCCGTGGTGCCGCCCGAAAAGAGGATGACAGCCGCATCGGTATCCTTTTTGTTGACAGCGCAGGGCTTGTCATAGCGTTGACCGCCCGCCAGAAAATCCTTCCAGAGGACGGTGGTGCTGTCGGGCGTCACCTTTTTGATCTTGCGCCCCTGGGTGAGGGCATAGCCGATCTTCATCACGCCGGAAAGCGCATCGCCCACCGAGGTGATCAGGAGCTTATCCACCGGGTATTGCTCGGTGACCTCCTTCATTTTCGGATAGAACTGGTCGAGGGTAAGAACAGTGCGGCTCTTGACCTCCTTCAGATAAAAGACCAGCTCGCCGACTGCGGACAGCGGATGCACCATCGAGGCGATGGCACCAATGCGGTTGAGTGCATACAGGCAGTAGACGGTCTGCGGAACGTTGGGCATGCAGAGGGTGACCACATCGCCCTCGCGGATGCCGAGAGCGGCAAAGGCCTTGGCGGTCTGTTCGATACGCTCGGCGAGCGTGCGGTAAGAAATGTCGCTTCCCATAAAGGAAAGAGCGGTCAGCTCGGGATTATCCTTTGCCGTTGTCAAAACCTGATCGGAGATCGAGTGGGAGGGATAAGTCAGGTGAAAGGAAAGATCGCCGTAGCTGCTTTCCCAGGGGGCGTTAGATGCGGACATCGTCGGGTACCTCCATGATCGGTTTTTCCAGCAGGGCGGGATGCTCCAGCAGGTATTTGAGCAGACGGAACGAGCCGGCATAATACACGCCGTCGGCGATGCGTTCGTCCACGGTAAAGGCCAGATCCACCTGCTCCTTCATCTCATAGGAGCCGTCGGGCGCAAAGATCGGCGCGATCCTCTTCTCGCCGATGCAGACGAAGAAGGAGTTGGTGCCCCAGTTGGTCAGGTGGTGATAGGATGCCGACATCTTGATGCTGCCCAGATTGGAGATGAACACCGTCGAATAATAGGGGTCCTCTCTGGAGATGCTTTCGGGCATGATGCCGTTGTAATCGAGAAAGCGGAGAACGGCAACCACGATCTTGAGCAGCCAGCGGGGAAGCTTGGTCAGCGTGTCCATGATGTCGGTCGCGCCGTCGGTCTTGTTCTCCTTGCGGAAGCCTGTGACCTGCTTTTGGATCAGATCATGGACCTCCTGCAGAGGGTTGCTGTCCTCGCCTCGGTTGACCTTGAACTTGACCAGCCCCTCGGCTCCCTTGTCGTCCAGCGTTTTCTTGCAGGTGAAGGCGATGATGATGTCCTTCCGCTCATACAGACGGTGCCCCGCCACAAAACGGTTCATCTTCGGGCGGAGCGCCACGGTTTTGGCGATGGCGGCGGTGATCAGATGAAAGAGGGTGTATTTGAAATCGATGCCCTCCACGTTCTTTTCCTTGAGAAAGCTGTTGGCCTCGGTCAGATCGATGGCAAACTGCCCCACCGCCTCGTTGTCGGCGCGGTTGGGGAGCAGATAGGGCATGAATTTGTGCATGGAATCGATGTCGCTCAGCCAATAGGCGTCCCGGCGCTCGTGCTTCTGTTTCATGATGGAAGATCCGCCTTTCTTTCGTGAATGGAGTTGTCGCTGACCGCCTTGATCAGCGTGGGGAGAAAATAGGGATTATCCGCAAAGGGGGCGGTGACGGCATTCAGCCTTTGGCTCAGTTCGGCAGGACTCTCCACCATGTTGCGGCAGATCCAGTCCACGCTCAGAGCGATGATGCCCCCCAGCTGGTATTGAACAAAAATGGTCTTTTCGTCGCTGGGAGAGACGTTGTTTTCATCAAAAAAGCCCTCGATCAGCGCGTTGCTGTACAGCCAGAAGTTGTTGTACAGAAGATGGGACAGCGAGGCATCCTTCAGCTTCAGCAGGTAGTGCCGATGCTCATAGAGAATGTCGAAAAAGAGGCGGTACATCTCGCCGCTGTCAAAGCTTTTGCTTTCAAACAAAATCGTCAGCCGTTCGCTGTAAGAGGCGAAGAGCGATTCGATGAATTTGGCAATGATGTCGTCCTTGCCCTCGTAGTTGCGGTAAAAGGACTGACGCGCCACACCCGCCTTTTCGGTGATGTTGGCGATCTTGATGTCCTCATACTTCTTTTCATCCAGCAGGGAGAGCAGCGCGCCGAAGATCCAGTCCCGCGTCCGCTTGACCTGCTTGTTGACGGCCTTCAGGAATTTCAAACGACTCCTCCTTTCTATCTCATAGTGTCTAAACTGTTACAAGTGTAACACATTTTGCGCCGTATGTCAAGAAGTGACAAACAGATTTTGAATATTTAAGAATTGGAGTGTGAAAAAAGAATAATCGATGTGAAAAAAACAACAAAATCCCCCTTGCAAGCCGTTGAGGGTTCGGCCGCAAAGGGGATCGTTTTGTTGTGAAAGGGAAGCTCAGAAGGATTCGGGCAGGTTCAGCAGGGTATGGAGCAGGATATCGGTGCGGGGAACGAGCGTTGCCAGATCCGCCCATTCGTCATGGGTGTGGAATTTGCCTCCGATGGGGCCGATCGAATCGATGACGGGGATGCCTGCCTGCGAGATGTTGGCCGCATCGCTGCCGCCGCGGCTGGAGGTCTGTGCGATCTCCTTGCCGCAGACCGCCTTGTGACAGGAAGCATACAGATCGGCCAGCGTCTGCGTGCCCTCGGTGAAGAGGGTGGAGGGGCGGAAGCTGAAGCGGTCCAGGATGCCCTCGGTGTCCTCCACATGGACGGTCTGTTCCGCCTTTTGCAGAATGGCTTCGGCCTGTTCGAAGGCGGCATTGTCCTTGTAGCGCACGTCGATGCTGAAGCGGCAGTGCTCGGGGACCACGTTGGTGACCGTTCCGCCTTCGATGGTGCCGCAGTTGAAGGTCAGTCTCTCGATCTCGGACTGCCCTTCGATGTCGATGATCTTATGAGCCGCCTCCTTGATGGCGCTGCGCCCCTTGTCGTAGAAAACGCCGGCGTGGGCAGGGACACCGCGGATGCTCATCTCGTAACGGGCAACGCCGAAGCGGTAGGTGGTGAATTTGTCGGGGTAGCCGCATTCGAGGCTGAAGGCGCAGAAGGCACCCTTGGCTTCGTTGAGGAGGAAATCGCGTCCCTCCTGCCCCGAATAGAGATTGCTGACCTCCTCATCGGGGGAGAGGACCAGCTTGACGGGACGGTCGGCATAGCCGATGGTTTTCAGCGTGTAGAGCGCCAGCAGACCGCTGACGATGCCGGCCTTGCAGTCCAGCACGCCGGGACCGTAGAGGATGCCGTCCTCGATGCGGATGGGATCCTCGCCGAATTCACCCACCGCGAAAACGGTGTCCATGTGGGCGGCGAAGAGGATGGGCTCTTTGTGTGAGCCGTTGTTGTATTCGATCACAACACCGTCGCCCGCCTTGTCAAAGGGGACGGTGCGGTGCGAAAAGCCCAGCTTCTCGGCAAAGGTCTTGACGAGCTGTCCCACCCTGTCCACGCATTCCTTGCGCGCGGAGGGGCTTTCGGCTTTGACCAGCTCCAGCCAGAAGGCGATGAATTCCTCTTTTTTCTCCTCCATGAGAGGAGCGAGGTTGTTGTTTCGTGTGATGGTCATGGTGTATCCTTTCTTGTCGGTCTTGGATCGTCCGATGCGGGGAATGAGAATCAGAGGCTCTTCGGCAGATTGTGGATGGCCTGCGTGATGATCTCCGCACGGGGGAGCAGGGTAGCGGAATCCGCCCACTCCTGCTTGGTGTGGAAGAGACTGCCGATGATGCCCACCGTATCGATGATGGGGAGACCGGTCTCGGCCATGTTGGACGCATCGCTGCCGCCGCGGCTTCCGCCTGTGATGGCGATGTCCTTTCCGGTAACGGCCTTGTGGCAGGCCACATACAGCTCAGCCAGCTTCAGCGAGGCCGGCGTTTCGGTCATGCAGGGACGGAAGCTGACCGATTCGAGCGTGCAGGACGTGTCCTCCACAAAGACGGTGTCGGAAACGCGCTGAAGGATCTCCTGAGCTTCCTTTTGAGCGTCCTTGTCGCGGAAGCGGGTGTCGATTCCCACTTTGCAATGCTCGGGGACCACGTTGGTGACCGTGCCGCCCTCAATGGTGCCGCAGTTGAAGGTCATGCGCTCGAGGATAGATTCCTTTTCCAGCGCGATGATCTTGTGCGCGGCCTCCTTGATGGCGCTGCGCCCCTTGTCATAGAAGACGCCGGCGTGGGCAGGGACGCCCTTGATGAGGAAGTTGTTTCTCAGAATGCCGAAGCGGGAGACGATGAAGCGTTCCTCATAGCCGCCGTCGAGATTGAACGCGCAGAAGGAGCCCTTGGCCTCGCGGCGGATGAAATCCCGTCCCGCCTGACCGGAGTAGGTGTTGCTCCCCTCCTCGTCTGGCGTCAGCATCAGCTTGGCGGGGCGGTCGGTATAGCCGCTTTCCTTCAGCAGATACAGGATGGCGATGCCGAGAACGATACCGGATTTGCAGTCATGCACGCCGGGACCGTAGAGGATGCTGCCCTCCTGACGGAAGAGGTTTTCGCCGAATTCGCCCACCTCAAAAACGGTGTCCATGTGGGCGCCGAGGAGGATGGGGGCTTCCTTTGAGCCGTTGTTGTATTCGATGACAACGCCGTCGCCTGCCTTTTCAAAGGGGACGGTGCGGTGCGAGAGACCGAGTTCCTCGGCAAAGGCCTTGGCGATCTGTCCGACCTTGTCCACGCACGCCTTGTCCGAAGAGGGGCTTTCGGCTAACACCAGCTCCTTCCAGAATTCGAGGAATCGGCTTTCCATGGGGCGGAAGAGATCGGCAATGCCGTTGATTTTCTGTATGGTCATGATGCTTTGTCCTTTCGCGTTATCGTTTTTTCTTCTTTCAGTTTAAACGGAATGCTTCTTTTTGTCAAGGAAAAGTGAGGTTTTTTTCAAGAAAAGGCAAAAAATTCTCAGGCAAAGAAAAGCCGCACGGCGGAGAACCGTACGGCAGTTATGCTGTTTTACAGGCTTTTGGGCAGGTTGAAGATGGTCTGCAGCACCAGGTCGGTACGGGAGACGAGGGTCTTGGTGTCCACCCACTCCTCCTTGGTGTGCGCCATGCCGCCGATGGGGGCCAGCGAATCGATGGCAGGGACACCGGCCTTGGTGAAGTAAGCGGCATCGCTTCCGCCGCGGGTGTGGAAGAAGTTGAGCTTCTCGCCCTTCAGCGCCTGGTGGCACTCGTTGTAGAGCTCGGCCAGCTTGCCGATGTGCTCATCGAAGGGCATGGTGGGACGGTCGCTGACGCGGATGATCTCGGCGGTGGTGTCGCCCACATAGGACTTGGCGGCTTCACGCTGAAGAATGGCATCGGCGACGGCGGCATCCTCGGGAGTCTTGACACGGATGTCGATGCCGAATTCGCAGAATTCAGGGACAACGTTGGTGACCGTGCCGCCCTTGATGGTGCCGCAGTTGAAGGTCATGCAGTCCAGCTTCGCTTCCTTTTCGATGTTAACGATCTTGTAAGCCGCTTCCTTGATGGCGCTGCGTCCCTTGTCGTAGAAAACGCCGGCGTGTGCCGAAACACCCTTGACACGAATGGTACGGCGCAGGATGCCGAAGCGGGAGACGGTGAATTTATCGGGATAGCCGCTCTCCAGATTGAATTCGCAGAAGCCGCCCTTGCCCTCGTCCAGCATGAAGGCCACGCCGGGAGCGCCGGAGCAGGAGGTGCTGACCTCTTCGTCGGGGGAGAGGATGAGCTTGACGGGACGCTCGCTGTAGCCAAGCTCCTTGAGTGTGAGCATGCCCAGCAGAGCCTGAACGATACCGGCCTTGCAGTCCAGCACGCCGGGGCCGCGGAGGATGCCCTGTTCGTCCAGCGAGACGGGCTTGTCGCCGAATTCGCCCACGTCATACACGGTATCCATGTGAGCGCCGAGGAGAATGGGCGCTTCCTTCGAGCCGTTGTTGTATTCGATGACAACGCCGTCGCCTGCCTTTTCAAAGGGGATGCGTCTGCAGGTGAAGCCAAGCTCCTTGGCGAAGGAAATGATATAATCGGCCACCTTGTCCACGCAGTCCTTGCGGGCGGAGGGGCTTTCGATCTCGGCCAAGCCCACCCAGAAGCGGACGAAGCGTTCCTGCTCCCTCTCTAAGATCGGGAGTGTTTCTTTGCGAATGGTAACAGACATGACAAAGTCCTTTCTGATAAAACAAATTTGCAGAACCTGCGGATAAAATGCCGTAGGTATGCCGTACCGACTCCTTGGAAAAGAGAAATCGGTACGGCTCACAATCGGATATGCTATTATAACACGGATTGACCGTCCGCGCAATCACGTCCTTTTTTCCTGTTTCTCAACCGTTCGTGGAGCTTTTCCATTCGGTTGAAGTGACAGGCGGGAGCGATCGGCGCGATCAGTCGAGGATCAGGATGCGGTAGAGAGCAACGGCCATGTCCACACGGATCAGGTTCTCGTTGGGACGGATGTTGCCGTTGGCATCGGGATCGAGAACACCGGCATTGGCCAGCGCCTTGATGGCATCGGCTGCATACGAGGCAACAGAGGTCTGGTCATTGAAGCTGACCGTCTTGGTGGAATCCAGCTTCACGCCCACCTTGTCCAGCGTGCGGAGGATCAGGGTGAAGGCCTCCTGACGGGTGATGGAGGAATCGGGATCAAACTTGTTGTCGCCGCGACCCTGCGCGATGCCCATGGCCTTGGCAACGCCGATGGCCTGATAGTAGTAGCTGTTGGTCGGGACATCGGAGAAGTTCTCGGAGAAGGCGGCGTTCAGGTTGTAGGCACGGTAGAGCATGAGGATGAAGTCGCCGCGCTTGATGTTGGCGGCGGGAACATAGGTGGTGGCGGTCATACCGTTGACGACCTTTTCCTCATACAGATAGTCGATGGCGCCGGCTGCCCAGGCGTAAGAGGCATCCACGTCGGTGAAGTAGTCGCTCTTGGGCTTGGACTGGCTGTGCGCGGCGGTGACATCCACAATGATGGTGCCGCTGATGGCGGACGTTTCGGTGTAAGCCATGTAGAGGATGGTAACCTTACCCGAGAAGTTGGCGGCGGGAGTAAAGGAGACGTACTTGAGCATGGGCGATTCGTCCAGCTTGTACTGATACTTGGGGCTGATCGGGACGGGGTTGCCGAAGTTGTAGGTCAGCGTACCGCCCTTGGCATCGGGCTGGGTGAAGGTGACATATTCGATCTCCGCGTCGGAGAAGGCCTTGACCACCGATTCGAAGTCGCTCTGCTTGAAGGTGACGAACTTGTCGGAGGTGGTGGCATAATTCAGCGTCTTGGGCAGGGTGATGCCGATAACGATCTTACCCTTCACAAACACGCCGGAGGAGGTGTAGGCGGTGAATTCGATCTCCGCATTGCCGGTATAGGAGCCGCTGGGCAGGAAAGCAACCTCGCCCAGATAGGGAGATTCGTAGAAATAATATCTCTCGTCGGCAGACACATTGGTGGTGTATGCGGTACGGGAGGTAGCGCCGTAAACCAGCTTGCCCTTGGAGGATTCGGGAAGAGTGAATACTACGTAATGCAGAGGCTCATCGGTGTACTTGAGGCAGAATTCGTTGAAGTCCTGACGGTCGAAGCGGACCAGACCGTTGGAGTCCACGCGGTAGTTCAGGTTGTCCACCGAGCCGACGGTGATGCGGATCTTGCCCTTGTAGGACTCGTTGGTGGTGGTATAGGCGGTGTATTCAAACTCCGCAATGCCGGTAAAGCCGGCGCGGGGAATGAAGGTCAGCGAGGAGATGCGGGGGGAGATACCGTTGTAGGTGAAGTAGGCACTGCCGGAAATTTCAGAGAAGGTATTGGTATCGGTGAAGTTGTAAACGATTTTGCCGCCGCTGTTGCTGTTGGCATCGTTGATATAAATGCGGGAGAGGGAGGTGCCCGTGCGGATCAGCGCCACATTGTTGAAGTCGGCTTCCGCGAAGGTGACAACCTTATTGTCCTCGGTGGTATAGGTGATGATCTGCGAATCAGCATTGAAGGCGTTGATGTGGATGGCAAAGGTCAGGTACTGGGTTGTGGTGTAGTAGATGCGCATCTGAATGTCTTCCGTGCCCTCGGAGTGAGCAAGGTAGTAGGACGAGACCAACTCGCCGTACATATAGGGCTTGCTTTCCACCAACACCTCGCCGCTGGAGCCGTTGAACCAGCCATAGGTGTTGCCGGCGTTGTCGAACATGATGTACTGGATGGACTGCCCGGTCTGCGCGAGCACGGAATCGTTCAGCGAAGAGAAGGTGACATCGGAGGAGAGGTAGAGGGGCTGATCAACGATCGCGGTGTAGAAAACGCCGCCGGCATCGCCGGTGTTGACGTCTGCCGCCGAAGCGCCGATGGCAAGCAGCGAGGCTGTCAGAGCGATGAGAAGGATCAGAATCCCTTTTTTGAATGTGTTTTTCATGAGTGATTTCCTTTCGGGTTTTGTCATTGGTTTTATGGCATAACACCAGATGCTCTGATGGTATACGGCGAAAATATGACGTTCTGAAACGAAATGAAACAAAACGGGTTCGTTTCGATGGAGTCAAAACGGTTTTGACGGGTTAGACTCGCTTTCCCTTAAAAAGTTCCCAGCAAAGGACGGCGGCCGCCGAGGAAACGTTGAGCGATTCGGCGGAGGGTGCCATCGGGATGATGACGCTCCCGCTGCAGGCGGCGATGACCTCCTGATCGAGCCCGTGTCCCTCGTTGCCCAGAACAAAGCAGATGCTTCCGTTTTTGTCTACCTCATTCAGAGAGCGCGAGCGGTCCGACAGGGCGGTGGCATACACCGTGACGCCTTTTTCCTTCAGCGTTTCGATGGCGGAAAGCGGATCGCCGATGAGAGAAATGCGCTGACGGAAGAGCATCCCCATCGCGGCGCGTACCGTTTTGGGATTGTAGAGATCGGCGCAGTCGCTTGTCAGCAGGAGGGAATCGATGCCGAAGGCGTATGCACTGCGGATGATGGTTCCCAGATTGCCCGGATCGCGCACCGAGGAAAGCATCAGCAAACGCTCACCGTCGGGGATGCGGTCGGAAAAACGGGTATGCAGATCGCTCTGGCAGAAGGCGGTGCAGAACACACCGTCGTGCGTGCCCACCTGCGAGAGCTTGTCGGCCACCGCTTCGGAAACGAGCGTGACCTTCTCCTGCGGCAGGGAAGGGAGGTCAGAGGCAGCCTGCTCGGTCAGCAGGATACGGTCGAGAGTCAGCTGCGGGCTGGCCAAAGCTTCTTTCAACAGCTTGCGCCCTTCAAAGAAGAACAGACCGCTTTCCTCCCGCTTTTTTCGATCCTTCAGCGCGCAGATGCCTGTGATCAGAGGGTTGGTTCGGCTGGTGATGATCATGGTTTGCTCCTCAAAGCAAAAGGGGACGGTGTGCCGTCCCCTTCAAGGTTTCTTACAAAGCCGCTTTTGCCTGTTCCACGAGAGAAGCGAAGGCTTCTTTGTCACTGACGGCGAGCTCAGAGAGCATTTTGCGGTTGAGGTTGATGCCGGCCTTCTTCAGACCGTGCATGAACTGAGAATAGTTGATACCGTTGACTTTCGCCTGAGCGGAAATACGGGTGATCCAGAGGGAACGGAAGTCTCTCTTCTTGAGTTTTCTTCCCGTGAAAGCGTAGTTACCGCTCTTCATGACGGCCTGTTTGGCCATCTTGAAGTGCTTGCTCTTGGAACCCCAGTAGCCTTTGGCAAGCTTGAGGATTTTATTTCTTCTCTTGCGAGTCATTACGGCGCCTTTAATGCGTGCCATGTTGGAAATTCCTCCTTAAAATTATCGGATAAGTTATCTTGCGTTGGGGAGCAGCGTTCTGACAGTCGGTGCGTTGGCCTCGCTGAGGTAAGCATTCTGACGAAGCTGTCTCTTTCTCTTGGGGGTCTTTATGCCGAGCTTGTGACGACGATGCGAACGGTTCATCTTTACAAGACCGCTTTTGGTGAGACTGAATCTTTTGGCCGTGGCTTTGTGGGACTTGATCTTTGCCATGGTTACCGGCCTCCTTTCTTTTTTTACAAAGTATTAACAAAAACGCTTATTGGGCGCTGTTCTGTTCGGGAGCTTGGTCTTTGTTCTCTGCGGCGGGCTTTTCGTCCTTGGGCTTTTCCTCTTTGGCCTTCTTGGCGGAAGCCTTCAGCGGAATGACCATCATGGACATGGCTCTTCCCTCGAGAACGGGACGCTTTTCTACCGTGCCGTGCTCGGCACAAGCCTCTTCGAATTTGGCAAGCAGCTCTCGTCCGATCTCCTGATGCGCCATCTGTCTGCCCTTGAACTTGACGATCACCTTCACCTTATCTCCGCCGGAGAGAAAACGCTTGGCGTGAGAAAGCTTGGTGTTGAAATCGTTGGTGTCGATGCGGCAGGTGAGCTGGATCTCCTTGATATCAACGATCTGCTGTTTTTTTCTCGCTTCTTTTTCTTTCTTGTCCCGCTCGAAACGGAATTTACCGTAATCCATCACGCGGCAGACAGGCGGCTCGGCCTGAGGGGCGATGAGGACAAGATCCACTCCCTTTTCGTAGGCAAGGTCAAGCGCGGCCGCGTATGTCAGCATACCCAGCTGCTCGCCGTCATTTCCCACGACGCGGAGCATTTTGGAATCGGCAAAGCCGATCTCTTCGTTGATCGCGAGCTCTTTCGAATTGCTTTTTATAGAAAAACACCTCCAAAAAACAAGTGCGCGGAGAACTCCGCGCACGAAAAAATCATACCGATCCCCACAACAAAGCAGGGAGGAAACTGACCTTATCAAACCGAAGCGGCAAAAGGACCGATCGGTGAGAACCGCGAAGCTCTACTTCTTTTTACTGAGACAGTATACCACAACGGGCAGAACTTGTCAAGCCTTTTTTGAAAAATCAGCGGGAAATTTTGTTGGCGACCTCATACAGGGCGCGGATCTCGGAGCGGCGGCGCTCGCAGAACTCGTTCATCTGACGGATCTGATGATCGTCGTAGCCGTTCAGATCGCCGTCCTTCAGCTTGCCCTTGTACATGTTGTCCATGCGCAGAGCATAGCCGATGTCGGTGTGGCGGATCTTGCCGTCCACCAGACAGACGACCGCATTGCTGATGCCGTCGAAGAGGAGCTCGACAGCCTTGCAGCCCATCTGGGAGGCAATGAGACGGTCGCGCGCAGAGGGGGAGCCGCCGCGCAGCACGTGAGCGGGACGGACAAAGCGAGTCTCGATGCCGGTCGCCTTTTCGAAGCGGGCGGTGAACTGCTCGGCAAAATCCTTCTGGCCCAGCGTGGCGGGGACGCCCTCGGCGATGAGGACGATGAAATTGCGCTTTCCGTTGGCCTTCGAGGCGATCACGCGCTGGAAGATCTCCTGCTCGTCGAAGGCGATCTCGCTGATGAGAACAGCGGCGGCGCCTGTGGCGATACCGGCCTCAAGCGCGATATAGCCGGCGTTGCGCCCCATGATCTCCACCACGTTGCAGCGGGCGTGGGACTCGCAGGTGTCACGCAGCTTGTCCACCATATCGATGGTGGTGTTCAGTGCGGTGTCAAAGCCGATGGTGTGGTCGGTAGAGGTGATGTCATTGTCGATGGTGCCGGGGATGCCGATGGTGGGGATGCCGCGGGCGCTGAGGTCGGAGGCGCCGCGGAAGGTACCGTCGCCGCCGATGGCCACGATGCCGTCGATCTTGTTGCGGTGGCAGGTCTCAATGGCCTTTCTCATGCCCTCTTCGGTCTTGAATTCGTCGCAGCGGTCGGAATAAAGGATCGTGCCGCCGTGGTTGATGATATTGGAGACGTTGCGCTCGCCGAAGCGGATGAGGTTGTCGTCCACAAGGCCGCGGTAGCCCTGCAGGATGCCCATGACCTCAACACCGTTGGCCAGAGCGGCTCTGGTGACGGCGCGGAGCGCGGCATTCATACCCGGAGCGTCGCCGCCCGAGGTCAATACACCGATACGTCTGAATTTTGTCTTCATAACTGTTTTACCTCTTTCAAAGCCATGCGGAATCATAGCATAAAATACATTCAGTTGAAACCCAATTATACTATATTCCGCCGAAAAAATCAAGAGTGCGGCAAGAAAAACAGGAATTTTTTTCATCTTTTTGTCGTTTTTCTGCCGAAAAGGAACGGATCATCCGAAAAAAACGCAAAAAACGTCTCATTTGTCCGTCGCCGGAGAAAAAGGCACTTCGATCCCGAGGTGGGCGGCAAAGGCCTCGGCCAGCAGCAGAGCGCTTGCCTTTACCTCCTCCAGCGTATTGCCGCAGGCGCCCATCTCCACCAGGAGGAAGCCGCTTGAAAGCTGTTGGTTGAAGCTGGCGGTCCGCAGATTGACGGCGCGGCAGATGGTCGGATCGCGTTCGTATAAATAGGATGTGAGCCGGAGCGCAAGCGCATAATTGTCCCGCCAGTTGGGATGGAGCGCACCGCCCCGGTCGCTTCCCACCACAAACATGATCTGCGCCCGCCCGCTGTCCGAGAGAGGACGTGCCTTGGTGCCGTCGGAAAAGAGGATGGAATCCCGATGCAGGTCGAGAACATAGCGGATGGAGGGGTATTGCTCCAGCGTGTCGGCAACCGCCTTTCCGGACAGCGTATAGGAATCGTTGTAGGACTCCTCGTCAAAGGGGGTGCGGCAATGGAGCAGGGGAACGCCCAAGGCTGTGAGACGATCGCAAAAGGCGTCTCCCACGGCCACCATGTTTTGCGTCGGATCGGAGGAACGGGTGGCGGTGTCGGCGGTGTAGTACGTTCCGTTGTCCGAAAAGGATTCGGTGCCGTGGGTATGTATGACCAGCAGAACGGGATCGCCGCCAGCAGTCAGCGCATGGGGAGCGGCTGAAACGGGAAGCGTGTCCGCAGACGGCGGATCGTAGTCGGTCTGGTTGATGACATTGCCCGGCGGCGAGGAGAGATCCACCGAACGGATCAGCTGTGCGCCGTCGGGAACAGAGAAGAGCGCTTCCTTTTCCTGCTGCTTGCGGAAGAGCTCGTCGTAAAAGGCATCGGCGATGGGCAGCTCGGGCTCGGCGGGGATGCAGGCGAGATCGAGGGGCTCGGCCTGTGCTTCAATCGGCCGTTCGGGCAGGGGAGTGACCGCCGCTGATACAATCAGCGAGGCGATGCGCTCGCGGTCGGGGAGAAGGGAAGGCAGCTCCTGCACGGCAAAGAAGACCAGCGCGGCCAGCCCTCCGCAGACGGCTAAGCGCCAAAGCGTTTTCAGGATACAGACGCCTTGTTCGGTCAGCTTCATTGATTTTCCCCCTTCTTCCTTCTCTTTTTCGGTGACACGGACACTCTTGCTTTGATCAGTGTCATTGACATCATTATATGATAGGAAGCGAGTCGAATATGCTCACTCTGTGAAGGCGGCGTTGATGGCGGAGGCGATCAGCTCGGACAGATCGTTCACGATCACGTCATTCTCCTTGGGCGTGACAAAAAAGCTCCTTCCGTTGTCGAGAATGGCCGACAGCGCTTCGCTGACCGACTCGATGCCCGCCTTCTCCAGCGCCTCGAAGATCATGGTGGAGGAATCGATGATGGTGGGAGCGCCCACCGCCAGCACGGGAATGCCAAGCGCCTCCTTGGTCAGCGGACAGCGGCGGTTTCCGATGCCCGAGCCGGGAGCGATGCCCGTGTCCGACAGCTGCACGGTCTGCGCCAGACGCTCCACGCTTCGCGAGGCCAGCGCATCCACCGCCACGATCAGAGAGGGCCTGACGGCTTCTGCCGTCTGTTTGACCAGCTCGCCTGTTTCAATGCCGGTCTGCCCCAGTACGCCGGGGGCGATGGCCGCAACGCTCCACGGAGAGCTTCCGCCCAGCAGACGGCGGTCGAGCTCATTCAGATGGCGGGTGACGGTGATGCTGTCCGATACCTTCGGTCCGACCGCATCGGAGGTGATGGCGCGGTTGCCAAGCCCGACGATCAGCACGCTTTTGCCTTGGCCTTTGGTCATGGCGGCGGAAAAACGGCGGATCTCGCCCGCGATCACCTTTTTCAAGGCGGCGCACTCGTCGTCGCTGCACAGACGGATGGGCGGGAAGGCGACGGTCACATAGCTCCCCCGCGGCTTGCCGAGAGACCGTTCGCCGATCTCGTTTTCGATGCGGAGCCGCTCGGTACGGATCCGCCCCCGCTCGGCGACCGTGTATACGACTCCTTCTGCCGCACCGTCCCCCTCGGGCATGCATTCCGCGGCGATGTCGCTTCGTACGTACTTTCCTTTCTGCATGGTCACCCTCGCTTTTTGAAATGGTTATCGAGACATATGCGGTATTTTCTCACGAACGGGTGCCTTTTATGTACGATCGTCAAGGGAGAACAGGCGGAAGAGCTTGGAAAAGCGTACCGAAACAGGAAAAAGACCGAAAAACGTTGTGCAAAATATCTAAAAGAAAGTCGAAAAAATTGTGCATACATCTAAAACTTGAAAGTTAAAATTTTTTTCATTGATTCTCGGCGCGAATGATGTTATAATACCATTTAGCGATTAGTTTCTGTAAATACTTAGGAGGTTCTACCCAATGAACTTTAAAAGAAGGCTTATGGCTCTGGTGCTTTGCGCCCTGATGGTCGTTCCCGCCCTGCTCACGTCCTGCGGAAGCAAGATCGATGAGGACAACAAAGGTGCTGTGATCAACATGTACCTGTCCGACGGTCTGGTGAGCTTCGACCCTGCATATTCGCTTAACGACGATGCTGCTCTGAAGATCATGGGCATGGTCTATGAAGGCCTGTTCAAGATCGACAGCAAGGGCAAGGTTCAGAACGCGGTTGCCAAGAGCGTTGAGATCATCGAAAAGCCCGATGACGGCATTTATATGATGGAGATCGAGCTGAAGAACTCCATGTGGAGCGACGGCCGTGTGCTGCAGGCTTCTGACTACCTGTATGCATGGCAGCGCATCCTCGATCCCGAAATGAACAACCCCGCCGCTGCTGCGCTGTATGACATCAAGAACGCGCGTCAGGTCAAGAGCGGCGACTGCTCCATCGACGACATCGGTGCCAGAGCGGTCGGCACCACCACGCTGCAGATCGAATTCGAGAAGAAGATCGATTACAACCGTTTCAAGGAAACGCTGGCCAGCCCCTATTTTGCTCCGCTCCGTAAGGACGTTGTCAACAAGGCTGAGGACTGGGCCTCCACCGTTGCCATCATGACCTTCAACGGCCCTTTCACCGTCAGAACCTTCATTCCCGGTGAGACCATCGTTCTGGAGAGAAACTCCTACTATCTGAGAAACCGTGACAAGGATGCGCTGGATAAGTATGTCACGCCTTATCAGATCGTCATCGACCTGACCAAGAAGAAGGCCGAGCAGCTCAATATGTATAATGAGGGAACGCTGTTCCTCAACGGCGATCTCCCGGTTTCTGCAAGAGCCGATTGGGCAAGCGTTGTCAAGACCAGCCAGTCCCTCGCTTCGCACACCTTCTATTTCAACACCAATAAGGAGCCCTTCAATAAGCCCGAGGTCCGCAAGGCTCTGTCTCTTGCTCTGGACCGCACGGCCGTGGCCAACCTGATCACCTTTGCCACCCCCGCTACCGGTGTGATCACCGAGGGCGTGTTTGACACCAAGGTCGGTACCTCCTTCCGTGCCAACGGCGGCGATCTCATCGCTTCCACCGCCAACATGGAAGAGGCCAAGAGCCTGCTCAAGAGCGCCGGCGTCAGCGGCGGCAGCTTCACCATCACCGTCCGCGACAATGACGTTGACCGCGCCATCGCCGATTACGCCAAGGACGTCTGGGGTGAGCTTGGCTTCAAGGTGACCGTCGTTCTCAAAAAGTCGACCAAGTATAAGACCGAGACCGAGTACGACGTTTATAAGGATGAGTACAACAAGGTTCTCGCTTCCGGCGAGTTCGATGTGATCGGTCTGGATATGATCATGATCGCCACCGATCCTTATGCCACTCTCGCTCCCTTCGCTGTCAACTTCTCCGGCGGTGCTCTGGATTTTGAGAATATGAAGTTTGATGCGGCTCCCCACATCACCGGCTACCGCAACGAGGCTTACGATGCTCTCATCGAGCAGGTTTATGCTTCCGTCGATGCGGCTGAGAGAGCCACGCTGCTCCACCAGGCTGAGGAGATGCTGATCAACGATATGCCGATCTGCCCTGTCGTCTTCCTGCAGAATGCGTATGTTGCCAGCGGCGAGCTGTCCAAGGTCAAGACCGATTACTATGGTCTGATGGATCTGGAAAAGACGCAGCTGAAGAACTGGGAAGCTTATATTGTGGAAGAGACCACGCCTGTTGAAGAATAACAGTTAAGACCAAATGGGGGTGCTGCACTTACCGTGTGGCGCCCCCTGTTCCATCCATTCGGCGTCTGATGCGACGCCGTTTTGCCGTTTTTTCAGACAAGTCTGCCGATGGCCGTTTTGGCGAAAATCCATCGGGACACATTGCGAAAGGATGATTGCCGTGCTCAGAGAAAAGGACGATATCCGCATTTTTATTCTGTTTTTGCTTCGTAACATCGGATACCCGCTCAGCTATTATGACCTCCATGACGTGGTCACACAGGATGGGTATGTCAATTCCTTTGACTGCACCGAATGCATCGATGACCTGGTGAAAAACGGCAATCTTCTGCTGACACAGGAAAATGGGAAGGATATGTATGCCATCACCGAGCAGGGATGCCTGGTGGCCGATGAGTTGAACAGCCGCCTGCTTCACACCATCCGCGAAAAGAGCCTGCGGAGTGCCTTTCGCTTTATGGATTTCAAGAAGAAGGGCTCGCGTGTGATCTGCCGCGTCAAGCCCAATATGGACACAACGTATGAGATCACCTGCGGCGTGGCTGAGAGAGATCGGGATCTGATGATGATCACCGTCCATGTGGACAACGATTCCACCAAGGAGCGCATCCTGCACAATTTCGACGAGCGTCCCGAAGCGGTCTACCGCGGCATGATGGCCCTTCTGACCGGCGAAATGAATTATCTTTTCGAGGATAGCGACTAACAGGATTTCTGTGAAGAATGAACAAGATTTTGCATGGCTTCTTGTGAAAAATGAAAGAAACGGCAAATCTTTTTAAAAAATTGTAAAAAAAGTATTGACAACGAAAAAAAGTGTGATATAATGTGAATGAGTTTGGAGAGGAATTTTTTCTGGTGAAAGATCAAAATCCGGCCAATCAATCGGCGGGATCGGTTGAAAAGAACCGTATTCTTGCCGCGCGAAACGGCGATCATGAAGCGTTTAATGCTTTGTGGGAGCAGTATCGCCCGATGGTTTTTAAAACGGTATTTCTCTACTGCCGTTCCGATGCGGCCCGCACCGAGGCGGACGATCTGCGTCAGGAGGCGTCCATCGCCCTGTATGATGCGGTCAAAAGCTTTGATGTGAGTCAGGATCGGATCACCTTCGGTCTGTATGCCAAGCGCTGTGTCACCAATCGCATCATCTCTGCGCTGCGGAAGCTGAAAAAGCACCGCTCCGATGGGGAGGAGCCGATTCTGTCCGATGAATCGCCCGATCCGCTGGAAGAGATCATCGATCGGGAGAGCTATGAAGCGCTGGTCAAAAAGATCGAAGGGGCTTTGAGCGGTTATGAAAAGGCGGTCTATGACCTTCATGTGGAGGGGAAGAGCTGCCGCGAGATCGCATCGGCCCTGAAGCGGTCGGAGAAATCGGTGGGGAATGCCATGTGCCGCATTCGGTCCAAGCTGGAATCCATCCTCTGAAAACGTCAATCTGTGTCCGAGTAGCTTAACATAGAGCGTTGTTGAATTCAAAGGTGGCGGTGGCAGTCCGTCCTGGGGCAAAAATTTTTCATATTTTCAAAGCGAGGTAAAACCATGTACGAAGACAAGACCCTTAAATGCAAAGATTGCGGACAGGAGTTCGTATTCTCCGCAGGCGAGCAGGAATTCTATGCTGAAAGAGGCTTCCAGAACGAGCCCCAGAGATGCAAGGCCTGCCGCGATGCCAGAAAGTCTGCAAGCAAGGCTAACAGAGAGATGTTCTCCACGGTCTGTGCCAAGTGCGGCAAAGAGGCTAAGGTTCCTTTCCAGCCCAGCAACGACAGACCTGTTTATTGCAGCGAGTGCTTCGCCGCAATGAAGGAAGAGCAGTAATCGAATCGAAGGTTTGATCTTCTGTTGATGAATAAACCGCCTGTTTCAACGGGCGGTTTTCATTTTTCTGTTTTTTGCTTCCAACAGGCGGCAAAGTGCTTTTTGTGTTGAGAAAACGTCTTTTCTTTCGGAAAAGGCTTGAAAAAAAGAGTAAGATATGGTACAATAAAACAATACTGTTTAAAGAAGTTCAGAAAGGGAGGCGAAAGCGGTGGCGGCAAGAGTGCGAAGACGGAAAAACAAACTGGTTCTCTGGATCGTTTCGGTCACGCTGCTGCTCTTTCTTGTCCCGGCGCTTACCGTTTTGACGATCTTTCTGCGCTATCGGGCATCGGAAAAGGCCATCGGCGAGCAACCCCCTTTGATCATGGAAAACGCCTGGTACTACAACGGTCTGACGCGCAAGGAGCAGCTTTTGTATGAAGCGATTCTGGCAGGCATTGAGACGATGAGTACGCAGACCGAGCTTCTGCCATACCGCTATTCGGAAAAGGAATTCACCCGCGTGAGCGAGGCGATCGACCGCGATTGCCCGAAGCTGTTTTATCTGGATGTTCCCGCCTTTGTGTGCTGTACAGACGGCTTCAAGAGCTATGCGGAGCTGGCATATCGGTTCACGTCCGAGGAGCTTGCGCAGAGGACGATGGAGCTGGAGGCGATCGCCGCTGCCGCCAGTGCTTATGCCACTGCCTGTGAGAGCGAATTTGACAAGGAAGTGGCTCTCCATGATTTTTTGGTGGGCATAGCGGTGTATGAGGGCGGTACGGCGGATACGGCCGCATCGGCCTACGACGCTCTGGTGAAGAAGCAGGCAGGCAGTCTGGGCTATGCCAAGGCGCTGAAGCTTCTCTTTGACCGCAACGGCATCGAATCGATCATCGTTGAGGGACGCGCCGCCGGCGAGCGCCACCATTGGAACATCGTTTCCATCGATGGACAGCATACGCATCTGGATGCTTCCTGGAACGACGGCGATATCGAGCGTGTGAATGTGCCCTTCCACGGCTATTTCAATCTGACTGACAGTGAGATGTCGCTCGATCACACCCTGTCCGGCGGATGGAAGTGGCCGGCCTGCACAGAAAACATCAATTACTATACGCTGAAGGGTCTGCGGACGGCCAGCATCTCTCAGCTGGAGACCATTGCCTACGACCGCATCCGCGACACGATGGCAAAGGGCGAGAGCTTTTTGGAGGTCTATCCCGAGTTTTCCACCGAGAGCGATGCCATCCGCCTGCTGATGCTGGATGCGGTGGACCGCCTGCGTGCGGAGGGCGTGGATCTTCTGCGTGCCATCCGTGTGTACGAATGCTCGCAGACCAACGCGGCGATGACCATTCAGATCTTTTACAACAGCGACAAGCCCGCTCTGCCTTCGGCCGGGGACAGTGAAAACAGCGGATCGTAAAAAAAACGGCTGAACAAAAAACGATATTACATTTCTTTGATATAGAAAGGGGAAAAACAGCATGGTAAGCATTGCGGTTTTGGGTTACGGCACCGTCGGAAAAGGCACGGTGGACCTGATCGATGAAAACAGAGCCCTCATCGCCGAAAAGATCGGTGAGGACATTCAGGTGAAATACATTGTGGATCTTCGGGATTTTGCCGGGGACCGCAACGAAAAGAAGCTGACAAAAAATTACGACGATGTGCTCAACGACAAGGAGGTCAGCATCGTTTGTGAGATGATCGGCGGTTCGCACCCCGCCTTTGAATTTACGATGAAGGCCTTTGCCGCCGGCAAGAGCGTTGTCACCTCCAACAAAGAGGTGGTGGCCAATTTCGGCACCGAGCTGCTGGCCGAGGCGAAGAAAAACGGCGTTTCCTACCTGTTTGAGGCATCGGTGGGCGGCGGCATTCCGATCATCCGTCCGCTGAACAACTGTCTGGCCGCCAACAAGATCCGGAAAATCGATGCGATCGTCAACGGCACGACCAACTTTATTCTTTCGCAGATGTTTGAGCAGGGCGTGAGCTTTGCCGATGCTTTGGCGACCGCTCAGCAGAAGGGCTATGCCGAGGCCAATCCCTCTGCGGATGTGGACGGCGTCGATGCGGCGAGAAAGATCGCGATTCTGGCCGCTATCAGCTGGGGTGAGCTGTTGTCTCCCGACCATGTGTACACCTGCGGCATCCGCGACATCACGGGCGCAGACGTAGCGGCGGCCGAAAAGATGGGCTGCACCATCAAGCTCATCGCCCATGCCTCCCGCGGCGAGGATAACAAGCTTCAGATCTTTGTTTCGCCCTGCATGGTGAAAAACGACAACATCCTGTCCACGGTCCGTGATGTGTTCAACGGTGTCGCGGTCAGCGGTGATTTTGTTGGCGACACCTTCTTCTACGGCAGAGGTGCCGGCAGCGATCCGACGGCCAGTGCCGTCTGCGGCGACGTGATCGACGCGGCCCGCAACGGACGTGCCAAGGACCGTAGCAGCTGGACGCCCATGGATCCTGCCGCCGTGCGCGCTTATGAGGACATTGAGTCGGTGTTCTGCGTCATCGATGAGAAGGGCGAGCCCTCCTTCACCGAAAAGACCACCCTTCGCGCTCTGTCCGCCAAGTGCGGCAAGGCCCGTATTTTCCGCTTAATCTGACGAGAAATAGAGGTCGGTCTCTTGAGAGGCCTCCCTGCTCAGCGCCAGCACGCATAGGGTGTTGAGCAGCGTCATGGAGGATACCACCAGATCGCTTGCCTCCCAGATGAGGATCGGCGAAAGCACGCTTCCGAGAAAAACAATGCCGCCGAAGAAGAGCTTGTAAGGCAGGTCGTACCGCTTGCCCGATGAGAGAAACCGAAGGCATTCGCTTCCGTAAAAGCCTTGGCAGATCAGTGTGGCGTAGGCGAAGATCAGCACGCACACCGCCAGAAAGACGCCGGCCATCGGACCGAGATGAGCGGCATAGGCGGCGATGGACAGCTCCATGCCGTCAAGCGCTTCTCCGATCACAAGGCGGTCGTAGGAGAGCAGGATGACCAAGGCCGTCATGCTGCAGACCACGACCGTGTCGATAAACACCTCCGCGATCCCCCAAAAGCCCTGTTCAACGGGGCTTTTTGTTTTGGCCGAAGCGTGGGCGGTGGGCGAGGTGCCGCTTCCCGCCTCGTTGGAGAGGATGCCGCGCCCCACGCCGTACCGCATGGCGGTCATAAACAGGGCAAAGGAAAAGCCGCCGCCTGCCGCCCGCGGTGTGAGAGCCTCCCGGACAATACGGGCAAGGACCGAGGGCAGGGCGTGAAGATTGGTGACAAGCACATACAAAGAAACCGCCGTGAACAACAAGCTGAGCGCGGGAATGAGGCGGACGGTGACAGCGCTGATCTTTTTCACCCCGCCGCAGATGACGAGAAGCGTCAGCAGCGAGAGGATAAGCCCTGTCAGAAAGGGAGGGACGGCGAAGACATCCCAAAAGGCATCGGCCGCCGCCTTCACCTGCACCATGTTGCCCACCGTCAGCCCGTTCAGAAGAAAGAGGATCGCAAAGAAGGAGGCGGTTTTCGGCATGTTCAATCCGTCGCGGATGTAGAAAAAGGCGCCGCCGTGACAGGTGCCGTCGGGATCCTTTTGACGGTACTTGACGCCGAGAAAGACCTCGGTGTATTTGATGAGCATGGACAAAAGTGCCGACACCCAGATCCAGAAGACCGCGCCCGGACCGCCGGCAAAAATGGCGGTGGCAACGCCGACGATGTTCCCCACGCCGAGGGTACTGGCCAAAGCCAGCGAGAGAGCCGAGAAGGGAGAGAGTCCCTCCTCCCCGCTTTTGTTCATCATCCCGCGGAGCAGTTTGATCGGACGGCGGAGATGGAAAAAGCGGTAGCGAAAGGCGAGAAACAGCCCCGCGCCGAAGAGAAAAAGAGGCAGAGCGGGACCGAAGAGGAAGCGGTTGAGAAGCGACAGGCAACTCACAAGAGAAAAAGACGGCATAAGAAAACACCCCGAAACATGGACTTCGCTTCCATTCTATTCGGGGTGTTGTGTTTTTATTTATCCGAACGGTTTCAGACCGATCTTACAGATAATAAGGCAGCTGCTCGTCGAACGTTTCGCCGTTGTTGCGGTAGTAGGCAATGACGTGGCGGATGGCCTCGTGGGCCTTGGCGAGGGCGGCGGCGTCGGAGTTGAAGCCCTGATGAGGCTGAACGTACACATTGCCGGTTCTCTCAACGGCCATCTTCATCAGCTCATAGGCGGCCGCTTCGTTTTCATTGGCAGGCTGACCGCTCTTGACACAGGCGGCAAAGGAGGCTTCATCGGAGAAAACGTCAACGCCGATGCCGAGGATCTTGCCCTCCTTGTACAGCTTGAGCAGCGTCAGCTCGGGAGCGATGTCGCCGCGGGTGACGTTGACGAACACAAGAGGCTTCTTGAACGAGCGCAGGTATTCCTCGGAGAAATAGCCCACGTTGTAGAAACGGCTCTCGGGAATGCGTGTCAGGTTCATGACGTTGATGACGATGTCGGTGTTTTCGGCGGCCTCCTCCTTGGAGACAAACTTGACCGTGTCGCCGTATTCCTTCTTCAGCTCCTCGGCGCGGACGTCCACCGCCTGCACGGTCAGACCGTTGGCAACGCAGAGCTCATAGGTGCGCTTGCCGATGCGGCCGACGCCGTAGACAGTCGCCACGCGGCTCTCATTCAGCTCGATGAAGGAGGGGAGATTGTTGCGGTCAAAGGTGGTGGTGTTGAGGGTGTATTTGTTCAGATAGCCGCAGCAGTCGTACATCATTTTGATGGCGGTCTGTGCAACGGCGTTCACGCAGTATTCGCGCAGGGAGGTGATGTTGGCGATTTTTTGCAGATGCTCCAGATGGTCATAGCCGGCCGAACGGGTGACGATGCTCTTCTTCTTGCCGGAGTTGATGTACTCAGCGGGGGGGACCGAATGGGTCTTGGTGGTGATGATGTCGGGCAGGACGGTGTCGGGGTGGGCAGCCAGATAGGTCTGCAGGTTTTCGCCCGTGATCAGGTAGTTGTACTGAGCGGGGAGAAGTCCCTCGGCCTGCGCCTTTTGGATCTCTTCCTCGATGTGACCGGCCTCGGCGCCCAGGGCTTCAAAATTCATAAGATCGTAGTTGCTCATATCGATGCCTCTTTTTTAAATTTTTGATAATCATTTGTTTTATCATATCACAGAGGCGATTTTTTGTCAAGAAAAACGGCTTATTTTGCTTCCTTGACAAACAGATACAGGCAGAGAAGGAAGAGGGACAGATTATCGGCGGTGTGCAGAAGCAGATAGATGCCGGCGATCCAGAGAAAGAAAAGGCAGAGATAGCCGATGCGCGAGCAAATGGTTTTGACCGCGAAGGGCGGATGCTTTTGCAGAAGACGGTTTTCAAGCAGACGTCCGCCGTCGAGAGAGGGGATGGGCAGAGCGTTGAGCAGGGCCAGCGCCAGATTGGAATCGGCAAACAAACGCCATGAGTCCTGCTCGGCAAAGGGAAGCGCGAGACAAAAGAGCAGGGCATTGACGGCGATGCCGGCGATCAGGCAAAGGCTTTCTCGGCGGTAGGAGAGGGAAGGACCGTAGACAATGTCAAAGCCGGCGGGGGTGATGCGGATGCTTTTGAAGGGAACGCCGAGCAAAAGCATGGCCGAAAGATGTCCCAATTCATGACAGATGGCGGCCAGCAGCGGAAGAAAACAGGACAAAAGGTGCGCTCCTTTCCAAGAACTTCTTGACAAAAGGGAAACGATCCCGTATAATATAAAGTAATACTTATTATAAAGGGGTATTTTTAACCGTGAACAATCAAGTGATCAAAGTAGTCAAATTCGGAGGCAGCTCTCTGGCCGATGCCGGCCAATTTCAGAAGGTTGCCGACATCATAAAGCGCGACGAAGCCCGCAAGTTTGTCGTTCCCTCCGCGCCCGGCAAGCGTTTTTCGGGCGATACCAAGGTGACCGACATGCTCTACGGCTGCTACGGCATTGCCGAAATGGGCGGCGAGTTTTTGTCCATGTTTGAGCAGATCAAGGAAAGATACCGTGAGATCATATGCGGTCTTTCTCTGGACTATTCGTTGGAGGATGAGTTTGACACCATCCAGACCAATTTTATCGAAAAGGCCGGACGAGACTATGCCGCCAGCCGCGGTGAGTATCTGAACGGTCTGATCCTTGCGCGCTATCTGGGCTATGACTTCATCGATCCGGCCAAGGTGATCGTGTTCGATGAAAACGGGCGCTTCAATCCTGAAAAAACCAATGAGATTCTGTCGAAAGAGCTGAAAAAGCACGAAACGGCGGTTGTCCCCGGCTTTTTCGGCGCAACCGAATCGGGACGTGTGGTCACCTTCTCCCGCGGCGGCTCCGACATCACCGGCTCGATCGTGGCCCGTGCGGCCGAGGCGACCATTTACGAGAACTGGACCGACGTGTCCGGCTTCCTGATGGCTGACCCCCGTGTGGTGGAGAACCCCAAGCCCATCAAGACCATCACCTACCGTGAGCTCCGCGAGCTTTCGTATATGGGCGCCACCGTTCTGCATGAGGATGCGATTTTCCCTGTGCGCATCGCAGGCATCCCGATCAACATCCGCAACACCAACGCGCCCGAGGATGCGGGGACGATGATCGTTCCCTTTGCCGAAGCCGAAAGCGGCAGCATCATCACCGGCATTGCGGGACGCAAGGGCTTCTGTGTCATCGCCATCGAAAAGGAAATGATGAACGCTGAACTGGGCTTCGGCAGACGTGTGCTGCAGGTCCTGGAGGACAACGGACTCTCCTTTGAGCACCTGCCCAGCGGTGTCGATACCATGTGCGTGGTGGTCAACGGCAAGGAGCTGGAGGGCAAGAAGGATCAGGTCGTCAACGGGATCTGCCGTGCCGTTGAGCCCGAGAGCATTGCGATCCATGAAGGCGTGGCTCTGCTGGCCGTGGTCGGACGCGGTATGCGAAACGCCAAGGGTACGGCGGCAAAGATCTTCCGTGCCATCACCGATGCTTCGGTTAACATCCGCATGATCGACCAGGGCTCCAGCGAGCTGAACATCATTATTGGTGTCCAAGAGGAGGATTTTGAAAAGGCGCAGCGCGCCATTTACGCGGCCTTTGTCAAATAAATATTCTTTCCAACTTTATAATAACAAGGAGGTTCCCATGAAAAAGTTTCTGTGCATCACCCTTGTTCTTCTCCTGATCGGCAGTGTTCTGCCGGTAAGCGCCTTGTCGCCCGATCCTGTTTGGAACGGACGCATGGCCACATCCTTCGATGGCGGAAGCGGCACGGCGGATGATCCGTACCGCATTGCCAACGGCGCCCAGCTGGCCTATCTGTCTGCGCTTGTGTCGGGCGGCGACCGCTGCGTCGGTCTCTTCTTTGAATTGACAGCCGATGTGTATCTCAATGATGTGAGTCATGTTTCTTCTTGGGCGACAACAGCCCCTGCCAATGTCTTTCCTGCCATCGGCGGAGAGAAAAACATTCCCTTCGGCGGTCATGTCAACGGCAACGGACACGCGATCTACGGTCTGTACCAGAGCGGATCGGCTCTCGGCAAGGGACTGTTCTTCAACCTGGCCGGTACGGTGCGTGAGCTTGCCCTTAAGAAGATGTATGTGGCCTCGTCGGCAAGCGATTTTGCAACGGGCGGCATTGCGGCCTTCACTTCGGCAGGCGCTGTGATCGAGGAGTGCATGGTTGAGGGAACCTTTTATGCGGGCGGGACGCTGGGCGGTCTTGCCGGCATTGTGTCCGGCGGAGCTGTGATCCGCAACTGCTATGCCAATGTTTCGCTGATGAGCGGCAGAACGGCGGGCGGTCTTGCGGGCGAAAACAACGGCTCGCTGAGCAAGAGCTATATGAACGGGCTGGTGTATACCATCGACGGCAGTGTGCGTGCAGGTGCGCCTCTGGCCGCTGTCGGAAGCGGAAGCATCAGCGAGTGTTATTACATCGACAGTTGGGAAAAGAAGGAGGTCTGGACGCCTCCGTTTATGAGCGATGGTCCGCAGCTCCGTGAAGAGGCATCGTACAACAGCGCGGCCTCTCTCTCGGCGGGCGGCCTTGCGCTGACGGCCGAGCAGATGAAGACAGCCGAAAGCTTTGTCGGCTTTGATTTTGAAGCCGTCTGGACCATGGAGGGCGAGACATCGTATCGTTATCCTCAGCTGATCTGTCATCAACCCTTGAAGGGCGATGCCAATCTGGACGATGAGTTGAATGTACTGGATCTTCTGCAGATCAAGGTGTATGAGAAAGAGCAGACAGCTTTGACCGGCCGTGTCTCATCGGCGCTGAATTACGGTGTGGGCAAAGGCCTTGCCGATGCGCTGAATGCCGTGATGGCTGTGATCCTCGGCGAAAACTACGGCGAGGTCTGGACGCCGCCCTTTATGAGCGAGAGATAAAAGCGTCCGCGCTGCAGGGAATCCTCTTGAACATAGCCCTGCTTTTTCAGAGCAGGCGATTGACCTCAAACACAAACAAGAAAAAAGCTTCCGTTTCCTTGAAGGTGCGGAAGCTTTCTTTTTTTCCCTTTTTTGGATGATTTGGTGCTGTTTTTCGGACGATTCATGCTTTTTGGTAGCCGATGCCGGTGGAAACGATCTCGCCGCTTTCGGTGATGAAGATCGCTTCGAAGTCGGGGTGCTCGTTGTGAAAGGCAAGAGCCTCGTCAAGCCCCATCACGAGAAGGGCGGTGGACAGCGCATCGCCTCTCAGCCCGTCTTCGCAGATGACGGTGACCGATGCCAGCCCGTTGTCAACGGGGCGCCCGGTGGAAGGATCGATCACATGGCAGTACTTTTTGCCGTCCTGCTCAAAGTAACGCTGGTAGGTGCCGGAGGTGATCACGTTGGTGTCTCTCACCGACAGGTAGCACGCATAGGACTGGCGGTCGGTGGGATCGAGGATGGCAACCGTCCAATCGCCGCCGTCGGGATGAGAGCCGATGGCCGTCACGTTGCCGCCCAGCGAGACGATCGCCGATGAGATCCCCTCCTCCTTCAGAAGAGCACGCAGGCGGTCGGAGATGTACCCCTTGGCCACAGCCCCGATGTCGAGCTGCACGCCGCTGTTTGTACAGACGGCGTTTCCCTGAACGGTCAGTTTGTCGTATCCGCTGTCAGCAAGAGCGGACGTGAGCTCATCGGCCGAGGGAATACGGTATTGCTTTTGCGGAAAGCCCCAAAGGTCGATCACACGCCCCAAGCCGATGTCAACACATCCGCCCGTTTCGCGGCAAAGGGCCAGCGAGCGGGAGAGCATCTCGGCGGTGCGGCTGTCAACGGCCGTTTCTTTTCCTTCCGAGGCATTGATGCGGGAGATATCGCTGTCTTCCGTCCGTCCGAAGAGCGTGTCGCAGAGACGGATCTCCTCCGTAACAGCCTCCGCCGCTTTGCCGTCATCGCCGTAGGTGGTGACCGATATGACCGTATCCAAGGCAAAGAAGCTGAGCTCGTGTTTGTTTTCATGGCAAGAGACAAGCAGTGGCAGAAGAATCAGCGGAATGAGCAGAAGCAGACGCCGTTTCAAGAGCGTTTCCCCCGGTTCGGTTCGATGCGGCTCAAAAGAGAAGAGATCTCCTGCTCAAAGGCAACGCCGTAACGGGTATCGTCGCCGTAAGCGTGGGTGCGGGAGAGAGAAGCGACGGTGAAATCGGTGGCGATCTCAGCCGAATCCTTTAAGGGGATGTCGTTGAGCAGAGCGGCCAGAAGGGAGGAGGCAAACACATCGCCGGTCCCGTGGTAGTAGCCCTCAACGGTCTTGCGCATGATGAAGTCGGTCTTGCCGCTCTTGCGGTCGAGGCAGGCACAGCCCACCGACTCTTTGTCAAAGGAGACTCCGGTCATCACGATGTCCGCCTTCGTTTCCCCTGCCAGCTTCTGCAGGATCGAATCGATGTAGTCCTGCTCGAAGGGGGGCTCGCGGTAGGGCTCGCCCAGCATCATGCAGGCCTCGGTCACGTTGGGGACGATGCCGTGAGCCTTTCGGCAGAGCGAGAGCATTTTTTTCGCAAACGGATCGCTGAAGCCGGTGTAATACCGACCGCAGTCGCCCATCACGGGATCAACAAAGAGATACCCGGGATAGTCGCGCATCACCTGTTCCACGATCTCCACCTGGTCGGCCGAGCCCAGATACCCGGAATAGACCGCGTCAAAGGAGAGCGAGAGCGTCTCCCAGTGGGCGAGGACACGCTTCATCTCCTCGGTCAGATCGAGAAAGGTGAAGCCGGTAAAGCCGCCGGTGTGGGTGGAGAGCAGGGAGGTGGGCAGAAGCGCGGTATGGATGCCGGCAGCGGACAGCACAGGCAGGGCAACGGTCAAGGAACAGCGGCCGATGCAGGAGATGTCGTTGACAGCGATGATTTGTTTCTGATTGACAGACATGGGAACCTTCCTTTGTATCAAACGTAAAAAACACGGTGGTTTCTATCATCATACCACATTTGAAAACGGAATACAAGAAGAAAAGCAAAAATAAGACGTCCATCTTGACAAAACCTCGTCTTCGGTGGTATCATAAAAGGGAAGAATACAAAAGGACGGTGGAACCGATGCATGTTGAACTGATTGCCCATACCCCCGATGCCGATAAGATCGTTGCGGCGGCGGCCAAGCTCTGTTATTCCAAAAGCGAGATCCAGACGCTTCTGGACAACCTGACGCCCGAAAAGACCGAGCGTTTTTTGGATATGCTGGTGGAGAGGGGACATGAGAGCCCGGTGGAGCACGCCACGTTTACCTTCGGGATCGAGGGCGTTTCCCGTGCACTTCTGGCGCAGATCACCAGGCACCGCATCGCTTCCTTCTCGGTGCAGAGCCAGCGGTACAACGAGGAATCCTCCTTTGCTTATGTCACGCCCCCCGAGTTTGAGGGCATCCCCGAGGCCAAGGCCGAGTTTGAAAGCGCCATGGAAGAGGCCGCACAGCATTACGATTCGCTGCGGCAGCATCTTGTCCGCGCCCACACCGCCCGTCTGATCGCCGAGGGCATGAGCGAGGAGGAGGCGAGAAAGGCCGCAGGCAAGCAGGCCAATGAGGATGCCCGCTTCGTTCTGCCCAACGCCTGCTGCACGAAAATGATCATGACCATGAACGTCCGCTCGCTGTACAACTTTTTCCGCCTGCGCTGCTGCAACCGCGCGCAGTGGGAGATCCGCGAGCTGGCCAATCGGATGCTGGCCCTCTGCCGCGAGGCGGCACCCAATCTCTTCCGCTATGCCGGTCCTCCCTGCCTGAAGGGGAAGTGCCCGGAAGGGGTGTTCACCTGCGGAAAAGCGGGTGAGATCCGCCGTCAGTACGGTGTGTCGGTCAAGGATTGATCGTCGCAGCGGCGGCAGCCCAAAGCAGCTGACAAACGGTAGACGCTGGTGCGGCTGATGTTCAGCTTTTCAGCCACCTCCTCCAGCGTCAGCCCGTCCAGATAACGGTATTTGAAGAATAAATGCTCACGTAATATCCTCCGCCTCAGCTGCGGGGGATATTGTTTTGTGTAAGAAAGAAAATAGTCGTTTTTGATGGCTGTCATCTCCTTCTTCAAGTCACCGATCAGGTCGAGAAGGAAGGGATCGACAGGCTTGTCCCGCAGACGCAGACGCTCAGCCTCAAGCAGCAGATCGCGCAGCTCGCGTTTGTAAACAGGATAGCTTTTGAGCCGTTCTTTCAGTTGTTTTTCCAAATGATGTCACCTTCCTTCCCTAAATCTTAGTTTAGGTCTTCTCCATCGGCATCGAAGAGCCCCGAAAAGGGAATGCCGAGCTCAACAAACAGCTCGCTCACCGAATCGACGCCGAAACGGTCGGCCAGATCGTCGAGATCCATCTTCTCCGCGCAGGCAGGGCAGATGATGTGCTCATCGATCTGGAAATAGGATGATGTGTGCGCGCCGCACTCTCCGCAGAGCGGATCAGACGGACGGCAGGGATAAAAATCAGACAAGGGCATAACCTCCTAACGTATGAAGAACATATGTTCGTTTGTTTCCGGATTCATTATACCACAACGAAGAAGAAAGCGCAAGATGTCAATACCATTTTTTTTATTTTACATCTACTTCGAAAAAAGTTTAAAAACGGGGAGAAAACGCACAAAAGATCACAAAAGATCACAAAATTGTGCAACTTGTACAGATGTAGAAAAAAACGCCTTTATTTTGTGCAAATCGCACAACGAAAAAGCCCTGTTTTTACTTGTGAACAATTCGTTGCCAAAGAATGATGACATGTTCTTTGGTGAAAAAGTCGAAAACCGAAAAAGAGAAAAGTTGCAAAAAACGGCTTAAAATCGCTATTTTTCACGGTTTTTTCGCACGGTTTTTGTAAAAAAACGGAAAAGGCACAACAAACGCTGATCCCGTTTTGGCAAAAAACGGAAAGACGGAGCGCCGGAAAATGGTTTTTGCTTTCGGTTTCTTTCTCGAAATCGGCGAAAACGGAAGATTCAATCCTTTTTGGACCTACTTGACAGTTTTTTGGCTTTGTGATACTATATATTAGTATGAGAAACTGGGTTTACCACCCTCTTTCTTTGCGTTCCAAAGCAAAAGTTTACTTGGAGGAAAGGTTATGAAAAGAACCAGATTAGCGAGAGCGTTTTGTCTTTTTCTGGCTGTCCTGATGGCGACCGGTGCCTTCTCGGCGTTCGGCGTATCGGCAGTCGGCGAAACCAAAACCTCGGACAACGGTGTTGTCGCCGTTGAAAAAAGCTCTCTGCAGCAGATGATGGAAATACTTGACGTTATTTCCTATTACGAGTATGCAGAAAAGTATGCGGAGATCCCGCGCGCCAAGCAGCCGATCACCATTCAGGCGGCTGATTATCTGGCGTCGGAGACCACTGCCGCTGTCACCGTGGAGACCGATTACGAGGGCTCGACCGGCAAGTCTCTTGCCACGCCTTCGGACGGTAAGGTCTCTTGGGAAGTGAACATTCCCGAGGACGGTAAGTATGCAGTCAAATTTGTGTACTATCCCACGCTGGGCAAGGCATCCGCCATTGAAAGAATGATGTACATCGACGGCTTCATCCCGTTCGCAGAAGCCCGTTCGCTGACGGCCACCAAGAGCTGGGAGGACGTGTATGAGGGCGAGTTCGGTGTGTTCGTAAGAGACATCAACGACAACCAGATCCGCCCCGAAAAGGCACAGAAGCCCTTCTGGACCGAGTATGTGGCAACAGACTCCACCGGTTACAATGTGAACCCCCTGGAGTTCTACTTCACCGCGGGCAAGCACGTGATCACGCTTGAGTCGGTCCGTGAGCCTATGGTGCTCAAGGAGATCACGCTGTATCCTTATGAGGATCTGCCTACCTATGCCGAGGTTCTCGCTGAGTACGAGAAGAAGGGATATAAGGAAGTTTCTGCCGATGCCACCCTGCACATCCCGGCTGAGATCTCCTCCAGAACCTCCGAGCAGACCATCTACCCCATTTCCGACCGTACCAGCCCGATCACCGAGCCGCAGGATGCGTCTCTGGTCCGACTGAACACCATCGGTGCCGAGAAGTGGAAGACCGTCGGCCAGTGGGTTGAGTATGACGTGGATGTCAAGGAAAGCGGCCTTTACAAGATCGTGCTGCGCTTCAAGCAGTCCGAGCTGGCCGGTATGTACACGTCCAGAAAGTTATATATAAATGGAGAGGTTCCGTTCGAGGAGGCCAACTATCTGCAGTTCAACTTCGACAACAACTGGCAGGTCAAGGCTCTCAACGACGGCTCGCAGGAGTTCCTGTTCTATCTGGAAAAGGGAACCAACACGCTCCGTTTTGAAGTTGTTCTCGGTCACTTGGGCGAGATCCTTCGCCGTGCCCAGGATGCACTGAATATGATGAACACCACCTATACCTCGATTTTGAAGATCACGGGTTCCACCCCTGACCAGTACCGTGACTACGACTTTGCTGCACTGATCCCCGATGAGATCGGTATGCTCGGCCTTGCCGCCCAGGCTCTGCGCGGTGTGTCCGAGGAGCTGGTTTCCATCACCGGTCAGCGCGGATCGCACGTGGCCACGCTGGATAAAGTGTTCGTCCTTCTCGAAAGAATGTACGAGGATGAGGACGAGATCGCCAAGAACCTTTCCAACCTGAAAACATACATAGGTACTCTCGGAACTTGGCTTGCCAGCTCGATCAGTATGCCTCTGGAGGTCGACTACATCAATCTTCAGAATTCCACTGAGGCTCTGCCGGCTGCCAACGCCAACTTCTTCCAGAAGATGTGGCACGAGATCAAAGCCTTTGTCATGAGCTTCTTCTCCGACTACAGCTCGCTGGGCAGCACCTCCGAGGAGGTCAGCGGCGAGGCTGTTGAGGTTTGGGTCACCACCGGACGCGAGAGATCCCAGATCCTCCGTTCGCTGATCGATAACGAGTTCACGCCTCACTCCAACATCAGCGTAAATCTGAAGCTGGTCGCAGGCGGTATCCTCCAGTCGACTCTTGCCGGCATCGGTCCCGACCTGGCAACGCTGAGCTCTGCCGACTGTATCAGCTATGCCATCCGTGATGCGGTTCTTCCCATCACACCTCATAGCTATGAGGATGAGGAAGGTGACGACGAGGCAACCAAGAAGCGCAATGCCGAGCTCCGCGAGATCTTCTCTGACTTCAATGAAGCGATCAAGGCATTCCCCGCTTCCTCCACCGTTCCGCTCACCCTTTACGGCGAGACCTTCGGTCTGCCCAACACCATGGCGTTCCCCATGCTCTTCTACCGCATGGATATCTTCGCTGACCTCGGTCTCGAGGTTCCGAGAACCTGGGATGAGCTGCACGCCATCGTTCCCGTTCTCCAGAACAACTACATGGATGTCGGTTTCCCGCAGAAGCTGCCCGGCCTGAAGATGTTCCTCTATCAGAACGGCGGCGAGCTGTTTGCCGATGACGGTAAGCGAATCAACCTCGACTCCAACGTGGCGCTGACTGCCTTCGAGCAGCTCTGCGACCTGTTTGAAAAGTATAAGTTCCCGCTTAAATACGACTTCCCGAACCGTTTCAGAACCGGTGAGATGCCTCTGGGCATTGTGGACTATGTCACCAACTACAACCAGCTGGTCGTCTTCGCTCCTGAAATCGAGGGCCTTTGGGAATTCACCTCCCTGCCCGGCGTTGAGCATGAGGACGGTACCATCCGCAACGTATCGGTTACCGAAGTAACGGCCATTTCCATGCTGAAGGGCTGTGAGGGCAACGAAAAGAATGCTTGGGAGTACATGAAGTGGTACACCGGCGCTACCTGCCAGTCCCGTTACTCCAGTGAGTTGGTTGCCATCGTCGGTCCCTCCTCGAAGTACAACACGGCCAACATCGAAGCGCTCGAGTCCATGCCCTGGACCAGCCGTGAGTACTCCAACCTGATGCTTCAGTTCGAAAACACCGTGGGTGTTCCCGAATATCCCGGAAGCTATATCATTGACCGTTATGTAAGCTTCGCCTTCCTTGATGTTTACAACGACGGCGCTGATGCTGTGGAATCTCTGCTTGATATTGTTACCGATATCAACAAGGAAATTACCCGCAAGCGTAAAGAGTTCCATTACGATTACCTCGAATTTGATTACTCCACCTCCGCACAGTACATCGAATCGGCCGACGGTTCTGCTGAAACCGAACAGGCATCCTAAAGGCGCACTGCCTTTTGAAGAATAAAATCAAGTAAGGAGAGAAAATTCTTATGTCAGCCAATGCAGCCGTACAGGAAAAGAAAAAAGCTGTTGCAAGAAAAGACATGACGAAATGGCAGTGGACTTGGAAAGAGATCAAGCGCAATAAGGTCGCATATGTAATGGTGGCGCCCTTCATGCTGATCTTCACCCTGTTTACCGTTGTTCCGGTCGTCGTTTCGATGCTGCTCAGCTTTACCAACTTCAATATGCTTCAGGTTCCCGACATTGTCTTCATGGACAACTACATCACCCTGTTCCTTGATGACGATATCTTCCTCACGGCGATCCAGAACACCTTCGTGTTCGCGGTCATCGTCGGTCCGGCATCCTACGTTATCTCGTTCATCTGTGCGTGGTTCATCAACGAGCTTCCGCCCAAGATCCGTGCGATTGTTACCTTTATTTTCTACTCTCCCTCGATCTCGGGTTCTGCTTATCTGATGTGGACCATCGTGTTCAGCTCTGACGCTTACGGTTACGCCAACGCCATTTTGATCGACATGGGCATCATCGCCTCCCCGATTCTGTGGTTTGAGAATACGAAATATATCATGCCGATCTGTATCATCGTTGCGCTGTGGACCTCGCTGGGTGTATCCTTCCTGTCCTTCATCGCCGGTTTCCAGGGCATCGACAAGAGCCTGTTTGAGGCAGGCGCTGTGGACGGTGTCAAGAACCGTTGGCAGGAGCTGTGGTACATCACCCTTCCGACCATGAAGCCTCAGCTGATGTTCGGTGCTATCATGTCCATCACCAACTCCTTCGGCTTCGGCGCCATCGTTACCGCCCTCTGCGGTTTCCCGTCTTACGAGTATGCGGCACACACCATCATGCATCACCTGGAAGACTACGGTAACACCCGTTGGGAAGTCGGTTACGCTTCGGCGATCGCCACGATCCTGTTTGCCATCATGCTGGGAGCGAATATGGTGGTTAAGAAGATGCTCGGAAAGGTGGGTAAATAAAGGTGAAAAAACTTCGTACCAGAAAGCATACCGTTGTCCTCAACCGCTCTGCGGGCGGCGACGCGGGCATTGCTGTCTTCCTGATCCTGATGGGCGCCTTCCTTTTCCTTCCTATGTATTATACGGTCATTCAGTCGCTGAAGCCGCTGGATGAGCTGTGGATGTTCCCGCCCCGCTTCTATGTTTCCAACCCCTCGTTTGAGAACTTCTCCGAGCTGCTCTACCTGATGAGCGACTCCTGGGTACCGTTCTCCCGTTACATTTTCAACACCGTGTTCATTTCGGTGACCGGTACGTTTGGCAACCTGCTCTTCGCCTCCCTGTGTGCGTATGCACTGGCGAAGATCAAGTTCCCCGGACGCGGCTGGATGTTCCAGGTCGTCGTCCTCTCGCTGATGTTCCACTCCACGGTCTCCGCCATCGCCAACTACATCACCCTCGGTACTCTCGGCTGGCTGGATACCTACCTGGCCCGTGTGGTCCCTGCCTGGGGCTCCACCCTCGGTCTTTACCTGATGAAGCAGTTCATGGAAACCAACGTCCATGATTCGATTCTGGAAAGTGCCCGTATCGACGGCGCCAAGGAGTTCAAGATCTATTGGACGATCGCCATGCCGATGGTTAAGCCCGCTTGGCTGACGCTGATCGTGTATTGCTTCAAGGATCTGTGGAACACCGGTGCTTCCATTTACATTCAGTCCGAGCAGCTGAAAACCTTCAACTACGCCGTTTCTCAGCTGGTCGCTGACGGTATCTCCCGTCAGGGTGCATCGGCCGCCGCCGCGGTTATTACCATGCTGGTGCCGATCATCGTCTTCATTCTCACGCAGAGTAACATACTCGAGACGATGGGCTCGTCCGGTATGAAGGATTAAGGAGGAAAGGAAATGAAATCGAAATTCACGCGCTTTATTGCCATTTCCATGGTCCTCGTCCTTCTGCTGGGTACGGTCACCGCGTTCGCCGCTTCGTCTTACGGTACGTACATCTACGCTAAGGACGGCTTCTCCATGACCAGCCCCGATGCGTACACGCCTACGCTGCTTATCGACTCCGCTTACATGGGTCTGGTTGAGGCAACCGAAAAGAAGCTGACCTCGCCCTCTGATATTGAAGTGGACGAAAACGATCATGTTTACATCGCCGATGCCGACAACGACCGCATCGTGGTTCTCGACGAGTACTACAAGTTCAAGTTCACCATCGACAAGTTCATCAACGGCAACGGTATTCCCGATGCCCTTGATAATCCCCAGGGCCTGTTCGTCGGCAATGGCAAGATCTATGTTGCTGATACCGACAACAAGAGAATCGCCATCTTCAACCAGGAGGACGGCTCGTTCTACACCATCGTTGAGCAGCCGGAGGACGAAGTCTTCCCGGAAGGCTCGGTTTACCGCCCGATCGCTGTCGCCGTTGACAAGTCGGGAAGAATGTACATCGTTTCCTCTTCGACCTACATGGGCGTCATCGCCATGAACGAACAGTCCGAGTTCCAGGGCTTCATCGGTGCGCAGAAGGTTACCATCAGCACCATGGACATCATCTGGAGATACTTCCAGACCAAGGAACAGCGCGCAAGAAGCGAGCAGTACATCTCCACCAACTTCAACAACATCGATATCGATGATCGCGGCTTTATCTACGTCACGTCCGACCAGATCGCCGAGTCCAGCCAGCAGGCTGCGGTCAAGAGCAAGGGAAGCACCTATTCTCCCGTGAAGAAGCTCAACACCGCCGGCGACGATATTATGAAGAGAAACGGCTTCTTCGGCTTCGGTGAGGTCTCCACTCTGACCAAGACCACCAGCCAGATGACCAACCAGGGCACCACCGTTTCCAGCACCTCCACCATCACCGGTGTTTCCCAGATCACCGACGTTGCTCTCGGCGAGGAAGGCACCTGGTCCATCATCGATGCCAAGCGCCAGAAGGTTCTCACCTATGATGAAAACGGCTCTCTGCTCTTCATCTTCGGCGACCAGGGCTCTCAGCTCGGTAACCTGAAGGGCATCAAGGCTCTCTGCTATCAGGGCAGCCGCCTGCTCCTCCTCGATAAGAGCACCGCTTCCATCTCGGTTTACACCAGAACCGAGTACGGCGATATCCTCATCGGCGCTCTGAGAAATCAGAACAACCGTAACTACGATAAGGCCAAGGAAGACTGGGAGAACATTCTCCAGAGAAACAACAACTTCGATGCCGCTTATATCGGTATCGGTAAAGCCCTCCACCGCTCCGGCGACTGGGAAGGCGCAATGGAATACTACAAGAACGCTTACGATACCGAGAATTACTCCAACTCCTTCAAGATGTTCCGTAAGGAGTGGGTAAGCAAGTACATCCTGCTTGTTCCCGTGGTGATCATTATCGTCTGCGTGGCTCTGACCAAGTTCTTCGGCTATGCTGCCAAGGTCAACTCCAAGGTGGCTGTGTCCGGCAAGAAGAAGACGCTCTGGCATGAGTTTATCTACGGCTTCCATGTAATCTTCCATCCCTTTGACGGCTTCTGGGATCTGAAGCATGAAAAACGCGGTTCGATGCGTGCAGCGCTGATCTACATCGTGCTGGCCATCCTGACCTTCACCTACCAGTCGGTCGGTAAGGGCTATGCCTTCAATCCCTACAACAATTACATCAGCATCTTCGCTCAGATTCTTTCGGTTCTCGTGCCCGTCTTCCTGTGGGTGCTCGCCAACTGGTGCTTCACCACGCTGTTTGAAGGCGAAGGCAGCCTGAAGGATATCTTCATCGCCACCGCTTATGCAACCCTGCCGCTCACGCTGCTGCTGGTCCCCTCCGTTATCTGCACGTACTTCCTCACCACCAGCGAAGCTTCGGTCGTCAACCTGCTCGAGTCTGTGGCATGGATCTGGGTCGGCCTTCTGGTCTTCTTCGGATCGCAGGTCACCCATGACTACACGCTGATCAAGAACGTTGCCATGTGCCTGTGCACCATCGTCGGTATGGTGTTCCTGATGTTCGTGGCCATCCTGTTCAGCTCCATGTTGGTCAACGTTGTCAACTTTGTCACCAGCATCGTAACCGAAATCAGTTACCGAATGTAAAGGAAGGAGGATACAACAATGAAACTCAAAAGAATACTTTGTGCCTTCCTTACCTTGGTGATGGTATTTGGCACTCTCGCCGGTGCTTCGGTCTTCTCGGTCTCCGCTGCCCCCACCGTGGCGACGGACAAGGAAGAAGAAGATGAATTTCCGGATTACCTCACGCTGAACTTCCGTAATGTGGAAGCCAAGCTCGCAACCATGACGAAGTATCTCGAAAACGAGCTTTACGAGCTTTATGTAGAGCCCCTTTCGGGAGAAGTTGCCCTGAAAAACAAGGTCACCGGTCAGACGGTCACCTCCAACCCCTTTGACATCGCCACCCTGCAGGCCAGTACCGAGATCAAGAACAAGCTCATGAGCCAGCTGATTGTCGAGTACGTGGAAAACGGCGTCAACAAGACCTATAACTCCTTCGCCGAGTCCACCAACCGCCAGCAGATCCTGGTCAAGCGCATGAAGAACGGTGTCCGTGTCGAGTACACCATCGGTCGCGAAGAGGCACGTATGCTGCTTCCTCAGCAGATCGAGAAGACCCGTTTCGAAGAGCTGATCGCCAGCTACTTCCCGGAAAATTCCCGTGCGTATAAGCAGCTCACCGCTTACTACCAGCTCAAGGACCTGGAGGACCCGACTCTGACGGTCCGTTCCAGACAGGAGCTGCAGGTCGCCTTCCCGATCGTTAAGCAGATGCCTGTGTATGTCTTCGACTCCACCGCTTCGAGAATCCAGAAGCAGCGTATCGAGGGTTACATCAAGCTTTACTGCCCGCACTACACCTACGAAACGCTGGAAATCGACCACGACATGACCGGTTATGTCTCCAAGGACATTCCGCCGGCAGTCTTCTACATGGCACTTGAGTACTCCATCGACAACGAGGGCCTCAATGTCCGCCTTCCCACAAACGGTATCCGTTTTGACGAAGGTACCTATCAGCTGAAGAGCATCACCGTCCTGCCTTACTTCGGCGCCGGCTCCTCCAGCTACACCGGTTACCTGATGATTCCCGACGGCAGCGGCTCGATCATCCGCTTTGAGGATGTCATCGGCCAGGCAGTCAACATCTCCGGTAAGCTGTACGGTCAGGACTACACCTTCCACTCGGTCAGCGGCGCACACCAGCAGTCCATGCGTATGCCCGTCTACGGCCTGGTGGAGGACTACACCGGTATCCGCTCCCAGAGAGTGGAGAAGGTGACTCCCGCTGTCCTCGATGAAGAAGGCAATGTGGTCACTCCCGAAAAGACCGAAATGGTCACCGAGCTTGTTCCTTATAAGGAAAGCCGCGGCTTCCTGGCCATCGTTGAGGAAGGCGATACGCTTGCCAACCTCTATGCCGAGTGCGGCGGTACCATGCACAAGCTCAACACCGTGTACACCTCCTTCAACCCCCGCCCCAGCGACTCGTATAACCTGGCCGACTCCATCTCGGTTGGTTCCAACGCCAGCTGGACTGTGGTTTCCAAGCGTACGTACACCGGTAACTACAAGATCAAGTACATCATGCTGACCGATGAGATCACCGCTGAGACCAAGGGTCTCACCAACGATCAGTACTTCAAGGCATCCTACGCCGGTATGGCAGATGCTTACCGCAGCTATCTGATCAACAAGGGCGTTCTCACCGAGAAGCTCACCCCCTCCGAAACTCTCCCGCTGTACTTCGAGTCCTTCGGTACGGTTCAGACGCTTGAGAAATTCTTCAGCGTGCCGATCGAAGTCGAAACGCCCCTCACCACCTTTGAAGATCTGAAGACGATCGCAAACGATCTGTCCGCAAGCGGCATCAAGTCGGTTAATATGATCCTCAAGGGCTACACCAACGGCGGTGTGGTTTCGGGTGTTCCCACCAGCGTCAAATTCCAGAAGAAGGTCGGCGGCGATGATGGCTATGCCGATTTCCTGGCCTATGCCAACGCCAACGGCATCGGTGTGTACCCCTCCTTCGACTTCATGTATGTGGATGCAACCACCGATAAGCTGTTCGATGGCTTCACCTTCCGTAAGGATGCTGCAAGAACCATCGACGACCGCTTCACTCAGAAGAAGACCTACGACTACGTGTACCAGACCTTTGTCACCAACGGTCTCGTGCTCGTGTCTCCCTCCGCTCTCGATGTGATCTATAAGGATTTCATTGATGAGTATACCAAGCTCGGTTACAACGGCGTTTCCTTCTCCACGCTCGGCAGCGATCTGAACTCCGACTTTGATGAAGAGAACCCCTACAACCGCGAAGACTCCAGAAAAGAGATCGTTGATTTCCTGGCAAAGGCCGATGAGGATATGGGCAACATCATGCTGGATGCCGGTAACTCCTACACCTGGCAGTATGCCAACCACCTGACCAACGTTGCTCTGGACAGCAGCCGTTACATGCAGGCCAGCGAGGCGATCCCCTTCATGGGTATGGTCCTCCACGGCTACATCAACATTGCCGGCTCGCCCATCAACATGTCCGGTGACATCAACTATGAGATCCTCAAGATCATCGAAAACGGTGCATCTCCCTATTTCCTCCTGTCCTACCAGAACACCGCCGCTCTGAAAGAGGATGTGCTCCTCTCCCGTTACTACTCGGTGGCGTATGACATCTGGAAGGACGACCTGGTCAAGTATTACAACATCGTCAACGATGCTCTGGTCGGTGTTCAGGATAAGCTGATCACGGATCATGAGTTCATCTATGCAGAACGTGTTGCTTCCGAAGCAGAACTGGAAAGAGATGCTTTGGAAGAGGCCGAAGCCGCCAAGGAAGCCGCTCTCCTTGAAGCCATTGAGGCTGAAAAGGAAGCCCGCGCCGAGGCTCTTGCTGAGCGTAAAGCCAGAGAAGAGGCCGAAGCAAAGGGTGAAGAGTATGTGCCCAAGGTGAAGATCGAAAAGGAAGAAGCAGAAGAGGAAGAAGAAGAGGACGACGGCTCCTACAAGATGACCAAGTACACCGTCAAGCGCGGTACTGTTGTCAAGGTCACCTATGAGGACGGCACGACCTTCATTCTGAACTACAACCACTTTGAGATCGAAGTGGAAGGCCAGAGAATCGGAAGCCTTGGCTTCCTGAAACTGAACTGAGAAAGGGGTGTTGAGTAATGAATAAAGAAGCAAAACTTCCGGCAGCTGTCAAAGCCGCGCCGAAGAAGAAACGCAGAGGCGCCTCGCTCGACCGTAAAAAGGGCCGCGCCGGCTGGTTCTTCATCATGCCCTTTCTCCTTGGTTTTATCCTGATCTATCTGCCGATCATTTTTGACTCGATCCGTTACAGCTTTATGGAGCTGCAGTTTACCTCCGGCGGTGGTTACACCCTCACGCCCGTAGGTTTCGAAAATTACCAGAACGCACTGTTCACCGACTCGGGCTTCGTGAAAACGCTGACGTCCGGCGTCAAGCAGATGGTGTTCGATATTCCCGCAATCGTTATTTTCTCCCTGTTCATGGCGGTTCTGCTGAACCAGAAGATGATCGGACGTGCTGCGTTCCGTGCCATCTTCTTCGTGCCGGTTATTCTTTGTACCGGTCTGATCGATTCTCTCGACCAGTCCAACGTCATGCTTGAGTACATGAGCGACATGGAAGAGTCCATCGATACCGGTACAGGCGCACAGTCCACCTCCGAACAGCTTGCCAATGCCGCAGACCTGACCTGGCTCTTCGGCAGCATGCAGGTCGGTTCCGAGCTCGTCACCTACGTTCAGGGCCTGGTTGCCGATATCTATGATATCATCAACCGTTCCGGCGTACAGATGCTGATCTACCTGGCCGGTCTCCAGTCCATCTCCGCAGCGATCTACGAATCCTGCCAGATCGACGGTGCCTCCGCTTGGGAAACCTTCTGGAAGATCACCTTCCCGATGATCAGCCCGATGATCCTCGTCAACGCGATCTACACGGTCATCGACTCGTTCACCATTGCGTCGAACCCGGTTATGACCTACATCCAGAAGATTTACGACGGCGTCAATGGCCAGACTCTTTCGTCTGCCATGTCCTGGTTGTACTTCCTGATTGTTCTGCTCATGATAGGACTTGTTACGTTGATTCTGTCTGCGTACATCTTCTATCAGAGACGCGATTGAGAGGAGGGGTAAACAATGAACGCAACACAAAACAGCCCCAAGGTCATGAAGGAAACCAAAAACAAGATCCGTGTGGACTTCGAAAGAACCTCCGCCTGGACTCGCTTCAAGCTGAAGTATCTTTCGCTCAGCTTCCTCGGACAGTTGATCTTCAAGATCTTCCGTCTGGTTCTGCTGGTCGGTATTTCCTATGCGATCCTGTATCCCTTCTTTGCTAAGATCTCCTCTTCGTTCATGAGCAAGGCCGACCTGGTCGACGTTACTGTCAAGCTCATTCCGAAGAATCCCAACCTCGACATCTATAAGGCCATCATCGTAGACAACAGCTACTTCTCAGCCCTCTTTAACACGGCAATGCTTTCCATCTTCTGCGGTCTGGTACAGACCTTCATCTGTACAGTCGTCGGATATGGCTTTGCCAAGTTCAAGTTCCGCTTCAGCGGTCTGCTGTTCCTGCTGGTCGTCTTCACGATGGTCGTCCCGCACGAAACGCTGATGCTGTCGATGTTCATGAAGTTCCGTTTCTTCGATTTCTTTGGAATCGTGGAAATGATCCGCGGTGAGTCGTTCAACCTGCTGAACACTTACTGGCCGCTGGCGCTCCTGTCCATCACGGGCCTGGGCTTCAAGAACGGTCTGTACATCTTCATGATGCGTCAGTTCTTCCGCGGCGTGCCGGATGAGTTGGAAGAATCCGCATATATCGATGGTTCCGGCGTGTTCAGAACCTTCCTGACCATCATCCTCCCGCTTTCCGGCTCGATGATGATCACCATCTTCCTCTTCGCCTTCTCCTGGCAGTGGACGGATGACTTCTATACGCAGGTCTTCTTCACCAAGACCGGACTTCACCTGCTCAATGATATCGCTGAGACGCCCAAGTCGCTGGACACCAAGTTCGCCGGCGAGAACATGTACGTTTCCGCAATCACCAACGCAGCCAGCCTGATGATCATCACTCCTCTGATCATCGTATACCTCTTCTGCCAGAAGCAGCTGGTACAGGGTATCGAGCGTTCGGGTATCGTCGGCTGATCGAAAAAAGGTCATTATATTCGATTGTATATGCCTCGGCTTTTGCCGGGGCATATCTTTTTGCTCAATATTTGGATAAATTATCGAAAACCCCTTGAAATATGCCGAAAATAATGATATAATGTAAAAGACCGCGATGAATATATGATTGTTTTGATGGATTTTCCGATTTTGTCTTGCTTGGGCGGTCATTTTTGAAACGATATCAAGTTCAATTGTCGGAGGCAAACATGAATCTTGCACATTTGAAGTATGCGGTGGCGGTTGCGCGCACCATGTCGATCACCAAGGCGGCGGAGGAGCTGTTCATGCAGCAGTCCAACCTCAGCTATGCCATCAAAAAGCTGGAGGAAGAGATCGGCATCGAAATTTTCCGCCGTACCTCAAAGGGCATGCTCCCCACGCCGCGGGGCGAGGAATTTCTCATCGACGCCCGCAACATCTTATACGATCTGGAAAACATCGAAAAGAAATACCGCAACGATACGCAGCGCCCGCGCGAGTTTTCGGTGTCTGTGCCGCGTGCGAGCTATATTTCCTGCGCGTTTGCCGACTTTGTCAAGACTCTGGATCCGCAGGATACCATCGAATTCATCTACCGTGAGACCAACTCCTACGGCGCGATCAACAACGTCATCAACGGCAATTGCCACTTAGGCATGATCCGTACCAGTGTCGATCAGGAGGAGCACAATCTGACTCTGTTAGAGGAAAAAGGATTGAAATATGAGCTGGTCGGCGAATTTGAGCGCCTTCTGCTGACCGCGGAAGACAGCTGGCTGGCGAAACGTCCGGTGGTCACCGTGGAGGATCTGGACTGCGTGACCGAGATCGTTCACGGCGATTCGGCTCCCATGCGGAGTATCGCCCCGAAAAACAACGGTGAGAAGCCCTGCCGCATCACGCGAAGCCGCATCTTTGTGTATGAGCGGAGCAGCCAGTTTGAATTGCTCCAGACCATTCCCGATTCCTATATGTGGTCCAATCCCATTCCCGACTGTCTGTTGAAGCAGTTCGGTTTGATCCAGAAGCCGGCTCCGTTCAAGAGGACGTATAAGGACTATTTCTTCTGCAAAACCGATTATGAGATGACCGTGCTGGACCGTGAATTTATGCGCACGGTGAGACAGTGGGCGTCTAAATAAGAGATTGCCCCAAAACCAAACAGGGAGGAAAAGATGGAATTCAGCCAATTGATCGAGGAGAGATATTCGGTAAGAAAGTTTAAGCAGCAGCACCTGCCTCAGGAGGTCATCAGCCGCATTCTGGATGCCGCTCACAAGGCTCCCACCGGCTGCAATTACCAGCCCCAGCGCATCCTGGTGCTCAACAGCGGCGAGGCGATGGAAAAGCTGAAGGGCTGCACCAAATGCCATTTCAACGCACCGACCGCCATGCTGGTCTGCTATGAAAAGAACGAGAGCTGGACGCGCAAGTACGACGGGGCTTTGTCTGCGCCTGTGGACGCGGCCATCGTGACCACCTATCTGATGCTGGCCGCTCAGAACGAGGGTGTCGGCAGCTGTTGGGTGATGTATTTTGATCCGGCTGCTATGCGCGAGACCTTTGCGATCCCCGAAAGCGTGGAGCCGACCGCCCTTCTGGTGATGGGCTATCCGGCCGAGGATTCCGCCCCGATGGATCTGCACAATCAGTTCCGTCCCATGAGCGACGTGGTCTTCTACGATCGCTTTTAAACGAATATCGTAATGGAACAAAGAAAAAACGGCGTCGAGATCGATCTCTCGGCGTCGTTTCTGTTTGTCATCCTTGTTATTGGGGAGGGAAGGAACCGTTCAGTCGTTCGTGGTGTAATGAACGGTATCGAAGGTGATGACGGCAAAATAGGTCTTGCCGCTTTGGGCGAGGCGGTCGTTGATCTGCGTGCGGATCTCCTTCTCGCGGTTGGACTGACCGGCAGGAAGCACGAGATCGAAGATCAGATTGGTGTGGTTCACACCCTTGACCATGCGGAAATCGTGCAGACTCATCCGCGGATCAATGGCGTGAACGATGTCATGGACAAAGGCCTTGGCCTCCACCAGCTCCGCATCATCGGTGACAATGGGATCGTAGTGGATGATCAGGTGGATGTTGTGCTTGGTTTGGAAAAGCCGCTCGATGTTGTCCAGCACGTCATGGGCGACCATCACATCGATGTTGCGGTCGATCTCGGCATGGACGCTGGCAAAGCACTGCCCGGGACCGTAGTCGTGGACCATCAGATCGTGGATGCCGAGGACAATGGGATCGTAGGAGAGGATGCCTTGCTCCACCATTTTCACCAGCTCCGCATCCGCAGGCGCACCGAGCAGAGGCTTGATGGTCTCCTTGGCGATGCCGAAGCCGCTGTAAAGGATGAAGAGAGCAACGGCAAAGCCCACATAGCCGTCCAGCGGAAGACCGAAGAGGCGGGAGAGCAGGGCGCCGACGATGACAGCGGAGGTGGAGATCACATCGTTGCGGTTGTCGGCGGCGGCCGCCATCAGCGAGGCGCTGTTGATGGTCTTGCCGATCCGATGGGTGAAGAAGGCGAGCCAAAGCTTGATCAGAATGGAAAGCACAAGACCGATGGCAATGGCGAAAGTAAAGACGGTTTCGGTGGGGGAGAGGATCTTGCCGATCGAATCCTTGGCCAGCTGGAAGCCGATGACGAAGATCAGAAAGGAGACACCCAGCCCCGACAGATATTCAAAGCGCGCGTGCCCGAAGGGATGCTCCTCATCGGCAGGCTTGCGTGCCACGTGAAAGCCGATCAGCGTCACCAGCGAGGAGGCGGCATCGGAGAGGTTGTTGACCGCATCGGCAAGAATAGACACGCTTCCGCTGAGCAGACCGAGGATCCCCTTCAGCAGAAAGAGCAGGAAGTTGCCTGCCATGCCGACCGCACCCGACAGCGAACCGTACCGACTGCGGACGGCGGGATCGGAGATGTTTTGATGATTCTTGATGAAGAGGCGGATCAAAAGAGAGGTCATAACAAAAGATCCTTTCAAAGAGAAGTTGGTCAAAAAAACGTCCGCCGCATGGCGGTTAAGGGATAAAAACACACGTTTTCTCTTCTCAGCATATACTGCAAGAGAAAGGGTGGTGACACATTTGTTCGAAGAAGAAAAGACAAAACTGCCGTATCCGGACGGCGCGGTGAAAGAGAAAAACGCCGAGTATGCGGCTCTGCTTATGCCGCTTTTTGCGGGGCGGAACAGCGAGATGAGCGCTTTCCAGCAGTATCTGTATCAGTATTGGCTGACGCTGGATGCCTATCCCGAGCTGGCGCTGACGCTGGAGCGGATGGCATCGGAGGAGGATCAGCATATGCGCATTCTCGGCGAGCTGATCACGGCTCTGGGCGGCGAACCGATACTGCGCGTGGGCGGACGTCACGGGCACGGCTATTATTGGACGGGCGAATACGTCCGCCAAACCCGCGGCGTTTCAGACTTCCTGCGTGAGAACATCGCGGCAGAAAAAAACGCCATTGCGGAATACAATCGGCGTTTGAAGGCCATCGACGATCCCTATATCCGCGACGTGCTGGCGCGCATCATGACCGATGAGCAGGAGCACCTGCGCTTGTTGGAAGCATATGAGGCGCGCATCGCCTCTTACGGACGCTGATGGTTCTTTCGTTCGCTGACCGTCTGTGCCAAAAAGACGGGAATTTTCATCATCCGTCCGATGCGCTTCGGCTGGGTACCGAGGCGGTAGAGCCATTCCAGACCGTGGTTGCAGAAGAAGGCGGGCGCCCGCTTCACGTTTCCCGCGAACACATCCAAGCTGCCGCCGAAGCCGCCCATCAACGCCACATCCAGACGGCCGCGGTTTTCTCTCATCCATGTTTCCTGCTTGGGCGAGCCCAGACAGACCAAAAGAAGGTCGGTGCGCGCATCGTTGATGTCGGCGATGAGAGCATCGTTCTCCTCGCTTTCGGTGTCAAAATAGCCGTCACGGGTACCGCAAACGGTCAGCGAGGGATATTTGGCAACCATGTTGGAAGCTGCCAACTCGGGGACACCCGGCTTTCCGCCTAAGAAAAAGACGCGCTTTCCGTTTTCCGCGCAGTAGGAAAGCAGGGCCTCGCAAAGCTCGATACCGGGCAGACGGCCGCCTTCGAAGGGTGTTTTCAGAATCTTGCCCGCCAAAACAACGCCAATGCCATCGGGGACGATGAGATCAGCGGAATTGACGATATCGCAAAAGGCCTGATCCTCCACGCAATGCTGAACGATTTCGGCGTTCGGCGTGTGGATAACGCGGGCCTTTTTTTCATTCAGATAGCCGGCACAGCGGGAGAGCGCCTCGGCCATGGTGACGTTGTCAAACAGGACACGTCGAATGTTGATTTTCTTTTCCATATGTTGTTTTCCTTACAGACGGTCTTCACCGGTTTTTCAAGCGAAGGCACGAGCCTTATCCGTCCTTCCATTATACAACCGCAAAAAGTTTTTGTCAACAGGATTTCCCCCTTGTTTTTTGCCCCGTTTGTTGCTATAATAAGAAAAGAAACACAAAGACGGCGGAGACTGTTTTCTTGTGTGCTGCTAACCGATGAACGTTTTTTGATGTTTTACAAACGCTTGTAAATGTGATAGGCTGTTGTAAAAGAGAAAAAAACGGAAGCGGAGAAGCAACATGGGATTTTTGGGAATGGCGGCAAATGCACTGACCATCGTAGCGGGCGGTCTTTTGGGCTGTCGGTATGGCAGGAGCGGGAAGGGAAGCGATCGAACGCTCATCGGCATTGTGATGATTTTGCTGGGACTGTTGGGCACGCTGGAAAATACGCTGACGCTGTCGGATGGCAGCGTGAAAAGTGAAAATGCGGTCCTTGTCTGCTTTTGCCTTTTGATCGGCGGTCTTGTTGGAACGGCCTGCCGTCTTGAGGAGCGTCTGGAACAATTGGAAGAAAGGCAAGAGGGAAGTGATAACGCCTTTTGGCACGCCTTTTTTGCCGGTACACTTTCGTTCGGTGTGGGCGGTATGCAGATCAACGGCGCGCTGGCCGCAGGGCTTTGGAACGATCCGAGCCTGCTTCTCCTCAAAAGTGCCATCGATCTGCCCTTTGCCTTTTTCCTTGCTGCGGCGAATGGAAGAGGGACCGTATGGTCGGTGCTGCCGGTCACGCTGTCCCAGCTTGTCATCGTTCTGAGCGCGAAGGCATCGCCTTGGCTTCTGCACGCCGATTGGCTCCCGCAATGCTTGGCCGTGTGCTATCTTCTCCTGCTTCTGAACGGCATCAATCTCATGGAGTGGGGCAAAAGACCAATCAAGGTGCTGAATCTGCTGCCTGCGATGGGGATCCCGCCGTTGTGGGCGCTGATGTCGGGAGCGATCGTTGCGTGAAGGAGGAGACAAATGACCATTCAACAATGCCGATATGTGCTGGAGATCGCAAGACGAGGCTCCTTTCATGCGGCCGCCAATGCGCTGTTTGTGGCGCAGACCGGAATATCGGCCGGTGTCAAGCAGCTGGAGCAGGAGCTGAACATCCGTCTGTTCGAGCGTTCCAACAAGGGCGTTACGCTTACACGAGAGGGCGAGGCGTTCGTCCGTTATGCCGAGAGCTTGGTGGGGCAGGCTGACTTCATGCTGGAAAACTGCAAGGCGTCTGCACAGGTCGAGCGCGTCAGTGTATCCACCCAGCATTTTGACTTTGTCGCGGAGGTGTTCGGGCGCTTTCTCAACGAGTGGGAGGGAAGTGCCATCCATGCCTCTCTGCGCGAAAATAAGACTTATGACGTGATCCGTGAGACCGAACGTGCTTTGTGCGATGTGGGGATCATCGCCATCAAGGCATCGGAGCAGGATCTCATGTCGCGCTTTTTAGAGAAGCGGCACCTGACCTTTTTTCCGTTGATACGTTCATCCCCTCACGTTTTTTTGCGGAAAACGCATCCGCTGGCCGGGAAAAAGAGCCTCTCCGCTGCCGGTCTGAAGGATTTTCCGTATCTGCATTATGAGCAGGGGGCCAACAGCCCGTCTCTGTTCGCCGAGGAACTCTACGGCATCACCTGCCCGGAGAAGAATGTGGGCATCACTGACCGCGCTACGCTGATGAATCTGCTGGTCTCCACAGACGGTTACACCGTCGGGACAGGAATCATGCCCTCGGAGTTGAACGGCGGCAAGATCCTGGCTATCCCCTTCGAGAGCCAAGATGCGTATGTCATCGGCTATCTGCTTCGCGGCGAGCATCCTGCTGTGGGAGAGTTGACACGGTGCTTTCTCGCGCGTCTGACCGCCTTTTGCGAAAAATGGAAGCGCGGGGAGAGCCATTCTGCCGACGCTTGAAGCATACCGATATCGAAATGAATCAAGAAGAAAGAGGAGCAAACATGAAAGAGGTCAACCTCTATACCGATGGTGCCTGCAAGGGCAACCCGGGACCGGGCGGATACGCTGCCATCGTCGTCTACGGCGTTCACGAAAAGGTGATCAGCGAGGGCTTTGCCCAGACCACCAACAACCGTATGGAGCTTTCGGCGGTCATCGCAGGGCTTTCGGCGCTGAAGGAGCGCTGCATCGTCAACCTCTATTCCGACTCCAAGTATGTCATCGATGGGCTGAGCAAAGGGTGGGCGAAGAAGTGGAAGGCCAACAACTGGGTGAAAAGCGACAAGCAGAAGGCGCTGAATCCCGAGCTGTGGGATCAGCTTCTGCTTTTGACCGATCAGCATGAGATGCGCTATTTCTGGGTAAAGGGGCACGACGGACATGCCTACAACGAGCGGTGCGACCAATTGGCGGTGGCGGCGGCCGAGCGTTTTGCGCTCTGAATTCACAGAAAATTAACATTCGGGCTTGACACCTTCTCTTGAATTGCAAGAGAAAGAGTACTATCATATACTATCGGGGTCATATTTTTCCTTTTCCCCCGATCATTGACACAACGGTTCAAGAAAGGTCAGGTTTAGATACTATGGATAGATTTGTATACGCCGACAACGCCGCGACCACGTCGGTGCTGCCGGAGGTCATGGAGAGCATGCTGCCCTACCTGAAGGAGTTTTACGGCAATCCCTCCAGCCTTCACCGCAAAGGACGCGAGGCCAAGCGTGCGATCGACGATGCCAGAATGCGTATCGCCGAGGCGCTCAACTGCAAGGCCAATGAGATCTACTTCACCTCCTGCGGATCGGAGGCCGATAACTGGGCCATCAAGGGTGCGGCCAAGGCCCGTGCCGACAAGGGAAAGCACATCATCACCACCAAGATCGAGCACCACGCCGTTCTGCACGCCATGCGTTCGCTGGAAAAGGAAGGGTTCGAGGTCACGTATCTGGATGTGGACAACACCGGCTATGTCTCGCCCGAGCGTGTGGAAAAGGCGCTCCGCCCCGACACAACGCTGGTCTGCATCATGTATGCCAACAATGAGATCGGCACCATCGAGCCCATCGCCGAGATCGCCAAGGTCGTCAAGGCGCACGGCGCTCTGATGTTCACCGATGCGGTACAGGCTGTCGGTCATATTCCCGTCAACATTTCCGAGCTTGGCGTGGATCTGCTGGCCTTCTCGGGGCACAAATTCCACGCTCCCAAGGGCGTGGGTGCGCTGTATATCCGCAACGGCGTGCGCATCGAAACGCTTATCGACGGCGGCGGTCAGGAAAGAAGCCGCAGAGGCGGAACCGAAAACGTAGCCGAGATCGTCGGCATGGCAACGGCGCTGGATCTGGCAGTCTCCCGTCTGGATGAAATGGAGCGCGTGGAAAAGATGCGTGACCGCCTCATCGACGAGATTCTGAAGATCCCCAATTCCTTCCTTAACGGCGGTCGGACAAGACGTCTGCCCGGCAACGTCAACGTCGGCTTTGAATTCATCGAGGGCGAGAGCCTCCTGCTGATGCTGGATATGGCCGGCATTTGCGCTTCCACCGGCTCTGCCTGCTCGTCGGCTTCGCTGGAGCCCTCCCATGTCCTGCTTTCGGTGGGACTGCCCGTGGAGAAGGCGCACGGCTCGCTTCGTCTCTCGCTGTCGCCGGAAAACACCGCGGCCGACATCGATTATATTCTGGAAAAGCTGCCGCCCATTGTTCAGCGGCTGCGTGATATGAGCCCTCTGTACAACAAGGGTTAAACCGTAAACACAAAACGAAAGGAGATCGAGTTATGTATACGGAAAAAGTGATGGACCATTTCGCCAATCCCCGCAACGTGGGTGAGATCGCCGACGCCAATGCTGTCGGTGAGGTGGGAAATGCCACCTGCGGCGATATCATGAAGATATATATGAAGATCGAAAACGATGTGATCGTTGACATCAAGTTTAAGACCTTTGGCTGCGGCGCCGCCATTGCAACCTCGTCGATGGCCACCGAGCTGATCAAGGGCAAGACCGTCTCTGAGGCGCTCAGCCTGACCAACAAGGCCGTTGTGGAGGCGCTGGACGGGCTTCCGCCTGCCAAGATCCATTGCTCGGTTCTGGCCGAGGAAGCGGTCAAGGCCGCCATTGCCGATTACTATAAGCGCATCGGCAAAGAGGTTGATTTTGTGCTGGATTGTGACGGCTGCTGCGCGACCTGCCACAAGCATGGCGAGCACCATTGATCGCATGCGTGTTTTAATTGGATTAAGCGGAGGGGTGGACAGCAGTTTTGCTGCCCACTCTCTTTTGCAGGACGGTCATCAAACGGAAGGCGCGGTCCTGCAGATGCACGAGTATACCGACACCGCTTCGGCGCAGGCCGTGGCAGAAAAGCTGGGGATCGTTTGCCATGTGATCGATTGCCGGGAGCGTTTTGCCGAATCGGTGCAGCGCTATTTCATGGACGAATATGAAAGGGGCCGAACCCCCAATCCCTGTGTGTTCTGCAACCGACAGGTCAAGTTTGCCCTTTTGGCCTCGTATGCAAAGGAGCATGGGTTTGACCGCATCGCCACAGGGCATTATGCCCGCATTGGGCAGGAAAACGGGCGCTTTTACATCGAAAAGAACGATTCGCCCAAGGATCAGAGCTATATGCTCTCCCGTCTCACGCAGGATCAGCTGGCCATGCTGGTCTTTCCTTTGGGAGAGACGCAGGAGAAGGACGAGATCCGTCGGTTGGCGGCAGAGGCAGCTCTGCCCACCGCTCATAAGGCGGACAGCCAGGAGATCTGCTTTATCCCCGACAACGACTATGCCGCCTTCATCGAAGCAAGGCGAGGTCCCTGCACAAAGGGGCATTTTGTGGACGCAGAAGGGCGTGTGCTGGGCGAGCACAAGGGGATCCTGCATTATACCGTCGGGCAGCGAAAGGGGCTTGGCATCGCGCTGGGACGCCCTCATTATGTGACGGACATCGATCCGCAAAACGGTAACGTCACGCTTTCCCCCGAGGATGCGTATGCTGAGGGCTTTCAGGCTGTCGATCCCGTGTATCAGTTGGCCGATCCCGACCGTCCCATCGAGCAGGAACGTTTTGACGTGAAGATCCGCTATGCCGCCCGCCCCGTCCCGGTGACGGTGAGTGTCAAAGGCGGTGTCATTCATGCGCGCTTTGATGCCCCTCAGCGTGCGGTGACGCCCGGGCAGAACGCTGTTTTTTACCGCGATGGAAAGGTCGCCCTTTGCGGGTGGATCGACCGCGCAGGAAGCGAATGAACGCAGCGCACGGGAAGACACACATCCCAAGCAACCCAACATGAATCAATAACAAAACGAAAAGGAGCCGCTCCTCTTGGGAACGACTCCTTTTTCATACGCCGATCAGGCGTCCTGCTCGATAACAACCTTGCCGTCGTAGGTGCCGCAGGCCTTGCAAACTCTGTGTGCAAGAACAAGCTCGCCGCACTTGGGGCACTTGGTGAGAGTGGGCAGATCCAGCTTCCAGGTGCTGGAACGTCTTTTATCTCTTCTTGCTTTCGAAACTTTCTTCTTCGGTACTGCCATGGTCCAAACCTCCTTACCGTTCTTTCCGCCGAGCCGCAGGGCAGGGCGAAAGGGATGTATTTAAATTATTTATTTTCATCGTCTTTGTGCTGTTCGAGATAGTCCAGAAGGACCTTGAAGCGGGGATCGGGCTCCTTCAGCACACAGGAGCACTGGCTTTCGTTGAGGTCGATGCCGCACTTGGGACAGAGTCCCTTGCAGTCCTCCTTGCAGAGGAACTTGGGCGGAAACTCTAACAGGATCTGCTCGGTCAGCGGACGGTCGATGTCCAGCTGTCCGTCCTCGATGAGGATGTAATCGTCGTTGTCTTCCACAACCAGCGTTTCCTCGTCGGCGATGCCGCGGCAGAAATCCAGCGGAAGAACACCATCGATCTCCTTCAGACAACGCGCGCACTCGGTTACGTAATCGATCTCGGCGGTCAGGCGGAGCTCCATATACCCGGCGGCGTTTTTGATCTCGCCCTTCACGCGGATGGGGTGAGGGAAGCGGACCCCGTAGATTTCCTCTTCCAGATCAAAGGCATATTCCAGCGGGATGAGGTCGGTTTTACCGGCCAGCATGGGAGTCATATCGATTTTCACGGTATTCCCCCTTTCCGCCAATTATAGCACATAATATTATACACTTTTGCTCGCTGTTTGTCAAGAGTGCAGACGAAATATTTTGTCACTTCGAGGACGATATTTTCGTTTTTTTGTGCCTTTTTGCCTGCGGTCAATCCAGCGAATCGACCAACACGGTTTTTATAACCGTTTCGTTGTCGTGGACGAGGAGAAAATACCGGCTGGAGCTCTTTTGTGCGCGAAGCTCATAGAGCCAAACGCCATACGGTGTTCCGTCTTCGGACGGCAAAAAACGCTCTGCTAAGGAAGCAGATTCCGCTTCGGAAAGCACCTTGCCGCCGCCGAGGAGACGCTCGGCCTCCGAAAGCGAAACGCCCGGATAGACGTGGTTTTCCATCACATCGAAGACCACTTCCTCCGCATACCCTTCATGCCATTTGTGCGCGGAGTAGCGTCCCTGCTGCCGTTGGAGCAAAAGACCGATCGAAAAGGCGGAAACAAGGAGCAGGGCAATGCCCAAAATGGCGTTGATTTTCTTCATGATAAAACCTCCTTTGTCTCAAGCGGGAAGAAAAGACGATGGAAGAAAGACCACCGAAGGCAAATACCCTCGGCGGCCGGAAAAAGCGAGATGTGAATTAACCCTTAACGAGCTGAGCGATCTCTTCAGCGAAGTTATCCTCTCTCTTCTGGATGCCTTCGCCCTTCTCATAGCGGAAGAAGTTGACGATCTTGATCGAGCCGCCGAATTCCTTGGCGGTAGCCTCGGTGTACTTGCCGACGGACATGGAGTCGTCCTTCACGTAAGCCTGCTCGATGAGGCAGTTGTTCTCATAGAACTTACCGATCTTACCGGCAACCATCTTTTCGATGATGGCATCGGGCTTCTTGGCGTTCTTCTCGTCGCTCTTGATCTGAGTCATCAGGATCTGCTTCTCCTCGTCGAGAACCGACTGGGGAACGTCTTCCTTGTTCACATACTGAACAGGCATAGCAGCGACCTGCAGAGCAATGTTCTTGGCATATTCAGCAAAGCCGGCGTTGGAAGCGGCAGCCTCGTCAGCCTCGAACTTGATGATAACACCGGTCACGCCATTGCCGTGAATGTAAGAGCTGAGAACGCCCTCGGTTACCATAAAGCGGCGGATGCTGAGGTTTTCGCCGATCTGGAAGATCTTGTCCTTCAGAGCGCCTTCCACGTTCATGTTCGTGCCGGGGAAGGGGAGAGCCTTGAGGGCTTCAACGTCGGCGGGATTGTTGGCAAGGATCACATCGAGAACGGTCTTGACAAAGGCACGGAAGTCAGCGTTCTTGGCAACGAAGTCGGTCTCGCAGTTGACCTCGATCATAGCGGCCTTCTTACCGGTGGCATCAAACGCGATGTCAACGATACCCTCGGCAGCGATACGGTCAGCCTTCTTGGCGGCGACAGCAAGTCCACGCTCGCGGAGGAGCTTGATAGCCTCGTCCATATTGCCGTTTGCTTCGGAAAGAGCTTTTTTACAGTCCATCATACCGCAGCCGGTCTTGGCGCGGAGAGCGGATACGTCTTTTGCAGAAATTGCAGCCATGTTCTTAACCTTCCTATCTTATTTTCTTTCGGCCGCTTCAACAGCGTCCTGCTCGGCCTCAGCCGCGGTGATCTCCTTAACAGCCTCTTCGATCTGTTCGCCCTGCTTGCCCTCGAGGACAGCGTCAGCGAGAACGGAGGAGATGAGGCGGATGGCGCGGATGGCGTCATCGTTACCGGGGATGATGTAGTCAGCATCGTCGGGATCGCAGTTGGTGTCAACGATGGCAACAACCGGGATGCCCAGCTTCTTGGCTTCGGCAACGGCATTCTTTTCCTTGCGGGGGTCAACGATGAACACGGCGTCCGGCAGACCGGGCATGTTCTTGATACCGCCCAGGTTCTTTTCCAGGTCGCTGATTTCCTTCAGTCTCTTGGCAACTTCCTTCTTGGGAAGCAGATCGAAGGTGCCGTCCTCCTGCATCTTCAGCAGGCTGTTCAGACGGGCAATGCTCTTGTTGATGGTCTTATAGTTGGTGAGCATACCGCCGGGCCAACGAACGTTGACATAGTACATACCGCAGCGGGTAGCCTCTTCGCGGATGGCGTCAGCAGCCTGCTTCTTGGTACCGACAAACAGCACATTGCCGTTGTTGGCAGCCAGATCGCGGACGAACATATACGCCTCGTCGAACTTCTTGACGGTCTTCTGGAGGTCGATGATATAGATACCGTTTCTCTCGGTGAAGATGTACTCCGCCATCTTGGGGTTCCATCTTCTGGTGTGGTGTCCGAAATGGACGCCGGCTTCAAGCAGCTGCTTGATGGAAATTACAGACATTTTTATGTCCTCCTTCGGTTATTTTCCACCACGGAACCGACTTTTGCTTTCACCGAAGATCGTTCCGTGTGTGAATTTCCAAAAAAGTATATCATAGAATAGTAGAATTTGCAAGAGGAAGGGCGGGAGAAAATTCACTTTTAACATTTTCTTTACAATTTAATGGGCTTCCAGCCAGTCCTTGCCGATCTTGACATCGACCGTCAGCGGCAGGGAAAGGGAAACCGCCTGCTCCATTTCCTTTTTGAGGATCTCGGCGACTCTGTCAGCGCATTCTTTGTGGGATTCCACCACGAGTTCATCGTGAACCTGCAGGATCAGACGGGCATCGAGCCCGGACTCTTTCAATTTTTTCTCTGCGTTGATCATGGCAATCTTGATGATGTCCGCTGAGCTGCCTTGAATAGGACTGTTCATGGCCACCCGCTCGCCGAAGGCGCGCATCATGGCCTTGGAGGCGGTCAGTTCGGGGATATAGCGCTTGCGGCCGAAAATGGTTTTGACGTAGCCGTTGTTTTTCGCTTCCTCCACGATGTTACGAAGATACGCGGCGATGCCCGAATAATGAGCAAGATAGGCGTCGATATAGGCCTTGGCACTGTTTTTGCTGACGCCGAGATCCTGAGACAGCGAGAAGTCACTGATGCCGTACACGATGCCGAAGTTGACGGCTTTGGCTCGCTTGCGAAGCTCGGGTGTTACCGAATCGGGAGAAACACCAAATACTTGAGATGCGGTGATGGTGTGGATGTCGTCGCCGTTTTGGAAGGCTTCGATCATGGCCGTATCCTCGGCGATGTGTGCGAGGATACGAAGCTCGATTTGAGAATAGTCGGCATCGACTAACACATACGAATCGTTCTCGGGGACAAAGCAGCGGCGCAGCTCCCGTCCCTTTTCGGTACGGATGGGAATGTTCTGCAGATTCGGTTCGGCGGAGGAGAGACGACCGGTTTGTGTCAAAGCTTGATTGAAGCGGGTGTGGATCCGTCCGTCCGAGGAGATGACCTTGACAAGCCCGTCGGTGTAGGTGCCCTTCAGCTTGACCAACTGACGGTATTCAAGAATGTCGTCCACGATCGGGTAGGCAAAGCGGAGCTTTTCCAAAATATCGGCGGAGGTGGAGTACCCGCTCTTGGTCTTTTTGCCGTGGGGGAGCCCCAGCCTTTCAAAAAGAACTTCGCCCAACTGCTTGGGGGAGTTGATGTTGAACTCGCATCCCGAAAGGGCGTAAATCCGCTCTTTGAGCGCCTCGGATGCTTCTTCCAGTACCTTGCCGTAAGCGTTCAGGCGGTCTTCGTCCACCTTAAATCCAAGGTGTTCCATCCGTGCCAGTGTGAAGGCGAGAGGACGCTCGATCTCTTCGTACAGACGGCGGTTTTCCTCTTCCTTCATCTTCTCAGACAGGCAGAGATAGAGTTCAAACAGAATCGCGGCGGCAGAGGCGCCTTCGGCTTCGCCGCTTTTGCCAAGATACTTGGTGGAAAGTTTGGCAAGATCGCTTGTTCCGTCGGCGGGATCGAGGACATAGGCCGCCAGCATCACGTCAAAGAGACAGCCCTGCAGCTCAAAGCCGTTTGCCAGAGCCTCGCGGGCGTATTCTTTGGAATCGAAGAGGATTTTTTCATACTGTCCATCCTTGAGAAGGGCGGGCAGTTCGGAGAGGGGAAGAACGAAGCAGGTCTCTTTGTTGGCAGCGTACAGATGCTCCTCATCGCGGTTAAGGGCATACACGCCTCCGGGAAGCTCGGCGAGGGAGGCTTCCTTGCATTCGGCCGCAACGGCTTGCGCTTCTCCCGTTTCGAGACCGAGACGCTTGATCATGGCGTTGAATTCCAGCTTGGTCAGAAGGGTGCAGAGCGCATCGTTGACAAAGCCGTTGTAGGAAAGGTCTTCGAAATCATAGGGGAGCGGGACGTCTGTTTTGATGCGGGAGAGGAAGAGAGACAGATAGGCATCGTCTTTACCGTCGCGAAGCTTTTCCTTCAGCTTGTCGGGGTGCTTGTTGCCTTCAAAGCCCTCGTACAGAGCGTTCAGTGAGCCATACTGGGAGATCAGAGCCAGTGCGGTCTTTTCGCCGATGCCCTTGACGCCGGGAATGTTGTCCGAGCTGTCGCCCATCAGCGCCTTCACATCTACGAATACCGACGGCGAAACGCCGTATTTTTCAACAAACGCGGTCTCGTCAAAGCGGACGGTGTCGCTGTTGCCGGCCAACAGCACGCAGACGCCGTCTCCGATCAACTGGAGACTGTCGCGGTCGCCGGTGAGGACATCGCAGTCGACGTGATGCGACTTTGCCTGTTCGGCCAGCGTACCGAGAAGATCGTCGGCCTCAAAGCCCGCCTGCTCCAGCACGTGAAGCCCCATGGCCTCGCATAGCTCCTTGGCGTAGGGAAGCTGAACGGCCAATTCTTCGGGCATACCCTTGCGCCCTGCTTTGTATTCGCCGTAGGCAAGGTGGCGGAAGGTGGGATGCTTTACGTCGAAAGCCACTGCGGCGTAATCGGGGCGGATGGCCTCCAAATGCCGCAGAAGGATGTTGGAAAATCCGAAAAGCGCATTGGTGGGCAGTCCGTCTTTGGTGGTGAGGGGACGGACACCGTAAAAGGCGCGGTTGAGAATGCTGTTTCCGTCGATAACAAGAAGCTTCTTTTGCATAGATCTGTCGTCCTTCCGAAATGGTTTGCACTTTCTTTTATTTTACCACATTCTCTCCCCTTTTACAAGAGTTTCTCCCTCAAAAAAGATAAAACCCCGGGCGACAGATCCGATCGTGAAGCTTTTTGAGGGCGCTTTTTTCGATGCGGGAGACATACGAGCGGGAGATGCCCATGCGGTCGGCGATCTCTCTCTGAGTAGCCGCCGGGGCGGAGCCGAGACCGTACCGCCCGATGATGATTTCCTGCTCTCGTTCGGTCAATTCTTCGTGGATGATCTTGATCGCCCTTGCACTTTTGATTTTTAAATCCAGATCCTCGGCGATGGTATCCTCACTGCTGACCACGTCGATGTAGGTAAGAGGATTGCCGTCTTTGTCGGTGTCGATCACTTCGTGGATGGAGACCTCGTTGCCTAACTTCTTCTGGGAGCGGAAGTACATTAAGATTTCGTTCGCTATCCTCTCCTAACGGACCTTCAAAATCCTCTGAATTTCCGTTAGGATTTTTGTCGTTATCGGGGGTATTTCCACCATCGGGCGGATTAGGAAATTCATAGTCCCCATCGTTACCG
>SVTL01000024.1 GCA_015063795.1 Oscillospiraceae bacterium
CTTCGTTCGTAATGATGTTGCTCCCGTTGGTCGCAATGATGTGATGCTTGCCCACTGTGCCGAAGGCACAACATCATTGCCGTAGGCTACATCATTAGGCGAAGCCGACATCACTTGCCCGTAAGGACAAGCATCGTTCGGCAGACCTGCTTTATCGCAGGTCGCCGTGGGGGCTCCCTTTTTTTGCAAAAAGACGGCGTTTTTCTCTTGACAAACGGAGAAAAAGGGATTATAATAGAGAAGATATGAAAACGCTGTGAAAGGGTTGGCGTTTCTCTGGCGGTGCTTAAGCAGAGAGAGCGGTCGTGGCTGAAAGCCGCTTTGAGCATGGAGAAAAGGCCCTTCCCCCTTGAGCGGACCGTCTGAAAGGGCGGTACGGAGGCGCTCCGTTACAGGCGCGGAAAGTGTTTGCTTTGGCAAAAAGGCGGGTGGTACCGCGGAGACGTTTGGTCTTCGTCCTGATCGGTTTTGGGACGGGGGCTTTCTTTTTTTGCGGCAGGACCGTTTGCATGCGGCAAACAGCAATCCAAAAGACAATTTTTTGTGAAAGGATCATAGATCGTGAACGAAACATTTGACAAAATCAAACAACAGGTCGATGCGCTGTTGGCATCGGAACAGGCGGATCTGGAAGAGATCCGAATCCGTTATCTGGGCAAAAAAGGCGAGCTGACCGCTCTTCTGCGCGGCATGGGCAAGCTGTCGCCCGATGAGAGACCGATCTTCGGTCAGAAGGCCAATGAGCTCCGCGCTTATATTGAAGCGGCGCTGGAGGAAAAGAAGGCCGAACAGAAAAAAGCCGCCGAGGCCAACCAGCTGAAGGCCGAGCGTCTGGACGTCACCATGCCCGGCAAAACGCCGATTCTCGGCAAGAGACATCCGCTGGCACAGGTGGAGGAGCAGCTGGTGAATATCTTCCTCGGCATGGGCTTTGACGTGGTGGAGGGCCCCGAGGTGGAGTATGATTACTACAACTTCCAGGCTTTGAACATCCCCGAAAACCATCCGGCAAGAGACACGCAGGACACCTTCTACATTTCGCCCAAGGTCCTGCTCCGCTCCCAGACCTCCGGCGTGCAGGTGCGTACCATGGAGAAGCAGAAGCCGCCGATCCGCGTCATCTCCCCCGGCCGTGTCTACCGCTCCGACGAGGTGGATGCCACCCATTCGCCCATGTTCCATCAGTTGGAGGGACTTGTGGTGGACAAGGGCATCACCATGGGCGATCTGAAGGGTACTCTGGAGCTGTTTGCCAAGAAGATGTTCGGCAACGACACCAAGATCCGCTTCCGTCCCCACCATTTCCCCTTCACGGAGCCGTCCGCTGAGGTGGATATCAGCTGCTTTGTCTGCGGCGGCGAGGGCTGCCGTATCTGCAAGGGCGAGGGCTGGATCGAGATTCTGGGTGCGGGCATGGTGCACCCCAATGTGCTCCGCAACTGCGACATCGATCCGGACGAGTATTCGGGCTTTGCCTTCGGTCTCGGCATCGAGCGTATCGCCATGCGCTACTTCAACATCAACGACATGCGTCTTTGCTATGAAAACGATGTCCGTTTCCTCAAGCAGTTTTAACCGAATGCGGTAATGTGAAAAAGAAAGGTATGGAATTTTAGATATGATTTTATCCATGAATTGGCTCAAAGAATTCGTGCCGGATCTGAAGGTCAGTGAAAAGGAATTTTCCGACCGCATGACCGCCACCGGCTCGAAGGTTGAGGGCTTTGAGATTCTGGGCGACGACATTCAGAATGTCAAGGTCGGCCTGATCGAAAAAATTGAAAAGCATCCCGATGCCGACCGTCTTGTGGTCTGTCAGGTGAATCTGGGTGCAGAGACGCTTCAGATCGTCACCGCGGCCACCAATGTTTTCGAGGGCGCGTATGTTCCCGTGGCTGTTGCCCCTGCCAAGCTGCCCGGCGGCGAGATCAAAAAGACCAAGATGCGCGGCGTGGAATCCAACGGTATGTTCTGCTCCATCGCCGAGCTGAATCTGACGCTGCACGATATGCCGAACGCCATCGAGGACGGCATTTTAATCCTCAACGGCATGGACTGCACCCCCGGTCAGGACGCCAAGGAGCTTCTGCAGCTCTGCGATTCGGCCGTGGAATTTGAAATCACCCCCAACCGTCCCGACTGTCTGTCGGTGATCGGTCTGGCCAGAGAAGCGGGCGTGACCTTTGACCTGCCTGTCAACTATCATAAGCCGGTTGTCAAGGGCTGCGGCGACGACATCCGCAACTATCTGTCCGTGGAGATCCGCGATGCCGAGAAGTGCCCCCGCTACACCGCTCGCTATGTGAAGAACGTCAAGATCGAGCCCTCTCCGCTGTGGATGCGCCGTTATCTGCGCGCCAGCGGCGTCCGCCCGATCAACAACATCGTGGACATCACCAACTACGTGATGCTCGAATACGGTCAGCCCATGCATGCGTTCGACTCGGTCTGCCTCGACGGAAGCAGGATCATCGTCCGCACCGCTGAAAAGGGCGAGGAATTTGTCTCGCTGGACAGCGTTCCCCACACGCTGGATGAGTCGATGCTGGTCATCGCCGATGCCAAAAAGGCCGTGGCGCTGGCAGGCGTTATGGGCGGTGAAAACAGTGAGATCAAGGACAGCACCAAGAGCGTTGTGTTTGAGTCGGCCAACTTCCTCGGCTCCTCGGTCCGCGTGACCGCCAAGGCGCAGGGTATGCGCACCGAAAGCTCCGCCCGTTTTGAAAAGGGACTGGATCCCGAAAACACGCTGGCCGCCGTGGAGCGCGCCTGCGAGCTGGTCGAGCTTCTGGGCGCAGGCGAGGTGGTGGACGGCATCATCGATGTTTACCCCGGCAAGAAGGAAGAGACCGTCATCCCGCTGGAGGTGGAAAAGATCAACCGCTTCCTCGGTCTGTCCGTGGACGGCGATTATATGAAGAAGGTGCTGGAAAAGCTGGACTTCAGAATGGAAGGCGATAAGATCCATGTGCCCTCCTTCCGCGCGGATGTGGAGTGCATGAACGACATCGCCGAGGAGGTCCTGCGCATCTACGGCTACAACACCATCGAGGCCACCCAGTTCCGTTCGCAGATGAAGATCGGCTGTCTCACCCCCGAGCAGGACTACCGCAAGCAGCTCAGCGAGCACCTTTGCTCCATGGGGCTGGACGAGATCATGACCTTCTCCTTCATCAGCCCCAAGTATTACGATAAGATCGCGTTGCCGGAGGAGTCTCCTCTCCGCCGCTCGGTCACCATTCTCAATCCGCTGGGCGAGGACACCAGCGTCATGCGTACCACGGCGCTCCCCTCGATGCTGGAGTGCTTGACCCGCAACGCCAACTACCACAGCGAGAGCGTCAGCCTGTACGAGATGGCGAAGATCTATCTCCCCAAGGAGACGGCCGAGGTTCTGCCCGATGAAAAGATCCAGCTGACGCTGGGTATGTACGGCAATGACTGCGACTTCTATACGCTGAAGGGCATTGTGGAAGCGATCATGACCTTTGCCGGCATCGCCGATGTCCGCTATGCGGCTAAGACCGACGATCCCGTCTACCATGCAGGACGCTGCGCCGAGGTCTATGCCGGCGACAAGCTGCTGGGTGTCTTCGGCGAGATCAGCCGCACCGTTGCCGACAACTACGGCTGCGACAAGCGTCTTTACTGCGCGGCCATCGATGCGGAGGCTGTTTATGCGGCCGCCGACTTCAAAAAGGAGTACAAGGCGCTGCCCAAGTACCCCGCCGCCACCCGTGACTTCGCCTTCGTCTGCGATGAGGAGCTGGAGATCGGCAGCATTCAGGCGATCATGAAGAAGGCAGGCGGTAAGCTGGTGGAGAAGATCCAGCTCTTCGATGTCTACCGCGGTGCCCAGCTGGGCGAGGGCAAGAAGAGCGTGGCCTTCTCGATGACCATGCGCTCGCCCGACCATACCCTCACCGACGAGGAGGCCGACAAGGTCACCAAGAAGGTTCTGACCCTGCTGGAGCAGGAGCTCGGCATCACGCTGAGAAAATAAAAAAGCAAACAAAAAAACGCTTCGGTTCTTCGCCGGGGCGTTTTTGCTGTCTGCGGACTGCCAAAAAAGATCGTTCTCCTTTGGTATGCTCGGATTGGATGCTTCAGAGCATGATCGTATCGTTATGTCACACTTTTGCAGAAAGGCATATGCTATCGTCACGACTATTGTGACAAACTCGATTCTGACCGTTCGAAATCCTGCCGGCAACGCGGCTGCACTTACCATTACACCGCTTGCAGGCGGCACACGTCCTGATTCTGCACATCTTGTGATTATGCAGATCGGCTGATCCGCTGCTGGTAAAGCGATTCCTTTTATCAAAGGCACATTTCATTTTTTGGGATGTGCTTTTTTGGCGGAGGGTGTGGGGGATTCCAACCGAATGCGTATTGCATACACATTCGGTACAAGTTGCAACGGGTTGCAACTTGCTGTTCGCCTCCTTTAACCCACACGAAAAAAGCACAGCCCCCATAAAAGGGACTGTGCTTTTTTGGCGGAGGGTGTGGGGGATTCTAACCGAATGCGTATTGCATACACATTCGGTACAAGTTGCAACGGGTTGCAACTTGCTGTTCGCCTCCTTTAACCTACACGAAAAAAGCACAGCCCCCATAAAAGGGACTGTGCTTTTTTGGCGGAGGGTGTGGGATTCGAACCCACGTGAGATTGCTCTCAAACGGTTTTCAAGACCGCCTCGTTATGACCACTTCGATAACCCTCCGTACAGAAAACTGCTTTTCAGCAGAAATCATCGGATATTCAATGATTGCGGCTCCGCCTCGTTATGTCCTTTTGCGGTGCCCGAAATTTTCAGCTCGCAGAAGCTCGCAAAATTTCGACCGCGGCAACTCCTTATGCCTCGCTTTTTCTGCCACAGGCAGCGCTCGGCAACGTCCCCACTTCGATAACCCTCAGAGTAGAAATACACAACAACATCGTTGATTTTAGCATACATTCGCACAAAAATCAAGGGGCGCAGAAAAATATTTACTCTTTGGTCGAGATTTTTCCTTATCTGTTCTGTACAATATAAGGTAGAATACGGGGAAGTCTGCCCCGATGGGGAAGGGAGGAGGACGCATGTTCGGCTATGTGAAACCGTTGCGCGGCGAGCTGAAGGTCAAGGAAAACGATTTTTACAAAGCGGTTTACTGCGGTCTCTGCCGCTGTATGGGCTCCCGCGTGGGATGCCTCCATTCGCTGTCCCTTTCCTACGATTTTGTTTTTCTTGCGCTGCTTCTCTTTGCCCTCAACGATACGCCGCTTTCGCTGAACAAGGGACGCTGTGCCGCTCATCCGTTGAAAAAAACGGTGTATGTGGAGAGCAATCCCTCGCTTGAAACGGCCTCCGACCTGTCGGCGCTTCTGCTGTATTACAATCTGAAGGACGACATGGCCGACTTCCGCTTTTTCAAGCGTTTTGCCTGCCTGCTGGCGCTCCCCTTTGTGTCGGGTATGAAGCGCAGAGTCAAGGGCAGGGAAGAGGAGGAGTCAGCCATCCGCCGCTGTCTGGACCGGCTGGCGCAGATGGAGAAGGAGCGGATCCCCTCTGCCGATGAGCCCGCCGAATGCTTTGGGGAACTTCTGTCGGCTCTGCTCGTCTCATGCCTTGAGGATGAAACGAAGAAGATTGTGGCAGGCGAGATCGCCTTTCACACAGGAAAATGGCTGTATATGGCCGATGCCGCCGATGATTTGACTGCCGATGCGGAAAGCGGGAACTACAACCCCTTTCTGGCAGCTTACGGCTCCTTGGAGGAGGCAAAGGCGCACCGTGAGACCATCCGGACCGCCCTGCTCTGCGAGATCGACCGCATCGCGTTGGCGCTGGACTTTCTGGACGCACGCGATGACGGCATAAAAAGCATCCTCGAGAATATCATAACATACGGAATGCCCAACGAAAGCGAAAGGATTTTGAAACAAGAGAATGACTGACCCTTACAAAGTGCTGGGCGTGGAGCGAAGCGCCACCGAAGACGAGATCAAAAAGGCCTACCGTGCGCTGGCCAAAAAATACCATCCGGACAACTACACCAACACCCCCTTTGCCGACATGGCGGAGGAAAAGATGAAGCAGATCAACGAGGCTTATGACACCATCCAAAAGGAGCGCGCGGGCGGAACTTCGACGCAGAATGCTTCAAGCTCCTATGCGGGCGGATCGTCCTCCTCGTCGGGCGGGATCTATGCCCGCATCCGTCTGCTGATCAACGGCGGACGGGTTGGTGAGGCTTCGGTCTTGCTGGAATCGGTCCCCTCATCGGAACGGAATGCCGAATGGAATTTTCTCAAGGGCTGTGTGCTGGTGCGCCAGGGGCGCTATTTCGATGCGCAGACCTACTTTGAAACAGCCTGCTACATGGATCCGTCCAATGCCGAATATGCAACGGCTCTGAACAACGTCCGCGCCAGCGCGGGGACGCATACCTACCGCACAGTCAACACCGGCTCGGACTGCTCGGTCTGCAACCTGTGCACCAGTCTGATCTGCGCCGACTGCCTCTGCGAATGCTGCGGCGGCGACCTGATCTCCTGCTGTTAAGACCGTTTTTCCTCGCGCTGTTCCGAACAAACGCCATCAAGCAAGGAGTGAAAAAAGCATGAGCTGCTGTACGTTTATCGCTTCGGATGCCCCGCTGCGCGAAGCGGCGCCCTCGCAGTCCTATCCGCTTGTGCTCGACCTTGACATGGGCAGCGTGGAGGACGGAGGCGCGGATGACAACTACTTCCTGACCGCCTTTTCCGATGTTGGCTTTTACACCGACAGGCGCTATGCGGTCTCTCTGGAGTGGAACGCCACAGCGGGCCGAGCGGAGCGGCTTGTGACATACATCCGAGAGGCTTTGCGGGAAACGGATGCCGTTGAGCTTTGGCACGTTTGGCTGGGCGAATTTTTCGAATTTGAGGACAGGCCCTTTCTTCACCGCCAAACGGTGTCTGCGAACGACCTGACCGCAGAGCATATCCGGCAGATCGATCAGGCGGAGATTTGGAACAGACCCGACAAACGCTGTCCGTCACGGCCGTCGTTCTATTGCCTGACGGTCACAAGGTAAGCGGATGACATAAAAAAGCAAAAAGCCAATCTGTCAAACAAGAGCAGGTTGGCTTTTGTTGTTCAAAGCGCTCCCTTTCCGCTTTCCTGTTGCTCGCGCTCGCACAAAGCCAGCAACGCGGACATGGTGGGCGTGATGTGCTTTTTGGCCAGATAAACGGCGTAATAATAGCGGTTGAACACATCGTTTGTGATCGGGACAGGACAAAGCGTGCGCATGTCGCAGACCTTACGGGCGATGCTTTGGGGAATCAGCGTGTATCCCGCGCCGCTTTTGGCCAGCTCGATGAGGCTGAGCGTGCTTTGGCTTTCCACCGTGGGGCTGACCGTGTGTCCGTGGCGGAGAAAGAGCGCATCCACGCAGAGACGGCTGCCGCTTCCCTTTTCGCGCAGGAGCAGGGGACGCTCGGCCAGCTGAGAGACGGTCAGCGCTCCGTCAAAGAGGGAGGGCGAGCAGACCACCTCCATTTTTTCTTCCAGGATCCGCTTGGTTTTGCGGCCGCCGCGGGGAGAGAAGCCGTCGAGGAGAGCGATGTCGATGTCGTTGTTCTGCAGCTTTTCTTCGGTGGCGCGGGTGTTTTCCACCGTGATGCGGACATCGGCGTCGGGAGCAACCTTTTTGAGGCGGGAAAGCAGGTCGGGCAGGATGGTTTCGGCCACCGATACGTTCACCCCCAGCCGAAGCCCGCCGAATCGCGGCTCATTCCGCAGCACCGACGCGGCCTCGTCAAATTGCTCCAAGATCTGATCGGTGTACTGCTTCAGCCTCAATCCGCTTTCGGTGAGGTAGATGCGGCGGTTGAGACGGTCGAAAAGCTTGGTCTGATAAAAGCATTCCAGCTCCTTGATCGCCATGCTGACCGCGGGCTGTGTCATGTTCAACCGATCGGCGGCAGCGGTGATGCTCTGCTTTTGGCAGACCTCGCGGAAGATCTGCAGGTGACGAATGGTCATAAGGCTCTCTCCTCTATAAGGAAAACTTATGTATTGCATTGTAACATAAGTATGGATTTATGTCAAGAGCGGGTATATAATGGAACAGCAAGTGATTTTTGAACGAAAAGGAAAGAAAGAAGGAGATTGTTTGAACAAAGCGAAAACCTTATGGAAGGTCTTTTTGACCTTCTTCAAGATCGGCGCTTTTACCTTCGGCGGCGGCTATGCCATGATTCCGTTCATCCAGAGAGAGACGGTGGAGAAGCACGGCTGGATCAGCGACGATGACATTCTGGAGATCGTGGCCATTGCCGAATCCACGCCCGGGCCGATCGCCATCAATTCCGCCACCTTTGTCGGCTACCGTACCTGCGGCGTCTGGGGCTCGTTCTGCGCCACGTTCGGGGTGGTGCTGCCCTCGTTTGTGATCATCTCCCTGATCTCCGCCCTGCTCAGCGAATTTCAGGACATCAAATGGGTACAATATGCCTTTTTCGGCATCCGCGCCGGTGTGCTGGCTCTGGTGCTGAAGGCGCTGTGGGGGATGTATAAAAAGTGCAAGAAAAACATCTTTTCCTATTGCGTGATGGCATTCGCCTTTGTGATGAGTGCCATTCTGGATCTGAATGTGCTGATCGTGATCGTCTGCTGTGCGGCCTTCGGTCTGATCCATTCGCTGTGGGCGGCAAGGAGGGAAAAAGCATGATTTTTCTGGACTTGTTTCTGACCTTTTTCAAGATCGGTCTGTTCACCTTCGGCGGCGGCTATGCCATGCTGCCCCTGATCCAGGCGGAGGTGGAGGCGCATCAGTGGATCGCTTCGGCGGATCTGGTCAACTTCATCGCGGTCAGCGAATCCACCCCAGGTCCCTTTGCGGTCAACATTGCCACGTATGTGGGCATGGAGCTGGGCGGCCTTCCCGGCGCCGTTTGCTCAACGCTCGGCGTGGTTCTGCCCTCGTTCATCATCATCCTCATCGTGGCCAAGATCTATGACCGCTTCCGTAAAAACAAGGCGGTGGCGGGCTGTATGACAGGCTTAAAGCCGGCAACGGTCGGTCTGATCGCCGCGGCGGTGGTCTCCATCGGCAAGACCGTTCTCTTCCCGGCGGCGGTCACCTTTGGAAGCGCTTTTTGGATTTCCATGGCCATCTTTGCAGTCATGGCGGTGCTGGCATTCAAAAAAATGAATCCCATTTTCATCGTCTGCCTGTCGGCGGCCGTCGGTATCCTGCTCGGCGTGTTCTGTCCGCAATGGATCGTATAAGCATTTCTGCCCCGTTTGTTTTTTCAAGCGGGGCTTCTTTTTTTGCGGTTAAGGAGGAGAGTTTTTCTTGACTTTGTCCGATGCGGATGATATAATCTAAAGATGGATTTATTTTCTTATGATTCAAACAATCGGATGGAAGATCGAACAGAAAGGGATCGATTTATGAAACGAATTTTGAGTGTTTTCCTCTCGCTTGCCATGGTGCTGCCCATGCTGACTCCGGCAGCCGCGGCGCAGAGTGAGTCGAAGCCGACCGATGTCTCTGTTTCCTCCGCGGAGGAGACGGAACAGACTGCAGAAAGCCAAACTCCGCCGGAGGATCTGATGATCGAAAGCCTGGCGCTTCCCGCACGATCGGTGTCGGTATCGACCGATGAGTCGGCCGCCTTTGCGTCTCAGCCGGAAACGGAAGAGCCGGCAGCCGCTTCCTCGACCGATGACAGCGTGTATACCTACAAGGTCCTGAACGGCACGTTCTGCGAGATCAACGGGTACACGGGAAGTGAGAGCGAGATCACGGTGCCTGCCGAGATCGGTGGCTATATCGTGCAGGCGATCACGAACGGCGTGTTTGAAAACAACAAAACGCTGAGTAAGGTGACCATTCCCGATTCGGTGGAAAGACTGGGAAGCTCGCTGTTCCGCGGCTGTACGTCGCTGACCGAGGTCTCCTTTCCGGCTCATGTGACGGTGATTCCTGCCGCCACCTTTTTCGGTTGCACGTCGCTGACCTCCTTCACGTTTTGGGAGGGGCTGACCGAGATCGGGTCGGAGGCCTTCCGCGGATGCACGTCACTGACCGGGATCGAACTGTCAACGTCGGTGAAGAGCGTGGGCAACAACGCCTTTGAGGGCTGTACGTCGCTGACGTCGTTCAAGAGCGGCGCGGGGCTGCGGAGCATCGGCGACCGCGCATTCATCAACTGCGGCAAGCTGGAGACCTTAGACCTGTGCGAGGGGCTGACCACCATCTATGCCTATGCGTTCGAGGCCTGCAAGTCGCTGACCGAGGTGACTCTCCCCGACAGCGTGACCACGATCGCGGCCAATGCTTTCTTGAACTGCACCGCGCTGACAAGCGTAAGCCTGCCCAAGAGCTGGAGCAAGGTGCTGAACCGCTACAACGAAAACAACGGCAATTACATCGCCACTCCCTTTACGGGCTGTTCTTTGCTGAGTGAGATCACCATCCCCGAGGGCATGACAACAATCCCCGCCCATGCCTTCCGCGATCAGACCTCGCTGCAGAAGGTGACCTTCTCTCAAACCGTGGAGACGGTGGGCGCATATGCTTTTGATGGTTGCAGTGTCCTGAGCGATGTGAGCATGAATGAGGAGCTGAAAACGCTGAACGGCTATGCCTTCCGGGACTGTACGTCTCTGAGCGAGGTCGTTGTGACCGCCGAGACGATGAACGGCTATGCGTTCGAGGGCTGTACGGCGCTGAAGAAGGTGACGCTGAGCGAGGAGATGACCACCTTCGGCGAATACACCTTCGGCGGCTGCTCGCTCTTAGAAGAGATCACCATTCCCGCGGGAGTCAAGTCGCTGAGCCGCGGTCTGTTCTCGGGCTGTTCTTCGCTGAGCAAGGTGAGCCTGCCCGAGGGGCTGACCACGATCTATGCCTATACCTTTGAAGCCTGCAAGGCGCTGGCTGAGATCACACTTCCCGACAGCGTGACCACCATGTCGGCCAATGCCTTCTTAAACTGCAATGCGCTGACAAGCGTAAGCCTGCCCAAGAGCTGGAACAAGGTGCTGAACCGCTACGACGAAAACAACGGCAACTATGTCACCACCCCCTTCGCGGGCTGTTCCTTGCTGACCGAGATCGCCATCCCCGAGGGTGTGACGGCCATCCCCGCCTATGCCTTCCGCGATCAGAACGCGCTGAAGAAGGTGACCTTCCCCGAAACGGTGGAAACGGTGGGCGCTTATGCCTTTGAAAACTGCACCTCGCTGATCGATGTTCAGATGGGCGACGGGGTGAAGACCATCAACACCTGCGCATTCCATGGCTGTACGTCGCTGAAGGAGATCGAGCTGAGCGAATCGCTGACCGTCCTTGCGAACGATGTCTTCCATTCGGACAGCTCGCTGCGGGAGATCACCATTCCTGCAGGCGTGACGGTGCTGAACGGCGGCACCTTCCACGGCTGTACGGGACTGACAAAGGTGACGCTGCCCGAGGGGCTGACCACGATCTATGCCTATGCCTTTGAAAACTGCAGCGGACTGACCTCGATCACGCTTCCCGACAGCATCACCACGATGTCGGGCAATGCCTTCTTGAACTGCACCTCTTTGGCCAATGTCAACATCCCCAAGAACTTAACCAAGGTCTTGAACCGCTACAACGAAAACAGCGGCAATTACACCGTTACCCCCTTCGCGGGCTGTAAGGCGCTGATCTCGGTCACCATCCCCGAGGGCATGACGGCACTCCCCGCCTATCTCTTCCGCGACCAGCCCGCTCTGCGCACCGTGATCCTTCCCGAGACCATGGAGTCCATCGGTGCCTATGTCTTTGCGGGTGCCACCTCCCTGCGCGAGATCTGGATCGGCGAGCAGGTGACGGCCATCGGAAACGAAGCGTTCGCCAACTGCCCGTCGCTGACCATCCACGGCGCGGAGGGCTCGTATGCAAAAGAGTATGCGGAAAGCCACAGCATCGCCTTCTCCAATGAAAAATTCACGCTCTCGTATGTCATCGTGAGCGGCAAGATCACAGACAAGGACGGAAACGGGCTGAGCGGCGTTTCGGTGAGTGCGTATGACCTGAGCGAGAAGCTGGCCGGCACACCCGTTCTGACCGGGGAAGACGGAAGCTGGAGCCTGACGCTGACCGCCGGACACTCCTACACCATCCGCTACTACAGCGGCGACTATGCCTTTGATCCGCAGACGGTGAGCGTTGACTTGACCGAGTCGGGCTACACCGCAGACACGGCGATCGGAAGAAAGCGGACGCTGTCCTATGTGCGCCCCGCTGAAAGCGAGTTTACTTACAAGGTGCTGAACGGTACCTTCTGTGAGCTGGTGAGCTATACCGGAAACGAAACGGCCGTCATCCTGCCCGACAGTCTGAACGGCTATACGGTGAAGTCGATCGCGGCCAATGCGTTCAAGAACAACAAAACGCTGGTCGGCGTGATGCTGCCCGCTACGGCTGTCACGCTGGGAAGCGGCGCCTTCTACGGCTGTACGGCACTGACGGAGGTGGGCTTCGGCGATTTGCTGACCGAGATCGGATCGGACGCGTTCCGCGGGTGCACGGCGCTGACGAACATCGAGCTGTCAACGTCGGTGAAGAGCGTGGGCAACAACGCCTTTGAGGGCTGTACGTCTCTGACGTCGTTCAAGAGCGGCGCGGGACTGCGGAGCATCGGCGACCGCGCGTTCATCAATTGCGGCAAACTGGAGAACCTGAACCTGTGCGAGGGACTGACCACCATCTATGCCTATGCGTTCGAGGCCTGCAAGTCGCTGAGTGAGATCGATCTCCCCGACAGCGTGACCACGATCGCGGCCAACGCTTTCTTGAACTGTACCGCGCTGACAAGCGTAAGCCTGCCCAAGAACTGGAGCAAGGTGCTGAACCGCTACAACGAAAACAACGGCAATTACATCGCCACTCCCTTTACGGGCTGTACTTTGCTGACCGAGATCACCATCCCCGAGGGCATGACAACAATCCCCGCCCATGCCTTCCGCGATCAGACCTCGCTGCAGAAGGTGACCTTCCCGCAGACCGTGGAGACGGTGGGCAGCTATGCCTTCGCAGGCTGTACGGCTCTGACCGATGTGAGCATGAATGAAGGGCTGAAACAGTTGAACGATTATGCCTTCCGGGACTGTACGTCTCTGAGCGAGGTCATGCTGACCGCGGAGACGCTGAACGGCTATGCGTTCGAGGGCTGTACGGCGCTGAAAAAGGTGACGCTGAGCGAGGAGATGACCGCCTTCGGCGAATATGTCTTCGGCGGCTGCTCGCTCTTGGAAGAGATCACCATTCCCGCGGGAGTCAAGTCGCTGAGCCGCGGTCTCTTCTCGGGCTGTTCGTCGCTGAGCAAGGTGAGCCTGCCCGAGGGGCTGAGCACGATCTATGCCTATGCGTTTGAAGCCTGCAAGGCGCTGATCGAGATCGATATCCCTGACAGCGTCACCACCCTGTCGGCCAATGCCTTTTTGAACTGTACTGCTCTGACAAGCGTAAGCCTGCCCAAGAGCTGGAACAAGGTGCTGAACCGCTACGACGAAAACAACGGCAACTATGTCACCACCCCCTTCGCGGGCTGTTCCTCGCTGACCGAGATCGCCATCCCCGAGGGTGTGACGGCCATCCCCGCCTATGCCTTCCGCGATCAGAACGCGCTGAAGAAGGTGACCTTCCCCGAAACGGTGGAAACGGTGGGCGCTTATGCCTTTGAAAACTGCACCTCGCTGATCGATGTCCGGATGGGCGACGGGGTGAAGACCATCAACACCTGCGCATTCCATGGCTGTACGTCGCTGAAGGAGATCGAGCTGAGCGAATCGCTGACCGTCCTTGCGGGCGATGCCTTCCATTCGGACAGCTCGCTGCGGGAGATCACCATTCCTGCAGGCGTGACGGTGCTGAACGGCGGCACCTTCCACGGCTGTACGGGACTGACGAAGGTAACACTTCCCGAGGGACTGTCTACGATCTATGCCTATGCCTTTGAAAACTGCAGCGGACTGACCTCGCTGACGCTTCCCGACAGCATCACCACTCTGTCGGGCAATGCCTTCTTGAACTGCACCTCTCTGGCCAATGTCAATATCCCCAAGAGCCTGACAAAGGTGCTGAACATCTACAATGAAAACAGCAGCTATAACATGACCACCCCCTTCGCGGGCTGTAAGGCGATGATCTCGATCATCATCCCCGAGGGCATGACGGCCATCCCCGCCCATACCTTCCGCAACCAGACCGCGCTTCGCACCGTGATTCTGCCCGAGACCATGGAGTCCATCGGCGCCTATGCCTTTGCGGGTTGCTCGGCGCTGGATACGCTGACGCTTCCCAAATCGCTGAAGAAGGTGGGCGACTATGCCTTTTACGGCTGCATAGGACTGCGGCTTCTGAACTTCAACGAGGAGCTGACCGAGATCGGGCAGAATGCGTTTGCCAACTGCGCCGGTCTGCTGAGTCTGGTGCTGAACGAGAAGCTGGTCACGATCGGCAACGGCGCGTTCAGCGGCTGCTCCAATCTGACGGCGGCCAGCATTCCCAAGTCGGTCACAAGCATCGGCTCGAACAGCTTCGCCTCCTGCCCGAAGATCACGCTTTACTGCTATTCGGGAACGGCTGCGCACTATGCGGCGGAGAACGGCGGACACGATCTCTATCTGCTGGACGACCACGAGCATGCGTATGAATCCACGCTGGAGACCTCGCCCACCTGCACACGCGGCGGCTCGCAGATCCTGACCTGCTCGATCTGCAGCTACCATTACATCGAGGTGCTGGAGCCTCTGGGACACGGTGAGGTCAGCGTCCACGAGCTGCAGAAGGTCTCCTGCACGAAGAACGGCCTGAGCGAAACGGTCTGCACCGTTTGCGGCGAAACGATCGCCCGTGAGACAACACCGGCCTGGGGCCACGATTACGGCGACCACATCATCGCGCCGACATGCACGACGCAGGGCTATACGCTTCACGGCTGCAGCCGCTGTGAGGATCATTACAAGGACACCTATGTTCCCGCTGTCGGTCACGATTTCGGCGAATGGACGATCGAATATGAGCCGACCGTGTTCAGCGAGGGAAAGGAGATGCGTCTCTGCCGGCGTGACGGCTGCGGCGAGAAGGAAACGCGTCCGATGCCCAAGCTTCAGATCAACATAGCGGAGACCGATGCTTACGGTCTTGTGCATTTCAGCGTTGTCAACGCCAAAACCAAGGAGCCGATCCCGAATGCGATGATCTTCATCAGCACCGAGGACGGCGGTGAGGGCACGCTCTGCACCGATGAAAACGGTATGCTGTCCCAGGTCCTGCCTGTGGGTCCCACCTCGGTGTCGGTGTATGCGGAGGAGTATCTGGCGCGCAATCTGACCATCACCGTGCATGCGGGTGAGCAGACGCTTCCGCTGATCGGTATCAGCACCGAGCCGCTGGTGGATGCGAAGATCACCTCCACGGAGATGACCTACCAGGAGATCATTGACGCGGGCATCGACCCCAATGCCGAGGGGAACGGACACGTGTACAAATATGCGATCACCTTTGTGTTCACGCCCGAGATCGATGTGCTCAGCCTGGTAGCCTATTTCAACATCGGAGGCTCCTTCTTGGGCTTCGGTCCCTCCTCGCCTCCTCCCGGTCCGGATGGTCCCGGCGGCGAGACCGGCCCCGGCAGCGAAGGAGAGGAGACCTATATCCTGCACTATCACCTCAACGAGGGCGGCGCGATGTACAACTGGAGCCACGGCTGGTGCAAGGACGTGGAGGTGGAGAAGGGCGAGACGGTCTATCTCAACTACCGTCCCTTCCGCGACAACGCCGACGAATACATCTTCGACGCCTGGTATGAGGATCCCGAATACACCAAGAAGATCTCAACGGTGACCATCAAGGAGCGGAAGACCACCGTGTACGGCCGCTGGATTTCCAAGGAGGACAAAAAGCCCGATCCCAAGCATCTGAACTTCAGCTATTCCACCAAGCTTTCCGATGAGACGGAGGTGGAGATCTACCCCGTTTCCGAGCGCTTCTACCTGATCATTTACGGCGAGGCGAAGTGGCTGAAGGAGATGTACAACGTCCAGCTGGTGGCCATCAACAATTCGGCCACCGATACCGTGGAGGATTGCATCGCCGAGCTGAGTCTGCCGTACGGTCTGTCTCTGGCGGATATGGTCAACGGTGAGCAGTCGCTGGTCAAGGAGATCGGACATCTGGGCGAAGCGGGCTCGGAGGACAGCACCAAAACCGTCAACTGGTATGTGAGGGGCGACATCGAGGGCGAATATGACGTGACCGCCCGCCTCTCCGGTAAGCTGATGCCCTTCGGCGACACCTTCTCCTACGATTACACCGCCGCCGCGCCCATCAAGGTCTATGCGGGCAGTGCTCTGCATATGGACATTTCGGCGCCCGGCGTGACCTATTACAACGATTATTACCCGGTGACCATCACGCTGACCAACGTATCTCACAAGCCCATCTACAACCTGACGCACACCATCACCGGCATCCGGCAGTACCGCATCACCACCTATTCCGACGGTCACGAGGAGCGGAAGGATTTCATGAACATGGGCACGGTCGGCACGATCACCGAGCCGATCTTCAACCCCGGAGACCGCATGGTGATCGAGCTGCAGATCAACATCCTCTTTGAATCCGAGCTGATCGACTATCAGATCGGAAAGCTGACCGGCATGGTGGACGGCATCGAAAACCTGCTGAGAGGCTTCAAGTGCTTCAAGGAGGGCGCGGAAAAGATCAGCGATCTGGGCAGCTTTTTGAAAAATGCCGGCAAGAGCATCGACGGCATCCTGAAGGACACCGATGTGACCGACACGGACAAGAGCAAGGCCTATTCCAAGCTGGCAAGCGCGGTCTCCTCGCTGATGAGCAAGATCCAGAAGGGAGACAGCAAGGCTCTTGCCGCATATGACAAGCTGAAGAAAACGGGTATGCTGGAGAAGATCGAGGGCATGGCGGACAGCGAGGCCTTCTATGCCGCGCACACCGCCGCGGAGATTTTGAAGATCGTCGATTCTTTGACAGCGGTCACCGATTCGGAGGAGGAAAGCGGCGAGTTTGATATCTTCGATTCGATCCGCACGGCCATCGAGGCCATTCCCGTCCAGTTTGTCCTGCGCTCGTATTCGGTGACAACGCTGGGCGGCTCGACCACGCAGATCCCCTATTCCTTCCACATCGGCGGCGGTGCCGATTCGCCCCGCTACTTCGGCGTGGACAGCGTGAGCAAGTACATTTACAGCCTTGTGATCGCCGGCATGGGCGAGGTGGATGTGCCGTGGTACTTCAACATCCTCGGTGTGGAGGACGATCCCACCGGCTATGAGGAGGCTGTGGAATACATTCAGATGACCGAGGAGCAGATCGCGGCCATTGCCGCCAAATCCGCCACGGGCATGACGCTGTTCAAGGCCTGGGTGGAAAAGGCTCCGCAGCAGACCTACCGCCTTGCGCGAACGCTGACCGGCGAACCGGAAGGGGAGGAAAAGACCGAGCAGACGAGCTCTGACGCTTTCGAGCTGTCGTGCAACAACGAGACGGCTTATGTGGATGAAAACGGCGTTCTGCATTTCACGGGCGGCGGCTTCATCGAGATCCTGCCCAAGACCACGGAGGGCGGTATCCTCTATGTGGAGATGACCGAGGGCGGTGAGACGAGAACAGACTCCTTTGTGCTGAATGTGGTCGATGCCCACGACTGCGCGGGAAGCAAGTGGCAGACCGTTCTGCCTCCCGAAGGGGAAACGGTCGGCTATCAGGCGCTCCGCTGCGATCTGTGCGACGATCTGATCGAGGTGAAGGAGATCACGCTCTGCACCGAGCACATCTTCGGCAGCTTTACCGTGGAGAAGGAGTATGATGCCAACGGTTACGGTCTGGAGTCCCGCTCCTGCGCGGTTTGCGGCACCAGCGAATACCGCCTGATCACCACCTCGACCGTTCTCACACCCAAGGAGGACAGCGGTCTGGTTTCGGACGGTGAGTATGTAAGCGGCGTCCGCGGCGGGCTGACGGTATCGGAGCTGAAGGCTCTGTTCGACAACGAGGAGATGACGGTTCTCGATGCGTCGGGCGAGCCGATGAGCGAGGATGCGGCGGTGTCCACCGGCTGTCAGATCCGTCTGACGGTGGCGGGCGAGCTTGCCGATGAGCTTGTGATCGCCGTGCGCGGTGACACCGACGGAAACGGACAGGTCAACGTTCTCGATCTGCTGACCGTGTTCAACCATATCGAACAGCGGATTACGCTGGATGGCGCTTACCGCAAGGCTGCTTCGCTGACCGACGGCAGCATGATCACCGTCTTTGACCTGACGGCCTTGATGACGCTTCTGTTAGGAAGCGAGCCGCTTGCCGAATAAAACGGCATCCCGATTCAACACAACAGAAAAAAGACCGTCGTATGGGAAGATCTCATGCGGCGGTCTTTTGATGTGCAGGGTGTATTCTGTTTACGATTCCAGCTGACGGCTGAGGAAATTGGCGGCGGTCTGGACCAGCTTGGTCTCCAGCTCTGCGCGCTCGGCGGTCAGCTCGCCCTCTCCCTCGCTCCGCATGGAAACGACACAGCCGATGATGTCGCCCTCGGTGATGATGGGCATGGCGCAGGAGATGAAGTGCGAAGCGCCCTCCTCCCCGGCGAAGAGCTTTTTGTCCCCCTCGCGGTAGCGGTAGAGGGTGCGGGATTCGATGATCTTCTCCAATTCGGGCGAGACGCGCTTGTCGGCGAACTCTTTTTTGGGGACGCCGGCGGTGGCGATGCTGCTGTCACGGTCGGTGATGACCACGCACAGCTCGCAGGTCTTGTGGAGCGTGTCCGCATACTGCACCGCAAAGGAGGTCAATTCGCCGATGGGGGAATACTTTTTGAAAATGACCTCACCCTCGCGGTCGGTGTAGATCTCAAGCGGATCGCCCTCGCGGATGCGCATGGTACGGCGGATCTCCTTGGGGATCACGACACGACCGAGATCGTCTCAACGTGTCAAGGGAGAAGCAAAAAAATTAACACTTTGGTCAAAACCCTTGATTTTCCAAGGGCTTTGACCGTTTTTGACAGCGTTCGACAATCTCGGTCGCATAGGGAGTGCTCGTGTAA
>SVTL01000025.1 GCA_015063795.1 Oscillospiraceae bacterium
TAAAAAAAGGAATTGTCGAGTTTCCCCATCTTCAACAGCATTTCTGCTCTTGACCATGGTACTTTCTCTTTCTCTTGTTGTTCAATTTTCAAGGACCGCTGTGCTACGCCTCATCGGCGCGGCTTTGTCAGTATACCACAAAAGCCCCCTGCTTGTCAACCCTTTTTCAAAACTTTTTTCGATTTAGGCATTTTTCATAACGAGGGCGCACCAATCGTTCTCCTTTTTCTCATCAAATACCACAAAACCGGCTTTGATGTAGGCCTCGCGCACCTCTTCCAGCTGGCGTTCGATGATACCCGACAGCGAAAGCAATCCGCCTTTTTTCATATACGGGCGGATCTTATCGCTCATACGCAGCAGGATATCGGCGACGATGTTGGCGCAGACGAAATCGTATCCGCCGGCGATGGGCTTGACCGAGGCCAGCAGATCGCTCTGACCGCAGGTGATGACCTGAGAAAGCCCGTTGTCCGCCACATTCTCGCCCGCCACGCGCACCGAGACCGGATCGATATCAAAGGAATCGACGCGCGACGCGCCCAGCTTTGCCGCACAGATGGCCAGAATGCCGCTGCCCGTGCCGATGTCCAGCACCGCGTTGTCCCTTTGCATATGCTTTTCCAGCATCTCCATGCAGAGGCGTGTGGTCTCATGCGTACCCGTTCCGAAGGCCATGCCCGGATCCATGCGCACGATGATATCGCCCTTCTCCGCCTCATAGGACTCCCACTTGGGGACGACCACCACATGCTCGCCGATGCGGAGGGGCTTATAATACTGCTTCCATGCGTTTTCCCAATCCTTTTCGTTGTTGCCGATCAGCTCACGCTTGGCATCCGACAGCCCCGTGGCCGCCAGACGCTCATCGAGAAAGGCCAGATAATCGGACAGGCTCTTCTCCTCGGGAACGAAGATGCTGACCGACACCTCATTGGGATCCTTTGCCAGCAGCTCCTCATCGATCAATTCGCCGTACATGGCATTGACGCCCTCGCGCACGTCGCTGTAATCCTCGATCATCAGACCGCTGTCCAGCATGCTCATCACCGAGCAGAGCGTGTCCAGCCGATCGAGGGTGGTGGTGATTTTGATCTGTGTCCACTCCATCGCTCAGTTCCCCTTTCCGAAGATTTTCTTAAAGAAGCTTTCTCTCTTGGCGTAATTGCTTTCGCCGCAGGAGTCGGCAAATTCGCGGAGCAGGTCCTTCTGCTTGCTGTTCAGCCCGCGCGGCACCTCGATGACCACACGGAAATGCAGATCGCCTCTCGCGCTCTTGGAATTGACCACGGGAATGCCCTTGTCGCGCAGGACGAATTCGGTGTCGGTCTGGGTGTATTCGGGAATGGTGTATTTGACGTTGCCCTCTAAGGTAGGCACCTCGATCTCACCGCCCAGCGTTGCCTCGGCGAAGGTGATCGGCACCTCGCAATAGATGTCGTACTCGTCGCGCTCAAAGACGGTGTGCGGACGGATGGCCACGGTGACGATCAGATCGCCCGCGCTGCCGCCGTTGCGTCCCTCGTTGCCCTTGCCCCGGATGGCGACGCGCTGTCCGTCGTCGATGCCCGCGGGGATGTTGACCTCAATGACCGCCGGCACCTTTACATAGCCGGTTCCGCGGCAGTTGGAGCAGGGACTCTTGATGATCTTACCGCTTCCGCGGCAGGCGTCACAGGTGCGGGTGGTCTGGAACATCCCCAAAGCCGTCCGCTGCTGGACGCGCACCTGTCCGCTTCCGTGGCAGGTCGAGCAGGTTTCGGCGGTCGTCCCCTTCGACGCACCGCTTCCGCCGCAGTCGCCGCACTTTTCGACTCTTCCGTATTTAATTTCCTTCTTGCAGCCGAACGCGGCCTCCTCAAAGGACAGAACGACGCGGACCATGATGTCATCGCCGCGCATCGGGGCATTCCGCCGCGACTGGGAGGACTGTCCGCCCCCGAAGAAGCTGCCGAAGATATCGCCGAAATCAAAGCCGCCGAAGCCGCCGAAATCGCCGTAGCCTCCGCCGCCCATGCCCATATTCGGGTCAACGCCCGCGTGGCCGTACTGGTCATAGCGGCTCTTCTTCTCCGCATCGGAGAGGATGGCATACGCCTCATTGACCTCCTTGAACTTGGCCTCCGCCTCTTTGTCGCCCGGGTTCATGTCGGGGTGATATTTCTTCGCCATGGTGCGGTAGGCCTTCTTGATGGCAGCGTCATCCGCTCCCTTTTCGATGCCCAGCACCTCGTAGTAGTCCCGTTTGTTGTCCGCCATGGTCGTTTCTTGCCTTTCTTGTGTCTGTGGCGGAAGGTCTTTTTGAAAAAATCCTTCCTTTTATTATATGGTGTTACGACAGTCTGTCCGCGTACCGTTTTTCACAGCACGCGGACGGATGTCGTGTTTTTATCGTTTACTGCTTGGTCTTGTCTTCGTAGTCGTTGTCATAGAAGGTCTGGCCGTCGCCGCTCTGACCGCCCGCCTGACCGCCCATGTTCGGATCGGCGCCCATATCGGGACCGGCACCCTGCGCGCCCTGCTGCTTGTACAGCTTCTCGGACAGCTCATAGAACTTCTTCTCCACCGCCTCGGTGTCGGCCTTGATGGCATCGGTGTTGTCGCCCTTGACGGTCTCCTTCAGCTTTTCGACCGCATCGCGCACGCCCTTCTTTTCGTCCTCGCTCAGCTTGTCGCCGATCTCGTTCAGCGTCTTCTCGGTCTGGAAGATCATGTTTTCGGCGCGGTTCTTGGTCTCAACCGCTTCCTTCTGCTTCTTGTCCTCCTCGGCGAACTTCTCGGCCTCCTTCATGGCGCGGTCGATGTCCTCCTTGCTCATGTTGGTGGAGGAGGTGATGGTGATGTGCTGCTCCTTGCCCGTGCCCTTATCCTGTGCGGTGACGTTGACGATGCCGTTGGCGTCGATGTCGAAGGTGACCTCGATCTGCGGTACGCCGCGGGGTGCCGGAGGAATGCCGTCCAGCGAGAAGCGTCCCAGCGTGGTGTTGCCCTTGGCCATGTCGCGCTCGCCCTGCAGGACGTGGATCTCAACGGAGGTCTGTCCGTCGGCGGCGGTGGAATACACCTGGCTCTTCTTCACGGGGATGGTGGTGTTGCGGTCGATGATGCGGTTGAACACGCCGCCCAGCGTCTCGATGCCCAGCGACAGAGGCGTAACGTCCAGCAGCAGCAGGTCCTTCACGTCGCCGCCCAGCACGCCTGCCTGAACAGCCGCGCCGATGGCCACGCACTCGTCGGGGTTGATGCCCTTGAAGGGCTCCTTGCCGATGAAGTTCTTCACAGCCTCCTGCACGGCGGGGATACGGGACGAGCCGCCCACCAGCAGGACCTTATCCACCTGCGAGGGGGAGAGACCGGCATCGGCCAGTGCCTTCTTGGTGGGACCCATGGTGGCCTCCACCAGATCGGCGGTCAGCTCATTGAACTTGGCGCGGGTCAGCGTGGCGTCAAAGTGCTTGGGGCCGGTGGCGTCAGCGGTGATGAAGGGCAGGTTGATGTTGCTCGAAGCCATGCCCGACAGCTCGATCTTGGCCTTTTCGGCAGCTTCCTTCAGTCTCTGAAGCGCCATCTTGTCGTTTCTCAGATCGATGCCGTTTTCCTTCTGGAAGGTCTCGGCGATCCAGTCGATGATGCGCTGGTCGAAGTCGTCGCCGCCCAGACGGTTGTTGCCGCTGGTGGCCAGCACCTCGAACACGCCGTCGCTGATCTCCAGAAGCGATACATCGAACGTACCGCCGCCCAGGTCATAGACCATGATCTTCTGCTCGCCGTCCTTATCGACGCCGTACGCCAGAGCAGCCGCGGTGGGCTCGTTGATGATGCGCAGGACCTCAAGACCGGCGATCTTACCGGCATCCTTGGTGGCCTGACGCTGTGCGTCGGAGAAATAGGCGGGGACGGTGATGACCGCCTGCGAAACGGGGCTGCCCAGGTAGGCCTCGGCGTCGGCCTTCAGCTTCTGCAGGATCATAGCCGAGATCTCCTGAGGGGTGTAGCTCTTGCCGTCGATGGAGACGTTATACGACGTACCCATCTCTCTCTTTATGGACATGACCGTGCGGTCGGGGTTGGTGATGCTCTGTCTCTTGGCCACCTGACCGACCATTCTTTCGCCGGTCTTGGAGAAGGCGACCACGGAAGGCGTCGTGCGTGCGCCCTCGGGGTTGGTGATGACGATCGGCTCGCCGCCCTCATAAACGGCAACGCACGAGTTGGTGGTTCCAAGGTCGATTCCGATGATTTTTCCCATAATAGTTGTTCCTCCTGTATGTGTTGGATGTTGTTTTCTTTGTTTGGCGGCTCAGGTCAGTTGGAGACCTGCACCATGGCATAGCGGACGACCTTGTCGCCCTTCTTGTAGCCCTTCTGCAGCACCATCGAGACGGTGTTTTCGCCAAAGGCCTCGTCCTCGTTGTGCATGACCGCGTTGTGGATCATGGGATCGAAGGGGACGCCCGCCTCGCTCACCGGCTCAACGCCGAGACGCTCCAGCGTCATCTTCACCTGCGCCAGCGTCATACGAACGCCCTCGCTCAGTTGATCGTCCTCCTTCAGGAAGGCCTCCGCCCGCTCTAAGTTGTCGATGATGGGCAGCATCTCCTTCAGCGCATCGAAGGTGGCGTCGGTGTAAACGCTCTCCTTCTCCTTGGCGCTGCGTTTGCGGAAGTTGTCGTATTCGGCCACCATCCGCAGATAGCGGTCGTTTTGCTCGGCCAGCTCAGCCTGCAGCCGTTCGTTTTCCTTTTTCAGCTCGTCAAGCTCTTTTTTGGTGGGCTTTTTGCCCTTGCTTTCCTTGGGCTCTTCGTTTTTTTCGGTCGATTCCCCGGCGGCCTTTTCAACCGTTTCTTCGCCCATCGGCTTTTCGTTCTCTGCCATGTCTTTTCTTCCTTTTCTATGTCCTTTTCGGTGATTGGGGGAGATTTGTCAATCCTTTTTCTCGGGCAGGCCCGGCGGGCCCAGCATCTCCTCGGCCTTATCCTTGATGGCCTTCGAAAGGGTGTCCACGGTGGTGATGACCTTCGAATAGTCCATGCGCGTCGGACCGATGACGCCGATCGCTCCCAGCACCCGATCGCCCGAGGTGATGGTTTTGAAGATCAAAGTGGAATTGTTCATGATGTCCACCGTGTTCTCCTTGCCGATGAGGATGTTGATCACGTCCTTCTGCGAGTTGGAGACGATGTTGAGAATGTCCTCCTTGTTTTCAAACATGCTCAACAGCCCCCGCAGGCGCTCGATGTCGCTGTACTCGGGGTACTGCAGCATCTTATTGATGTTTTCAAACTTCAATTCGCCGTTGTCGATCTCGCTGATGACCTCGTAAATGCACTTGATGATGGGGTTGACGATCATCTCGCACCCCTTTAAGCGCGACTCCATATCTAAAATCAGCGGCAGCGTTACCCGTTCCATTGGCACTCCTGCCAAGCAGGTGTTAAACACCTCGGTGAAATGCTCGCTCATGGACGGCGTGATGTCGAACGGCAGGTTGACCGACCGCGTTTTGACCGTCTGCCGGTCGGTGAGCATGATCAGCAGCATGGTGCGGTCGCTGACCTGCATGAAGTTGAAGCGCAGGATCACCGAGCTCTTCGGCTTGGGCTTCACCGACAGCGAGGTGTAGTTGGTGAACATGCTCATCAGCTTGCTGGCGCTTTCGAGGATCGAATCCAGCTCCGATTCCTTCTGTCTGACCGCTTCGTTCAGCTTCGCCAGCTCCTCGCCGGTCATTTTGTACCGCTCCATGAGCGAATTGACATAGAAGCGGTAGCCGCGCTCCGACGGGATGCGTCCCGCCGAGGTGTGGGGCTGCTCAAGATAGCCCATTTCCTCCAGCTCGCTCATCTCGTTTCGCACCGTGGCGGGGGAATAGCGGATGCGCGCATCGGTGGTCAGATACTTGGACCCCACCGGTTCACCGTTGCCGATGTGCGCGTCGATGATGGCGTGCAGGATCAGCTTCTTGCGTTCGGACAGCTCGTCGCCGTTAAAATACATCCTTTCCTTCTCCCCTTTCCTGATCGCGCTGTTAGCACTTTGATCCATCGAGTGCTAAAACGTAAGATTAGTGTACCCCATTCGTGCGCGGCTTTCAACAACAAAGTAGGATATTATTGTTAATTTTTTATGAATGCACGGGCGGCGTTGTCCATGCCCGAAGGAAGAAGCGATCAGGGCTGCCGCCCCGAACCCCGCCTTAAGAGGCTTTTTAAAAAAAGCCCCTTAAGAATCCGCAAAAACTTTCAAAAATTGTTCCCGAACGCAAACGTTCAAAAGACATATACTGATACAGAAAACCATCACAATCCACACAGAAAGCGAGAAAAGACCATGGAACAAGGCTATCTGACCGTTATTGCCCGAACCGCCTCCGGGCTTTACCCCGTGGAGGGGGCGCGGATCTCGGTGTATGCCGCCGACAGCGACATCCTCCTGCACGAGCTCTACACCGACGAGGCGGGCATCTCCCCCAAGCTGGCACTGGACGCCCCGCCCCGCTCCAACGCCGACTCCCCCGACGGCGGCGATCCCTATGCCTACTACGACCTGCGCGTGGAGAAGATCGGCTTCTACCCCATCAGCGACCTGTCGCTTCCCATCGCCTCGGGCACCACCTCTCTCCAGCGCGTGGAGATGATCCCCCAGGGCAGCGGCACGCTTCCCCCCGAAGGTCTGCTGAAGATCGAGGAAGGAGGCAGGCGCTGATGGCCCCCGTTCTCCCCACCATTCCCGAAACCATCACCGTCCATCTGGGGCGTCCCGACGATGCGTCCGCGCCCAACGTCACCCTCCCCTTCATCGACTACATCAAAAACGTGGCCTCCTCCGAGATCTACCCCACTTGGCCCGATAACGCCCTCCGCGCCAACATCTACGCCCAGATCTCCTTTGCGCTCAACCGCGTTTACACCGAGTACTACCGCTCCCGCGGCTACGATTTCGACATCACCTCCTCCACCGCCTTCGACCAGTCCTTTGTCAACGGGCGCGAGATCTTCGAAAACATCTCCCGGCTGGTCGATCAGCTCTACGATTCCTATATCGTCCGCCAAGGAGCGGTGGAGCCCCTCTTCGCCCAGTACTGCGACGGCGACCGCGTCACCTGCAGCGGTCTCTCCCAATGGGGGACGGTCTCTCTGGCCGAGCAGGGCTACACCCCCTACCGCATCCTCACCAACTACTACGGAAGCGATATCAACATCCGCACCGATGTGCCCGTGGCCGGTGTCCGCGAGAGCGCGCCGCTGTACCCCCTCCGTCTCGGCTCCTCGGGCGAGGATGTGCGCGTGCTTCAGCTCCGCCTCAACCGCATCGGCGAAAACTTCCCCTCCATCCCCAAAATCGCCCCCATCGACGGTATCTTCGGCGTGGAGACACAAAACGCCGTCCGTGAGTTTCAGCGCGCCTTCTCCCTCGCGTCCGACGGCATCGTCGGCAGGCAGACATGGTATGCGGTGCTGCGGATCTTCAACAGCGTCAAGCGGCTCAACGAGCTGACCTCCGAGGGGCTGACACCCGAAGAGGTGACGCCGGTCTTTCCCGAGCTGCTCCGCCGCGGCGACGAGGGACGCTTTGTCCGCGCCCTGCAATACTATCTGGCGCTGGCCGCCTATTTTCTCGATTCGGTGCCCTCTCCCCCCATCAACGGCATCTTCGACGAGGCCACCGAGCAATCGGTCATCGCCTTTCAGAACACCTACGGCCTCACCCCCGACGGCATCGTGGGCGACGTGACCTTCAACACCCTCTACAACGCCTACCGCTCCTTCTACGATGCCCTCCCCGATTCGGCCTTTGAGCAGAAAGCCCGTCCCTTTCCCGGCGTAATCCTGAAGCTGGGCGCGGAGGGCGAGGATGTGCAGCTGCTCCAGACCTACCTCGACCGCATCGCCGACGCCTATCCGCAGATCCCGCGCATCTCCGCCGACGGGCTGTACGGTCCTGCCACAGCCGAGGCCGTCCGCGCCTTCCAACGCTTTGCCGGACTGCCCGACAGCGGTACGGTCACCGAGACCGTCTGGGCCGCCATCGCCGACACCTACGATTCGCTGGCATCGGGGGAGTGAAGCATCAGGGGCGTTGCCTGCAAATCAGGGGCGTTGCCCCTTCCCCCACCAAAGGGACTTTTTGAAAAAAGTCCCTTTGGAAACCCCAAAAACTTTCATAAAGGGGAAAAAACGCCGCCGGTGAAAACAAACGCAATGAGCAAAGCGGCACCGCCGACACCGAAGGCAGAGACCTTTTTGAGAAGAGTCCCCTTGGAAACCCCAAAAACGTTAAACAGGGGAATGCCTTTTCCGTCCGAAAAGCGTTTTTCCTCTTGACATTTCCTTCCTTTTCTTATATACTGTCTTTCGCGGTCTGCCTTTTCGCGGGCCGCTTTCACGATGTTTTTGAAAAAAGGAAGTTTTTTTGCCATGCGCCGCCGTCACACTCCCATCCGTCTCTCCGACCATTTTGATTACAAGCGTTTGTTTCTCTTCGTCCTCCCCTCCATCGGGATGATGATCTTCACCTCGATCTACGGCGTGGTGGACGGGCTGTTCGTCTCCCACTTCGCGGGCAAGAGCGCCTTCACCGCCATCAACCTCATCATGCCCTTTCCCATGCTCCTCGGCGCCTTCGGCTTCATGATCGGTACTGGCGGCAGCGCGGTGGTGGCCATCACCTTAGGCGAGCAGAAAAAGGAGCTGGCCAACCGCTATTTCTCCTTCTTCATCGCCGTCACGATCATCGGCGGCGTGATCCTCTCGGCGCTGGGCATTCTCTTTCTCGAGCCGGTGGCTGTTTTCTTCGGCGCGGAGGGCGAAACGCTCACCCACTGCCTCTCCTACGGGCGCATCCTCTTCCTCTTTCTGACCGCTTTCATGCTTCAGAACACCTTCCAGAGCTTTCTTGTCACCGCCGAAAAGCCGATGCTCGGGCTGATCGTCACCGTGGCCGCGGGCGTGGTCAACATGGTCCTCGACCTGCTGTTTGTGGGCATTTTCCAATGGGGCGTCATGGGTGCGGCGATCGCCACCGGCATCAGCCAGACCGTGGGCGGGCTTATCCCCCTGCTCTACTTCCTGCGGAAAAACAACAGTCTGCTTCGCCTGGCGCGCCCGCGCTTCTTCGGGCGTGTGCTGGTGAACGCCTGCGTCAACGGCTCCTCCGAGTTGATGACCAACGTCTCGCTTTCGCTGGTGAACATGCTCTTCAACTACCAGCTGATGAATGCCATCGGCGAGGACGGCGTGGCCGCTTACGGCGTGATCATGTACGTCAGCTTCATCTTCATCGCGGTCTTCATCGGCTATTCCTTCGGCAGCGCGCCCATTGTGGGCTATCACTACGGCGCGGAGAACCGCATCGAGCTGCGAAACGTCTTTCGCAAGAGCCTGACGTTTGTGAGCATCTGCGGTGTGCTGATGGTGCTGGGCGGCGTGCTGGCCTCCGGTCTGCTCTCCAACCTGTTTGTGGGCTACGATCCCGCGCTGGCCGCCATCACAAAGCGCGGCTTCATCCTTTACAGCCTCGCCTACGCCTTCATCGGCGTGAACATCTACGCCTCCTCCTTCTTCACCGCGCTGGGCAACGGGCTGATTTCGGCGGTCATCTCCTTCCTCCGCACGCTGCTCTTCCAGGTGGCCACGCTCCTGATCCTGCCCCTTCTCTTCGATGTGGACGGCATCTGGTGCTCGGTGGTGGCCGCGGAGCTGATGGCCCTCGCCTTCTCGCTCTTCTTCTTCATCACCCAGCGGAAAAAGTACGGCTACGCATAAAAAACCAACTCCGAAACGGTGTCTGTGCAAGGACGCCGTTTTTTGTTTTTTTGAAAAAAAGTCTGACGAGATGCCATTGCCGTCTGTTTCGATTGCGATGCTCACGCATCGCGGAGGGCAAGAACGGTCAGGGGCGGCGCCCCCGAACCCCCGCTTAAAGAAACTTTTTGAAAAAAGTTTCCTTAAAACCTTCAAAAACTTTTTCAAAAGACGCTGTTTTTTTGTTTTTGGAAAAAAGGTCTGACGAGATGCCGCTGCCGTCTGCTTCGATTGCGATGCTCACGCATCGGGAGGGCAAAACGAACGCAGATTCTCCGACTGCTTTTTTGACAAGCGGAAATTCGCCACCGCTTCCCCCCTGAGATCGGTGCTCTGCCGCCGCAAAGCAAAAACGCCCCCCGTTTCCGAGGGACGCTTCTGCTAAAAAGAGAGAGTATTGGCGCGAATTAGAGGGTATGGAGGATATATAAACACGAAAGCCGTTTCCCATAGACCGAAAACAGCCTCCGGGTTTACCGTTTGGAGGCGGCGAGGGCTTTTTCCCCCTCCGCTTGTTTGAGAGATCCTTACTTCAGAGGATACTTCTCGATCTGGCCCCAGTTCTCAACGAACTGTGCGAGCGTCTTCTGCACGCAGCCGTAGGAGAAGAACTGCTCGGGCTTCAGACCGTCGGGCTCATAGGCCTTGATGAACTCAGGGCAGGCGGACAGTCTCTCGATGACGGCAGGATCGACCTCCTCCTCGATGTGCTCAACATAAGGAGCCTTGATGGAGGGCAGCTTGACCTGGATCTTGGGGTTGATGGACATGGCCATGTTCGCACCGGCCAGAGCCTCAACCTGGTATGCGCCTCTCAGACCGGCAGGCATGAGAATGGCGGTGTAGCCGTTCTTGGCGAAGTCGCGGTAAGCGCGCTTGATGATGGCGGTACCGGCCTGGATGATGTCCTCCTCGGCGATGTTCAGACCGCTGTCCTTGATGCAGTCGCGGAGGTAGTCGTCGATACGGCCGACCATGATAACGGCGAAGCAGCGTCCGGGCTTGACACCGGCCTTGGCTGCACGGGCACGGCCCTTCTCGCAGCGGTCGCCGATGGCCATCGCCTGAGCATAGGTGAAGCTGACCGTACCGGTGATGGTGATGCCCTCAGCGATACAATCCTCGAGAACGTCGAGACCGGCGGCGGTGACAGGGAGCTTGACCGCCACGTTGGGAGCCCAGCTGCTCATGGTGCGGGCCATTTCCAGCATGGCCTTGCGGTCGCTGGACTTGCCGGGGTTGACCTGAGCGCAGACATAACCGCCCTCGCCGTTGGTGGCCTTGTAGATGGGCTCGAACATGCCGGCAACCTTGATGGTGACGGCCTTGATGATCTCGATGGCCTTCTCGGAGCCGGAGAGATCGCGCGGAATAGAGGCCAGGATCGGCTTCCACTCGTCGGCGCATTTGTTGATGGTCTCGTTGACCAGAACGGGGTTGGTGGTAACGCCAACGGCACCGTGGGTAACCGCTTCTACCAGATCGGCGAAGTTGGCGGAGTCGTTCCACCAGTAGCCCTTGGTCTCATTGGCAAGATAAAGCAGATAATCGTTCATGATAAAAATTCCTTTCGAATTTGAAAAAGATTCGTTTTTTATGACGGCGGAGCCGTCTGTTGAAAGTTTTTGGGTGGTCCAGGCCCCGGAAGAAAGCCGAAGGCTTTCTTCACACAGTTGCACTGTGTGCAACTGTTCCTTTTCATTCAAAAAGGGGGTTTGGTGGGGTTTGGGGTAAAACCCCATGCACGGCGTTTCTTTTTGCGAAGCTTTTTCTTTGCGCCTACTGTCAGCAAAGAAAAAGCGACAAACGATGCCCAGTTATAAAAGGTGTCTCACGTCCGCTTCACAGACAAGATTGGCACCTTCGGCTCATGGGATTCAGCCCATCAAGCTGCGGACATAGCGAGCCGCGTGGGCGATGCCCTCTTTGCCGCGGAAGGAGGCCTCCTCGATGGAAACCAGTCCGTTGAAGCCGCGGGCCTTGGCCGCTTCCAACACGCCCTTGATGGGAGAACGTCCCTCGCCGACCATGCAGAAGGCCAATTCCCCAACGCGCGAAGCATCGTTGACATGGATGGTCTCGACACGGTCATAGATCTTCTCAAAGAGTGCAACCGCATCCTCGCCCAAAATAAAGGCGTTGGCGGTGTCGAAGTTGACGCCCACGGGCAGCCCCTTCAGCTTATCCAGCAGTGCCATGAAGCGGCGCATATTGAAATCAAAGTCCTCTCTCTCCCAGGCTCCGGGCTTGGAGTGGTTCTCGATGAGGAGCTTGACGCCCAGCTTGTTGGCCTTTTCGCAGCAGACCTTGAAGCACTCAACGGCGTTTACGATCGCCTGATACTCGTCCTCGCCGGGGTAATACTGACCGGCGGTGAGGCGGACATACCGAATGCCGAGGGAGGAGGCCAGCGCGATATCCGACAGCGCATGGCAGAGCTCGATCTCGCGGCGGGTGTCGTCAGGCGTGGTGAAATCGGGGTAGGTGGTCATCATCTCGATGCGGATGCCGCTGTCGTCGATGACCTTTTTCATATCGTCGATCTGTCTGACCGAGCGGATGGGCAGGAAATGGACGCTGATGTCCGCGCCGTCATAGCCGCACTCCTTGGCGAAGGCCAGCCATTCGGCCATTTTCATCTTGCCGCTGATCAGATCGGGAAAGAGCGAAACTGGCAAACAGGAAAGCTTCATTGTCGAACCATCCTTCTTTCTTCGTTTTCTTTCTTGATTCTGCGGGAGGGGGCTTTGAGCGCCCCCTTTTCCCTCGGATAATACCCTTGTTGTTTAGATCTTGGAGCGATACTCCACCTTGCCGTGGACGCCGGGCTTGAACGCATACAGCGGACCGCCGAGGAAGATGCCCTCAAACATACCCGTTTCCAGGTTCTCCGCGCCCTGCGCGCCGCTGGTGACATACAGCGTGTCCAGATCCTCGCCGCCGAACATGACGCTGGAGGTCTGGCAGGCAGGCACGAACATTTCCGCCAGGATCACGCCCTCGGGAGAGATGCGGCGGACGCCGTAGCCATTCCAGAACGCCGACCAGATGCAGCCCTCGGCGTCAACGGTCATACCGTCGGGAATGCCCATCTTGCCGTCGCCCTGATAGACCACGCTGCGGGGCGTGATCTCACCGGTCTCGCGGTCGTAGTCATACGCGGTGATCGACTTCTTGCCGGTCTCGGTGTGATAGAAGGTCTTTTCGTCGGGGGAGAAGCCCATACCGTTGGTGCAGCCCATGCCGGCCCACAGCTCAACAGGCTCCTTGCCGCTCTCAAAGCGGATCATGCGTCCGGTTCCCTTATCCTCGGGACGGCGGGGCAGCGTGCCCGAATAGATGCGTCCCATGGGATCGGCGATGACATCGTTGAAGTTTTCGTCCTCGCGCACCGCAATGCGGAAGGCTTCGACAAACGTCTTGCCGTTGTACTTATACACACTGCCGTTGGACATGACGGTCATCGTGCCGTCCACGTCGAACACGAAGCCGCCGATCTTCTTCTCGCCCTCATAATACTTTTCGATCCTGCCGCTTTTCGGATCCAGTCTCCACAGCTTGCCGCCGTGAACGTCGGTGTAATACAGATACCCGTCGCGCTCGTTCCAGACCGGTCCCTCGCCCAGATGGGCAATGTTGTTATGCACGCACTTGACGGCGCCTCTCTGAATGATCATATCTTTTGATCTCCTTTCAGCGCTTATTCGTACTGACCGCCCTTGCGGACCACGCGGCCTGCAACGGCACCGGTCAGCTTGCCCTTTTCCAGAGCAGCCGTACCGTTGACGAAGACATATTCCACGCCGCCGGGAGCGATGGCAGGATTGGTGAAATCGATGTTATACGACAGCTTCTCCTCATCGAGAAGGACCAGGTTGGCCCAGGCGTTCTCGCGGATGACGCCGTAGTTTTCCAGATGCAGAACCTTCTGCGCGGGGAAGGAGGTGATGCGCTTGACCGCCTGCGGCAGGGTCATGACCGAGTCGCGGCGGGTGGCCTTGACCAGGTATTCGATGAAGCCCTGGAAGAGGTAAGGACCGCAGCCGTAACGGGTCTGGTTGCCGGCCATGTTTTCAGCCGCGCCTACCAGAGGAACGATTCGGCCCATGTCGGTACCGACGGTGGCCAGCGGGTGCTTCATGAACGTATTCATGCAGTTGAATTCGCGCTTATCCTTGATGAACGCCCAGGTAGCCTCGGGGTCGGCGGCGACGATCTCGCACAGGACCTCGTACAGCGTTTCGTACACGGTCTCCACCGTAGGCTTGCCCTTGGCAAAGGCGATCTCGGCGATGGTCTTGCCCTCATGCTCCTTGCACTTGGAGCGGATGACGCGGAAGCACTCGAACCAATACGGATCCTGAACGGGGTGCAGCATGCCCACCTTGATGTGGCCTGCCTCGAACAGATCGCGCAGCTTCTCGGCGCAGCCGGGCTTTGCCATTTCGGCGGCCAACTCACCTGCCGTCATATCCTTCATCCAGTCGGGACGGATCAGAACGCCGGACAGCAGCTCGCCGGCAATGTTCTTCTCAGCGCCGATGGAGTAGTCTACGCACAGCACGTCAAAGGTGATGTCCAGTCCCTTGGCGGCGGGAGCGTCGATGATGTCCTCCAGAGTCGACTCGGCCAGAGCGCGGTCGAGAGCGGCGGAGTGGGGATGATAGATGATGGTGGAGGGGGTGATGTGCGAAATGTGCAGGCGGCACTTGTTGGCCGCGAAGCAGACCTCGGAAGCCTCAAGCAGACCGTGGTAACGGCCGACGAACATCTCGCCCTTGGGGCCGTCGTACAGACCGTAGATGCTCTTGCCCTTCTCGCCCGAGAAATACTGATACTGATGGTGGCGGGTGTGAGGCGAATACACGCCGTCATACTTCTGGCAGACCTTCAGGATCTCGGTCAGCTCGTTGAAGGTGATCCAGTGGGAGGCAACGCCGGCATCGCCGCTGTACGACACGCCGTAAGCGCCCGCCTTCATGGCATCCTCCATCAGCTCGCACATCTTCTTGGTCTCTTCCTCGGTGGCAGGACGGTTATAGCCCATACCCAGAACCGAGCCGCGCAGAGCGTTGGTACCGACCAGGTGGAACATATTGATGCCCACGCCCACCTTCTCCATTTCCTTCAGATACTCGTCAAAGGTGGTCCAGGTGCGCTCGCGCTGAACCTGCATCGAATCCTTGGCGTTGAAATACTCTTCGTTGTAAGCGGGAGCGGAGGAGGAGCCGCAGTGTCCGCCCAGCGCACAGGTGATACCCTGCAGGATCAGGTTATCGGCGGTGGGGGTGTTCATGATGGTGCGGTCGGTGTGGGTGTGGATGTCGAAAAAGCCGGGGCAGGCGGTGAGGCCTCTGCCGTCGATGACCTTGTCGGCGGTGGCACCCTCTAAGTTGCCGACCTTGACGATCTTCTGGTTGCTGACTGCGATATCGCCGCGGGAGGCAATATCCGAAATGCCGTCAATGATCTTGACGTTTTTGATCAAAAGCTGATACTGGCTCATACCAAAAAATCCTTTCTTTTTTTCAATACTCTCTCAAAAAATGTGTTTATCGATGCGGCCTCTTCTCTCGCAAAGCCGCTTGGTTTCCCTTGGGTTTGCACGGACTTGCATGGTTTTGCCCGCGCGGATGGATCTGTGCTTGTTTATTCGTACTTGCCGCCCTTGCGGACCACGTGTCCTGCACGCGCGCCGGTCAGCCTGCCTTTTTCCAGAGCCGCCTCGCCGTTGACGAACACATACTCCACGCCGCCGGGAGCGGTGGCAGCCTTGGTGAAATCGATGTGATAGGACAGCTTCTTCTCATCCAGCAGGACCAAATTCGCCCAGGCGTTTTCGCGGATGACGCCGTAGTTGTCCAGATGCAGAACCGTCTGCGCGGGGATGGAGGTGATGCGCTTGACCGCCTGAGGCAGCGTCATGACCGCATCGAGCTTGGTCGCCTTGACCAGATACTCGATGAAGCCCTGGAACAGATACGGACCGCAGCCCTGACGGTAAGCGGCGTTGTCTGCCAGCGCCTCCTCCGCACCGATCATCGGAACGATCCGTCCCATATCGGTGCCGATGGTGGCACGCGGATGCTGCATAAAGGTCTTCATGCACTGATATTCGCGCTTGTCTTTTACAAACGCCCACGTTGCCTGCGGATCGGCCTTCACGATCTCGCACAGGACCTCGAACACGGTTTCATACACCGTCTCCACGGTCGGTCTGCCCTTGGCAAAGGCGATCTCGGAAATGGTCTTGCCCTCATACGCCTTCTCGGCGCAGCGGATGATGCGGAAGCACTCGAACCAATACGGATCCTGAACGGTGTGGATCATGCCCACCTTCATGTGTCCCGATTCGGACAGCTCGCGCAGCTTCTCCGCACAGCCCTCCTTCGCCATTTCCTCCGCCAGCGTATCGGGCGTCATGTCCTTCATCCAGTCGGGACGGACCAGCACGCCGGTCAGCAGCATCTCGGTGATGCGCTTCTCCGCGCCGATGGAATAGTCCACGCATAAAACGTCAAAGGTGACGTCCAGTCCCTTTTTCAGCGGTGCATCGACGATGTCCTCCAGCGTGGATTCGGCCAGAGCCTTGTCCAGCGCGGGGGAGTGGGGATGGTACACAATGGTGGAGGGGGTGATGTGGGAAATGTGCAGGCGGCAGTTGTTCGCAGCCATGCAGACCTCGCTCGGCTCCAGCAATCCGTGGTAGCGGCCGACGAACATCTCACCCTTCGGTCCGTCATACAGACCGTAGCTGCTCTTGCCCTTTTCGCCCGAGAAATACTGGAACTGGTGATGGCGGGTGTGCGGGCAGAACACGCCGTCATACTTCTGGCAGACCTTCAGAATCTCGCGCAGCTCCTCAAAGGTGATCCAATGGGAGGGCACGCCGGCATCGCCGCTGTACGACACGCCGTAAGCACCTGCCTGCATCGCCTCCTCGGTATACTCCAGCATCTTCCGGAGCTCCTCGGCGGTGGCGGGACGGTTGTGGTCAAAGCCCATGGCCGAAGAGCGCAGCGGGTTGGTGCCCACCAGCTCGAACAGGTTGACGCCGATGTCCGCCTTCTCCATATAGCTCATGTATTCATCGAAGGTGGTCCACTCGCGCTCGCAGCCCATCTTCTTGCTGTCTACCGCGTTGTAATACTCCTCGTTGTGCACCGGCGCGGGGGAAAGACCGCAGTGACCGCCCAAAGCGCAGGTGATGCCCTGCAGGATCATGTTGTCCGCGGTGGGAACGGTCATCAGCGTGCGGTCGGTGTGGGAGTGGATGTCGAAAAAGCCGGGGCAGGCGGTAAGGCCCGTACCGTCAACGACCTTGTCGGCAGAAGCGCCGCTGAGATCGCCCACCTTCACGATCCGCTGATCGCTGACCGCGATGTCGCCGTAAAACGGGATGTCGGAAAGACCGTCGATGATCTTGACGTTTTTGATCAAAAGCTGATAGGGTTTCATATGAACAGATCCTTTTTTCAAAAGCGGATATTGTCATATCCATGTATGGGGAAGCCCCCGCTCCGGGAAGAAGCGGGAGCGTTCGTTTTGTTTAAAAAATCAGAGTCTCGGAACGGTCCAGCCGCCGGAGATCTCGATGATCTGACCGGTTGCATAGTCCATCTTGCCGCTGCCCATGTACACGCACAGGTCGCCGATCTCGTCGCAATTGCCCCAACGCTTCATGAGGAATTTGGGGAAATAGGTCTTCTCCACGTTCTCCGCGTGAGGCAGGCACATATCGGTCGGATACACGCCGGGACGGATCTCGAACACAGGGATTCCATACTCGCCAAGCTGGGTGGCGAAGCACTGCATGGCCATGCTCAGAGCTGCCTTGCCCATCTTATACGCAACGCCGCTTCTGGCAGCCATACCCGCCTGAACCGAGGTGATGGTGATGATGCAGCCGTTTTCGATCGCACCCGATTCCTTCCATTCGATCATGCGCTTGCCGAAATGCTGGGTGAGGAAGTAAGGACCCTTCAGGTTGGTGTCGAACACCTGCTCGATGACCTCGGGGGGCATATCCAGAGCGGTGCCCTGCTTGGGCTCGATGCCGGCGTTGTTGACCAGCAGGTCGAGACGGCCGCACTCCTTGTCCACAAAGTCATACAGAGCCTGTCTCTCGTTTTCCAGAGAAATGTCGGCGCGGCAGATCAGTGCGCTTCCGCCGGCGGCCTCGATGGTGTTCTTCACCTCGTAAGCGCCCTTCTCCAGGTTGTTGGGATCAGCCGTGCGGCTGCAGATGATGACCGTGTAGCCGGCCTCGGCCAGCTTCAGGCAGATGGCGCGGCCGATACCGCGGGAGCCGCCCGTTACCAATGCAACTTTATTCGCAATCATAATTTGTTACCTTTTCCTTTTTTATCTTTTTTCGATCAGCGTCCGCTCAGCGGTCCGCTCTGCGTTGAATCGTTTTTTCAGAAAAAAACGCCGTTTGAGCCGTCCATTTTCCTCAAAAAGGCACGCGACCGCGGCGCCAAGGATGGGTTGACGCCGCGGTACGGGTTGTTTGTCTTATCTGCAAGCGAGGGCGTCCTTGACAGAGGCCTCGATCTTGTCGCACAGCTCATCAAGCTGCTCCTTGGTTGCATTGAGAGCGGGAGCGATGGCAAACCAGTCGGGATTGATGCGC
>SVTL01000026.1 GCA_015063795.1 Oscillospiraceae bacterium
TTTTAGAGGGCAACGACAAAGCGATCTCCTTTTATAAGAAGATTGGATTTGATTTCAACGGAAAAGAAAAATCGCTTCCGTTTGGCACCGAACGGCAAATGGAATGGAAATATGAAAAGCAGGCAAGTGAAAGCGCGAAAAATCAAAGATGAATTTGCCGCCGCATTTTGCGGCGGCTTTTTTATGTGCGGGAAACAAAGAAAAGCCCCGCCAGGCGGGGCGCGGATTATTTGTACCGATCCAAAACCGCTCTGTACTCCGGATTTTTGAGAAGCTCAGCGCGGCGCTTGTCCTTGGGATTCAAAAGACCGTTTACGATCCATGCAAGGAAGTCATTGCCTTCCACCGATGCTCTTGCAGGGAAATAGGCTTCATGGACGGCAGGATCATCTTTTTCGGCTTCGGCAATTTTTTTCGCCGCGTAAAGGTTCATATCGAGCACGGCAACCACATCCGCATCGTTGCCGCCGCAATACATGAAAAGCCCTCTGGTCTGTCCCAAAAAGGCTTTTGCAAGCCCCGCAAAGAAAATATCCTTCGTTTCGTCAAAGCACCTTAGCATGATCTGTCCATAGCCGATCGCTTTTTGTGCTTTTTCTTCAGCTGATAACGAACGGTCGTAGAAGATCGCGCAGGCCAGCTTGTGTCTGGCAAATGCGATCAATTCATACATGTTTTTGTTGAGCCAGAAATAGTATTCCTCGGTATCCTTGGCAAAAAGCTGCTCGTTTTTTTGAGATCCTGTATGATACCAATTGGTAAACTTGTTTTGGTGAATTTTCAATGCGTCCGCTGTCCTTCCCTCGACGTGAAGAATTTTCGCACGCATATTCCATGCTCCGAGCCGCAATGTTTCTTCGGTGCAGCCCTCGATCATTTTGTCGCAGATGGAAAGAAATTCGTCCTTGTGTGCAAGCAAAACCGTGGGATCGTTGTCGGAATAATCGCCGGCGATGTTCCACATATAGTAGTGCATGATCCAAAAATCATTGGGGTAATCGCGATATGCTTTCACAATGATCTCGCGGGCGGCTTTTGTGTTCTTATTCTTGTTTTTTCGGTAAAGCGTAATGACTTCGTCGATATCCGCCTGAATCTTTTCCTGATTGTAGCCCATAAGCTCGTCAAGCGTGACTCCGAAGAAATATGCCAAAGGTTGAAGAAGCGTGATATCGGGGTAAGTCTCCCCCGCTCCCATTTGCTTACGGCCGCACAGGTAACGTTCATAGCAACCGAGAGCTGTTCCTGCGTAATGTTTTTTGCTGTGCGCAAACGCTTTATGTTGGCACCGATTGTCATTTTCATTATCCTACCTCCATTGAGATAAAAAGTAAGCCGACGTCTGCTTCTGTTTATAGTATAGCACAAAAATTCATTCCGTAAAGGGATTGTCAGGAAAGCCCATGTTAACTCAAGGTTGAAAAATTGTAGCAAAAAGAAAACGGCGTACCCGCTTTGCGGCAGGTTCCGCCGGTCACTTTTGTCGAATTTTGCTCTTACGGCCAAAGCGGTTTCGGGTAGTAGCCCTTGGCGGTCAGGGAAGCCAGCGCATCGATGACCTCCTGTTTGTCCTCGGCGTAGGTCATACCGTACCACTTGTCCTCGGTGGGAAGGACAAACACCTGCCCCTGCCCGCTCTGCACCAGATGATCGGGGATGAGCGGGAGATAAAACTCCTTTTTCAGCTCGGAAGCGTTTTCCTTGAAAAAGTCGTTCATCATGTCATGGAACACCGGCTTGACCTCGGCGGGGAAGGCCCAGCAGTTCATGGAAACAAAGGTATCCTCGGCAAGCGGTGTCCAGCGTTCGCCCCCGTCCTCGCTGAAGGCGGGTGTGCCGTTACGGCGCTCGATGCGGGTACGCTCGGTGATGGAGACAAGCTTGCTCGTTTCATCCACCACACAGACGCCGCGGGAGACATAGCCGTTGTCGCTGAGGGTGTTTTTCAGGCGGTAGCCGGCCATGGCCATGGGAATGCCGTCTGTGTGCGGAGGGTTGCGGAGAAAGTCGGCTAATGTACGGAAAGCCTCTTTTCCGTAGTAGTCGTCGGCGTTGATGACAGCGAAGGAGTCTGCCTCGGTCTGCTTCAGCGCGCACCAGACGGCATGCCCCGTACCCCAGGGCTTGGTACGTCCCTCGGGGGGCGTCAGACTGTTCGGCATGTCGTCGATCTCCTGGAAGACGTAGTCCACCTTCACGTGCGCTTCGATCTTGCGGCCGACCTTTTCGTAGAATTCCTCCTCGATGGCGTGCTTGATGATGAAGACCACGCGGTCGAAGCCGGCCTCGATGGCATCGTGGACCGAATAGTCGAGGATGCTCTCGCCGTGCTGACCGACGGGAGTGAGCTGCTTGAGTCCGCCGAAGCGACTGCCCATACCGGCGGCTAAGATCATCAGAGTCAGATTGTTCATGGTTGTATCCATCCTTTCGCGGATTGTGATATCGCTTGTCAGCGTTGGCCTGCGATGCGGGAAACGATCGCCTCCATCTGCGGCAGGCACTGCTCGATGTGAGCGGCCATGGCCAGCTGATTGCGGGCGCGGCGCAGGTTGTGATCGGGGAAACGGATCTTGAAATAGGTGTCGCCGTTGAGATAATCGGTGAGAAAACGGATGCCGGTCTCCATGGTCAGCAGGTAGGCCGACTGAGGCAAGAGCGCGATCTCAGAGGGGGTGAGGATGTCGGCGCAGGAGGAGAGGAAGCCTTTGGTATAGGCCTCAAAGAGGGTGAGATCGATGCCGGCCCTGCTCACATCCGCCTCATCCTCGGCGCAAAGGGCGGCACCCGAACGGATGGCGTCGCCGAAGTCGTACAGCGACAGCCCGGGCATGACCGTATCCAGATCCACGATGCAGAGCGGTCGGCCGCTTTCGCGGTCAAAGAGGATGTTGTTCAGCTTGGTGTCGTTGTGGGTGACGCGGAGGGGAAGACGGCCGGTGTCGGCTGCCTCGGTGAGCAGCGAGAGGGTGTGGACGTGTCCGCGGACAAAGGCAAGCTCGCTTGACACCTCGGACAAGCGCCCCGCGGCATTCTGCTTCACCGCCTCCTCCAAAGCCGCATACCGCTTGGGCGTGTGGTGGAAATCGGGGATGGTCTCGCAGAGGGAGGAGGCATCAAAGCCGTCCAGAAGCTTGAGGAAGCGCCCGAAGGCCTCGCCCGCCTGACGGAAAGCCAGCGGCGTTTCGGCGCGGTCAAAGGCAAGAGGATCGCGGATGAAGGCATACAGACGGAACACGCCGCTTTCATCGTTGAGGTAAAGCTCGCCCTCCTTGGTGGGGATCAGACGGAGGCATTCACGGCTCGTATCGCCGCCGTCGGCCTCAACGCGGCTGCGGAGATAGGCGGTGACGCGCTGAATGTTCTGCATCAGCCCCTCGATTTGGCGGAAGACACCGGTGTTGATCTGCTGCAGCAGAAAGAGACTCCCGTCCTCACAGCGGATGCGGAAGGTGTTGTGAATGTGACCGTTCCCAAAGGGGACAGCCTCTGCGGCCGAAGCGGGCAGGGCAAAGCGGTTGGCAAGAGCAAGCGGATCCATGCGGTGTTTTTCCTCCGTTTGTTTATGGATAGCATTCGATCTTTTTCCATTATACCCCATTCGCCTCCCGAAGTCAAGACGGAAGAGACGGGCAAAAAAGAAAACGGCACCGCTTTTTTGAATGCGGCAGCCGTTTCCTGTTTTCACACCAGCGCGGTCAGCTCCTCGCGCAGGCGGTCGATGATCTTTTTCTCCAAGCGGGAAATGTAGGATTGGGAGATGCCCAGCAGGTCGGCCACCTCCTTTTGCGTCAGCTCCCTCCCGCCTCGCAGACCGAAGCGAAGCTCCACGATGGTCTGATCCCGTTCGTCGAGCGAGGCGATGGCACGGCGGATGCTCAGACGGTCCTCCTCACTTTCGATCCTGCCGAAGATGGGATCGCTGTCGGAGGAGAGGATGTCGGAGAGGAGAAGCTCGTTGCCGTCCCAGTCGATGTTGATGGGCTCGTCGATGGACACCTCTCCCTTCTGCCCGCTGTTCTTGCGCAGGTACATCAAAATCTCGTTTTCGATGCAGCGGGAGGCGTAGGTGGCCAGCTTGATGTTTTTGTCGGCGCGGAAGGTGTTGATGGCCTTGATCAGTCCGATGGAGCCGATGGAGATCAGATCCTCGATGCCAACGCGGGTGTTTTCAAACTTTTTGGCGATGTAGACCACCAGCCGCAGGTTGTGCTCCACCAGCGTGCTTTTGGCATCGTTGTCCAACACGGCCAGCAGGGATGCTTCCTCCTCGGGGGAGAGGGGCGGAGGGAGCGTTTCGGGACCGTTGATGTAGTAAACGCCGTTCTCGCGCCCGAGCAAACGGCAGAGGGCGGTCTGCAGAAGGCGGCGGACGGCTTGCAGCATGGGAGGCATAGACAGCATAAAAGAACTCCTTTCGTCAGAGCAGTTGGGGCGGAAGCAGGGCTTTATCGCGGACGGCGGCCGCATCGAGCGCAACGCAGGCCGAAACGGGACGCCCGTTGACGGTGCAGGCATCGGGCAGAAAGCCGACGAGAAGCGTCCGGCCGCCCACCGTGGAGCAGGGGACGATGCGGTAACGGGTGCCGTCGGGCTGAGTCGGGAGCTCGCCGCGGCGGACCGCATCCAAGGCGGACGGAGATAGCAGGGACGAGGCTTGTTCAAAGGGTAGGACAATGCAGGGACGGCCGCTGATGGGCTCGAAGAGAAGATTGCCGCTGTCGCAGAAGGCGTCGGTATGCAGCGTGCTGCCGCGGTGGGTGATGTGAACAGACGCGCTCTCCCCTTTCGGCATTTTGCGGAGCAGACGTCCGCCGAAGGCGCAGAGAAGCGCGGAAAGGGAGGCGAAGAGCGTAAAGAGCCCCGGCGTCAGCTCGCTCTCCAGACGGCGCACATCGCCGCTGTACAGCACCCGTCCGCTTCCGCTGATGTGGGCGAGCAGGTGGCAGAGAGCGGTGATGACACCGCCCAGCAAAAGCCCGATCAGCGCAAAGAGCAGGACGCTTCGCCAAAGACACCTCGCTCTTTTTCCAAACACGATGCGGCACATCAGGATCGGAATGACCAGCGCGGCCAGCAGGTCGGGCAGCGGACCGAGCGAGACAAACAGCGTCAGCACCGCATACAGACCGCCAATGGCCGAGGCGACGATCAGCCGGATCCCCTTGCTTTTGTGGGAAAGAATGGCGGAGGCGATGTAGAGGGCAAGGTAGTCCATGCTGAAATTGACCAAAAACAGGATGTCGCCGTAAATGGGCTGCTCGATGGCGCTCCCTCCTTTCGGAAACAATCGGTATGGCTTTATGATAGCACACTCGCCGTGAGAAAAAGGTCGGAAACAGGAGCTTCTCCCGATGAAAAATGTTTGGTCAATATGCACGGAAAAAGGCGAAAATATTCTATTCCTTCTTTTTGCTTTTCTTTCGGCAAACCCCTTGACAAAATGGAAAAAATACTATATACTGTACTACGCAAAGCAAACATACCACAAGATGTAGTGTTTCGCCGGGGATGAACGAAACGCTTCTTTTGTGGTCTTTCCATACAGTTGACGCAATGTGCAACAAAAAAGAAGAGTCCGCGCCCGCTGCCGGAAAGGGCGGAAAAGCGCGGAAAACAAGGAGAAAAACGGCATGAAGATCATCAAACGAAACGGGTCGGAAGAGGCTTTCGACATAACCAAAATCATCATGGCCATCACCAAGGCCAACGAGACGGTGGATGCATCCATCCGTATGACGCCCATGCAGATCCAGCGCATTGCCGAGTCGGTGGTGCTCTCCTGCGAGGAGATGGGGCGCGCCCCCACCGTCGAGGAGATCCAGGATATGGTGGAAACGCAGATCATGGCCCACGGCGCGTATGAGGTGGCCAAGCGGTACATCACCTATCGTTACACCCGTTCGCTGGTGCGTAAGAGCAACACCACCGACGAAAAGATCCTGTCTCTGATCGAGTGCAACAACGAGGAGGCCAAGCAGGAGAATTCCAATAAGAACCCTGTGGTCAACTCCACCCAGCGCGATTATATGGCCGGCGAGGTCTCGCGCGATATCACCAACCGCATCCTTCTGCCCCCCGAGATCGTGGAGGCGCACAACGAGGGTATCATCCACTTCCACGACAGCGACTATTTCGCGCAGCATATGCACAACTGCGATCTGGTCAATCTGGAGGACATGCTTCAGAACGGAACGGTCATCACCGGCACCATGATCGAGCGTCCGCACAGCTTCTCCACCGCCTGCAACATCGCCACCCAGATCATCGCCCAGGTGGCCTCCAACCAGTATGGCGGCCAGTCGATCTCTCTCGCCCATCTGGCTCCCTTTGTGCAGGTCAGCCGCGACAAGATCCGCCGCGACCTTCAGCGCGAGATGGAGGCGATGAATTTCGTCCCCGATGAAGCCAGGTTCAGCGAGATGGTGGAGTCCCGTCTGCGCGAGGAGGTCCGCAGAGGCGTGCAGACCATCCAGTATCAGGTGGTCACCCTCCTCACCACCAACGGTCAGGCCCCCTTTGTGACGGTGTTCATGTATCTGGGCGAGGCCAAGAACGAGGCCGAAAAGCGCGATCTGGCGCTGATCATTGAGGAAACGCTTCTGCAGCGCCATCAGGGCGTGAAGAACGAGAAGGGCGTTTGGGTCACCCCCGCCTTCCCCAAGCTGATCTATGTTCTCGAGGAGGACAACATCCACGACGATTCGCCTTATTTCTATCTGACCCGTCTGGCTGCCAAGTGCACCGCCAAGCGCATGGTTCCCGACTACATCTCCGAGAAGAAGATGCTGGAGCTGAAGGTGGACAAGAACGGCGAGGGCCATTGCTACACCTGCATGGGCTGCCGCAGCTTCCTCACGCCCTATGTGGACGAAAACGGCAAGCCGAAGTATTACGGCCGCTTCAATCAGGGCGTTGTCACCATCAATCTGGTGGATGTGGCGCTCTCCTCCGGCGGCGATCTGAACAAATTCTGGGATATTTTCGACGAGCGTCTTGAGCTCTGCCACAGAGCGCTGATGTGCCGTCATGAGAGATTGAAGGGTACGCTGTCCGACGCCGCGCCCATTCTGTGGCAATACGGTGCCTGCGCCCGCCTGAAGAAGGGCGAGCCCATCGATAAGCTGCTCTTCGGCGGTTATTCCACCATCTCCCTCGGCTATGCGGGGCTTTATGAGTGCGTGAAGTATATGACCGGCAAGAGCCACACCGATCCGTCCGCAACGCCCTTTGCACTGAAGGTGATGGATCATATGAACGCTGCCTGCCGCACCTGGAAGGAAAAGCACAACATCGACTTCAGCCTGTACGGCACGCCGCTGGAATCGACTACGTATAAATTCGCCAAGTGCCTCCAGCGCCGCTTCGGCGTCATTCCCGGCGTCACCGACAAGGGCTATATCACCAACAGCTATCACGTCCATGTGACCGAGCAAATCGACGCGTTTGAGAAGCTTCGCTTTGAGGCCCAGTTCCAGCATCTGTCTCCCGGCGGCGCCATCAGCTATGTGGAGGTGCCCAATATGCAGAACAATCTGGAGGCGGTGCTTCAGGTGATGCGCTTCATCTATGACAACATCATCTATGCCGAGCTGAACACCAAGTCGGACTACTGCCAGGTTTGCGGCTTTGACGGCGAGATCGAGGCGGTGGAGACCGACGGTAAGCTGGTCTGGACCTGCCCTCAGTGCGGCAACGCCGACCAGGATAAGATGAACGTGGCCCGCCGTACCTGCGGCTACATCGGTACGCAGTACTGGAACCAGGGACGGACGCAGGAGATCAAGGAGCGCGTTCTGCACCTGTAAAGAGTCAACACAAAAGAGCAGGGGTGCTGTGCAGGCGTGCGGCGCCCCGCTTGGCTTGATCGAGGATACGGTATGTACTACGGAGAGATCAAAAACTGTGATGTTGCCGACGGCGAGGGCGTCCGTGTGACGCTGTTCGTCTCGGGGTGCACCAATCGGTGCGAGGGGTGCTTTCAGCCCCAGACCTGGGATTTCACCTTCGGCAAGCCCTTTACGCGGGAGACCGAGAACGACATTCTGCGTTTGCTGGTTCCCAACTACATCAACGGGCTGACGCTGCTGGGCGGTGAGCCCTTTGAGCCAGAAAATCAGCGCGTGCTGCTCCCCTTTGTCAAGCGGGTGAAGGAGGCCTATCCCAACAAGACGGTCTGGGCGTTCACCGGCTTCACCTATGAGCAGCTGACCGACGAGGGAAATCCCAAGCACTGCGAGGCCACCGACGAGCTTCTGTCGCTGCTGGACGTGCTGGTGGACGGTCCTTTTGTGCTGGCACAGCGGGATCTGACCTTGCGCTTCCGCGGCTCGCGCAATCAGCGGCTTCTGGATATGCCTGCAACGTTAGCGGCCGGCAAGCCGGTGCTGTGGGGCGAGTGAGGGCGAAGCGGTCAAAGGAAAGGCAAACCGGCCAAAGAAAGCCCAACCGAATCAAACAAAAGGAAGAAAGCAGAGATCTGTCAGGCATACAGTCTCTGCTTTTTTGTTTGCTCAAAAGGCTTCGCTTCGCCTCTCGCCAAGCCACCGCGTCCCACTTGCACAAGCGAGCTTGCCTTGTGACGCCGCGGCGGAGGGCGTTTGCCCGCTGTGCTTGCCTGCGAAAGGGGCAGAGCCGGCGAAAGGGCGGGCAAACGCGAAGCGGATGCCATACGGCATCCGCCCCTTGGCGGGGCGAGGGGGAGATGTGTGCGTTATTGGTTGCGGATGTCGGGGGTGAGCAGGTGCGGTTTGGCAAGCGAGTTGTTTGGCAGGGACGAGATACATGACCAAAGGACGTCACGGCGGAAGCAAAAAAGAAAGAGAAGATCTGCTGTTTTTCAGCGAATCTTCTCTTTTGTCGTTGTGTTTGCTTTGAAAATCAGCCCTCAAAAATCTCTTTGACCTTCTTCAGCTCATCGGCAACGGCGATCTTCTGCGGGCAGTGCGATTCGCACAGACGGCATTCGATGCAGTCGGAGGGTTTGCCGCCCTTTTTGGCGATGTCGGCAAAGCGGTCGCGGTAGGAGGGGAGCATACCGAAACGGTGATGGTTGTTGTAAAGGGCGAAGAGGGCGGGGATGTTGATCTTGGACGGGCAGGAATCGGTGCAGTAGGAGCAGGCGGTGCAGGGGACGGCGATGCTTTCGCGGATGATGTCCGCCGTTTCACGCAAAGCGGCAAGCTCGCCGTCGGTCAGAGGCGACATCCGATCGAACACATCGGTGTTTTCCTCCACCTGCTCAAAGGTGCTCATGCCGCTGAGAACGACGATCACGTTCTCTAAATTGGCGGCAAAGCGGAATCCCCAGTCGGGAATGCTGCGGGAAAAGACAGCCTCCTGCAGCCGTTCGGCGGCCTTTTCGGGGATGCGGATGAGAGCGCCGCCTTTTAAGGGCTCCATGACGGCCACCTTTACACCGTGGCGGACACAGACCTCATGACAGAGCCGTCCCTGGACCTTTTCGTCCTCCCAGTCCAGATAGTTCAGCTGCAGCTGGACCAGCTCGATCTCGGGATGCTCGGAGAGGATCTTCTCCAGCGTTTCGGCATCGTCGTGGTAAGAGAAGCCGATGCAGCGGATCTTACCCTCGGCCTTCATGCGGGCGATAAAGTCAAAAGCGCCGGTCTCCATCGCCTTTTGGTAGGTGTTGCGGTTGAGAGCGTGGAGGAGGTAGTAGTCAAAATAGGATACCTTGCAGCGCTCCAGCTGCTCGGCGAAGATACGGGGGTAATCCTCGGCGGTTTTGATGGCAAACACCGGCATCTTGGTGGTGACGGTGAAGCGCTCTCTCTCGTAGCGGGAGGCGACCAATTCGCCGAACAGACTCTCGTTCAGCCCGCCCTGATAAACGTAGGCGGTGTCAAAATAGGTAAATCCTTTTTCCAGAAAGCGGTCGATGAGGCGGCGGCTTTCGTCCATATCCACGTTGTTCCATGTCGGATTGTCTTTCTGAGGCAGGCGCATCAGCCCGAAGCCAAGAGGTTTCATAGAAGCTCTTCCTTTCTCATGCAAATCTCATACAATTCTCATACAAATCTCATGCAAACAAAATCAAACTTGTTTTTCTGCAGCAAAGCGTTTCGGTCCTATCAGCGGATGTGATCGAAGGCACGGCGGCCGAGCGTCATCAGATCGGTCACAAGCTCTCTCGGATCGGCGCCGCGGTTCACGATGGCGTCAACGCCCATGATGATGGGAAGCTGAATGTCGTGACGCTTGGCCAGCTCCAGCGCGGCCGGGAGTGCGTGGATGCCCTCCACCACCATGCCCACTTCCTTGACGGCTTTTTCAGGCGAAAGTCCCTGACCGATCAGGAAACCGGCTCGGTTGTTGCGGCTGTGCTGGCTGGTGGCGGTGACGATCAGATCGCCGATGCCGGCCAGACCGTGGAAGGTCGCCTCCGAGCAGCCCATGGCCACGCCCAGACGGGAGATCTCGGCCATGCCGCGCGTGATGAGGGCGGCTCTCGTATTGTCGCCGTAGCCGAGACCGGCGGCGATGCCGGAGGCAAGGGCGATGATGTTTTTCAAAGCGCCGCAGAGCTCCACGCCCAGAACGTCGGTGGAGGTGTACACGCGCATACAGGTGTTGGCAAACATATTCTGCACCTTCACGGCCACATCGTGGTCGCGGCAGGCGGAGACGATGGTGGTGGGCATATCCTTTGCCACCTCTTCGGCATGGGTGGGACCGGAGAGGGCCGCCAGCGACACGCCGTTGTGCTTGCCGTCGGCCTGCAGCTCGGAGCGGATGACCTCGGTCATGGTATAAAGCGTTTCGGGCTCGATGCCCTTGGCCACATCCACGATGATCTGGTGTTCGGGGATGAAGGGGGCAGCCTTGGCGGCGGTGGAGCGGACGAAAACGGAGGGGACGGCAAAGAGGATCACGTCCTTGCTTCGGCAGGCTTCGCCGATCTCCTTGGTGAAGAGAATGCTGTCGGGAATGACCATGCCGCCGAGAAGCGGATGGACGCGGGTGGACGAATACTCATCGATCTCCTTTTCCAAAGCCGACCAGACGGTGACAGCGATGCCCTGATTGGCCAGCATTCTTGCCAGAGCCATGCCCCAGGTGCCGGCTCCCAAAATACCGATGCTTTTCATAAACAATCATCCTTTTCGGGTTTTATAGCAGTCTTTTCTCTATTATAAAGGAAAAAAGCGAATCTGTCAATTCCCCCGTTTGTTCTTTCTCTTTGACCGTGCGTGTTTGATTCGGGTGCCTTTCCTTTTTTGCCTCCCTTGTGTAAAGGGAGGTGGCACGGCTTGCCGTGACGGAGGGATTGTTTTTTCAAAATTTCCACCGGTACACAACCCCTCAGTCAGCTTCGCTGACAGCTCCCCTTACACAGGGGGAGCCTTCCGCTGCGGGGGAAACTGTGCAAAGCTAAAGCTTTTCGGAACCACCGGCACTGCTTGTGGTTTTCGTTTAACAAAAAAGGGACCGCCGCAGCAAAGCGGACAGCCCCAAAAGCGAGGTGACGGAAGAAAAAACCAAAGATCAGCTCCGAGCGCTTGCCTGCGCCATGGCGGGAAGAGCATAGCGGAGCGCATAGGCGTTGATGTTGTCCTCATAAGAGGAGTCCTTGTCGCGGAGGGCGCGGAGCGACTGATGCAGATTCATGTCGGCGGCGCAGAGGTCGGAAACGTTTCCGGCGATGTTGGAGCAGTGGTCGGAGATGCGTTCGAGGTCGGTGAGCAGGTCGGACCAGACAAAGCCGGCCTCGATGGTGCATTCGCCCTGCTGCATGCGCAGGATGTGACGGGAGCGCAGCTGCTCCTTCAGATTGTCGATGACCTGCTCCAAGGCCTCCACGCGGGAAGCGGCGGAGCGGTCGTTGTTGCGGAAGGCATCCAGGGAGAGCGTGAGAATGTCGTTGACCGCTGCGGTCAGCACCGACAGCTCAGCGGAGGCCGCGGGGGTAAAGGACAGTTTCTTGTCGTGCAGCTCCTCGCCCGATTCCAGCACGTTGATGCTGTGGTCGGAGATGCGCTCGAAGTCCCCGATCATGCGCAGGAGCTTGGCGGATTCGGCGGTCTCGGCATCGCCCAGCTGATGCGCGCTCAGCTTGATCAGATAGGAGCCGAGGATGTCCTCGTAACGGTCGGTCTGCTCCTCGCCCTGACGGACGCTTTCCGCCAGCTGAGGAGAGGGATCGGTCAGCGCGGCGATGCTGTCCCGCATGGTGGAAACGGCGATCTCGCCCATGGTGATGGTCAGCGAGCGGCAGCGCTCCAGAGCCATTGAGGGCGTGCCCAGAAGACGCTCGTCCAGCTCCACGGCCTTGTCAGTCTCCCTGCTGTCCTTGCTGTCGGGGATGAGGATGTTGGCCAATTTTTCCAGAAGTCCGGACAGAGGCAGAAGGAGCGCGGTGCAGAGGATGTTAAAGGCGGTGTGGCAGATCGCGATGCCGTCCATGTCGGCGGCGTGGGTGAGGATGGCGGGCTTGAGGAAGGCCTGCACCAGACTGAAGGTCGTCAGACAGACAACGGTGCCGATGACGTTGAAGGACAGATGAACGACCGCGGCGCGGCGCGCATTTTTGTTTGTTCCCACCGAGGAGAGCAGGGCAGTGACGCAGGTGCCGATGTTCTGTCCCATGATGATCGGGACGGCCGCACCGTAGCTGACCTGACCGGTCATGCTCAGCGCCTGCAGGATGCCCACCGAGGCCGAGGAGGATTGAATGATGCCGGTGAGAATGGCGCCGGCCAGCATACCGAGAATGGGATTTTCAAACAGCAGGAAGAGATTCTGGAAGGCGGGGACATCGGCCAGCCCCGAAACGGCATCCGACATGGCATCCATGCCGAACATCAGCGTGGCAAAGCCGAGCAGAATGGTGCCGACGTCCTTTTTGCGGCTGCTCTTGGCGAACAGATAGAAGACGATGCCCACAAGCGCCAGAACGGGGGTGAAGGAGGTGGGCTTTAACAGCTTGAGAACGATGTTGTCGCTTTGAATGCCACCCAAGCTGAGGATCCAGGCGGTGACGGTGGTGCCCACATTGGCGCCCATGATCACGTTGATGGCCTGCCCGAGGGACATGAGCTTGGAGTTGACGAAGCCAACGACCATAACGGTGGTGGCCGAGGAGGACTGGATGATGGCGGTCACACCAAGGCCGGTGAGAAAGCCGGTCATTTTGTTTGTTGTCAGTTTTCCGAGAATGGTGCGGAGCTTGCTGCCTGCACAGCGCTCCAGCGCCTGTCCCATGATGTTCATGCCGAACAGGAACAGACAGAGCCCTCCGATGAGAGCCAAGGCGTCAAAAACAGTCATTTGTTTTTCCTCTTTTTCTTTCTTTTCATTTCTTTTTATCTTTATACAATCCGTACCCATTTTAGAAAAAGAAGGTCAAATGCAAAAGCAGGTTTTTGTAAAATGTATGTAAAACAGAAAAAAGACCGCCGTTGGCAGGGCGGTCTCGGGAAGAATTGTGTTTTTAAGAGCGCGGGAAGGTGACGGTGATGGCCGTGCCCTGCCCGATCGTGCTGTCCACGTCGATGTGAGCGTTGTGCAAACGGGCGGCGTGCTTGACGATGGAGAGCCCCAGCCCTGTGCCGCCAACCTCCTTGGAGTGGCTTTTGTCCACGCGGTAGAAGCGCTCGAAGATGCGGCCGATGTGCTCTTCGGGAATGCCGATGCCGGTGTCGCGCACGATGAGGCGGACGGCGTTTTTCTGTGTATCCTCCTCCACGCTCACCTCCACGCGCCCGCCCTCGCGGTTGTATTTGACGGCGTTGTCGCAGAGGTTGAACACAATGCCGTAAAGCAGCTGGGGAATGCCGATCAGAGGGGCAGGGGAGGTGTTCAGAGAGAGGGTGACGCCTGCGGAAGCGGCCTCGGTCTGAAGCGAGGAGACAGCGCTTTCGGCGATGTCGGACAGATCCAGCTCGGTGCGCTGGCTGCCGCTGATGCCCTCGTCGAGGCGGGAGAGCTTGATGATGTCGTCGATGAGGCGGACCATACGCTTGGCCTCGGCATGGATCTGACCGGCGAACTGTCCTGCGTCCTCGGGCTTGACCAGTCCGCTGCAGAGAAGCTCGGCACAGCCGGAGATCGAGTGGAGCGGCGTTTTCAGCTCGTGGGAGACATTGGCGGTGAATTCGCGGCGCAGCTGCTCGTTTTTCATGCGGTCGGTGATGTTGAAGATCAGAAGCACAAAGCCGGCGAAGCGTCCCTCGGAGAGGATGGGGGAGACATTGAGCTGATAGTCCAGCCCGTTCCGCTCCAGATGCTGCTCGGCGGGCTCGCCGTTTTTGGCGCGCAGAAGAAGCTCCTCCATGGGGAAAGCGGGATCGAGCGAGCGGATGTCCTGTCCGGGGAGGTATCGGGAGGTGCCGAGAATCGCGGCGGCGGCGCGGTTGATGGAGAGGATCACGCCCTCCTCGCCCACCAGCACCAGCCCCTCGTTCATGCGGTCGGTGGCGGCGTTGAATTCGTCCTGCCGGCGGCGGAGCTCGGCGGTCTGCGCCCGAAGCTGGGCCTGCTGACGGGAGAGCCTGCGCAGGAGGGGATTGAGCTCCTCATATTCGTTGTTGATCGTCGGCTTGTCGGGGTCCAGCTCGTTGAGCGGGCGGACGATCTGCTTGGCCACATTGGCGGCCAGGATCAGCGAGAGGCAGACGGCCAGCGCGATGACGATGGCGATGGGCTGGGTGAGCCCGGGGAGAAAGGTGAACACCGTGTATTGCCTCACCGACAGGCGGAGAATGCTGCCGTCGGGCAGGCGCTTGGCGGCGTACATCTGCTGCTCGCCCACCGTCTGCGAGCGGCGTGTGCTTTCGCCGTAGCCGTCACGGATCGCGGCGCGGACCTCGGCTCGCTCGGCATGGTTCTCCATGCTTTCCGCATCGGAGATGCTGTCAAAAAGGACGCGACCGTCGGGGGCGATCCAGGTCAGACGGGCCGAGTCGGTTTCCAGGTTTTGAAAATAGGCCATGCCCTCGTGGGTAACGCCCTGGGCGGCTAACAGAGTCTGTGTCTGCAGATGCTGCTTCTGGAGCGAGGCGAAGTAGCCGTATAAAAAGCCGAGGATCAGCAAAAGCGAGGCCAGCAGGATGACCATGGCCACGAAAAAGATTGAGCGGAAGATGCGCTTGGTCATGATTGGCCGTCCATTCGGTAGCCGACGCCGCGAATGGTTCGGATGTATTCGCCGCAGCGTCCCAGCTTGTCGCGCAAGGTGCCGATGTGGACATCCACCGTGCGGCTTTCACCGAGAAAATCCACGCCCCACACCGAGGAGAGCAGTCGGTCACGGGAGAAGACCTGCCCCGGGTTTTCCAAAAACAGGCGGAGGAGCTCGTATTCCTTCAGCGTCAGGCGGAGCTCTTCGCCGAAGGCGGTGACCGTGTGCTTCTCTGCGTCGAGGCAGAGCCCGCCCATCGTCAGCAGACGGCCCTCGCTCTTGGGCTTGGTACGGCGCAGAACGGCCTTCACGCGGGAGACCATCTCCATCATGCCGAAGGGCTTGGAGAGGTAATCGTCCGCGCCCGAATCGAGCCCGATCACGCGGTCATATTCGGTGCCCTTGGCGGTGGCCATGATCACGGGGATCTCCCGCGTACTGCTTTTGGCGCGCAGCCTTTGCAGGATCGAGAGACCGTCCTCGCCGGGGAGCATGATGTCGAGAAGGATCAGATCGGGAATCTTCTTGTCCAGCGCGGCGAACAGCGAAGCGCCGTCGGTAAAGCCCTCTGCCTCAAAGCCCGAGGCCTTCAGCGTATAGATCATCATGTTGCGGATGCCGTTGTCGTCTTCGATGCAGAAGATCAAGAAAAAATCGCCGCCTTTCTGTCCGTAAAGCCTCTGCCCCTTGACGGGACGGGCAAAAGGGAGTATAATCTTACTGTTATGATAACACAAAATGCGTGAGAATGCAACGCTTCGGCGAAAAAAGAGAGAAGGAGAGTGGACCGCATGCGTGAAAAGCCGCAGGGACAGCTTCACCGTCCCATTGCCGTCATTCACACCGATTTCAAGGAGAAGTTCGGCATCCCGCGCCAGAGCGGACGGGTGGAGTCGCTGACGGGGCGGATCGTGTTTCTGCCCGAATTCCGCCATCCCGATGCACTCCGCGGCATCGAGGGCTTTTCCCATCTGTGGCTGCTGTTCGATTTTTCTCTTGCCCACCGAGAGGCGTGGTCGCCCACGGTGCGTCCGCCGCGGCTGGGAGGCAACCGACGCATCGGGGTGTTTGCCAGCCGTTCGCCCTTCCGCCCCAATCCCATCGGGCTGTCGGCGGTGAAGCTTCTGCGGGTGGAGGAGAGTGAGCAGGAGGGACATGTGCTGATCGTGGCGGGGGCCGATCTTTTGGACGGCACGCCGATTTTCGACATCAAGCCCTATCTCCCCTTTGCCGATTGTATTGAGGATGCGGCGGGCGGCTATGCCGATGCGGTGAAGGATCACCGTCTGGAGGTGGCGATCGCCTATGAGCTGCTGCAAAAGCTGCCTGCGGACAAGAGACAGGCGGCCATCGACTGCATTGCCGACGATCCGCGCCCTTCGTATCAGGACGATCCGGCGCGGGTGTACCACATGAGCTTTGCCGGCTTTGACATCGCGTTCACCGTCTCCGACGGCCGCGCGGACGTGACGGCTGTGGAGAAGGAGATATAAAAAGAAAAGAGAAGACAGTATGGTGAGTGTTCTTAAGGACAGTTTTTACTAATGAAATACTAACCGAACAAACGACTACTACCAGAGGCTCCCTTGTGTAAAGGGAGCTGACGCCGAAGGCGGCTGAGGGATTGTTTTACAAAGGATTTTAGTTTTTTACAATCCCTCCGTCACGGCAAGCCGTGCCACCTCCCTTTACACAAGGGAGGCTTTTTGTTTTTCTGTAAGTGCGCACTTACTCACCACAGGAAGTGGTTGTGCGAAATAAAAAGAGACCGCCGAGAGCGACCAAGCGATCACTTTCGGCTCGCTTCTTTTGCTGTGCATAAAATGAGAGTCTAATCATAAAATGAGATATTGTATTTTTCCTTTGTTTCCATTATAATACAATCGTAAGCTTACAAAACTAAAAAAACAAAAGGAGATAAATTTTATGAACTCAACTGTGTTTTCCGAAAATATGAAAAAATATAGATTGGCAAAAAAATACACACAGGAAGACGTTGCTGAAAAGCTGTGCATAACGCCTCAAAGCGTATCAAGATGGGAGTGTGGAAATACGCTACCCGATGTACTTCTTCTTCCCGAAATTGCCAAGCTTTACAGCGTTATGGTGGATGATCTTTTCAAAAAGCAGTCGGTGGCTTACGATAATTACGCGCAAAGATTATCTGCGCTCTACGAAATCAGCAAAGATCCCGAGGACTTTTTGAGGTGTCGCCTTGAATATCAAAAGCTGATGAAAACAGGTGAACTGTCCTTGTATGATAAATGGAACTATGGCTGGCTCCATAAGGCAATGATGGTATTTTGCAGAGATGAAGCACTCAAATACTTTGACGAAGTCTTAGCCGATAAATCGGACAAAAATTGTTTGCCTTACAGAAGAGCGGCATCTATGAAAATGCATATGCTCTTTTCCATGGGTAAGGGCGAAGAAATTTTGTCAGAGCTGCAACTCGCAATGGATGAAGCGGGAGGCAATCTTGACGAGCGTGAATGGTTTTTGCTAATTGAAGCGTATAAGAACGCGCATCTATACGAAAAAGCGCTTACCGTTTGTGCGGAGGCTCTACGGAAATTCTCGGATAATTGGGAGTTGTGTATCAGCATGGGTGATATCTACTACCGCATGGAAAATTACAATGAGGCAATCGTATGGTTCGAAAAGGCAGGAGAAATCGGAACATATTTCTGCGACGAAAAATATGATATCGCGCTGTGCTATCGAAAACTCGAAAAATTCAAAGAAGCATATCAGGTATATTTAGAGATTGCAGATATTCATCGCAAAAACGGATATGATGTTGAAGCGGAGCAAGCTTTAGGATATGCAAAGGAAA
>SVTL01000008.1 GCA_015063795.1 Oscillospiraceae bacterium
TCTCGAAATATGAGCGTGGTGAAAGCTTTCCCGATATATCCATACTTGTAATGATCGCGGAACTTTTTAACGTTACGCTCGATGAACTTATAAACTACGGAGAGCCGACAAAGGGTGAGTCTACCATCTTAAAAAATGTGGCAAAAGGAAATGCAGATATTATCGCAGAAAATATTGCGGATGTAGTAAATCTCGCACCGCTTTTGAAGCCAAGCATTTTAACAAAGCTATCGCACCAATTTGAAAAGCAAGGTATCGATATCTCGGATATTATCACCCTTGCAGAGTATTTGAACGACGAATCTGTTGTCAAGCTGATAGAAAAAGCAACCTTTGATGACATCAATGATGAACTTCTCGAAAAATTCATACCGATGCTCAACCATAACTCAAAAGAGGCTATATTCCAAAAGGTATTGGACGGAGAAATGGATTGGCATTTCATAAAAGCACTTTTGCCGTATGCGGATTATATTACAACACAAATAGAAGCGGCAGTAGTGGCAGGTGCGCTGCCTTGGGAAGTCCTTGATATTTTGAATGATTACTATTGGGACACGAACGGATACCGCCAAAAGCAAAGCAACTCATAACACGGAGAAAAAATGGAACATTATTATTTATGCCCGAAATGCAGGTCAAAAACTTTGTTGACACACTGCAATACTTGCGGATATGAAATTCCACTTATTAACTCGATATATCGCTTTTGCAATGATGCCTCAGTAAAGCTTGAGGGAGACAAACAGTACATTGGTTATGATAATATCGGAGAAAATTTCGAGCCCGAAGTTACGTATTGGGATGCAAACAATACCGAAAGGTACGGTGTATATGCAGCTTGTGCTGATCTGATTGCAAAGAAGTTTGGCACGAAAGTCAGCGTTCTCGATTTAGGCGCAGGCCTGGGCACTGCTTCTATCCCTCTTGCAAAAAACGGAATCTATACGATTGCTGTTGACATATCGGCAGTTATGTTAGACACCGCGGCAAAACGCGCCAAAGGACTTTATAATAATCTCATTCTCGCACAAATGAATGCCTACGATATTATGCTTCCGGATAACAGTATGGATATAGTGGTTGAAAACGCTATGATACATCTTGTCGATGAGCCTGAACTCGTTATCAAAGAAATATCTCGTGTATTAAAGCCCGGAGGAAAGCTAATCAGATTCGGCGCCCCGGGAATGCCTATCACGAAGGAAGAATCAGAACAAAACAAACATTGCAATGCCGTTCTATCCGATATCAGCGACCATTATTACAACTATCTTGAAAGCCACAATTATCAAAGCACAGCGTTTCATGTTGATTACAGGACGGTACTTTTACAATATTTTGAATCACCATACAATGAAATTGCCGAAGGATTTGAAGAAGTATTCGCCGATAAAATGAAGTTCAGATTACACAGAATGAAAACGGGTGCACACTCTGATCTGCAAAGAACGCCAAAAGAATTGATTGATGCGGCTTGGAAAGATACAGATAATTATGCTCGCAAAAAGTACGGTGACGATTACGCGGAAATAAAAGGATTTTCAAGATACGGTGCAGCTTTAGATATATATACTGTTAAAAAATAAATTCAGCCTCGGCAAGGAAACTCCCTGCCGAGGCTTTTAAGGTTACGCTACATTAGACGCGCCCTGTTTTTTCTTTTCTTTCCTGTTATGCTTCCTTTTCCAGCAGCTCCCTGACCGCGGCGAGCAAGGCTTCTTCGTTTTCCGCCGATGCCAGCTTGCCCTGTGCATACGCAGGCTTGCCGCCGCCCTTGCCGCCAAAGGTCTTATTCAGCTCGCCGACCACGCTCCGCACATCGCCCTTCGGAGACGCGGCCACATACAGCACCTGCCCCTCCGCATCCCGCGAAAGCAACAGGCAGATGCCGCAATCGGCATGGGTTGCGGTCAATTCGTTGGCGCAGTGGCGCAGATCATCAAAGGAAAGCCCGTCCGCGCAGGCGAAAAACGATCTTCCAACAAAGGTTGGCACAAGCTCGCTCATGGCCAGCCGACGCGACAGCTTCATCGCTTCGCTTCTCAGCGCACCTGCGGTCTCGTTCTGCTTTTCCACCGCCGCCTGCACACCGTCACGCTTGGCGGACAGCAGCCCCATCAGCGCCTTGTTCATACGGTTGAGCGCCGCATAGTCGTCAAAAGCGTTTTTGCCCGCCGCCATTTCCACCCGCGTACCGCCCTTGTTGGGGCAAACATCCAGGATCTTGATCAGCCCGATCTCGCCGCTTCTCGACGGATGGGGCGCACAGCAGGCGCAGCAGTCCACGCCCTCGATGGTGACCAGACGAAGCCCCTCGCGGTAGTCGATCTTGCTGCGGTAATCGATGGCCGCGGCCTCCTCCTCGGTGGGATACGACACGGTGATGGGCACATTCTTCCACACCGCCTCGTTGGCCTTTGCCTCGACTGCTTCGATATCCGCCTGCGTCAGCACGCCGTTGAAATCCACGGTCATGGTCTTCTCGCTCATGTGGAAGCCTACATTATCGAACCCGAACAGGGCATGGACCACGCCCGAGAGGATATGCTCGCCTGCGTGGCTCTGCATGCGGGCAAAGCGGAGGGCAAAATCCACCTCACCCTTCACCGTTCCGCCCACGGGCAGGGGGGAGCGCATCGTATGGACGACCGCCTCCCCCTTCTGCTTCACATCGCAGACCGCCATCCCGTTCAGCGTTCCCTCATCCGCGGCCTGTCCGCCCCCCTCGGGGAAGAAGGCGGTCCTGTCCAAAATCACCTCAAAAGCACCGTTTCTCTCCTCGCAGGACAGAACCGACGCCTCAAAAAAGCGGCAATACGCATCCTTTTCATACAAACGCTCGGTGGTCATTTTTCTCTCTCCTATCAACCGCAGACCGTTCACACGATCCGCTCAAAATTGCACTCTTCCTTCAAAAATCTCTCCCGCTCCCCGTCCGTCTCACAAAGCGAATAGGCCAGCACCAGCTTGGCATACGCCGCCTCGTCGGTGAAGCCGTACAAAAAGCGGATCGGTCTGCCGCACGCCTCCTGCTTTGACAGAAGCCGCACGGACTCATACACCTCGCCCTCGGCCTTTGACGGCGAGAGATAGACATCCACGCCCGCTCTCGCACAGCGGTCGGCAAAATGTCGCAACGAACGGCAGTCGATCTCGCTCTCCGCGCACGCCGTTCCCGAATGGTAGGCGCCGTGCAGGACGGCATCGAAGCGCGAGACGTCATACGCATCGTAGTCCATGCCCACATAGGGCGTCAGCTTCAGCACCCGCGCCGACAGCGAAGAGACTCGCTTGCCATCAAAAGCAGGGCGTCTTTTCTCCGACGGAAAGCGCTCCTTGACACAGGCAAGCGCGCGGGCATACCCGTCCTTGTCCGACGAAGCGAACGCGACCGCCCCGACGCTGAAAAAGTCATCGGAATACCCTGCACACTGCCTCAGCCGCGAGCCGAGATGGAGATACATCACCCCATCGGACACATTGCGGTAGGGCACATACACATTCGGCTCGATGCCATACCCGATGCACTCGGCCGCACAGCGGAAGTTGTCGGTCCCGTTGGCCTTCGGAGAGGACAGAGGCAGGCAGGAGGACACCAGAAAGATCGGGATGTCCGTGTCGGCCAGCAGCATGGCCAGCAGAGACGCGGAATAGGCCAGCGTGTCGGTGCCGTGGGCGAGGATCACGCCGTCATAGGACTGCTGCGCGGTCTTTTCGCGGTAAACGGACAGCATCCGATCCCAGCATTCGGGCGTCATGTTTTCGCTTAAGATCATCAGGTTTTCGGCCGTGTCGATCTCGATCTGTGCGGCAAAGGGCGACTCCGAGGAAAGAAAATCGCTCTTCAGCTGCAGTCCCGCGCTCTCATACACCGCCCGTGTCCCGTGCCCGGTCAGGGCTGTGCAGATGGTGCCCCCCACCGGGATCAGCAAAATGCGCTTCATGATGTCATCTTCTCCTTTTTTATCAAAGCGTCTCATGCGACAGACGGCGGGAGCCTTTCACAATCCGCCCCCGCCGCACGTTGCTTGTTTTATTTCAGCTTGTTTTCGAGAATTTCCTTGATCATCTGCGGATCGCCCGCGCCCTTCAGCTCACGCATGCACGCACCGAACAGCGCCTGCATGGCCTTGGTCTTGCCGTTCTTGAAATCGGCAACGGCCTGAGCATTCTCGGCCAGGATGCGGTCCATGATGGCATCGATGGCAGACGAATCCACCTTGCGGTCCAGACCGTTCTCCTTGCAGAAGGCCACAGGATCCGCATCCTGCTCCACCACCGCGATCAGCACCTTCTTGCCCGCCTGACGGTTGATGGTGCCCGCCTCCACCATCTTGATGATGGCGCTCAGCTTTTCGGGGGTGATGACCAGATCGTCAAAGGACTTGCCGTCCTTGCGGAGGATACCCGCACAGTCGGTGAGGATCCAGGCGGCCGCCTCCTTGGGCGAAACGCCGAGAGAAACCGTGTCGTCGAGCAGCTTCAACACCTTGCCGTCGGCCAGCAGAACGGCGATCTCCTTTTCGGAAATGCCGGCCTCGCGGTAAAGCTCCGCCTTCTCGTCCAGAGCCACGGGCTTGTTGGCCTTGATCTGCTCCAGCCACTGATCGTCGATGACGATGGGCATCAGGTTGGCATCGGGGAAATAGCGGTAGTCGGCCTCGGTCTCCTTGTTACGCATGGCAAAGGTCTTGCCGCTGACCTCGTCGAAGCGGCGCGTTTCCTGCACCAGCTGCTCGGTCTCGTACTCCAGCGCGTCGATGTGGCGCTGAGACTCATAGCGAATGGCGCGCTCGATGGCCTCAAACGAGCTCATGTTCTTGATCTCGGTACGGACACCGTACGTCTCGCTGCCCTCGGGGCGGACCGACAGGTTGATGTCGCAGCGCATCGCACCCTCCTCGCACTCGGAAATGCCGCCCGAGCGGAACATGGACTTCAGCTTGTTGAGATAGGTGATGACCTCCTCAGCCGAGCGGAAGTCGGGCTGGGTGACGATCTCGATGAGCGGAACGCTGGTGCGGTTGAAGTCCACGAACGAGGAATGACCGCCGTGGACCAGCTTGCCCGCATCCTCCTCCATGTGGATCTGCTTGATGCGGATCTCACGCACACCGGCAGCCGTCTTCACCGGCACCAGACCGTTGGTACAGATGGGGTGGTTCAGCTGGGTGATCTGGTAAGCGCAGGGCAGGTCGGGATAGTAATAATTCTTCTTGTCAAAGGTGGTGTAGCGGTTGATGTTGCAGTTCAGCATAAGCCCTGCGGTCACCGCCAGCTCCACCACGCGCTTGTTCATGACCGGCAGCATACCCGGCATGCCGCAGCAGGCAGGGCAGACGCAGTCGTTGGGCTCCTTGGCCGCCGAATGACCGCCGCAGGAGCAGAATATCTTCGATTCGGTGCTTAATTCCACATGGGTTTCAAGACCGATGACAACTTCATAGTTCATTTCTTATTCCCCTTTCCCTTCTGCGCTTTTCGAAAGGCTCAGAAGCGTGCTTTCGCCGAAGGCCTTGCCCATCAGCTGAACGCCATTGGCAGACAGCGCGGGAATGCCGATCAGGTTGGCGATGGCGGTGAATGCGCTCTGCTCAAACACTCTGCCGAAGGCCTCATGAATGTCGTAAGAATCAAAGGCGGTCTTGCCGCAGGCGGGGGTGAGCAGCGCATCGTACTGCTCGCAAAGAGCCTTCACCGCATCGGCCACCACGCGGCGGACGCGGAGCGACTTGTCATAGCAATCCTTGTAGCGGTTCTTCGAGAGCACATCCGAGCCATAGAGAATGACGGCCTTGGTGAGGAAATTGAAGCCCTCGGTGCGGCTGTTGACGTACAGCTCGTCGATGTTTTTATAGGTTTCGGCGCGGTAGCCGTATTTGACACCGTCATAGCGCGAGACGTTGTTGCAGGTCTCCGCGCACATGAGAATCTGCCAGGCGGTGTTGGCTGCGTCTGCAAGGGGGAGCGAGATCTCCTCGACAACAACGCCGTTCTTCTTCAGACTCTCGGCAAAGGCGGTCACCTTCGCTTTGGACGCTTCATCGGCCTTGTCCAACAGCTCTTTGACGATGGCGACCTTTTTGCCCTTCAGCGGCAGGTCGGTTTTGTATTCATAAGACGCTTCGGGAAGGCTGGTGCCGTCCTTGCCGTCGTGTCCGGCGATCACGCTCATGATCTCCGCGATGCCGTCAGCGCCCTTGGCGTACACGCCCACCTGCTCGCCCGAGGCGGCGCAGGAGATGACACCGTAACGCGAGACGGTTCCATAGGTGGGCTTGAGGAAGGCCACACCCGACAAAGCGGCGGCGCGGCGGGGCGTTCCGTTCATATCCACGGCCAGAGCCGCCTTGACCTCGCCTCCTGCCACCAGCTCGGCGGCCGCACCCTTCAGCGCACCTTCCGCCTCGTTGCCATAAGCAAATTCGCCCACCAGGTCCAGACCGAACTCGCCGACGGTCGTTTTGCCCGAAACGGCATAGCCCTTTTTCTCCAGACGCTCCACCGCCTCGGCACTGAACAGCGCCTTGTATCCGGTGAGGATCTTCGAGCCGGCCTTGCATTCGGCATCCTTGACTAAGATCGTATCGTCAACGGCGATGACGCCCTTTTCGTTTATCTTCACTGCATATTCGTTCATCTTCAAGCACCTCACTTCACAAGTCTCGGCACCTGCCAGCTGTCCTCGCTCCGTTCGGGCGCGCCTGCAAGCAGGCTCTCACGGGTGAAGGGCTGACGGCGTTCGTCTTCACGCAGCACATTGGTCATGGGCATGACGTGGACCATTTCCTCTACGGCCTCGGTGTCGATGGTCTTCAGCGCAGCCTCGCTCTCGCTCATGGAGGCGAAGATGCCCTGCATCACGCTCTCCTCTTCCTCGGTCAGCGAAAGCTGGTTCAGCTGCTGCGCGTTGGAGAAGGTGGAACGCTTGCCGCGATCGCCCTTGGCCGAGGACGCGCCGGGAACGGCTCTCTGCGCCAGCGCACTGCCGCTTCCCAGCAGGTGAACATCCTCCAGCTGCTGGTTGGTGACCTCGCCCGGAGCGCCCAGCAGCAGGTCCTGTGCGTTGCCGTTGAGCGGGAAGGCGATGACCTCGAGGATCTTTTCCTCGTCGGTGAGCAGCATGACCATGCGGTCGATGCCGGGGGCCATGCCCGCGTGAGGGGGTGCGCCGTACTGGAAGGCGTTATACAAAGCCGAGAAGCGCTTCTTCAGCTCGTTTTCGTCATAGCCGGCGATCTCGAAGGCCTTCTTCATGATGTCGGTGTCGTGGTTTCTCACCGCGCCCGAGGCCAGCTCGATGCCGTTGCACACCAGGTCATACTGGTAAGCCAGCACCTCGGTGGGATCCTTGGTCAGCAGAGACTCCAGACCGCCCTGCGGCATGGAGAAGGGGTTGTGGGTGAAGATGGTGTCGCCCGTCTCCTCATCGATCTCGTACATGGGGAAGTCCACCACGAAGCAGAAGTCGAAGCGGTCATTGTCGATCAGATCCAGCTGCTCCTTCTTGGCCAGCCAGGTACGGATCAGGCCTGCCTTCTTTTCGGCGTCGTTCTTCTTCTCGTCGCAGATGAAGAAGAGCGTTTCGCCCTCCTTGACGCCGGTGAGAGAAACGATTTCCTTCTTCTTTTCATCGTCAAGGAACTTGGCGATCGGTCCCAAGAAGGCGCCGTCCTTCAGCGTGATATAGCCCAGACCGCCCAGGCCGACCTCAAAGGAGGTGGCAAATTTAAGCGAATCCTCAAAGAATTTGTTGGACTTGCCGCGGCAGTCGGCCACGATACCGCGCACCGGCTTGCCCTTGAAGGCAGGGAAATTCACATCGGCAAAGAATGCCGTCAGATCGCAGATCAGCAGCGGGTTGCGCAGGTCGGGCTTATCGGAGCCGTAAGTCATCATCGCATCGGCATAGGTGATGCGGCGGAAGGGCTTTTCGGTGATCTTTTTGTCCGAGAAGGTCTTGAACGTGTCATAGATCACGTCTTCGCAGACATTCAGCACCTCGTCCTGCGTGGCGAAGGCCATCTCGAAGTCCAGCTGGTAGAACTCGCCGGGCGAACGGTCGGCGCGGGCATCCTCGTCACGGAAGCAGGGCGCGATCTGGAAATAGCGGTCGAAGCCCGACACCATCAGCAGCTGCTTGAACTGCTGGGGCGCCTGGGGCAAAGCATAGAACTTGCCCGGATGCTTGCGGCTGGGGACAAGGAAGTCGCGCGCGCCCTCGGGCGAAGAGGCGGTCAGAATGGGGGTCTGGATCTCCAGAAAGTCCTTGCCCTCCATCTTGTTGCGCAGGTGGCGGATGATCTTGCTTCTCATCACCAGATTGTTGTGGTTGACGGGATTGCGCAGGTCGAGATAACGGTACTTCAGGCGCAGCTCATCCTTGCTGGCGCGGGACGCTCTCACATCGAAGGGGAGCATATTCTTACTCTTGCCCAGCACGGTCAGCTTGTCGGCAACCAGCTCCACGCGGCCGGTGGCGATCTTTTCGTTGACCGTTTCCTCATCTCTTTTTTCCACAAGGCCGCTGACAGAGATGACCGTCTCGCGGTTGACGTTGGCAAGAAAGCTCTCGTCGTGAACGACGACCTGCGTCACGCCGGTGTAGTCGCGCAGGTCAATGAAAATGACACCGCCGTGGTCACGGACCACATCCACCCAGCCGGCCAGCTCCACGCGCTGCCCGATGTGAGTTTCACCGATGTCATTGCAGAATAGGGTTCTGTACATGATTCTCTTCCTCCTGTCGTCTGCTGAAAAAGCAGACAGATTCGATAGCAATTAAAAGCTCTTGAAAAAACAAAAAGCCCCGGGGAATACGTCTTGCATTCCCGGGACGAGCAAACTTTCCGTCAGCCCGCGGTGCCACCCGCTTTGACGCGCCGCATGGGCACGCCCGCTTTTTTATTCGGTTTTGCCAAGGGGCTTTGAAGCGTTCCCGTACTTACTACTCATCTCAAGCGCGCTTCCAGTCCCATGACGCGCTCTCCCTGTCAGACTTTCCCAAAAAGCCGAGTCTTCCCCGTTATTATAACAAAGCGGATCGCATTTGTCAACAGTATTTTTTTCGTCTTTGGCCCATTTTTTCGCCTGCAGACGATCTGTTTACAAAAAGTTTTCATTTTTCATCGCGCAGAGCGTCTGTTGGACGTTTTTGAAGATGGTAAAGAAACTTTTTTCAAAAAGGTTCTTTACCGGGGGTGCGGGGGCAGAGCCCCTGACATCTCCTGCCTCTCAGCGATGCGCGAGCATCGCCAAAAACCGAAAAAGGCAACGCAAAGCAGGGGCTTCTCGGCGAAGCGTTTGCAACAGAAAAAGCCGAGTCCCGTCAGAACCCGGCTTTCCCGATCAAGAGCGTGCAAGCGCCCTTTCCATCCACATTTTATCTTTTATGCCACCAGCTCGGCGAAGAGCGAGAGCACGTTGTCCACGCTCTCCTTGCTCAGCACCAGACCCTTGGCGGTGTCGAACTCGGCCACATAAGCCTCTCCGCTGACATAGATGTCCAGCACCACCTGCGCATAGGTGTCATGCGTCTTGTCGTTGGTGATGCGGTGGGCGGTCAGCGTGAAGACCTTCTCGCCCTTGGCGGCGGAGGCATCCACCTTCTCGGCGCGGAGCTCCTCAAGCGCGGTATAGAAGGCCGAATACTCGTCCACGGTTGCCGAAAGCTCGCCCACCTTGTAGCTGTCCTTTTCCTCGTCGTAGGTGATCTCGTACGACTTGCCGCCATAGGAAGCGGTCAGCAGCTTCACGGCCGACAGATCCAGACCGAACACATCGCGGGAGGTCAGCTCAGCGGTCAGATAGCCCTCGATCAGCTCGGCATCGGCCGCAGACAGATAGCAGACCATCAGGCTGTCCGGTCTCTTGGCGTAATAGCGGCCGTCTGCGCTCTTCTTACCGATCAGAAGCGTCATGGAGCGGTCGGCGGTGGTGTTGATCTGCGCTTCGCCCTCGCCGGAGGTGATCTTCTCGGTGTAATAGGCCTGCAGGACCAGCGTTTCGGGGCTGTTCAGACCGTATTCGGCCAGCTTCTCCTCGGAAGGCTCGTAATCGGCGCAGCCGTCAAAGGACAGCGAGGCCAGCAGACCGTAAAAGTCCGCACCCTGCTCCGAGTCGATGGGACGCTTCTCGCTGCCGTCCTGCACGAAGAAGTCATACTGGTCGTGGAAATACATCAGATCGCTGCCGTCACGGGTGAACAGTCGGGCGGCACCCGCCTTCTGCACGGTCACATTGGACATGGCCGTCACATCGATCGTCGGCAGCGTGTCCACCAGGATCAGATCGTCGGTGGTTTTCGTGAACGTGTGCAGAAGATCGTCGGCGATCAGATAGATCGATTCGGTTGCATCGGTGGTGAAATAATACTCGGTGGTCATCGCGTTGATCTCGCCAAGGATATACGTCACCGAAGAGCCGTCGGCCAGCCCGATGTGGATCTCCATGGTGGGCTCGTCAAAGCCGAACTCGGAGGCGTTGTCCTTATTCTCCGCGATCAGACGGGAGGCAACCACCTCGGGGATGGCGCCGACCATGGCGGTGATGGGCGTCTGGTCAAGAGGCAGGGCGGGATTTTTTTCGCTCACCCAGCTTCCCTCCTGCAGCAAAAGCGTCACGTCATCGCCCGCATAGGAATAGGACAGGCTCTTCAGCTGCTGCGTATCCACGGTGGCGGCGAGGATGATCTCCTCCTCGGGAAGCTCGCCGCTGTTGAGAGAGCGGAGGATCACATAGCCTGCCACCAGCGCGACAAGCAGGACAAAAATCAAAATGAGATTGCGGATCTTTTTCATGGTGTTAGCCTTTCTGTGATGAATTTAAGCGCGGCGGCGCTTGACATACACCATCGTTCCGATGGCGATCAGAGAAGCGGGGACAAGGAAGATCAGCACCACGCCCCAGATGTTGGCAGAGGTGGAGCCAACGGTCAGCACCTCCTGCGCCAGCGACTTGGTGTGCATGGAAACAGCGCTTTCCTTTTCGCACATCCAGCCCAGACAGTTGATGAACAGAGCCGAGTTGGCACCCGCGCAGGTGTAGTCGGCATTGTAGCCCATCATCTGGTCATTGGCGATCCAGACGATCTTGGCCGTCCCGTTTTCCACCGTTTCCTCCAGCGCCACGGCCAGATCAAACGAGCCGGTTTTGTCTCCCTCGGCTCTGGCCAGCGAATCGCCCTCCTTCAGGTCGGTCTTGAGATAGCCCTGGGAGGTGGTGGAGAGAAGCGCGGTGTATGTGACCGTGTCGCGCACCGTTGCGGCCTGCCTGATGGCCCCGGTGAAGGGAGCGAACAGATACATTCCGCTCAGCGGCTCGGTGACGGCGTGGCTTCCCATGCGGGGGAGCAGGTAGTAGGGGTACATATAATAGCTGTTGGCGCCCTCGTCAAAGACCAGACCGCTCTCGCGCTCGGCACCGTAATGCGCCATCACCGCATCCAGATTGGGCGTTTCCACCTCAAAGGAGGTCATCACCATCAGGTGTCCGCCATCGCCCACATAGGAAATGAGACGGTCGCGCTCCTCCTGCGAGATATCCTTTTTAGGCGAGTTGATGAGAATGCAGTCGCAGTCTTCGGGGATGGTTTCGGTGGCGATCAGCGCCAGTGAAGCGGTGGCAATGTTTTCTTCTTCAATATAGGAAAGGAAATAGTCATCCAGCGCCGCTTCCCCGTGTCCCTCCAGGAAGTAGACGGTGGGCAGGATGTCGGTGGTCACATAGTCGATGGCCGAGGCGATCATGCTGTCGCCCTTAAAGCCGCTGACCTCGGGCTGACCGGTGTAATAATAGTTGGTGTAGTCCAATTCGTACATTTCGTCATACCTGACGACCTTATACCGCTTGGCGCTCTCCACCACAACCGAATTTTCGGAAAGACCGTCGGAGGTATACTTCTCCACAAACGTGGGATGCAGGCCGGGATCGATCGTTTTCAGCGTGATCTTGTCGGACAGCTGGTCATACCGCTCGGTGATGCCCTGCACATAAATATCGGCATTGACCGCCTGCACCACATAGTACAGCGTGACCTCCTCGTTCAGAGCCTTCACCATCTCCACATTCTCCTCGGCCAGCGTATACACGTCGAAGCCCGAGATGTCCAACTTGGTGTAGGTGGTGGGGATGGCATTGGCGATCAGATTGATGACCACCACAATGGCAATGGCGAAGAGTGAAATCACCGTTGCATAGCCGCCCGCTTTCAGCAGACGGGTGTTTTTCATAGGCTTGTTGTTCATGATCCTTCTCCCCCTTCCTTACGACCAGCGGCGCTTCTCGACGGCCTGAACGGTCAGGAAGACGAACAAAGCCGCCACGGAAATGAAATACACCAGCGAGGTGAGATCGAACACGCCGTTCAAGAAGTTATAGAAGCGGTCGAACAGGGACAGCGAGGAGAGCACCTTGGAAAAAGCTCCCTCAAACAGCGCGCTGTTCATGCGGTATACGATCGCCAGCACGCCCTCCAAAACCACCGCCGCGATACCGGCGATGATCACATTCTTCAGCATAAGATACACAATGCCCGCCAATACTAAGATCAACGCCGTGAAGCCGATGAAGGAAGCAAAGGCATCGGGCGGAACGAGATTGGCCAGCGAGCCCATCAGATAGATGACCAGCAAAACGCCGAAGCTGCTGACCGCGGCGATGATCTGGCTCTCGGTCAAGGCGGACATGAAAAGACCGATGGCGATCAGCGAGCCGCCCAGGCAGAAGAAGCCCAGCAGGCAGGCATACGCCGAACGCAGCGCGAAATTGCCGTAAAAGGACATCAGAATCGGATAAAGCCCCATGATCAGCACCGCGATGCCGAACACAGTCAGCATGGCCAGATACTTGGCGCTGACCACCTTGGCCGTTCCCAGCGGCAGCGAATAGAGCAGCTGGTCGGTCTTGGTGCGGCGCTCCTCGGAGATGACGCGCATGGTCAGCATGGGCGTGATCAGCAGGAAGATGAAGCTGACGTTGCTCAGCACACCCTCAAACTGCGCGCTCATCTGTCTGAGGTTGACAGCATACGTGAAAATACCGGTCAGAAGAAGCAGGAAGGCCATGAAGATGTAACCGGTCATGTTGTTGAAAAAGGATTGCAGCTCTTTTTTGTAAACGGCAAGCATCTCTTACTTCTCCTCCTTTTCTTCGTTTTCTTCTTCGCTCTCCTCTTCGGACGAAGCGGTAAACTGCGACTGATAGGGAATCTCTTCCTCTTCGCTTTCGGAGGCAAGGTCGGAGCCGTCCGCCTCGTCCTCGCTTCCGTCGGTCAGGCGGAGGAAGATGTCCTCCAGCGACAGGGAGGTGTGCACCATTTCCAGAATCGGACACTTCGCCTCGGCAAAGGCATAGAAGAGCGGCTCGCGCAGGTCGGTCTCGCCCTCGCTGGTGATCGAAAGAGAGAGAACGCCCTTTTCGTCGGAGGCCTTCACATTGGCCTCGCGGATGCCGCCGATGCCCGACAGGACGGTCTGCACCTGCTCCTCGCTGGCACGTGTCTTCAGCTCAACGGTGTTCTGACCGTTCATATACGCCGACAGGTTTTCGGGCGTGTCGCCGGCCACCAGACGTCCGTCGGAGATGATGAGGATATAATCGCAGACCGCGCTGACCTCCGAAAGGATGTGGCTGGAGAGAACGACCGTGTGATCTTTTCCCAGCGAACGGATCAGATCGCGGATTTCGATGATCTGCTTGGGATCCAGACCGACGGTGGGCTCATCGAGAATGATGGTCTCGGGATCGCCCAGGATCGCCTGCGCCAGGCCCACACGCTGCTTATAGCCCTTGGACAGGTTGCGGATGAGGCGGTTCTTCATGCCAACGATGCCGGTCAGGTCCATGACCTTCTCCACGCCTCTGCGCAGCTCCTCGCCGCGAAGCCCCTTGGCCTCGCCCACAAAGGAGAGATATTCTTTCGGCGTCATTTCGCCGTAAACAGGGGGCTGCTCGGGCAGATAGCCGATGTGCTTTTTCGCCTCCGAGGGCTGCTCGAAAATGTCAAAGCCATCGATGACGACCTGTCCGCTGGTGGCGGCCAGACATCCGGTGATGATGTTCATGGTGGTGGATTTGCCCGCGCCGTTGGGGCCGAGCAGGCCGTAGATCTTACCGTTTTCAATGGTAAAGGACAGGCCCTTGACGGCGGTGGTGGCGCCGTACTGCTTTACAAGGTCTTTTACCTCGATCAATGCCGGTTTCCTCCTTGAAAGTGAAGCCCTCTTCTTTCAAACCGAAAGCCTCACGTATTTGTTTGTTTTTTATTATAGCCGATTCGTTCGGCAAAAGAAAGCGTAAATTTTGAATTTTTCCGAAAAAAGGAGCTTGCGATGATGCCGATCCGCCGTTTTGGGCTTTGTTTGTGTCTTCTGTCCACCCTGTTTCTTGCGGGCTGCGCAGACAAGGGCGGTCTTTTTTCCGACTTCGACCGCGGCGGCAGGCAGTTCCGCTTCACGTCCGACGGCCGTTTTCTCTTTGACTCGCACGCGCTCCGCTATGAGATCGAGAACGATTCGCTTCTGCTCTACCGCTTTGAGGGCGAGCCTCCCTTCCGCTGTTCGGTTTCCTTGGACGAAGACAGCGGCGTTCTCATGCTCAACGGTCTTCCCTACTATCGGATTTCGCGGTAAGTGCGAAGCCACCCCGCTTACGCAAGAGGAGTGATTCCGCTGAAGGTGTTGCCGCCTGTTTCGATCACAAAATCGGGAGAGAGCGGCGAAGAGGTGCCGTCTGTACCGCGGAACGGATCGCGGCCGTTCGCTTTTCCCATGCCCTCGGGACGTTGACCGTTCGGTGTCATACCCTCCGGCAGCGCAAAGCCTTCGGGGCGCTCCTGCGGTGTCATACCCTCCGGCAGCTCAAAACTCTCGGGACGCTCTTGCGGTGTCATACCCTCCGGCAGCTCAAAGCCCTCGGGACGTTGACCGTTCGGCATCATGCCCTCCGGCAGCTCAAAGCCCTCGGGACGCATCATACCGCCCGGGCGTCCGCCGCCAAAGCCTCCGACTTCCCCCTTTTGCCCTGCCATCTGCCTGCCGTCGCACCACAGCGTATAGGTGCCCTCGACAAGCGCAGGGCTGCTGCAGATCAGGATGGAATAGCCATTCTCGGGGCAGCCCTCCCACACGGTCCTGCCCTCGCTGTTGTTCAGCGCGACGGTCTTGCCCCCGTCCTGCTTCTGCGCGAAGGTGAACACGGCATAGGTCTGTCCGCCGTCCTCGATGCGGTCGAGCATATTACCGGAAGCGATCACCGTTCCGCCGTTGATGTGGATGCCGTTGTCCGAATCGATGCCCGCATCGCCGCTGAATGCACAGGCGTTGGCCGACACGCTGCCGCCGTTGATGACCAGCCAGCCGTTGGAATCGATTCCGTCGCCCTCGCCCGTCTCACCCGTGACGGTGATCGACAGGCTGCCGCCGTTGATCGTGGTGACCGAAACGCCGTCCTCGTTGGTGTTGATGCCGTCGTTGCCCGAGCGGATGTTGATGCTTCCGCCGTTGACGGTCAGATGCAGCTCGCTGTCAAGCCCCTCGTTTTCCGCGCGGAGGTTCAGCACGCCGCTTCCCTTTTCTCCGCCGTCGACGGTCATGGACATTTTCGAATAAAACGCCCCATCGTACTTATGAAGCTTTTTGGCATCCTCCACCTCGGTCTTTTCCTCGTTGAGAACAACCGAGCCGGGCTTGTATATTCTCGCCACATACGAGCCGCTGATGTTGTTTTCGCTTCCGTCGGCTAAGATCACGCGCGCGCCCGCCGCAGAGGTGTCAACATCCTTTGACGCTTTTTCAGCATCCTTTTGCCCGCATTCATACACCGAATAAAAGATCACCGCCGGCGCCACGTCGCAGGTGATGTCCGCGCCGTCGAACATCAGCGTGACGACCGCCTTCGGATCGGTTTCGGCGTCCTCGCCCAGATCCACGGCGATCTGCCCCTTCGACAGCTTGCCGCTGAGACGGTAAACGCCGGGCTGTGCGATGTGCAGGACGGTATGCGAAGCCGCTTCCTCTGCGGTGTGGGCGTCCTGTTCGCTGCCCTCGCCGTAGGTGAAATCGTGCCCCGCCTCGTAATACACAATATCATGAGCGGTATACACCGCCTTGTCCGGATCGCTTCCCACCGCTTCACCGTTTGCGGTGATGCCGCTGTCGCTCAGACGGATGAACGTGATGGATTCGTCCGTGTCGGGTGCTTTTTCCACCGCTGTATTGGTTGTACCTGAGCCCTCGGCTTGGTTCTCGCCCTGTGAGTTGGTCTGACAGGACGCAAGAACGAACAGCGCCAGAAGCGCGGCGAGAAGACTCTTTCCGTATCGTATGCTTTTTTTCATATGTTCTCCTTTTTTCCTTATCCAAGCGTTCAACCCGCGGTCGGCGCATCGGACAAGGCCTCACGCGGAAGCTCAAACCAAAAGGTGCTTCCCTTTCCCATTTCGCTGATCACGCCGTAAGAGCCGCCGTGCATCTCGACGATGGTTTTGACGATCGAGAGCCCCAGCCCCGTTCCCACCGCCGACCGCTTGTGCACGCTGTCTACTTTATAGTAACGGTCCCAGATGTGGATGAGCTTGTCCTGCTCGATGCCCTCGCCGCTGTCGGTCACCTCAAAGCGGAGCCGACCGTCACGAACCAATTGGCGCAGGAGCACCTTTTTATCCTCGCCGGTGTAGGTGAGCGCGTTGTTGACCAGATTATAGATCACCTGCAGAATCCGCGTCCGATCGGCCAGCACGATCAAGTCGCTGTCCGCCTCAAAGCGGATGTCATACCCTCTCTGCTCGGTCAGACGGCGGTAGCGCTCCATGGCCGTTTTCACCGTTTCGGTGAAGTTGAACAGGCATAGCTCGGGCTTCTGCGTGCCGCTCTGGAGCTTGGAGAGATCCAGCACATCGTTGACCAGCGAGGTCAGCCGCTCGGTTTCATCGATGATGATCTGCACATTTTCAGGCGTGTTTTCGCCGGGGATGTCCCGCATCACCTCCGCATAGCCGCTGATCATGGTCAGGGGGGTGCGCAGGTCGTGGGAGACATTGGCGATCAGCTCGCGGCGGAAGGTCTCGGCCTTTTTCAGATCGGCCTCAGCAGCATTCAGCGTCTGCCCCAGCTGGCGGATCTCTTTGTCGCCGCCGCTGACGAAATCGATGTCGTAATCGCCCGCCGCCAGCTTCTTTGCCTTTTCGCTCATCTCCACCAGCGGACGCGACAGGCTTTTGGACACGGTATACGCAAAGAGCAGCGAAACGATCAGCGTTACCCCGCTGACGGCCAGCAGCATCCGGTTCAGCGTGCTGACCGTGGAGGAGACGGGGGTGATGATGGTGTTTAAATACAGCGTATACCGATTGGCCTCGCTGTCGGAGAACACGCGGGTGTAGATCACGCTCTCGGTGCCGCTCAGACTGCTCTCGTCCCGCGATTCGTCCACCACGTAGTACATATCGCGGTAGTCGTCCTTGCGGAAGGATTGCATCAGCTCGCCGCCGTTCTGCTCGGCAAGAAAGGAGAGCGTTGACAGGCCGCTTCGGTTGATGTTGTGGATGGCGCAGTTGTTGATGCCGCTGACGCTCAGCAGCGTTTTGCCCCTTCCGTCCAGCAGGATCACGCAGATGCCGTTTTTCAGCGCCAGCGTTTCCGCTTTATCGGCAAGCGTCTCGCCCACGGGAAGGGCGATCAGCGTTTCGGCCATTGTTTCGATCTCGCGCTTCCGCGTCTGCTTGTAGAGAGGCTCCAGAAACAGGCTCTGCAGCACCCACAGAAGCGTCAGCATCAGCAGCACCAGCAGGGCCATATACACAAACAGCTTCCATCGGATGCCGATGGGCTTTTTGTTCTTGTTTTTTTGTGTTCCGCTTCGCATACGCTTTTTCTCCGTTCTTTTTCTCAAGCGTCGAAGCGGTAGCCCAGACCGCGCAGGGTGACGATGCAGCGGGCGTATTCGCCCAAAGAACGGCGAAGCAGCTTGATGTGCGTGTCCAGCGTGCGGTCGTCGCCGTAAAAGTCGTACCCCCACACCTCGCAGATCAGCTTCTCACGGCTCAGGGCGATGTTGCGGTTTTTGATCATGTAGAAAAGAAGATCGTATTCCTTCGGCGTCATCTCGGCGCGGACGCCGTCAACGGTCACGATGCGCGCGGTGAAATCCACGCACAGTCCGCCGAGGACAAACACGTCCTTTTTTTCGGCGGAAGCCGCACTCTGCGAGCGCTTGAGGATGGCCCCGACGCGGAGCATCAGCTCCTTGGGCGAAAAGGGCTTGACCACAAAATCGTCCGCTCCGCATTCAAAGCCGTTGATCTTGTCGTATTCCTCGCTGCGCGCCGACAGGATGAGAATGGGCGTTGAAGCGTGCTTGCGGATCTCCCGACAGGCCGAAAAGCCGTCCAGCTCGGGCATCATGATGTCCATCACGATCAGGTCGAAGGACTCGCGGCGGCAAAGCTCCACCGCCTGCATACCGTTTTCGGCCTCGGTGACCTGATGTCCCTCAAAATGGGCATACTTGCTTATCAGCGCGCGGATCCCCTCTTCGTCGTCCACGATCAGCAGTCTGGCCATGTGTCCCCCTCCTTTTTCTCTTTTCCCCGAAAGGCGGAGCAAGGGATATGGTCCCCCTGCTCCGCGTACATTTCGTTTTTCCGCGGTTTGGTGTGATATCGATTCAGTATACCACATTCTGCCCCGCGCTTCAAGTGTTTTCTTCTATTTTATTGTATTCGTCCGCGATGGCGGACTTTTCATGATGCGAAGCATCAATTCATGAGCCGCAGACTCAATTCATGATGCGAAGCGGCTCCTTTCCTCACGTCCGCGAAGCGGACATCTCGCATTCGGCGAAGCCGAATATATCGCGCTTGGCAAAGCCAAGCATATCGCGTTGGCGAAGCCAACATATCGCGCGCCGCAGGCGCATTTTGCAGGGCGCCGCCGAGGGTGCGGGTATCGTTTGTTTTATGCGCCGTTCGGCTCTTGCCCAGCGTTGAAATTCGCGGTCTTTCGCTTCAGCGAAAGCGGTGTCGCTCCGACACCGAGCGAATTTTGTAGGGCGCCGCCGAGGGTGCGGTTATCGTTTGTTTTATGCGCCGTTCGGCTCTTGCCCAGCGTTGAAATTCGCGGTCTTTCGCTTCAGCGAAAGCGGTGTCGCTCCGACACCGAGCGAATTTTGTAGGGCGCCGCCGAGGGTGCGGTTATCGTTTGTTTTATGCGCCCGTCACCAGCCAAAGAAATCGCGCCAGATGTCGCCACCGGGGAAGATCGAGCCGCCGCCGTTAGAGGGCTGCGTCTGCGCAGGCTGCGTTTCCTCCTCGGTCACAGGCGTGCTTTCGATCAGCGTGACCTTCAGATCCACCATCCGTCCGTCACGGGAGACGGTGACGGTGACCTCGTCGCCGATGGCATACTTCTTCAGCATCTTCTTCACATCCGCCATGGACGAGACGGTGTTGGTGTCGATGGCTACCAGACGGTCGCCCACCTTGAAATCGCCGTTGTGAACGCCGGTGACGTACACACCGTATTCGCTCACGCGGTAGGTCCAGGCGTCGGAGGCGGTGAGGATGTCACGGGCGTTGATGCCCAGCACCGCTCTGCCTCTCACATAACCGTGCTCGATGAGCTGGCTGACCGTATCCTTGACGGTGTTGATGGGGATGGCAAAGCCAAGTCCCTCGATCTCCGAGCCGGAATTCTTGGCGTTGACGATGCCGATCAATTCGCCGTTGATGTTGAACAGGCCGCCGCCCGAGTTGCCGGGGTTGACTGCCGCATTGGTCTGGATGAGCGTCATGGTCTCGTCGTCGATGGTGATCTCGCGGTCGAGTGCGCTGATGATGCCGTCGGTGACCGTTCCGCCCAGCTGACCGAGGGGATTGCCAATGGCCACCGCCATTTCACCCACCACCAGCTTGGACGAATCGCCTGTGACCGCCGCATTCAGACCCGTGGCCTCCACCTTGATGACCGCGATATCGGTCTGCGCATCGGTGCCGATCAGCTTGGCCTCATACTTGGTGCCATCCTTGAGCATGACGGTGATGGTCTCCGCGCCGTCGATGACGTGGTTGTTGGTGACAATATAGCCGTCGGAGGTGATGACCACGCCGCTTCCCGCGCCGGACGCCACGTAACGGCCGTAATAGTAGTCGTTGACGACCGCTTCGGTGGTGATCTCCACCACGCACGAGGCGACCTTGTCCACCACGCTCGAAACGGCGGTGGTGTTGCCGACCGAGGAGGCGTTGGGGTTGGACTCGCTGTCCACCGCCTCAAAAATGACGCTGTTTCCGCCCGCGGAGGGAGAAACGCTGTCCTGTCCGCTCTGCAGCGCGACGTCGCTCCTCAGAACCGAATAGACGATGCCGCCCGAAACGGCCGAGAAGAGCAGCGAAAAGATCAGCGAGAAGAGCAGCGCATAGCCAAAAGCGCTTCCGCCCTTTCTTTTTTCCTTCTTTTCCTTTTTCTTCGGCTCGGGGTTCGGCGCGGTGTAGGGAGCGCGGTAAGCCGGCTGTCCGTAGGGCGCATACTGCCCATAGGGCTGCTGGGGCTGCGCGTAAGGCTGCTGGGGCTGTGCATAGGGCTGCTGCTGGGGCTGGCTGTACATCGGACGGCTGTACACCGTCTGACCGCCCTGCGGCGCCCATGTCTGGCCGTTCTTTTCGGCATAGGATTCATACTTCAATTCGCCTGCGGGCTGTGCCTGCACCGTCGGCTCGGCGGCCGGCTTTTCTTCAGCGACCGTCTTCTCTTCGGCGGAAGGCTGAGAAGCGGGGGCGTTCAGACGCTCGGCGTTGGCTTCGGCGTTCCCTGCCTCGGCTCCGTTCAATCCGTTGTTGTTGTATTCTTCGTTCATGAGTGGACCTCCTTTTGAACCTTTTTTCTGTTTACGGGCATAGTATACCCCGCCAATGTGAAAACTGTATGAAAACCGACTGAATTTTCCGCGTTTTTTTGCGGCGCGGGAGCAGAGAGCGAGAAAGTTTCAAAAAGTCATTGACAAAGCGGTCAAAAGGGGATAAAATAGAGGTAGTAACCATATCATTTTTATACCGAAAGAGGTGTTCTGACATGGCAGAAGAACTGTTTGGCGATGAGATCTTCACGCTGACCGACGAGGAAGGCAATGAAAATCAATTCGAGCTGCTTGGCAGCCACGAGATGAACGGCCGTACCTATCTGGCGCTCGTTCCGCTCGAGGACAACGAGGAGGGCGATTACGTTATCCTGAAGGTCGAGAACGATATCAACAACGAAGAGATCCTTGTCACCATCGACGACGATGAGGAATTCGACATGATCGCGAATATCTTCGACAACGAGCTGTTCGACGAGATCGACTACGACGAAGACCAGAAATAATCTTCAAGGAAAAACATCCTGCTTGGCACGTGATGGGTGGGTAATTAAACCCACGGATAGAAAAAAGGAGTCCGATCCCGCCCTCGGGAATGCAGACCTCCCGTGCGCATTCCGCGCGCGGACGTTGGGAGCACAATGGGGCGGCGGAGGGCACCGCCCTGGGAGATCAGGGTTTTCTAATTCCCATTCACACGACTCGGCGGGACTTTTTTCATCGTGCGGACATATCGCGCCGAATGCAATGAGGCATATCGCACCGCGAAGCGGTATATCGCGTCCGCGCAGCGGACATATCGCGCCGAATACAATGAGGCATATCGCGCGCCGCAGGCGCCTTATGAATTGACAGCTTCGTTGTCATGAGTTCTCGTTTCACTCCATGAATTCTCGCTTCGCTCCATGATTTGACTTGTGCAAGCGCAAGTCATGACCGACGTTCGATCCAATCTACATAATCTACACAAAAGGAACCGTTTACATATGATATTCAAGGAAGTCAGGATCCTCGACATCGAGAGGATCGCCGCTTGCGACATCTATGCGATCACGCTCGATGCCGCGCTCTCTCCTGCGGCCGGCCAGTTTCTCACGGTCAGCTGCGGCGAGGGGACAACCCTCCTCCGCCCCTTCGGTGTGTTCGACGCCGGGGAGGATTTTGTCCGCTTCGGCTTTGAGGTGAGAGGCAAGGGCACCACCCTTCTCAAGCAAAAACGCGCGGGCGATACGCTCAAGCTGCTCGGCCCCCTCGGGAAAGGCTTCACCCTCCCCGAAACCGGCAAGGCTCTGCTGGTCGGCGGCGGCATCGGCGTTTTCCCGCTTTACTATACCGCCAAGGTCGCCTCACAAAAAGGCGGCTGCGACGCTCTGCTGGGCTTCCGCTCAAAAGACTTTGTCCATACCCTGCCGCAGTTTGAGGCCGTCTGCGGCCATGTTTCCGTCTGCACCGACGACGGCTCCTTCGCCCGCAAGGCGCTGGTCACCGAGCTTCTGGAGGAGGCGCTGCAAAAGGGCGGCTACGAATCGGTCCACATCTGCGGGCCGCTGCCGATGATGCGCGCCTGCGCCGATATCACAAAGCGTTACGGCATCAAAACCGAGGTCAGCATGGAGGAGCGCATGGGCTGCGGCATCGGCGCCTGCTATGCCTGCGTGTGCAAGGTGCTCTCCTCGGACGGACAAACCTACAAGCGCGTCTGCAAGGACGGGCCTGTTTTCGACGCGGAGGCAATCGTATGGTAAACATGAGTGTCAACATCGCCGGTGTTACGCTGAAAAATCCGGTTCTCACCGTCTCGGGCACCTACGCCTTCGGACGGGAATACAGCGAGTTTTATTCCCCCGCTTCTCTCGGAGCGGTCACCATCAAGGGCCTGTCGGGCAAGCCCCGTATGGGCAACCCCACCCCCCGCATCGCCGAAACGCCGGCCGGTATGCTGAACAGCATCGGGCTGCAGAATCCCGGCGTGGAGCACTTCATCGAGCATGATCTGCCCTTCCTCAAAAAACAGGGCGCCACGGTCATCGCCAACATCGCCGGCATCGACGAGGACGACTACTGCTTCGTGGCCGAAAAGCTGAACGGCACCGACGTGGATCTTTACGAGATGAACATCTCCTGCCCCAACGTCAAGGAGGGCGGCATCGCCTTCGGTACCCGCGCCGACATGGCCAAGCGCATCACCTCGCTGGTGAAGCAGGTCTCCAAAAAGCCGCTGATCGTCAAGCTCTCCCCCAACGTCACCGACATCACCGAAATGGCCTCCGCCGTTCTCGAGGGCGGTGCCGATGCGCTCAGCCTCATCAACACGCTCCTGGGCATGCGCATCGATCTGAAAACCCGCCGTCCCATCCTCTCGCGCAACGTGGGCGGTCTGTCCGGTCCCTGCGTGCTGCCCGTGGCTCTGCGCATGGTCTGGCAGGTGAGACAGATCACCGATAAGCCCATCATCGGCATGGGCGGCGTCTCCGACGGCGATACCGCGGTGGAAATGCTACTGGCAGGGGCTGACGCGGTGGGCATCGGTACGGCGTCCTTTGCCAATCCCTTGGCCCCCATCGAGGCGGTGAAGGGCATCGAGGCCTACATGGAGAAAAACGGCTTTGCCGACATCGCCTCGCTGAAGGCCGCCTTCCGCGCCAACGGCTGACCGTTTTTTCGTCTTTTCCCCGAAAAAAATGCGGACAATTTGTGAATTCAAACGAAATTTTCGGCTGTATCCGCGGATTTTCTTGACATTTCTCACAAAATATGATATACTGTTCGGTATGATCGGCTCGTACCGCGAAAGGAGGCTCCCGCCATGGCTCAGCGTACCGTTCTGATCACGTCCTTCAAGGGGGGCGTGGGCAAAAGCACCGTCTCTGCCAATCTGGCCGTCGCTTTGGCCGCCATGGGCAAAAAGGTGCTGGCGGTGGACTGCGATTTCAAAATGCGCTGCCTCGACCTGATCTTCGGCTGCGAGGACCGCGTGCTGTACGACCTGTCCGACTATTTCGAAGGACGGATGCCCCTGTCCAAGGTGCTTCTCTCTCCGGAAACGTGCGAAAACATCACCCTCGCCCCCGCTCCCTATGAATGTGACGGCGGGTTGACCGAGGAAAATTGGCGCGCATTCCTGAACGAGCCCGAGACAAAGGCATTCGACTATATCCTCTTTGACACCCCCGGCGAGGCCGGCGGACAGATGCTGCGCATCGCCCCCTTGTGCGACACGGCTCTGGTCATCGCCAACCCCCACGCCACCTCCATCCGCGCCGCGGAAAAAACCGCCATGACCTTACAGGAGGCCGGCGTTTCCGACCGCTTCCTGCTGGTCAATGCCTACGAAAACAAAAAGGGAGATGCCTCTCCCTCTCTCCTCTCCATCATCGACCGCACCGCCGTCCGTCTGCTGGGGCTCATCCCCCTCGACCGCACCATCCCCGAAAAGCAGGACCGCGGGCTCTTCCCCGAGGCAAGCGGTCTGCACGCGTCCAACGCCGGCATCGCCTTTGCCAACATCGCCAAGCGCCTTGAGGGCAGAAGCGTTCCGCTGGCCAGCGGCTTCCGCGGGATCGATCGGAGAAAATACATCAAGTAACACCGCCCTCACACCCGCCCGCCGCCCCGATGCGGCAGGCAAGAGAAAGGAATTCTGTCACGTATGGAAATCATGCTGGTCGCCGCCGACTCCAAGAAAGAACTGATCACCCAATTCTGCATCGCCTATTGCGGCATCCTCAGCAAGCATCAGCTCTGCGCCACGGGCATCACCGGTAAGTATGTGTCCGAGGCCACCGGGCTTGACATCGAGTGCCTGCTGGCCGGCGATCAGGGAGGGACTGAGCAGATCGCCTCCCGCGTCTCCTATGACGAGGTGGATATGCTCCTCTTCTTCCGCGATACGGCCACCGATGCCGCCGACACCGAGTCGGACAACAACCTCCTCCGCATCTGCGATGTTCACAATGTCCCCGTTGCCACCAACATCGCCACCGCGGAGATCCTGGTCCGCGCCCTCGACCGCGGCGACCTGGCCTGGCGCGAGATCGTCAACCCCAAAACCAGAAAGCACTGAGTTCAAGCGTCTGCTTTAAGCACCGCCTTCCCGGTGCTCTGCCTCTTTGCTTTTTTCGATTTTCGTCCTCCGGCGAAAATCCTCCTTCACTCTTCACTCTTCACTTTTCACTCTTCACTTTTCACTCAACCATCCTGTCGCCGCCTGCGGACCGAGCTTCCCTCGCCGAAGGCGGTCGATCCATTCTATCTACATTGTATAAAAAGAAAGCGTAAGGACCTATGAGCAAGAAAACCTTCTCCTTCATCGGTACGGGCAACATGGCCCGCGCCATCATCAACGGTATGGCAGGCGTCACCGAAAGAAGTCAGATCTGCCTGTACGACAAAAACACCGCCCAGTATGACAACTTCGAAAGCGGCTATGTCATCGCACCCACCATCGCCGATGCGTTTGCCTTCGCCGACTATGTGGTCTTCGCCGTCAAGCCCCAGAACTTCACCGATGTGCTGGCCGAGCTGAAGGAAGCAGGCGTTGACACCGAGGGCAAGACCGCGGTCACCATCGCCGCCGGCATCTCCACCGACTTCATCTGCCGCGGACTGGGACGTGAGATCGCCTGCATCCGCGTGATGCCCAACACCCCCGCTCTGCTGGGAAAGGGTGTCACCGCCCTCTCGCGCAATGCCCGTGTCTCCGACGAGGCCTTTGACGAGATCTTCTCGCTCTTCTCCCGCCTCGGACACGCCTTTGTGCTGGACGAAAGCATGATGAACGACATCATTGCCGTCAATTCCAGCTCCCCTGCTTACGTCTTCCTCTTCGTGAAGGCGATGTACGACACCGCGCTGGAAATGGGCTTCCCGAAGGAGGGGCTGATCGATATCCTCTGCGGCGTGCTGACCGGCTCGGCGGAGATGCTGCAGAAGACCGGCAAGACTCCCGATGAACTGATCGCCATGGTCAAGTCCCCCAAGGGAACCACCGAATGGGCGCTGAACAAATTGGAAGAGACCGGCTTTGAAAAGTCGATCCACGACGCCATGCTGGCCTGCTCGCAGAGAGCGCGCGAGCTTTCCGCCGGCAAGTAAAGACCGTCATACCCTCCCCCGCCTCCGCATACAATGGAGCAGCAATGCCTCTATTTTCATGCGTACAAGGGGGGGACTTTCCGATGGACGAAGGCTTTGAGAAACAAACAAGCGCATCCCTGCGCGGACGGCTCTTCATCGGGCTCTGCCTGCCTGCCGCGATCGCCTTTGCTGCAGGCTGCTGCTTCTTTTTCGCCTCCTCCTTTGCCCCTGCCGCCGACAGCTTGGCAGGACTGCTTGCAGCCTTCTTCGTCCCCGCCGATTCACCGCCGTCCTTTTCCTTCTTCGTGTTCGGCGAGCTGAAGTTTCTGTTGCTCATCGGCTTCAGCGGACTCACCTCCGCCGCCCCCCTGCTGGCCTTCGCAATCCCCTCGGTCCGCGCCTTTTCCGCAGGCTTTGCCGCGTGCGGACTGCTGGCCGCCGGCTTCGGGCGCTTCCCCTTTCTGATCTTCACGATCTTCTTCGCCTTCACGCTGGTCATCGAGGCTTATGCCTCCTCGATCGCCTGCCTTTACGCGCTCTTCCGCCAACGCGGGGAGACCGACCGTCCGTCTGCCCCCATCCAAGACCGCCTGTCCTATGCGGCCGCCTTTCTCACCCCCGCGGGGCTGACGGTCCTGCTGGCGCTGGCAAAAGAAGGGCTCCTGCTTTTGATATAGCGAAACAAACGTACAAACACAAAGGAAACACACATGGAAAACAACAAGAAAAAGAAAAAAGGTCTCTTCGCCCGCTACTTCGAGGGCACCGGAAAGGGCGTAAAAAAAGAGCCCTTTGCCGAACGCAATTTCAAAAACTTCTTCAAGATCTACGGACGCAACCTGAGCCGTATGTTTTCGGTGAACCTGTATTACATCATCGGAAACTTCCCCTTCTTCCTCTTCCTGCTCACGCTCAGCGGCAACGTCACCGACCAGTCCTTTGCCCCCACCTCCTCGCTCTACCCCGCGCTGAACGGGATGACCGCCGTCTCGGGCTTTGATCCGGTCACCCTCGCATGGAACGGCGTCCACGGCGTCCAGCAGCAGATGCAGGTCATGACGCCTCTTGCCTACACCTGCCTCGGTCTCTCGGCGCTGGTCTTCCTCACCTGGGGACTTGTGAACGTGGGCACCACCTACATCCTGCGCAACATCGTCAAGGGCGAGCCCATCTTCATCTGGGAGGATTTCTGGTATGCCATCAAGCGCAACCTGCGCCAGGGGCTGATCTACGGCATCATCGATCTGGGACTGATGCTCCTTCTCGGCTATGACATCGTCTTTTTCTTCAACAACATGGGTGTCTCCTTCATGATGAGCATGCTCTTCTATGTCACGCTCATCGCCGCCATCCTTTACTTCGTCATGCGCTTCTATGTGTACATCCTCATGGTCACCTTTGACCTGTCGATCTATAAGCTGATGAAAAACGCCCTCATCTTTGCCATCCTCGGCTTCAAGCGCAACATCCTCGCCTTCATCGGCATCCTCCTCTCGCTGGTGGTCACCTATTCGCTCTGCCTCATCTTTCTCCCCTTGGGTATCATCCTGCCCTTCATCATCCTCTTCGGCAGCGGCGCTTTCATGGCCGCCTACGCCGCCTACCCCAAGATCAAGCAGGTGATGATCGATCCCTATTACCCCGAGGAGGAAAAGGTCTACGAGGAAGAGCCCATCTTCCGCGACGACGTGAGATAACGAAAAGCGGGCACGGCAAGAAAAAACAAAAAACGCTGTAGGAAGGATATCATGGAAACCGTCGTACAAGTGAAGCGAAAAGGGTGCAACGATAGCTATCGGTACATGGAATATTATCTGCACAATGCACTGCAGGCCTATGGCTACAGCCTGACACGGGACGAGGCAACCGCAGACTTTTCCGTTACCGCTTACCTCGACTGGAACGAGACGTATTTTTCGCTCATCTCCCCCTTTTTCGACCGTCTGCAGGGGGACACGCTGGACGCCTTTCTCAAGGATCTGGCTGCCGCGATGAAAAGTGAGGTGTGGCTGCATCCTTATCCTCAGCCGGAAGATGATACGCTGCCGAATGTGTCGGTTTTCTGCTTTTTGTACAGCCGTACATCCAATGCCTATCAAGAACCGGCACTGATCGAAAGTGGCGACAGCAATCTGGATTTTGAGGGTCATTATTGGACAAAGGATCAGCGCGGCAACGTCGGATTCACGCTTGTGAACTACGGCGGTCCCTCAAAGGGGCTGACCGTGTCGCTTCAGGCTCCTCTTTGGGCGGCACCCTTTTTGACCGTCGAATCGGCACAGATCCGCCGATATACCAAGCAAGGCGGGGAATCCCGGGAAATGGTCTTTCAAAGAAACGGGGCCCGTTTGGTCTGCTCGATGGAACAGTTCGACATTCTTCCGGGGCGGAACCGAATGAGCGCCTTGTGGTGCCGTACCCGCACGAAATATCAATGCGCGGTGTTTTACATCGATCTCATCATCAAAAACCGGTCTCCCTTGCATACACAGCTTCTTTTGGAAGTGGATCCCTTTTCGGGCGAGGGCTGTACCGCAACGATCGAGCTGTAAAGGCGGCGGCCACGTAACCCACCCGATAGGCAAGAAGAAACAAAACGGGACAGTTTTTCTGCCCCGTTTTTTGTTTGCGCTCGCTTCAACAAATTTCCGTCTTTCGCTCTCTGTTTTGGGAATTGCGCGTGCAAGCACGCGCTGAAAGGAGAATAGACTGTCAGGGGTTTCACCCCTGAAACCCTGAATCAGGTACCTTTTTGAAAAAAGGTACCTGATAACCCCCAAAAACGTTAAAACGATGCTTCGCTTTGTCCGGTTTTCATAATTCCGGAAGGATGCCGGGAAACGTTTTGCGAAAAAGTCTCCCATCCCTTCATGCGCCCGTTTTTTGTTGCACTCGCTTTAACAAATTTCCGTCTTTCGCGCCGCGAAAGCGGCGAGGTGCTCTCGCCGAGGAAATTTGCTTAAGGTGCCGCTGTTGGTGCGATTGCCGTTTGCCTCATGCACCTTAAAGGTACTGCCGGATGTCGGTCACCAGCTTCTCCTCCAAGCCCGCCAGACGTCCGGCGATGGAGCGGGAGGCCTCGTCGGCCGCCTTGTACTGGTTGATATAGCGGTGAAGCGACTTGACACCCATGTTGCAGCCGTCGGTCATCAGATCGGCGATGGTCTTGTCCGAATCGTCCATGGCCAGCATCACATTGGTCTTCACCCAGCTCATGCCCTTGGCGATGGGATTGGGATCCTTGCCGTCGTCACGGTAGCGGTCCAGCAGTCCCTGGATCTCGCCGCCCAGACTCTCGTGTGCGTCACGGCAGGCGGTCAGCTTATCCCGAAGATCGCTGTGCGACACATGCCCGATGGCGTCGTTGATGGAGGAAACGCCCATCTTCACGCCCGCATCGCATTCGCGCAGCAGCTTAACGGTATCCTGTTCGATCATACTCTCTCCTCTTTTCTTTTTCCAATCAAAAATCGGCGGCACTTTTTTGTACCGCCGATGTAGTATGCCCATTTTTTCGGTTTATCCGAACATACCGCTCAAAAAAATCTCAATTCCGATCAAAATCAAAATCACGCCGCCGAGAATCGACGCCTTGCCTGCCAGCCTTGTGCCGCAGCATTTGCCGATCTTCAGCCCGATCATGCAGAGGATAAACGTGACGAGCGCGATGAGCAGCGCACAGAGGAATGCGCCTGAAAAATCGTAATCGGCGATGGTGAAGCCCACGGACAGCGCATCGATGGAGGTGGCCACGCCCTGCACCAGCAGTCCCGCAAAGCCAACCGCCTTCACTTCATTCTCCTCTTCGCCGCCGCGGATGCCCTCGACGAGCATTTTACCGCCGATGAAAAGAAGAAGCGCCAGCGCGATCCAGGGGATCAGGACCTCAAAGGAGGAGAACATCTGCGAGATCGTGTGCACGCAGATCCAGCCCAGCAGAGGCATCAGCGCCTGAAAGAGCGCGAACACGCCCGCCACACCGCACATTTTCGACACCTTCATCCGCGGCTCGTTGAGCCCGTTGGCCAGCGAGACCGAAAACGCGTCCATAGCCAGCCCCACGCCCAGCGCCAGACTTTTGATCAGAAAAGAAGCTCCAAGATTCATGATGGATGATACCGTCCTTATACAATGTCGTAATCTATCGCATTCGGCAAAGCCGAATCTTTCGCGCCCATACAGCGGGCTTATGTATGCCCTGCAGGGGCAATTCATGACGCGAAGCGTCAATTCACGGCGTCAGCCAATTCATGAAATCGAAGATTTCAATTCACGTCCGCGAAGCGGGCAATTCACGGCGTCAGCCAATTCATGAAATCGAAGATTTCAATTCATGCCGCGAAGCGGGCTTATGTATGAACGCACAGCGGCTTTTTCCTTTATGCTTCTTTTTCTTCCTTGCCCCGATAGAGCCGCAGAACGCCGTTGTCCATGCGGTAGATCTTGTCTGCCCGCTGCGCGATGTCCATATCGTGGGTGACGATGATCAGCGTTTGCCCGATCATCTCCTTGGTCTTGAGCATCAGATTCAAAACCTCCTCGGCGTTCTCCTTGTCCAGACTGCCCGTGGGCTCATCGGCAAAGAGGATCTGCGGACGGTTGATCATGGCGCGCGCGATGGCCACACGCTGTCTCTGTCCGCCCGACAGCTCGCTTGGCAGGTGATTGAGGCGGTTCTCCAGATCCAGCGTTTTGATGAGCTTATTCAGATGCTCCTCATAGCGGATGGCGTCGATGCCGCACATGACCGCCGGAAGCGTGATGTTTTCATAGGCGGTCAGCTGGGGGAGCAGGTTGTGCGTCTGAAAGACGATGCCCATAAAGCGTCCGCGGTAACGCGAAAGCTCGTCGGCCTTCATCTTCACGATATCCTGTCCGCGGATGATGACCTTGCCCGAATTGGGGCGGTCCAGACCGGCGCAGACATGGAGAAGCGTGCTCTTGCCCGAGCCCGAGGTGCCGATGATGGCGATGAATTCCCCATCCTCCACCTTTAAATTCACGCGGTCGACGGCGGTGATGACCTCCTCCGACTGCTTATATTGCTTGATCAGATCAACCGTTTCGAGAATCGGCATGGCTTGCCCTTTCCTTTCTTACCCAAATCTTACTGCATGTCAACATGCTTACCCGTTTGCTGTTTTCAAAGCCGCTCATTGAAATTCCACAGACCGCTCGGCCTTTTTCTCCCCTCGCACAAAAGACACATAGGGCAGATACGCCGACAAAAACGCGGAAAGCGCGGTCAGCGCCAGACCGATGAAGAAGACCGACAGCGGCAGATCGAAGAGCACGCGCATGCCCTCGATGCCCGCGGCCGCATTGCGGAAGCGGAAGAGCAGAGCCGACAGCGTCAGCGTCAGGATCGTGTACAGCACAGAGGCCGAGAGCGCGAACACGCCGCCGTCGATGAGATGCAGCGAGCGGATCTCGCTTGTGACCGCGCCCATGGAGCGCAGAAGCGTGAACTCCTGCCTGCGCTTGCCATAGAAGATGGTCTGCGAGAAGAAGCAGACGATGGGCGTGACCAACAGCGTCAGCAGGGCGATGGCGGCATACACAAACGCGCTGCCCCCCGCCGCGTCCAGACGGCTCTTCAGATCGGCATTCAGATCGGTGACCGTGACGGCGATGGTCTCATTGCCCACGTCGTAAGCATCGCGGACCAAGCGCAGGATCGACTCATGAAGCGCCTTCAGCTCCCGCGGCGTCAGCCCCTCCTCGGCATAGACATACGCCTCCTCATAGCGGATCTCGCCGGGGATGACGTTGCCCTCCTCGTCCTTGGTGGCCGTCAGCTGACGGTAGGTGTCTTCGGAGACATACATGGTGAAATTGGGATCGCTTGGCATATCGCGGATCACCGCGCAGACGGTGTAGGTCTCATAGGTGTAGCGGTTGGCATCCAGCAGGAAGCGGAGCAGCTCATCGCTCTCCATGGCGTAGGTGGCGTTGTACCGCCGCGACGCAAAGGAGGCAATGCGGACCGTATCCCCCGGCTTGAGCGAAAGACGCCGCACATTGTCCCACGAATCGCTGACGATCACCTGCTTGTCATCCCGAAGGACAGCCGACGGATCGCCCTCCACCCGATAGCGCGAAAGAGAGCTCACGATCTCCTCGTCGCAGGCGGTGTAATAGACGTTGTGCGCCGCCTTTTCCTCTCCGCTTTCGGGAAGATCGGCGGAGGGAAGCACATCCGACGGATCAAAGAGCACATGGGAGGTGAGAAGCGAGGCAACGGTCGCCTCTCTCTTTTCCACAAAGGCAACGCCGGGCAGCTTCTGCAAGGGCGAAGCGAGATAGGCATCGTAGCCGTAAGCATCGGAGAAGGTCAGACGGTACTGGGCGGTCGGCTTCTGCAGGAGCTGCTGCTCCAGCGTGGAGAGAAAATAGATGTTCACCGCCAGCGCGCCGAAGAGCACGGTGGAGAAGAGAACGAGCGCATTGTATTTGACAAAGCGGCGGCGGGTGAGAAGCGCCAGCCTTTTCGCAAAGCTTCCCTTCTGCCCCGGCAGATGCACCGAGATCTTCGGCGAAAGCACCAGATCGGAATTGTCCGCGCTGGCCAGCAGACGGTTGGGAATCGCCTTGGACACCCGCTTCACGGGCAGGAAAACGGCAAAATAATTGACCGCCGCCGTCAGCACCAGCAGCAGGAGCAGCTCAAAGAGCCCGAAGCGCAGCGGAATATCCGCATGGCGGCAGATGGCCGCGCCCACGAACAGCGAAAAGCCGAGAGCGGGCAGAAGCGTCATCAGCGAGATGGCGGTCATTTCGTTGAACGACTGCTTGGCCAGCCGCTTGCGGTCGGCGCCGAAGGTCATGTACACGCCGTAGTCGAATCGATAGTGGTTGATGCGGGTGTTGAACAGCAGCGCCAGCGCCGCGGTGGACAGCAAAAAGACAAAGCCCAGCAGCAAAGCCGTGGTCCAGAACGCCTCGCGCTCATAGTCGGCCACGTCATGCAGGGGAGAATATTCGTAATGAAAATCGCCCAAGGATTCCAGAATCGCCTCGTGGAAGCGGAAGAACATCCGCCCGTGCATCTCATACTCCTCGCCGAAGAAGCGGATGTACACATCATACTTCGGTCTGGCTGCATCGGCCGCATCATACGCATACACCGACACCACGTCGTAAATGTGGTCATCGGCAAAGACATATTCCTGATTCTGCCGTATGTACGCCGTCTGTGTCTTGTTCGCGCTCCGCACCACCAGATGGTAATTGTATTCGCTCTCGATGGTGGATCGGATGTTGGTCAGCTTGGCCTGCTGGGAGATGAGTGTCAGCAGAAGCAGGGACTGGATGATGAAAAGAACCGCGAAAAACCAGACGTACTGCTTGAAATTGAACAGTACGCTTTTGCCTGCGATCTTCAGCTCGCTGAGCCTTCGTTCAAAGCTTTCTCCCATGGTGCGTTTTTATATCCTTTCGCTGTAAATGTTCGCTGTGACTGGCTGTGTGTCCGAATGCTCAGAACGGGGCATGGTCTCCCTTTTCCACCACAAAGAAGAAGGGGGATGTGGGAGAATTGACGATCTCAAATTTGGAAACGCAGATGAAGCGGCGGTCATAGGTCTCCAAGATCGCCTCCAGACGGTTGCCCTCCACGCGCCCCTCGGTGTGGCCGGGGTAGACCGCGATCACAAGTCCGCCGCCCGGCTTCAGGCAGGCTACCGCACGCTTCACCGCCTGCTCGGTGGTCTCTCTCTTGGTGGTGATGGATTTGTCGCCGCCCGGCAAAAAGCCCAGGTTGAACATGCCCGCGTCGATGCCCCCCTCCACATACTCCTCAAAACGGTCGTGAGAGGAGAGGATCAGCTCGTAGTTGTTCGGCGCGTTCTCCTTTTCCAACAGCGCACGGGTGTTTTCCAGCGCCTGCGGCTGGATGTCAAAGGCATAGACTCTGCCCTGCTCGCCCACCGCATGGGTGAGAAAAAGCGTGTCGTGTCCGTTGCCCATGGTGAAATCCACCGCCGTACAGCCCTCAAAGAGGTGGGCGGATAAAAAATATTTTTCCAAATCGATCAGGTCGATCATGGTGTGTTCCTCCGATGTCAAACGCTCTTGCATACGCAAAAAAGGCGCTTCTCCGCTTTTCCGCCGAGCATGGCTCACGATCGGCTCACAGTGTCAAAAAACGGAAAACGTCTCTGTGCTTTCATTATAAAGCATCCGCCTGCGTTTGTCAATGGTTTTCTTCACCGCGGAGAAAGTAGCCGTCCCCTCTTGCAATCGGGGGAAAAATGTGATAGAATGAAGGATAAAGCGGGCAAATGCCCGATGAGAAAGGACGTGAGCGCATGATCCTCTGCATCGACATCGGCAACACCAACATCACCCTCGGCGGCTTTGCGGACAAGGAGCCGTCCTTTGTCGCGCGCATCTCCTCCGATTCGTCCAAGACTGCCGACGAATATGCCTCGCTCCTCCTCTCCACCCTCTCGCTTTACGGCGTTGACCGCGGCGAGATCGACGGGGCCATCATCGCGTCCGTCGTCCCTCCGCTGACCTCGGTGATGAAAAACGCCGTCCGCTTTGTGTACGGCACCGAGGCCTTCATCGTGGGCAAGGGACTCAAGACCGGCATCAACATCCATTGCGACAACCCCGCCTCGGTGGGCGCCGACCTGATCTGCGCGTGCGTGGCCGCCCACAGGCTTTACGGCTCCCCTGCCCTGATCGCCGATCTGGGCACCGCCACCAAGATCATGGCGCTGGACAAAAGCGGCACGTTCATCGGCGTATCCATCCTGCCCGGCGTGAAGATGGGGCTCTCCGCGCTCTCAAACGGCACCGCCCAGCTGCCCCAGGTGGATCTGGAGGCGCCCTCCTCCGTGATCGGCAAAAACACCGCCGACTGCATGAAATCGGGCGCGGTCTTCGGCAACGCCGCCGCCATCGACGGCATGATCGACCGCTTCCGCGATGCCATAGGCGAGCCCATTCCCGTGTATGCCACCGGCGGACTGGCTCCGCTGATCGTGGGATACTGCCGCCATCCGATCACCCTCGATGAGCATATGGTGTTAAAGGGGCTGTATCTCGTCTACCTCAAAAACGCCGAAGCAGCGTAAAAAAAAAGCACCCCTCTCGGTTGAGCGGTGCGATCTCCATCCCAAACGGCATCCCCTCTCTTTTGAGAGGCACGGCATCCGTTCCAAACGGCATCCCCTCTCTTTTGAGAGATGCAATATCAATTTGATGCGTTGTACCGCCCTTGTGCGGACGACAGCAAGGAGGAATTTTTATGACATCCCAAAACAACAGACGTATGAAGACCGAAACGATGGTCCTCGGCGCGATCATGACCGCTCTGGTGATCGTGCTGCAGCTGCTGGCCACCTTCACCGCCTTCTTCGGTCCCTTTTCCACCGCCGTGGCGCTGATCCCCATCATTCTGGGCGCGGTCATGTGCGGCGCGGGCGTGGGCGCCTGGCTGGGCTTTGTGTTCGGCGTGGTCGTTCTCGCCAGCGGAGGCGCCGCCCTCTTCTGGGCCTTCGATATCCCCGGAACGGTCATCACCGTCCTTCTCAAGGGCAGCTGCTGCGGTCTGGCCGCGGGGCTGGTCTACCGTCTCTTTTTCAAGCTCAACCGCTATGCTGCCGTCGTCGCCGCCGCGGTCACTGCCCCTGTGGTCAACACCGGCATCTTCCTTCTCGGAAGCGCTGTCTTCTTCCTCGATGACGTGACCGAGATCGCCGCCGCCGCAGGAAGCGCCGAGACCGGAATGGCCGTCTTCTTCGGCTTCGCCTTCGCCAACTTCCTCATCGAGCTGCTGACCAATGTCCTGCTCTCCCCCGTCGTCATCCGCCTGCTCGACATCCGCAGAAAAAAAGCCTGAATCAAAAAAACGACCGGAATCGGTCGTCTCCCAAATCACACAACATCCACGTGAGGTCCATATGAAAAAGATCATTGCACTTCTTCTTTGCTTTTGCATGACGATGCCCCTGATCGCTTGCAGCGAACCCGAAAAAGCCGAGGACACCCTGCAGCAGACCGCAACGGATGCCAACAGCATCAGCCAACCGGCCGAAGCTCCGGCAACCTCCGAAGCAGAGGAAAGCCGGACATCGGAAAAAGAAACCGAGAGCACGGAACCCGCTGCCCCCTCCGACGGCTTCGTTTCTGTCAATGTGACCATCGACGGCGTTCCGGAGGAATGGAAAAAAGGGATCGGTCAGCAAACCGCGGCCATCCGTGACGATGCCTACATCGGAACCACCTACAAGGACACAGCCTCTGTCGTTTCCGGCTATTTCTTTTTTGTGGGAATCGAGGCGACCGAGGACGATTACATGAAGCTGCTGGACTATTTCGACAAGCTGACCTACACCGACCGCAGCCAACAGGAATTGCCCTACGGTTACGAAACGGTTTACACCTGTGAGTGGGGAAACTGCCAGGTGAGACACAACAAAGAAGATGCCTCCGTCCACGTTTCCTGGCGGACATTCAAAAACGCTTGATGAAAAGCCGCCGCTGAAACCATCCTGCAGCAACTGCAAAACCGCTTGCCAACAAAGCAAGCGGTTTTTTCATCCTTTTTCATGAGCCGCAGGCTCAATTCATGGCAAAGCGCAATTCATGCGCGAAGCGCCCCGATTCCTTTTCGCTCGGCATTGACAATTCTGTTTGCAGCGGCGGGAGCAAGACGACCGCCCTGCGTCGTTCACGTCCGAGAAGCGTCAATTCACTCGCCGTCAGGCGTACTTCCCTCCTCGGGCGGCGGAAGCTCGATCTCACCCTCCGCTTTTTCAAATTTCCGAATGGCCTGCCGCACCAAAAACAGGATCTGCCCGTTGGCCGACCGCCCGTAATATTTCGAAATATAGTGCAGCTTATAATGCAATTCGGGATCGATCTCAATTCCCAAATGCTTGTTTTTCTTGTTCCTCATAGCCATCTCCGCAAAAAAATCTTATCACATTCGGCGAAGCCGAATATATCACGCCCACAAAGTGGGCATATCACGTTGGCGAAGCCAACATATCACATTCGGCGAAGCCGAATACATCACGCCGAACGAAGTGAGGCACACCGCCCCGTCCTACGGTCAGCGGATGGCCATGATGTCGGTGAGGACGATGTCCTTGGTCATATAGAAATCCTTATACTCCACATCGGCGGCATAGTCGGTGGAGAGATACTTCTTGTTGTCATCGGCAAAGACGGTGACGATGTTGGCATTCTGCCCCTGATAGAGACCGGCCTTCACCGCGCCGAGGAAATTGGCACCCGAGGAAACGCCCACGCCGATGCCGAAGGTGGAGGCCAGCAGACGGGCCATGGCGATGGCGTCGCCGTCATCGACCGAGATGATGCCGTCCAGCGTATCCAGCTTGCACAGATCGGGGATGAACTCATCGGAAATGCCGAAGATGCGGTGCGTGCCGCACTTTTTGCCCGTGGACAGGGTGGGCGAATTCATCGGCTCCAGCGGATAGACGCGGCAGGCGGGATTGGCCTCACGCAGACGGCGGCCGATGCCCATGACCGTTCCGCCCGTGCCGACACCGGCCACGATACCGTCGGCCTTCAGCCCAAGCGACTCCATCTGACGGACGATCTCAAGACCGGTGGTCAGATAATGGGCATTGGAATTCTCCTCGTTGGAGAACTGGCGGGGCAGATAGACTCCGCCGCCCGCGGCCAGCTCCTCGGTTTTTTGGATCGAGCCGAGGAAGCCCCCCTCCTCACGGGAGACCAGACGCACCTCCGCGCCAAAGCTCTTCATGATCTGGATCCGCTCTCTGGTCATCCAGTCGGGCATATAGATCACAACCTTGTGTCCCAGCGCCGAGCCGATGGCCGAAAAGCTGATGCCCGTGTTGCCGCTGGTGGCCTCGCTGATCAGGTCGCCCTGACGGATCTCGCCGCTTTCATACGCTTTTTTCAGAATGTGCATCGCCACGCGGTCCTTGATGCTGCCGCTGAGATTGAAATACTCCGCCTTGGCGTACACGCGCCCGGGGCGCCCCTTATAGGTGTAAGAGATCGCCAGCAGGGGCGTGTTGCCGACCGCACCCTGCAGGCCCTTGAAAATTTTGTCCTTGTTCATAAAAATGATAACCCTTTCGTGTTGCAAAAAAAACAATCGATGCTGACAGTATATGCAAAACCGATGACAATCCACTCATCGGTTCAGATGCTCAAAGAAGAACTGCAAGCCCTCATCCGAATCGGACAGCTTGTGTCCGCCGTCATAGCAGCAGAAGCGGACCTTCTCCTCCGCATTCGCCGCCTGATAATAAGGAAGCAGCTTTTCAAACTCCCTCTCCGCCGAATCGGGGGCAAAGAAGCAGTCGGTTTTTCCCACCTCCACATACAGCGCGCGCGGACAGACCAAGGCTGCGGTCTCCGCATCGCCGAAGCGCTCGAACAGCCCGCCGTAGACCATCTCGATGCGCGGATAGCGGAAGCGGTCGTTGAAAAAGCAGGAGGAATAGACCGCCTTAATACGCGTGTCGCAGGCGGCGGTCATCAGCGAAAAATAAGCGCCGTAGGAGATGCCGATCATGCCGATGCGCGTTTCATCGATGTAAGGCTGGGCGCAGAAGGTGTCCATACACCGCCGCAGGCAGACGATCTCCAGCGCATTGATCGACTGGCCGCCCATCCGCAGACGGGCATCGAACTCACAGCGGTCGATCTTCGGTCCGAACTCGCGCCCGTTCCACATCAGTGTCTGGGGAACAAAGACCGCCGCGCCGTACGGCAGGAGCCTTTTGACCATATGCGAATAAAAATTGGGCTGATAGATATCGCTTGCCAGCTCGGGCGTTCCCTCAAAGCCGTGCATGGCGATGACCAGCGGGCTTTTCTTCCCCGCCGCAGCACCCTTCTGCACGCTTTTGGGCAGAAAGAGCAGACCGCAGAGCCCGATTCCCTCCCACGCTTCCACGCGCAGACGGAAGATGTCGGTGTCGGCATCGCCGTACAGATGCGTGAGGCGGTAGGGGCAGACGGCAGGCGTGTATTCATCCAGCGGATGGGAGAGCAAAGAGAGAAAGTCACGGCGATAGGATTCGCGGTCGGCGGTCATTTTCGCCGCGTCCACATAGCCCGCCCGCTTTTGCTCGGCCTTCACGCGAAGCGTTTCGGCATAGGCAGACAGATCGTCGGCATATCCCTGTCGGAAGGGGCGCGCCTTGTCCCTCTGCTCGGTGTAGGTGTATTCGGTCATGGAAATTGCTTCCTTTTCGGCGTTTTGGAGTGGTTTTTGCGGTTGATGCTTGCGGTTTGTGCTTCGCAAACGGTTGCTTTGCGGGTTGCGGCTTTGAGACTGTGTTTATTCGCCGCTTTCGTTCTTGATCAGATCGGCATACTCAAAGCGGATCAGCTTTCCCAGATTCTCCGCGGACGTTTCGATCTGCAGGCCGATGCGCCCGCCGCTGAAGCAGATGGTCTCATACGAGGAAGCGGTTTGGTGCAGGACGGTGCGGAAAAACTTCTTCATCCCGATGGGCGAGCAGCCGCCGTGGATGTATCCGGTCAGAGGCAGCAGCTCCTTGGATTTCACCATCTCCACCGCCTTTTCCCCCACCGTCTTCGCCGCCTTTTTCAGGTCCAGCTCCTCCTGCACGGGGATGACGAACACATAATGGCTTCCGCTTTTGCCCACGGTCACCAGCGTTTTGAACACGACCTCCAACGGCCGTCCGATGGCGTGCGCCACCTCAACACCGCTGACCACATTGTCATATTCATGCGTCTCATATCGGATCTTTTTTCCGTCCAAAAGACGCATGGCGTTTGTTTTGTCTGCCATCGATAACCTCTTTTTCGGCGGTTTTTCCGCCGTTCGGGTGTTTTTTTGTTTGACTTGTTACTCCTCGCGCCGCCAGGTCCCCGAGCGGAGCATCAGCAGGCTGAAGGTGAGAACGATGACCACGATCAGCGACCAGACCAGCAGCTTGTTGTCGGGGGAAAGGAAGGCATACTCTCCCTCCCCGGCGGCAGGGGTGAAGAAGGCGGTCAGTTCCTCGTCGGTCAGCGTCGGCGAGAGCAGGTCAAAGCTGCTCAGCACCGCCAGCGGCTCGCCCAAAGGAGCGCCGTCCGCCGCGCGAAGCTCAACGGTGATGCGGTCGATGGCCGAGGCGCGCTCAAAGCCGGACAGGTCACAGACGAAATCCGACCAATCGCCCACGCTCACACCGCCCTCGTAAGCGGCGATGTCCTTGCCCGCATGGAAGGAAACGCGCAGGATCGCGCGGTCGGTCTTTTCGGGGAGGGAGGCCACGCTGGCCTCAAAGGAAACGGCAGGCGCGCTTGACAGATCCAGAGGCGAGGAGAGAAGGACCTGTATGCTGCCCGGTCCGGAGGGAGTGAAGATCAGAAGCTCCTCTTTGCCCAGCAGATCCTGTCCGCCCTCTATTGAGAGAATGCTCTCACCGGCGGCAAACCCATCGGTATCGGCGGCAAAATCGAAGAGGCGGAAGCGCCCGGTCACGTCAAAGGCGGGATAGGATAGTGCGCTCTGCTCGGTGAACAGACGGCTTCGCAAAAGCGGGAAGGCTTCGGCGGCCTCCTTGCCGAGGTAAGGTGTCAGCACCTCGCTTGCCTTCAGCGTATCCAGATACAGCGCGGCGGAGGCATTCAGCGAACGGCTGTCGGTGATGAAATAGAGAAGCGCATCGGCCGAGGCAAACACGCCGTAGGATTCAATGTACCGCTTGGTGGACTCCTCCTCGGGGAAGGGCGCGGTGTTGACCGTATGCTCATCGACGATCAGCGTCCGCTCAAAGGGCAGAAGCGCATCGCGGAAGGCCTCATAGCCCTCGTTGTCACGGATGGCGAACGGATCGGAGCAGATGCCCCACGCAAAGGGAGTGGAGGCGTTTGTCAGCCCCTCCAGATAAGAGAGCAGCGTGAGCGAATCGGCATACATCAGCGTTCCCGCAGGGGAGAAGGAGAACACATCGCCCGACACCGAGGCAAACACCGCCTCCGACAGTCCGCGGCTCTCGCAGGAGATCCAGAGCAGCCGCAGCGCCGAGGCATACGCCGACGCAAAGACATCGATGCCGCTGCGCCCCACGCTGTAACGGCTGCCCCAGTCGTTGACGCAGTCGCCCAGCACATAGCGCCCGATCAGCCCCTGCCCGCTTCCGTTGTATCGGGTGAGCAGGAAGTCGCAGATGGCGCGGAAATAGACAAGTCCGTTTTCATCGGCGGTGTTGAAAGCGCCGTATGCACCCGAAACCGAAGACGGATGAAGCAGCAGGCGGTCGATGCGCTCGTCCCCCGCGCTTTTGACGGTCAGACGGGCCACCGCCTCACAGCCGATGCCGTCATAGCTCTTCACCAGACGGTCCAGCTCCTCCACATAGGCTTCGGAAAAATACACATTCTCGCCGTCCACACTCACACTGTACCGCGAAGCGCCGAGGGTGATCAGCTTTTCGCACTCGACGGCAAAGGAGACCGCCGACGCCCCGAAGGCGATCAGCTCGCTGCGCGTGCGGGAGGAAAAGCCCTTGGGCGTGGTGTCGGGACGGACAACGGTGCTCTCCGCCAGCACCGAGGGATTGGAGATATACTTGGCGTTGTCGATCAGCGTCAGACGGCGTCCGTCGCTGTACGCCACAAGAAACTTGGAAAACAAACGGCTTCGCCCGCTTGCATCGTACAAGGGAAAGCGGAAGGTGAACTCCTCGGACAGCTCGGAAACGGCCAGCGGCACATAGGTCAGCAGGGGGGAGGTGGATTCGTCCTCATACGCCGCCAGCTCATACAGCATCAGCGAGCCGCCCTCAAACGCCGTCAGGTCCAGCCGTCCGCTCAGCACCACGTCCTCCTTGGAGGTGGAGATCAGACAGGAGCTGACCTGCCCTGCCTCGCTGACGATGGGAGTGAACACCGACAGGGGCGCGAAGGAATAGAGCGTCACCTGCCCTTTCAGATTCTCGCCGTGAAAGACCACGCGGATCTCGTCGACGGTCTCATTCGGCAGCTCAAACACCGCCGAGCGGATGGTGTCGCCGTAAAGCGTGCAGTCCACCCTGCGGTCGCGGGAAAAGACGGGGGAGGCGGTGGTGGAATAATAGACCTCAATGCTCTCGGGCTCAAGGTCGGTGGAAAAGGACAGCCGGTTCTTGCGCGAGGAGGACAAAAAGCCGACGGTCTGAACATAGGGATCGCTTCCGTCCAGCGTGAAGGTATAGCCGTCATCGCCCTTGACCGCCTCGCCCCCCGCAGACACGGAAAAGGAATCGGCAAGGAAGTTCAGCGAGGAGAGCAGGTCCTCCGAATAGGACAGCGCCAGCGAATCCAGCGAAAAGATGAAGTTGACAAGAGGCTGCTCGCCCCCGTTCTGAAAGAGGATGCGAACGCCGCGGATGGCCGTATCGCCCGTCAGCTCCGACAGGTCGGCGATGAGCGTGTTGCCCACGCCGGGTGTCAGAAAGGTGTTGTATTCCCATTCGCCCCCATCGGTGAGAAGCGTCATCCGAACAGGGATCAGCGTATTCCCCGCCGACTGGCAGGAGGCATAGCAGAACAGCGAATCGAATTCCGACAGATCGGCGTGGATATCCAGCTCCTTTTCCACAAAGCACCATTCTCCGCTCTGCAGGAAGGGCACCACGCCCATGGCCATGCCCCGTCCGCTGACCGGCAGATAGGGCGGGAAATCGGTTTGGGAGACCGCAGACAGCGAGACGACATTGGAGGAGGTGGTCAGCGAACCGGTGTTCTCAAAATCCTCCAGAAGAAAATCGGCATACCGCGGCAGAAGCGACGGATCGGTTGCCTCTAAGCTATGGGCATTCAGCGCCGACACGCACACGCTTCCCAGCAGCCCCAGCAGAAGCAGCACCGGCATCACGATGAGCATTCTCTTTTTCACGTCTCTCACGTCCTTTCTCCTCGGCCTCCCGTTTGGTTTTCATCGGTATTCTATCATTATACCATACCGATCCCGCTCTGTCAAACAATTTCAAGCAATTTTCCAAAAAGGAATGACAAAAGCGAAAAGATGTGGTAAAATAGGAAAAGAGCGGGCGGAAACACGCCCGTAATGCCACCGAAAGCGGGGATTTTTCCATGGAATCGATCGAATACGTTGCCACCTGTCTCTTTGGGCTGGAAAAATTTGTGGGAGAGGAGATCGAGGAGCTGGGGTATGAAAAGACCGAGGTCATCGACGGGCGCGTCTCCTTCAAGGGCGGCATCGACGCCATCGCCCGCTGCAACATCGGTCTGCGAACCGCCGAGCGTCTCTATCTGAAAATGGGCTCCTTCCCCGCCCGTACCTTCGACGAGCTGTTTGAAAACACCAAAGCCCTCCCTTGGGAAAACTGGATCGGGCAGGACGACGCCTTCCCCGTCAGCGGCCACTCCATCAAATCGGCGCTCTTCAGCCTGCCCGACTGTCAGAGCATCGTGAAAAAGGCCATCGTGGACCGCCTCTCCGCCGAATACGGCATCCGCTGGTTCAATGAGGAGGGCGCGAAAATGAAGGTGGAATTTTTCATCCTCAACGACAAAGCCACGCTGATGATCGACACCTCGGGCGTTCCGCTTCACAAGCGCGGATACCGTCCCGCTGCCGGCGCCGCCCCTCTGCGCGAAACGCTGGCCGCCGCGATGGTCAAGCTCTCCCGTCCGCGGGAAAACGTGCTGTTATGGGATCCCTTCTGCGGCTCGGGCACCATCGCCATCGAGGCCGCCTGTCTGATGACCGGCACCTCCCCCGGTGTGGGAAGGCGATATGCCGCCGAGGACTTTTTCGACGTGCCCGAGTCGGTGTGGGTGCGTGCCCGCGAGGAGGCTCTCGACCGCGTTCACAAAACCGAGTTTGAAGCCTTCGCCAGCGACATCGATCCGCAGATGGTGGAGATGGCAAAAGCAAACGTCTCCCGCGCGGGGATGGACAAGGTGGTCAAATGCTTCGTCAAGGATGCACTCACCATCGAAAAATCCGACCGCCGCGGCACCATCGTCTGCAATCCGCCCTACGGCGAGCGTCTGATGACGCCGATCGAGGTCTCGCGTCTCTACCGCGGCATGGGCAGGACCTTCTCTTCCCTCGCCCCTTGGCAGATCTACATCCTCTCCTCCGCCGACGACTTCGAGCATCTCTACGGTCAAAAGGCCGACAAGGTCAAGCGGATGTACAACGGCATGATCAAGTGCGGTCTGTTCCAGTATTTCAAGCAGAAATAAAACGGCGCAAAGCGCCTTTTGAACGTTTTTGAAGATTGTAAAGAAACTTTTTTCAAAAAGTTTCTTTACCGGGGGTGCGGGGGAAGCCCCCCGTCGCCGGCGTTTCTTTTTAGCGTATGCGAAGCATGCGCTGGCTTAGCTTTTTCTTTTCGCCTTCTGTCTGAAAAGAAAAAGCGTCTAACGATAACCGATAAATCAAAAAGCGGCGCAAAGCGCCGCGGATGGGCATGAACTGTCAGGGGTTTCACCCCCGAACCCCTGACTTAGGTACCTTTTTGAAAAAAGGTACCTAAGAACCCCAAAAACTTTTAAAAAATGGCGCGAAGCGGCTTTTGAACGTTTTGGTCAAGCTTTTTCAAAAGCTTGCGGGGCGGAGGGGCAGCGCCCCCCGTTTCAGGTTTTCTGTTTTGCGAAGCAAAACCTCCTTTTCTCTTCTCTTTTCTCTCTTCTCTCTTCTCTTTTCTTTGGAAACGGCAATGTTCAGAGAAAAACGAAGAACGAAAAGAGAAAAGAGAAAAGAACAAAAAGAAACGACAACCTTCTTTCGAAAATTGCCGTTTCCTTCTGGAGCTGATGGGGGGATTCGAACCCCCGACCTGTTGATTACGAATCAACTGCTCTACCAACTGAGCCACATCAGCAACGTTTGCATTGGCTATTATATCACAATCCCCCTCTTTTGTCAACCACTATTTTCAATCTTTTCTTCTGAATCTTTTAAGGGAGTGTATGAAATAACGTGAATCTCACCGATCTCTCCACCGTCCGCCAGCTGATGGAACGCCACGGCGTCGCCTTCCGCAAGCAGTACGGACAAAATTTTCTCATCAACGCCGCCATCCCGCGCCGCATCGCCGAAAGCTGCGAGGAATGCGACACCATTCTTGAAATCGGTCCCGGCATCGGAACGCTGACGCGTGAGCTTTCCTCCCGTGCGAAAAAGGTCACCGCCTTCGAGATCGACAGCGGTCTGATCCCGATCCTGCAGGAAACGCTGGCCGACTGCCCGAACGTGACCGTCATCCACGAGGACTTCATGAACACCGACCTGCCCGCTTATCTCGACGGCAGCACCGGCGTCTGCGCCAACCTTCCTTATTATATTACCACCCCCATTCTCATGAAGCTGCTGGAATCCCGCCTTCCCTTCCGCTTCATCACCGTCATGCTGCAGAAGGAGGTGGCCCAGCGTCTGGCCTCTGCCCCCGGCGATCCCCTCTACGGCGCGGTCACGCTGACGCTCAACTACTTCGCCACCGTTGAAAAGCTCTTCACGGTCGGCCCGGGCAACTTCATCCCCGCCCCCAAGGTGGACTCGGCCGTCATCCGCATCACCCCGCGCGAACAGCCCCCCGTGCAGGTCAACGAGGACCGCTTCTTCGCCCTCGTCCGCGCCTCCTTCGGTCAGCGCCGCAAAACCCTGCTCAACTCCCTCTCGGCCACCGGGCTGTCCAAGGAGCTGCTCGCAACCGCCATGGAGGAGGCCGGCATCCGTCCCGACATCCGCGGCGAAAAGCTCTCCATCCACGAATTCGCCGCCCTCTCCAACGCCATCGACAAAATTATTTAAACTCATATTCCGATCAACTTATTTTTCTTTAGTAAAAGGCTTTTAAATTTTATTTTATTAGGCAAAGGTCTGTTTTTCCCCTCTTTTCTCCTCCGTTGTGTGTCCTTTACAAAAGAATGTGAATATTTACAACCTTTGCCTTGATTTTTTTTGCAAACCATGGTATACTGTCCGCAATAACAGCAAAAAATACCCCCATAAAAAAAGGAGACCGACATGACCAACAACAAATACGTTTTGAACTGGATTGAGGAAATGGCCGCCCTCACCAACCCCGACCGCATCGTTTGGATCGACGGAAGCGAGGAACAGACCGAGGCCCTCCGCAAGGAAGCGATCTCCACCGGCGAGCTTTTCAAGCTGGATCAGGAGAAGCTCCCCAACTGCTACCTGCACCGCACCGCCATCAACGACGTTGCCCGCGTTGAGCACAGAACCTTCATCTGCACCTCCAAGAAAGAGGACGCCGGCAACATCAACAACTGGATGGCTCCCGATGAATGCTATGCGAAGTTAGGCAAGCTCTTCAAGAACTCCATGAAGGGCCAGACCATGTATGTGATCCCCTATTCGATGGGTATCGTGGGCTCGGAATTTGCCAAGACCGGCATCGAGCTGACCGACTCCATCTACGTTGTGCTGAATATGCTCATCATGACCCGTGCCGGTAAGGAAGTCATCGACGCGCTGGACGAAAACGACAGCGGATTCGTCAAGGGCCTGCACGCCAGAGCCGATCTGGACGAGGAAAACCGCTATATCTGCCACTTCCCCGAGGACAACACCATCTGGTCGGTCAACTCTGGCTACGGCGGCAACGTTCTTTTGGGCAAGAAGTGCTTCGCGCTCCGCATCGCGTCCTATCTGGGACGTCAGGAGGGCTGGATGGCCGAGCATATGCTCATCCTCGGCATCGAGAATCCGCAGGGCGAAGTGAAGTATATCACCGCCGCCTTCCCCTCTGCCTGCGGTAAGACCAACCTCGCCATGCTCATTCCGCCCGAGGGCTTCCGCGCCAAGGGCTACAAGGTCTGGTGCGTGGGCGATGACATCGCCTGGATCCGCGTCGGACAGGACGGACGTCTGTGGGCCATGAACCCCGAGAACGGCTTCTTCGGCGTCGCTCCCGGCACCAACGTCAAGTCCAACCCCAATGCGCTGGCCACCACCATGCGCGACACCATCTTCACCAACGTGGTTCACAACCTGGAGACCAACACCGTTTGGTGGGAGGGTCTGGATAAGAATCCGCCCAAGAACGCTCTCAACTGGAAGGGCGAAAAGTGGGATTGCGAATCCGGCGAAAAGGGCGCACATCCCAACTCCCGCTTCACCGCTTCGGCTGTCAACTGCCCCTGCATCTCGCCTGAGTTCAACAATCCTCAGGGTGTGCCGATCTCGGCCATCGTCTTCGGCGGCCGACGTGCCAAGACCGCTCCGCTGGTGTATCAGTCCCGCGACTGGAACAACGGTGTGTTTGTCGGCTCCATCATGGCCTCCGAGACCACTGCCGCCGCTTCGGGCGCTGTCGGTGTTGTCCGCCGCGATCCCATGGCCATGCTTCCCTTCGCCGGCTACGACATGGGCGACTACTTCGCTCACTGGATCGAAATGGGCAAGAAGATCGAGAACAAGCCCAAGATCTTCAACGTCAACTGGTTCCGTACCGACGACGAAGGCCACTTCATCTGGCCCGGATTCGGCGAAAACCTCCGCGTCCTGCTCTGGATTCTGGATCGCTGCGAGGATAAGGCCGGCGCTGTGGAGACCGCGATCGGTTATCTGCCCCGCCCCGAGGACATCAACACCGAGGGTCTGGACATCAGCCGCGAGACCATGGCAGGTCTGCTGGAGGTCGACAAGGAGATCTGGAGAGAAGAGACCAAGGGCATCCGCGAGTTCTATGCCAAGGTTGGCGACCGCGTTCCCGCCGAGCTTTATGCCGAGCTGGAAAAGCTGGAAAACAACCTCAAATAATCAGAATAGCAAAAGGAGACGTTACCAAAGCGTCTCCTTTTTTGTTTGCGAAAAAGGGCTGCAAAAAAGCGGCGCACAGCGCCGCCGAGAAGCATGAACTGTCAGGGGTTTCACCCCCGAACCCCTGACTTAGGTACCTTTTTGAATGAAAAGCAACACTTGAGCTTGCTCAAGTGTGCGAAGAAAGCCGAAGGCTTTCTTCCATGTATAAACGGCATCGCCGTTTATACATTAGAATCTCGCAAAAACGTTCGAAAAACGACGCAAAGCGCCTTTTGAACGTTTTTAAAGATTGTAACGATACTTTTTTCAAAAAGTTTCTTTACCGGGGGTGCGGTGGAAGCTCCCCCGTCACCGACGTTCTCTTTTGTTCGCTTTTCTCTTGCGCCACGGGCGCATGAAAAAAACACAAATTGTTTCCTCTGCGGCGCCCTTCGCAGCAAACCTCCGCGAAAAAGCGGCTAACGAATCTGCTTTCGCTCTCCTTGCAGCACACCGCGCCGTCAAGGATGGACGCGATGCCGGTCGCACCGTTCTCACCCCATAACAAAAGGGACTTTATGAAAAAGCCCCCTTCGGAAGATTCAAGAACGTCATTCGTCTTCGTGTTCGCGGCCGTTCTCCGCCTTCGCACTCGCATCGACCGCGCTTTCGCCGATGATATAGCTGACCAGCACGCCCAAAGCGCTGACCACCGCCACCACCTGCCCCGCCGTCAGCTCGCTGACACCGAATGCGGTCAGCATCGCCGTCACAAAGCCGACCGCCGCCGCCCAGAATCTGCGCGACGACAGCTTTCTCTTCCAATCGATCATACCGTAAAAACCGTCCTTTCTCTTTTTTCGTCCTTCGCCTCTGTTTTTTTACTCCGCGCCGTCCATCGCCAGCCAGAGCTTGCGCCACAGCTCGGTCGAAAATTCGTATGCATTCAGGTAATCCACCGTCTGCTGCTCAAAGCCGCACCGGGCGGCCACCTGCAGCGCATAGTCGCTTCCGGCAGACTCCGCCTCACCGACGGCATTCGGCAAACCGAGAAAGGCCGCCGCATCCAGCTGGGCATTGGTCCGATCGCGCACCTCCACATGCAGATGCGCGCCCGTCACCCTGCCCGTTGCGCCCTCGCGGCCGATCACGGTCCCCGCCTTCACGAAATCGCCCACCGAGACATATCGCTCGTCCAAATGGCAATAGTAAACGATCTCCCCGCTTTCGGCGAGGATGGCCACATAGTTGCCCCATTCGGCGCTGCGTCCGCTCGCCGCCCATTGGGAGACCAGCACGCGGCCGCGCGTCACCGACACGACCTCCTTGCTGTCGATGCCCACCAGATCGATCCCGCCGTGCCATTCCCCCTGCTGACCGGTAAACGGATCGGTCCGATAGCCATAGGGCGAGCTGACGCGGAAGCGCCTTCCCGTATAGGGCGAGCGTTTGACAAAAACGGCCATGGTCTTTCCTCCTTTCACGCAGGGGGAAGCTCCAGCAGACGCTTCCACAAAGCCTCCACCGTCCCGTTCCCCCGCAATCTCTTATAGGAGACATACATCTCCTCGATGTCATCCTTGATATAGGTGGGGCAGCTGCCCTTGGTGATGTACTTCTCGCACTCCCGCTTGATGCGGTAGCCGAGGAGCGACTTCACGCCTCCCGTCACCCCGCGGACGCGCTGCCAGAGCAGACCGCAGAAGGAGCCGAGAAGACCGAACAGCAGTCCGCACAGGGCATCGGCCCACCACTGAAACAAAAACTCCGGCATAAAAATCCTCCCCTATCATGGTATGATCCGACCGCCCTCGCGTGAAGGGGCGGCCGTTTCTTTGTTCACGTTTTCAACCGATCTGACTTCGGCTTTTCCCCGTCGGTGTTAACGGTACCTGTTCACGATCGGCTCAACGACCGCCGCCGTGGAGCGTCGGATCGATTCCATCATCCGCTCGCACTGCGCGGACAGAAGGGCCGACTGCGCCTCGTTTTCATCGCTGACCAGCATCGCCGCGGCGAAAAAGGCGCAGGGACAGACAAAGCGCTCGCCCAGCGGGAAGGGCTCGTCAAGCCCCTCCGCACAGACGGTCTCCTGCCCGCCCGCCTCCGCACAAAAGGCGTTGAGCAGGGGGAGGAAACGCTTTTCCAGATCGGCACAGTCTCCGCACGCATCCTCCTCGCCGATCAGGCTCAGCGTGATGCGGTAAAGCTCTTGACAGGTCATAACCATTTCCTCCCTTGGCTTCTTACACGAATTCAAACTGCACGCCCAGATCGAGCAGCAGGATCTCCTTGGGGTAAACGATCTTCGCGCCGTAGAGGTGCAGCCCCTTCACCGCATCGGCGAAGCGCTTTTCGGGGCGATAGGCCTCCACGCTGTTGATCTGCTCGGCGAAGGCGATGGCTCGCTTGGTTCTGGCCAGACACTTGTGGTAAAGCTGGTCGGTGCCGTCGTCGGCCTTGGCGATGTTGTTGGACACATACACGTCAAAGCCCACAAAGTTGCCCAGATAGCCGTTGGTCAGAGCCTGCTCGTTGTCGGAAGACTGCAGGATCTTGGCCTTCAGCAGCATCGATGCGATCGCGGGAGAGACCTCCAGCACCGTATCGGCGTTGGCGGAGACGTTGTTGGCCAGCAGCTTTTCGCGGGCGGTCAGCAGAAGGTCGATCATATCGGCGTGAGACACGGTCTGCTTCTGAATGACATTCTCCTCGCTGATCTCGCTCCAAAGGGAGTAGACATAGCGGTCGGCGGCATCGGCCAGCGCATCGGCAGCCTGACGCATAGCCTGCTTCATCAGCTTGGGCGTCTGCTGTGCCTTGTCGATGTCGTCGATCTGGAAGTTGAAGGCCTTGGCCTGCGTGATCTGCAGCTGACGGGTGGTGCTGTCCAGCGTCTGCAGGGTGGAGGAGAAGTCGGCGTTCTTGCTGTAATCGAACACGTTGACCTTGCCGATGCCGGCAATGCGGACGGTATCGCCCTTGGAGCGGATGTCGCCCTCAAACTCGCGGTTGCAGTTGGATACGCCGATGTACTCCTTGTTCAGTTCGTTGTAGAGCGTTTCGCTCCAGACAGTAGGGATAAAATCGTTGATAGCCATAGTGTTTTTCTCCTTTTCTTTTGTGTTTTGTGTTTTCGGATGGATGCCGTTGCGTCAACGGCTGCTTCTTTCGAGGCTTCGCAGGACGGCCTCATACTGCTCGCGCACCTCAGCGCGGCTCATGCGGCGGATGTCGTCAAGCGTGAAGAATTCCGCTCCGCCGCCACGCACCTCGCCCGGGCTCATAGACGCATTGAGACGGTTGCGCGCCTCGATCGCCGCGGCACTCTCTTTCGGCTCAGCGTCGGTCTGATTCGGCTCACTCGGCAACGTCTGTGCTTCCTTCGGCGGCATCGGTTCGTCCGGACTCGCCGTCGGATCCGCGGAGATCCTGCTCGCCGCGTTCTCCTCCGATTCCGTCATCTTCGCTCTTTCCTGCTCGTTCATCGCTCATTCCCTCCTTTCCCACAATGGTGTTTTTATCCGGGATCAGTCCGGCCGGCAGACGGTCAAGGTACTCACGCAGGGTGATGTGACCGCCGTCCAGCAGACGGTCCAGCAAGGAGAGGACAGTGGACGAGCCGACTCTCGACAGGTCGGACACATCCACGCGGGCGCGCACCCAGCCGTCGGTCAGCTGCGAGAGCGTCTTCTCTCCCTCACCCACCGGCACACGGCCGTCGGGGTAGCAGACCACAAAGCGCTCGGCCAGCACCTGCGCCAGATCCTCCAGCGCGCGGCGGACGTTGCCCTTGATGTTCTCCAGCGGGATCGCGCTGGCCTCCTGCAGAGCGATGATGGCGCTGGTGTTGTTGGGCAGAGCCTCGCCCAGCGCGGTATCGGTCGCCCCCGCCGCCTCCTTGGTGCTGTCGATGGTCAGGCGGATCAGGTCCAGATAGCCCTCCTCCATGCGCCCCACCTCCAGCGTTTTGGCGGCGTTCTGCAGGTCTCCGCCCGAGATCACGCCGATGGCCTCGCCCACCTCGTTGGACCATTCGGGGATCAGCTTTTTGTCGTAGATCACCTTGGAGAAGGCGGTGTCGGTCATGTGCTTCATGGCCATGGCGAAGGCCTTGTTGATGTACTTCTGGTTAGCCACCAGCTCAGACACCGGCGCCGCGCCGTGGAAGCGGTTCTTCACCCTCTCCCAGCAGAAGGAGGCGAAGGGGTAGAGACGGAAGGGCGTTTCGCAGCGGCGGAGCGTCAGATTCCTCACGCACTTCTCCCAGACCACATATCCTTGCTCGTTTCGGCTGAATTTGATCAGGTAGGTGGCCTTGCGCTCGCTTTCGGCCTCACTCTCCAGCTCCTCGCCGGCGTAGTCGCCCGCCATGACCTCCCCCTCCCCGTCGGGCAGGATCAGCAATGCCTCCTCCTCACGCAGGCCGTAGGAGATCGCTTCGCGGCGCAGGGCCCCCACCGATGCCCGTCCGCTGACGATCACATACTCCTGCCGCTGGATGGAGGGCTCGTTGACGTCGCTGACAAACACATTCACGTTGTCGATCAGCTTCACCGCCAGGTCCCCCGTGTAAGGCGGAGAACCGCGGTCGAGCGCGTCCCAGTAGACGTAAAAGATGCCGTCTCCGCTGATGGCTGCGTCAAAGAGCGCGTCGCGGAGCAGGCTGTCCATACGGTTCTTCTCCCAGCAGGCCGAGGCACAGGCGTTGAGCGCATCCAGCGAGCTGCCGTCGGAGTCGGTGTAGCCGATGCCCACCCGGCAGGAGGCCACCGCGCTGACCAGATAGGAGACGATGCGGCGGACGATGTTGAACACCGGCGCCGGCAGGCCGGCTGTCTCCACCCCCTTCCACTGCTCGCCGCGGTAGAAGCGCTCGTTGGTGTTCACCGTCTCGTACAGACCGATGCGCCTCTTGTACGCACGCCCCTCCTCATACTGGCGGAAGGCCGCGGTCAGCGACGGCGGTTTCTTTCTGATTTTTCTCATGTGGCGTTCTTCCTTTCGTTGTATTGGATCATGGGTTTCTCATCCTTTCTCTTTCTTGCAGGCGTTGTTCTTGCGCGCAGACACTTCATCCGCGCACCGCTTCATCCGCGCACCGCTTCGTCCGCGCAGGCAGGTCTCTTGCAGACAGTTCTCTTGCAGACCTTTCTCACGCATCCTGCCCGTGCTCACGCGTTTTGCCCTCGCCGCGCCTGCTTGCCACAGCCGAGAGACGGCGGACGGTACAGCCCTCGCCCGCCCCGTCGTGCGTGAGTGTCACCTTTACACGGGAGATCCGCTTCATGGGCGTTCGCAGACGGCAATCGGTGGGCGCGCCGACCGAGGAGGGCTGACAGACCGATTCCCCGGTATGCGTACAGCTCCGCCCCGTCTCGCTGAGAAGAGAGACCGTCAGCCCCTTGCCCTCGCCGGGATCGAGCGTGAGAAAGATGCGGTGAAGATCCTTGAAGTCGATGGAATGGCCCAGATCCGAAAACTCACTCTCAAAGCGGGCGGTGACGGTGCGTCCGTTGTCGGTGTCCGCCTCCTCTGTGAAGCAGAAGACCGCTCCGTTCGGATCGGCAAAAGCGATCCCCGCGGGCAGTCGGCCGATGATGCGCGAGACGGAAAAAGCATCGAAGAGATACCACACCTTCCGCTGGTATTGGTAGACCGCCGTCTTTTCCTCCCCGAAAAACAGGATCTCACAGCGGCGGCGGTCAACGGCTATGTGCGCATGCGGGAAAAAATCCCGCCCCAAACGGTCGGATACCGCCTCGGACAGCAGCGATACGTTGGGCACATCGGGATCGAGGGCGTTGTGCCAGCCGTATACACCGCTTGCATCGGCTCCGATCACCTCATTGCCCGCCAGAACGGGCGCAGTCAGAGCCATGTGCCCCACCTCATCGTTGAGCAGGGTGAGCGGATGGCGGTAACAGACCACCCCGCCGCGGATGCCGTCAAGCTCGGGGCAGGTGTAGCGTGTCTTGCCCTCGGTGAAGATCATCAGCTTGCCCATAAAAGGGCAGAGTCCGGTGACCGCGATCTCGCCGAATCCCATCTGCGTCAGACCGTCGATGGGAAAGTAAAGCTCGCTCTCGCTTCCGCCGTGCGGCTCGGTGTGGCAGTAGCAGGCCGAATTGTCTCTGTGGCCGTACAGGTAGAGACGGCTGCCCCCTGCCCCGCCGTGAAAGACCACACCGCGCGTGAAGCGGCAGAGGTACGCCCTCCATCCGAAATCCTTCAGCGTATACTGCACCTCCAGGTACGACGCCGGACGCGGGCAGATGTCGCTGAGCGCAACGGCCATTCCGGATGCCGACTCGCCCACCGTATAGAAGCCCGAGGCCATGGTGATGCCGTCCACCAGCACCGCCTGTACCGACAGCACATCCCCCTGCAGGTGATAGACCGCGCTCTCGTTCGGCGCAAAGCGAAGTCTCACGCGGTCGGTCAGCAGGTTGCGGCTCTCGCAAACGATCCCTTCGCCCGAGGGCTCCGCCTCCGCGGCCAGCAAGGGAACGTACCCCGCCACCTCGTACACACCGCTGATGCCAACCGACAGCAGACGCTCGCCGTCCGCAACCAGCAATCGCTCGCCGAAGGGGATCATGGCGATCTCTCCCTCCGAGGTGGTCAGCGTGGTCACCATCGTCAGCACGCCGTTCGTAAAGCGGTAGAGCGCGCCTCCCATGCAGGCGTAAAGACCGCGGATCACCTCCGCATCCACATACGCCACCCCTCGCAGCGGAGCGCCGAATTCGCAGAACAGCGTCATGCCGTCCCTCTTCTTCAGCCTGCCGTCGGGCGTCACCCGGAAGTTCATCTGCTCGCCTGCCCCCTTCCCCAGCCCGGCGGCCAGGTCAAAGTCGTATACATAGGCCGGCGGCCTTTTTGCATTGGACATATCCTTTCAAACTCCTTTCCTTACTCAAGGTCCGATCGCCCTCTGTCCGGCGCAAAGCATCGAACCTTTTCTCATGTCAAGATGCGGCAGATCCGCATGCGCATCTCTCGCCTTCGCCCCGCTCATCGCCGTACCTGCGCCCCACCGCTCCCCCGCCAAGGTCCCGTCGGCGCAGGCCGTCGGGACGTCCCCCTTCGCCGCGCATCGCACAAAAAAGCGCAAGCCGCAAGCCATCGCGCCGTCACGCAAGCCCACGCAAGCCCGCACACCATCGGCGAAGGGCACCGCCGCCATTCTCTCCGCAAGCAAGCTCGCTCCGATGTTCCGCGGCGGTCTTGGCGGGGGAGCAGCAAGCGAATCACCGCCCGCTTCGGGAGGATCAGTAACGGGCGAAGGCGGCAAAGCTGCTCTCCTTTTTCATAAAAGAGAAATCCTCGCGCTCAAGGGCGGCGGGCGGGCAGGCGCGGGACATCAGCGCATAGCGCAGCGCCTCGGGCGCGTGGGTGATGGCGTGGGGCTCATCGGACGCATCCTCGGGACGCCTGCGGTCGAAGGTCAGCAGGGGCAGACAGCGGATCAGCTCGGAGCAGGTGGAAAACATCTGCAATCTCGCCGTCCCCCCCTCCTGCACCTTCAGATACTCGCGCACCACACGCCAGCCGTCGATGCGGCGGTTGTCGGCGCGGATGAGGGGCGGGATCGCGGCGGCAGACTGCATGATCTCCACGCCGGAATAGCCGCTCTCCTGCCTGCGTGACCACAGATCGGGGGACGCGGCGGCGTATTCGACACCCTCCCCCTCGCACAGACGCTCCAGCTCGCCCGCCGCCTGGGAGAGCGTCAGTCCCGAACGGCAGAATTCGCCGTACACCGTGCAGCGCCCCTCGAAATCCACCGCCAGAAGCAGGGCGGCAAAGCAATCGAAGCCGTAGTCAAAGGCGGCAAAACGCTTCCACTCGGGCGGGATCGCAAAGGGCTCGCACACATGAACATCCCGGGAAAACTCGCGGAAATACTGCCCCTCGAACAGATCCCAGCGCCCGTACAGCCAGGCCTGCTTCATCTCGTTCGGCAGGCTCTCCAGCTGCCTGACATACTCGGGATCCTTCTCTAAGAGCACATCGTTGTCATACACGGTGGCGGGGATGAACTCATAATCGCTCCCCCTCTCGCCCTCGCGGTACTGCCGATCGAGAAACAGCCGCTTCACCCAGCCATGCCCCACACCGCCGGGGTTGCAGGTGAGGTACATCCGCTTGGGGAAGCCGTTGGCACCGCGGACGCAGGCCTTCAGCGTGTTGAATTGGTATTCGGTCAGCTGGGTGGCCTCGTCGATGGCGATGATGTCATACTCCTGCCCCTGATACTGCAGCACATCGCTCTCGCTGTTGCAATAGCCCAGCTTCAGACGGCTGCCGTTGGGGAAGGTGAAGCACTTGGCCGCCTCGCTGTAACGGGCATACCCCTCCAGCTCACTGCGCATGGGGAGGATGTGGTTTTCGCGCAGCTCGGGGAAGGTGCGGCGGACGATCAGACAGCGAAGCCCGGCATAGCGGCAGGCCATCAGGATCAGCTTGCGGCGCAGGGCCCAGGATTTGCCGCCGCCCCGCGAGCCGCCGTAGGCAATGTACTTCTTGCGCGAGGCGAAAAAACGCTTTTGCTTTTCGTTGGGCGTTCCGCCCAGCACCAGCTTACGCCCCGTCCTCATAGGCATCGTGTCCGCACACCACCGTCAGCCCGTCGGACTCCTCGCCGCCCTCGGCCAGCCCCTGCAGGTAGGCGATGCTCTGCGCGCTGTTGCCCGACTTGGTGTTCACCGCCTCGTCGAGGAAAGTGGACAGAGCCAGATCGTAGCCGCGGGGGTAGGCAAGGCGCAAAGCGGCAAATTCGGCGCGGGTGATGCGGCAATAGCGGCAGAAGCCGGCGGCATTGGCCAGTCTGGCGCGGCCGTTCTCCGAGCAGAAGGCCGCATATTCCTCCACCTTCCGCATGAACTGCTTTTCCGAGCGGAAGCGGATGCAAAGCGTCTCCTCCCCCGTTCCCTGCTCTTTTTTTCTCCTTGCGATGGCAGATCCCTCCTTTCGTCAAACAAATTAAGAACATATGTTCTTCTTTTTTTCGAAGCGGCAAGCGCTGAACGCCACCGCTTTTGTTTTGCAGGCAGATTGTACCACAAAGCCGACAAAAAAACAGTACCGCAAGGTACCGTTTTGTCCGCTCTGAGGACGTGATATGCCTCACTTCGTTCGGCGTGATCTGTTTGCTTTGCAAACGTGATCTGTTCGGCTCCGCCGAATGTGATATACCGCTTCGCGGTGTTGAACGCCCGCTGCGCGGGCATGAATTGAACTTCGTTCATGAATTGTCCGCTCGGGACATGAATTGAAATCTTCGATTTCATGAATTGCGCCACGGGCGCGTGAATTGGCGCTTCGCAAGCAAAAAAAGGGCGGCAAAGCCGCCCGCGAAAAAATCTTTTAACCATCGGACGCCGCCAAAAAAGCGTCCTTTTTTATTTGCGCTTCAGCTCGTACAGATCCTCTCTCCGCGCCGACAGGATGGGCAGCTGACGGCGGATGGACGCCACATAGTCGAAATCGGGCTCAAAAAACAGGATCTCCTCGCCCGCGTCCGCACGGCAGAGCACCCGTCCCCAGGGATCGCAGGCGATGCTGTTCCCATACGCCACATACGACGCGCTCTCGTCCCGCGCCGCCGACACCCCCACAGTGTACAGCTGGCTGTCCACCGCTCTCTGACGGAAGAGCAGCTCCCAATGGGCAGGGCCGGTGGTCATGTTGAACGCCGCCGGCACGATCACCGCCTGCGCTCCCTCCAGCGCCATCAGGCGGAAGATCTCCTGAAAGCGGATGTCAAAGCAGATGCAGAGCCCGAAGCGGCCGAAGGGCGTGTCAAACAACGTCAGGCTCCCGCCGGGGGAAAAGGTGTCGGATTCGCAGAAGCGCTGTCCGCCCTCCACGTTGATGTCAAACAGATGCACCTTGCGGTGCCGCGCGATCTCGCTCCCGTCGGGCGCAAAGACAAAGGAGGTGTTGTACAGCCTGCCGCCGTCGGATTCTGGCATCGAACCGCCCACCACATACAGTCGGTTTTCACGCGCCGCCCCGGCAAGCGCTTCATACACAAAGCCGCCCTTGGGCTCGGCGTTCGCAGCAAAGGCCGCATTTTCATAAGCGCAGCAGAACATCTCGGGCAGAACGACCATATCCGCGCCCTCCGTCCCTGCCCGCGCGATCAACTCGCACGCATGAGAAACATTCGCTCTCTTGTCCGCCGTCACGCTCATCTGGATCAATGCCATCTTCATCTTACCGCCTCCTGTTTTGTCTTCTCTTCCCCTCCAGTTTACAGGAAAAAGCCGCCGCTGTCAAGAGCAAATGCCGCAGGGCCAACCTTGCCGTTACGAGAAAGTTTTTGGCTTTCCGTCCTTACCCCCTTGATTTTCTGCTCCGACTGTGATAGAATAGAAAGAGATACCCATCCGAACTCAAAGAAAGGATATAGAAAAACATGAAAAAAGTATTTCTTCTGCTTCTCGCGCTCATTCTTTGCCTGTCGGTAACCGCCTGCAACGGCGACGGCGAACAGGCCGAATCCACCGAGCCTGTTGAAAAGACCACCGCCCCCGGCAAGGTGGAAAGCGACACCTATTCCAATGACTACATCTCCTTCAAGGTTCCCGCAGGCTACACCGCCGCCGTCGAGGAGGGCAGCGACATCATCTCGCCCGCCACACCCAACGGCGACAGCATCAGCGTTCTCTTCTCCAACAAGGACGGCTCCTTTGACCAGCTGACCAAGGAGGGCTTTGAGACCGAGCTGAAGACCATCGATCCTAACATCGCGCTTCAGAACTACACCGCCGAAAAAATTGACGGCGTTGACAGCGTCCACTTCTCTTACACCGTCAACCTCGATCCCATCAAGATCAACATCACCCAGATCATCCTCAACACCGAGCCCAACCTGACCATCACCGTCACCGACTTCACCGGCACCAGCACCGCCGATTTCGCTGCGCTGCTCTCGTCCATCGACGTCAAGTGAGTTTTCTGTTATACCCCGCCTTCGGCGGGGTTTTCTTTTGCTCCGGCACCAGCACCGCCGATTTCGCCGCGCCGATCTCATCCATCGACGTCAAGTGCGATTGTCTTTCCCCGCCTCCGGCGGGTTTTCGCGTTGGCGAAGCCAACATATCACACCGCGAAGCGGTATATCACATTCGGCAAAGCCGAATATATCACGTTTGCGAAGCAAACACACCTCCCCGCCTCCGGCGGGGTTTTCGCGTCGGCGGAGCCGACATATCACGTTGGCGAAGCCAACATATCACACCGCGAAGCGGTATATCACATTCGGCGAAGCCGAATATATCACGTTTGCGAAGCAAACACACTAAGGACGGGCGCATCCGGCAAACAGTGTCCGCTCATTCAGCGGCGCCCTGCTGAGCGAAACCCGCTTTGCGGACATGAAAACCCGTAGGGCGGGGGTTTACTCCCGCCGTTTTCAAGCGAAAAGATTGCACCGGTACCGCCGATTTTGCCGCGCCGGGCTCGTTCCGCAACGGCAGGTGAGATCATCCCCATTTCTCCCCCTTGAAACGCTGTGTTCGCCGTTCGGCGAGCATTTTTTTGCACAAAAAATCCACCCGCGGTGAAACGGGTGGACTTTTGCAAAACGTTTTTTCTTTCAGATCTTTATTTCAGATCCTTGTCTCCGCTCTTTTCCTTGGTGGCCTTGACCACGAGACCGGACAGAGCCGCAAGGGCGATGACGTTGGGCAGAACCATCAGGTAGTTGAACATATCGGTCAGCTCCCAAACGAGGTCGTTGGAGAGGATCGAGCCGAGGAAGACGAAGACGATGGCAATGATCTGGTACACGATGATCGACTTCTTGCCGAAGAGGTGCTCCATGTTCACCTTGCCGAACATATTCCAGCTGAGAACGGTGGAGAAAGCGAAGAAGAAGAGGCAGATGGCAACGAGGATGCTGCCGAGGCCGTTGCCGAAGACCATACCGAAGGCGGTCTGAGCCATGTTGGTCTTGGACAGAGCATCTGCCGCGCCGGTGGGATCGACAGACAGCGGGCCGTTGCCGGCATAAAGCGTGGAGATGACGATGAGAGCGGTCATGGTCAGAACGATGAAGGTATCGATGAACACACCGATCATCGCCACAACACCCTGGTCGTGAGCCTTCTCAACCTTGGCGAGCGCGTGGGCGTGGGGGGTCGAACCCATACCGGCCTCGTTGGAGAAGAGACCGCGCTTGGCACCCTGGCTGATGGCGGTCTTGAGCGCATAGCCGATGCCGCCGCCGATAAGGGCGTTGGGAACGAACGCATACTTGAAGATCATGCCGAAGGTCTCGGGGATGTAGGGAATGCGGACGACCAGAATGATCAGACCGAGGATCAGATAGAGCGAAGCCATAACGGGAACCAGCTTCTCGGTCACGGCAGCCAGACGCTGAATGCCGCCGAAGAAGATGAAGCCGGCGATGAGAGCCACGGCGATGCCGACAACCCAGGAGGGAATGCCGAAGGCGTTGGCGCAGGTCTCACCGATGGAGTTGGACTGCACCATGCAGCCGAAGAAGCCGAGGGCGAGGATGCTGGCGATCGAGAAGAAGCCGGCAAGGAACTTACCGAACTTGCCCTTGAAGGCGGTGGTGATGTAATAAGCGGGGCCGCCGGCCACGTTGCCGTCCGCATCGACCACACGGGTCTTCTGCGCGAGAACAGCCTCGGCGTAGATGGTGGCCATGCCGAAGAAGGCGATGACCCACATCCAGAAGATGGCGCCGGGACCGCCGATGAGGATGGCGCCGCAGGCACCGACGATGTTACCGGTACCGACCTGAGCGGCGATGGCGGTGGCGAGAGCCTGGAAGGAGCTGATGCCGCCCTTCTGCTTGCCGCCGCGGAGCGAGATGTTGCCGAACACTCTCTTCATGCCTTCGCCGAAGCAGCGAACCTGCACGAAACGGGTGCGGATGGTGAAGAAGAGACCGATACCGATCAACAGGAAGATCAAAACGTAGTCGGTCAGGTATCCGTTGATCGTCGCCACGATCTTGAGACAAGTATCCTGGAATGCTTGCATGGGAAAACGTCCTCCTAAAAAATAAAATGTGAGAAATAAGAAAAGCTGCCGAAATACCTTCGACAGCTCTGAAGAAAAAACTGCACAGACACGAAACCGCCTCAAACCCGGGACTGAAAGAGGGCTTTCATGTGCTGCTCCGTCCTTTTGCCTGAGAGATTCGGCGGACCAAACCGCCTTGCACCTTCGGCACCCACTTAAGGGATTCTCCAGAGCTTCCTCCGCGCTTCAGTTTCTTTCGATTCTGAGCGCCTCATCGGAATGTTTAGCACAGCATACCACACTTTTCGTCCCCTGTCAAGGGGTTTTGACAAATTTGTGGAATATTTTTACCAAAAGAGCATCGCCGACACCCTTTGGCACCCGTTTTACGGACTTGTTGCGCTGTAAGAGTACTGCTTGAGAGAGGCTTCCGACTCTCTTCCCGGCTTCTTCAGCCGCAGATCGATCCCATACGCTTCGGCGATGCGATTGAAGCAAGAGACCGAACCGTCGGTCATGCCGTAGAACGCGTCGGCCTCTTTGTGGTAGACGATGGGACAGCCGTCGGCGGCAAACACAAACACCGCCTCCGCGTCCGTACCGCCGTCCAGCGTCAGAAGCACAGACTCGGATTCCTCAAAGCCGCAGGTCGGGCGCTCGGACAGCACATACAGCGCCACGCTTTCGGTCATCGCCTGCCCCAGAGACGAAGCCTCTTTGCCGCTGAGCGTATGGCTTTTTCCGTCAAAGGCCAGCTCGGCGGTGCAGACAACGATCAGCGGATTATAGGGCGGACGGTTCTGCGAAAACGCGAAAGCCCCTGCATACGGAGGATAGGGCGAACGGTTTTTCTCTTCAAAAATCCGATCGGACACCACCCCGAGCACGGCCGCCGAAGCGAGAAGCAGTCCGCAGACCGCCAAAAGAACGATCACACGTTTTTTCATTTCCCTTCCCCCTCCTCATGCTTCACAAACAGTGCCTGTCGGGCAAGACGCTCCTCTTCTTCATAACGCCAGAGCTCTTTCATGGTCAATTGGGGCAAGGAGGCCGTCTCCTCCGTCATTTTGTACAGATACAGCGTGTTCTCCTCATAGTCTTCGGAAAAGGTAAGAATGGCGGGCTTGTGGGAACCAAGCCACATGGTTCGCCCATACCCCTGATCCTCCAAGGTAAAGGAGGAGTACAGCATATACACATTCTCATACAAAACCACGCGCTCCAATTTTCTTCCCCACACAGCGCAGAACAGCGAATCCTCCGGATCATCCGCAAAAATCTCCTCTAACAGGGGATCGTCCGCTAAGGGGATCCATTCGGAATCGTTCCCGAGAAAGGAAAACAAAACCTCCGGCTCTTTCCCCAAAAACACCTTAAACAGCACCTTTGCTTTTTCGGGATGAAAGTACGGTTCAAATTCGAATTTTTCGGCAGGGACCGTCAGGCTTCCCAAAAGCGTCGGCGTTGCATCGATTGTATGGAACACCTTTTCGTGGGGCGTTTCCCAGCTTTCCTTGTCGGCAATGATCGAATCCAACAGGATCGGCTCCTCGGGCTGATACCAAAGCGAAAGCCCGAAAGCCGCCGCCATCAGAAGAAACGCGCCCGCGCACACAACCAACAGCGCACCGAGTCCGATGCGGATCCAGATTCGTTTCATAGGTATCCCTCCTTGTCTTGCATGTGATGGAACGTATGAAAAAAGAGGATGGACTTGGGTCTTCCTCTTTATCATAGCATATTATTTGTTATTTGTCAACTTTCTCTACAAAAAGGAGAGGTTTCGACAAAGCGACCGGTAACGCAAAAGCCATAAGGCAAGGGCGGGGAGTCGGCTTTGCCAACGCGATAGATTCGGCTTCGCCGACGCGAGACGGTGTAGGGCGGTCGTCTTGCTCCCGCCGTGAAAACGAAGAGAAATGCACCTTCGGTGCGCGATATGTTGGCTTCGCAAACGTGATAGATTCGGCTTCGCCGACGCGAGACGTTGTAGGGCGGTCGTCTTGCTCCCGCCGTGAAAACGAAGAGAAATGCACCTTCGGTGCGCGATATGTTGGCTTCGCCAACGCGATATGCCTCACTTCGTTCGGCGCGATAGATTCGGCTTCGCCGAATGCGATATGCCCGCTTCGCGGGCGCTGTTATTCCCTCTCCCCATACTTCTGCGAGAGATAGATCAACAGCACGGTGATATCCGCCGGGGAGATGCCGCTGATGCGGGAGGCCTGCCCGATGCTGGCAGGACGGAACTTCTGCAGCTTCTGCATCGCCTCGATGCGGATGCCCTTCACCTGCTCATAATCGATATCGGGCGGAAGCAGCTTGCTCTCCAGCTTCTTGAACTTCTCGGCCTCGTCCAGCTGCCGTTTGATGTAGCCGCCGTATTTGATGCGGATCTCTGCGCCCAGCTTCACCGCGCGCGGCAGGTCGGGACGGTTGGGATCAACGGGCGCAAGAGCGTCATAATCCAGCTCGGGGCGGCGCATCAGCTCGGAAAGCTTGATGCCGGTGCTCGTCCGTGTCGAACCCTTTTCATCGAGCAGCGCCTGCAGGATGGGCGAGGGCGGGACGTTGGTCGTTTCGATGCGCTTCTGCTCGCGCTCGATGGCGGCCGCCTTTTCCAAATAGGCAGCATAGCGCGTCTCGTCCACCAGCCCAACGTCGTGACCGATGCCGATCAGACGCTCGTCGGCGTTGTCCTGGCGGAGGAGCAGACGGTATTCCGAGCGGGAGGTCATCATGCGGTAGGGCTCGTTGGTTCCCTTGGTGACCAGATCGTCGATCAGCGTGCCGATGTAAGAGGAGCTGCGCGGCAGGACGACCGGCTCGCGTCCGAGGATGGTCAGCGAGGCGTTGATGCCCGCGATCAGCCCCTGCGCGGCGGCCTCCTCATAGCCGCTGGTGCCGTTGAACTGCCCCGCGCCGTAAAGCCCGCCGATCTCCTTGAACTCCAGCGTGGCAAACAGCTGCGTGGGATCGGCGCAGTCGTACTCGATGGCATAGGCCGTCCGCATGACCTGCGCGTGCTCAAAGCCCACCAGCGAATGGAGCATCTCGCTCTGCACCTCCTCGGGCATGGAGGAGCTGAAGCCCTGCAGATAGACCTCCTTGGTGCCAATGCCCATGGGCTCGACGAAGAGCTGATGCCGCTCCTTGTCGGCAAAGCGGACCACCTTGTCCTCGATGCTGGGGCAGTACCGCGGGCCGACGCCCTTGATCTCGCCGCCGTACAAAGGGCTGCGGTGCAAATTTTGACGGATGATCTCATGGGTGCGCTCGTTGGTATACGCGATGTGGCAGGGGAGCTGACGTCCGCCGGCAAAGGCAAAGTCCTTCGTCCGCGACGAGAAGGGCAGGACCACATCGTCCCCCTCCTGCAGCTCCAGCTTATCGTAATCAATGCTGTCGGCGTGGATACGGGGGGGCGTACCGGTCTTGAAGCGCATGAGACGCACACCGTTTGCCTCCAGCGAAGCCGACAGCCCCGTGGCGGGGAGCATGCCGTCCGGTCCCGACGCATAGGCGTTTTCGCCGGTGATCACGCGGCCGTTGAGAAAGGTGCCGGCGCAGACGATCGCCGCCCTGCACGCCCACTCGGCGCCGTTTCGGGTGATGACTGCGCGGAGAGCCCGCTTTCCGCCCTCCTCTTCGGTGACGATCTCGCCGATCTCGGCCTGGATGAGCAGCAGATTTTGCTGGTTTTCCAGCGTTTTTTTCATGATCTCGCGGTAGAGGACGCGGTCGGCCTGGACTCGCTTGGAGTGGACCGCGGGCCCCTTGCTGCGGTTTAAAAGACGGCTCTGCAGCGTCACCTGATCGGCCGCAAAGCCCATCTCGCCGCCCAGCGCATCGATCTCATACACCAGATGCCCCTTGCCTGTTCCGCCGATGGAGGGATTGCAGGGCATATTGCCCACCGCATCCAGATTGATGGTGAACAGGGCGGTGGAGAGCCCCAGACGGGCGCAGGCCAGCGCGGCCTCGATGCCTGCATGTCCCGCGCCGATGACGGCAACGTCGATCTTTCCTGCCTTGAATGTCTGCATGGTTGTTTGTTCCTTTGTGTTAGAATATCGGAGCCTGACAAAACGCTTTCGCTTTGTTTTATTGAAAGTTTTTGCGGGATTTTTAAGGGTGCTTTTTTTCAAAAAGCGCCCTTAAACGGGGTTCGGGGCGGCGCCCTGACATCTCTTACATCTCAGCGGCGCTTGCGCCGCAAAAAAAGGGGAAAGAATATCAGGGGTAAATTCACCAAGCGCCATGCTTCGCATGCGCTGAACTCCCGACAAAGAAAGTTTTTTTCAAAAAGTTTCCCGACAACATCAATTCTGTTTTGCCTTGTTGAGGATCTGCCAGCCGTGGTCGCGTTCGAAGGTCAGCACCACGCCGCTCGAGCAGGAGGACACATGGTCATACACAAAGGACAAAATCACATTGCCCTCCTTATCGATCATGCCCTTCTTGCCGTCTGCAAAGCCGATGACCGCCAGCCCCTCGGAAAAGGGCTGCGCATAGGTATAGATCGGCTGGGCGATCCAATAGCCGGTTCGGTCGAGGAAGCCGTACAGCCCATCCTTTTCCAGCAGAGCCACGCCGTCGGAATAGCCCACCAGCGTGTATCCGCCGGGCAGAGGGAACTCCTCGCCGTTTTCATAGAGCAGAAGATCCATGTCGTCGGCGGTCTTGGTACGGTGATAGTAGTCGATCAGATGCCGTCTGACGCGCACCAGCCCCTCGTCGAAATAGAACATTCCCAGCGACTCGATGCCGTTGGTGTCGGGGGCATAGTAGCCGTCGAAAACCTCGCGGCGCTGGTTGTAATACAGCCAGCCGAACGCATCGATGACCACGCGCCCGCTGCGGTCGATGAACTTCTGCACGCCCTCGTCGATGACCGCCGCATAGGCATTGCTTCCGAATTCATACGCCATTTCAAACTGCGGCTCGATGACCACGCTCTCGTCGGCCGAGCGGTAGCCGTACAGCCCGCTCTCCTCGTCGAAGAAGACGAAGATCTTGCCGTCGCTGAGCCCGTAATCGATCGGATAGTCGAAGCGGAGGGCGGTCTGACGCACCTCGCTCTCCTCCACCGCCAGCAGCATACCCGTCCCCGAGGCCAGCTTATAATAGCCGCCCTTGTACACAAACAGCGGATCGCCGCCGACGGTGCGCTGATAGGCGGGCTGCAGCTGCTCGCGGTCGATCTTGGCGATCAGCATCTCCCCGTCACCCGACAGCAGCGAGGTCTTTCCGCCGTCGTCGGCAAAGATATGCCCCATATACAGCGACAGCGCGGGGCGGTCGGTCTCGTACACCTTCAGCACCGTCTCATAGCCGCCGTCGGGCGATTCAACGCGCATGGGCTCCTTGACGGTCATCTTTCCGTAAGAGAAGACGGTCGGCAGTGCGTCCGCAGGCGTCACCCGCAGCAGACGGTGCTTTTGCAGATCGAAATCGCCGCTGTCAACCGACCAGCCTGCCGCAAAGAAACGCTCGGCGGCCGGGATCTTCCCGTTTTTGCTTTCATAATCGCCCTTTTGCTCGGACAGAGCGCCGCTCTGCTCAAACACATCGCGGATGTTCTCCTCGGGCGTCAGCGGCTCGGTGGGCAGGACCTCGCTTTCACGCTCCTGCTCCGCCGTCCCCTCGCCCACCATGGCGCCGGGCGGACGCTTGATGAAGGAGAAGTCATAATACCCCTGCTGATAGAGCACCAGCAGCAGCGACGAAATCACCAGCAGCAGGACCGCCGCCATGCGCCCCCCGATGCGAATGGCCTTTTTCATAAGCGCTTCTCCTTTTCAAACAGCTTGTTCAGATATTGCCCCGTGTAGGAGCTCTCGCACGCGGCCACCTCTTCCGGCGTACCGCAGGCCACCACATAGCCGCCCCTGTCGCCCCCCTCGGGACCGAGATCGATGATGTGGTCGGCGCACTTGATCACGTCTAAATTATGCTCGATGACGATGACGGTGTTCCCGCTCTCCACCAGACGGCGGAGCATCTCGATCAGCCGCTTCACGTCATGGGTATGCAGTCCGGTGGTGGGCTCATCGAGGATATAGACCGTCCGCCCCGTGGGACGCTTGCAGAGCTCGCTTGCCAGCTTCACGCGCTGAGCCTCACCGCCCGACAGCGTGGTGGACGACTGCCCCAGCTTCACATAGCCCAGCCCCACATCGTACAGCGCCTGCATCTTGCGCTTGATGGAGGGAATGGCCGAGAAGAAGGACAGCGCCTCCTCGATGGTCATGTCCAGCACCTCGTAAATGCTCTTGCCCTTATACTTCACCTCCAGCGTGTCGCGGTTGTACCGCTTGCCGCCGCAGACATCGCAGGTGATGTACACGTCGGGCAGGAAGTGCATCTCGATCTTTTTCACGCCGTCGCCCTCGCAGGCCTCACAGCGTCCGCCCTTCACGTTGAAGGAGAACCGCCCCGACTGATAGCCGCGGATCTTGGCGTCGGGCGTTTTGGCGAACAGCTCGCGGATCTCACCGAACACCCCCGTGTAGGTGGCGGGGTTGGAGCGGGGCGTCCGCCCGATGGGGCTCTGGTCGATGCCGATGACCTTGTCCAGCTTGTCGATGCCGTCGATGCGATCGTGCTTGCCGGGGTAGGTGAAGGCGCGGTTGAGCGTTTTGGCCAGAACGGGATAGAGAATGCCGTTGATCAGCGAGCTCTTGCCCGAGCCGGACACACCGGTCACGCAGGTCAGCGTCCCCAGCGGAAAGGAGACGTCGATCCCCTTCAGATTGTGCTCGCGCGCACCGCGAACGGTCAGCCGCTCGCCGTTTCCGACACGTCTTTCCTTGGGCGTTTCGATCCGCCGCCGTCCCGACAGATAATCGCCGGTGATGGAATTTTCATTGGCGGCCACCTCCTCGGGCGTGCCGCACGCAACCACGTATCCGCCGTGAACGCCCGCACCCGGACCGATGTCCACGATGTAGTCGCACTCTTGCATGGTCTCCTCGTCGTGCTCGACCACGATCAGGCTGTTGCCCAGATCGCGCAGCTTCTTCAGCGTGCCGATCAGCTTGCTGTTGTCGCGCTGATGCAGACCGATGCTGGGCTCATCGAGGATATACATCACGCCGGTCAGCGACGAGCCGATCTGCGTGGCCAGACGGATGCGCTGCGCCTCACCGCCCGATAAAGAGCCTGCCCCCCGCGCCAGCGTCAGATACTCCAGCCCCACGCTCTCAAGAAAGCGGAGACGGGCGCGGATCTCCTTGACAATTTCCTTCGCAATCTGCGCCTCGTTGGGCGTCAGCGACAGCGATTCGATGAATTCCCGCGCCTTGGTGACGGTCAGGCAGGTGTAATCGTATATATTCAGTCCGCCGACGGTCACCGTCAGCAGCTCTTTTTTCAGTCTCTTCCCCTCGCACACCGGGCAGGGGACGTTTTCGGTAAACTCCTCGTAGTACTCCTCCGAGCCGCTCTGGGCCATGCGCTTTTTCACGATGGGGATGATGCCCTCGTACACAGCCGCCTGTCGGTGGGGCACGCCGCCGAAATAGCGCACCACGTCATACCGCGCTCCGCCCGTGCCGTTGAACAGCGCCTCCAGCGCCTTGTCGCTGAACTGCTCGAGGGGGGTGTCCAGATCGAAGCCGTACACTCTGCCCACCGCCTCGTACAGCGGTCCCATCCAGCTGAATTCGTCAATGGACTTGAAGCCGTTGCAAACGATGGCGCCCTCGCGCAGAGACTTGCTCTTGTCGGGGATCATGCGCTCGCGGGAGATGCTCTGGATCACACCAAGACCGCTGCAGTGCTCGCAGGCACCGAAGGGGTTGTTGAACGAAAAGAGGTTGGGCGACAGCTCGCCGATGCTGAAATCGTGCTCCTCGCAGGCGTAGTTCTGGGAAAAGGAGAGCTCGGTCGGCTCACCCTCACCCTCGCGGGGCATAGTGACCACCAGCAGATTGCCCTCGCCCTTTTTCAGCGCGGTCTCCACCGAATCGGCCAGCCGCGAACGGATGTCCTCCCGCATGACCAGACGGTCAACAACGATCTCAACGGTGTGCTTTTTGTTTTTGTCCAACTCAATGCTCTCGTCGAGCTCATACAGACTGCCGTCGACGCGCACGCGCACAAAGCCGCTCTTTTTCGCGTCCTCGAACACCTTCTCGTGCCGTCCCTTTTTCCCTCTCACCACAGGGGCCAGCAGCAGAAACCGCGTCCCCTCGGAAAGCGTGCAGATCTTGTCGATGATCTGGTCGGTGGGCTGCATTTTGATCTCCTTGCCGCAGACCGGACAGTGGGGAATGCCCACGCGGGCGTACAGCAGGCGGAGATAGTCATAGATCTCGGTGACCGTTCCCACCGTGGAGCGCGGGTTGCGCGAGGTGGTTTTCTGGTCGATGGAGATGGCGGGGGAAAGCCCCTCGATGGCATCCACATCGGGCTTGTCCAGCTGACCGAGGAACTGTCTGGCATAGGAGGACAGCGACTCCACAAAGCGGCGGTGCCCCTCGGCATACAGCGTATCGAAGGCCAGCGAACTCTTGCCCGAGCCCGAAAGCCCGGTCAGCACCACCATCTTGTTGCGCGGGATGGACAGGTCCACATTTTTGAGATTGTTCGCCCGCGCGCCCTTGATCACGATCTTTTTCTCGGTCATCCCTTCTTTTTCCCTTTCTCTCCCTTGAGCTTGGCAATTTTATCGCGTAAGAAAGCGGCCTCCTCAAAGCGGAGCTCCTTGGCGGCGGCCAGCATCTCGGCGGTCAGCGCTTCGATGGTCTTTTCCTTTTCGGCGGCGGTCAGCTTCACAGGCGTCTGCTTCTTCCGTCCGCCCGATTCGGCCGAGCCCTGACCGATGGAGATCACATCGGCCACCTTCTTCTTCACACTCTGCGGCACAATGCCGTTTTTCTTATTGTACTCATCCTGAATGCCGCGGCGGCGGTTGGTCTCGTCGATGGCCACGCGCATGGAGGGCGTGATGCGGTCGCCGTAGAGAATGACCTTGCCGTTCACGTGACGGGCGGCTCGGCCGATGGTCTGGATCAGCGACATCTCCGAGCGGAGGAAGCCCTCCTTGTCCGCGTCCAGTATCGCCACCAACGACACCTCGGGCAGGTCAAGACCCTCGCGGAGCAGGTTGATGCCCACCAGCACGTCGAACAGGCCCGCACGCAGGTCACGGATGATGGCCATGCGCTCCATGGTGTCCACGTTGTGGTGGATGTATTTGACCTTGATCGCCTGCATCTCCAGATATTCGGACAGATCCTCGGCCATTTTTTTGGTCAGCGTGGTCACCAGCACGCGCTCGCCACGCTCCACACGGATGCGGATCTCGCCGATCAGATCGTCCACCTGCCCGTCGGTCTCGCGCACCTCGATCTCGGGGTCTAAAAGCCCGGTGGGACGGATGATCTGCTCCACGGTCTGCGCGCTCCGCTCCTTTTCGTAGGCGGCGGGGGTGGCGCTGACATAGATGGCCTGATGGATGCGCTGCTCGAATTCGTCGAAGAACAAGGGACGGTTGTCGAGAGCCGAGGGCAGACGGAAGCCGTAATTGACCAGATTGGTCTTGCGGGCTTTGTCGCCGCCGCTCATGCCCCGCACCTGCGGAAGCGTCACGTGGGATTCGTCCACAAACAGCAGAAAATCGCTGGGGAAGTAGTCGAGAAGCGTGTAGGGCGTCGCCCCCGCAGGACGGCCGGCCAGCACGCGGGAATAGTTTTCCACGCCGTGGCAGAAGCCCGCCTCGCGGAGCATCTCGATGTCGTATAACGTCCGCTCCTCGATGCGCTGCGCCTCGATCAGCTTGCCCTCGCTTTCAAAAAAGCGGACGCGCTCACGCATCTCCTCCTCGATGTCAGCAAGGGCCGCCTCCCGCTTTTCGGGGGAGATGGCGTAGTGGGTGGCGGGGAAGACGGTGGCGTTTTTGAGAACCTGCGTTACTTGACAGGTCACAGGGTTGATCTCGCTGACGCGCTCGATCTCGTCGCCGAAAAATTCAACACGCAAGGCCGCCTCGCGTGAGGACGCGGGAAAGATCTCCACAACATCGCCCTTCACGCGGTAACGGTCGCGCTTGAAGTCGATGTCGTTGCGCTCATAGCTCATGGCGTTGAGACGCATCAGCATCCGCTGGCGGTCCATGGCCATGCCGGGGCGGACGCTCATGTGCATGTTCTGGTATTCCACCGGATCGCCCAAGCTGTAAATGCAGGAGACGCTGGCGACGATGATCACGTCCCGCCGCTCAAAGAGCGAGGAGGTGGCGCTGTGACGCAGCTGGTCGATCTCGTCGTTGATCAGCGCGTCCTTTTCAATGTACAGATCCTTGCCCGGGATGTAGGCCTCGGGCTTGTAGTAGTCGTAGTAGGAGACGAAGTACTCCACGGCGTTGTGGGGAAAAAACTCACGGAACTCCGTGCAGAGCTGGGCGGCCAGCGTTTTGTTGTGGGCGAGCACCAGCGTCGGACGGTTCACGTTGGCGATGATGTTGGCCATGGTGAAGGTCTTGCCGCTGCCGGTCACGCCGAGAAGAAGCTGTTCCTTCAGCCCGGCCTCCACGCCGGCGGACAGCCTTTCGATGGCTTGGGGCTGATCGCCCGTGGGCTTGAAGCTTGACACCAGCTGAAACCGATCCATGTGTTTTTCCTCCTTTCACACCGCGAAGCGGTATATCATGACGCGAAGCGTCAATTCATGAACAAAGTTCAATTCATGCGCCTGTGGCGCAATTCATGACGCAAATGCGTCAATTCATGAAATCGAAGATTTCAATTCATGCGCCGCAGGTGCAATTCACGACGCGAAGCGTCAATTCATGAACGAAGTTCAATTCATGCGCCCGTTCTGTTCCAGATACCGCTTCAGCGGCAGACAGCCGTTTTCGGTGAACAGATAATGCTCGCACAGAGACAGGTCCAGCTCGCGGAGCAGAACCGACAGCCGCCGCGTCAGGCGCAGATCCTCCTCCGACGGGCAAAGATCGCCGGCAGGGTGGTTGTGCGCGAGAAACAGATACACCGCCCGCGACTGCATCGCCCGTTCGGTCAGCGCGCGCACATTCACCGCCGAAGAGACCGGCGTCCCCTTGCCGAGGCAAAGGCAGTCGATCAACCTGCGCTTTCCGTCCAGCAGCAGAACATACGTCAGCTCATCACAGGCACCCGTGAAGCGGGAGGAGAGAAACGCACGGACCGTCTCCTCGTCGTTCAGCGACACTCCGTCCGCCCTTTCCGCCGCCAGACGTGCCGCGATCGCAGGAATGAGACGGATCAGCACAGCGGTGTGCTCACCGATGCCCTTCACATCCATCAGCGCGGAAGCATCCGCCTCCAACAGCGACTCAAGAGTGGGAAAGCGCTCGCAAAGACGGTGAGCCAGCTCGTTGGTGTCCCTTCTCGGAATGGCATAAAACAAAAGCAGCTCAACCAGATTGTGATAAGCAAAGGAGTCCGCGCCCTCCTGCAGGAAGCGGTCACGCAGGCGCTTACGGTGACCGCCGTGAAGCTCGCTTTTGCTTTTCTCCTCGCTCACAAGCCTCTTCCTTTACGCTTCAAAATACATCGCGCGGCTGCCTCCGATGAAGCGCGGTCTGGTGCGCGCCGCGATCACAAGCGCCTCGCCGATGCGGTCGTTTTCCAGTCTCACAGGCACCGCCACACGCTTCAGATGCATACCGATCAGCGTGCGTCCGATGTCCAGCCCGGCATCGGCGGCGATGGTCTCCACCGCCATGGGCGAGGAAAAAGCCTTATAAGCGGCGGTGGCAAAGGAGCCGCCCGCCTTGGGCTGGGGAATCACATTCACCGCCTCGGCCATGGGCAGAGCCTCGCGCTCAACGATGATGGCGCGGTTGAGATGCTCGCAGCACTGCGCCGCCAGCCAGATCCCCTTGGCCTTGGCCGCCTCGTACACGCCGTCAAACAGTGCCTGCGCCACATCGGGGCTGGAGGCCGTGCCGATCTTTTCGCCGCAGACCTCGCTCGTCGAGCAGCCCACCACCAGGATCTGACCGCTCGTCAGTCCCGCCTTGTCTATGATCTCCTCCGCGGCCGCAAAAGCCGCCTTTCTGATCTCTTCAAACATGGTATCACCTCAAAACATTCGTATTGCCCTCTGCACCGTCATCTTCCGAGACGGCTCGGCATTTTTTCTGTATCCTTATTATCATACCGCACTTGTGAGAAAATTGCAAGAGGAAAGATGAGAGAAAATTCTGCCTTTTTCTTGAATTTTTTCCGCATTTGCGGTACAATGAACAAAAGAACGCACAAGCGGGGAAAAAGGAGGGAAAGGATCATGCCGTCCATCGGGACCTACAACGAAAAAACACTCCATGCCGAGCTGAAAAAGCAGCTCTGCCCCGACGAAGCCTGCCACGAGATCCGCATCGGACGCTTTGTGGCCGACCTTTTTGAAAACGGCCGCGTGACCGAGATCCAGACCCGCTCCTTTTTCCGCATGAAACACAAGCTCGCCGCCTTTCTGGCCGATGAGGAGCGCATCCCCAACGGCGTCCGCATCGTCTACCCCGCCGTCCGCAAAAAGCGCATTTTCTGGGTGTCGGACAGCGGCGAGGTGACCGGCGGCCGTCTGTCTCCGAAAAGCTGGGGCGAGCAGGACATCCTCCGCGAGCTCTATTCCCTCCGTCCTCTGCTGCTCCACCCCCGCCTGACCATCGAGATCGTGATGACCGATGTGGAGGAGTACCGCCGTCTCGACGGCTGGAGCGCCGACGGCAAAAAGGGCTCCAACCGCATCGACCGCATTCCGAAGGCCTTCGGCGAGACCATCCCGCTCTCGTCCCCGTCCGACTATCTGGCGCTGCTTCCGCCAAAGCTGCCCGAGCGCTTCACCCGCACCGAATACACAAGGGCCTCGCGCTTCACGCGAAAGTCTGCCGCCTATGCCTTCGCGGTGCTGACGGCTGTCGGCGCGCTTCTTCCCGACGGCAAGGAGGGGCGCAAGGTCTATTACCGCCGCACCGCGAGCGAATGATGCCTCCGCACCCCTTCCCACATTCGGCGAAGCCGAATCTATCGCGCCGAACGAAGTGAGGCATATCACGTCCGCGAAGCAGACCAGCCCGCATAGCGGGCTATTCATGCGCCGCAGGCGCAATTCATGAACGAGGTTCAATTCATGAAATCATCGATTTCAATTCATGCCGCAAAGCGGCTATTCGCTTTCCTTTCACGGCGGAAGTAAACCCCCGCCCTACGGCTTCTCACGTCGGCGGAGCCGACATATCACGTTGGCGAAGCCAACATATCACACCGCGAAGCGGTATATCGCGTTCGGGCTCAGCCCGAACATATCGCAGCCCGCGAAGCGGGCTTTTCTATCCCCTCACCCGACTGCGTCGGGAGCTCCCCTTTCAAAAAGGGGAGCCTTACGTTCGGCAAGCGGTTCTGTGCGCCTGCGGGGGAATTTCGCTTTTGCAAACACGGCGATCAGCAAGCCCCCGCCCTACGGTTTCTCACGTCCGCGGAGCACAACATCCCCCAAGCACGCAAAAGAGCCGATACGGTCAAAACCGTATCGGCTCTCTGTTGTTTTTCGTTACAAGACCACTGTTTGATCCGCTCAGCTTGCGGCAGGGGTCTTGTTCAGCACCAGCGGAAGGGGCTGATAGGTCGTGATGCCGTCAGGCGTCTGGAGACGGACGATCACATGGGTGTAAGAATTGAGCGAAGCGATGCTGCCCAAAGAAGCGTTCTGCGCATAGGTCAAAACGGTGATGCCGGAAGCCTTGATTGCAGCAGCGGCATAGCCGGTGTTGAAGTCGGCAACAACGGCACTGTCTGCCAGGTAGTAAGACAGCTTGGCGACCTGAGGCGCCTGATGCTGCAAATAGACATTACCGTCAGCAGAAGCGAAGGTGAAGGGCAGCTTGTCGGCGGCAAAGCCGTTACCGGCCGCCGTGGACGTACGAGTGAGCACCACGGGCTGATATCTCATGCCGGCTGTATCCTCCAGCATCACGACCACATAGTTATAAGAAGCAACCGTGACCGTGGAGAGAAGAGGAATGTCAACAGACTGAGAGGTAACAGCAGGCTGATTCTTATAAGCCGCATTGGCATAGGCAGTCAGGAAACCGTCAACCGTGGGCGTTGCAGAGGAGGTGCTGTAATAGAAATGAAGCTTGCCGGTCACCGAGGCAGTGCCGGTTACGCGATCGTAACCGTTATAGCTGGTCCAGAAGGGGCCGGACACAAAGCCATTGGTGGAAGAGACGGTATTGACCGAAACAACCACAGGCGTGTAGCGGTTTCCGGCAGCATCCACGATCTGAAGGACCACATAGGAATAGGCGGTGCGCTCGGCAGGCGTCTTCATGAAGGCCATCTGAGAACCCAGCGACGAGATCGACTGGCTGCTCTTCAGCACCGCCGCACCGTAAAGACCGCTGTAATCCGCTGCCGCAGGAACGGAGGACAGCGTGGTGTAATACCAGTACAGCGTACCGGTGGTTGCAGGCGTGAAGGTCACCGAATCGGTGGTTCCGTTATACAGCGAATACACGGGAGCAGCGGTGAAGCCGGTGCCGGAGACAGAGGCCGAAGAGCGGGCCAGAACCACGGGATCATACTTCATCACACCGGTCGTATCCTTCAGGCGGATGACCACATAGGCATAACTGCCGGCGGCAGTGTCCGAGCAAAGGGCATTGTTGGTCAGAGGCGCATTGGCCGCTGCGCTCAGAACACCCTTGGCATTATAAGTTGTCATGCTGTAAAGGTTGTCAAATTCCGTCGAGGAGGGCTTGGCGGGGTTGCTGGTGTAATAATATTCCACATAACCCGTGACAGAAGGCGTGCCGTTCAGGTAGTCAAAGTTGTTGGACTTGGACAGCGTCGGAGCAACGGTAAAGCCGTTGGTGGAGCCGACCGACTGGGTCTTGGTGATCAGAACCGGCGCGGTGTAGGAATTGGTAACACCGTTGGAGTAGCCGATGAAGGCCACGATGTAGGGATACTGGTAGACCGCGCTGTAGGACTTCAGCGGGAAGCTCTTGGCGGAATAGGCCGTGGTCGTATCCGTGCCTCTGATCGTGCTGTCGGAGTTCACCCAAGCAGTGAAGGCGGCATCGCCCGTGGTGGGAACGGTGCTCAGGGTGGTGTAGTACCAATACAGCGTACCCGAGATCAGAGGCGTTGCGGAGATGTATTCGGTGTTGTTGGACATGGAGAAGACAGGCGCTGCCGAGAAGGTGGTTCCGGTAGAGGCACCGCCGTTGCGGACGATCAGCTGGGGAGCCATCGTCGTTCCGTCGGAGGGAACAAGCATCACAGCCACATACGCATAGCCGCCGACGGAGGCCGTGGGCTTCAGATAGGCATTGGACAGAGGCGAGCCGGCATAAGCGGACACGCTGCCCAGATAGGATGATGCTGCGGCGGTGCTGTAACCGGTCCAGAAGCTGTCCACGGTCAGAGTGGTGTATGCGTTGGTGTAGTAGTAATAGATGGTACCGCCCTTGGCCGGCGTACCGTTCAGGTAATCATAGGTGCCGGAGGAGGTGACGGTGAAGGCCGTGGCAGCGGAAGCACCGTTGCGGGCAACCACCTGAGGAAGCCCATCGGTACCGACCAACAGAACCACGTAAGAATAGCCGGAGACATTGGCGGCAGGCTTGAGCTGCGCATTGTTCAGAGGCATGCCGGCATAAGCACTGACCTGACCGGTGTAAGCACTGGTGTTATAGCCGGACCAGAACTGCGACGAGTTGGTGAGAACCGTTCCCACATTGGTGTAGTAATAGTAGAGAGTACCGCTCTCCGTCGGCGTACCGTTCAGGTAATCATAGGTGCCGGTGGTGGTCACGGTGTAGGCACGGGGGACGGATGACAATTCGGCATTGCGGGTGATGACAACAGGCGTGGTGTAGGTGCCGTTGCTGTAGTAGATGGCCAGCACCACATAGTTGTAATTGCCGACCGAGGCGATGGCCTTCAGGCTCTGGTTGATGGCCGTGCCGGCGGTGGCGGCAACCGTACCGACCAGGGCGTAAGACGAGGTCTGACCCATGGTGTTGAAGATGTTGACAAACTGGGTGGCCGTTGAGGGAACAGTGGCGGAATCGGAATAGTAGTAGTAGATCGTACCGGTGACCGAGGGCGTGCCGGTCAGGTAGTCATAGCCGGCAGAGATATTGGAGGTCACGCGGGGCGCCACCGAGAAGCCGGCAACAACCGAAGCAACAGCGTTGCGGTCGATGACCACAGGCGTGCAGTGGCCGGCGGTGGTGGTGATCATCACAGCCACATAACGGTAGTTCATGGCGTTGTAGTTCACCAGAAGCTGGCTGTTGATGGTGCCGTCCTTGGAAACGGCGAAGTAGGACTTGACCGTGGAAGCAGTGTTCTGGTAAGTGGTCAGATAGTCCTCACCCGAGGCGGGAGCAACGGCGGTGTTGGTGTAGTACCAATACAGCGTGCCGTTGACATTGGACTTGCCGTTCAGCCACTCATAGCTGCCGACGGTGGAGACGGTGGGCGTGTTGGTAAAGCCGGTGGTGGCGGACTGGGGATAGACCGTTCCGGCAAGCGTGGCGGACAGACCGCTCTTGATGGTATATTTCTCAGGCATGATCTTGGACTGGAAGTCCTTGGCGTTGACGGTCAGCTTCTTCAGCTCACCGTTGCCCGAAACACCGCAGGCGGCGGCATTGACGACCATTTCCTCAATGACGGCATCCTTTTCGAGATCGGCACCGGCCTTCTGCTCCAGCGTGAGCAGCTCGATGACGGTGTCGCCCTCCAGATAGACGGTGGATTCGGTCTCGGAGGTGACGGTCACCTCGTTCACATCACAGTCGGTAAGGATAACCGACTCGCCGCTGCGCACGATCAGCTCGCCGCGGATCTTACAGTCGTCGAAGGTGACGCGGCCGTACTTGCCGATGCCCTCGGAAACGAGGATGCGGCCGTACAGCGTGGCGTTGCGGATGGTGACGCCGCTCTTGGTGACGACAGCGTTCTCATCGGAGGCGCCGTTGTCCAGACCGTTGGAGGAGGCGTTGAACACCGAGCCGGCGGCACGGTAAAGAATGGTAAGAGCCTCGGCGCGGTTCAGCGTGCGCTTGGGACCGAAGCTTCCGTCCTCGTAACCGCCGAACAGACCGGCCTCAGCCGCCTGCAGCACATAGTTACGGTAGGTGGAATTGATGGAGGTATAGTCGGTGAATTTGGAGGTGGAGGCCTTCTCGTCCTCGGGCAGATCCAGGTAACGGACCAGCAGGGAGGCGGCCTCTTCACGTGTCAGCTTGATGTCGGGATTGAACTTGCTGCCGTAGGAGAGCAGGTAGCCCTGAGCGGCGGCCTTGCGCACATGGGGATAGTACCAGGCGTCGGACTTGACGTCGCTGTAGCTGGTGGCGGTTTCGGCGGTGAGACCGAAGGTCGCGTTCAGCATCTTGACAAATTCAGCACGGGTGACGTCATTGCCCGGGCGGAAGGTTCCGTCGGTATAGCCGTTGATGACACTCTTGCCGACCATGTACTCAATGGCGTCGTCCGCCCAATTCCAGACCGAGGTCACATCGGGGAAGGACCCTGCGGCGGAGGAGCCGGCGGCAAACGCGAGAGCCATAGCCAGAATGAGGGCAAAGCTGATCAGAAAAATGCGAAGTTTTTTCATGGTTTGATTCACGCCTTTCTCGTTTTTTTCACTTGCGTTTTGTTTTTCTTTTTGAACGGATATGTATTCGGAGTCCATTATATCATATATTTATGAACACAAATCAAATTTTTCAATAATTATATGTGACCGAAAGTGAGACGGCCTCCGAAAACTCTCCCTGACAGCAGACGGTTAGACGGCAGCCAAGGGGAAAAGGTTTCATCGAAAAGGTATGTCTTTCAAAAGCATCATAAAATGCAATCTAAAAAAATCATTTTTTAAACATCGCCAAGCATTCCCCGTGGATCAAATCGTTTTTTCAAAAAAAGCGAGGAATCCCTCGCTTTTTCTCCTTTGTGGAGTTAGTTTTTGATGATTTCGGTTCCTTTTTGCAATATTTCCAAATACTCTCGAAAAACAAAGGTTTTATACCTCTTTTTTTCAGGCGTTTTGTCGAATAAGATTCCCATCCCGCAAAAAGCATCCACCACGGAACTGGCGGTCGGCAACGAAACCTTCAGCATATCGGCTACTTCTTTTTTTGTTACAATCGGCTTTTCAAACAACAGATTCAAAAGAACGCTATCATTATTGTTTGCCTTATCATTTCGCAACAGCAGTTCGGAATATTTGCTTTGCAATGCAATAATTTGCTTAGCGGAATCGGTAGCCTCATCCGAAACCGATGCTACCCCACGTAGAAAAAACTTGATCCAGCTTTCCCAATCTCCACGAACTCTTACCGCCATCAATCGATCATAGTATTCCAATCGATTCTGTTTAAAATAATAACTAAGGTACAGCAAAGGTTGTGACAGAATTTTCTGCTGGCAAAGCCAAAAGGTTATCAACAGCCGCCCCATTCGGCCGTTCCCATCCAAAAAGGGATGGATTGACTCAAACTGTGCATGGATCAAAGCAATTTTTATTAAAGCAGGAAGATCGTCATCCTCATATAAATAATCCTCCAAATCATACAAGGCTTTTTCCATGTCTTCCACAGTTGGCGGAATGAATGTGGCCGTTTCCAATGTACATCCCTGAGGACCGATCCAGTTTTGAGACTTCCGGAACTCTCCCGGGCTTTTGTCAAATCCTCGCACATCCTTCAACAATACTTTGTGAATGTTCCGAATCAATCGGAGACTCAACGGAAGCTCGCTAAGATTCGCCAGTCCCCAATTAATCGCATTTACATAATTGACAACTTCGACCACCTCATTATAAGAATGATCGTTCGTTTCGCTTTCTGATGTATTTAAAACATCAACAAGAGAAGCCTGTGTGCCCTCTATCTGGGCGCTCAAAACCGCCTCTTTTTTCACATACATCGCCACAAACAACTCGGGATTCGGTAAAATCTCGGTGATCCCGTCCAATCGTCCCAGCTTACGATCGGCCAGTGAAAGCAATTTTTGCATTTCACTATCAATCTTAATCGGAGGGTTTGGCGGAAGTTTAGCCGGAACAAAGGAAGAATAGCCTCTTGTTGTATTCATCATAATACCCGCTCGATTGGATTCCAACTTCATTGATTCTCACTCTCCTATTCTATGTATGCCCTAAATTGATATGCATTGTTTGTAATGAAAGTTTCTTTGCATTAAAACGATCAAATTCATTTTAACTAAAAAAATTATATCATTTTTTTCTTTAAAGTCAACCCCTCGGCAAATTATTATCGTATTTTTTACTAAGGTCCCCTGCGCCGCTACGAAATAAAACACATACCCTTTTGAATCAAACATTCCGTCTACAATCACTTCGCCACCGCAAGCAAAAAGTCTTCCTTTATATATATGTATATCAAATTGCATGAATATGTCCGCCTCCCGGAGGTAAGGCCGTCTTGCTTCTGCCGTATTGCGGCGCATGGCGCCGCTGAGACGTATATACTGTTGAGTGGCCTTGCCCCTCAAACTCCCCACCAAAGGGACTTTTTGAAAAAAGTCCCTTTGGAATCCCCAAAAACGTTCAAAAAAGCAAGCGAAGCGCCACTTTTTGCGTTGGCGTTACCGTCAGACGCTCCGCTTTGCCCCATTTTCTTTTTTAATTTTTTCGTCGCAGGCTGTGAGCATACGTGAGAATACAAGAGAAAACAAAAGAAAACGAGAGATTCAACCGCAGCGGATAAAGTTTTTCGGAATTTTTGTGAAAAAGTGCTTGACAAGGAGGGAAAGGAATGCTATAATGTTAACCTGCACGGCTCCTTTCATGTCCCCGTCATGAAAAAGCCGCCGAAAAACGCAAAAAAATAAAAATATATCATACATTCGGAGGAATTCATCCATGTCCACTTTTATGGCAAAAAAAGAAACCATTGAGCGCAAGTGGTATGTCATCGATGCCGCCAACAAGCCCCTGGGTAAGACGGCTGCCAAGGCTGCCATGATCCTGCGCGGCAAGCACAAGCCCGAGTTCACCCCCCATGTTGACTGCGGCGATTTCGTAATCATCGTCAACGCAGGCAAGGCTGTCCTGACCGGCAGAAAGCTGGATCAGAAGTTCTATCGTCATCATTCCGGTTACATCGGCGGTCTGAAGGAAGTGTCCTACCGTCAGCTGATGAGCACCAAGCCCGAGTTCGCTATGCAGCTGGCCGTGAAGGGAATGCTCCCCCACAACAAGATCGGCGACAAGTCCATCACCAGACTCAAGGTCTACGCAGGCGAGAGCCACAATCAGCAGGCTCAGCAGCCCGTCGCCTTCGACGCGGAATAAATCGATAGAAAGGAATTAGAAAACCATGTATAACACCACCGAGAAGCCTTATTTCTACGGAACCGGCAGAAGAAAAGAATCCGTCGCCCGCGTCAGACTCTATCCCGGCAGCGGCTCGATCACCATCAACGGTCTTGACATCGATCAGTATTTCGGTCTCGAGACTCTCAAGCTCATCGTTAACCAGCCCTTCGAGGTTACCGGCACCGTCGGCAAGTTCGATATCATCTGCACCGTCAAGGGCGGCGGCCTTTCCGGTCAGGCAGGCGCCATCCGTCACGGTCTGTCCCGCGCTCTTCTTGAGGCAGACGCAGCCAACCGTCCCGCTCTGAAGTCCGCCGGCTTCCTCACCCGCGACCCTCGTATGAAGGAAAGAAAGAAGTACGGTCTGAAAGCAGCCCGCCGCGCTTCTCAGTTCTCCAAGAGATAACAACCTCCTCTCACTTTATCTCTTTTCATATAGATATTTTGAATGCAGACAAGGCCGCGCGGGCCGCATAACCCCATATCCGCAGGCCAAGGAGGGAGAATGCGCACCTTCCCCTTTCTTGCAAGCGTCCCTCTCCTTCCGGAAAGGAATGGCATCATATGTATATGCAAAAGCGTACCGATGCTCTGTATCGGTCGTCCAAGCAGCATATCTCCGTTCCGGACATGGCAGACCAAAACATATTGAAAAAAGATATACGCAATTCCCGGCGTAAGATTTTGTTCGGAACAGCAGTCATCGCTTTGGCGGTGCTCTGCATTGCAGCGTGCAATCTGCTTTTCGACAGCAGCATCCGAGCCCACACCCGTATGCAGGTCGGCTCGCCCAACACCCCCGCTGTGGAAAATGCCGTCTTTGCCCGCTACAGAGAAACGGCAAGCATCCAACTCGCCTACAAGGGCAGCAAGCCGATGACCATCTCCACGGAGACGGTAACGGTCGGCGAGCTGCTGGACTCTCTCGGCATCGTCTTTGACGATGATGACCTTCTCAGCCACCCCATCGACACCGTGGTGGAAGAAAACATGACCGTCACGCTCGATGAGGTCACCTTCACCACCACCACCGAGGACAGCGTCCTTGCGTATGCGGTGGTGGAAAAGCAGGTAGACACCATCAAAAAGGGTACGTCCCAGATCGTCCGCAAGGGCGAGAACGGTCTGGCCCGCAAGACCTTCCGCAACCGTTTGGTCAACGGTGAGATCGAATCGTCGGAGCTTCTCTCCGAGGTGACGGTCACACAGCCGGTCAGCGAGATCAAGCAGATCGGCGTGGGCGGTGTGTACACCGCTGCGGACGGCAAGAGCTACAACTACAGCCATTATATCGATGTGACCGCCACTGCCTACGGGAAGAACGACGGCTCCTCGGGCGACTGGACCTATTCGGGAACACGAGCCACGCGAGGCGTCATCGCGGTAGATCCCAAGGTCATCCCCCTGCGTTCCAAGGTGTACGTGGTGGGTGACTACGGAGATTACGGTGTCAATTCCGCCGATGATATCGGCGGCGGCATCAAGGGCAACCGCATCGACATTTGCATGGACTGTTCGCTGGAGGAAATGCTCCGGTTCGGCCGACGTCAGATGCGCGTCTACATTTTGGAAGAATAAGCTCCAAAGAAAACAGGGGTACCGCGCAAGCGGTGCCCCTCGCTTTTTGCAAAAGCCAAGCGAAGCGCCTTCCCCATCCGGCGCAGCCTTGCTCCGCCGTGTCACGCCCATGCAGTGGGCATATCGCGTCCGCGAAGCGGACATATCGCACCGCAAAGCGGTATATCGCATTCGGCGAAGCCGAATATATCGCATCAGCCGAACAGCTTCCGCTTGTGCGAAAAAACAGCAGATGGCTTGCTCCGCCGTGTCACGCCGCAAATGGCATCACCGCTTTTCGTTTACTCGCTTTTTCTTTTCTAACAGAAGGCGAAAAGAAAAAGCTTAGCAAAAAGAAACGCCGCTGAGAAGGGGCTCCGCCCCCTTCACCCCCGCGAGCTTTTGAAAAAGCTCGACCAAAACGTTCAAAAAAAACCAAGCGAAGCGCCTGTTAAACGTTTTTGAAAGTTTTTAGAAAACTTTTTTCAAAAAGTTTTCTAAAGCGGGTTTCAGGGCGGCAGCCCTGACATCTCTTACCTTTTTGCGGCGCAAACGCCGCTGAGAAGGGGCTCCGCCCCCTTCACCCCCGCGAGCTTTTGAAAAAGCTCGACCAAAACGTTCAAAAAAACCAAGCGAAGCGCCTGTTAAACGTTCTTGAAAGTTTTTAGAAAACTTTTTTCAAAAAGTTTTCTAAAGCGGGTTTCAGGGCGGCAGCCCTGACATCTCTTGCCCCTTTGCGGCGCTCAGCGCCGCCGAGAGTGCATAAAACCTTCAAAAAACCAAGCCAAGCAAGAACGCTTCACAATTCACACAAAACAAGGAATCCGCCATGCGTATCATTCCCACCACCTCGCTCGATCCCCATTTCAACTTAGCCGCCGAAGAATACCTCCTCACCCAAAGCAAGGAGGAGATCTTCATGCTCTGGCGCAACGACCGCTCGGTCATCATCGGCAAAAACCAGAACGCCTACGCCGAGCTGAACCTGCCCTTCGTCGAGGAGCAGCACGTCAAGGTCGTCCGCCGTATGACCGGAGGCGGCGCCGTCTTCCACGATCCGGGCAACATCAACTTCACGTTCATCGTCAACTCCGCCGAAAAAACCATCGACTTCGCCCCCTACACCGCCCCCATCATCGATTACCTCCGTTCGCTGGGCGCGGACGCCTCCCTGTCCGGGCGGAACGACATCCTCATCGACGGGCGCAAGGTCTCGGGCAATGCCCAGTGCATCCTCAACGGACGCACCATGCACCACGGTACCCTGCTCTTCTCGGCGGATATGAGCCGTCTGGCCGGCGCGCTGCACGTGGACGAAAGCAAGATCAAAAGCAAGGGCATCGGAAGCGTTCGCAGCCGCGTGTGCAACATTGCCGACTGCCTGAGCAAGCCCACCGATATCCTCGCGTTCATGAGCGATCTGGAAACACGCATCGCCTCGCTCCATGATGCCGTCACCCGCCCCCTCAGCGACGAGGAGACAAGAGCCATCGAAACGCTGGCCGAGGAAAAGTACCGCACGTGGGAGTGGAATTTCGGTCAGTCGAAGGCCTATGCCTCGGAGAAAAGCGCGCGATTTCCCTACGGCGGCGTCACCGTCCTGCTCAACGCCGAAAAGGGCGTCATCCAAAGCGTGGCCATCCGCGGCGACTTTTTCTCGGTGGAGGACATCGCCTCTCTGGAGCAGAAGCTGACCGGACTCCGCCTTTCGCCCGACAGCCTGCGTCCCGCGCTGGCAAACATCTCCTCTTACATCGCCGGAGCAACGGAAGACGACCTGCTCTCGCTGCTGCTGTAAGCAAGGAGCGCATCCGCCGCCTTTTTCCTCCGGACCTTGGCGCCCTACGGCGACTGCTTCCGCGTCTCGGTCGGCGAGGAGTCTGCGATCGATGGCTGAGGAGAAAAACCGACCGCCACTCCGGTCAAAAACGACTTTTTTTAAGAGAAAAGCATATTTTTTCAAAAAACATATTGACAAAACGAAGCGTCCGTGATATAATAAACCATGTCGCAGCAAGCACGGACTCATGCTGGTGTAGCTCAGCTGGTAGAGCAGCTGATTTGTAATCAGCAGGTCGGGGGTTCGAATCCGTCCACCAGCTCCACTCGCACATTCCGCGCCGCGGCCAATTGAATACATGGGGGAATTCCCGAGCGGCCAAAGGGGGCAGACTGTAAATCTGTTGTCACTGACTTCGGTGGTCCGAATCCACCTTCCCCCACCAACAAAAAGAGACAGCATCTGCTGTCTTTTTTTGTTGCATGAGAACGATGGGTGAGAAACGCCGTGCAAGAACGGCGCTGTGCTTTTCTTTTTTGCAGTCGAACGCGTTCTTGCAGCGATTGGAGGCACTCCAATCGCTTTGGTCTCTGCGAATCCACCTTCCCCCACCAACAAAAAGCCTAATTTGTCTACCGGACAAATTAGGCTTTTTGAACTAAGTGTTCCGCAAGCGGAACGTGAAGTATGCTTCGCAAGTGAAGCGAGGCTACGCCTCGTGAAGTGCGCTTCGCGCGATAAGATGCGGAACACTTAACTTCACTGCTCCGAAGGAGCAACTTCACTATGCCGAAGGGCATAACTTCACTGCGGCTTGCCGCAACTTCACGATTGAAATCTTTACAAGCGTGTAATATAATATTGGTTAAAGTGAGGTGTATATAATGTCCGAATCCAAACTCCGATCACAATCCATGGATTTTGCAGTATCTATTATTCATCTTGTAAAAGTCCTCAAAGAGAAAAGAGAATCCATTATTTCCAACCAAATCGGCAGAAGTGGTACATCCATTGGCGCAAACATCCGTGAGGCTCAGTATGCTCACGGCAAGGCAGATTTTATTGCCAAGCTTCAAATCGCGCTCAAGGAAGCAAACGAAACAGGATATTGGTTAGAGCTTTTGTATAAAACGAACTACATTTCCGAAAGTGAATATAAAATGCTTGATTCCGCTTGCACGAGTATCAGAGTAATGTTGATATCTTCCATCAACACCGCCAAGGAGAAGCAATGAATACCTACAGTATGAATGAGCTGAAGAGAATCAAAATGATGCTTTTATCCAATGAACAGCCATCTTTTGAAGCTATTGATTCTGCGATTGGCGAGCTTGAAATGATGAAAATGGAAAAGGAGCAACTTCACTATGCCGAAGGGCATAACTTCACTGCGGCTTGCCGCAACTTCACGATTGAAATCTTTACAAGCGTGTAATATATTTACAAGCGTGTAATATCATATTGGCGAAAGCCGAGTGATCTTGCCCTTCGGGCAGTTAAGAGGCGAATATACTATCACTTTCACGAAGTGAACATATCACATTTTGCTTTGGCAAACTATTTCACCAAAGGCGTTGCCTTTGATTTCACCGTGAGCGCAAGCGAACGATTTCACGAAAAACGAACGCTTCTGTGAGAACTCGAATTCATACGCCAAAACGGAAATACCATCTGTTTTGCCGCCCATAGCCAAAACCCCGAATGCAAAAGCGTTCGGTTTTTTCCTTTTTCACTCTTCCCTCTTGCCCCGCGCACGCTTTTGTGGTATCATGAAAAAAAGGCGATACCACGCCCTTTTCCCCCGCACCTTCCATACCGCCAAAAAACAAAACAAGGAGACAAGACGATGAAGCTCACCTTTCTGGGAACGGGCGCAGCCGACTGGCCGATCCGAAAGCCCGCGCAAGCCGCCGAATTCCGCAGACTGTCCTCCCTGCTCATCGATGACACGCTTCTCATCGATCCGGGACCGCAGGTGATGGAGGCGCTGACCGAGCTGGGCAAGGACCCAACCGCCATCCGATTCCTTCTCAACACCCACCCCCACCGCGACCACTACTCTCCCGAAACCCGCTCGGCGCTGGAAGCGTTGGGCGCGGTCTTCCACCCCCTGACCGAAGGCGATACCGTAAGCATCGGACCATACACCGTGCAAGCCTTCCGCGCCAACCACGGCACCAGCACCAACGCCCTCCATTTTCTGATCCGCGACGGCGAGCGCACCCTCTTTTACGGTCTGGACGGCGCGTGGCTGTTGTACGACGAGGTGCAGGCGATCAAGAGCAGCTGCCCCGACCTTGCCGTTTTTGACGGAACGGTGGGCGAACGCGAGGGCGACTACCGCATTTTCGAGCACAACAACCTGGCCATGGTCCGCCAGATGAAGGCTACGCTGTCGCCCTACATCAAGCGCTTTTTCATCAGTCACATGGCGCGCACCCTGCACACCGACCACGAAACGCTGTGTGAGTCCATGCGCCCGTACGGCATCGACGTCGCCTGCGACGGACTGGAGATCGAGCTGTAAAAAACGAAACGACCGAGAAAGGAGATCGGCATGGCACACCAAGAGATCAAGCGCATACAACAAAACGCCTCGACCGCCGTGCTCTTTGTCCACGGCATTCTGGGAACGCCCGACCACTTTCGTGACCTCCTGCCCTTGCTGCCCGAGGAGACTTCGGCGTGGGCTCTTCTGCTCGACGGCCACGGCAAGGACGCAAAGGCGTTTGCCAAAAGCTCCATGAGCGTGTGGGAGAAGCAGGTGAAGCAGGCGGTGGAGGAATTGGCCGCCACCCACGACCGGATCCTGATCGCCGCCCACTCCATGGGAACGCTGTTTGCCATCGACGAGGCCCTGCGCGAACCGAAGATTACGGGGCTTTTCCTGCTGGCCGTCCCGCTGTACATCACGCTGAAGCCGCGCGCGGTCAGAAATTCGCTGAAGGTCTGCTTTCACCGCGTGGACCATGACCCCTATGCGCTGGCGGCGGAAAGAGCCTGCAGCGTTGCCATCGGAAAGAACCCGCTTGCCTGCCTCGGCTGGCTGCCCCGCTTCTGCGAGCTGCTAAGCAAGGCCAAGCGTACCCGCCCGCTGATCGAACGTCTGCAGACGCGATGCACGGTTTATCACTCCCAAAACGACGAGCTGGTCTCCGCCCGCTCGCTGAAGCACCTGCTTGAAAACGATCGCATTTCGGTCTGCATCCTGCCGAACTCCGGTCACTATGCCTACGCCGAATCGGACGCCGCCTGTTTGCAAGAACAATTCCGCGCCTTTGCCGCAACAAAAACACAAGCAACCGGGAAAGGAAAAAGCTCACCGTGATCCGCACGCGCCGTTTTTGGTATGCGATCCTCTTTGTTCTGCTGCTGGCTGCCGAGACCGCCATCGCCCTCTTTGTCCGCGATGCCTTCGTCCGCCCTTATGTGGGCGATGCGCTGGTGACGCTGCTCATCGGCTGTTTTTGCCGTACCCTCTCGCCGGGCAAGCCCCGTCTGCTGCCGCTGTATGTGTTCCTCTTCGCGGCGGCCGTGGAGCTTTTGCAGCTTTTCGATCTTGTCGCTTTGCCGGGACTGCAGGACAACGCGCTCCTCTCCACGCTCATCGGGCGTACCTTTTCGCCTGCCGACCTTGTCTGCTACGCCGTCGGCTGCACAGCGCTCTTTGCCCTCGACCGTCTGCTCTCATCGCGGCTGTCCCATCCGTAAAACAAGCCGCTTTCTCTGCGCGCCTGCAACAAGATCGCTTGCCGTCACAATCAAAAAGGACGAGAAGGGCCCGACCCGATCTTCGTCCTTTTTTCATTCGCATCCACAGAAGACACGTCCCTTGCCGCAAGCAAGCCTACATCCTGTTTCCCTCCTTGCGGTACCGTCCGGGGGTCAGATCGAAATAGGCATGGAACTTGCGGTAAAAATAGTGCTTATCCTCAAAGCCGACACGCAGCGCGATCTCCTCCACAGGAAGCTCGGTGCTTCGAAGCAGAAGCCTGGCGATGGTAAGCCGTTTGCGGTTCAAAAGCTCGGTGAAGGTCAGATCAAACAGCTCCTTCACCGTCCGCTGTGTCTGCCGCTCGCTCAGATTCAGGGCGGCCGCCAGATCGCTCAGGCAGATCTTTTTCACATAATTCTCATTCAAAAACTCCTCGATCTGCTCGGACAGCGAGATCTTTTCGTTCCGACTTCCCGCCTCACAGAGCGTCGCCTTGCCGCCGATCCGACACGCCAGCTCATACAGCGAGAGGAAGAGCATCTCCCCCGCGATCAGATTGGCGGAAAAGACCGCCAGCTCCCGATTGGCAAGCGACACATACTGCTCATAAATGCGGCTGTCACGGATCACGCAGACATCGGTAAGCCCGCCGAACGAGCCGGCAAACAGCGGATGGATCAGCCCCTGCGCTTTTTTGGTCTCGCAAAAAACGAAGCGGAAGCCCACGCGGAAGGACGCCTCCTCCTCATACAGATAATGCGCCATGCCGGGCGGAATGATGCAAACGTCACCCTCGCTCAGCAGAAGGGTGTGATCCTCGGCGATGATGCGGATCTTGCCGCGAACGGCGATGTGCACCTCATACGCGGAGTGAAAATGGTAATGATCCCTCGTCAGCCGGCCGCTGACAAAATCGGGCTTGAGAATGAAGTGGCAGAGCACATCGGCCTTTTCCACGGAAAGCACCAGATAGCTCCGATCCTCGCTGTTTCGTTTCAACATTGGATAAATACGACATAAAGTATCCTTTTATGTCCGAATCCTTTCTTGAATATCCCATGGGAATATAGTATCATAAAACCGAAAAAAAGTAAAGACCCTGTCTGATTTTCAGGCAAAAGAAAAGAGGATTTTTATGACACTGAAGGAAAAGGTGGCATCCCGCCGAAAGATCTGTGGCATCCACGTCAATCTCACCGATCCGATCGTGACCGAGCTGATCTCCTATCTGGGCTACGACTTCATCTGGGTGGACATGGAGCACACCAAGCTCTCGCCCGAGCACATCCACCACCACATTCTCGCCGCCAAGGCAGGCAACACCCCCATCGTCGTCCGCGTACCGGTCAACGACCTCACCGTCACCAAAAAAGTGCTGGAGATGGGCATCGACGGCATCGTGTTTCCCATGGTCCGCGACACCGACCACGCCAAGGAGCTGCTGAGCCATACGCTCTATCCGCCGTACGGCACGCGAGGCTGCGGTCCCAAGGGCGCCGTCCGCTACGACGGAGAGCTCGAAAAGGCCTACTACCGCGACGCTCACTTGCAGCTCTGCCGTTTTGTGCAGGTGGAAACAGAGTCCGCCGCCAACGACGCACAGCGCATCGCGGCCCTGCCCCATCTGGACGGCTGTATCTTAGGCATGCACGACCTGTCGGGCTCCATCGGGCGGCTGGGCGACATTTTCTGCGAGAAGAATCTGTCCCTCGCGAACAAAACCATCGCCGCCTTCCGTGCTGCGGGACGCTCCGTCGGCGTTTCCACCTTCGCCACCGACCGCGAAACGCTGGAGCGCTATGACCGCATGGGGCTCAACATCCTTTCCACCGGCGCCGACTATGTATACATCCAACAGCTGGGCAGACAAACGCTGGCGCTGGCGCGGGACATCCAAAAGCAGGCATGAAAGGGGAAAAAGGCATGACATACATCGATCTCAACGACCAGCTCTTCCGCCAGACCGTGGTGGACAAGGAAAAGAATATGTACTTGGGGCAGGTCAGCACCGTGATGCTGGAGGACGAAAAAACCATCCTGGCCGTTTACCCCAAGGGCGGACACGGACGCGGCAGTCTGGTGATGAAAAAGAGCACGGACGGCGGTCTGAGCTGGGGCGAGCGGATGCCGCTTCCCGAATCCTTCGTCACCGCGCTGGAGGTCCCTGTCCTCTTCCGCATGACCGACGCGGAGGGCAAAAAGCGTCTGATCCTGTTTTCGGGCTTCTACCCCATGCGGAAAGCGGTATCCGAAGACGACGGCGCAAGCTGGACCGAGCTGGAGGTCATGGGCGATTATGCGGGCATCTGCGCCATGTCCGACATCATCGAGCTGGAAAAGAAGGGGGAGTATCTTGCCCTCTTCCACGATGACAAGGATGTGTCGCACAGCGAAAAGGGAGGCGTCCGCCATGAATTCTGGCGCTATGCGTCGGGCGGCGAGCGCAAATACGTCCGCAAGATCATTCAGACAAGCGCCGACGGCTCCGAGTTCTGCAGGGAAACGCTGTTTGTGGACGGCAATGCCGATCTTCCCGAGGAAAACGGCGAGAAGATCTACCAAACCTATTTCAGCAACATGGACAGCGGCAGTCAGCTGGAGATCCGACGGACGATCACGCGTGACGGCGGGCTGAGCTGGAGCGATCCGGAGCCTGTCATCAGCCATCCGACCGCCTTCCTGTGCGAGCCGGGCACCATCGAGCTGAAGGACGGACGCATCGCCGTTCTGATGCGCGACAATTCACGCAAGCACAACTCCTTCATCATGTTCAGCGACGACCGCGGACGGAGCTTTTCCGGGCTGCGGGAGCTTCCCGACGTTCTCACCGGCGACCGCCACATTTGCCGCAGGCTGCACGACGGACGCATCGCCGTCACCTTCCGCGACCGCTTTGCCGACAGCGTTTCCTTCGGCGATTGGGTGCTTTGGATCGGCAGCGACGAGGACCTGATCCACGGGCGTGACGGCCAGTTCAGATTCCGTCTGAAGGACTGCCTCAACTGGGACTGCGCCTATTCGGGGCTTCACATCCTGCCCGATGACACCATCGTGGCCATCACCTACGGCCGTTGGGAGTCCAAAGAGAAGAACTATATCCTTTCGGTTCGCCTGCATCTCAGCGAGTTCGAATAAAATCCCCCTCGCAACGCAAACGGCGGAGCTATAGGGCTGTACCCTAAAGGACAGTTTTATCTGCCGACAGAAAAAACAGAAACCGCAGATTGATTTTCTGCGGTTTTTGTGATATAATAGGGTGTGTGGTTAACACTGTATATAAACGTATTTTGCTACGATAAATAAGAATTTGACGAGGTAAAATATGAACATTGAATATAAAGACATTCATAATTTTGAGCAAGAAGATTTAGAAAGACTGTTTTTATCTGTTGAATGGTCGTCGGGACATTTTCCCGATAAGCTT
>SVTL01000027.1 GCA_015063795.1 Oscillospiraceae bacterium
ACGAACCGATTTGTTATCTCTTTCTGTCGTTATAAGGGTTTGGGCTTAGCCCATATTTACGTTTGACTAGTCAAATGCGATGCTTGCACTTTGCTCAAAGCATAAACTCTCCGCTAAGAACATCACGCATTGAGCGAATGTCCTTTTGTGTTGCGGGTGGGGAAAATGGCTCAGGAGAGGCAGTCAGCCTCCGCCTTTTCAAAGCACCAGACCACAGCGTCGCGGGCGGGGAGACGGATCTCCAGTCCGTTTTCGAAAAGATCGCGGCCGGTTCGCTGCAAGCGTTTGCCGCTGCGGAAATCGGTCAGACGGTAGAAGGCATCGGGCTCAAGCCCGCGCAGGCAGGCGCAGAAGGAATCGGCTTGACAGCAGCGGTTGCGGACCGCCTGCAAAAAGCCTTTTCCCTCCTCGGGGGAGTAAAATTCGTTGACAAACCATGCCTTCTCGCTTTTTTCGGCTTCCGAAAGCGGGTGGTAGTCGCCTTTGACCATCAGCGGCGCGGCAAACTGCCAGATGCGGATAACGGCCATGTCATCCTCGCCGTTCGGTTCGATGGAAAAGGGGAGGAAGGGGGAGAGATAGCTGATGCGCGAATAAAAATCCAAAGGCTTTTGCGCCTTGCGGGCATAGCGGTGGTCAGGCGTGCGGTTGGGGATGTAGGAGCCGTCGTCGTTCTCCCAACGCTTGCCGCAGATGCGGTAATAGGGGAGCCAGCTCGAGAGCGTGCGGGCAAAGGCCTGCTGGATGGGGTGATAGCCGTAGCCGTAATCGGTGGGATGGAGGGGGACGCTGCGGCGCATGGTCTCCAGATCGTTCCGCCGTCCGCCGGAGGCGCAGGAGTCGATGAGCAGCCCCGGGTTGCGCTCGAGCAGCGTATCCCAGAAGCGGAGATAGCCCTGAACATAGAGATTTTCGTTCATGCCGCGGCGGTCATAGGGCTCGTTCTCGCGCCAGTAGCGGAGGGGGGCGATGTTGTAGTCCTGACGGTAGATGGAGATGCCGTAATCCTTGATGCAGCGGTCGATCTTATCGATCAGCCAGTCGCAGCATTCGCGGATGCCGATGTTCAGCAGGAAGTTTTTCAGCCCGTCCACGGAGAGCAGCCATTCGGGATGCTCCTGTTGCAGATCGGTGCCGGCGCGCAGACGCTCAGGCTCAAACCAAAGCAGGAAACGGATCCCGTTCTGCCTGCAGAAGTCGCCGATCGGCTTCAGCCCTCTCGGGAAACGCTTTGGATCGGTGCGCCAGGAGCCGGTGATCATCCAGTTTTTCTTGCCGTCGGGCGTGTCGCATTCATACCAGCCCGCGTCGATCCACCAGGCGTTGATGGGGGCGGGAGACGCCACGGCCTTCTGCAGATGCTCCAGCTGATTGGCTTCGTTGGCCTCGGTGAATTCCACGCCGCCTCCGCCGTGGAGGGCGCACATCATGGGAACAGCCTCTTTTCGGAGCACATGGGCGTTGTACCACCGCCGCCAGACATTGGTGCCGCGATCGGCATCGCCCTCAAAGGCGACCAGCGTGATCTTGGGCGTGCGGATGCATTCGCCCGGCATCAGATACAGCGAGGTGATCTCCTGCCCCGAGAGCAGACGCATCCCCTCGCGGCGGATGGAAAACTCCGCCATCCATTGGGCGGGCCAGCCGATGGCAAGGCAAAGACCGGTGTTGTCGCCGAAGGTGAGCTTGTAATAGGGGAACTGCTGATCGCAGGGACGGCCGCCCTGCGGAGTATACCGGCGGACGAACTGATCGTTCACCGGATCCAGGACGGTCTCATACCCGAGAGGCGAGCAGAAGTCGCCGCTGTTGGTGTAAAGATAGGGATCGGGACCGAGGAGGAGCCCGTCGAAGGCAAGAATGTCGTGCAGAAGCGGAGTGTTCTCTTGGCCGGTGTTGGTCAGGTATGTAACGATGTCAGCCGCGGGATAGCCGTTGTAAAGGGTGATCGTCGTTTCGATGCGAAGCCCGGACTTCGGATCGGTTCCCGTGAAGATGTGATCGGTCCTGCCGCCGTTGACCGCAGTCCTGTGAGCGGGCGAAAAGCGTTCGGGGATGCCGCAGATCTTGTCTTCCCCGCACCAGAGGCTGATGGGGAGGCTTTGCGGCGAAGCCAGCCAAGGATCGGTCTGCCTTTGCAGCAGAAGCAGGTCTTGCTCTGTTATCATGAAAAAACTCCTTTGCAATTCTTTTCAACGACAGGATTATCCCACGATCCATTCGATCATGGCGATCAGATCGTCTGCGGTAAGAGACGCATCCCCGTCATAGAAACGGATCGCCAACTCCAGCAGATCCAGGAGGTCTATGACACCGTCACCGTTTTGGTCGGAAAGATGGTTGGTCGGCGTTTTCAGAATGGGATAGAGATAGCCGTCAGTTTCTCCCATTTCCCAAACTGAGGTAAAATCAAATCCGGCAAAGGAATCGGCGGAAAGCATCTGCTCCTTTGTAAGAGGAAGCGCGACGCAGTCTGCGCTGGTTTCCGCTTCGGTGTCCAGATAATAGACTCCGTTTACATGACAAAGATCGGCGGGATCAGGGACTTCGTCAGCGGATGAGGAGGCGGCGGAAACGGAGCCGATGACGCAATCCGAGCCCGAGGCGGAGCGTGTGTTCCACAAAACCGTTCCGGAGCTGTAGCAATTTGTCAGTGTGGCCGGGGCGTGGGGCATGGCGCGAACTTCACCGATCAGGCTGCCGACGCTTTCGCTTCCCATGACATGTCCGCGGTTATAGCAGTCGGTCAAGGTTGTATACCAAGCGCTTCCGATCAAGCCGCCGCTTTTGCTTTGCATGGAAGCAACAAGACCGGTGTTGAAGCAAGAGGAAATTTTGCCGAACACATCGTATCCGATCAACCCGCCTGTGACCGTGCTTGCGTTGCCTAAAACGGCGGCATGATTGCAGGAGAACGACAAGGATCCGTTCGAAAAATATCCGACTAAGCCGCCGGCGTAAGCGAGATTTCCTCCGATTGAACCGGAAACCGAGCAGCGTTCGATGACCGTTTCGACGCAGTGACCTGCTAAAATACCGCCGAAGGAGCTGTGAGACGAGGCGAAAAGGTTGGCCGCGGTCACCGTGAGGTTTTGAATGCTGCCGTTTTCCACAAAACCAAACAATCCCATACCGAGACCGGAGGAAGTTGCTTCGGAGAAAAGGCCGCTGATGATGTGACCGTCTCCGTCAAAATGACCCCGGAAGGCATTTTGCTCGCTGTAGTAATAGGCGGAATGCTGGCTTTGATAGGAATAGACGGAGGAATAAGACATGTTGTCGCTGTCGTAGACATAGAGAGTCGAATAGGTGCGACGGGCCGTTTGAAAATCGGAGAAGGAGCGGATGGGAGTGGGGACGGATTTGTACACATATTCGCCTGTGCCGATGGGTGTCCAATGGTTGGCCGTGAAGGTCCATCCGCTGATCTTGGTGTCATTGAACGAAATATCGCGGCAGAGCTTGAAATAGGTATCAGCATACAGTTCCCCGTTTTTTACATTGTAGCTTAACAAGGCCAGCTGCTCGGCGGTTTCGATGCGATAGGGATCGGGTTTCGTACCGCTTCCGCCGGCAAAGCCGCTTGCGATGCTGCCGTCCCACAGAGCGGCGTTTTCGGGATTGGCAAAAAGACGCAAGGTGGGGTAGGGATAATCGGAGGAGGTATCCAAACACCAGACCGAGGAAAAGTCAAATCCGTTAAAGGATTCCTTTTGGGTCATCTGTTCATGGGTGAGGGCGAAGCAGGGCGGATAAACCGAATCGAGCGGATCGATGAGATGGGGCTTGTCCAAATAATAGCAGGAGATGAACGTTACGAAGTGGGAGCCATCGTAACGGATAGGATGGCGGTTCAGGGAAGAAGAGACGCTTCCCGCGTGATAGGAGAAAAGGGAATGGTTTCCGCCCAGACCGCTGACCGATTGCTGACCGGTAACCGATCCCATGTGATAACTGTTGATGACCGTTCCGACGGCAAGTCCGTTGACAAAGCTCGAGCCGAACACGCTTCCCTCGAAGAAGCAGCTGCTTATCGTAGCGGAAACATTGTGAGAAAGACCGCTCACGGCACTTTCTCCGCCGACAAAGGCATTGATGACCCCGAGGTTTTTGATGACAGAGCTATATGTGCCATCAGAGGCAAACAGGCCTTGTGACGATTTGATGCCGTATAGATAAAGCCCCTTAATGATGTGTCCGTTTCCGTTGAAGCTTCCCTTGAAGGCAGGTTGATAATAGTATTGGCTCACGCCCTCGCGGAAAACCCGCGTGAGAGAAAGGGAGGATTCGCTTGGACGGTAGTAAAGTGTGTCATATTTGGCGAGCGCTTCTTCAAATTCGCTTTGATTGGTGATCGGGTAGGGAAGCGGCTGTTCTTCTCTGCCTCCGATGGGTGTCCATTGTGTTGCGCTTTGTGTCCAAAGCTTTTTGCTTGCATCGTTGAGTGTGATGTCGGCATCGAGGCGGATGTGACAATCAAGGTAAGAGCGGCCTTGGTTGACCGATTGAGCGAAAAAGGCCAGCTGCTCGGCGGTTTCGATGCGGTAAGGATCGGTTTCCGTTCCGCTTCCGCCGGCAAAGCCGCTTGCGATGCTGCCGTCCCAAACCGCTGATTGTTCCCCGAAGGCGGAATCGACAAAAGAGATCAGCTGGGGATAGGGATTTCCGCTTTTCGGCTCGATGGTCCAAAGGCTTTCGAAATCAAAATCTTCAAAGGATGCGGGGTCGGAGGCGTTATGATAAAGAATGGAATCCCCTTTTCCGGTGGTGGAGGAAGAGGCAAGAGTGGAGGTATCATAGAACGCATAAACCGATCGGATCAGCGCCCCGGTTCCGGCCGTTCCAACCGAGCGGACGATTTTGTTTTCTCCGAAGAGGACGGGAGTGAGAGAGAAGCAGCGGATCAGAGTCGGACAGAAGGTGTCGTCGGCCGATTCGACTTCGGCGGCGATCCCGCCGACGGTTTGGCGGCTTTGCGAGTGAACCGTTCCGGCGTTATAGCAATCGCTGACAACGGAGGATGAGGAGACCGTAGGGACAATACCGCCTGAATACGAAGCGGCGTTGACCGTTCCGAAATTGGCGCAGTTGTAAAGGAGAAGGTTTAAGATGCTGCCGGCAATGCCGCCTGCGTCGTACTGCTCGGAGAGAACCGTTCCTTTGTTGGCGCATTTGGTGATAACATCTCCGTAGTCGGATTCACCGACGATACCGCCGCAGCAGGAGATGCCTTTGACTGTTCCTTCGTTGATGCAGCCATAGAGGCTTTCCGCTTCCAAACTTCCCACAATGCCGCCGACCTTCCTCGTTCCGGATACAACGCCGCGGAAGGTACAGTTTTCAATATCGTTTTCGCAGATGCCGACGATGCCGCCCGTTTTCTCCCCGCCGCGCAGGAAGGATTCAGACAGCGTCAGGTTGCGGATGCTGTTGGTTGCCCACTTGTTGAGGCTGGTATATCCGAAAAGCCCTTGTGCACCTTCATCGGTGCTGAGGTAAAGGCCCTTGATGGTATGACCGTTTCCGTCAAACGACCCCTTGAATTGTCGGATGACATAGTATTGGGAAATTCCTGACTTTAAAGAGGATGTGTAGGAAAAGGAGTCATTCTTGAGATAATAAAGGTTTCCGTATTCTTTTTTTGCTTCCTGAAAGGCGCTTTCGGTTGTGATCGGCTCAGCAAGAGGGATATAGCCGCCGATGGGAAGCCATGTGTTTTTCGGCGCTTTGGTTTCCCAGCTTTCCCAATCGGAGGTATCATTCAGCCAAAGGTCGCCATGAAGACGGATTGTTTGATCCAAAAAGGTGTTTCCATTGCGGACCTGCTCTGCCAAAAAGGCCAATTGTTCGGCGGTTTTGATGAGATAGGGATCGGCTTCCGTACCGCTTCCGCCGGCAAAGGAAGAAGCCGTTTCTCCGCTCCAGACGGACGGGGACGCCGCATCTGCCCGGCAGAACAAAGGGGAGGCGAGACAAACAACAAGGAGGAGTACAAAAACAGAACGCAGGATCAGCTTCCTTTTCATAATGGACTTCCTTTCTTTGTCGGGAGAAGGATCCCCCGGTTTGTTTACTCAAACTTGACCGAGCCCTCCATGGCGGTGTTGACGATGGCGATGAAGGTCTTGCCGCGGTTGACGGTCAAAGGGGAGTCGTCGGCCGCCTTCAGCTCCATGACAGCGTCGCGGTCGTAGCGGTGCCACTTGATGGGCTCGGCCTTGCCGCCGTAGACATAGTAGCCCTCGCCGCCGCCGATGTATTCGAGGTCGATGCGGCCGCTGCCGTCGGTGTAAACGGTCTGGTTGCAGAAGATCAGAAGCAGGTTGTCATAGGCCAGCTGCTCGCCGTTGGCCGAATCGAGATGGGGCTCGCCGTTGTAGTTTTTGGCATAAAGCTTCTTCTCCGCGTCGTAGACAAACGAGGAGGTCTGGATGAAGGAATAGGGGATGGTGATGCTCTCGGCGTTCATCGCCTCGGGGGTACGCTCGCTGCCGAGGTCGGTGAAGTTGAACATGGCGGGGTAGTCGGCGGGCTTTTCGGTGCGGTAGTTCTTGAACTTGATGCCTGAAACGATGCCCTTGCCCGTTGTCATCAGCGTGTGCTCTAAAGACATGGTCTTCATCCGCTCGGCATCGCGGTAGAAGGTGTCGGGGGTGTACATATTCACGCCGTCGAGGTTGTTGATGAAGCGCTCGCGGATGCCCTTGTAGGCCATGGGACTTCCGCCGGCGTGGACATAGATGGCATCGTGGTTGGCGCACATATCCAGATAATAGTCGCGGGAGGAGCGGACCGAGCCGACCACATCGAGATTGGCGTAGTCGGAGACCACCATCATCAGACGGGTGAAGCCGCCCTCCACCAGACACTCATACATGATGTCGGCCTTGGACACGCCCACCTGCGGCATGGCATCGGGGATGTTGTTGATCATGATGCCCACGGGGCGGGAGAGCGAAAAGTCGGTTTCGCAGGGCATACCGGTCAGCGGATGCTCGAACATCCCCTCGGGCATGGAGGAGGGACGGGTTTCGGCCGGCGTGCCTTCGGTGCTTTCGGGGAGCGCGGGCTCGGTGACGACTTCTGCGCTCGTCTCGGGAGCGGGGACAGAGGTTTCGGGCGCGGCGGTGGTCTCCACCTCCAGCGAGGCGGGGTAGGTATCGCTTTCGGTGCCGCTGACGGGGGCGGAGCCTCCGTTTTGGCAGGAGGCGAGGAGCAGGCAGACAAGGATCGGGAGGAGGAGAAGAAGCTTCTTGTTCATGACGGAATTGACCTTTCAAAAATAAAATTGTAAAAAGGAAACGGCAGGGAAAACAGACGGGGTTATTTGCCGATGCAGAAGCGGGAGAAGATGTCTTGAATGATGTCGTCGGCGGTCTCCCGCAGGGTGGAATCGGTGAGAGAGGCCAGCGCATTTTCCAGCGAGAGGGCGGCGATGTCCTGGGTGAAGCCCTCCTTCAGCGCGGAAATCGCCTGAGCGATGTCCTCAGAGGCCTGCCTCAGTGCGGCGCAGAGACGGGCGGTGGATACGATCTCGCCGCCGTCGTCGAGGATGGCGGTGTTGTACAGCTCGTCCACGCAGGCGGCCAGCTCCTCCTTGCCCCTTCCGTTTTTGGCGGCGGTCTCCACCGTGCGGGGAAAGAGGGCGCGGATGCGGTCTTTGTCGATGCGGCCCGGCAGATCGGATTTGTTGAGAACGGCGATCACCTCTTTGCCCTGCGTGACCAGCAGAGAGGCCAGCCTTTCGTCCTCCTCGGTGAGGGGGGAGGAGGCATCGAGCACGAAAAAGACCAGCGAGGCATCGGCGATCTTGTCCATGGCGCGGGCGATGCCGGCCTGCTCGATGCGGTTGTCGCTTTCGCGGATGCCGGCGGTGTCGCGGATGCGGAGCAGGACACGCCCGAGGGGGACCGTTTCCTCCAAAACGTCGCGTGTGGTGCCGGCTTCGTCGGTGACGATGGCCTTTTCCTCGCCGCAGAGCAGGTTGAGCAGGGAGGATTTGCCGGTGTTGGGACGGCCGGCGATGGTGCATTTGATGCCCTCGCAGACCGCGCGCCCCGTGCGGTAGGAATCGGCGAGAGACGCGGTTTGTTGTTTCAGCTCTTCGAGAATGGCGGTCATGTCGGGGACAGACAGCTCGGTCAGGTCCTCGTCGGGGTAGTCGATGAAGGCGTAGGTGCTGCTGATGACGGCGGTGAGACGCTGCCGCAGGTCGGCGAGACGCTTTTCCATGGCACCGCCTGCGTTGTCGGCGGAGAGACGGAGCTTGTCCACGCTCTGCGCGTCGATCAGATCGGGGATGGCCTCGGCCTGAGAGAGGGAGAGGCGGCCGTTCATCAGCGCGCGGAAGGTGAATTCGCCCTTGTCGGCGAGAACGGCACCCCCGTCGAGGGCGGCCTCCAGCACAAGGCTTGTGAGCAGCATGCCGCCGTGACAGCTGACCTCCGCGGTGTCCTCGCCCGTGTAGGAGGAGGAAGCGGGAAAGAGGGTGAGCAGTCCCGAATCGATGATGCGGCCCTGATGGCAGATGTCGCCGAACACGGCGCGGCGGGGCGTGATCTTGTCAAAGGGGATCTTTTTCGGGGTGAAGAGGGAAGAGGCGACAGCAAAGGCCTCCTTGCCCGAGATGCGGATGAGAGCCACGCCTCCGCGCCCGTAGGCAGTGGAGACGGCGGCGATGGTTTTGTCGGTATGCATAAGCGATCCTTAAAGAAGTGAAGAGTGAAGAGAAGCGGAATAGCCGCTTCGCGGCATGAATTGAACTTCGTTCATGAATTGAAATCTTGGATTTCATGAATTGCACCTGCGGTGCATGAATTGACGCTTCGCGTCATGAAACAGTCGCTTCGCGGACGTGAAACCCGCAGGGCGATCGTCTTGCTTTCGCCGTGAAAGCGAGGGGAAAAGGCACCTTCGGTGCGCGATATGTCGGCTTTGCCGACGCGATATGCATCACTTTGTTCGGCGCGATATATTCGGCTTTGCCGAATGCGATATGTCCGCTTCGCGGACGTGAAACCCACAGGGCGATCGTCTTGCTCCCGCCGCTTCAATCCCGATTCACGGTCAGCGCGATCAAAAGATCCAGATCGTCGGGCTGGACCTTGGCGGTGTGGGCGGCCTTGTTACGGGTGGTGCCGCCGCATTTGGTGCATTTGTGGGTGATGATGTATCCCTTGCGCGGATCGGGCTCGGTCTTGATCGGCTTCATCAGTCCGCCGCAGGGATTGGCGCGGTCGCCGGGGTTGATGTCCACGTGCAGCGAGCAGAGGCAGAAGGGACAGTGATTGCGCGAGGTGACGCCGAGAGGCTCCACCTGCTTGCCGCAGTTTTGGCAGATGAAGCCGTTGTCGTTTTTGGTAAAGCGTTTGTTTTCCATAAAGATCTCCGAAAACATGGTTGGATTTTGGGAATGGTAGCGCGGAAGATTGCGGTTGCGCTATTTTCCACACGCTTTTTCTTTGCTGACAGAAGGCGCAAAGAAAAAGCTTCGCCAGCACATGCAAGCATGTGGCTAAAAAGAAACGCCGCGACGGGGGGCTTCCCCCGCGCCCCCGGTAAAGAAACTTTTTGAAAAAAGTTTCTTTACAATCTTCAAAAACGTTCCTGAAGGGCGCAGCTTCTTTTATGAACGTTTTTGGGGAGGCCGGAGGGGCTTTTTTCAAAAAGGCCCTTCGGTGGGGGTTGGGGCAAGGCCCCAAGCGATCCTTCTTCGTTTACGTTGCCTCCGCGCCGTTTTTCTTCATCAGCTTGGGGGTAACGATGGCGGAATAGTTGGTGTAATACACCACAAAGCCGGGGAGAGCGCCCGCGGGCTTTTTCAGATTTTTGGCGCGGGTGTAGTCCACCTCGATGCGGTCGCTGTCGGCGATCGAGGAGTGGGAGGCGGCGACGGAGAGAGCAAAGTTGATGTCCTCGTCGGCAGGCTCCTCGCCCTCGGAGAGCAGGACCACATGGGATCCCGGCGCATTCTTGACGTGGAACCACCAGTCGTTTTTGCCCGCATATTTGAAGGCAATGAGGTCGTTTTGGGTGTTGTTCTTGCCGCAGAGGACGGTCAGCCCGTTGGGGGAGACAAAGCGGAGCGGCTCGGAGGGGGGCTCCTTACGGGAGGCGGTCTTGGCGGCGGCGCGGAGGTAGCCGGTCTTTTGCAGTTCGCGCCTCAGCTCCTCCAGCGAACGGAGGTCATCGGCACGCTCCAGCGCATCGAGCACGCTCCTCATATAAGCCAGCTCGGTCTCGGCCAGCTCCTTTTGCTTGGTCAATTCGCTTTCGGCCTTTTTGGCCTTGGCGTACTTTTTATAATACCGCTGGGCGTTCTGCGCGGGGGTGAGACGGGAGTCCAGTGCGATCTCCACCTCCTCGCCGCTTTCAAAATCGGTCAGTCTGGCGGATTCCTGCCCGCGCTTGAGCAGGTAGATGTAAGCGGTGATCAGATCGCCGCACTTTTTCTGTTCTTCTTTTTTCGCGCTTTCGATCAGCTCTCCCTCGATGAGAGCCAGCTTTTTGACCAGACGGGCGATGTTGTTGGACACGGTGCGGTGGATGTCGCCCGAACGCTGCTTGATCCGCTCGGCGTTGTCTCTCTCGGAGAAGAAGGTGTCGATCAGGGCAGAAAAGCTTTCGCAGCGCAGCGAGGTGTAGCCGGCGCCGTACTGCGTCAGCGGCAGAAAGGCGTATTCAACATTCTGCCCCCGTTCGTCGCGGAGCAGGGAGGGGACGCCGCCCTGATCGAGGATGGCTTTCATTTCGCCGACCGCCTTGGCCAGCCTTGCTTCCCCCGCCTGCGAGACGGTGGAGGAGGTGTCGGAGGTGATGCGGTACACCAGCTCGCGCGCCACGGGGGAGGAGACGCCGAGAATCCGCCCTGTGATCGCCTTGGATGCGGGCAGATCGGGCGGACAGGAGGCAAAGAGGGCGGTCAAACCCTCCTCATTCAGCGAAAAGGGATCGGTCTTGTCGGTCTGGGGAGGGGGATCCTCGTAGAGCATACCGGGCAGGACCTGTCTCTTGGAGCTGGTGGTGAAGTCGATGGTCTTGAGGGGGGCCAGAATACGGTCGTTTTCGTCGCAGAAGATGATGTTGCTGTATTTGCCCATGATCTCGCCGATCAGCTTCCGCCGGCAGGGGAAGCCCATCTCGTCGCGGGTGTCGAAGGTAAGCTCAAACACGCGCTCAAAGCCCCGTTGGGAAAGCGAGGCAAAGCGTGCGCCGGACAGATGCTTGCGCAGCAGCATACAGAACATGGGCGCCTTGATGGGGTTTTCCTTTATGGTCTTTGTCAGGTGGAGACGGGGGTTGTGGGCGGAGGCGGACAGAGAAAGACGGAGAGTCTCGCTCTCGCAGCGGAGGAGGAGAACGATCTCATCCTTTTCGGGCTGCAGCACCTTTTCCACGCGGGAATGGGCCAGCGTTTGGTTGAGCTGCTGTATCACACAGCGCAGAAGGCCGGAGTCGAATGCCATAAATAAAGAGGGCTCCTTTCGGGACGGTCGGGGTGGGTGGCGGAAAACAGGATGAAAAAAGAGTTATTTGTTCAGCTTGGCGATGGCCTCGTTGGTGCCGAGCACGGCGATCACGTCCTTTTCGGCGAAGGGCTCATCGGGATTGAGGCGGATGAGGAAGGAGCCGTTGCGGTTGACGGCGATGATGTTCAGATCGTATTTCTGGCGCACGTTCAGCTGCTTCATGGAGCGTCCGATCCACTTTGACGGGACATTGATCTCGGCGATGGACACATCCTCGGACAGGTCGATGTAGTCGAGCACCTCGCTGCGTTCGAGCCGATACGCCAGCTTTTCGCCCATGTCGCGCTCGGGATAAACGATCTCATCCGCGCCCAGCTTTTCCAGCACCTTGATGTGCTGAGCGCTTCCCGCGCGGACGACCACCTTGGCGATCCCCATTTCCTTGAGCAGGAGGGTGGTCAGCACGCTGTCCTCCAGCGTATCCACGCCGCAGACGATGGCGCATTCATAGCTTTTCACGCCCGCCGCCTTGAGAACGGCCTCCTTGGTGGGATCGCCGATGACGGCGTTTGTGACGATGTCGCTGACCGCATTCACCGCCTCTTCGGATTTGTCGATGGCCAGAATCTGGTGACCGCCGGCCGACAGCGTTTCGACCAGCGAAAGACCGAAGCGGTCAAGACCGATGACAACAAAGCTTTTCGTTTTCATAAAAAACACACGATCCTTTCTGTAAGAAATCGGACAGAAGCAATCAGCCGATCAGGATGGATTTGTCGGCGGGGTAGGCGATGACCGAATCGATCTGCATCTGCCTGCGGGAGATGGCAAAGGTCAGCGTGAGAAGCCCGATGCGCCCGAAATACATCAGCACCATCAGCAGAATCTTGCCGAAGGCGTTGAGCGAGGGTGTGAGACCGAGGGAGATGCCCACCGTGCCGAAGGCCGAGAAGACCTCGTAAAGCGCGGCGTTCATGGGGCAGGTGTTGGTGAGCGACAGCAGAAGCGTGGAGAGAAAGACCACCAGCAGTCCGCAGCCCACCAGAGCCAGCGCGCGGCGGATGTTGTCCTCGGCGATGCGCTTTTTGCCGACGGTGTAGGCGCTCCGTCCGCGGGCGCTTTGAATGAGCGCGATGCAGACCAGCGCAAAGGTGACGGTCTTCACGCCGCCGGCCGTACCGCCCGAGGAGCCGCCGATGAACATGAGGATGCAGGCAACCAGCTGGGAGGGGCCGCCGGTGAGCGCGGGGTTGACCGTAGAGAAGCCGGCGGTGCGGAGCGTGACCGATTGGAAGAGAGAGCTCAGCACCTTGGTGCCCGTACCGCCGCTGCCGTAAAGAGCGGTGTTGTCCCATTCGCAGAGCAGGAAGAAGACAAAGCCGAAGAGCGTGAGAAGAAAGGAGGTGATCAGCACCAAGCGGGAGTAAAGCGAGAGCGGCTTTTTGTATTTGACCAGCTCGTAAAGCTCGCGCCAGACCACAAAGCCGAGTCCGCCGAGGGCGATCAGCGCGCAGAGCGTCAGACAGACCAGCGGATCGTCGGTGAATGCGGACAGGGAGGAGAATTCGCCGCTGTAAACGCCCATCAGGTCAAAGCCGGCGTTGCAGAAGGCGGAGATCGAATGAAAGAGGCTTTTGTAAAGCCCGTCGCCCCAGCCGAAGAGCGGGACGAAGCGGATCGCCAGCAGACAGGCGCCGAGCAGCTCAAAGAGGAAGGTGCCGCACAGAATCAGCTTCACAAAGCGGACGATGCCGTCAAAGGAGCTGACGTTCATCGACTGTGCGACCAGATAGCGCTCCCGCGGCGAGATGGCTCGCTTTAAGATCAGCGAAAGCATCACCGAAACGGTCATGAAGCCCAGCCCCCCGATCTGGATGAGAAGCAGGATCACAGCCTGTCCGAATGCGCTCCAATGGGTGGCGGTGTCCAGCGTGACCAGACCGGTCACACAGGTGGCGGACACCGAGGTGAACAGCGCATCGAGAAAGGGCGTGGGTGAGTGGGCGCGGGAGGCGGCAGGCAGGGAGAGCAGAAGCGCACCGCAGAGGATCAGCGCCAGAAAGCCCAGCGCGATCACGCTCATCGGCGAAAGGGGATGCTTCGGTTTTTTATGCTTCATGGCATGGCACCTCGTTGGAAAGCAGGGAACAATGCCCCCGTACAGCGGTTTTTGGTTTTCATCTTTATAATGTATCAGTATAGCATATTTTTCCCCGGAATGCAAGCCCTTTCCGAACAAGGGGCGCATCGGGACGGCCGGGAGGAAAAAAGACCGAAAAAATTGCGGAAAAGCAAGGAAAGTTTGGCATGGTACTTTACAAATTGAAAAAAATGAGCTATAATGAGCCAGATAGGGAGGAATCAAACGCCGTTCGGATCTCAAAAAACACAATTTTGGAGAGATAGAACATGAAAAAAACCATCCTGTTTCTTCTGGTGTCGGTGATGCTTCTCACATCCTGCCTGCCTTTGACGGCATCGGCAGCGCTGACCGACGCACAGAAGGAAACGCTCATCGCATACACCGACCGCTTCCTGGCGGACGGCAATGCGGCGGGCCAGCTGCAGTACGGCATCAAAGAGGTGTGGCGAACCTACCAGGGCTTTTCCAGCTTCAACAACGAGGTCTATGTCGATGGCTCCAACGGCAAGCGTCAGAAGATCCTCTATATGATGAACCCCAAGGGCTACCGCAACTACGACCAGTATCTGGCGGAGATCAGCGGCGGCAAGGGCGGCTATCTGGAAGAGGGCGAATACATGGCGCTGGACTGCTCGGCCTTTGTGGCCTGGATCTACAAGGCGGTTTTCGGACTCCGCTTTGACTATGTCCAGGACAACACCGTCCGCAACTGGTCCACTCTGCACTATATGCATCAGAATTACAGCGATCTGCGTATGGTGCGCCTGAAGAACGGCAAGAATCTGTCGGTTCTTAAGGAAATCCATTACAAAAAGGTCAACGAGGGCACCATCTCTCTGGCCAGCGTCGAGAAGGACGTGGAGCTTGAGGTGGGCGATATCCTCGTGGGCCGCAATGAGAACACCGGCTGGGGACACGTGATCTTCTACGGCGGCGACGGCTATGTGTATCATTCCTCGTCCACGCCTCAGACTCTGCCCGACGGCACGCTGAATCTCAATTTGATGCGCAAGCAGCTTCTCAGCGAGCTGACCAACGAATCGTACACGGTCATCCGCATCTACCGCATCAACGACGGCATTCTCCCCGAGGACTTTGCCGGCTACAATGTCCCCTTCGATTTCTCGAAGAGCAACGCCAAGAAAACGCCCTATGACACCACGCCTCCCGCCTTCACCGTTCTGGAAGTGGCCGAGAGCTACAGCGAAAAGAGCGCCGGCGGTGTCAAGAGCACGGGCAAGGTGGTCACCGTCAAGGTCACCGATGAGTTCGGAACCGATCCTGTGCTGTACCTGTCCTCGGACAGAAGCACGGTCATGAAGGGCTCGGCTTACGGCGAAAGCGGCGTGCTGGGCGTGTACACCAACCAGACCGGCGTTTTGGAGGGACTGTATGACTTCCCCTCCTCCAAGAAGACCGATTACGAGTACTTCTTAGCGGACGGCACCTATTACTTCTGGGTGAGAGATGCTGCAGAGAATGTATCCCAGCGCTACACGGTCACCATCGGTGAGACCTCCACGGTCACCCGCAAGCTGGCTGACGGCTCCGAGGAAGAGATCGCTACTTACGGCGAGGGCAAAACGCAGGTGAAGGTGGAATTGACCTCCGCGAAGGAGACCACCGCTGCGCCCAAGCCCGCGGAAAGCAGTGAGCCCTCTGAAGAGACCACCGCTCCCGCGCAGACCGGTGCGAAGAACAGCGACGGCGTGGTCATCGCCATTGCCTCCGCTGTGGTCGCCATCGTTCTGGTGGCTGCCGTGATCGTGGTCGCAAAGAAGAAGAAGTAAGGCAAAACCCAAGCAAAAAAACCAAAACCGAAAAGGCAAAAAAACAAAAAAATCCATCCCCCAATCTGCAGGGCTGCTCTCAAGCCCCTGCGTTGTCTTTCCCGCGGCCGTGACCGCGGCGGACGGATCCCGGAAGGCCGGATCGAAGGGCGGGAGGTCGGAAGAGATCGGAGGCGACGAAAAGAATGGGTCAAGTCCGACCGCCGAAGAAACCACCGTCACAGAGAGAGGGCAGGCCGGCATCGCGGATGCCGCGGAAGGGGAGCGGAGAAGAGCATCCGCGCGCTGTTTACGAAAAAAACGGCGGCGGTCAAGTCCGAAAGCGTTTGAAAAACCTGCCTCCCAAACTCAAGGAAGCCCCTTGAGCATTAACGCGTCAAGCTAAGGAATTTGCATAAAGGCGCGATTGAAAGGAATTTATAACTATGGAAGTCAACACCAGACCGAAGATCGGTATCATGGGTCTCAGAAGAGGCACCAACTTTTTGAAGAACGCCATCAACAACGGTTTCGATATCGTCGCCCTCTGCGACAGAGACCAGAAAACGCTGGATCTCGTCAAGGGACGCGCCCCCGATGCCACCTGCTACACCGATTTCGATGAATTCATCAAGCATGACATGGACGCTGTTGTCCTCGTCAACCATTTCCATGAGCACACTCCCTTCGCCATCAAGGCCATGGAAGCCGGCAAGCACGTTCTGAGCGAGGTTATGGCCGGCTCAACGATGGCAGAGTGCGTGGCGCTTGTCCGTGCCGTGGAGAGAACCGGCATGAAGTACATGCTGGGCGAAAACTATCCCTTCATGGCCTGCAACATCGAAATGCGCAAGCTGTATAACGGCGGCAAGGGCTCTTTGGGCCGTCTTCTCTATTCTCACGGCGAGTACATCCATCCCTCCTCTCTCGAGTCCACCAACCAGTTCACCCGCGGTGAGTATCATTGGCGCGGCTGGACCCCCAGAACCTACTATCTCTCCCACTC
>SVTL01000009.1 GCA_015063795.1 Oscillospiraceae bacterium
TTATATGCGTATTGTAGTTGTCGCTTATGATGATGAGTTACAGTTTTACGAAGCGTGTGGCTTTGAAAAAAGCAAAGATGCTTCGCCAATGTTTATAACATCGCTATGGACATAAATCAGCAAATTCCAATTTATCGAGAAACGATGGTGTACGGATCGTTAAAAGCCTCCCTTGTGTAAAGGGAGGTGGCACGCGGAGCGTGACGGAGGGATTGTAATGCAGCGAAAACACAATAAAGATATCGTTCCTACCGCAAGAATGCTACGAAAAAACATGACAAAAGAAGAAAAGCATCTTTGGTATGATTTTTTGCGCACCTATCCCGTACGCTTTTCTCGTCAAAAGGTTCTCGGTAAATATATCGCAGATTTTTACTGTGCAGAGGCAAAGCTTGTCATTGAGCTTGACGGTTCCGGACATTATACCGAAGAAGGAAAGCAATATGATGAAGAAAGAACCGCTTTTCTTGCAGAATACGGTTTGACAGTTATCAGAATACCGAATACGGAAATATATAAAAACTTTCGAGGTGTCTGTGAATATATTGATCACCTCATAGAACAATCCCTCAGTCAGCTTCGCTGACAGCTCCCTTTACACAAGGGAGCCTTTTTTGTTCACCTATGGCTTGTCATTTTTCCTGACAAGCACTGCATTTGTGTCCACAAATGCAAAATACGGCATACCCCTTTCGAGATATGCCGTATTTTTGAAAACTGTCCTTTAGGATACAATCCTATGGCTCCGCCGTTTTTTTCTTTTGTCGCTCCTCACGGCTTTTTTCTTAACAGCCGTTCGATGGTCTTTTTCGACAGCGCCATCAGCTCGGCGGCCTGCTCGGAATCGTAGGAATCGGCAAACAGACCGATGCTGCGCGCGTCGGGCTTCAGATGCACCTGCCCGCTCTTGCCGTAGTCCAGCAGGATGCCGTCGGAGCAGGAGGCATTCTTCTCCTCGGCCAGCCGTGTCAGCAGACGGCTCCGCGTGCCGCCGTCGGGGAAAAGCAATTCCTCCTCCTCTCTGGCAAAGGGCGGAATGGCACTCTCCTCCTCGCGCAGGGTACAGCCCTCCCCCGCCAGCACCGCCAGCAGCTTGGCCGCGGCATGGGAGGCATCGCTGACGTAGAGATAGCTCCTCGCCGACGCGCGCAGCAGACGCTCCCCCTCCCCGCGGGGACGGAAGCTGTAATATTCGGCCTTGCCGCCCCGTTCGGAGGCGATCCGCTCCAGCGTCAGCGGCGAATGGAAGGGCAGGACGATCTTCTTCGCCCCTTTCTCCAGCTCGCTCCGCGCGATGATGGCCGCCGCGTGCCAGCCGTCCACCGCCGTCCCCCCTTGGGAAAAGACAAGCCCCTCGCCGCGGCTGTCCACGGTGATGCACACCTCCGCCTCCTCCTCGGAGCACAAAACAGCCCCCTTTTCGACCAGCGCCTCGGCCAGCCAATGGATGCCCTCCCCCTTCAGGCAGAAACGGGTGAAGGGGAGCGTTTCGGGCAGAAGCCGCGAAAGAGAGGCCGCATACAGTCCGCCGATGTCTGAAAACACGGCGCGTTTTGTCCTTTTGCCCTTCTCGGTCGGAGAGCCCCCACCCTCGCTCAGATGGGAAAACAGCGCCTGCTCCGCCTCGCGCAAAGGATACAGCCCGTCGGCATCCCAGAGCGTGATGCGGACCGTCCCCTCCCCGCTTTTTCCCACGCAGGCGGTCAGCTTGCTGTTGAGATGGATGGCGGCAAAGGCGGCCAGACGGTCGAAGCCCACGCCCAGATCGAAGCAGACTCCGCCAACCTCCTCCATGCCGCACAGCATCGCGTCCTTCCGCGCCTCCTGTCCCCTCTCGGCACAGACCGCGCATTTTCCGCCCCCTGCGCTCAGCGCCATCGCCCGTCCCAGCGAGCGGCAGACCGAAAGCGTCAGCTCCTCCTCGCCGCCGTAAAAGCCGTCCCCCGCCGCCAGCATCAACGGGAAGGGGGAGGGCGTTTTTTCTTCCTCGCCGTGACGGAGATGGGTATGCCGCGCCAGCTTGGTTCGATCGGGAAGCACCGCGCCGTCCCCGATCACGCAGTCGCCGCCGATGATGCACCCCCGCCCGATGCGGACGCCGTCGCCCACCGTCACGTGCTCGCAGAGGATCGCCCCCTCGATCACGCAATTCCGACCAACGCTCACGCCGTCGAAGAGGAGGCTGTCCTCCACCACGCTTCCCTCCCCCACGCGGCAGTCGGCACCGAACACGGCAAGCGGCTCTGCTTCGCGCCCGAAGCGAGCAGTGTCATTATCGGGGCGTCTACGTATACCGAAGCGCTCGGTATACGTAGACTGCCCTTCGCTTTCACTCACATCTTCCTCCCCACCAAAGCAAACGGTATCCGCAGACTGCCCTTCGCTTTCCGAACGCTCCCGCCGCTTTCTTTCAAACTCCAGATTGGTCTGCAGCAGCACCCCCGCATCCCCGATGTCACACCAATCCGCCCCGTCGCTGACCGCATACAGCGCCAGCCCCATCTTTACCATCAGCGGAAACAGATCCTTGGAAAAATCGAAGGGGAGCCCCTGCGGGATCAGCTTCAGCAGACTCTTCTGCAGCAGATAGATGCCCGTGTTGGCGCGGTTGGAAAACACGCGGTTCCACGCCGGCTTCTCCTCAAAGCGCGTCACCCTGCCCTCCGCATCGGTGAGAACGATGCCGTAACGGGTGGGATCGTCCACCTCCTTGAGCAGGATGGTCGCATCCGCGTGATGCTGACGGTGAAAGGCCAGCGCTCTTGACAGATCGATCTGAGTAAAGCAGTCGCCGCTGATGACAAGAAACGTATCGCTCAGCCGCTCCTCGCAGACCTTCACGCCCCCCGCCGTCCCCAGCGGAACGCTCTCGTGGGAATAGGACAGGCGGATGCCGTTTTTCTCCTCGCCGCAGGCGGCACGGATGTCCTCCGCACGGTAGGCGGTGGTCAGTACGGCCTCGCGGACTCCGTGCCGCGCCAGCAGCTCCAGAATGTGAAACAGCGTCGGCTTGCCCCCGATGGGGACCAGCGGCTTCGGACGGCTTTCGGTGATGGGGCGGAGCCTTCTCCCCTCTCCCCCCGCCAGAATGACGGCGGTGATGCGTTCTTTGTTCATGCCCTTTCCTTTCTTGCTCATCCGCCCCGACCGTGAGCCGAAGCGGGATTTTGCGGTGTCCAATGCACCGTTTTCTCGATTTATGGTGTCTCCTCCCCCTCTTTTTTATGCGTCAAATTTGGAAGCATATGAATAAAATGGCCGCCACGGACCACAATATCCACAGAACGAAACAAAAATTGAGGGACCGCATGATGATAAAAGGAAACGCACGCAAGATCATTCGTTTAAAGAACACCGAAAGCGAGCTGTTTGACGAGGCTCTCTTCTTCCTCCGCGACTCCGCCGACCGCAACGGACGCATCTCCGAGCAGGATATGCTCCGCGAGGCCGACCGCATCGTCTCGCGCAACCTGATCACCGAAAGCGCCTTCCGAGTCAGCGGCAGGGACGGGCACGGACGGACGCTCTTCGCCTTTCTGGCAGGCGCAGGCAGTGCGGGGGCGCTGGGCTCACTCCTGCTGCTTCTGATCCGCTGACCGAGAAGGCACGATTGTGAACGCCGTTAACGAATTGTGACTTAAAAAGTTAACAATTTTGTGCTATTCTGTATGGTAGCAGGAAATGCCCTTTCGAAAAAGCGAGAGAGCATCTCCACCGTGTCCGTAAAAAAAAGATCGCCTTCTCACAGGCGCATCCGACAGGAAAGGGAGACAGCCGAAGCGCGGTTCGTTGTGCGCTTCACCGCTTCTCCTTACATACAGGCAGGCAAGCTTCCGACCGAACAAGGGCGGAGTCTTTTGCGTTTGCCATCATCCGACAGATCCGGGCAAAAATCCAAAGAAACGAGGAACAAAAACACCCTTTATGAAAAAGAACGACGAAACATTGCGCATCATCTCCCTGGGCGGACTGGGCGAGATCGGCAAAAACATCACCGCCATCGAATACGGCGAGGACATCATCCTCATCGACTGCGGTCTCGGCTTCCCCGACGACGATATGCTGGGCGTTGACCTGGTCATCCCCGACTTCACCTATCTGGAAAAGAAGCAGGAGAACATCCGCGGTCTCTTCCTCACCCACGGCCACGAGGACCACATCGGCGGAGTCCCCTACCTGCTCAAGGAGCTGGACGTCCCGGTCTACGGCACCCGCCTCACGCTGGGCATCTTAGACAACAAGCTGGCCGAGCACAGGCTGGACACCATCGCCGACCTGCACTGCGTCAAGGCAGGCGACGTGGTCAAGGCGGGCGTGTTTTCCGTGGAATTCATCCGCGTCAACCACTCCATTGCCGACGCCTGCTGTCTGGCCGTCAAAACGCCTTACGGCACGGTGGTCCATTCCGGCGACTTCAAGCTGGATCTCACCCCCGTGGAGAGCGAGATGATGGACCTCACCCGCCTCGGCGAGATCGGCAAAAAGGGCGTGCTGGCGCTGCTGTGCGAGTCCACCAACGTCGAGCACCCGGGCTACACCATGTCCGAGCGCACGGTGGGCAACTCTCTTGACGGCATCTTCATGAAAAACCCCGACAAGCGTCTGATCATCACCACCTTCTCCTCCAACGTCCACCGCGTGCAGCAGATCATCAACACCAGCGTCAAATACGGACGCAAGGTGGCCATCACCGGCCGCAGCATGCTGAACATCGTGGGCGCGGCCATCGAGCTGGGCTACATCAACGCACCGCAGGGCTCGATCATCGACATCAACGAGCTGAAGCGCTATCCCGCCGAGCAGATCACCATCGTCACCACCGGCAGCCAGGGCGAGCCCATGTCCGCTCTCTACCGCATCGCCTTCTCCGATCACGAAAAGGTCCAGCTGGGCCCGAAGGATCTGGTGGTCATCAGCGCCAACCCCATCCCCGGCAACGAAAAGCTGGTGGGCAAGATCATCAACGAGCTCTTCCGCAAGGGCGCATCGGTCTTCCGCGATTCCACCGTGGAGGTGCACGTGTCCGGCCACGCCTGCCAGGAGGAGCTGAAGCTCATGCACGCTCTCACCAAGCCCAAATACTTCATGCCCGTCCACGGCGAATACCGCCATCTGATCCAGCACCGTGAGCTGGCCAAGACCATGGGCATGCCCGAAAAGAATATTTTTGTTTCCGAGATCGGCAAGGTTCTGGAGATCGACCGCAAGGGCGCCCGCTTCAACGGCACCGTTCCCTCGGGGCGCGTGCTGGTGGACGGCTACGGCGTGGGCGACGTGGGCAACATCGTCCTGCGCGACCGCAAGCACCTGTCCCAGGACGGTCTGATCGTGGTCGTTGCCACCATCGATTCCGATGAGCGCCTGCTGCTCTCCGGTCCCGACATCGTTTCCCGCGGCTTTGTGTACATGCGCGAGGCCGAGGAGCTGATGGACGAGGTGAAGGCCATCGCCGCCGACACCATCAACGAGTGTCTGGACAACGCCATCACCGACCGCGCCCAGATGAAGTCGATGCTCAAGGACGACCTGACCAAGTTCCTGTACAGCCGCACGAAAAAGAAGCCCATGATTTTGCCGGTCGTGACGGGTGTGTAACGCGTAGCGTTACCGCACGTTACGACGACACCCTACAAAATTCGCTCGGTGTCGGAGCGACACCGCTTTTCCTGCGGAAAAGACCGCGAATTTCAAAGCGAGATAAGATCGATCGACCTACCCTTGTGGGTTATCCGTTCACCGACGCCCTACAGAGTTTGCTCGTGTCGGAGCGATACCGCTTTTCCTTCGGAAAAGACCGCAAACTCCAAAGCAACTGCGTATCGAACGGGCGTATAAAAGTTTTGATCAAACTTTTTCAAAAGTTTGCGCGGTGAAGGGCGCGGAGCCCTTCTCGCTCCTCGCAAGGAGCGAAACCTCTCTTTTGGCGTTTCTTTTTGCGAAGCTTTTTCTTTGCGCCTACTGTCAGCAAAGAAAAAGCGAGTAAGCGATACGCAGAAACGAACGGCTTGGTATATTCACCGCTCAGGGCAACGCCCCCCATCACGGCACAAAACAAAAAAGCGTTCTGCCGACAGAACGCACCAAAAAAGGACTCTTGTGAGTCCTTTTTCTTTTATACAAACAAAATCACGGCAGCTTTTTGCCGCACCTGTTGCAATAAACGAAATCCTCCGCCAGCGCACTGCCGCAGTAGGGACAAAAGCGGCTGTCACCGACCGAGACACCCGACGTCTGCCGTTGTTCTCTGCCGTCCTCACCGCCGAAGCGCGTTTCAAAGGGATCAGGCTCCTCGCCCTCCTCGGTGATGTCATACAGCGAGGTGCGGTTCTTCCCCGCGGCGTTGCGGAAATGGTGAAATATGTTGTAAATGCCGATGCCCACGAACGCGATGCCGAACAGCGCCATAAACGGCTCAAACGAAGCGGCCATCACCGTCCAGAACACGCCGAACAGTGTAACAACAAGGCTCATCACACCGTTGAAAAAGGACGGTCCGCGCCCCGGCTTGATGCTTTTCATAAGATGCTCCTTTTTTTGACATGGTTACGGTTGCTTTTTTGCGGCGCTCAGCGCCGCTGAATTGGGCAAGAGATGTCAGGGGGATTCTCCCCCTGAAACCCCGACTTAGGTACTTTTTGAAAAAAGTACCTAAGAACCTCAAAAACTTTCAAAAGCCGCTTCGCGCGACTTGGTGTTCAACTTCAACAAATTCCCGTCTTTCGCCTTTGGCGAAAGCTGAGGCTCAGTTATGAGAAAACGGATTGCTTCAACAAATTTCTGTCTTTTCCGCAGGAAAAGCGGAGGCTCGATGCCGACGAAGAAATTTGCTTGGGGAGGCGCTTTGTAAACGATAGCGATGGCTTCACGCTCCCCTAGGAATTTGCTCGGGCGCAAAACGAAGAAACAGTTACGCTGAACTTCACGCGCCCGTCTTATATGCCTTTCATGGACAGCGAGATGCGGTTTTTGGCCACGTCCACGCCCTTGATGCGGACCTTCACCGTATCGCCCACCGACAGCGCCTCACTGGGATGGCGGATGAATGTGTCCGAGATCTCCGACACATGCACCAGTCCGTCCTGATGGACGCCGATGTCCACAAACGCGCCGAAATCGATCACATTCCGCACCTTGCCGGTAAAGACCATGCCCTCCTTCAGGTCGCGGATGTCCATCACGTCGCTTCGCAGCTCGGCAGGGGGCAGGTCGCTTCTCGGATCGCGCCCCGGCTTTTCCAATTCACTCACCATATCGCGCAGCGTCGGCTCGCCGATGTTCAGCTCCACGCACAGCGATTCGATGTCCTTCTCCACTCGCGCGCCCAGTCCCGACAGCTTGCCCTCTCTTACGTCGCTCTCCTTGCAGCCGTACTTCTTGAGCAGCGCCTTCGCCGCGCCGTAGGACTCGGGATGCACGCCCGTACAGTCCAGCACCTCGTCGGCACCCGACACTCGCAGGAAGCCGGCGCACTGGGTAAAGGCCTTTTCGCCCAGACGCGGCACCTTCAGCAGCTCCTTGCGCGAGCGGAAGACACCGTTCTCATCGCGGTATTTGACAATGTTCTTGGCGGTGGTAGCATTCAGCCCCGCCACATAGGAAAGAAGCGAATGGGACGCGGTGTTCAGATCCACGCCCACGCTGTTCACGCAGTCCTCCACCACGCCGGTCAGCGATTCGTCAAGCCTTGCGGGCTTCATGTCGTGCTGATACTGCCCCACGCCGATGGACTTGGGATCGATCTTCACCAGCTCGGCCAGCGGATCGATGAGGCGGCGGGCAATGGACACCGCGCTTCTCTGCGTCACATCAAAATCGGGGAACTCCTCGCGCGCGGTCTCCGAAGCCGAATACACCGAAGCGCCCGCCTCGGACACCATCGCATAGCCCACCTCCTCGGGGATCTCCTTCAGCAGCCCCGCCACAAAGATCTCGCTCTCCTTGGACGCGGTGCCGTTGCCGATGGCGATGGCGGTCACCCGATGGGAGCGGATGAGCGTTTTCACGATCTTTTTCGCCTCGTCGATGCGCTCGAAGGGCTTGGTGGGGTAAATGACCGCGGTGTCCAGCACCTTGCCCGTCTTGTCCACCACCGCCAGCTTACAGCCGGTGCGGTAGCCGGGGTCGAGCCCCAAGACAGTCTTGCCTGCCAGCGGCGGCGTGAGCAGCAGGTTGCGCAGGTTCTCGGCAAAGAGACGGATGGCCCCCTCCGAGGCGCGGTCGAACAGGTCGGAGCGGATCTCGCGTTCGACAGAGGGCGCGATCAGGCGGTCATAGGAATCGACCACCGCTCTCGCCACGTATTTCGACGCCTTCGAGCCATTGTTTTCCACAATTTCCGAGAACAGATAGTTCAAAATCGCATCCGAGGGCGCATCGATCGCCACCTTCAGCTTGCCCTCCTTCTCGCCGCGGTTGATGGCCAGCAGGCGGTGTCCGGGCAGGGTGGACAGCTTTTCGGCGAAATCGTGGTACATCGCATAGGTGGAATCGGCCTCTTCGCCGGTCTTTTTCACGTTGATGAGGCCGAAATCGACCGTCAGCGCGCGGATCTCCTTGCGGTAGGACGCATCGTCGCTGATGTCCTCGGCGAGAATGTCGCAGGCGCCGCCGATGGCCTCCTCGATTGACAGCACGCCCTTCTCCTCATCGACGAACGAGGCGGCATACTCCTCGATCGCCATCTCAGGCGAGCTCTCCTGCAGAAGAAGCGCCGAGGCCAGATCCTCCAGCCCCTTCTCCCTTGCCACCGACGCGCGTGTTTTGCGCTTCTGCTTGTAGGGGCGGTAGATGTCCTCGATCTCGGTGAGGATGACCGCCTTTTCCAGCGCTTCGACGATGGCGGGCGTCAGCTTGCCCTGCGCTTCGATGGCACTCCGCACCTCCTCGCGGCGCTTTTCCAGACCGCGCAGGTAGTTGAGACGGTCAAACAGCGTGCGCAGGACCTCGTCGTTCATCGAGCCGGTGACCTCCTTGCGGTAACGGGCGATGAAGGGGACGGTGTTGCCCTCGTCGATGAGGGCGACGGTGCTTTCCACACGCTTCAGAGGCAGGGAAAGCTCGGCAGACAGGATCTCGTTGATGGTCATAGGTGTGTTCCTTTCGTTTGGTCAAGTGGTGGTAAATGGGGACAAATGGGGATAAGCGGAGACAAAATCAGCCTCCGCGTGGGGAAAACTCATTTCTTTTTCGTGCCAAAGCGGAGAAAAGTGGAGACTGCCGTCATCGTGCTTTCTCACGCGGCGGCACCATACGTCATCGCCATACAGGATCGACTGCGGCATCACGCGGCGGCGGTCGTCTCCTCGCGCACGCTCACCTCGGGCTCGGCTACCCAAGCGCCGTCCTCGTTTTTGTTCAGCGTGACGCAGACCAGCTTATCACCCTCCTGCGGGAAGGTGACCTCCACGGTGTCGCCGTCAAAGGCACGGATCTGACCGTCTTCTGCATCAACACCATCCACCATGGCCGCAGCCAGCGTCAGCACAAGCTGCTGCTCGGCATCGGTCAGCGTTCCTGCGGTATCCTTTTTCTGCTCCTCTCCGCCACAGGCGGCCAAAAGAACGGAAAAGCAAAGGATCAGAGCGAGCAAGAGAGCCTTGTTTCTTAAAATCATGGAAATCATCCTTTCTTTGTTGACAAACGGACGCTTTTTTGCTACCATAAAAGCAGAAGCCTCCGCTCTTTTTTCTATTGTAACATAAAAAAATGAAAAACACAATCAAAAAACCGTCGAAAACAAGAAAAATCCTGACCGTCCTTCTGCTCCTCGCCGTTCTCGGCTGTCTTACGGTAAGCGGCCTTGACCTGTTTGTGGTCAAAAGCACCGAAAAGCGGATCCTGCCTGCAAAAGAGCTGAGCGGACACGCCTTTGACTGCGCGCTGGTGCTGGGCGCGGGCGTGAAGGAGAACGGACGGCTCAGCGATATGCTCGCCGACCGCATGGACACCGCCATCGCGCTGTACAAAGACGGGCGCGTTCCCAAGCTCCTGCTGTCGGGCGACCACGGCCGCGAAGACTACGACGAGGTGAACGCCATGCGCGCGTATGCCCTCGAACGCGGCGTGCCCTCTTCCGACATGTTCACCGACCACGCAGGCTTTTCCACCTATGAAAGCGTCTACCGCGCAAGAGACGTGTTTGCGGTGGAAAAAGCGGTGATCGTCACCCAAGAGTATCACCTCCACCGCGCGCTGTACATCGCCGAGTCGCTGGGCGTGGAGGCTGTGGGCGTCTCCGCCGACCTGCATACCTACCGCGGACAGCCGATCCGTGACGGACGGGAGGTCCTCGCCCGTGTCAAGGACGTGTTCTCCTGCCTGTTTGCCGTCAAGCCCACGTATCTCGGCGGCATCATCCCCGTCAGCGGCAACGGCGAGGCTTCGTTGGGATAACAAACACATCAGGGAGGGATTTTTTGTGAAAAAAGAAGAGGGCATCTCCTGGATTCTCGACCGACCGGTCACCGAGGTCATCGCGCTGAAACGAAAATACCCCTCGGATCCCGACGAATACCGAAAGCATCTTTGGGCCTATGAGGACGAAATGACTCAGCGCAAGCGGGACTTTGTCCATTCGCTGGGACTGCGGTGCGACACGGTTGGCTGGTGCCACGTGGAGGCCGACAAAACCGACATCCCTTGGCTGCTGGATGAGATCGAGCGCTTCTGCAAACAGGAGGGCTTTCTCGCCCGCGGCGGCTACGGCTGCTCCTACGAGGGCGTGGAAAGCGATTGGTTCGAGGTGTCGAGATGGGCGCCCGAGGTCCCCGGTCTCAGCGACTATATTGAAGATGGATTATACTCGATCCACGCCTATAAAAATCACGGCCGCCCCTTCTTTATGGGAGTAACCTTTCAAGTTCCGCCCGTGGTGTCCGAGCGCTTCCGCGACGTCTGCCTGCAAAACGGCATTCCCGACCTCCGCTTCTCCCGCGTCATCGACACGGGGCGGTATGACGCAAGCCCCTATTTCTTCCTCTTCCCCCAAGCCCGCGTCACCGAGATCGCTTGGGACAAGGGACTGCGCTATTCCGACGACAAGGCACACTACCTCTACCGCAAGGTCCCCGACGGCTGCCTCGCCCCTCTTTACCGACACATGAATCACTTGCGCTTCCTCTGCACCAGAGTTCCTCACGGCCGCTTCTCCCCGCTTTACCGTCGGCTGAAGCAGCTGGGCGGTTTTCTGCCCCGTCTGGCGGAGGTTTTTTACGATTTTCAGTTCCATCTGCCGGACTATTACCCCGCCAAGGCCCTTCCCGAAACCGGCTTTGCTCAGGTTTACGACCATGACCGCGACACTCTGCTCATCCACAAGGAGACCGCCGAGCTTCTGATCGCCGAAAAGCTCCTCTCCCCCTCCTGGCTGCAGCCCGCGCTGATCTATGACAAAACGCCGCCGCCCGGATATCGGACCGACATCATCAACGATCCGCTCTGGCGCGGCTATAACACAGAGCAGGCCGCCAAAGCCGAGGCTGCTTACGAAGCGCTGCAAAAGAAGCAGCGTCCTCCCTTCAAGGCCACCGAAAAGCAGACGCTGACCCTTCTGCGCTCGGCCAAGCGCAGCCGCAAGGAGGATTTCAACCAAAAAATGCGGCAGGAAACGGCCGATTCGCTGGCCGATACCCCCCTCGCTCCGCTGATCCCCTTTTATCTTGTGGCAAACGGCTGTTTTTTGGACGACGAATACCGCATCCTTCCCTATGAGGAGACCGAAAAGGCCACCCGTATGCTGGAAGAACGCCTGGCAAGTGAAGAATACGCCTCCCTCCCCCGCGGTCCCGTCTTCTGCCGCTGTCCCGACGGCGATGACGTCATCCTTTGCGGCGACGGTAAGGTCTGCCGCATCAGCCACGAGGTCCCCGAGGTCAGTGAGGAATGGGAGAGCCTCTTTCTCTTTGCCTTTGAATGCCTGAACAACAATCCGTAACGCCCCCACCCAAACGCAAAAGCAAAAGCCGGCAGAGCCGGCTTTTTTCGTATACCGCACCGCTCCTCCGCGCATACTAAAGCCAAAGGAGCGGTTATTTTTATGAACAAACAGGATTTTCTGCGGCTGTTCGCCATCGGCTTTCTTTCGGGCGTCGGTCTTCTGGGGCTTCTCTTCCTCGCCGCGATCGGGATGTTTTTTTGAAAGGAAAGCATCCCTTTTTTCTTGGGCAAAAACCGGCGCACAGCGCCGTAAAAGAAGATTTTCGTCAAAAGACGAAAATCCTCCTTCACTTTTCACTTTTCACTCTTCATTCTTCATTCAATCGTCATGTCCAGCTTGAAGCGCATGATCTTCCTCAGGGTATTCTTGGGGAATTCGGTGTCGCGCACCTTGAGAATGGCGATCTTCTTGTAAGGCACGGCGGTCTTGTTGTAGGCGTTGATATAAGGCTTCAAGAAGCCCTCGATGTCGGAAATGCCGTTCTTCTCAAAATACTCCTTGTCGGGATAGACCTCGGCAACAATGGCATTGTGGGACAGACCGCGCTTGCTCTGCCCCTCATAGACGATGATGTCCAGAATGCCGGGGGTGGCGATCAGCTCGTTTTCGATCTCCTCGGGATAGACATTCTTGCCGTTGGAGAGGATGATCAGATTCTTCTTGCGTCCGGTGATGGTCAGCACACCGTCAACCATCTTGCCGTAGTCGCCCGTGCGGAAATAGCCGTCCTTGAACGCCGCCTCGGTGGCCTCCTCGTTCTTGTAATAGCCCAGCATCACGTTGGGGCCCTTCACCAGAATCTCGCCCTCACCATCCTCGTTGGGCTCGTCGATGACCACCTCATCGATGTCGATGGGGTGTCCCACACTGCCCTTGACCACATGGCGGCTGCGGTTGACCGCGATCAGCGGCGCGCATTCGGTGATGCCGTAGCCGTTGAGGATGGTGATGCCCACCGCATCGAAAAAGTCCATGATATCGGGGTTCACGGGCGCACCGCCGGTGATGACCATCTTCACCCTGCCGCCGAAGGCCGCGCCGATCGCGGAAAAAAAGGTCTTGCGCAGGTCGATGCCCACCTTCCGCAGGCCATTGCTCAGCTTGATCATGCGCGAAATCAGCTTCTCCTTGCCCTGCTCCTTGATGTTGGCCATGATCTTGCGGTAGAAGGTCTCCAGATACAGCGGCACCAGCACCAGATGCCCCGGCTTCTGCTCGATCAGCTCCTTCTGCACATACCGCAGACCCGAGGAGAGATAGATCTCCGAGCCGATGATGGCGTGACCAATGAACATGACGCTGGAGCCGTAGGTGTGGTGCGGAGGCAGAACGCCCACCGTATTCTCGGCAAAATCGATGTAAGGGATGGCGGAGGTCAGGTCCTGCAGGATCGCGTCCTGGCTGAGCATCACGCCCTTGCCCTTGCCCGTTGTTCCCGAGGTGAACACCAGCAGCGACAGATCGTGCGGATCGATCGGCGCATTGGCAAAGGCATCGGGATCGGCCGCATAGGTCTCGCGCCCCGTCTCGATGAGGGCGGTGACGCTTCTCTCCTCAGCCTTGGCCAGCAGGTAGACCGTGGGAGCCGACAGCGCACAGCGGGACGCGATGGCCTCCGCCTTTTCCTTCAGCTCCTCCTCGCAGAAGAGGAAGGCCACATCCGCCGACTGCGCCGTCTCCGCCAGATCCGCGGCCGGCCAATCCCGATCCATCGGAACCAGGATCGCACCGACCGACTGCGCGGCAAAATAGACCGCCACCCACTCGTAGGTGTTTTTGCCCACGATGGCGCAATGCTTGCCCGCACAGCCCATGCGAAGCATCTCGCTGCCCAGCGCACGCACGTCGTCACGCAGCTGGGCAAAGCTCTTTTTCAGGATCGGAGAGGAGAGCGAGCCTGTGCGGTAAGAATAGGCGATCCGCTCGCCGTAGGTCTCGCCCGCCCATTCGATCAGCTCGCGCACATCGGTAAAGGTACGTATGTCATGCAGCTTGTCTTTGTTTTCCATGGTTCTTCCTTTCTTCTCGTTGCGCCGTCCCCGCTTCCCAAAGCAGGCGGCCTTCTGTTCTGTTTATTGTATACAGCCCTCGGGCGCTTTATCCCGTCGGCGTCTCTTGTATGCGTTTCGGTCGGCAAGGCCGCTTATTCCCGCTCGCCCTGCCCGATCCGCTGCAGGTTGGACTCAATGCGCGACAGGTTTTTGTAAAGCAGCACACGCTCCTCCTCGTCGATCCCCTCGCCCGCCTGCTCCAGAATGCGGTCGATCCTCGCGGCGATCCGTTCGCCCACCGTTTGGCCCTTGTCCGTCAGCGTCAGCAGGCTCCGCGGACGCTTGCCCGCCTGCTTTTCGCCGGTCAGATAGCCGTTTTCCTCCAAAAACTTCAGCGAGCGCGAGACGTTCGCCTTGTCCTCCCCGCACCTCTCGCAAAGCGACGCCGCCGTCATGGGCCCGGCTTTGCAGAGGTAATACAGGCAGGACACATGGGGGCTTTTCAGCCCGAATTCGGCCATTTCCTCGGTCTTGATGCGGCGGATGCTGCGGCTGATGCCCGCAATCAGGACCGTAAAAGCGTGAAATCTCTCTTCCATGGCCAATCTCCTCCCGTTTTTGTTCAGTTGTTTTTACAACCAACGGTATTGTAGCACATGAATGTTGATTTGTCAACAACGGGCGCATATTATTTACAACTTTTTTTACTTCAGCGGCGCCCAATATGCCGCTTCGCGGCGCGATATGTTGGCTTTGCCAACGCGATATGTGCCGGCAGGATGCTCCGCATCTGCGCTGAGGCACGCGATATGTCCGCTTTGCGGACGCGATATGGTTGGCTTCGCCAACCGTGAAAAAGGGAGACTATCATGACGCGAAAGCGTCAATTCATGCCGCGCAGCGGCATTTTCCATCACATTCGGCGAAGCCGAATACATCACGCCCACGCAGTGGGCATATCGCGTTCGGGCTCTGCCCGAACATATCACATTCGGCGAAGCCGAATATATCACGCCCACGCAGTGGGCATATCGCGTTCGGGCCATGCCCGAACATATCACATTCGGCGAAGCCGAATATATCACGCCCACGCAGTGGGCATATCGCGTTCGGGCTCTGCCCGAACATATCACGTTTGGCGAAGCCAAACACAAAACCGGGGCCCTTGCGATGCAAAAGCCCCGATGGTATCCTTCTGTTTTTTTACTGCGGATCGAACATCACCACGCCGTCCTCCCACAGGGGATAGGGACAGACGGGGATATCGAAGACGGTGAGCGTGTAGTGGCAGTTATAGGAATTGGTGAAGCCGCCGCTGCCGACCTTACCGATCACATCGCCGGTTTTGACAACGTCGCCCTCCTTGACCGAAATCGACTCCATATGCGCGAACCAGCTCTTGAGGCCGAAGCCGTGATCGATGACCACCAGCTTACCGCTCAGCGTCTGCTCGCCCACATAAATGACCTTACCGCCGTTGACCGCCTGCACGTTATCGCCCTTGTTGACGATGTAATCCACGCCCTGGTGCGTATAGGTCTCGCCGGTGGAATCGATCTTGCGGATACGGCCGAAGCCGATCAGCACCGACTTGTTGTGAACCGCCTCAAGGAAGAGACCGTCGAAATAGCGGGTGGTCTCCTGATGGGCGGCCACGGGAGCCATCGCGGTGGCAAACGCCGACTGCGTAGCGGCCGTGCGCGTCTTGTTGACGATATCCGCCGCGATCTTATAGGACAGCGTTGCCTTCTTCTCCTTGGCAGTGACCTTCAGCAGCATTTCCTGCTTGGCGGAGCCGGAGGTGATCGTGAAGGTGTAGTCGCCGGCGACCGTTTCCAGAGACAGGGGAACCAGCGCACGGACCAGATCGCCGTCGCGGAAGAAGACGGGAGTGAAGCCGATGGCAGGACTGCTGGAGAAGGCAATGCTCTTCTCATCGCGCACGTTCTTGCCGGTGATCACAACGAAATCGCCCTGCTCAACGGCAGACTCGCCCAAATAGAACACAGCCGCAGGCGCCAGAGATGCGGGGAAGGAATAGGCAGACTCGCCGCTGTAGCCCTTGCCGTCGCTTTCATACCACTTGGCCAGCATGGACACCGACACATCGGCGGTCACATTCTCCAAGCTCTTGCCCAGATCCTCGTACAGACCGTCGTACAGCACCTGCCCGTCGGAGGTGGACACCACCTTCACCGACAGATAGTCAGGCGTGAGCGAGAAGGTGGGGTTGATGCCGCCGCTGATCTCGATGGGAGTCTGTCCCTCCGCACCGCTGCCGATCTCACTCTCAACGGAGGTGAACGCGCCGGAAATGTTGCGGAACTTCCAGACCATGCTGTCGGGCAGGAGGGTACGTCCGTCGGCCAGCGTCAGCGTGGGGCGGACCGAATCGGGATAGAGGCTTTCGGCGCGGGAGCTGAGCAGGAAGGCATTGGCCGCCTCCTCCTCGATGTGCGCCGCCTTGCCCTCCTCATTGACCACAAAGGCCTCCTTGGGGTTCAGCGTGAAATAATAGGTGTATTCCTTCTGTGTGTCGAAGCTGGTGATGACCGCTTCAAAGGCCGAGGCCTCGGTCAGCTGCTGGGGAAGCGCGGGCACCGATTCCGCCTTGTCGTTCATCTCCACAAAGAAGCGGATCCAGGCCAGCCCCTCCTCGCTGTCGCGGGTGAAGGCATACTCCCTTCCGTCAGGCGCGGTCAGAACGACCTTGCTGACGTTTTTATGACTGATCGGGGCATTCTGCGCGGTGGCAAAGTTGATGACGGCCACCACCGTCGGAAGAAAGAGCGCAAGGACGATCAGGATCTTGATCCATTTGTTTTTCATATCTTTTGGCCTCTCATTGGAATTTTTTCTGCCTTTTTTCTATTATACCCCATTTATCGCTTGAAATCAAGTCCTATTTTTCATTCCGTGTAAATTTCTGCCTCCGTCCTTTTCCATGACGCGAAGCGTCAATTCACGAAATCGAAGAGTTCAATTCATGAACGTTCGTTCAATTCATGCACCGTCAGGTGCAATTCATGCCGCGAAGCGGCCATTTCTCGTCCGCAAACGCGGCGGGAGCAAGCCCCCGCCCTACAACACCCACGTCCGCAAAAGCGAAACTTTTCCATGACGCGAAGCGTCAATTCATGAAATCGAAGAGTTCAATTCATGAACGTTCGTTCAATTCATGCACCGTCAGGTGCAATTCATGCCGCGAAGCGGCTATTTCTTGTCCGCAAACGCGGCGGGAGCAAGCCCCCGCCCTACAACACCCACGTCCGCAAAAGCGAAACTTTTCCATGACGCGAAGCGTCAATTCATGAAATCGAAGAGTTCAATTCATGACGCGAAGCGGTATATCGCTGCGCCGAAAGGGCCATTTCGCATTTTTTCGGTTCGCCAAGCATATTTTCCCGCGCATAGTCATCGTTCCGCCGCGCACACTAAGAGCACAGCATCGTACAGACACCGCCGGCAACAAGGACACAGCAAGCAAAAAACGGGAAGAGAAGCATCATGAGCAACCGCATCGACACATGCAAAGCGGCCGACCGTCTCGGTATGGGAGGCGGCAAGATCGGGATGCCCTTACGCTTCGGCATCGCGCTGGCGCAGGACCGCCGTGCGACCGACGCCTTCTCCGCGCTGCCCGACGACCGTAAAAAGCAGGTCATCGAGGGCGCGAGAGGACTTCACTCCAACGAGGAGCTTCGGCAGTATGTCTCCTCGATCGGCTGAGAAAGCCGCCGAAAGGCGTCCCATCTGAAAAAAAGAACAGACCGCAAAAGATCCCCTGCAGCGCCGTCAAGCACCGCGGGGGATCGCTTTTTTATGCAAGCTATTTTCCGTCTTTTTCCGGCCTTTGCTTCGATTTGTTTGTCTCCGCTCCGCTCACGCACGCCCGTCCAGACAGGCCAGCGCGATGGACGCATTGCTCTCGGCCTTTTGCTTCATGGGGCGGAGCGACTCCTTCACGTCCTCGGACAGACGGGTGCGGTTGCGAAGCACCTCGTCGGCATAATCGACCAAAGCCTCCGCGTCCAGATCGGCGGCGCTCAGCTTGTACGGATAGGCCAGCGAGGCCAGCAGCGCATCGATCTTGGGGTCATAGGACAGACCGATCAGCGGACGGCCGGCCGAAAAGGCATAGATCAGCGCGTGCAGGCGCATCCCGATCACAAATTCCGCCTCCGCCAGCAGTGAGACCGCCTCGGTGGCGCAGAGACGTCCGCCTTTTCCGCTGTTGACATGGCCGCCGCAGACGATACCGCCGCAGGAGGCCGCACACTCCTCGCTGATGCGAAGGTCCTTGGACAGCTGCATGGGCAGAAAGACCGGTGTCAGCCCGTGCTTTTCGCGGATGGCGCGGCAGGCGGACGCGATCTTCTCGGCAAAATGGCCGTCGGCACCGTGCCAGCTGCGGATGCAGACCGCAAAGAAGCGATTGCCCGCAGGAAGACCGTCCCGGCGCATCCGATACGCCGTCCAGTCGCTGCCGTCGGGCTCCAGCCCAAACGCCGGGTCCACGGTCACCTCCACGTCCTTCCGCCCCACGCCCAGCCGCTCAAGCTCGCGGAGGCTGGAGGGCTCACGCAGGGTGATGCGGTCGGCGGAGAGAAGCGCCTTCTTCGCAAAAGCGGACGCCTTTTCGCCGTAGAACGGGCCGATGCCGTTGGCATACAGCATCACCTTCATCCCCGCCCTCTTGCAGGAGTTGATGATATACGAATAGTACACAAGCGAGCGCATGCTGGTGGCGTTGGTCAGCAGACTGCCGCCGCCGCTGATGAGAAGCCCGCCCTTTTTCTGCTCACGGCGCAGAGCGATCAGGTCAAACCGGCGGATGCTCTTCACATGATAAGCCTCCGCGGTCTGCCGCGGGTTGTTGGAAATGACCGTGATCGACAGCGTCGGATCGAGGCGGCGCAGGTCGCGGACCATCACCTGAAGCAGCGAATCGTCGCCCATGTTGCCAAAGCCGTAGTAGCCGCTGATCAGCACGCGGCGCGTCTCGTCCACGGTTCGGACCGCGCGGTCGTACAAAGCCTCCGCGTCATCGCCCATGCGCGTGATGGTGTAATGCTCCTCCACCACCGCGCGGTTGAAGCGTCCCGCCTCCTCCCGCTGCGAAACACTCAGCGACAGACGGGAAACGATCTCGTCAAACAGCGCCTCGCTCTCACATTTTCCGCTGTCACGGCAGCAGAAGTTGGTGGCCAGCGCGTCGTCCAGCCTCTCCGCGTTCAGCGCACCCAGATAGCCCTCCGCGCCCGCCAGGATCACGTCCATCCCCGAGGCCATGGCCTCCAGAGCGGCGCGGGAAACGCCCACAAACAGACCGCCCCGCTTCATGAACGTGTGCACATCGGTGCGCGCGCCGTAGAGAACGACAACCTCCCGTCCGCAGGCGGCGTTGGCAGCATCGGCCTGCGCCTTCAGATCGGCAAAGGCGGTACCGCTGCCCACCAGATGCAGGCGGATGTCGGGAAAGCGCTGATTCAGCCTCTGAGCCAGCGAGACCAGCGTGAAGCCGATCTCGGCCACCTCCTTGTCAATGCGGCTGACATACAGAAGATCGTGTCCGCCTGCCGCCTCCCCCTGCGGAGAAAAGGTGTGCGTGTCGATGGCGTTGACCGTCACCGCGATGTTGTCGGGGAAGAGGGAGTAGTTGCCGATCAGATAGGCCTTGATGTCGTTGCTGACCGCCAGCGAATAGTCGCCCCAATGCGAGGCGCGCTTCCAGAGAAAGCCGGCGCGGTACTGCCCGTGGCAGGTGGTGACCATCGGAATGCCGCACGCCTTGCCCACCAGCCGCGACAAAAAGGCGGGAATGCGGGCATGGGCATGAAGAATCTCGAAGCCTGCGGCTTTGAGCGGATCGGAACCTGCGCTTTCCGCGGCGGTGTCTTCGCGCGGATCTCTGCCTGCGCTTTCCGCGGCGGTGTCTTCGCGCAGATCTCTGCCTGCGCTTTCCGCGGCGGTCGTTTCGCGCTGACCGGAACCTGCGCTTTTCGCGGCGGTATCTTTGCGCTGACCGGAACCTGCGCTTTCCGCGGCGGTGTCTTCGCGCGGATCTCTGCCTGCGCTTTCCACCCCTGCTTCTTTCAGCGCGTTTTGCTTTTCCTCTTTGACCAGCTTCATCAGTCCGCGGTAGGCGCAGAGCATGGACAGCGGATTTTTGCGGTGCATGGGCAGGCAGACATGACGGATCCCGATCTGCTCCAGCCGATCGGCAAAGGGACCGCCGGCCGAGGCAACGGTGACCTTGTGACCGCGGCGGTGAAGCTCCCTCGCCAGCTCAAAAATGTGGGTTTCCGCGCCGCCGATGCCCAGCGACATGGCGGTGAGCAGGATGTTTTTCTTCTCCATCGTCTGTTTTCCCTTCATACGCAAAATCCCGCCGGAGCGGGATGGATGAGCGAAGCGCGAAGAGTGAAGCCGCAGGCAAAGCCCCGCCGCTTTTCACTCTTCCCATTTCGCATTCAGTCGGTTTCATACGCCCGCAAAGCGGACCATTCTCTGCCCCGAAGGGGCAATTCATGCCGCGAAGCGGCTTTCCTTCGCGCTTGGCGGAACGCCAAGCACATCACGTTCGGGCTTGCCCGAACATATCACGTTGGCGAAGCCAACATATCACATTCGGCGAAGCCGAATACATCACGTCCGCGAAGCGGACCAGCCCCCGAAGGGGCTATTCATCCTTCCTCCGGAAGCGTGCGGACGATCGCGCCCTCGCGGAAGGTGCCGGTGTAGGTGCGGTGATCGCCGTCGGCCCAGGTGTAAACGCCCTGACCGTCCATGTCGCCGTTCTTGAAGCCGCCGGTGTACACGTCGCCGTTGGCCCAGGTGTAGGTGCCCTCGCCGGTGCGGGTGTCGCCCAGATAGTCGCCGGTGTAGACATCGCCGTTGGCAAAGGTCTCACTGCCCTTGCCCTCCTTGCGGTCGTTCACATAGCCGCCCTCGTAGGTGTTGCCCTCCGCGCTGATGTACTTGCCCTGACCGTGACGCATGCCCTTGGAATAGTCGCCGATGTACACGCCGCCGTTGGCCCAGGTGTAGGTGCCGAAGCCGTCCATCATGCCGTCCTCCAGCTCGCCCTCGTACACGTCGCCGTTGGCAAAGGCGATGCGGCCGCTGCCGTTCAGCTCATCGTCGGCGAACATACCCTCGCAGACCTGACCGTCGGCAAAGGTGATCTTGCCCTGTCCGCTCCGCTGAAGCTTCAGCAACTCACCCTCGTACACGTCGCCGTTGGCGTACACCACCTTGCCCGCCGCCATATCCACCTGCGCGACGCTGCCGTCGGACAGATACAGCTTGCCGTCAAAGGGCGTGCCGGTGGAATCCACCTTGCCGTAAAACTTGATGTCGCCGTCGGGGGTGGTGATCTTCATATAGCGGTAGCCCATCAGATAGATCACAAGAAAGACCAAAGCCACCAAAAACGCGGCCACGGCCAGCAGGATCAACAGAATGGACGATGTGCTTTTCGGCGGTCTGCGGCGTCTGCCGCCGCCATAGGTGTAGCGGTTGTTCATAGCGATTCTCCCAATATCATAAAATATACAGGCATTTTTTATAAAAGGCGTGCGGTTTTAAGCGCCTCCGCCGCCGAACATCGACCCGATCAGGTCAAGCAGCAGGGGAAGAAGCATGGCCGAGAGGAAAGCGACGATCGCAAACATCACAATGGCGATGAGAATGCCCATCAGCCCGTTGCCCTTGGCCTCGTACATACAGGAGGCGTGGAGCGCCTTCTCCTCGGGGATATAGAAATGCAGCTCGTCGTCGGAAGCGACGATCTTGCGGAAGGTGCTTTTTTTGCGCAGAGAGAAGCGGACGAAGGGATTTTTGCCGTACCCGGCCTCCTCCAGCGTCAGAGCGCTTTCGGGGGAGAGGGCCTTGCGCGCCAGCAGCAGACGGACGAAGCCGCCTAAAATCTGCTTGTTGTACATCACGCCCACACTGGCCAAAACGATCCCAAGGAAGAGCGACCACACGATCAGCTCCACCGACGTCCCGCCGTATTCATACAGGAAGGAAAAGCTCGGAAGCTCAAGTCCCGCCATTCACATAACCTCCTTCTCATGACGCTCAAGCGTCAATTCATGAAATCGAAGATTTCAATTCATGCCCGCAGGGCAATTCACGCCGTACGAAGTACGGCATATCGCTGCGCCACAGGCGCTATTTCGCGTCCGCAAAGCGGACATGGGGCTCTGCCCCAATCCCCGTCAAAGGGACTTTTTGAAAAAAGTCCCTCTGAACTCTTCAAAAACGTTCAAAGAAGCGGTTTTTGCGATCACTCCTCAACAAACTCCTTGCCGCAGAGACGGACCAGCAGCTCCTGCAGGTCGTCAGAGTCGGTGTAAGCGATCTCGCAGACGTTCACACCCTTGCGGCGCGTCAGCTTGAAGCTGCGTCCCAGCACAGCCGCCACGCGACGCTCCAGATCCTTGGCGTAATCCACATCGGGGAGCGCCTCGGTCTCCTTGTCCTCCTCGCGCTTCTTGGCGTTGAGCGTTTTGACCAGCTCCTCGGTGGAGCGCACCGACAGTCCGCGCCCGGTCACACGCTGGACGGCAAAGGGCAGATCCTCCTTGTAAGCGATGCCCAGCAGCGCACGGGCATGACCGGCGGTGAGCGTTTTCTCGGTCACCAGCGTCAGCACCGACTCGGGAAGCTCCAGCAGACGGAGGGTGTTGGCCACCGCACTGCGGCTCTTGCCGATGCGCTTGGCGATCTCCTCCTGCGTCATGGTGTGCTCGTCCATCAGCGTTTTATACGCTTTCGCCTCTTCGATGGCGTTCAGGTCCTCGCGCTGCAGGTTTTCGATCAGCGCGATCTCGGCGGTCTTTTTCTCATCGGCATCCACCACAATGGCGGGGATCTCGGTCAGACCGGCCATTTTGGAGGCACGCCAGCGGCGCTCGCCGGCAATGATGCTGTAAAAGCCGTCCCCCACGGGGCGGATGAGGATGGGCTGAAGAACGCCGTGGATCGAGATCGACTCGGCCAGCTCCTCCAGCGCCTTTTTGTCAAATTCGGTACGGGGCTGCGTGCGGTTGGGTTCGATCTGCGAGAGGCGGACGGTCAGCTTTTCACTGCCGTTTTTCGTTTCGTTGTCGATGAAGATGGCATCGAGGCCTCTGCCTAATCCTGAAATTTTCGCCATGGTCTGTCCTTTCTGTCCGGTCAAAAGCGTATCGTTTCTGCTTGCGTTCCCTTGCGAGGGATCGATTGTTATGTGTTATAGTCTCTCTGTCAGTTCCTTTGCGATCTCCTCATAGCACTTGCAGCCGACCGAGTGCCGGTCGAAATAGCCGATGGGCTTGCCGAAGGAGGGCGCCTCGCTGAGACGCACATTTCGCTGAACCGGCGTGGCAAAGAGCTTGGAGGCATAATACCGCTTGATCTCGCGGAGCACCTGCAGAGACAGGTTCAGCCGCCCGTTGTACATGGTGATGAGAATGCCGGTCAGCTCCAGCGAGGGATTGTAGAGCTTCTGCACGCGGCTGACCGTTCCCGTCAGCTGGGAGAGCCCCTCCAGAGCAAAGTATTCACACTGCATGGGAATGACCACACCGTCGGAAGCGACCAGCGCATTGAGCGTGATCATCCCGAGGGAGGGCGGGCAGTCGATGATGATGTAATCGTATGCCGCCTTCAAGGGCTCCAACGCGCTCTTCAAACGGCTTTCCCGCTTGTCCAGAGCCGAAAGCTCCAGCTCGCAGGCCGCCAGCTCGATGTTGGACGGGATCACGAAGAGGTTGTCAAACCCGGTCTCGCGCACCGTTTCCTCGGCGCCCGATGCGCCTGCCAGCAGCGTATACAGCGAAAAGCGGAGGTTCTTTTTGGCGATTCCCACCGCGCTGGTGGCATTTCCCTGCGGGTCGGCGTCCACAAGAAGGGTACGCTTGCCCATCTGCCCTAAGGCCGAGGCGATGTTGACCGCCGATGTTGTCTTGCCCACGCCGCCCTTTTGGTTGGCAAAGGCGATGATCTTGCCCACGTTCATCCCACCAAACTTGTTGTTTTTCCGCACGTCCGCAGTTCTTTTTGCGTCTCTCTCCCTACCTGCGGCCATGCTTCTTTCATTATACCAACAGAAGCAGGCAAAGTCAACAGCCTTTTTATGAATTTTTGTTTCACGTGAAACAGCGCGTTGACGCCGCAGGCGTCAAGCGCTGACAAGTTGGGCGGAGCCCAACTTGCGGATAACGGCAGGGACGCAAAACAGCTCGTTCACGGCGCGTTTCTCATGAAGGCGTCAAGCGCTGACAAGTTGGGCAGAGCCCAACTTGCGGATAACGGCAGGGACGCAAAACAGCTCGTTCACGGCGCGTTTCTCATGAAGGCGTCAAGCGCTGATCAGAACGGCGCAGCCGCACCCGCGTCCGCGAAGCGGACATATCGCATTCGGCAAAGCCGAATCTATCGCGCCGAACGAAGTGAGGCATATCGCGTTGGCGAAGCCAACATATCGCGTTCGGGCTTTGCCCGAACATATCGCGCGCCGTCAGGCGCGATTCGCGTCCCCATAACGTCAACACCTGCGCCCGATGTGTACCCTCACCTCATATCCGCTCTCGTCCTCGTGTTTTTCCACGCTCACCGAAGCGCCCGCCGCCTGCAGGAACGCCGCCGCGCGGTCGATGGTGTTATAAAACAGCCGCAGGTCCTTTAGAACCAGCTTATGCACCCCGGCCGTCTCCCGCTCATCCGCCGTTTCTTCGGCTGCGGATATTTGCTCTCCGCCTGCGACGGCGGCCGTTTGCTCCGTCTGATGCAACGTCTCCGGATGCACCGGCTCCGGATGCAGCGTCTGGAGATGCAGCATCTCCAGATGCTTGTCTACCAGCTCCTCGGTCTTGGACACCGTCAGTCCGCCCGCAGCTGCCGCGCGCAGCAGAGACAGACGCTCGCCGCCATCGCTCACACGAAGCAGAGCGCGGACATGCCGCTCGCTCAGGTGCGCGGCACGCACGACCTCACGCTCCTCCTCGCTCAGCCGCAGCAGGCGCAGCTTGTTGCCCACATACGACTGACTGACCGACAGCAGCCTCGCCGCCTGCTCCTGCGTCATCCCCTCCCCCTCCATCAACGAAAGAATGGCCTCCGCCTGCTCAAAGATGTCCAATTGCTCACGCTGAACGTTCTCCAACAGCGCCAGCTCCGCAGAGCGGCGGGGATCGGTCTCGCTCACCAGACAGGGAACCCGCGTCAGCCCCAGCAGACGGCAGGCGCGAAGCCGTCTCTCCCCCGAGATCAGCTCATACCGCCTCTCCTTCCCCTCGCCGCCCAGCAAGCGCACGCTCAGCGGCTGCAAAAGCCCATACCGCCTGATGCTGTCGGCCAGCCGCACGATGGCATCCTGCTCGAAGCGCACACGGCCTCCGCTTCGTTTCGGACCGATGGCCGTCGGCGCGATCAGCTCCACCTCCCCCGCCGTACACCGCCGCGGCGCCAGCACCTCATCCTCACTCAACACGTTCTTTTTCACGTCCTTCTCCTTTCCGGGCAAGCGTCACGCCGCCCCTTTGCTGACCTCATCGTATCATTTCTCGTAATTTCCCGCACGAAAAAAACGTCGGCGCGAAAGGACGTCCGCTTTTGTCAAAGCACAAAAAAAGAGCCGACGTTTCCGCGCATTTTCACGCAAAACTTCGGCTCCTGCCCGATTTCGTTGTGTTATTTCAGAGGATTTTTGCTCATCGCGGCAAAAGAACGGGGATACTTTTTCTCGCAAGCGCCCACCTTTTCGCAGATCAGCAAAAAGCGCGAGAAGGATTCGACACCGTCGGAAAGAGAAAGCGGAATGCTCTGCCAATCACCGCCGCCCAGCGTTTTTGCGGCATTTCCCGCCAAAGCACGCTCTTCCTCGGCCTTTTCGCCCTTCATGGCCACAAAAAGACCGCCTTTTTTCACGAAAGGAAGGCAGAGCTCGCACAGGATCGGCAGAGATGCCACCGCACGGGAGATGACCACGTCAAAGCTGCCGCGCAGCGAATCGTTGTGCGACGCCTCCTCGGCACGGGCGGAGAGCGTTGAAAGGTTGCGAAGCCCCAGACTCTCGGCCGTTTGCTTGACAAACTCCATCTTCTTCGCCGTGGAATCCAGCGCCACGATGCGCAGATCGGGACGGGCGGCCGCCAGAGGAAGCGCAGGGAAGCCGCCGCCGCTGCCAACGTCCAGCACACGCGCGTTCTGCGGCAGATAGGGCGCGGCGCTGAGGCTGTCGGTGATGTGCAGCAGCGCCATGCGCGCAGGCTCCTTGACCGCGGTGAGATTCATCACCTTGTTTTTCTCGCTCACCGCCAGACAGATCGCCTCGCAGAGCGTGCAAATGCCGTCGGTGGCATAGCTCTCCAAATGGTTTCGGACCAGCAGGTCCGCTATGGTGTTCCGCATGAGGTCAGTTCTCCTTTTGCGTCTGTTTTTCGTATGCTTCGCCCTCTTCAGACGGATTTTGCGCATCCAGCATCACGGGCGCACGCCGTTTGCCTGCCGCTTTTGCCGCTTGCGTCTGTTTTTTCTTATGCTTCGTCCTCTTCGGACGGCTTTTCCGCATCCAGCATCACGGGCGCACGCCGTTTGCCTGCCGCTTTTGCCGCGCGCTCGGCCTCCATGCGCCGCTCATATGCCTCCTCGGCGGTCAGCGAACGGCTCTCCGCACTTTGCAAGGGACGTCCGGGAGCGGTGGGGATCGGCGTATGCAGAAGCATGGGCGAGGGCGCCTGATCGCGGTCGAGAGAGCGGAGGTGGATGGCCTCGGCCACGTGCCGCGTGCGGATGGCGATGCTCTCGTCCAGATCGGCGATGGTGCGCGAGAGGCGGAGGATGTGATCGTAGGCGCGCGCGGAGAGACGGAGCCGCTCGAAGGCAGTCCGCAGAAGCTCCTGCGCGTCGTCCTCCAGATGGCAGATCCGCTGCAGATCGGAGGAGGTCAGGTCGGCGTTGCAGTGGATCCGCTTCTCCTTGAGAAAGGGCAGATCCTCCACGCGGGCGCGCGCCAGCTCTCGAGCCTTGATCACACGCTGACGGATGACCTCGGAGCTTTCGCCGTTGCGGGGGGCGGTCAGCTGGTCAAAGGAGAGCGCGGTCAGCTCCACCTGCATATCGATGCGGTCGGCCACCGGTCCGCTGAGACGGGCGCGGTATTCGTCCAGATCGGCCTGCTTGCACACACATTCCCGCTGTCCGCTGGCGTAATAGCCGCAACGGCAGGGGTTGGCCGCGCCGATCATCATGAAAGCCGCCGGGAAGACCGAGCGTCCCGCCGCACGGGAGACGACCACCTGTCGGTCCTCCATGGGCTGACGGAGCGCGTCGAGGCTGTACCGCGGAAATTCCAGCAGCTCGTCGAGGAAGAGCACGCCGTTGTGCGCCAGCGAGACCTCGCCGGGTGCGGGGACCTTGCCGCCGCCGATGAGCGCCACCGCCGAAGCGGTATGATGGGGCGCACGGAAGGGGCGCTGGGTGAGCATGGCCGTGCCCTCGGGCAGAACACCCGCCGCCGAATGCAGACGGGTGGATTCCAGCGATTCGGCAAAGGTCAGCGGAGGCAGAATGGAGGGCATCCGCTTGGCCAGCATGGACTTGCCCGAGCCGGGAGGTCCGATCATCAGAACGCTGTGACCGCCCGCCGCCGCCACCTCCAGACAGCGCTTGGCGTAGCTTTGCCCCACCACGTCCGCAAAGTCGATGTGGAAGCGGTTGAATTCCTTTTCAAATGTCCCCATGTCAAACACCGTGGGGGACAGGTCGGTCTCGCCGTTGAAGAAGGCGGTCAATTCGGAGATGTGGTCGATGGCGAAGACCGTCAGCCCCTGCACCGCCGAAGCCTCGGGCGCATTGACCGTCGGCACAAACACCGCCTGCATCCCCGCCTTGCGCGCAGCCAGACACATGTTGATCGTGCCCTTCACCTCGCGCAGATGCCCCGAATAGGACACCTCGCCGAGAAAGCAGCAGCGGTCGAAGGCAAAACGGCTGTGGGAGATCTTCCCTGCCGCGTCCAAAATGCCCATGAGGATGGCCAGATCGTAGGAAGCGCCCTCCTTCCGCCTGCCCGCCGGTGCCAGATTGACGGCGATCGCTCCCTTGGGAAAGGGGAGGCTCAGCATCTGCGAAGCGATCCGCAGACGGCTCTTGGCCTCCCGGATGGAGGCATCGGGCAGACCGACGATGTCAAAGGCCGGGATCCCTCCCGACACCGACACCTCAACGGTGACAAGAAAGCCCTCGATGCCGTTGCTGCCGGCAGAAAAGGTGGTGGAAAGCATGGCGCTGTTTCCTTTCTGGATTTGATTGATCCACAAAGAACCCTTTTTGGAACAAGGTTTCTTTGCTCTTTCAAAAACTTGAAAAAGACGCTTTGCTTGGCCGATTTTTGTCAAACCGAACATGTAAGCAAGGCATGTTTTCCCTGTTTTTCATGTCCGCGAAGCGGACAATTCATGCGCCTGTGGCGCAATTCATGAAATCGGAGATTTCAATTCATGAACGAAGTTCAATTCATGCCCGCGAAGCGGGCTTTTCTATCCCCTCACCCGACTTCGTCGGGAGCTCCCCTTTCGAAAAGGGGAGCCTTACGTCCGCGAAGCGGTTCTGCGTGCCTGCGGGGACATTTCGCTTTTGCAAGCACGGCGGGAGCAAGACGACAGCCCTGCGGTTTTCCGCTTTGCTTCTTCTTTTCCCTTTTTATCAAAGTTTTTGAAGAGTCCAGAGGGACTTTTTTCAAAAAGTCCCTCTGGTGGGGTATGGGGCGAAGCCCCAATCGCTCCCCGTTCTCCTTACGCCATCGCGTCGGCGATCACGACCTCAGGCTCCACCTCGGAGGGCTGACAGCCGACCGTCCCGGCGAGAAGCGCGAGCGCGAGCAGCAGAAGCGCCGCTTTTTTCAGACTCTGTTTGTTGTTCATCTTCATTCTTCTTCCTTTCGCTTCGGCGATCATTTGCCCTTTTCGGTCATGGTGGGCACGCCCTTCTGAGAGACGGTCAGGTTCAGCACGCAGAGCGGACCGTACTTATTCTCCTCCCAGAGACGGTCAAACTGCTCGGCCTTCAGAGGCGTGTTGTCCTGCTTGCCGTCCACGGAGCGGTAGCCGGTCTCCACGGTGAGGGAGAGGCCGTCGCCGTATTCGGCCACGAACCAGTTGCCGTAGCCGGCGTGGATGGAATCGGCGGAGGAATAGCTGACGTTGAGGCTGTAGCCGGTGACGGTGCGGAGCATCGCGATGGCAGTCTCGTTCTTGGCCAGCTGACCGGCGGACATAAAGTTCGTCGGCATCTGCAGGCAGGGAGAATACGAGTGGTAATTGATGGTGACGTTATAGCCGATGCGGTCGATGAGCGCCTTGGTGGCGATGGTCTCGGGCTGGGTGAGACCGCCGTTTCCGAACGCATCCTTGATCTTGGGAGCCTGATACTGCTCCTTCTTCACGTAATTCTGGAAATTGGTGTTGAACATCTTGGTGTTCTTCGCGTTGTAGTAATCGCGGTGCAGGTCAACGCCGTTGATGTTGGCGGCCCATTTGCCCCACCAGATGCCCTCGGAGTCCACCCAGTCCTCGATGAAGCGGTCGTTGTCGTAATCCACGCCGCGCTCGGCAGTCTCCAGGTATTCCAGCATCACGGGCGCCAGCAGATCCTTATAATAGGCGCGCTTGGCGGGATCCTCGATGGAATCAAGACCGCGGAGGGTGAGCATCACGCCGTCGGGGTTGCACATGGGGATGAAGGAGATGAAGTGGGTGTCAAAGAACTCCTTCATGGTGATGCCGTCCACCGAGCCGCCGTTCTGCAGGTTGTGGGCGTAGAACTCCAGCTGGCTCATCACGATCTGGCTGTTCATCAGCTCGCGGGAGTGGTCGGTGCCCTTGATGAGCGTGCGGTACTCGGCATCGGGGTTGCCCATGTGGATGACGGGGATGTCGCGTCCGAGAACGGTCTGTCCCATGACCTCCACGGTGATCACGTCGCCGTACCGCTCCTTGAGCTGCCCGATCTCGGTCATCATCCGATCGTAGGTGTATTCATAGGTGGTCGTGTCCACCACGCTGACGTAATCCTCCTTCATGGAGGTGGTGATCACGCGGCCGCCGGGAAGCATCAGCGGGATCTCGTCTGTTTCACGTGAAACAGTGGCCTCGCCGGCAATGGTACCGCTCACGCTCTCGCCGTAGACGGTGGTCACGCGGCCGCCGTCATCGCGGCAAACGATGTAGGGCGTGGCTGTCCACGCATTGCCGCCGGCCGTGCCCTTGGAGAGGGTGTAAACGCCGGTGGAGGCGATGGCGGCAGGGGAAACGGTCAGCGAGGAGTCGGCGCTTTCCAGCTTCATGCCGGCATCGAGGACCTCGCCGACACCCTCCCACAGCATGCGGAAGGTGACGGTCTTTTCGTCGGAGGCAAGCACCTCGATCTGCGTGCGGGCGTCGCCGGTGACGGTGATGGTGGGAAGATCGACCGCCTCGTCGCGGGCATACACGGCGCGGACCACGCCGCTGGTCTTGACGTTTTCATATGTACCCTGCCATTCGGTGAAGGTGAAGCCGTCCAGCACGGGGGGCTGGGGCAGAACAGCATCGCTTCCCTGCTTTTTCAGCGTCTGCGTGTCAAGGATGCCGCCGTCAGGACCGACGATGAGCACCACGGGGCTGAAGGTGGCGGTCAGCTCGGGCACATAGAAGGCGCGGAGCGAGGTGTCGGAGGCCAGATAGAAGGTGTAGGCAGGCTCGGCAGTGAGCAGCTTGTTGCCGTTCACATCCACCCAGCCCAAGAAGGCATAGCCGTTCATGATCTCGGCCGTCAGCGAGACCTCAACGCCGGTGCGGAGCGAGAGCGATTCCACGTCGGTGAGCGTGTCGCCGTTGAAGGTGATGCGTCCGCTGGTGGCGTCCACGGTCAGGCGGGAGAGCGCGTTGGGCTCGGCCTTGGCATACAGAACCGTGTCCGCGGTGAACACGCCGTCCTCGGGGATGGCAGCCTTGGCGGTCAGTCCGCTGTCGGTGAACCAGCCCTCAAAGGCGTAGCCGTGGCGGGACAGATCAAGGTCGTAAGCGATCTTGCCCTGCGCATCGGTATAAGAAACGGTGGTCTCGCCGGCCACATTCAGCTCAATGCGGTAGCCGGTGCGGTAGACAAACGAGCTTCCCTCGGACGAAGCATAGAAGCCCTCGCCGTAGAAAATGTCGGCAGGAGAGGTGATCAGCGTCTTCTGAGAGGCGGGCTCGGTGAGACGAAGCTCGGTCCGTCCGGCGCAGGAGGCGATGGTCAGCGAGGAGGAGGGGGTGAGCACCAGTCGGCCGCCGCCCTCAAAGTCGGAAATGGCGTAGCTGCCGTCCAGATGCAGAATGCCGCGGGCGGTCAGATCCACGCGCAGCTCGGGAGCCGTTACCTTGGCCAGCGAGCCGCCGCGGACGGTGAGGCTGTCAACGGTCATTTCGGCCACGCTGCCGCCCATCATGGTCACGCGGACCGCGCTCAGCTTGTCCACGCTCACGCCGTCAACATAGAGCGAAGAGGCCGCGATCTCGCCCACCTTGCCGCTCGCATCGGGCAGAGCCACGGACAGATTGCTGCGGATGGCGCCCACGTCCAGCCGGATGTCGGAGAGGGTGAGGCGGGAGGAGGTGGTGATGCTGCCGCTGACCGTCAGAGACGCGCCGGAAACGGTCAGATCCTTGCTCAGCGTCAGGTCGCCGGAGACGGTCACATCCTTTTCGAGCACGATGCGCTCAGCACCCGAGGCGATCGCGCGCTCGATGGTGGCATAGCGGTCGGTGCCGGTCTGATCGGACACATAAGCGGTCTTGGGCGAGCCCCAGACGGCTTCAAAGGCCACGTAAGTATCGCCCAGCTTGTAGGCATCGCCGGGGTAGTAGGTCTTGCTTCCCTGCTTCCAGTAGAGGAAGACGCGGCTTTCGTCGGGGGATTTGAGACCGTTGGGATAGTCAAGGGTGATGGTGCTTCCCTTCTTGGCATGGACCGAGGGCATGTTGCCGCTGCCCTGCCCGGAGGTGTAAGCAACGGGAATGGTGTCGCCGGCAACGGTGAGCGTCACCTTGCCCGTGGAGGCCGATTCGCCCTTTTCGGTGATGCCGCCGGTGATCTTCAGATCGGCGCCGATGGCGATGCTGACCGTGCCGGTGACGCGGGCAGCCTTACCGCCGGCAAACACGTTGCCCACGCGGCCGCCGTTCAGAGCCATCGTCACCTTGCCGGTGGTGGAGGCCGCCGATTCGCTGCCGCCGCCGTAGAGGTTGTCCACCTGACCGCCGTTGAGGGTGATGAAGGTGTTCTTGGACTGGACCTTCATACCGCCGCCGTAGACGTTGGCCACGTGTCCGCCCTCGACGGTCAGCGAGGTATCCACCGCCTTGGTGTCACCGTCGGAGGCGCTGGTGCGGTAGGAATAGTTCTTGGTGCTGCCCGCGCCGCAGAGGTTGAAGATGGAGTAGGAGCCGTCGGGCGTTTCCACGTTGCGCAGGCGGAAGGGGTTGCCCGAGGCCAGCACGTTGCGCGAGCTGATGTCATAAACGATGATGTTCTCGATCTGACCGGGCGCGCCGTAACGGATGGTGCCGTTGATGACGAACGACGAGCCGCTGATGCCCGTGATCGTGCAGGGATTCTTCATCACCTGTCCGCCGTTGGAGGAGGTGTATTCGCCGAGGATGACGACGTGGTTGTTGTAGATGGTGCCGCCGTCCTTCAGCGCGCGGAGCTTGTTCATCGCGCCGTTGAGGGATTTGAGCGCGGTCTCGGCGGTCTTGCCGTTGTTGGAGTCATCTCCGTTGACCGCATCGACATAAACCTGCGTCAGTCCGCTCCATTTGGCGGAGAAGGTCACGTCCTTGGCGGGCATGGTGAACACCTCGCCGGGAGCGTAATATTCATTGTTGTACTGCCAGCCGGCAAACACATCGCGGCTGCCGTTGGGATAGAGACGGCCGAGGATGTTGTCGGGATAGAGGAGGGTGAGCATCGTCCCCGCCTCCACGGTCTGTGTGATGGGTTGGTCGGTGCCGTTGGCCGGGTTGTAGGTCAGCTTGTAGGAGGCAGCCTGACCGGGTACAGCCAGCAAAAGAGCCGTCAGAACCGACAGCACGAACAACAAGAGCAGTTTCTTTTTCATTTGTGGGTTACTCCTTTTGGTTCAAAATGGAAGGGAACTGTATGTAAACGCTTCATCAGCGCAATGGTTTTGGGTTCATCATGTCCGCGAAGCGGACAATTCATGATGCGAAGCATCCATTCATGAAATCAAAGATTTCAATTCATGAACGAAGTTCAATTCATGCCGCAAAGCGGCTTTCTTTATTTCCTTACATATGTCGGGCTGTCGAGCAGCCAGACGCCGTCGGTGTTGGCGAGGGTAAAGGACTTGATGCCGCTTGTGCCGTCGGCATAGCGGACGGGGGCCTCGATCTTCACCGCATAGGGGTTGCTGTGTGTGACCACCGCCTGCGTCAGGTCGATGTCGCTTCCCAGCGAGGCGCCCTCGTAAGCCGCATCCACGCAGAACACGCCGTCCAGAGTCGCATAACGGGGATCGTGCTCGCCGTCGCCGGTCAGCGCCAGCCACATGATCTCCTCGGCGCGCTCGACGGTATACACCTGCGCCAGCTCGGCGATCAGCGCCATCTCGGAGTCAAAGGCAGCGCCGCTCGCCACAGGCGCATACTGCGCTCCCTCCTTGTGCGGATCGGGCGTGAAACCGCCTTCAAAGGGGAGTCCGCCTCCCCACACCGCCTCCTCGATGGCCAGCGACCGGGGGAGAAGCTCACCCAGTCTTGCGATCGCCTCCTCGTCGGACAGCGAGCCGCAGCCGCAAAGGAGCAGGCAGAGCAGAGCCAGCGGACACAAAATCACAAGCTTTAACGCCTTAAGAGACGGCGATTTTATCTTTCGTTCGTTCATTCGTCCTCTCCGCTCTCCTCACCGGCCACAGGGGCGATGGTGACGATGCGCTCGTCCTCGGCGGTGCGCATGACGATGACACCGGAGGCGGCGCGGGAGTAGGAGGAGATGCCCGAAACGGGGGTACGGATCATGGTGCCGCGATCGGTGATGAGCATGATGTCGCTCTCTTCGTCGACGGTGGTGAGTCCGGCCAGTCGTCCGGTCTTGTCGCTGACGCGCTGGCAGATGACACCCTTACCGCCGCGATTGCGGACGGGGAAGTCGGAGAAGTCGCTTCTCTTGCCGAAGCCGCGCTCGGTGACGGTGAGAAGCTGCTTGCCCTCCTGCGGAATGGCGGCACCGACCACCTCATCGCCGTCAACCAGACGGATGGCGGTCACGCCGCGGGCGGTTCTGCCCAGCGTGCGGGCATTCTTCTCGGAGAAGCGGACGGCCAGACCGCCCTTGGTGGCGATGACAATGTCGTCCTGCCCGCTGGTGATCTGCACGAAGACCAGCGTATCGCCCTCGTCGAGGGTAATGGCACGCTTGCCGCCCTTGCGCTGGTACTCATACTCGGACAGCGCGGTGCGCTTGATGATGCCGCGGCGGGTGACCATGGTCAGGTAGCGGTCGTCGAAGGTCTCCAGCGAAAGCAGGGAGGTGATCTTCTCGCCCTCCTCCAGCTCCAGCAGGTTGACGATGTTCGAGCCCTTGGCGGTACGGGCGGCCTCGGGGATCTGGTAGGCCTTCTTGCACATGACCTTGCCGTAGTTGGTGAAGAAGAGCACGTAAGAATGGCTGTGGACCGCCAGCAGCTTTTCCACAAAGTCCTCTTCCTTTGTGGTCATGCCGATCAGACCCTTGCCTCCGCGCTTCTGGGCGTTGATGCCGTCGGAGGGACGGCGCTTGATGTAGCCGCCGCCGGTCATGGTGATCACGCAGGTATGCTTTTCGATCAGGTCCTCGAGAAGGATGTCGTCCTCATAGGGGACGATCTCGGTACGGCGCGCGTCGCCGAAGCGCTTTTTCAGATCGGCCAGATCGTCTTTGATGATCTGCTTGACGCGGCTGTCGTCGGCCAGAATCTCCTGCAGCTCCTGAATCTGGGCATAGAGACGCTCCAGACGGTCGAGAACCTTCTGTCTCTCCAGACCCGACAGACGGCCGAGCGTCATGTCCACGATGGCCTGCGCCTGCAGCTCGGAGAGACCGAAGCGCTCCATCAGCGCGGCCTTGGCATCGGGGATCGAATCGGAGGAGCGGATGATCTTGATGACCTCGTCGATGTGGTCGGCGGCGATCTTGTAGCCCTCGTTGATGTGGGCCTCGCGCTGTGCCTTTTCCAGCTCAAAGCGGGTGCGTCGGGTGATGACCTCGGTGCGGTGGGCGATGTAATATTCGAGGATCTGCTTGAGATTGAGAACGCGCGGAATGTTGTCCACCAGCGCCAGCATATTCACCGCGCAGGTGTCCTGCAGCTGGGTGTACTTATACAGCTGATTCAAGATGATCTGCCCGTTGGCGTCGCGGCGGTATTCGATGACGATGCGCATGCCCTTGCGTCCGCTCTCGTCGCGCAGCCCGGTGATGCCCTCGATGCGCTTTTCCTTCACGCAGTCGGCGATGGACTCGACGAGCATGCTCTTGTTGACCTGGTAGGGGATCTCGGTGACGATGATGCGGCGCTTCTCCTCGTCGATCTCGGCTCTCGCGCGCACGTAAACGCGGCCGCGTCCGGTCAGATAGGCCGACTGGATGCCGCTGGTGCCGAAGATCTGAGCGCGCGTGGGGAAATCGGGACCCTTGATGAAGGTCATCAGCTCCTGGATGGAGGCTTCGGGGTTGTCGATGAGGTGGGTGATGCCGTCGCAGACCTCGGACAGGTTATGAGGCGGAATGTTGGTGGCCATACCCACCGCGATGCCCACGCATCCGTTGACCAGCAGGTTGGGCATACGGGAGGGGAGAACCACAGGCTCCTTCAGCTTGTTGTCGAAGTTGGGCATGAAATCCACGACTTCCTTGTCGATGTCGGCCAGCATTTCGTCGGCCATGCGGGACATTCTCGCCTCGGTGTAACGGTAAGCGGCCGCGCCGTCGCCGTCCACGTTGCCGAAGTTACCCTGGCCGTCGATCAGCGGATAGCGCAGGGAAAAGGGCTGGGCGAGACGGACCATGGCATCGTAAACCGATGCGTCGCCGTGGGGATGATAGCGTCCCAGCACGTTACCGACCGTCGTTGCCGACTTGCGGAAGGGGTTGTTGTAGGTGAGGTGGTCCTCGTACATGGCGTAGAGGATGCGGCGGTGAACGGGCTTGAAGCCGTCACGCACGTCGGGCAGGGCGCGGGAGACGATGACGCTCACCGAATAGTCAATGAAGCTTTTCTTCACTTCCCTTGACAGGTCGGTATCCACGATCTTCTGCTCGGCAAATTCCAAATTCTGTTCGTTGTGTTCCACGGTATGTTCTCCCTCTTTCAAGGTCGTTTATTTTTATCGTTTCGCTTTTTGCTGTTTTCTCTTTTTGGACAGCGGGCGTTTACCAATTCAGCTTTTCGGCATGAAGCCCCTTCAAGTGGCGTCCCATCTCCTCGGCGGTGGGGATCTCGGTGCCCTCCTTTTCGGCCTTCGCCGCGGCGGCTGCCGATGCGATCTCCAGAGCGCGGGCGATGTCGCCGGATTCCTCGGGATCGAAGTGGCCGTAGTAAGAGAGCAGGAAGGCGGCCAGGAAGGTGTCGCCGGCGCAGACGGTGTTGCCGATGCGGTCGATGGAGGCGGCGGGGACGGCATAAAGCCCCTCGGGACCGATGTAGAGAGCGCCCAGAGCGCCCATGGTACAAAGCACGCGCACGCCCTTTTCCTCCCAGATGCGGCGGATGGCGGCGATGGTCTCCTCGCGGTCGGCAGGCAGGCGGCCGAGATACATGCCCAGCTCATGGATGTTGGGCTTGATGAGGAAGGGCTTTTCCTCCACGGCCAGACGCAGCGCCTCGCCGTCGCAGTCCACGACAACGGTCTTGCCCTTTTCCTTCATTTTGCGGACGATGCGGGCGTAGGTATCGGCAGGCAGACCGCGCGGAATGCTGCCCGAAAGGACCATCAGATCGCTGTCGTCCTTTTCCAGCTCCTTGAAGAAGGAGGCCAGCTCGCTTTCGCGGATAGGACCGCCCATTTCGTTGGCCTCGGTCATCACGCTGCCGGCGTCCTTGATCTTGATGTTGATGCGCGTCTCGGCCTTGGTACGGGAGAAGCGGTAGGGGATATCCAGCGTGTCGAGAAGCTCGCAGACGATGTTGCCGTTGATGCCGCCGATGAAGCCGGTGCAGAGGGCGTTGACGCCGTACTGCTTCATCACGCGGGAGACGTTGATGCCCTTGCCGCCGACGGCTTTGAGAGCGGAATGGGAGCGGTTGACGCCGCCGAGCAGGAAGTCGCGCTCAAAGAACATGGTCTTGTCGAGAGCGGGATTGAGCGTGACGGTGGTGGTTTTGATCATGATTTCCTCCGAAGAATGCACGTTTCCGTGCGCAAACATAGTCGAAAAAAGTCTTACGAATTTGGCTTGTTTTTTTGAAAGTTTTTGGGTGGTCCAGGCCCCCTTTTTTCAAAAAGGGGGTTTGGTGGGGTTTGGGGCAAAGCCCCATGCCCGGCACTTTCTTTTTGCAAAGCTTTTTCTTTGTGCCTACATAGGCAAAGAAAAAGCGTCTTCAAGGAAGAAATTACTCCCTCTCGGCGCTTCGCGCCGAAATAAAGCATCAGCAAAGCCGATAGCCGCTTTTCTCTTGGCTATTCAGGCGCAAGAGAAAAGCTAAGCAAAAGAGAAACGCCATGCATGGGGCTGCCGCCCCAAACCCTGCCTTAGGTACCTTTTTGAAAAAAGGTACCTAAGAACCGCCAAAAACTTTTAAACGATGTGAAGCGATGCCCGTCAGACATCGAGATTGGACACATACTGAGCGTTGGCTTCGATAAACTCGCGCCGCGGCTCGACCTTGTCGCCCATGCAGAGCGAGAAGATCTGGTCGCAGAGGACCGCGTCGTCGATGGTCACCTTCTTCAGCGTGCGGGTGGTGGGATCCATGGTGGTCTCCCACAGCTGCTCGGGGTTCATCTCACCGAGACCCTTGTAGCGGTTGGCCTCCACGCGGTCACCGCCCAGCTCGGCGATGTAGCCGTCACGCTCGGCGTCGGAGAAGGCATAGCGGACCTCCTTGCCCTTGAAGACCTTATAAAGCGGCGGCATGGCCAGATAGATGTGCCCCTGCTCCACCAGCTCCTTCATGTGACGGAAGAAGAAGGTGAGCAGCAGGATCTGAATGTGCGCGCCGTCCACGTCGGCATCCGACATGATGACGATCTTGCCGTAGCGCAGCTTTTCGATGTTGAAATCCTCGCCGATGCCGCAGCCGAGGGCCTGAATGATCGGAATGAGGGAGGTGTTGGCGTAAACCTTGTCAAGACGGCTCTTTTCCACGTTCAGCACCTTGCCGCGCAGGGGGAGAATGGCCTGATAACGGCTGTCGCGCGCGTCCTTGGCCGAGCCGCCTGCGGAGTCACCCTCCACCAGATAGAGCTCGGTGACCTCGACGTTTCTCTCCTGGCAGTCGGCCAGCTTACCGGGGAGCGTGGAGCCCTCCAGAGCGTTCTTGCGGCGCGTCAGCTCCTTGGCACGGCGGGCGGCCTCGCGGGCTCTCGATGCTTCCATGGCCTTGTCGAGAATGGCGCGTCCCACCGACGGATTTTCTTCAAAATATTCGCCCAGCTTGGAGGTGACCAGTCCATCCACCAGCGTGCGGATGTCGCTGTTGCCCAGCTTCACCTTGGTCTGGGATTCAAACTGAGCATCTCTCAGCTTGACGCTGACGATGGCGCAAAGCCCCTCGCGCACGTCGGCACCCTCCAGACGGTCGTTGTCCTTCAGCGCACCGGTCTTTTTGCCGTATTCGTTGATGGCCTTGGTCAGAGCGGTCTTGAAGCCCACCTCGTGGGTACCGCCCTCGATGGTGTTGATGTTGTTGGCGAAGGTGACCAGCGTCTCGTTGTAGCTGTCGTTGTACTGGATGGCCACCTCGGCGACCGAATCGCCCTTCTGACCGGAGAGGTAGATCACGTCGGGATGGAGCGCATCGGCCTTTTTGCCCTCGTTGAGGTATTCGACGAAGGAGCGGATGCCGCCCTCGTAGCAGAGATCGTCCTCTAAAGGCTCCTCTTCCCTCTCGTCGCGCAGGACGATGCGGATGCCCGCATTCAGGAAGGCCTGCTCGCGCAGACGGGCGAGGACAGCGGAATACTCGTAATGCAGGTCCTCAAAGATCTCGCCGTCGGGCATGAAGCGGACGAAGAGACCGTGCTTATCGGTTTCGCCCTCGCAGCGGTAGGGCTCGACCACCTTGCCCCTCGAGAAGGACTGGGTATATTTCTTGCCGCCGTTGCAGTTTTCGTAATAGAGGCTGTAGGAGAGGGCGTTGACCACGCTGGCGCCCACGCCGTGAAGACCGCCCGCGATCTTATAGCCCTCGCCGCCGAATTTACCGCCTGCGTGCAGGATGGTAAACACGACCTCGGGGGTGGGGATGCCCATTTTGCCGTGGATGGCGGCGGGAATACCGCGTCCGTTGTCCTCGATGCTGACCGAGCCGTCCTTGTTTAACGTCACGCGGATGGTATCGCAGTAGCCGGCCAGCGCCTCGTCGAGGGAGTTATCCACGATCTCGTTGATGAGATGGTGAAGTCCGCCGATGGAGGTGGTACCGATGTACATACCCGGGCGCTTGCGCACCGCTTCCAGCCCTTCCAGCACCTGGATCTGGCTTTCGTCGTAAGTGGATCGTTTGATGTCTTCCATGGTCTTTTTCCTTTTCCTTATATGCTTATAATGGAATCGATGAATCGATGTTTTTTTCGGTGTGAAAATTTTTTTGAGAGTTCTTTTTTTTAAAAGTTTTGGTCAAGCTTTTTCAAAAGCTTGCGGGGTGGAGGGGCGGAGCCCCCCGTAACGGCACTTCTCTTTTGCAAAGCTTTTCTCTTGGGCCTACATAGGCAAGAGAAAAGCGTCTGACGAAAAGCAGTTGCTTCCCTTTTTGCAGTTATCTGCGAATTGCGCCTGCGGCGCATGAGATGTCTTTCTCCTTTGGTGAAAGACGAAATCGGGGGAAGAAACCCCTCATTTCTTCCTCTCCACCAAACGGCTGACGGTGGATTGGGTGAAGTAGATCTTCTTGTCGGTGACGAGGAAGGAGCGGGGCATATCGCTCCAGAGGTGCTCGGTTTTACCCATTTTCTCGGCGTGGGAGAGAAAGGACGCTGTTTTTTTGGTGGCGCGGTCGAGGTCGAAGATGCCGATGACCTCCTTGTCGCGGATGTAGCGGTTGCCGATGGACAGATACATATGGCTGTTTTCCTTTTTTGGTGTTTATCTTTTCCGCAAACGGTATGTTCACGGAAGCGGAGCGCCTTTAGAAAGTTTTTGGGGTTCTTAGGTACCTTTTTTCAAAAAGGTGCCTAAGGCAGGGTTCGGGGCGGCAGCCCTGACAATCTTTGCCTCTTACGGCGCTTTGCGCCGTGTGTTTGCTTTGGTGGTATCGTCAGACGCTTTTCTCTTGCTGACAGAAGGCGCAAGAGAAAAGCTTTGCAAAAGAGAACGCCGGTGACGGGGGAGCTTCCCCCGCGCCCCCGTTTAGAAACCTTTTTGAAAAAAGGTTTCTAAAAACTTCCAAAAACTTTCATGAAGACAATGCAATCAAAAAATTGAGGTGTTATTCAAAGAATGCTCCGTTTTCCACGCGGATTTTTTTGGCGGCAATGCCGTCGAAATCGCTCTCCATGCAGGTGGTGACCACCGTCTGCCGTCCGTCCATGGCCTCGAGAACACGCGCGCGGCGGCGGGCATCCAATTCACTGAGCACGTCGTCAAACAGATACACCGGCGACGTGCCGCTGATCTCCTCAGACAGCATCCCTTCCCCGATCTTGAGAGCAAAGGCGATGCTTCTCTGCTGCCCCTGCGAGGCAAACAGTCTCGAGTCGCGCCCGTTCAATTCGATGATGATGTCGTCGCGGTGAATGCCGTAAAGAGTCGCGCCCGCGGCGATCTCACGCTCGGTGTTCTCGCTCAGCTTGCGGAGATACTCCTCCTCGCTCAGCCGCTTGTCGTATCGCATGCTCACGCACTCCTCCCCGCCCGACAGATGGCGGAAGAAGCCGGCAACCTTTTGTGAGATCGCCTCGGTGAAATGCTCTCTTTCCTGCGCGATGTACGCCGCTTCCCTTGCCAGCTGTGCCGACCAGATGGCCAGCGTGGTGTCAAAGGAGGGGGATCTGCCGTTCTCTGCGCTTTTCAAAAGACTGTTTCTCTGCTTTAAGATGTTGTTGTATTTCTGCAGCGAGAGCAGAAACAGCGGCTTCAGCTGACAGATGGCCGCATCGGCAAACAGCCTGCGCTCGCCGGGACCGCCCTTGACCACCCCAATGTGCTCGGGGGAAAACAGGACAGCGCGGAAAGAGCCCATAAATTCGGCGGCGGAGGGGATGTGAACGTCGTTTTTGCGGTGCTCCCTGCCCCGTCCGGCAAAGAGGCGGAGCGAAAGGACATTGTCCCGCCGTCCGTCGTGGTAAGAAAGAGACAGACGGGAACACTCTTTTCCGAACGCCACCAGATCCTTGTCAAAGGCGGTGCGGAAGCTCTTGCCGTTGGCGAAGAGATAGAGAGCCTCCAGAGCGTTGGTCTTCCCTTGGGCGTTGGCGCCGCAAAGGATGTTCATTCCGCTTTCAAAATGCAGGCTTGCTTGTTCGATGTTTCGGAATTGTTCGATGTCAATGGTTGTCGCTTCCATCCTGTCCTCGTTGCTTGGAAATGACGCCGCACAGCGGCAATGAATCATATTTCCCCTTTTAAAAGTTTTTGGGTGGTCCAGGCCCCGGAAGAAAGCCGAAGGCTTTCTTCACACAGTTGCACTGTGTGCAACTGTTCCTTTTCATTCAAAAAGGGGGTTTGGCGGGTTGCAGGGCAGCGCCCTGTGCCGGCACTTCTCTTTTGCAAAGCTTTTCTCTTGTGCCTACATAGGCAAGAGAAAAGCGTCTAAGGGGAAGATATTGCTTTCCTTTTTGCTTTTGGCGATGCTCACGCATCGCTGGAGAAGTAGGAGATGTCAGGGGCTTCCCCCCTGAAACCCTGACTTAAGAGGCTTTTTGAAAAAAGCCCCTTAAGAATCCGCAAAAACGTTTATAAAAAAGTTGCTTTCCCTTTTTTAAAGTTTTTGAGGGGATTCCAAAGGGGAATCTTTTTTCAAAAAGTTCCCCTTTGGTCAATCAACCAAATCAAATATTCTCCTCCGGCGGGCGGACGGGGAGGACCATAATGGTGAAAGCGCCGTCCTTGAAGTCCTCGTCGGGGTTGGCGGGGGAGAGGACCATTCCCATCAGATTGGTGTTGAGCGAGAGCTTAAGCTTCTCCATCGAGCAGGCGCGGACAGCCTCTAACAGTCTCTTACAGGAGAAGAAGATGGTGATGTCCTTCCCTTCCTTACGGATGGGGAGATCGTCGTAGAAGCGGCCGCTGTTGGACTGGGTGGAGATCTTCAGCTGGCTTCCCTCGAAATCGCAGCGGAGGATGCTCTTCTTCTGACCAAGCTCGCGGTCCTCGGTGACCAAAGCGGCGCGCTCGAGAACCGAGATCAGGTAGTCGGAATCGACGTGAACGGTGGTGGCGGCCTCCTTGGGCAGGAACTTTTCATATTCAATGTAATCGCCCTCGATCAGACGGGAGAAAAGAATGTAGTCGCCCATCTTGAAAACGGCATGCTTGCGGTTGAAATAAACGATCGCCTCCTCGTCGGAGTCCTCCAACATCCGGTAAAGCTCGGCAACGGTCTTGCCGGGGAGGATGAGGCTCTTGTTGATGGAGGAGCCGTCGTTCATGTCCTTGGCGGAGCAGTTCATCGAGCAGACCGAGAGAACGAAGTGGTCGGTGGAGGCGGCGGTAATCTTTTCGTCATTGGCTTCCAGATACAGACCGTTGAGCGTGGGCTTCACATCGTTCTGCGCCACGGAGAAGAGGGTTTTGCCGATCATGGCGCGCAGGTGCTTCTGCTTGACGGGAAAGGGATGGTCGCCGCCCAGCTCGGGCATGCTGGGAAAATCGCGTCCCTTGAGCGCATGGAGACCGAACTGGCTGCGTCCGCTGGTGATGGAAACGATGTTTTTGTCGTCGATGTCCACCGTCAGCTCCTCGTCGGAGAGGGAGCGGACGATCTGAGTAAACTTATTGGCGTTGAGGATATAGCTTCCCTCGCGCTCCACGCGGCAGGGGATGGTGGTACGGATACCCTTTTCCAGATCGTAAGCGACGGCGGAGCAGGTGTTTTCGTCAACGGTGGTGAAGAGGATACCGGAGATGGTGGCGATGGTATTGCGGGTGGAGACGGCGCCCATCACGGGAGCGAGGCGATCGAGAAGGACCGCTTTTTCAAAGGTGATTTTCATATCCAAAATTCCTTTCAAAGGGGGATTATTTTATAAGAAAACGAAAAATAAGAAGGAGCGCGCTTTTTTTAAAGTTTTTGGGTGGTCCAGGCCCCCTTTTTTCAAAAAGGGGGTTTGGCGGGTTGCAGGGCAGCGCCCTGTGCCGGCGGTTTCTTTTTGCTAAGCTTTTTCTTTGCGCCTACATGGTCAAAGAAAAAGCGAGTAAACGAAGACAGCAAAGCAAGCAAACGGCGCAAAGCGCCGTAGAAAGGGCAAGAGATGTCAGGGACTTCGTCCCCGAACCCCTGACTTAAGAGGCTTTTTGAAAAAAGCCCCTTAAGAATCCGCAAAAACTTTCAATCGATGCGCTTTTCTCCTCGCCTTCGATGCGCGGGATGATACATAACATATATAACAGAAGAGTTAGAAGAAGAAGTGACAGTAGGTGCTGTGGAAAGAATGGAAAAGTCGGAAAATCCAGACAGGACAAGCCCTTCTTCCCTCTTCCTCCTGTGGAAAAGAACAGGCGAAGGCTCTGCAAAACGCTGGGGAAAACGAGAGGACTTTCCACAGGGGGCTTTTCAGGCGAAAAAACCTCCCTTTTCTCTCATGTTTTTTCCACAGAAACCCACAGAGTTTTGCACAAGGCTGTGGAAAACTTTTGTCTCCCCTTTTTTACCCGACAAAGCCTGTCTCCATCGGGCTTTCTGCCCTGTTTCCCTTCTCCGCGAAAGAGGGAAAACCCACAGCGTCAAAAGGCGGAAAAAGCGCATGAGAAAAGGAAAAATTCACGTTTTCCACAACCCTTTCCACAGCCTGTGGAAAAGCACGCACCCTTCCCTTTTTTCAGATTCGCGTTTAATGCTCGCGGATGTCCTTCATCAGCTCCTTGATCTCGATCTCCAGCTTCGTGTCCTTGACAATGGACTGATCGATGTGGAGGAAGGAGCTGCGGATGGTGGTGTGGTCCTTCTTGTTGAAGACCTTGGCGATGGCCGGGAAGGACATCTCGGTCATCTTACGGGTAATGTAAATGGCGATGTGCCTGGCATACATATAGTCCTGCTTGCGCTCCTGACCGGTGATGGCCTTCACGGGAATGCCGTATTTGCGCGAAACGCGGTCGAGAATCTTGTCAACGGTCACATTCACCGGCTCGCGCCCGTCGATCATGCCGGCCACACAGTTGACCGCCATGTCCGAGGTGATGGCGCTGCGGTTGAGAAAATGCTGAGCGGAGAGCTTTTTCAGCGCCCCCTCCAGCTGACGGATGTTGTTGGTCAGGTTTTCGGCTAAGATGTAGATCACCTCGTCGGTGAGGTCCATACCCATTTTCTGCGCCTTGTCGCGGATGATGGCCACGCGCAGCTCCAGCTCGGGAGGAATGATGTCGGCGATCAGTCCCCACTCAAAGCGGGAACGGATGCGCTCCTCCAGCGGGTTGATGTCCTTCGGCGGACGGTCGGAGGTGAAGATGATCTGCTTGTTGTCCTCGTAAAGGGTGTTGAAGGTGTTGAAAAACTCCTCCTGCGTTCCGCCCTTGTTGGCAATGAACTGCACGTCGTCGATGAGGAGCACGTCGGCCTTGCGGTATTTCTTGCGGAAGTCGGTCATGGGCAGACCCAGACGGATCTTCTCGATCATCTGGTTGACGAAATCCTCGCACTTGACGTACACGATACGCATATGCGGATGCTTTTCGCGGATGCGGTTGGTGATGGCATACAGCAGATGCGTCTTGCCCAGACCGCTGGGACCGTAGATGAACAGCGGGTTGTATTCCTGCGCGGGGTTGTTGGACACGGCAATGGACGCGGCGTGCGCAAAGTTGTTGGACGTGCCCACAATGAAGTTTTCAAAGGTGTAATTGGCGTTGAAAAAATTGGAATTGCCCACAAAATCGCTGTCCTTTTCCGCGGAGGGCGATGCGGAGGGCTTCTCCTCCTCGGGCTCTCTTCCGCTCTCTTGAAGAGACACGATCAGCCGCGGAATGTCGATCTCCCCCTTCTCCTCGGAAAAGAGGTGGACCGACGGGCGAAAGCCCAAATGGTCGGAAAGGCAGTCGGCAAGGATCGATTCGGACTTGTTGTTTTTGAGAAATTGGATCTTCAGATCGCTGCGGTTGGCCAGCACCGCATACCGATCGTCGGCATACAGCAAACGAAGATCGGCAAACCAGGTGGCCACATAGGATTCGGAGAAGGATCTGCGGAGGGTAAGCAGGCAGGCTTCCCAAAGAGAGGTCAGGTCTTGCACGGGCAGAGCTCCTTTCAAAAGCGTCAAAAGCGGAACAAACACGAAAAACATGTTTGTAAAGAACAAAAAAAGCCACTTTGAGGCAGACGAACCGCCTTAAAGTAATATATATATAATATTATATCATAAAAGGGAGCGGATTTCAATACCAAAAAAATATATTTTTTTCGGAATTGTTTGAAAAAACCCTTGACAAGAAGGAAAAAATGTGTGATAATAAAATAACCATGGATATTCTTGTGATCGAAGGAGGTGCTTAAAGCATGCTCAGAACATATCAGCCTAAAAAGAGGCAGAGAAAAAAGGAGCACGGCTTCCGCAAGAGAATGAAGACTGCCAACGGCAGAAAGGTTCTCAAGGCTCGCCGCGCCAAAGGCAGAAAGGTCCTCACCTATTGATCACAGCTGCTTTTTGAGCAACTGTGATCGGGGGAGGTTCTCTCTCGTTGCCTTCAAACATTTTGACAGTTTTTTGATCGGCTGTCATTCACAAAACCGCCGAGGTACCAATCGGGGGTTTTTGTTTTCGCAGAGAAAACGCATAGGCAGGGCGAAGATGAAGTACAAAGCCATCGGCGAAAACCACCTGTATGTAAAGGCGTATACCAAGGGAAAGCGGACGGCCACCGGAACGGTGGTCGTTTATGTGCTTGCTGACAAGCAGGCCTACCGCTTCCGCAAGGCGAATCCGCAGAAGAAGAGCATCAACCGCATCGGGCTGACGGTCACGAAAAAGATCGGCGGCGCGGTTCAGAGAAGCCGTGTGAAGCGGGTGCTGCGCGAGGCGTATCGGCTGATCGATCGGGCACACGGAGTCAAAACCGGGCATCTGATCGTGCTGATGGCGCGGGAGGGAACGGTCAAGGCCAAGGTGCCGCAGGTGGAAAAGGATATGGCGTATGCGCTGCGAAAGCTGGGGCTGCTGCCGTGAAGAGGCTTTGCCTGTGGCTGATCCGGTTGTATCAGAAGCATCTGTCGCCGCAAAAGGTGCGGCCAACCTGCCGTTTTCTGCCAACCTGCTCGCAGTATGCGTTTGAGGCGATCGAGAGGCACGGTGTCCTGCTGGGCGGGATGCTGGCGTTCTGGCGGATCCTGAGGTGCAATCCCTTCAACCGCGGCCCGATGATCGACTACGTGCCCGAACGGTTTTTGTGGAGTAAGGGAAAGGATTAAGGTATTAGCCAAGGAGGATTTTTGAAAAAATCCCCCTTGGAACCCCCAAAAACGTTCAAAAAAAGCAAAGCGCCGATTGAAAGTTTTTGAAGGTTTTCAGGAAACTTTTTTCAAAAAGTTTCTTGAAGCAGGGTTCGGGGCGGCAGCCCTGACATCTCCTGCCCCTCTGCGATGCGTGAGCATCGCCAAAAGCAAAAAAGAAAGCCGATTCTTCCCTTTTTGATTCGGATACAAAACCTTTCATAACAAAGCGAACATCAACAAAAACCTTTCATTTTTTATATTTCAGAAAAAAACGTTTTCAAAAAGAAGATTTTTGTTTTCAAAAAACGGCATGGCGGGCGCACGACTGTCCGCTTCGCGGACGCGATATGTTGGCTTCGCCAACGCGATATATTCGGCTTTGCCGAATGCGATATGTCCGCTTCGCGGACGCGATATGTTTGGCTTCGCCAAACGTGAAAAACGGCGGAAAGACTTCCGCATTATATAAATGTTAAAAACCAAACATTTAAGAAAAAAAGGAACGGTAACAAACAAGACATGAGCAGTATTTTTGACATCCTCTATTATCCGCTCGGCTTTTTGGTTCGGCTGTGCAACGCGATCGTGCCCAATTACGCCATCGCGCTTTTGCTCTTCGCGTTATTCATCAAGCTGATCCTTCTGCCCTTCGGCATCAAGCAGCAGAAGAACTCCATCAAGCAGGCCTCTCTTCGCCCGCGGGAAATGGCCATCCGCAAAAAGTATGCCGGGCGTACCGACAAGCCCACACAGCTGAAAATGAACGAGGAGATCCAGCAGCTGTATCAGTCCGAAAACTTCAATATGTTCGGCTCCTGCATCAACCTCCTCATCCAGTTCCCCATCCTGATGGCGCTGTATACCGTCATCCGCTCCCCGCTGCAGTATGTGCAGATGGTCTCCACCCAGCTGATCGATAAAATGGAGGTCCGCTTCCTCTCGCTGGTCAACGACGAAACGCTGGTCATCCCGCAGGCCATCAAGGACGCCGTGGCGCGCCTGTCGGAGGCCAACATCACCGCGCTGAATGCCGATCCGTCGTCGGTCTCCTCCTTCCAGCTGCAGCAGATCGATATGATCTCCGCGCTGAAGAACAACGAGGGCCTGTTTGACCGCTTCGCCGACATCTTCGCCGAGACCAACATCGCCTCCGTTGCCGACCTGCCCAACTTCATGCTCTTCGGCATCGACCTGTCCCAAACGCCCACCGTGGCGCTGAATTGGCTGATCCTCATCCCGATTTTGACCTTTGTCTTCCTCTTCTTCAGCATGAAGATCACCAGACGCTTCACCTATCAGCCCACCGACCAGCAGTCCCAGGACGCCATGAACTCGATGAAGATCATGGACTTCACCATGCCTCTGCTCAGCGTGTGGATCACCTTCAGCGTGCCCGCCGCCATCGGCCTGTACTGGATCTATCAGAACATCTTCTCCACCATCCAGCAGATCATTCTGGCCAAGGTCATGCCGCTGCCCCGCTTCACCGAGGAGGATTATAAGGAGGCCGAGCGCAAGTATCTCGGCTCGCTGTCCAAGAAGGAAAAGAAAAAGATCCGTTCGCTGCACCACATCGATGACGACGATGTGAAGGCCGAGGCCAAGGAGCAGAAGGCGTCTCCTTCTCCCGCTCCCTCGCCCATCGATAAGCCGGTGCTGAAGCGCGATGAGCGCAAGCGCGACGCGCGCTGTGAATCGGCCGAGACCGAAGCGCCCAAGGAAAAGAAGAAGGTCCGCTCGCTGCACCGCATCGACGAAGAGGACGAGCCTTCCGCCGAAGACAAACAAAACTGAACGAAAACGATAAAACGATAAGGAAAGAAAGCATCATGAAAAAAGAAGCAATCGGAATCGGAAAAACCGTTGAAGAGGCCATTCTGGCCGCCCTGCAGGAGCTGGGTGTGTCCAGTGACAAGGCCGAGCATGAGATATTGGAGCAGCCCAAGAAGGGCTTTTTCGGCATCGGTGAGGCTCCGGCCAAGGTGCGTGTCACCTGCGATGTGGACGCCGCCGACAAGGGCGTGGCGTTTATCGAGAATCTGATCGCCGAGATGGGGCTGACCGCCAAGGTCACCTGCAAGCCCGTGGCAGAGGGCGCGTCCAAGAGCGAGAAGAAGGAGCGTCTGATCACCATCGAGGGCGAGGAGGCCGGAATTTTGATCGGCCACCACGGCGATACGCTGGATTCGCTGCAGTATCTGACCAATCTGGTGGTCAACAAGCGCGAGGAAGAGGGCAAGGAAGACTATACCCGCATCACCGTGGACATTGAAAATTACCGCGCCAAGAGAGAGCAGACGCTGCGTGCTCTGGCGTCCCGTATGGCAACCCGCGCGCTGAAGAGCGGCAGAAGCGTCACGTTGGAGCCCATGAGCGCCTATGAGCGCCGCATCATCCATTCGGAGGTGCAGGGCATGGAGGGCGTCTCCACCCACTCGGTCGGCGAGGACGAGAACCGCAAGATCGTCATTGTGCCCGAAAAGGCACGCCGCCCGCGCCGCGAGAAGGAAGAGTAAGAAGAGAATACAAGAGGGGGGACTTTTTGAAAAAAGTCCCCCCTCTTGACTCCCCTTCAAAAACTTTCAAAAAAGAAGAAGACAAACTCCCTTTCGAAAGTTTTGCGAGATTTGAAAGGGAGTATTTTTTTATCAACAAAAACACCCCAGCGAAGCGTTTTATAAAAGTTTTTGCGGGATTTTTAAGGGGGCTTTTTTCAAAAAGCGCCCTTAAACGGGGTTTCCCAGCGCATGCGGAGCATGGCGCTTGCGGCCCCCTGACATCTCTTACTCCTTGGGGTAAAGGGGCGGAGCCCCTTTCGAATGTTTTGCGAGAATTGAAAGGGAGCTTTTTTTATGAGCAAAAACACCCCAGCGAAGCGTTTTGAAAGTTTTTGGGGGATTTTTAAGGGGGCTTTTTTCAAAAAGCGCCCTTAAACGGGGTTCGGGGCGGCGCCCTGACATCTCTTACTCCTTGGGGTAAAGGGGCGGAGCCCCTTTCGAAAGTTTTGCGAGATTTGAAAGGGATCTTTTTTTATCAACAAAAACAACCCTGCAAACCCCTTTTTGAACGTTTTTGCGGGATTTTTAAGGGGGCTTTTTTCAAAAAGCGCCCTTAAACGGGGTTTCCCAGCGCATGCGGAGCATGGCGCTTGCGGCCCCCTGACATCACCTGCTCCTTTTGGGGGTACGGGGGCAGCGCCCCCGCTTTTATTCTTTCCGCAAAACAAAAAGAGAAAGACACAAAATCTTCCTCTTTGTTTCTATATGTTCTTCGATCAATCGTCCTTGCCGCGGACGTCATCGGTCTGCTCGGCGGGGAGCTTTTCGATGACCGCCTTTTCGATGCGTCGGTCAGCGACCGCACAGGCGGTGATCCGCAGGCCGTCGGCCTCCACAGAGGGGGTGGTGCCCTCCTCGGGAATGACGTTCAGCCGGGAGAGGATGTAACCGCTCAGCGTTTCGGCCTCGGTGTCGCCGAAGTCGAGGGAGAGCTCGTCGCGGAGGATGTCCAGGCTCGTGGTGCCCAGCACCTGCCAGAGATTGTCGCCGAGAACGGTGATCTCCTTTTCGTCGGGTTCGTCGTCAAACTCATCGTAGATGTTGCCCACGATGCGTTCAAGCAGGTCCTCCATGGTCACGATACCGGCCGTACCGCCGTATTCATCGATGATGACGGAAATGTGAGTCTTGGCCATCTGCATCCGTTTGAACAGCTCGCCTGCGCCCACCGACTCGGGAGCGAGCAGGGGGGACTGGAGCATGGAAGCGAGGGAGACGCCCTTCTGACCGTTTTCGCGGTCGATGAGGTAGCGCTTGGTGTTGAAGATACCGATGATGTTGTCGATATCGCCCTCGTAGACGGGGATGCGGGAGAAGCCGGAGTCGGAAACGGTTTTCAGGATCAGGCTCTCATCGGCATCGGCGGGGAGAGCGGTCAGCTCGGTACGGTGTGTCATCACGTCGGATGCCTTCAGATCGGAAAAGTCGAAGATGTTTTCGATCATATCGCGCTCGTCGGCGTTGATCGTTCCCTTTTCCTCGCCCTCGTCCACCATGATCATGATCTCCTCCTCGGTCACGGTCTCCTCATCGGCGTTGGGATCGATGCCGAACAGGCGAAGCACCAGGTTGGTGGACTTGGAGAGAAACCAGACCACAGGCTTCATCAGCAGAGCGATGCAGGAGATAACGCCGCAGGCGAAGTTGGCAACAGCCTCAGGCTTTTTCATGGCCAGACGCTTGGGAACCAGCTCGCCGAGAACCAGCGTGAAATAGGAGAGGATCAGCGTGACCAGCACGACGGAGATGGTGTGCATGGCCGCCTCGGGCAGACCGGTCAGAGCCGACAGGCCGCCGCTGATGCGGGAGGCGAAGGAATCGGCGGCGAATGCGCTTCCCAAGAAGCCCGCCAGGGTGATGCCGACCTGAATGGTCGAGAGGAAGCCGGAAGAATCGGAAAGAAGCTTGAGAATCTTCCTCGAGCGCTTGTCGCCCTCCTCGGCGGCGTGACGCACCTTAGCCTCGTTGAGGGAAAGGAAAGCGATCTCGCTGCAGGCGAAAAAGGCGTTGATGAGAATCAGGATCACTTGAATGAGAAGCTGACTCCATAAAGGGTCGTCCAAAATAGGGTCCTCCTTTGAAAAAAGAAAAATTTTTTGTACCCGTTTTTGCGGATATCATGCCCATTGTAGCATAAGCGGACGAGTTTGTCAAGGCTAACTGAAAAAAAGCGGAGAAGATCAGCAAAAAAGGCAAAGAGAAATCGTCCTCGTCAGCAAACAGCTGAGGCATGAAGGCTCCCCTTTTTGAAAGGGGAGCTCCCGACGAAGTCGGGTGAGGGGATAGAAAAAAACCGCTTTGCGGATACGGAAACGATCCCCTCCGTCACGCTGCGCGTGCCACCTCCCCTTTACGAAAGGGGAGGCTATCGGTAAGGCGTTCGCGGACGTGAAACCCGTAGGGCGCTCGTCTTGCTGATCGCCGTGAAGGCGAGGGGAATTGTCCGTATCGCAAAAAAACGAAAAAAAACGAGACTTCCCTTGTCAAAGAAGCCTCGCGTTTTTGTTTTTTTACCGTTCTTTTTTGTGAATGATCTTTCTCGGGCACTTGGACACGCAGACGCTGCAGCCGGTGCACTTGTCGTAATCGATGACCGCGCGTCCGTTTTCCACGTGGATGGCGTCAAACGGGCAGTTTTTCTCGCAGATACGGCAGCTGATGCAGCCCACCGAGCATTGCTGGTTGGTGGTTTTCGCGTCCGAGACCGACATACAGCCCACCCAGCAGACAGCGTCATAGGGGATGAGACGGATGATGCCCTTGGGGCAGGCCTTCACGCAGGCGCCGCAGCCGGTACACTTGTGGTAATCCACCTTGGCCAGCCCGTTTTCGAGGGAGATGGCATGGAACGCGCACTTGCTCACGCAGGTCCCGAAGCCGATGCAGCCGTTGAGACAGAGCTTGGTCCCGCCGCCCAGCTGGGTAGCGGCAACGCAGTCGGACGCGCCGTCGTAGGCATATTTGAAGCGTGCGGTGGACAGATCGCCGCTGCACATGACCTGCGCGCGCTTGCGGACCGTCCTGGCCGGGGGCTCTTGCCCCAGAATGGCGGCGATATCGACCGCGGTCTGATGGGGGGAGGCGGTGCAGGCGGCAGGGGAGGCTTCGCCTTTGACGATGGCCTCAGCCAGCTGAGCGCAGCCCACATAGCCGCAGCCGCCGCAGTTGGCGCCGGGGAGACAGGCAAGGACCTGCTCGGCGCGCTCGTCCTTTTTCACCTCAAAGACCTTGGAGGCGACCGCCAGCAGAAGCCCGAACAAAAGCCCGAGGGCAGCGAAGCAGGCGCAGGCGATGAGGATGGTTTGAAGCGTGGGATTCATATGTAACGTCCTACCTTTCTGCCGCGATCAGAGGCTCATGCCCGAGAAGCCGGCGAAGGCCATCGCGCACAGACCGGCGGTGATCAGCGCGAGGGGCATCCCCTTGAACGAATCGGGGGGAGAGGCGAGACGCAGACGCTCGCGCACGCCCGCGAAGATGACGATGGCCAGCGTAAAGCCCAGCGCGGCGGAGAAGCCGAAGACCACCGATTCGAGGAAGCTCCTTTGATACTGCACGTTCAGCAGGCAGGCGCCGAGAACGGCACAGTTGGTGGTGATGAGGGGGAGATAGATGCCCAAAGCGGTGTAAAGCGCGGGGACGAAGCGGCGCAGGAACATCTCAATGAACTGCACCAGCGAGGCGATCACAAGGATAAAGGCGATGGTTTTGGTGTATTCGAGAGAGAAGGGGACGAGGAGGAAGTGGTAAACGGCGTAGGTCGCGCCGCTGGCCAGCGTCATGACGAACATGACCGAAAATCCCATGCCCAAAGCGGTGGAAGGCTTTTCGGAAACGCCGAGGAAGGGGCAGATGCCCATAAAGCGGGAGAAGATGAAGTTTTCGACCAGAACGGCCGAGAGCATCAGCAGAAACAGAGAAAACAGACCGTCCATTTATTCCACCTCCCGATTGGGCTTGCGATTCTTGAGAAAGCGCACCGCCGCCAGCAGACAGCCCAGCGTGAGGAAAGCGCCGCTGGGGAGAACGAAGATCAGCATCGGCTGGAAGGAAGCACCGAACAGAGCCTTTCCGAACAGCGTACCGCTGCCCAGCACCTCGCGGATCGCGCCCAGCACAAACAGCGCCAGCGTGAAGCCGATGCCCGAGGCAAAGCCGTCAACGGCGGAGGGAATGGGGGCGTGCTTGGAGGCAAAGGCCTCGGCGCGGGCGAGGATGATGCAGTTGACCACGATCAGGGGGATAAAGAGCCCCAGCGAAGCGTCCAGAGCGGGGAAGAACGCCTTGACCAGCAGCTCAACGGCGCTGACAAAGCCCGAGATCACCACGATGTAAGCGGCGATGCGGACCTCTTTCGGGATGAATTTCCGCAGCAGGGAAATGAAGACGTTGGAGCAGATGAGCACCAGCGTGGTGGTCAGACCCATGCCGATGGCGTTGGAGGCCGAGGTGGTGGTGGCCAGAGTGGGGCAGGTGCCCAGCAGCTGGACGAGGATGGGGTTGTTGTCCAGAATCCCGTCGCGGAGCTGCCTGAGATAAGGTGAGGTTGTTTTGTTCATGTTGTTCCTCTCGAAATTAGGTCACGTCGGCAGCAGCCGACATATCGCGTTGGCGAAGCCAACATATCGCATCCGCGAAGCGGATATATCGCATTCGGCGGAGCCGAATATATCGCGTTCGGCGGAGCCGAACAGCTTTTTGCGAGCATAGAAGTTTTCGTCTTTCGCCTTTGGCGAAAGCGGTAAACGGTTTTTGCACAATTAAACAAGTTTTCGTCTTTTTCGAAGAAAAAGTTGTGTCGCTCCGACACAAAGAAAACTTGCTTGGGTATCCCGCTGAAAAACGATTGTGTCTTGCTTCACGATGCCCATTAACACCGAGAAAACTTGTTAGGGCGCCGCTGAATGAGCGATCGCTGTTTGATTCACGCGCCCGTTCTTATGCGTTTTCGCCGGATTCCTCGGTCTCGTAGTCGCTGAAGTCCTCCTCGGTTTCGGGCGATTCGGTTTGCTCGGTGTCGGAGGTGGTATCAGACGATTCGGGGGAGGCATCAGAGCCTTCGCCCTCGGTGGAATCGGTGGAATCGGCGGTATCGGTGGAATCGGCGGTATCGGTCGGCTCGGTCGTGTCAGCCGGCTCGGTTGTGTCGGAAGGCTCGGTTGTGTCGAACGGATCGGAGGGGGCGGACGGCTCGGGCGAATCGGTCTGTTCGCTTGATTGAGACGTGTCCTCGCTGGGAGCGACGGGCTTTTCCTCGCCGTCGGTCGGCTTGCTCTCGTCTTCCTCGCCGCTTTGATTGGGATCGGACGGCTCCTTGCTTTGCTCGGGCGAGTCGGAGTCCTCCTCTTCGCTCGATGCGCTTGACTCGGTGGTCTCGCGGATGACGATGTCGGTCACGGCGATGGTCTCGGTGAGGAAGGGGACGGTGTTTGGCGTCGGAGCAGTGGATTCGGCATCGGGGGAAGAAGTCTGCTCGGGGACGTTGACCGCCTCGGTCTGCTCGGGCGCGGCGGTTTCGGGGAGGGGGGAGGTGCCAAGCGACTGCCCGATCAGCGCCAGCGCGGCAGAAACGGCCTCATGGACCGCCTTGGAGGTGACGGTCGCGCCCGAAACGGCGTGGATCTCTTTACCCAGCGTGACTGAGCCGCTCTTGCCGATGTATGCGGACAGATGGGACGGATCGGCCGCCTTCGAGCCGATGCCGGGCGTTTCGGACATGGCGGTGATCTGCACGCCGATGCAGGCGCCCTTCGCATCGGTGCCCACCATCAGCGAGACGGTGTCCTTAAAGCCGATGGACGAGGCCTTGGCGCAGTAGCCGAGAAGCGAGCCGCCCTGCTCGATGCGGAAGAGGGCGGAGACGTTGGACGAGGCGGGGAAGTCCACCTCAATGGGGGCATCGCATTCGCCGAAAATCGAGGCGATGGCCGAACGATCCTGCTCGGCGAGGTTTTGCGCGATGCGCTCCTCGGTGACGGCATTGACCGCGGCCAACAGCAGTCCGACGCAGGCGGCGATCAGCATCAGCGAGCAGCCGACGCGCAGAAAAAACAGGGGATTCTTTTTCATAAAAGGTCCTTTCTGAAGGAAAAAGCGGTGGGAGTGCGAAACGGACGGCCGCTCAAAAAAACCGTTTTGTCAAGCGGTCAAGCGCTTTTTTTACGGCGCTTTGGCTTCGTCCTTTTTCTTTTTCACAAAGCCGTAGGGCTTGGGACGGGTGAACGAATCGATGTAGAACACGAGAAGGTTCATGATGAGGATGGCGAAGGAAACGCCCTCGGGATAGCCGCCGAAGAAGCGGATGAAGACCGTCAGCGCGCCGCAGCCGAAGCCGTAGATCAGCCGGCCGGCGGGGGTGACGGGGGAGGTGGTGTAGTCGGTGGCCATGAACAAAGCTCCCAGCAGAAGACCGCCCGAGAAGAACTCGGTGAGAGCGAACATCAGCGTGGCGTTTTCGGCCTGGGGGAAGAGGAGGGAGAGCACAAGCACCGTTCCCAGATAAGCGGTCGGGATCTGCCAGCTGACCACGCGGCGGAGCAGCAGGTAAGCAAAGCCGATCAGCAGCGCGATGGCCGACACCTCGCCGATGCAGCCGCCAACGCTTCCCACGACCAGGTCAAAGAGGGTGGATTCGGGGAGCTGACCGCCCTTCAGCGCCGCCAGCGGGGTGGCGGAGGAGACCGCATCCACGCTCACAGACAGCGCAGGCAGACGGTCAAAGGGGGCGGTGAAGGTGTTGAGCATGGCGGGGAAGGAGATGAAGAGGAACACGCGCGCGGCCGCGGCGGGATTGACGATGTTTTTGCCGATGCCGCCGAAGAGCATCTTGACGATGACAATGGCGAAAAAGCCGCCGAGGATCGGCACCCACAGCGGGACCGAAGCGGGCAGAGAGAGGGCGAGCAGGATGCCGGTGACCGCCGAGGACAGGTCAAAAACGCGGACGGGCAGCTTCAGCAGCTTTTCATACAGCCACTCGAAGAGCATACAGCTGCCGACGCTGATCGCGGTGAGCAGCAGAGCGCGCAGACCGAAGACGTAGCAGCCCCACAGCAGCGCAGGCAGCAGCGCGATGCAGACATCGCCCATGATGGAGGCGGTCGTCACGTGATGGCGGATATGGGGGGAGGGGGAAACGGTCAGCATGGGAGAGGAGGGAGTGTTCATGTGTAGATTCCTACCTGAAAATGAATAGTGAATAGTGAATAGTGAATAATGACCACGGGCGCGTGTGGTGTGCGGAAAAGACGGATAGTTGTTGAAGCGAGCCGACGTGAAAACCGTAGGGCGGGGGCTTGCTCCCGCCGTTTTCAAGCGAACGAAAGCCGCTTCGCGGCATGAATTGAAATCTTCGATTTCATGAATTGCGCCTGCGGTGCATGAATGGACGCTTCGCGGACCTGTTATTTCTTTCTCAGCTTGGCCTTGGCCATGCGGAAATACTGCACCAGCTGAATCTTGGCGGGGCAGACATAGGCGCAGGTGCCGCATTCCATGCAGGTCTTCACACCAAAGCGCTCGGCGCTCTCCATATCGTCCGCCTTGGCGAAGGAGGCCAGATAATTGGGCATCAGGTGCATGGGGCAGACCTCCACGCAGCGTCCGCAGCGGATGCAGGCGGGCTCGGTGACGGTCTTCTTTTTCTTGGGGAAGAAGAGGAGCGCGGAGGTGGTTTTGGTCACGGGCATGGACAGGTCCCAGTGGGCGGCGCCCATCATCGGACCGCCGTTGATGACCTCGCCGATCTCGCACACAGGACCGCCGCAGAAATCCAGCAGATCCTGATAGGGCGTACCGATGGGGACCAGCAGGTTGGCAGGCTCTTTGATGCAGCCGCCGGAAACGGTGACCACGCGCTCGATCAGGGGGAGACGGTGGGCAACGGCATTGAACACGGCGCGGACGGTCTCGGCGTTGAAGACCACACAGCCCACGTCGGAGGGGAGAGAGCCTGCGGGCATTTCCTTGCCGGTGATCACGCGGATGATCTGTCTCTCATCGCCCTGCGGGTACTTGGTCTGCAGCACGCAGATGTCCACAACCCCGCTGTCGCCTGCGGCATCGGCGATGGCATCGGCCGCATCCAGCTTATTGTCCTCGATGGCGATGGTGGCCGTGCGCAGACCGAAGGTCTTGAGCAGGATCTTCACGCCGCCGAGAAACTCCTCGGTGTTTTCCAGAAGCAGACGGTGGTTGGCGGTGATGTAGGGCTCGCACTCCACGCAGTTGACGATCAGGCGGTCAACCTTGCCCAGCGCAGAGGAGATCTTGGCATAGGTGGGGAAGCCCGCGCCGCCCATACCGCTGATGCCGGCCTGCTTCACCAGCTCGACCACGTCCTCCGCGGTCAGCTCCTTCAGCGGCTTATCCAGATCGGCGATGGAGGGATCGGGTGTATTTTGAAAATCGTTTTCGATCACGATCCGGCCGAAGGCCTGCCCGTTGGCGGCAACGGCGTTCTCGATGGCGGTCACCTTCCCGGAGACCGAGGCATGGACCGGACAGCCCAGCGCGTTTTCGACGCGTCCGATCACCTGTCCGCGCAGGACGGTATCGCCAACGGCAACCGTCGGCTCGGCAGGCTTTCCGATGTGCTGGGAGAGCGAGATCGAAACGCTTTTGGGCGGCGTGATGGGACGGATGGGGGAGGAAGCGGCGTCCTTATGTCCGTGCATATGGAAGCCGCCTTTGAAGGTACGGTACAAAACAAAGCTCCTTTCCCTGTCCGGAAAAAGCGGCAGCGGACAGGCGGGAATAAAAAAGGAAAAACGGTCGGACGGAATGTTCAAAAGCGTCGGACCGAAGGTGTCGGAAGGCTCCGCATGGGTTCAAAAAGCGGAACGGAGCAAAAAACGTCATGAGACTTTCACCTATTGTAACATATTTTCCGTTTCATTGCAAGAGAAAACGCCGACATTTTATAAAAAGTAAAGATTTTCGGCGGGCGTTTAAAAAAAGGAAAAATTTTTTCGAAAAAGGGGGGATGGTTTTGAGAAAAGCAGGGAAAAAATTATAAAAAACTCTTGCCAAACGCCTGAGAGGATAGTATAATGGGAATGCCTGTACCCTGAAAAAACAGGAAGCTTTCCGCTCTGCCTGCCAAAGGAGGGCAGGGCATGACGATAGAAGATTCGCTTATACACAGACTAAATGGAGGAACAGTATGTACATTCCCGAGGAACTCATGTATACGGAAACACACGAATGGGTGAAATTTCTGCGCGGCGGACGCGTGGCGGTCGGTCTGACCGAGTATGCGGTCAAGTCGCTGGGCGAGATCACCTATGTGAGCCTGCCCGAGGAGGAATACGGTCTTTTGGCCGGAGAATCCTTCGCCGAGCTGGAGTCGGCCGCCGGCTCGCACGATGTATACAGTCCCGTGGACGGCATCGTCTGCGAGGTGAACGAGATGTTGACCGATTGGCCCGAGCTGATCAACGAATCGCCCTACGATGCGTGGCTGGTCAAGGCCGAGAACGTGACCGAAGGCGATGAGCTGATGAGCGCGGCCGAATATGCCGAATATCTGGAAACGCTGTAAGAACAGCGGAATATCATAAAAAAGAAAGAGAGACATCCATGAGGATCATAACCGGAACAGCCAGAGGAACCACCCTGCAGACACTGGACGGCGAGGCCACGCGCCCCACGCCCGAGCGTGTGAAGGAAGCGGTTTTCAGCATGATACAGTTTGATATCGAGGGGCGGCGTGTGCTGGACCTGTTCGGCGGAAGCGGACAGATGGCGCTTGAAGCGCTGAGCCGCGGCGCACGGACGGCGGTGATCGTTGACGAGAGCGCGGAGGCGGTGAGAGTGATCCGCGAGAACGCGCAGAAAACCAAGCTGTTTTCGGCCTGCCGTCTGATCCGAAGCTCGCACAAGGAGTATCTGCGGGGGGCGAAGGGGCGCGAGGTGTTTGACATCGTCTTTCTCGATCCGCCCTATGCGGAGGCGGAAACGCTGCGCGAATCGCTGGAGCTGCTGGTGCGGTATGAGCTGCTGGCGCAAAATGCGCTGGTCATCTGCGAGACCGACCGCAAGGAGCCGATGGAGGCGGAGGGACTGCGTGTGCTGCGCCACAATCGGTATGGCCGCGTGTTCATCACCCTGCTGACCAATGCTCCCGAGCAAACCGAAGAAGAATAAGGTCCGCTGCGCATTCTTTTTACGTTTGGCGGAACGCCAAACATATCGCGTCTGCGGAGCAGACATATCGCATTCGGCGAAGCCGAATATATCGCGCCCGCAAAGCGGGCATATCGCGTCGGCAAAGCCGACTATATCGCGCCCGCAAAGCGGGCATATCGCGTCGGCAAAGCCGACTATAAAGGAGAAGAGCGCGAGATGAACAAGAAAAAAGCCATCGTCCCGGGGACGTTTGATCCCATCACCAAGGGGCATTTTGACCTGATCGAAACGGCGTCTCTCCTCTTCGATGAGGTGACCGTCCTGCTGGGGACCAACGGGGCGAAGTCAACACGCTTTTCCGATGAGGAGCGTCTTGGCATGGTCAAGCAGGCCATCGCCGGTCTGCCCAACGTGAGAGCCGAGCTGTACGGCGGGCTTGTGGGCGAGTATTGCGCTTCGCATGGCATCGGCGCCATCGTCAAGGGGCTTCGCTTTTCCAAGGATTTTGAGTATGAGCACGAGATGGCGGAGGTCAATGCCATGCTTTCGCCTCAAACGAAAACCATCTTTCTGCACGCCACGCGGGAAAACGCCTTCGTCAGCTCGACGATGGTGCGGACCTTTTTGGACAGCGGCAGAAGCGTGGACGAATATCTGCCGCAGGGCGTCACGCTGCCGCGCGGAGAACAAACAGACACAAAGGAGGACTGAGCATGGGAACGGTTATCGGCATTGACGTCGGCGGAAGCACCACCAAGATCGTGGGGCTGCGGGACGGTGTGGAGATGATGGAGCCGATGCTGGTGGTGGCGGGCGATCCGGTCACCTCCATTTACGGCGCGTTCGGACGCTTCACCTCCGAATACGGGCTGTCGTTGGACGACATTTCGCGGATCATGGTCACAGGCGTTGGCGGCGCATACGTCAACGATTCGCTCTACCGCTGCCCCTGCACCCACCTGCGCGAGTTCGACTGCGTGGGACGGGGCGGACTGTATCTGTCGGGGCTGCGTGAGGCGATCGTGGTCAGCATGGGAACGGGCACGGCGCTGATCCACGCCAAAAAGAACGGTGAGATGACCTATCTCGGCGGCACGGGCGTGGGCGGAGGCACCATCCTCGGTCTCTCCCGTCTGACCATGGGCATGGACGACATCGATCACATCGTCTCGCTGGCCAAGGAGGGGGATCTGGAGAAGATCGACCTGCGGGTGGGCGAGATGACCAAGATCGCAAAAAAAGAGGGGGGCTTGGGTCTGCCCGGCAAGATGACCGCGGCCAACTTCGGCAAGATCAGCGACATTGCCACCAAGGGAGACATCGCTCTGGGCATCATCAATATGGTCTTTGAGGTGGCGGCCATGGTGGCCATCTTCAATGCCCGTCTCTGCAAGGTGAAGGACATCATCCTCACCGGCAACCTGACCGAGATCGACCAGGCGCCCGAGATCTTCGAGAGCCTGAGCCGTATGTTTGATGTGAATTTTGTCATTCCCAAGAAGGCGCAGTTCAGCACGGTCATCGGCGCGGCGCTGTACGGCGCGGAAACCTGAGGACTTCGCTTCGCAAAAGAGTGAAAAGTGAAAAGTGAAGAGTGAAAAATGAAGAGGTATGGAGGATTTTCGCTGAAGCGAAAATCAGCTTTTGGCTGATAAATCCGCAGGGAGGGGGCTTGCTCCCACCGAGAAAGCGAAAGGCACCTTTGGTGCGCGATATATTCCGCTTCGCGGACGTGATAGGTTCGGGCATAGCCCGAACGTGATATATTCGGCTTCGCCGAATGCGATATACCGCTTCGCGGTGTGATATGTTGGCTTCGCCAACGCGATATATTCGGCTTCGCCGAATGTGATAAGAACGGGCGCATGAGGCAAACGGTACCCGAACATACAGCGGCGCCCTAACAAGTTTTCTCGGTGAGATCGACTCACCGCTTTCGCCAAAGGCAAAAGACGAAAACTTCAACGTTGGGAGGTAGCCGTTCGGCGGACGTGGAAAAGGAAAGATCATGAGCCATACATTTTTTGCGGTGAAGACCGCTCTGGAAAAAAAGGGATACCGCGTTTCGGTGTTTGAGAGTAAGGAGGCGGCGGCTTCGTATGTGAATGGCCGCATCGACGGGCGGACGGTCGGCTTCGGCGGCTCGGTCACGCTGCGAGAGATGGGGCTGTTTGAGCTGCTTTCCCCGCACAACGAGGTGATCTGGCACGACCGATTGCCCGTCGGTATGAGCGTCGCACAGGCGAGGACGGCGGCTTCGCGGGCGGAGGTCTATCTCAGCTCGGTCAACGGGCTGTCGGAAAAAGGCGAGATCGTCAACATCGACAACACGGGCAACCGCGTTGCGGCGGTGAGCTACGGACCGCAGGAGGTCTGGCTCTTTGTCGGCTGCAACAAGCTGGCGGGCACGCTGGAGGAGGCGATCTTCCGCGCGCGCAACGTGGCCGGACCGAAGAACGCACAGCGTCTGGGAAGAAAAACGCCCTGCGCTCTGCGCGGCGACCGCTGCTATGACTGCGACAGTCCCGAGCGCATCTGCCGTCATCTGTCGGTCCTTCTCGAAAAGCCGACCGGCGCCGAGTACGAAGTGATCCTCATCGGCGAGCCTTTGGGATATTAAAAAACGCCGACAGCGGCCTGCAAAACCATGCACATGCGCGCCCGTCGGCTTTTTTTGTTCTTGAAAAAGCGGCTCATGCCGCAGGTCGATCACAGGCGGTCCGTTTTTTCAAAAAACATCATGTAATCTCAAAAAAACATCATGGAATCGGAGGAATTGCGATGAACCTTTTCTTCAAAACCCTGCGTGCCGCTCTGGCGGCCATGCTTCTTCTGAGTGTGCTTGCGGTCTGCGGCTGTTCGGCAGACAAGCCCGATCCGCCCAAAGAGCCTCTGACCATCCTTTCGGCAGGCGAGTGCCGGTACACCGTCATCCGTCCGGAGGCTGCCGGCAAGGAGGTTGTCAGCGCCGCGCGGGCATTGAAGCAAGCGCTTGCGGAGGTCAGCGGCGGAGCGGTGGAGCTCAAAAGCGACGCTCTGTACGGCGCCGCTCAGCCCGAGGGATATGAGATCCTCGTCGGGCAGACCAACCGAGCGGAATCGGTCAAAGCGCTCGACTCCCTGCGCTACGACGATTACATCGTTTCCATCGAGGGGGAGAAGCTGGTCATCAATTCGCAGAGCGAACACGGGCTGGCCGAGGCGGTCAATTACGTGATCGGTCTGCTGAAGGAATCGGGGGGCGAATTTGTGTTCGCCGAGGAGGACGAAATGCTTTTCACCGTCTCCTATCCCTATGAGGACGTCACCGTCGGCGGGCATTCGCTCAAGGGGTACACCCTTGTGATCCCCGAGGATGCCGACCCGATCGTGGCAGACAGCGCGTCGTCCTTGCGCGATGCGATCACAAAAGCCTGCGGCATCCGTCTCCCCCTCGTTTTTGACAGCGAGGAGGAGAGCGAAAACGAGATCCTGATCGGAGAAACGGCACGAGAGGCGTCGAAGACGATCGAGAAAGAATCGCTGGGCAAGTACGGTTATGAAGTGAGCGAGAGCGGATCGAAGATCGTGATCGGGGTAAGCGAAAACGAGCTTGCGTGGAAAAAAGCCTTTGAAGCGCTGGAAAAAGAGCTGGAGAAAGGGTGCCTTCCCATGGAAAGAAAACAGATCGAGCTGTCAAACGAGCCGGTGCTGAGCTCCTTTTTCTTCACCGACATCCACAACAATTTCGCCATGCTGGAGCCGACGAACGACACCGGCGATTACGTGATCCGAAAGAATGTGGATGCGATGATCGACCACCTGCTTGCGACCGAGGGCAAGGTGGATGTGGTTCAGGTGGGCGGCGATCTGATGTCCGATTACCACGAATGGTATAAGTCGGGCTGTTGGCCGTATGCCTATTTTGTCGAATACCGACAGCGCCTCGTGGACACCTTCAACCGTCTGGCCAAGGACGGCAAGGTGCTCTATACCGCGGGCAACCACGATTATGCGCAGGGCGAGCTTGCCACCGACGGCCCCGGGCTCAACGGCTCTTACAATTCCTTTGATTTTTATTTCGGCGATGTGGGCATGAGGCAGGGCATCGGCGAGCTTGCGCAGGAGGATATGTTTGTCAAACTCGGCGAGAAAACCGGCGAAAAGTACCTGCTTGCCTATTATTATGAAGTGAACGGCATCGGCTTTGCCGGGCTTTCCCCCGATCATGACAAGATCTGGGCAAAGCAGGGGGAGGGCTTTGATGCGGCTTCGCTGGAATGGCTGGACAAAAAGCTGGATGAGGTCGATCCGCACGGAAACAAGGTGATCTTTGTCAGCTGCCATTACAATCTGGATCTGAGACTGGAAATCGAGGCGAGCGGACGCAATGTGTATGCAAACGAAAGCCGTGTGGTCCGCGATGCGCTGCAGCCGATCTTCCGCGGGCATAAAAATCTCTACCATCTCTTCGGGCACTACGAGATTTGGTTCAGCGACAGCACCGCAAGATACATGAGCCATCACAATCAGTCGGGCAAGGTCATCGACGTCACGGGAAAAGAGACCGAGTCCACGCAGGTGGTCGCCTATGCCGACCGCGATTTCACCTCGGTTTACGGCGGCACCTTCCGTCCGACCGGCGGATATTCGGATTGGTTTGAAAAGGACAGCGTCACGGGGTATGCGGGGCTTTCAAAATACGGACACAAGCACCACACCACCGGTACGCCGAGAGTCGGTCAGGGACTGTACATCGAGGTGTATGAGGATCGCATCGAGTTCACCATGAAGAACATCGGCGATGCGGAGGGCTTTGCCACGACCGACCTCATCACGCCGTATACCGTGTGGCTGTATGAATAAGAGACTCCTGTTCGCCTCATGCGCCCGTTCTTACAAACAGTTTTCGCCCAACGTTGAAATTCGCGGTCTTTCGCCTTTTGCGAAAGCGGTGTCGTTTCGACACCGAGCGAATTTGTTAGGGCGCCGCCGAGTGTTCGAGTACCGTTTGCCTCAAGCGCCCGTTCTTATCGCGTCGGCGAAGCCGACATATCGCACCGCGAAGCGGTATATCGCTCGCCGAAGGCGAATATCGCGCCGAACGAAGTGAGGCATATCGCGTTTGCGAAGCAAACATAACGCCCTACGGCACAATCAAATAAAAAAGAAAAGAAGATTTTCGCCATTAGCGAAAGGCTCATAACGAAGCTTTAAAAAAGCACTTATGATAACGAAAAAATCGTTTGTCATAAGTGCTTTTGCGTTGCTTTGCGAAAGGGTATTTCGCTCTTCACTTTCCGCTTTTCACTCTTCACTCTTCACTTTTCACTCTTCCCTTGTTTAAAGTCCTTCTTCTCCGCTGTCGGTCGGCTCGGTCTCGATGCCCATGGCGGCGGCCCACTCGGCGGCAAAGGAACGCTTGGGGGCATAGATCTTTTTTAACTCCTTGCAGTGGGAGAAGGCGTCGGATTCGATGCGCTCCAGCGAATGGGGGAGGATCACGCTGTCGAGAGCCACACAGCCGCGGAAGGTCAGCTCCTCGATGGCAGTCACGCCCTCGGGAACGGCGAGAAAACGCAGCGCGCGGCACTCCTCAAAGGCGTTGCGTCCGATGGCGGTCAGCCCGTCGGGAAGGGTGATGCGGGTGACCTGCTTGCAAAAGGCAAACACACTCTCGGGCAGAGCGGTCACCCCGTTCGGGACAACGATCTCGCCGCTGACCTTCTCACAGCCGGAAAAGGCGTATTCGCCGAGGAATGTCAGCCCCTCGGGCAGAACGATGGCCGGCAGAGAGGAGCAGTTTTCAAAGGCGGAAAGCCCGATGTGTGTCACCGCCGACGGGATGGGGCAGGAGCGAAGGGCGGTACAGCCCGAAAAGGCGTGGGCAGGGATCTCGTTCAGCGCGGGCGGCAGGATCACCGACTCCAGCCGGTCGCATCCGGTGAAGGAAAAGGGGGCGAAGCCGACCACACCCGACAGATCGATCGAAACGATCTCGCGGCGGGCAAAGACACCGGCGATGTAGCGGACCTCTTTCGGCAGAACGATGTCACCGCCGCTGCCGTTGTAGGCGATGAGAACGCCGTTGCCCACCGTGACAAACTCGCCCTGCTCCTGCAGAGAATCGCCGAAGGGCGAGCCGCGGAACACGTCCTCACCGGCCATGGCCAGCGTGGAGGGAAAGGTGACTGTTTTTAACGCGCGGCAGGCGTAAAAAGCGCAGCTGCCCAGCGTCTCAAGCCCCTCGGGCAGAACGATCTGCCGCAAAGCCTCGCAGGAGCGGAAGGCGTTTTCACCGATCTCTTGCAGCGACGGGGGCAGGACGATCTGCCGCAGAGCCTCGCAGGAGCGGAAGGCACTGTCGCCGATTTCTTGCAGCGTGGCAGGCAGAATGACGCTCTCCAGCCCGGTGCGCCCCTCAAACAAGCCGTCGGCCAGCGCGGTCACGCTCCGCCCGTCCACGGTCTGCCGGACGGTGAAGGACGCGCGCCCGGCTTCGGCAACGGTCTCGTGCGCGACCGCGTAGTCCTCGTACACCCGATAGCGGATGCCGTCGGTGAGCACAGCGCGGTAGCCGATGCGGGGCTCGTTGTCCTCTTCCGCGCAGGACGAAAGCAGGAACAGCAGGGGCAGAAGCAGCAAAAACAGCTTTTTCATACAAAACCTTTCAAAAAAGGACTCATTTGTGGTAGGTGCGGTTGGAATTGATCATGTAGGCGCGGTAGATCTGCTCGAAGAGAATGACGCGCATCAGCTGGTGGGGGAAGGTCATTTTCGAGAAGGAGAGGCGGATGGCGCACTCTTTTTTCACCTCTTCGCAGAGGCCGTCGCTGCCGCCGATGACAAAGGCAATGCTGCCGTTTCCGTCGCGCTCGCCCTTTTCGACCAGTGCGGCCAGCTCCTCCGAGCTTTTCTGAACGCCCTCCACGCAGAGCGCGATCTTAAAGCCCTTGTCGCTCTTCAGCGCGGCCAGCAGACGGGCGTCGCCCTTTTCTTCCTTGAATTCCGTCACCCTCACGCGGCAGAAGGGGGTGAGCCGCTTGGTGTATTCGGCGATGGCGTCGCGCAGGTAGGCCTCCTTGAGCGTTCCCACGCAATAGACGGTCAGATTGGTCATGAGCGGGCGTCCACCTCGCAGGCACCCACCGCGCGCAGACCGGGGAAGCGGCAGGAGCCCTCGCCGAACACACCGTTCAGGCAGGCGAGGAAGGCTTTTTTCACAGACTCTTCCTTTTTCACAAACGCCAGCGCGGTTCCGGCAAAGCCGCCGCCGTGAACGCGGGCAAACACATCCTCGCCGAAGGTGGCGCAGAGGGCGGTGGCCAGCGGGATGGACTGGCTTTCGGGACGGGTGGGGACGGTCAGATTCTGCAGGAAGGCGGCCGAGGACTGACCGCTTTCGCGCACGAGGGTGAGAAAGCCCTTCGCGTCGCTTGTTTCGATGGCGCGCGCCATGGCCTCAACGCGCTTGTTTTCTTCATAAAAATGGATGGCGCGGAGGGCGGCGCGGTCGCCGCAGGCTTCACGGATCTGCGGCAGACGGGCGATCAGCTCCGATTCATTGCCGTCGGCCAACCGCTCCCACGAGCAGACCGCGGCAGCCGCCTTCATTTCCGCGGGGATGGCGGCGTATTCGGCGTTCAGGTCGTGGTGGCTGGAGCGGCAGTTGATCACGCAGAGCTCGTACTCCTCACCGAAGGGGAAGGCGGGCAGGGGACGGACGATGGGGTTGTCCCTGTCGGCAAAATCGATGGAAACAAAGCCGCCCAGCGTGCAGGCAACCTGATCCATCAGTCCGCAGGGCTTGCCGAAGTAAGCGTTTTCGGCGAATTGCCCGACCTTGGCGGCAAAGATCGGATCGATCGAACCGCCGTTGAACAGGCGGTCAAAGACCGTGGCGATGCAGGCCTCAAAGGCGGCGGAGGAGGACAGACCGCTGCCGGGCTCCACCGTGGAATGGATGTAGGCGTCAAAGCCGCCGATGTTGTGACCGGTCTCGCTCAGGCGTGCGGCGATGCCGCGGATGAGGGAGGAGGAGGTAAAGGCCTCGTCTTGTTTGGGCGACAGCTCGTCCAAGGAGAGAGAGAGCTCGCCGAAGCCCTCGCTGAACAGGCGGACGGTGCGGTCGCTTCGGCGGCGGCAGACGGCCAGCGTGTCCTGGCAGACCGAGGCGGCAATGACCTTTCCGCCGTTGTGGTCGGTGTGGTTGCCGCAGATCTCGCTGCGTCCGGGGGCGGAGATGAAACGGGGCTCTTCGCCGTCTGATCCGAAGCGGCCAAAAAAGGCATCGCGGGCGGAGGCGAGACGGGCGCGGTAGGCGGTGGGATCGGGGGTGATGGCAGTCAATTGTTCAAGCTTCATAGATGGCTCCTGTCAAGGTTTTAAAAACGAAAACATAGAGCGACTTGGCCATTTTGTGCAGCGAAGCCGCTTTCTTTTTGTCGATGTGCAGGGGAAAGTCCGGGGGATAGCGGGTGGAGATATAGTAGCCGTTCAGCTCCACGCATTCGTCGATCCACTGCTTGAAGGAGGGGACAGAGCGTGCGGCCTGCTTGCAGAGAAAGATGACGTTGTGCCCGTCGGGGGCATAGCCCTTTTCGTAGAGCAGATAAGCCTTCAGCGCCTTTTCGATGGCCTGGTGGGAGCAGAAGGCCGAGAGCAGCAGGGTACGCTCCTGCTTGCAGAGGGCGTTGGCGGCGAGCAGGTCGTTTTCGGCGTATTCCAGCCAGTCGGTGTAGCGGCGGCTGTCTTCCTTATTGATTCTCATACAGCAGCCGTCCTTTCCGTTTGATGCGGGAGGCAAAGGAGCTTTCGTCTTGTGTCAGCGCCTCCCATTCGGAGGGGGAGTAGAGGAAGAGGTCGAAGGGGGTATCGGTGTCAAGCTCCAGATAGATCTGCTTGACCAGGGCGAGACGGTCGCCGTCGGTGCGGATGAGGGGGGTGACCACGCCCAGATCGAAGTCGGTGACGCAGTCGTCGCATTCGCTTTTTTTCACGCCGAAGAGGTAGACCTGCGTGGGGGAGAGCAGGGAGAGGATGGTTTCGAGGGTGGATCGGATGTCCTGGTATTCGTTCATGGAGTTTCTCCTTTGATCGGTTTCGCGGACTTGAAAGCCGTAGGGCGGTCGTCTTGCTCCCGCCGCTTGTATACAGGAATTGCCCTTCGGGCATGAATTGACACGCCAAAATTGGCGTTGGTCATGAATTGAACTTCGTTCATGAATTGTCCTCGCGCGGCTCGGACATTTTTTATAAGGTATGCGGATTGACATCGATGGAAAGGGAAATGTTGGCCTTTTTCGACAGCGGCTCGCCGCCCTTGATCTGAGCGAGGAGCGCGCGCATACGGGCGTTGAAGCGGCACTTGAGCACCAGCCGCATCCGATAGCTGCCCTTCAACTTGTACAGCGGCGCCTCAAACGGACCGAACAGCTGCAGCTTCACATCGGCAAACTCGGTCTTGACCTTTTCCACCAGCCGCGCGGAGAGGGCAACGGAGGCCTGAAGAAGCGCGGTTTCGTCGGAGGAGGCGATCTCAAGCAGGACAATGTCGCAGAAGGGGGGGAAGAGGTAGTTTTTGCGGAGCTTGATCTCGTCGGCATAGAAGGCGGGGAAGTCCTGCGCCTGTGCCAGCGCCAGCGTGGTGTGCTCGGGGCAGTAGGTCTGGATCAGCGAAAGCCCCTTTTTGTCAGCGCGTCCCGCGCGCCCGGTCACCTGCGTGAGAAGCGAGAAGGTGTGCTCGTTGGCGCGGAAGTCGGAAACGTAAAGCGAGGAGTCGGCCAGAAGAACTCCCACCAGCGTGACGTTGGGGAAATCGTGCCCCTTCACCACCATCTGCGTGCCCAGCAGGATCTGCGCTTTGCCGTTGCGGAAGGCGGTCAGCTTTTCCTCGTAGGCGTGCTTGCTTCCCACCGTGTCGGCATCCAGCCGCATGACCGTTGCCTCGGGGAAGAGGGCTTTCAGCTCCTCCTCCGCCTTTTGCGTGCCGAAGCCGAGGAAGTTTAAAGGACCCTTGCCGCAGCTTGGGCATTTGTCGGGGACCAGCTCGCGGTGACCGCAGTAGTGGCAGGAGAGATATCCGCTTTTCACGCGGGCTTCCGCGTCGGCGCGGCCTGTGGAATGGAAGGTCATGGACACCGAGCAATGGGGACAGACCAGCGTTTGACCGCAGAAGGGGCAGGAGACGAAGTTGTGGTAGCCGCGGCGGTTGACGAAGAGGATGGCCTGCTCGCCCTTCTTTAACGTTTCGGCGATGGCCGCCTGCAGCTCACTGCCGATGGCGCGTCCGCTTCCTCGTTCGCTGTCGGTACGCAGGTCGGCGAAGCGTGTCTGGGGCAGGTCGGAGCCGTTGAAGCGGCTGTTCAGACGGACCAGCTCATAAGAACCGCTCTTGGCGCGGTAGGCACTTTCCAGAGAGGGCGTGGCCGAGCAGAGGAGCATCAGCGCACGGTGGGAGGCGGCGCGGAAGCGGGCCACGTCACGGGCGTGGTAGCGGGGGGCGGAGTCGGATTTATAGGTGTGCTCCTGCTCCTCGTCGAGAACGATGAGCCCGAGGTTGTCGAAGGGGGCGAAGATGGCCGAGCGGGTGCCCACGCAGACGCAGGCATCGCCGTTTTTCATCCGGCGCCAGGCGTCGAAGCGTTCGCCGTCGGAGAGGGCGGAGTGGTAGAGGGCGATCTTACGCCCGTACCGCTTCTGAAAGATCGAGACGGTCTGGGGAGTGAGGGAGATTTCGGGAACGAGGTAGATGGCCTGCCGTCCGCTTGCGAGCACGCGGTCGATGAGGGCGGTGACCACGTGTGTCTTGCCGCTTCCCGTCACGCCGAAGAGCAGCGCGCCCTTTCCCTCACCGCTTGCGGCAAGGGAGGACAAACGGTCCAGCGCCTGCTGCTGCTCGCCGTTGAGTGTGTCGGTAGAGGCTTTGGCCTGTTGCTCAAAGGCGGCGGCGGGATCGCGGTAGAGCGTGTCGGTCCTGCAAACAATCAGCCCTTGTTCGAGGAGAAAGTCGATGGGCGCTTTCCCGATTTTTTCTTCCTTGATCTGGATGTCGCTCAGCTCTCCCCGCTCGATCAAAAGGCGGAGCAGCTTTTTCCGGCTCTCGCCGCGGAGCGAGTCGATGGCTTTTTGAGCTTCTTCCCTTGAAACCGACAGCGAATAGCACCGGCTGGTTTTGACGCGCCCGCTGCTTTTGGTCTTTTCGCGGAGCGTGACCAGTCCCTTGTCCTTCAGCGCGGACAGCAACCGTCCGGTCTTCTCGCCGAATTCGCTTTTCAGCGAAGCAAAGGGGGCGTCGCCCTGACGGCAGAGGCGTGCATAGAGCGCAGCCTGCTCACGGCTCAGGCGGGCGATGGTCTCCTTGTTTTCCTCCATACGGTCGGTGTCGGCGGAGTAGAGGTATTTCACGTGGGAGTAGGCCGAGAGGGGGATCATGGCGCGGAAGGCCTCGCCGAAGGTGCAGAAGGTGTGCTCCTTGAGGAAGGTACAGAGGCGGAGCTGCTCGGGCGAGAGGGTGAGGGAGGCGTCGCTGTGCTCGCAAACCGCCTTCAGCTTGCCAACAGGCAGGTCGGAGGCATCGCCCTGCTCGTCGATGGCATAGACCACCGCGGTTTTTTTGTGGTTGGCCGCGCCGAAGGGGACGGACACGACCGAGCCTGTGAAAACGCTCTCGTGAAGCGAATCGGGCAGGCGGTAGCTGTACAGCTTATCCAAGCGGTACACGGTGTCCAGCAAAAACACCCTTGCGATCGGTTCTTTCGACAAAACAAACCCTCCTTTCCGCACAAACGGCATTCCTTCGAAGAAGAAAGGGGAGCCGCTTCAGCAGCATCCCCTTGCGGTCAGTCCTTGATATCGGGCGAAGCCTTGATCATCTTGAAATCGCCGCTCTGGAGACGGCGGATGGCGCTCTTCACCGCTTTTTCATCGCGGTATTCCTTTTTGATCATGGAGGCAAGGCTCTTGTCGGTCTCCTTGTTGGCCAGCAGCTTTTCGGCGATCTCGCGCTGCTTGACGTACTCATCGGTGACAATGCGCGCGCCCTTGGCGGTGGCAACAACCAGCTCATAGCGGTTGAATTCGCCCTTGGTCAGCTCTTCAATGGTGGGAAATATCATAACACGATTCCTCAATCTTTCTTTGTTTGTGTATGGCGAAGCGGGGCTTTGCCCGCTGTTTTTTTAACCGTATCGGTTCTCGCTCGGCAGAGAGCGGTTGTCTCAGCCCTTGGCAAAGAAGCGGGCCTTGAAATCGGGATCGCGCTCCGGGCGGAGCTGCTCGACGGCCACGATCTCTCTCAGCCGTTGCACGGCCTGCTCGCTCTTGCCGGTCTCGTTGACGATGATGTAGTCGTACCGATCGCAGAGCGCCACCTCGTCCACCGCGGTCTTGAGCCGCTTGAGGATGGTCTCCTCGTCCTCGGTGCCCCGTCCGCGCAAACGGCCTTCCAGCGTTGCGTAATCGGGGGGGAGGAGCATCACCGACACCGCGTCGGGCATCAGCTTTTTCACCTGCATCGCGCCGTCGGTCTCGATCTCCAAAATCACGTTCTTGCCCTCGCGCAGGGCATGGCTCACCTTTTCCTTGGGCGTGCCGTAGTAATTGCCCACATATTGGGTGTATTCCAGCATCTCGCCCTTTTCCACCTTCGAGAGAAACTGCTCGCGGGTGAAGAAGTAATAGGTCACGCCCTCCTTGTCCTCGGGACGGGGGTGACGGGTGGTGGCGGACACCGAATAGACATACCTCGGATCGCTCATCAGCTGGCGCAGGACGGTCCCCTTGCCGCTGCCGGCGGGGCCGGAGACGATGAGAAGAAGCCCTTGCTTTTGTTCGCTCATGATTCCTCTTCCTCCTTCTCCTCGCTGCTGTCGGTCTGGCCGTTGAGACGGTTGGCGACGGTCTCGGGCTGGAGGGCGGACAGGATCACGTGATCGCTGTCGGTGAGGATCACCGAACGGGTCTTGCGTCCGCAGGTGGCGTCGATGGCTCTGCCTGCGTCCTTGGCATCCTGGATCAGACGCTTCATGGGCGCGGAGTCGGGAGAGGTCAGCGAGACCACGCGGGAGACCGAAACCATGTTGCCGAAGCCGATGTTGATGAATTTCATGTGCATCTCGTTTCTTGTTCCGCCGTTCGGACGGCGGGGGGTGCGGCTGCTTGTGTTGCTCGGCGGCGGATTGGTGCTATGTGCCGATGATTGCCCATGGTGCGGAGCATCGGGCGCTGTTTGTATGGTGTTCGATTTGGCGGGGCGTTATTCGATGTTCTGGATCTGCTCGCGGATCTTTTCCAGCTCGCTCTTCATCTCCACCACCAGATGGGAGAGGGAGGAGTCCAGCGATTTGGAGCCGAGGGTGTTGATCTCGCGGTTGATCTCCTGCAGCAGGAAGTCCAGCTTACGTCCCTGGGGCTCTCCCGAGGCAAAGATGTCGTCATAGGCGCGGAAGTGGGAGGACAGACGGACCAGCTCCTCGTCCACGGCGATCTTGTCCACATACACGGCCACCTCGGTCAGGACGCGGGCGGGATCGGGCTGCACACCCGTGTCGGCCATCAGCTCGGCAAGACGGGTGCGGAACTTTTCTTCGTAGCTTTTGGCGTTTTCCTCCGCCTTTTCCTTGGCGGCGGCGGCCATCTTCATCAGATTGGCCTTCTTTTCCATCAGGTCGTTCTTCAGGTTTTCGCCCTCGGCCTCGCGGCGGGCAAGGAAGCTTTCCACGCAGGGCTCCAGCACGGTCAGCACGTCCTGCCAATCGCGCTCGGCGTCCTCCTCGGGCTTGGTGATTACAAAAATATCGCGGTTCTGCGCCACAGACATGACGCTGATGTCATCGGGGAGGGCAAAGGAATCGCGGAGCGTCCGAAGCGCGGCGATGTATCCCTCGGTGTAGGCAGGATCGAGGTCGATGCGAACGCCCTGCTTTTCCACCTGCTCGATGCCCACATACACATCCACCTTGCCGCGGACGATGCCGCGCGAACGGATGTAGGCAGCGATCTTCTCTTCCAGAAAGCTGTAAGCCCGCGAGACCTTGACCGAGCAGTCGAGGAAGCGGGAGTTGACCGATTTGATCTCGGCGGTGATGTTTTTACCGTTGGCCGTTCCGACGCATCGTCCGTAGGCCGTCATACTTCTGGTCATATTGTCATCCTTTTTTTCATTGAGATACGTTTCCTATTGTATAGGATACCACTTTTGGCGGTCCTTGTCAAGAATTATTCAAAATAATCCTTCAGCTTCAGCAGGCGGCGGAGCTTGAAGAGGTAGAGCGTGATGAGACGGGAGAGGGCGAAGTCGAAGAGGAAGAAGGCCGCGTTGCCCAGCAGCAGGAGGGGGATGTCAAAGGGGGAGAGGTCGGGCAGCCCCAGCAGGAAGCGGGACACGAGCAGGATCACAAAAAAGCCGATGTTGAACAGGCTGAATTTCAGCACCCACGAGACGAGGGGGCGGAAGCGCTCGAACATTTCCTTGAAGATGGGGTAGAAGCCGAAGAAGAGGGCGTAGCAGACCGCGGCGAATTTGGAGGGCAGGAGCAGCAGGGCGAGCAGGGAGGTGACCGCGTAGATCAGCAGAGGGTAAGGGCGCCCCAGCTCGATGACCGCCAGCACCACGGTAAAGGAGGCGAGGGCGGAGAAGGTCAGGTCCAGCGACTCAAAAAATGAGCCGACTAAGAGCAGAACGAAGGAAAGGGCCGCAAAGGAGGCGGCCAGCGTCATTTTTTTTGTGTTTTTGCGGATTCTGTTTGGCTTCATCATTGACAAACCGACGCTTTCTGTATAAAATAAAGGAAAGAGATTGTGAAAAACAAAAAAGGAGAACTGCCCCTTGGAAAAGATCTATACCATACCCGTAAACGAAGCCTTCGACGCCTGCCGCGAGGGGGGCGAAGAGAGAGCCTGCCCCTTCTGCCGGCTGTATAACATGACCGAGCAGAACGAGCTGGATATCATCCTCGGCGCCGCCATGATGGAGCCCGACATCCGCATCAAGACCAATGAGCAGTTCTTCTGCGAAAGGCACTATGCCCGTATGCTGGGCATGAAGAACCGTCTGGGGCTGGCGCTGATCACCGAAAGCCACTTGGCCGAGCTGCGAAAGAGCAACTTTTCCGAAAAGAAGCTGGCCTCTCTCGAGGAGAGCTGTTACATCTGCTCGCGCATCGATTATACCATGGCGCGCATGATCGAAACCGCCGTCTGGCTCTGGCACAACGACGGCACGTTCAAAAAGAAGACCGCCGAGCAGACCATGTTCTGTATGCCCCATCTGCGCCGCTTCTTGGAGGCGGGCAAGAAAGGGCTGAACCGCCGCGAGTTCGGCGAGTTTTCCGAGCAGGTGCGAGGCACCGCCGCCCGTTATTACGACGAGCTTGCCGAGGACGTGAGCTGGTTCTGCAAAAAGTTCGACTACCGCTACGAAAAGGAAAGCTGGGGCAATTCCAAGGATTCGGTCGAACGCGCCCTGAAGCTGCTGAAGGGTGATGTTCAGAAATAGGGAATGATTTTTCGCGGGGGAGAAGCCTTTTGAAAAAGGCTCCTCCCCCGCACCCCCTCCGCGAAAACTTTCAAAAGGGAGGGGACTGAGCTTGCTTTTGTTTCTTCTTGTCTTTTGCTCCGCAAAAGACATATCACGCGCCGATAGGCGCATATCGCACCGCGAAAGCGGTATATCGCGCCCTCGAAGGGGGCATATCGCATTCGGCGAAGCCGAATATATCGCAAAAGCCGCTTGCGGCTTTTTTCTTATACCGTCAGCTCCGCGCCGCCCAGCATTTTGGCGCGGTTGGCCTCGAGCAGGGGGAGGATCTCGCCTCTGACGAAGGCCTCGGTCTGCTCCTCTGCGCGGCCGGTGTAGTGCGAGGGGATCAGCTGGGAAAGGATCTCCTCCTCAGACAGGCCGAAGGCAGTATCGGCGGCGATGCGGGAGATCATATCGTTCTTGCCGCCCTCCTCCTTCACGGTCTTGCCCGCGGCGATGGAGTGGAGGCGGATGCGCTCATGCAGCTCCTGACGGTCGCCGCCCTTTTTGACGGCCTCCATCATGATGTTTTCGCTGGCCATGAAGGGCAGCTCGTTCATCACGCGGCTCTCGACCACCTTGGGATAGACCACCAGTCCGGAGGTGATGTTGATGTAGATGTTGAGGATGGCGTCGATGGCCAAAAAGGCCTCGGCAACCGAAATGCGCTTGTTGGCGCTGTCGTCCAGCGTCCGCTCGAACCACTGGGTGGAGGATGTGATCATGGGGTTGAGCGTGTCGCAGAGCACGTAGCGGGCGAGGGCGCAGATGCGTTCGCTTCGCATGGGGTTGCGCTTGTAGGGCATGGCGGACGAGCCCACCTGATTCTTCTCAAAGGGCTCCTCCATCTCCTTGAACGACTGCAGGATACGCATATCGTTGGCGAATTTATACGCCGACTGCGCCACGCCGGCGATCGCGCAGAGAACGCGGGAGTCGTGCTTGCGGGAGTAGGTCTGTCCGGAGACGGGCACGCAGCGGTCGAAGCCGAAGTCTTTTATAATCATCTCCTCGGCCTTCTTCACCTTTTCCACATCGCCGTCGAAGAGATCGAGGAAGGAGGCCTGCGTGCCGGTGGTTCCCTTTGAGCCGAGGAGGGCGAGGGAGTCGCGGACGTAGGTCAGGTCGGCGAAGTCGAGGGAGAGCTCATAGAGCCAGAGGGAGGCGCGCTTGCCGACGGTGGTCAGCTGAGCGGGCTGGAGGTGGGTGTAGGCGAGGCAGGGCATCCCCTTGTATTCGAGGGCGAAGGTCGAAAGATTTTTCATCACCTGCAGGAGCTTGCCGATGACCAGATCCAGCGCATCGCGCAGGACGATGATGTCGGTGTTGTCGTCCACATAGCAGGAGGTGGCGCCCAGATGGATGATGGGACGGGCCTTGGGGCAGAGATCGCCATAGGCATGGATGTGGGCCATCACGTCATGGCGGAGCTGCTTTTCGTAAACGGCCACCTTTTCGTAGTCGATGTCGTCGATGTGGGCAGAAAGCTCGTCGATCTGCTCGTCGGTGATGGGCAAACCCAGTGCTTTTTCGGCCTTGGCCAAAGAGATCCAGAGCTTGCGGAAGGTGGAAAACTTTTTATCCTGAGAAAAGAGGTACTGCATCTCCTCGCTGGCATAGCGGGTGGAGAAGGGAGATTCGTAGCGGTCGTGTCTCATGGTCGATCCTTTCGGTCACGCCTCGTTTGAGAGGGTGTCATTTTTTATGTTTGCGCTGATTTTTTAAAGTTTTTGAAGGTTTTAAGGAAACTTTTTTCAAAAAGTTTCTTTAAGCAGGGTTCGGGGCGGCAGCCCTGACTGTCTTTACCCTTTTACGGCGCATCGCGCCGTTTTTTGCTTTGAGGTCATCGTCAGACGCTTTTTCTTTGGCTATGTAGGCACAAAGAAAAAGCTTTGCAAAAAGAAAGTGCCGTGACGGGGGACTCTGTCCCCTCTACCCCTGCAAGCTTTTGAAAAAGCTTGACCAAAACTTTCAATAGGCGCATCTGCGCCGTTTTTATCTTATGCGTCCAGCTTTTCCAGCGCGGCGATTCTCGCGCAGACGCAGAAGGCGTCGAGAGCGGCGTTCAGATCGTCCACGGTGGGGAAGGAGGGAGCGATGCGGAGATTGCGGTCGCGGGGGTCGATGCCGTAGGGGAAGGTGGCGCCGACGGTGGTGAGCGTGACACCGATAGCACGGCACAGCTCATACGTGCGCTTGGCACAGCCGTCAAGCAGGTCGAGGCTGATGAAATAACCGCCGCGGGGCATGAACCAGCTGCCGATGCCGCGGGGAGCCAGCTCGCTTGAGAAGGCAGCGTCCACCGCCTCAAACTTGGGACGGAGGAAGGCGGCCTGCTTTTTCATGTGGGCGAGAACGCCGTCGATGCCGCCGAAGTACTTGACGTGGCGGAGCTGATTGAGCTTGTCGGGACCGATGGTCTGCGCGTTCATATGCTTGCGGAAGAGGGCCAGATTGCCGTCGCTGGCGGCGATGGCGGCGATGCCGGCACCGGGGAAGGTGACCTTGGACGTGGAGGTGAACTGGAAGAGCATATCCTCCTTGCCGTTCTTCTTCAGCTCATCGAAGAGGTTGAGCAGCGTGTCGCCCTCGTCCATGAAGTCGTGGATGATGTAAGCGTTGTCCCAGAAGATACGGAAATCGTCGGCAGCGGGGGAGAGGTTGGCAAAGCGGCGGACGGTCTCATCGGAGAAGGTGATGCCGGTGGGGTTCTGGTACTTCGGCACGCACCAGATGCCCTTGATGCATTCATCGGAGGCCACCAGACGCTCCACCTCGTCCATATCGGGACCTTCGTCGGTCATGGCCACGTTGATCAGCTCGATGCCCAGATCCTCGCAGATGCAGAAGTGACGGTCATAGCCAGGGCAGGGGCAGAGGAATTTCACGTGCTCGTAAGCCGACCAGGGCTTTCTGCCGCCGTAGACGCCGTAGCGCAGGGCGCGGGAGACGGTGTCATACATCATTGTGAGCGAGGAGTTGCCGCCGACCAGGATGTTGGAGGCAGGGACGCCGAGGATGTCGGCGAAGAGCTGCTTGGCGGCGGGGATACCGTCTAAGATGCCGTAGTTGCGGTAGTCGGTGCCGCTTCCCATGTAGTCCTCAGCGGTGAGGGGGAGGGAGAGCAGATCGTTGGACAAGTCGAGCTGAGCGGCGGAGGGCTTGCCGCGGGACATATCGAGCGAGAGTCCCTTTTTGCCGAGCTCGGCATAGGCTTCCTTGAGTGAGGCAAGCTCCTGCTTGCGCTGTTCTTTGGTCATTTCGGTGTAAAGCATGGTTTTCATTCCTTTTCTGTCTTTGGGTTTCGGTGTCTTATATATAATGGAAGATATTTTTCGGATCTTGGCTTGTCAGCGGTTCTGCTTCAGCTTCAGCTGGCGCGCATCGGAGCCGGTGAAGAGGAGGGGCAGGTATTCGCCGAACAGACGGCTGGTGATGCGGTCCTCATAGCGGCGGCGAAGCTCCTCGGCGGAGAGGTTGGTGTTGACGATGGTGCTCTTGCCGCGGTTGATGCGGGTGTTGAGCAGGTTGTAGAGGACCGAGAGGGTGAAGGAGGACTGCAGCTCGGTGCCCAGATCGTCCACGATGAGCAGGTCGGTGAGGAAATATTTGTCGGTCATCCCCTTCTCGCCGTTTTTGAACTGCTCGGTCTCGAAGTCGGAAAAGATGTTGGGGGAGGAGTCGTAAACAACGTCGAAGCCCCGTTCGATGGCGCGGCGGGCGATGGCGGTGGACAGATGCGTCTTGCCTAAACCGGTCTTGCCGATGAAGAGCAGGTTTTCCGAGCTTGTGTCAAAGGAGTCGGCAAAGGCACGGCACTTGTCGGCAATGCGCTTCATCTCGGAGGCGGTGGCAGGCTGGAGGGCGGGATCGAAGGAGTCAAAGGTCTGCTTGCGCACCAAAGCGCCGATGCCGCTGTTTTCCAGCCGTGTGAGCAGCAGACGGGTGCGGAGACAGTCGCACATGGTCTCGCCCACATAGCCCGAGTCGCGGCAGGCGGAGCATTCGTACTTCGGCTCGGTGACGTCGGCGGGGAGCCCCAGCGTTTTGAGAAGAGCCTCGCGCTCGCCCTTCAAGCGGATGTTGTCGGCGCGGATGGCCGAAATGCGCTGCTGCAGATCGTCCCCGCCGCGCATGGATTCGGCAAACAGACGCAGACCGCATTCGGACAGCTCGCCGTCGATGCGCGCCAGCTCGGGGGAGAGGGCGTGCAGCTCCTTTTTCAGATCCTCGGCCTTTTTCTGGGCGCGGATGGCCTTGACGGCGTATTCGTCAAAGATCGACTTGAATTCTTCGTTTCGGTTCATACCGTTTGTTCCTTTTCTGACGTGTTTTGGCGGATCGCTCAGCCGACCTCGCGCACCGACATGACCATGCCCTCCACCTCGGTGGTACGGGAGAGGAGGATCATCTCCTTGCCTGCGGCGATGAACTGGGTGCCGTCGAGCATAAAGCCCTCGCTTGTGACCGCACCGGTGGCGCGGACGGTGATGCGGAGGTCGCAGCGCTCCTCGTTGAGACCGAATTTGGTGGTGCCGTCGGAGGCCTCCACGTAGATCTCGGCGGGGGAGATGACCGCATCGGAGATGGTGCCGATGAGCATGTTGTTCTGCTTCCAGAAGATCTTTTCACCCACCACGGCGGCCTGCGCGGAGTCGGAGCGGATGTCGTTGACATAGAAGACGATCTCGACCGTGTCGCTGGAGCCGGTACCGGCCATGTTGTCGGCCAGGCGGTCGCGGATGAAGAGGGTGGCAAAGACGGCCAGAACGGTCACAAGGACGATGGCGTCAATGACGTTAAAGCGGAAGCGGCGTGTTTTTTTCTCTCGTTTCATAGTTTTTTCTCCCTTTTCTTTCGCGCCCCGAAGGGGCATCATGCCTGAAGGGCAATTCATGTGCCGAAGGCACAATTCATGAACAAGCTCCATGTCGGACTTGTTCAATTCATGACAAAGCCAATTTCTTGGCGTGTCAATTCATGATGCCGAAAGGCATCCGTTCTTGCATTCACTTTCGCGCCCCGAAGGGGCATCATGCCTGAAGGGCAATTCATGTGCCGAAGGCACAATTCATGAACAAGTTCCATGTCGGACTTGTTCAATTCATGACAAAGCCAATTTTTTGGCGTGTCAATTCATGATGCCGAAAGGCATCCGTTCTTGTATTCACAGGCGGCGGGAGCAAGCCCCCGTCCTTATCGCACCGCGAAGCGGTATATCGCGTTCCGCAGGGACATATCGCGTTTGGCGAAGCCAAACATATCGCCGCGCCGCAGGCGCAATATCCTCGTCAATAAACAACAAACTCCACTTGTTTTATGCGCAACGGGCGCGGATCGCCAATCGGGATCGTCCCTTCCGCGGCGCCCTCTGCAAATTCGCTTGGTGTGAATGGGCATCGTGAAGCAAGACACAATCGTTTTTCAGCGGGATGCCCAAGCAAGTTTTCTTTGTGTCGGAGCGACACAACTTTTTCTTCGAAAAAGACGAAAACTTGTTTCAGTGTGCAAAAACCGTTTACCGCTTTCGTCAAAGGCGAAAGACCGCGAATTTCAAAGCTTGGCGAAAGTCGATCGGTACAAAGTGTCTTTATTGGTTAGCAGAATCTGCCGTTAAACTGACACAATACCCTCGTCAAAAACAACAAACTCCACTTGTTTATGCGCAAATTCCCGGCGGCCGTAGGCCGCAAAGTTGGGATTGGGCCCCAACTTTAGGGAATTTGACACCAAAGTCAAGCCTGATCAGCAGAATCTGCCGTTAAACTGACACAATACCCTGAAAAAGTGAAATGCGGAACTCTAAAATACACTTTGGTTCCGACCGACATCCGATAGCCGCCGATGGAGTAGGCGGAGTCGGAGACGTCAGCGGAGGCGCGGACGGTGATGGCCACCTTCACATGATTGGGGAAGGGGGAGTTGACGACCTGTCCGGTGGTCTCGTTGAGACCGGAGTAGATCATATCGGAATACTGCACGTTGATCACTTCGCCCAGCGCATAGTGCCCGACGGTGTCCACGATCTTGTCGCCCACGTTGACCAGACCGCGAAGCTCTTCACGGATCTCCTTGGTCTCGATCACATACACGATCTCGGTTTTGGCGGCCTCCTGCGCGGGGGCTTCTCCCTTCCAGAGAAAGATATAGCCCAGCAGCGCCATGGCGGCGAAGAGGATCAGAAGCAGGAGGGCGTCGATGAAATTGAAGCGGAATCTGCGCTTTGCCTTTTCCATAAAACAAACAATCCTTTCGAAAAATCAGCGGTCGGTCAGCAGGGAGTCCTCCTCGCGCTCGCGGCGGAAGACCTTGTGGATGGAGGAGACCAGCCCCACGATCAGCCAGAAGAGGAAGAAGACGCGGTAGTTGTACCACACATAGTCGGTCATGCCCTGGGCGAGGACGGCGAGGATGCCGCAGAAGCCGGCCAGGGAATAGACGTTGAAGCGTTTTTTGACGGGGCGGACGTCAAAGGGAGCATCCATCCCGACGGTGTCGGCGCTCATGGTCAGCGTTGAGCGGGCGAAGACGATCATGCAGAGCAGGAAAACGATCAGACCCACGATGCCGAGCTCGATGCCGATCTGCAAAAAGAGGTTGTGGCTGTGGGGCGCGCTCTCGATGCCGGCCAGCGCATACCGGGGATAGACGGTGGCAAAGGCGCCCTCACCGATGCCGATGCCCGAGAGCAGGTTGTCGGAGAGCATGTTTACCGCCGCCTCCCAGATGCTCATGCGGTAGGAGGTGGAGGAGTCGGCCAGGTTGCCGATGCTGCTCAGACGGAGCAGGATGCTTTCGGGAATGACAAAGGGGAGGAAGGGAATGCCCAGACAGCAGAAGAGCAGCGCGGAGATGGTGTGGCGGCTGTAAAGCAGCAGGAAGATGAGCCCGCCGATCATCAGCCCCAGCCAGGCGCCGCGGCTCCAGGTAAAGATCAAAGCCAGCGCGGACAGACCGCAGAAGAGCAGCGCGGTCAGGCGGGAGAGTCCCTTTTTCGCATTCAGCAGGAAGGCGAAGGCAAAGGGGAGCGTCATGATCAGGTATTCGGCCAAAACGTTTGGGTTTTCCAGCGTGGAGGTGATGCGCCCGTCGATGTAGGAGAACATATCCGAATCCTGCCAGGTCTGGGAGATGTTGCCGGTCAGCTTCTGGTAAAGCCCGTAGAGAGCGACGAGAGAGGCGGAGGTCATCAGCGCGCCGATGGTGCGGGAGAGCCATTCCGCCGAGCGGATCAGATTGACGGTGAGGAAATATCCGCCGAGGAAGCAGAGGAACATCAGCGAGGGCAGGCGGGAGGCGGTCGAGACCGAAACGAAGCCGCCGAAGAGGGTAAGCGCGGCAAAGAAAAGGATCAGCAGGTCCAGCAGCTCCAGCTTGAAGGTCCGCTTGGAGCGGAAGAGCTTGATGAGGTAGCAGAAGAAGACGTAGACGGTGAAGGCACCCAGCGGCAGAGTGGGCAGGAAGGGGAGGAAGAGGAAGATCAGCACCACGCCGCTTTCGGGGACGGTGAGGATCAGATAGAGGAAGAGGATGCCCAGAAGACCGCTGAGGAGCAGGAAGGGAGAGACGAAGAAGGTCAAAGCGCCCACCATCATACCGGTGATGATGGCGATGTTGCTCCGCCCGATCATGGGACCGTCGGGGTGGAAGGAGGCACGGCGGATGCCGAGGAAGTCGAAGAGCAGGAAGGAGAGGATGCGGCTCTCCCCGATCACGTCGCCGATGGGGCGCTTGACCAGCATACAGGGGATGGAGGCGAAGAGGAGGATCAGACCGAGAAAGAGGTCGGGGGAGAGAAGCTCGCTTTCGCCGAGAGCAAAGTGCTTGAGCAGCGCAACGATGGCGGTGTACAGTGCAAAGAAGAAGGAGAAGATGCCGTAAAACTTCAGCGAGCAGCGGAGCATTCCGCGGAAGAGGGCGGTGACCGATGCGATCAGCAGACTGTTGCGGACGCTGCGGGCGAAGGCACGCTTGATCGGGAGCAGGATACGCCCCTTTACGTCGAGCTTGTGCCAGACAAAGGCCAGCATCGACTGCTTGCCTTGCTCGGAGGCAGGGCGGTAGGAGGTGAAGAAGGAGCCGATCAGTCCGCTCTGCGCCTGTTCGGAGAGAGCGCGTGAGAAGCGGTCGAGCAGCGAAAAGATCAGGCTGGAGGAAAAGAGAAGCGCCAGCTTTTGGCGGAAGGACTTTTTGCCGTCCAAATCAGGAACCTCCTTTCGGGATTGTCAGGGAAAGATGACGCCTCAGCGCATAGAGGAAGAGCGCATAGAGGACGAGGCCGCAGGCGAAAACGGCAGCGGCGATGCCGATGTTGGCAAGCATGGAGCGCTCAAAGGCCGAGCCGCCGATCAGCGAACGCAAGGCGGTCATGGCGAAGGCGGCGGGGAGGGATGCGGTGAGCACCGACAGCAGACGGGGGAAGAGGGCTTTGTCCACCATCCCGCACGAGAGCGCGGAGAAGAAGAGGAAGAGCGCGGAAACGGTCTGGCCAGCCAGCGCACCGAGCGCCACGCCGAGCATCGAGGAGGGCAGGAGCAGGGAGAGTGCGCAGACGGCGATGTTGGCCAGCACCCCGAAAAGGGCGGCGGTCATGGGCGGACGTGTCTGCTGACGGGAGTAGAACGCGCGCGAGAGGATCTCGTTGAGCGCGAAGAAGGGCATCGCGCAGACCAGGATCTTCAGCACGGGGGAGGTCAGCAGGGCGGCGTCGGCGGTGAACGCATCGCCTAAATACAGCACGGCGATCACCTCATCGCCCAGCGTCAGCAGTGCGAACAGGCAGGGCAGGATGAGCATCAGCGCGCAGAGCATCGAGAGCGACAGCGTCTGCTCGAATTCGCCGTCCCCCTCCTTGAGACGGGAGAGACGGGGAAAAACGTAGTTGCAGATGCTGTAGGTGAGGATGCCGGCGATCATGAGGTAAGCGTTGTTGGCGTAGTCGAAAACGGTAACGCCGCCTTCGATGCCGTTGAGCGAGGCGAAGAAGGTGCCGATCAGCCAGCCCGCAGGCAGCAGCCATGAGCCGATCATGATGGGGGGCGTCATCTTCAGCGAGCGCTTGAGGGCGGGATCGTGCAGATCCATTTTGAAGGGGAAGGCAAAGCCGCTGAGGCGGAGGGGGATGAAGAGCGTGAGAAACTGCAGCAGCCAGGCGGCTAAATAGACCGCGGCCAGCACATAGATATCGGCGTCTCCCGCCAGCGGATTGAAGAAGAGCAGGTAGACAACGATCAGCCCGTTGGAGAAGAGGCTGATGGAGGCGGGCAGGAGGAAGCGTCCCTTGGACTGGAGGATGCCCACCAGCGTATAGGCCTGCGCGGCGAAGAGGATCATGGGGAAGAGGATGCGCAGGAGGGTGACGGCCATTTGCTTGGTCTCGCCGGTGAGACCGGGGGAGGCGAGGGTGATCACGGCCGGGGCAAAGACGATGCCGAGGAAAGCCAGCGCACCGCACAGAAGCGAGAGGACGTGGAAGAAGGTGACGGCATAGGCATCGCGCTCTTGCTTCTTTGCATCGGAAAAGCTGTTGTAAACGGGGATGAAGCAGCCTAAGATGGCCGCGGAAAAGAGCAGGTCGAAGAAGGAGAGGGGGATATGGGAGGCGGCGGAAAAGGCGACGGCCTTCTCCCCGATGCCAAACTCTCTTGCCATGAGGATATTGCGAAAAAGCCCTGCCGCTTTGGAGCAAAGGGTGAGAAGCATCATGGTGATGACGGTGGAGGAAGGCTTTTTCATAGGAATCCTTTGTGTCGGCTTCGCCGACGTGATATATTCGGCTTCGCCGAATGTGATATGTCCCTGCGGGACGCGATATACCGCTTCGCGGTGTGATATATTGGCTTCGCCAATGTGATATGCCCACTTCGTGGACGTTACAGGAGATCCGGACGGTTTTGCCCGGTCAGCTCCAGCGCGGCCTTGTGCCGCCACTGCCTTATTTTTTCGTGGTCGCCGCTCAGCAGCACGTCGGGCACCTTTTTGCCCATAAACTCGATGGGGCGGGTGTATTGCGGCTCCTCCAGCAGCGCTGCGGAGAAGGACTCCTTCTCGTGGCATTCCTTATCGGACAAAACGCCATCGATGAGGCGCGCCACCGCATCGACCACAAGGCAGGCAGGCAGCTCGCCTCCGGTGAGCACGAAGTCGCCGATGGAGATCTCCTCGTCACAGCAGAGCTCGATCACGCGGCGGTCCACGCCCTCGTAGTGGCCGCACAAAAGGATCAGCACGTCATAATCGGCGGCCAGCTGTGCGGCTTTTTTCTGCTTGAAGGGCTGCCCCTGCGCGGAGAGAAAGACCGTGCGCACGCGCTTGCCCTCGTATTCGGCCATCGCCGCTCTGTGGCAGTCGTAGATCGGCTGGCAGGCCATCAGCATCCCCATACCGCCGCCGCAGGGGGTGTCGTCCACACGGCGGTGCTTGTCGAGCGAATAGTCGCGGATGTTGCGGACCTTCACCTCGATCAGCCCCTTCTGACGGGCGCGGCCGAGAATGCTCTCGTTTAAGATGTTGTCCACATAGTCGGGAAAGAGGGTGAGAATCTCAAAGACCATGGCTCATTCGTCCGCCTTTTTTCCGTCGGGATGAACGGCCTCAGCCTCGGAGAAGAAGCCCTCGATGGGGGTGATGAAAATGCCCTTTTGAGTGTCCACTTCCGCCACAAATTCGTCCACGGCGGGGAGAAGCACGGTGGCGTCGCCGGTGTCGATCACATACAGATCGTGGAAGCCCGACTGATCCACATCCTTCAGCTTGCCGTACACACGTCCGCTGTTCCGGTCGATCACGGGCAGACCCTTCAGGTCGGCGATGAAGTGGGAGCCCTCGGGCAGGGGAAGGTCGGTCCGCGCGGCATAGAGAATGCGGCCGCGGGCGGCATTGGCATCGTCAAAGGAGGCAAAGCCCTCAAGCATGGCCATGATACCCTTGCCCAGCACGCTGGCGCGGAGCACCTTGCAGGGGCGGAAGGAGGCACCCTCCTTGAAATAGACGGTTTTGAGCGAGGTGAAAACAGCGGGGGAATCGCACCAGGATTCGATTTTGACGCCGCCGGCGATGCCGTGGGTGTTGATGATCCTGCCCGCTTCCAGATACTCTTGCATGGGAATTCCTCTTTCACATGGATTTCAGATGGATATACCTATATAGTATACCACAAAATTTGGATTTTGCAACACCTTTCGGGATTATTTCTTTCCTTTATGAATATATTTTACCAAAAATGCTCCGCTTTGTCGATTTTGCCGAAAAGGAATGTGCCATGAACGCTCTCAAACGCTTTTTTCTCAACGCCTCCATCCTGACGCTGACCGCCCTTCTGATGCGGACGGTGTCGGTGTCCTTCAATGTCTTTCTCTCCGACCGCGTGGGGGAGGAGGGCATGGGACTGTATTCGCTTGTGATGAGCGTCTACTCCTTCGCGGTGACGCTGGCCTGCTCGGGGGTGGGCTTTGCCTCCACGCGCCTGACCGCCGAGGCCATGGGGAGAGGGAGCGACCGTGCGGTGCGCGATGCGCTTTGGCGCTGTGTTTGGTACAGTCTCAGCTTCGGGCTGGCCGCGTCGGTGCTGCTGTATGTGTCCGCCCCCTTTCTGGGTACGCATTTTCTCGGCGATGTCCGCACCGTCCCCTCCCTGCGCCTGCTGGCCCCCGCCCTGCCGCTGCTGTCGCTGTCCAGCGTCTTCGGCGGATATTTCAATGCCGTCCGCCGTTCCGCCCGTTCCGCGGCCTCCTCGCTGAGCGAGCAGCTGGTCTGCGTGCTGTCCACTGTCCTGCTGCTGACTCTCTTCGATGACGGCGGCGGTCTGGAGGCGAGCTGTCTGCGGGTGGCGGCGGGGGTGCTGATCGGGGAGGCGGTGTCCTTTGTGCTCAGCTTCCTGCTGCTGCTTCACGATCTGAGAAAGCACAACACCGGGCGCGGCGGAAAGGACAAAAACACGGGCAGACGTCTGTTTTCCATCGCCCTGCCGCTGGCCTTCGGCTCCTACGTCCGCATGGGGCTGGTGAGTTTGGAGCATACGCTGATCCCGAAGATGTTAAAAAAGCACGGCATGAGCGGCGAGGAGGCGCTGGCGGGCTATGGGCTCGTTCACGGCATGGTCCTGCCGGTGGTGCTCTTTCCCTCGGCCTTTCTCTCGTCTTTTACAAGCCTGCTCATTCCCGAGCTGGCCGAGCGGCGGATGCGCGGCGAGACCGAGTCCATCAACCGCATCGCCGCCAAGGCCCTGCGGACCTCGCTCTTCTTCTCGGTGGGGGCGTCCGCGCTGGTCTATTGCTTCGCCTATGAGCTGAGCATCCTGCTCTATTCCTCCCCCGATGCCTTTCCTTATATCCGCGCGCTGGCGCTTCTCATCCCCATCATGTACACCGACACGACCACCGACTGCCTGCTGAAGGGGCTGGATCAGCAGATGAGCAGCATGGGCATCAACATCTTCGATGCGCTTCTGTCGGTGGCGGCGGTGTGTATCCTGCCCCCCGCGCTGGGGCTGGAGGGATATGTCATCGCCATCTTCGCGGGCGAGATCGTCAATTTTGCGCTCAGCCTCAGCCGTCTGCTGCAAGCCTGCACGCCTGCGCTCGGTCTGCGCGATTTTTTCGCCCCGATCCCCGCGGCCTCGCTGGCTCTCTGCGGCGTCACCATCCTCTTCGACCGCCTGGGGCTGACCGCCTTTTCTTCGCTTCCGAACGTCGTTTTGAGGATGTCTCTGGCCGCTTTGCTGTATCTTTTGCTGATTTTGGCTCCGAAATATAATTTTTGGGCAAATAAAACCGCGCTAAAAACGGATAAAGCCAAATAAAAGAAAAAATAATGCAAAAAATCCTTGACAAACGGGACGATGGTTGGTATAATGAGTACAACCATAAAAATTTTGGGAATGGAGGAACTCCCCATGAACAGAGAATACATTGAAAAAAACATTAAAAACACCTTTATCGACTTCTTGTCCGCAGACGAATTTCTGGGCAACACCATCGTGCTTTCCAAGGCACAGGGCCCCTATGTCTGGGACATCAACGGCAAGCAGTATTACGATGCCATCGGCGGCGTGTTCTGCGCTTCCCTCGGCCACAGCCATCCCAGACTGGTGGAGGCTGCCAGAAAGCAGATGGAAACGCTGACTCTGTCTTCTCCCCTGTACACCATCTCCGACAAGGCTCTCGAGCTGGTTGAGAAGATGAGCGCCGTCACCCCCGGCAATCTGAATTACATCAAGACCTTCAGCGGCGGCAGCGAATCCATCGAGGCAGCTCTGAAGTTCGTCAGACAGTACTATAAGCAGACCGGCAAGCCCGACAAGATGAAGGTCATCACCAACTACCTGAGCTACCACGGCGCTACCTTCGGTGCCATGAGCGCAGGCGGTTCTCCCAGAAAGGGCCGTTTCGAGCCCCAGATGCCCGGCTTCTTAAAGGCATACAACCCCAAGCAGCTCCGCGATGACTTCGGCTCTTGGGAAGAGACCTGCCGTTATTCGGCCAAGCTCATCGAAAAGATGGTCATCGCCGAGATCCCGGATACCATCGGCGCGATCCTCATCGAGCCCATCTGCAACACCGCCGGTATCATCACGCCCACCAAGGAATACTATGAGATCATCCGCGGCATCTGCGACAAGTACGACATCAAGCTGATCTTCGACGAAGTGCTGACCGGCTGGGGTAAGACCGGTGATATGTTCGCCGCTCAGACCTACGGTGTCACGCCCGACCTGATCTGCTCCGGTAAGGGTCTGTCCTCCGGTCTGATGCCTCTCGGCGCCATGATCGCCGACGAGAAGATGGGCGAAGTCTTCGACGGTCCTGCTGAGAGCGAGAAGTTCTTCATGCACGGCCACACCTATGCCGGCAACCCCCTGGCTGCTGCAGTCGGCATGGAGGTCATCAGCATCATCCAGGAAGAGAACCTGATCGACAACGTTCGCAAGCTGTCTCCCTATCTCTTCGAGAGACTGGAAGGCCTGAAGAAGCTCGGCATCATCCGCGAGATCCGCGGCAAGGGCTTCCTGATCGGTGTTGAGTTCAATGCTGACGCCGTTCCGAACAAGACGTACGGAAGCATCGGCGAGGCGCTGAAGAGAACCGCTCCCAAGAACGGTCTTCTCATGCGCATCAATCCCGACTGGTTTGCCATCGCTCCCGCTCTCAATGCAACCAAGGAGCAGCTTGATGAGCTGTGCGACAAGATCGAGGCCTCTGTCAAGGACGCCCTCGCTTGCAGATAAGACAAACAA
>SVTL01000028.1 GCA_015063795.1 Oscillospiraceae bacterium
TCAGTATCTCTGATGTATTGTAGCGTGTGACAAGGTCTATCAGAATAAGAGAAGCACTCACATTAGGGGACAACATCCCCGGTGAGTGCTTCGGTGTTTTCGGTTAATTTATGCTGTTTCCGGCTGCATTCAGCATATTTTCTATAAAGATGCCATATCCCTTCGTCGGATCGTTGATCAGCACGTGGGTGACAGCACCGATCAGCTTGCCGTCCTGTATGATCGGACTGCCGCTCATGCCCTGCACGATGCCGCCCGTGGCATCCAGCAGTCTGCGGTCGGTGACCTTCACCACGAAATTCTTGTTGCCCGATCCGTTTTTGTCCAGATCGCGGATCTCCACGGAAAAGGTCTCGATACGGTCGCGCACGGTGCAGTAGATATAGGCCTCGCCCTCTCGGATGTCGCGGCGGAGCGCAATGGGAAGCGGCTCGCAGGGGAGGATCGGCGGAAGCTCGTCCAGCTGTCCGAACACACCCGCCCCTCCGTTGGCCGACAGACTTCCGATCCGCCCGGGAGCAAAGTACCCCTTCAGCTCCCCCGGCGCGCCTGCGATCCCCTTGGCGATGCCGTTAAGCGTTACCCCGACCACGCTTCCGCTCCGAAAAGGCATGATCTCGCCGGTGTCCACATCGCAGATGCCGTGCCCCAGTCCGCCGAAGGTCAGATCGGACGGATCGATGTAGGTGACCGTCCCGATGCCGGCGGTGCTGTCGCGCACCCAGATGCCGGCCTTGTACGTCCCCTCGGACTGCGAAAGGATCGGCTTCAGCTTCAGCGTCACGATTCTCTCCTGCCGCTTCACCGAAAGAGTGATCTCCCCGCCGCCGCTCTTGTCCACCGTCTCGCAGAATTCCGCCACGGTGTTGACCTCTCGCCCGTTGACCTGCTCGATGATGTCCTTCAGCTGCAGTCCCGCCTCTTTGCCGGGGGCGACGCTTCCGTTTTCTCCGTCCACCTCGCCGAAGCCCACCACCAGCAGTCCCTTTGTGTAGAGCTTCACACCGAAGGGCATCCCCCCGGGATAAAGCATTTTTTCCTCTAATATATTGATCTTGATGTCCTTGAGCGTCAGCACACCGAGCAGCTCGGCCCGTGCATAGACCGCGCTTTTCCCCTCTCCGCCGAAGACCGCCTGCGTCGGCTCGCTCAGACGGACAAACGGCAGATCCGCCGCCTCCGCCACGCTCTCGCCCGCAAACACCGTCACCTCATCGGGCAGGATCATCCCCCACACCCCGATGCATGCGCCGAAGAGCAGCAGAACTGCGCCCGCCGCCAAAAGAATTCGTTTGTTCATTCCCATTCGCTTGTTTTGCATATCGCCCCTTGTTCCCTCTCGCTTGTGAATTCCGTCAAACAGTATTGACTCGTCCGATCCGATCCATTCGTTTTCTTTTCAGACACGTATAATGTGGACCGCACACCGAAAAATATGAGTTACAATTTTAGGCTTCGTTCTTTCGTCGATCCGATCGTTTCGATACACTCATATAGATAGGAAGACTCTTTTGCGCCATGATCGAAAAAAAACGGTGCATCGCTGTCTGTCCGCATTCTTACAAGAAAGAGAAAACGGAAGTTCCGCCGCCACAAAGAAGCGAATTTCGATCGTTTTGTGGATTTTGACAGCCCGTCAAAGTCCTTTCACCCTCGAAAAAGCGCTTGATCTGCCACGAAAAACGCCTCTTCGGTCAAAATTTGTGAGAAAAATCAAAAAAGTGTTTGACAAATTAGGTATTTTGTTGTATAATAGTGTGGTATCTTGAGCATACCCGTAAAATATTTGCGTTTCGTGAGGTTTTTATGCCGCGCTTTTTCCTTTCGGCAGACCGTCTGAACGAGTCGCCCGTGATCATAACGGGTGAGGATCATCTGCATATGTCCCGCTCGCTCCGTCTGCGCGAGGGCGATGCTGTCACCGTCTGTGACGGCGAGGGGAACGATCACCTGTGCAAGATCCTTCGCTTCTCCAAGGAGGAAACCGAGCTTTCTGTGATCGCCGTTTCCGCAAACGAAAGCGAAATGCCGCACAGAGTCACGCTCTTTCAGGCGATCCCCAAGGGCGAAAAGATCGACTACTGCATCCAGAAGGCCGTGGAATGCGGCGTTTTCGAAATCGTGTTCTTCGAAAGCGACCGTACCGTGGTGCGTCTGGAGGGGCGGGAAACCGACAAAAAAATCGCCCGCTGGCAGAAGATCGCCGAAAGCGCCGCCAAGCAAAGCGGACGCGGACGCATCCCTCTCATCCGCATCGCCTCCTTCGAAAGCCTTTTGAAGGAAGCGGGGGAACATTCTCTCTCCTTTTTCTGTCATACCGCTGAAGGACAGCGTTCGCTGAAAACGCTGCTGAGAGAAAAAAAGCCAAGCGGTGCTCTCTCCTTCTTCGTCGGACCGGAGGGAGGCTTTTCCGAGGAGGAAACGCAGGCTGCTCTTGATGCCGGTATCGAGCCGGTCTCATTGGGCAGGCGCATCCTGCGCAGCGAAACGGCGGCGCACTTCATCCTGGCCTGTCTGGCATACGAAACCGAACTGTAAGAGTATTAAAAGTAAACGGAGTGAATCATGGTGAAACAACTGGATAAAAAGAACGCAACTGTCAAGACCAACGACGATTTGATGATGAATCGGCTGATGACCGCTTTCGTGGGAGTCTTTCTCCTTGTGTACGGCATGCTGTTCCTCGGCCGCTTCCCCGACAAGCAGATCTATTATTCGATCCTGCCCGTTCTGTGCTGGGTGGTGCTGGGGCTGTTTGTCTGCTCGGTGATCTATTTCGCCGTCCTCCGTATCCGCAAGATCGACGAAAGCAAGCGTCTGATCCGCAGCTATATGCTCATCGCCGTTTCCGCCGTTCTTTACGGCGGCTTCACCCTCTATCGCTATATGAAGATCAGCAATTCCCAGTTGATCTTTATCTTCATCTTCTTCACCGTCCTCTATTTTCTTTGCAGCATCTTTGCCGACAAGGTGAGAATCCACTCCAAGAAGTAACGCCCGGCAGCCCCCGCGGAAGCATTTCAAAAAAACGATTGAATTCTCGCATCTTCGGCAGCGGCATCCCCCGCGCGAAGCAGCGAAAGAAAGGCATGGTCATCAGTTTATGTCCAACAGATTGTTTCAGGGAATCATTCATCAGATGAGAGACGCGGTCGATCGCATCATCGGTGTCATCGACGAAAACGGCGTGATCATTTCGTGCAGTGAGCTGGTCAAGATCGGCGAGACCCGTCAGGGCGTCCGCGAGGAGCTGGCTTATACCACCGACTGCCTGGCTGTGGGCGGCTATACCTACCGCGCTCTGGGCAGCGGCACCAAGAGCGAATACATCGTGTTCGTGGAGGGCGAGGACAGAAGTGCGGAAAAGACCGCCACCATTCTGGCCGTCTCGTTGAGCAACATCAAGAATCTGTACGACGAAAAGTACGACAAGAGCTCGTTCATCAAGAACGTCATTCTCGACAACATTCTGCCCAGCGACATTTACATAAAGTCCAAGGAGCTCCACTTCACCGGCGACATCCCCCGCATCGTTTTCTTCATCAAGTTCCTCGGCAAGAGCGATATGCTCCCCTTCGACATGGTGCAGAACATGTTCCCCGACAAGAACAAGGACTATGTGATCAGCGTCTCCGAGCATGACATCGTGCTCGTCCGCGAGATCAAGCAGAGCACCGACGCCAAGGAGATCGAAAAGGTGGCCAAAACCATCGCCGACACCATCAGCTCGGAGTTCTATACCAAGGTCGCCATCGGTATCGGTACGGCGGTCGACAACATCAAGGATCTGGCCCGCTCCTTCAAGGAAGCCCAGGTGGCGCTGGAGGTCGGCAAGGTCTTCGACACCGAAAAGAACATCATCAGCTATGAGAATCTCGGCATCGGCCGTCTGATCTATCAGCTGCCCACCACCCTTTGCGATATGTTCCTGCAGGAGGTGTTCAAGAAGGGCTCGCTGGAAAGCCTGGACCGCGAAACGCTGATGACCATTCAGTGCTTCTTCGAAAACAACCTCAACGTTTCGGAAACGGCGCGCAAGCTCTTCGTCCACCGCAATACGCTGGTGTACCGTCTGGAAAAGATCCGCAAGCTCACCGGTCTCGACCTGCGCGAATTTGAGCACGCCATCACCTTCAAGGTGGCGCTGATGGTGAAGAAATATCTCTCCTCCAAGCCCGCCAAATTCTGACCTGATCTTTATAGCTCATGCACTTAAGGACAACTTGTACTCGATGCTTTCCGATAGGTATTGGTACAAGTTTTCCCTTTGTTTACCCCTGATTTTCTTACATTATTAAAAGAAAGTTCAAACTGAAGAAACAGAACCCTGTCCGAATGTCGGACAAATCAACCGAAAGGCTGTTCCCATGATCGAATTCAGAAATGTGAAAAAAACCTATCCGAACGGTACCGTAGCGCTGGACGGCGTGAATCTGCGGATCAACGATTCGGAATTTGTCTTCATCGTCGGCTCCTCCGGCGCGGGCAAGAGCACGCTGATCAAGCTCCTTCTCCGGGAAGAAAAGGTGACCGAGGGACGTTTGATCGCCGACGAGTTCGACCTGACCAAGCTGCCCAACTACAAGGTTCCCTATTACCGCCGGCGGCTGGGCGTGGTGTTCCAGGATTTCCGCCTCTTCCCCAACATGACCGTTTATGAAAACGTGGCCTTCGCCATGCGCGTCATCGGCGAGCCGAACAAGGTCATCCGTCGCCGCGTCCCCTCGATTTTGAACATCGTCAACCTGCAGGACAAGTACAACTGCTTCCCCCGTGAGCTTTCGGGCGGCGAGCAGCAGCGTGTGGCGCTGGCAAGAGCTTTGGCCAACAACCCCGACACCATCATCGCCGACGAGCCCACCGGCAACATCGACCCGAAAATGAGTCTGGAGATCATGAACCTGCTCGTCAAGATCCACAAGAAGGGCAAAACGGTGATCGTGGTCACCCATGAGAAGAATCTCGTTGACTATTTCAAGCAGCGTGTCATCACCATCCGCGACGGCAAGGTTGTGGAAGATAAGATTGGTGGGATGTTTTAAGTGAGACGATACAGCATTACATACTTTTTCGGGCAGAGCTTCCGCGGTCTGTGGCGAAACGGCGTGATGACGCTGGCCTCGGTCTTGGTGCTCATGTCCTGTTTGATCGTCATGGGTAGCTTCGCCGCTCTCGTGCTCAACATCAACTTCAACCTCGACAGCCTGGATATGCTCAACAAGATCGTGCTCACCGTGGACACCGATCTGAGCGAAAACGAAACCATCGAGCTGGGGGAAAAGATCAAGACCTTCCAGAATGTCTCCGAGGTGATCTACACCTCCAAGAGACAGGCGCTGGAGGAGATGAAGGAGCTTTATTCGCAGAACGAGGAAACTCAGAATCTTCTTGACGATTACGACGAATTCAATCATCCCTTCCCCGCGCAGTTCACCGTTTCCTACGTCAACAACGAGGAGCTGCAGACGCTTCTCTTCCGACTCAATGAACTGGAGGGCATCACCGATGTCAGCTGCTATGCCGACATCGCCGCCACCATCGAAAACATCAAGGGGACCATCTCCTTTATCTTCGGCTGGTTCATGCTGATCCTCTTCGTCGTTTCGATCTTTGTCATCATCAACACCATCAAGCTGGCCGTTTTCTCCAGGCGGCAGGAGATCAGCGTCATGCGCTATGTGGGCGCAACCGGCTGGTTCATCACGCTCCCCTTCGTTTTGGAGGGTACGCTGATCGGGCTCTTCTCCTCGGGCATCGCCTTCCTCATCCAGTGGTATCTGTATAACCGCGTGGCAGGAGGCATCATCGGCAACACCGGCGGCATCCTGCAGATCATCCCCTTCTGGGATATGGGGCTCAATGTCGGGCTCGCCTTCCTGTGCGTCGGCGTGCTGACCGGCATCATCGGCAGCTCGATCTCTCTGGGCAAATACCTGAAGGCTTAACTCTCTTTCTCGCATCCGAATCTCATGTGCGCTATGCGCGGTAAGGAAACGATCGTATGAAAAAAACTCTTTTGCAAAAAATATCCCTTGTTTTGGTCTTTACCCTCCTGCTTTCGACCTTTTCGGCCGTCTGCATGCCGTATACTGTGTTAGAGGCAGATGCGGCGGACAGCACCATCCAGAAGTATGAGGACACCCTCAAGCAGCTGGAAAAGGACAAAAAGGCGCTGGAAAGCAAGGTCTCCCAGCTGAAGCGGGAATCGAGCACCGTTGTTCAGCAGAAGAATCTGATCGACGAGGAGATCTCCCTGCTCAACAGCAAGATCGAGATCGCCAATTCGCTGTTGGCCGAGTATGACGAGCGCATCCGCACCTCCGAGGCGGATATGGAGGCCATGCAGAAGGCCATCGACGAAAAGGCAAGCGAGCTGGAAGACCATATGGTCTATTATTACAAAAACCGCAACCTCAATTACCTCTCCCTGCTCTTCTCCTCGGAAAGCATTTCCGATTTCATCATCAACCTGCAGCGCATCTCCTCGATTCTGAACTTTGACCAGGGCGAGATCGAAAAGATGAACAACGCCAAAAAAGAGATGCAGGACATCAAAACCAAGCTGAACGACTCCAAGGCCCGCCAGGGTGAGATCATGGCCGAGCTGGAGCAGCTGGAAAAGGAGGCGGAGGCCAAGGGTGAAGAGGCCATCGCGCTGATCAACTCCCTCTCCCGCCAGACCACCCAGTATCAGTCCGAGATCAACACCATCATCAAGGAAACCCAGGAGGTTGATAAGCAGCTGGAGGAATATCTGGTCCAGCTGCAGAAGCAGTCCAACGCAGACTACGCCGGCGGCTCCATGCTCTGGCCGGTGAAGACCTCCAACAACCGCATCACCTCCAAATACGGCTGGCGCAATCTGTGGGGTACCAAGGACTTCCATCTAGGCATCGACATCGCCGCCCCCAACGGTGATCCCATCTATGCGGCCAACTCTGGCACGGTCGTCAGCCCCCCCACTCACTGGACCTACGGCAAGTGCGTGCTCATCGACCACGGCGGCGGCATCGCCACGCTGTATGCTCACTGCAGCACGCTGTTAGTCAAGGTGGGCGACAAGGTCACCCGCGGTCAGCAGATCGCCAAAATCGGTCTGACCGGACAGACCAGCGGCTATCACCTCCACTTCGAGGTGCGCGTCAACGGTAAGACCACCGACCCGCTGGGCGGCTACGTCGTCAAGCCCTAAGTCCAATCAAAGGAGCTTTCCTTCCATCCTATGAAAAACAAGCTTACGTGGGTCACTCTCACGCTTCTCATCGCCGTTCTCGCCTCGATCATCACCTTTCAGCTGACCTACCTTTCCCTGCACGACCGCATCCGCGAGGCAGAAAATTCGCTCCCCCAGACCGGCTTGACCGACTCCTCCGCCTCCGCCGATTCCGAGCTGATGCAGAGGATCATAAACAAGCTGACCACGCTCAATACCTATTATCAGGGCATGTATGTCCACGACATTGACGAGGAAACGCTTCTCAACGCCGTGGCCGACGGCTATGTATACGGCACCGGCGACAAATACGCCAACTATCTTTCCGCCGACGAATACAAGGAATTCATGCTCAACAACCAGGGTACGCTGGTGGGCATCGGCGTCAACGTCATTTACGACAACCTGCAGGGCTATCTGGAGGTCGTGACGGTCATGCCCGGCTCCCCCGCCTCCGAGAGCGGTCTTCAGAACGGCGACCTGATCTACATGGTCGAGGGCGAGTACATCTCCGCGATGGGCTATTACGCCGCAGTCAACGCCATCAAGGGTGAGGAGGGCACCAAGGTCAACATCGCCATCCTCCGTCCTGTCGGAAGCGGCGAGCAGTATGAGCACATCGATCTGACCATGGAGCGCCGTGCGGTCACCATCCAGTCGGTGATGGCGCGCCTGTATGAAAAGGATCCCACCATCGGCATCATCCGCATCACCGAATTCGATGCCGAAACGCCCAATCAGTTCTTTGCCGAGCTGCAGGATCTGGTGGCCAAGGGCGCGACGCGCTTTGTCTTTGACGTGCGCGACAACCCGGGCGGCGAGCTGAATTCGATTCTGGCTGTGCTGGATATGCTCCTCCCCGAAGGGCCGCTGATCCGCATCGTGGACCGCGACGGAAACGAGGAGGTCATCGACAGCACCGAGATCGAAACGATCATGGAGGAGCTGAACGCCGATTATACCGTTCTGGTCAACGGCAGTACGGCCTCGGCCGCCGAGCTCTTCTCCTCCGCGATCAAGGATTATCAAAAAGGAACGCTGGTCGGCGTTCAGACCTACGGAAAAGGAACCATGCAAAGCATCTTCCAGCTGGGAGACGGCTCGGCGGTCACCATTTCCTACCGAATGTACAACCCGCCCTATTCCGACAATTACGAGGGCGTGGGCGTTGAGCCCGATGTGGTCGTGGAGATGGCCGACGATGTGAAGAACATCAGCCTCTACAAGATCACCGACGAACAGGATACACAGCTTCAGAAAGCTATCGAAATATTAAACACGAAATAAAGGGGATCAGTCATCATGTCCAATCAATTGGTAGTCACAAACGAGGGTCTGCAGAGACTCAACGAAGAATACGAGCACCTGAAAAACGTACGCCGCCAGGAGATCACCGAGGCCATCCGTCTTGCCCTCTCCTTCGGCGACCTCTCGGAAAACAGTGAGTACAGCGAGGCCAAGGAAGAACAGGCCAAGGTGGAAAGCCGCATCCAGGAGCTGGAGGAAATGCTCAAAAACGTCCGCGTTATCGACGACAGCGAGGTCCACACCGATTCGGTCAACATCGGCGCCAAGGTGCGCGTGGCCGATCTGACGCACGGCGGCACGGAGACCGAATACAATCTGGTCGGCTCCACTGAGGCGGATCCGATGGCCGCCAAGATCAGCGATCAGTCTCCCATCGGCAAGGCCATCATCGGCGCCCGCGTCGGCGACAAGGTCACGGTCAACACCCCCGGCGGCGAGGTCGTTCTGGAAATTCTCGAAATCTCGAAATAACCCGAAATAACGCATAATAGAAGGATGTTATATACCATGGATCAGACAGTCAATCAGAACAATCAGCAAAACGAGCAGCCCGAAATCCAGCTCAGCGAGATCCTGCAGATCCGCCGCGATAAGCTGGCTCTTCTCAAGGAGTCCGGCCGCGATCCCTATCAGCAGACCAAATATGAGGTTACCTGCAGCGCCAAGAAGATCAAAGAAGAGTTTGACTCGCTTGACGGTCAGGACGTTTCTCTTGCCGGACGCATGATGAGCCGCCGTATCATGGGCAAGGCCAGCTTCTGCGACCTGCGCGATGCCTCCGACCGCATCCAGCTTTACGTCAAGCGCGACGATGTGGATGCCTCCCTGCCCGAGGGTGAGAGCATCTACGCCGACTTCAAAAAGTGGGACATCGGCGACATCATCGGCATCGAGGGTACGGTCTTCCGCACCCAGAAGGGCGAGATCTCGGTTCATGTGAAGAAGATCTGCCTGCTGTCCAAGTCGCTTCTGCCCCTGCCCGAAAAATTCCACGGTCTGAAGGACACCGACCTGCGCTACCGCCAGCGTTATGTGGACCTGATCGTCAATCCCGAGGTCAAGGAGACGTTCACCAAGCGCTCCATGATCCTGCGCGAGCTTCGTGCGTTCTTGGACAACAAGGGCTTCCTCGAGGTGGATACCCCCATCCTCACCCCCTTTGAGATCGGCGCCTCCGCCCGTCCCTTCTATACCCATCACAACACGCTGGATATGGACATGGTACTCCGCATCGAGACCGAGCTGTATCTGAAGCGTCTGATCGTGGGCGGTATGGACCGCGTGTATGAGGTGGGACGCATCTTCCGCAACGAGGGTATGGACACCAAGCACAACCCCGAATTCACCTCCATTGAGCTTTATCAGGCCTACACCGACTATCAGGGCATGATGGATCTGGTGGAGGAGATGATGAAGACCGTCACCCAGAAGGTCTGCGGCACGCTGCAGCTGACCTATCAGGGCAAGGAGATCGACCTTTCCAAGTGGGAGAGACTGACCATGGTCGAGGCCGTCAAGAAGTACAGCGGCATTGACTTCGATCAGATCAAGACCGACGAGGAGGCCATCGCCCTCTCCAAGGAGCATCACATCGACCTGCCCGAGGTGCCCAGCAAGGGCGCGATCTTGGCCGAGTTCTTCGATGCCTATGTGGAGGAAAAGCTGATCCAGCCCACGTTCATCTACGATTATCCCGTGGAGATCAGCCCGCTGGCCAAGCGCAAGCCCGACGATCCCGCCTTCACCGAGCGCTTTGAATACTTCATCAACGCCACCGAGTTCGGCAACGCCTTCTCCGAGCTGAACGACCCCATCGACCAGCGCGAGCGTTTTGAGAAGCAGGTTGCCGACCGCAAGCGTCTCGATCCAACCACCAAGGCACAGGTGGACTACGACTACATCACTGCGCTGGAGTACGGTATGCCCCCCACGGGCGGTCTCGGCTTCGGCATCGACCGTCTTGTCATGCTCCTCACCGACAGCGCCTCCATCCGCGACGTGCTGCTCTTCCCCACCATGAAGCCTCTTGATTAAAAAAGTGCCGTAAAAGCAGCAGCATTCCTGTACAACAAATAAAAAAGGAAGACACCCTATGACCGTCAAAAGCCATAGGGTGTTTTGCATTCTTTTCGTTTTTTGTTTTTTCTCCGGCTGAAAATACCTCCGGACCGATCTGTTTCCCCTCTTTTCGGGAGAGGCTTCCCTTTTCCGCCTCTCCGTTCAGGAACCGGTCTGCCCGATATCCGAACCCAAAGGCGATCCTCTTCGCCAAGGCGGTTGAGATGGTCTTGTGCTCATTGGACTTCTTGCGGCTGTTGCTTATGAGGATATACCGATCATTCTCGGAAATGCCAACGCGGCGGGCGAATTTCCGCTTCGTGATGTTTTGTTCGGAAATGATATGTTTTGCCTTTCTGCCAGTGTCACGGCTTCAGTTTGCCTTTCTTGTCCTGAAGCTGTTTCAATGCCGCAAACCGCAGAAATTGTTTTCGCGAGGAAACGCCGAGCTTGGAATAGATGTTTTTGTTGTGGTATTTCATCGTATTGTCCTTAATTCCGATGACAGAGGCGATCTCCGCTGTGGTCTTGCCCTCGACATACAGCTCGTAGATCCGCCTTTCCTGCGGAGTCAACGTTTTCAGATTGCAGAGGAAGTATTCGTAATCCTCCAGCACGATCTCGGTTTTGCTTTCATCCGAAAGCTGCAGGATCTCACTTTTGGCAAGCTCATATTCTTCCAGAGCCCGATCATAGGCTTCTCTTGCACGCGCCGCTTCCTCCTCTGCCGTCTGCTTCGCCTCTTTCAACGACTGCAGCTGCTCTTCCAGAACCGAGGACTTCTTTTCAATGAAGTCAAACAGGTCGTCAAATTCGCGGATGTTCAGCTGTTCGCTGCCGTTTTCGCTGTCCTTGATCTGTTCGATCTTTTTGAGAATGGGCGCCACATATTTCCGGCTCAGGAACAGGCAATAGGCAAACATGATCAGCACAACGGCCAAAATAATGCCCACGGTCTTCATCTGCCCGCTCTGAACCAAGGCATGGAACTGCGCTTCTGTCAGCATAAGCGCAACCGTAAATGTGTCTTCCCCGAGAATCACACGCTGCGACCGGCCGATGCATGCTTCCGTGCCGAAATCAAACACCGCATTTCCGTTTTTCTCGGTAATGCTCACATGTTCCGAATCGACAGCGTTGTAACGCCCCGAATTGAACTGACAGGTGAATTCTCCCTGCTTCTCATCGACAAGCGCACCGATGAGCTGTCCCAGCTTATCGTCGTTTGTTTTTTTCGACAGCTGAAAATACATATCGTTGATCTCGAACCCGCAAACGCCGATGATATCGTCCATTTGGTTGCGGATCGGCACATAGACATACCGCGCACGCTCCCATGTGTCGGGGATCTCCACTGTGGGACTCAGGACATAGTGCTTTCCGTCCGCAAAGGAAGGCGCGAGAGAGTCGAAAAAGTCGGTACGCATTTCGTTGCTCCAGCCGCTGTGAAAGGTGACATTCCCCTCTTTTGCCGTGGAAAAGGAGCCGCGGTAGAGAGCAAGTTCATTGTTGACTGTGCTTTCGGAGTAAAGATTGATGTATTTCAGATAAATGCCGTTGTACAGAGGCACATCGGAGCGGCTGTTTACCGTCGTGTCCAGAATATAGAACGCACCGCTTGCGGGAGCGAGCTGCAGATTCAGATAAATGATATCGTAAAGCTCTCGCTGCAGAGCGGACAGGGCTTCGGCATCGTTTTTCAGATCGGCAAAGCCAAGGTTGGTCTCTGTCAGATACGTCTGTATTTCACTCTCCAGCTGATCGGAAAAGGAAATCGCATGAGCCGCCGCTTTGTCATAATCGCGCTCAATGTTGTCTGCATAGGAAAGCAGCTGGGTCTCCAGCACATCCATGATCTGCGCACTCGTGGGATTCAGGATCCCAAACAGATTCAGAAGGAGCAGGATCAGCGACAAAACCAGAGCAATGGCCGAGATGATATAGGCAATAAACCGTCGGCGGATGGAAATGCCGCCGCTTTTGATCTGCCGTATGATCTGCGGCAGACCAACTTTCAGAAACGATTTCATACAAAAGCCTCCTCATTTCCCGGACAGGCTGATCAGTTCGGCAAGAGAGCTTTGTACAAGCGCTTCCATCGTTTTTTCGGGATCCTCCCCTTCACCGACCCTCTTTTTGTACTGGTTATGCGCAGACTTCAGAACCGCCTTCACATTGGCTTCAAAATCATGCTGGACCTCCGATGCACCGTCATACAGAGGAAGGGCATAGAAGGTATAGCCGTCCAGCATCCTGTCAACTGCCGCATACACACTGCGGTAGTTTTCTTTTTGAATTCCGTTAAGATCGGCAAACAGCGCATCCAAGGCTTCGTCTTTCACCGGCAGATAGCCGGCATTCGTGACAAATTCCAGATTATGCTCTTTTTGAGTCAGCCATTTGGCAAAGATCACCGCTGCCTGATTGCGGCGCTCATCCTCGCTTTTCATAGCAAACAGTCCGCCACCGCGATGGATCACACCGTTCTCTTCATCGGTGAAGATCGGATAAGGGAGCGCGGCTGCTTCGATCGCTTCGGTGGTATTGTCAGGATAGATGACCGCGGACGGCTGATACAGCACGTCGGCAGTTGAGCCGGTATTGGCAATGATCTCAGCGGTTTTCCAGCGCGCGGCGGCATAGCCATCATCCAGACAGATCCCGCCGTAGATCGCAGTCTTTGCCAGAGGCAGCCATATCGTGCGGAACGCTTCCTCGTCCAGACGCAGCCGTCCGCCGCGAACCAATTCGCCGCCGTATGCTTTCATCCCCACATAGGCATAGTGGTAGTAGTCGTTGATCTGCAGAAAGTTCTGCCCGTCCGACCAGTCATAATAGGCGCGCGCTGCCGAAAACACACCGTCAAAGGTGGCAAGATCGTCCACGGTGATCCCGGTATCGGCGCTGAAGCGGTCAAACAGCGTCTTGTTCAGAAAAAACGCCTCGGTGGACTTGGCCACGGGAAGCATGAGAAGATGCTCGCCGAAATAGCCCTCGGTGAGAAATTCCGCATGAAAAGCGGACAGCTCATCCTCTGTAAAATACTCATTCCACGGGAGAAGATTGCCCTTCCCGACGATCTCCGCCACTCTCGGATATGCGGTAAACAGATCCGGCATGGCTTCGGCCCCCGGCTCGTTGTTTGCAGAAGCAGACAGGGCTTTGTCGATGGCGGAGGAGCTGGTGACCGACACGACATTGACCGTAATGCCGTATTCACTGCCGAGCGAGCGGTTGAAGTCATCAATGACGGCATTCAGCGGCGATATCGTCTGGCTGCCGTACACATGCCACATGGTCAGCGTGACCGGATCGGCGGGGCTCGGCATCGGTTTATGCTCACAGCCCGTCCATAGCGTCATAAGGAGTGTAAGAACAAAGAGAAATGAAAGTATTTTTTTCATATTGCCACCTTCCAGTACGGATTTCCCACCCAGTACGGATTTCCCACCCGAATTCCCACCCTTTTGGAATCTTTTTTCGTCTTTTCTACCCATTTGAGTCAAAACGGGTAGGGACAAAAGCGTGAAAAACCGTATACTTATTCTTGCAAGAATACCGAAGGGGATATAGGTCTTGCCGCAGTCAAACACATTGCGAAAGGGGTATTCCTTTACGCGCATCCGTTTTGCATGCGCATAAAGCACTCTGTAAGCGCGCCAACGACACCAGAGTCCGCCCCGTCTGTTTTTTGATCATTATATCACAAATTCTTGATTCAATCAAGAGAAAATGTGATTTTCTTCAGGAACCATAAGGCTTATATTCTGTCAGTCTGAAAGGAGGATTGCCCGATGGATGCTCAGAAAACCGCCCTCTACAAAAGGATATCCGGTTCCGACGGAAACCGATACAAGTTTTACTGCGAGCTGTCCGGCGCTTTGGCTTGTACGACCGAGCCGATCCGCGCGGAAACAACGGAAGAAGAATTGCAGATCGCATGGGAAACGGTTGGAAAAATCCATTTCAACCTCTGCCACAAATGTGGGAAATGGGTCATCGATGCCGTATACAACGCCGATGTGTGGGAGTGCGTGGAATGCGCGCCCTATGAGGCGGAGCCGAACTACTGCAAGAGCTGCGGCATACGGATCGACAAGCCGTTCGGAAAATGTCCTGCCTGCGGACATAAGCTCGTGTACGAGGGAGAGGGGAGCGAAGCATGACAAAGGAAATCCACTTCCGGACTCTGGAACAGTTCGGCTTTGGCCCGAATGTGATGAAGAAAACCAAGGTCTGTCCCAAATGCGGCCGGATCGCCAAAAAAAGTGCCTTTTTCTGCCGTGGCTGCGGTGCGTTTCTGAGCAGAGAAACCTTGTACGATCACTACCGAAGGCAGCACCGATGCTGTCCCGATTGCGGCACGGTGCTTACCGCCGATGCAAAGTATTGTCCGCACTGCGGCAAACCGATATCATCGAACGAACAGACCATATTTCCACGGAGGGTATCATCATGAAAAACAACCTGTTCAAAAGAATAGCATCCGTACTGTTAACCCTGTCGGTTTTGGCAGGGCTGATTCCCGTGTCCGTAACGGTAACGGCAGCCGATGGCATCGCGGGAGAAAGTGCGGCGAACCCCATCCTGATCGACACGATGGATCAGCTGATCGAGGAGATGGAGAAGGACGTCACCTCTCCCACCTACTACAAGCTGACCGACGACGTCTCACACGAAACGTCCATCGAATATCTTGACGGCCGTGAAGATCATACAGGCGATGACGGCTATAACACCGTCAGAAAGCCCCAAATGGCGCAGTGCGTTGTGGGAACGGGTAAAAAGTTCCTCGAGCTTGACGGATACGACATCCACTACAAAAACAACGTCAATTTCAATCTCGGCGATGATCACAGTAAGTACTGGGGCTCAGGACCTAAGTACGATTCTCTGACATTTTTCCACCTTGGTGAGGGCTGCGACCTGACGGTCTCAAACACCACCGGTGACGATGCGCAGGTTTGGTACGACGGATGGATGCACAACCGCACCAATTTCTTCGGCGGTCCCAACTATATCTACACGGCTGTTCGTGACGTTTTCCGCGTGGAATCGGGCGCAGAGCTGACCGTAAACAATACGGACATCAAGGCGGGCAGAAACCGCAAGATCTGGATGGTGAATTCCTACTATACCGATAAGGAAGGCGAGACGAATCTGATCGTCAAACTCACCTGGAACGGCTACGCTTACGAGCAGATCTACGGCTCTGCCATCGTGGCAAACGGCGGTAAGGTCACGGTAAACGGCGGATACATTGAGGGACGAGGCGGCTACCGCGACTCCTTCAACGTCAGCGGAGTTCCGGATTGGAATAAAGACTCTATTGCAGATATGGTCTGGGGTGGAGACTTCACCAGAGAAGCCATGATTGAAAACTGCCTGTCCAATGTGGGCGGCAAGGCGGCT
>SVTL01000010.1 GCA_015063795.1 Oscillospiraceae bacterium
TGAATATATTGAAACGCAAATCAACCACATAGAGTTTTTTATGGGAAGATTGCACAATGCAATAAAACAATTGCGCAGATCGAACTCCGAGCCAAAATTGAACGCAAAGTATGACGAATTATTTTCTTGTTTATCAGAGATGTTAGGAAATCATAATACATAGGACTCGTTGCAAGCATGGTGTTAAAAGCCCGGTAGAACGCGGAACCTTTTAACTCCCATCATCGCCAAGAGGGTAGTGTACCCTTTGCAAAATCCGTGCGCATCTAAATCAGCCACACACGGCTTTGCATCTAAATCGGACACATATCACAAACAAAACGACCGCCTTGTGCGGTCTTTTTGTTTGGCATAGTTAATGCAAAGAAACAGCGCGAGCTCTTGTCTCTCCGATTTGGCGAATCACTTAACGATCTCTCTGTTGACTCTCCGTTTCATTTCTGGTATAATTATCTTGTGAAAACATATTATTACCGCGACCGTAACATGACGAAAGGAGAAGGGATATGCTTGAGTTCATGAAGAACAAACTTTTTTCGAAGAGGGACGCTGTGTTTCCCGCCCGCTTTTATCATAATCCCGTTTTGCCTGCCATCAAAGCGTTTGTCAGCGGTGAGATGGATATCAAAGAGTTTATGGAGATTTATAAGTCGTCGGACGAAATTGCGGATTATCTGGATGCGGTTGTGGACTATATCGAAAAAAAGAAGATCCCGATTCGGAGAAGAATCACACAGATGAAGGGTGTGAATGGAGACAGGCCCTTTGAAAGCCGATCTTACGTTGAGTCTTTCATCGAAGAATATGCAAAACAGTTCCACTCTCTTTTTGAATATTATAAAAATCCGCCGAAGGTTGGACCTTATCTTAAGGGCTGCTCTCCTCTGACCGTATATGAAGCCAATGAAATTCACGGCATCGTTGCGGATATTTATTATCAATTAGATCCCACCCTTGAGAAAACGACGAAGTATTGGGATGAATTTGATTTTTTGCTGGACGTTCTTCCGGGATACCTTGCGGGCGGTGTTTCATCAGAGGATTATGTGAGCCGATTCATTCTGCCGAAATATCCGCCTTCGATGAAGAAGGGCGAAAGGAAAAAGATGGTGCGAGAGGCCGTCAAACAGGCCTTTCAACGGGAGTGCAAAGGGTATCCCCGTTGGATTCAATCGCCCGAGTGGCCGATGGGATGCGATGAACAGCCGATGGTCTATCTTGGACAAAAATCCTTCGGCGAGTATACCGAATACTATTTCAAAGACGCAGTTACCAAGTCGGAAACGACGGTGAGACAGTGTTATTGACCGCTGCCGCATGATCACGAAAGGAGAAGGGATATATGTTTTGGTTTAAGAAAAAAGAGAACAGAAAGAAACCGGAACCGCTCGAAACGGCAGTGGAACCTCCGTATATAAAGGAAACCGTTTGCTATGAATGCTACGAAACAGGCAAGATTGTTGAGAAAATGCAGAGAGTTCCCGCCGGCTTTGCAGCGGTGAAAAAATATCAGATTTTGTATGCGGAGGAATTTCCGAGGTTTCCCAAGCGGGCTTCGCCTATCTATGCGCTTCCGTTTGGCGAAAAGCCTTCCAAAATATATAACGGAACCGATCGGAAAGGCATTTTTTTGGGAAAATTCAAGGCTATTCTTTCCGAAGAGGAGAAAAGGATCATCAAAAATATGTACGATGATGTCGAGACGTACTGCAATACACGTATGGCATCGGAAGACGCCTCTCTGCAGCATCTGTCTCTGCTCAAAGACGGAGACGATTATGAACTGATATGGGTACGAAACAGCGGAGATGATGCGATCATTCCCGAAGGATACGACTTTATTGGCTACGATGTATCATATCCTCATGATTGTTCCGGCAGCTATTCCATTGTCAATGACTGTATGTTTATCTGCCGTTGGCATGGCTGCGATAAAGAAGGAACACTGTTTGCAGACGATTTTTCTAAATTGAACGACAACGGATTGTTTGACGATTGGCAGGCGGCATATGACTATATGGTAAAATACGTAAGCGAGACTTGGACGGAGCGCGGAGACTATTGCATTTTGGAAATTTATAAAAGACACGAACCGGCTTCCGATCAGCTCTGAAAAGACAGCCGACAAGGGTAACATCCATCATGCTCAAACATCCGTTACGATCTAAGGAGGAAAAGATGAAGTATTTGATCAAACCGATCGAGTTTGTTTCGCCGCTTTCCGCTCGTGAGGTGAGAATGGAGCTGGAGATGCTGTGCGGAGGTTTGTTTGACAGCGAGCCCTTTCGCGGAGAGGTGACAGACAATTCATTTAAATTGACCAAAAACAGACTCATAGGCGTCGTCAGAGGTCTGCCGAGTCCGACGCTTGCGGGCGAGTATGCTGAGCAGGACGGTCAGACGCGGGTGACCATTTTCTCAACGAATGGTGTTGTCAATTGGATCTTATTGATTTTTTTCTTTTCGGCGTTGATCCCTTCGTTTCTTTCCGGATTGGTTTCTGCTTTTGCCGAAGGATGGATGACGGTGTTGTCCATCTTGCTGAGCCATGCTGTTTTGGGTGTCGTGATCGTAGAATTGTGTTATGATATCCCGATGCGAAGCTTTCGGCGGGCGGTGTCGATTGTTCGGAAGGCGCTGGAAGGGTGAAAGGAGACAGACCATGAGACGATACATAACGCTTCCCAATGCGGTGTGGTTTCTTTTGACTCTTGCACTGCTCAACAGTTATGTGCTTGTCCGACAGTCACTGTATTGGCTGATCGGGATCCTTCCGCTTTTTCTTCTGCTGAATCTGCTTGCAGGCATGAGAATCCGCGGAACAAAGAGCCTGCGCCTGAGGGTGTGCCATCACGGGACGGTTCTTTTGGTGCTGTTTGTCTTTTCTCTGATTCCCTCCCTGCTCTGGCATGTTCTATTGGCTTTTCGGGTGCTTGGCGGCGGGGTTCGGGATTTGCTGTTCAGCGCCTTGTTCTGCACCGTTTTATCGGCGATCCTGTTCTGGAACGGCATTTTGTGCGTTTATGCCACCTCGACGCAAATGGGCATAAAATGGCGCGTGATCGGTGCTTTGTGCGGGATGATCCCGATCCTGAATCTGATGGTTCTGTCCAAGATCATACGCCTTACCTCCGGTGAGGTGGAATTTGAAATGGAAAAGGAGCGTGTGGCATCCGATCCCGCTTTGTCTTCGATCTGCAAGACCAAGTATCCGCTTGTGCTCATTCACGGCGTTTTCTTCCGCGACAGCAAGCTGTTCAACTATTGGGGGAGAGTGCCGCGCACGCTTATCATGCACGGCGCGACTGTTTATTACGGCCAGCATCAGTCGGCATTGACCGTGAAGGAGAGCGCGCGGGAGCTGACCGCACGCATCAAGCTGATCGTTGAGCGCTCCGGCTGTGAAAAGGTCAATGTGATCGCGCATTCAAAGGGCGGGCTGGATTGCCGCTATGCCATATCCGAATTCGGTCTGGCGCCGTACATCGCCTCGCTGACCACCGTCAACACCCCGCACCGAGGCTGTTTGTTTGCGGATAAGCTTTTGACTGCGATCCCCGACCGTGTCAAGGAAAAGATGGCCAATGCCTATAACGTCACGCTGCGCGCACTGGGGGACGAAACCCCCGACTTTCTTGCGGCTGTCGGCGACCTGACCGCAGAAGCCTGCCAAAAACGAAACGAGATGCTGACCTTCCCCGAAGGGATCTATGCCCAAAGCGTCGGATCGGTGCTGAGCCATCCGCGGAAGGGGCAATTCCCGCTCAACCTGTCTTACCGCTATGTGAAGCACTTTGACGGAGAAAACGACGGTCTGGTGGGGGAGGCCTCGTTTGCATGGGGAGAAAAGTACACCCTGCTGCGCACGGCCGGCAATCGCGGCATTTCCCATGGGGATATGATCGACCTCAACCGCGAAAACATAAGTGATTTTGATGTCCGCGCGTTTTACACCGATCTGGTCAGCGATCTGCGGACAAGAGGGCTGTAAGAACAACGGAGGAAACAAGCATCTGTGCGTGTGCTGCTTCGGCCATCGTTGTTCGGAAAAATGCTTTTTTGTAAAAAAGTTGATAATCCACACGACTTATGGCATCATGATCTTACAGCGGGAAGAAGCAATCTTGAGAGGGAAAGCATCGGCTGTTTTTGCCGCCGCTGTGTCATAACGCCCGCTGTGTTATAACGAAAGGAGTCAGGATATGTTTTGGTTTGGGAAGAAAGAACGTGAGAGGAACGCCCCGAAGGTTGCCTCTTTTTCCAGCTATGATTTTAACAAAGAATGGTTTCTTGTGGAAATGGCTTTCAATGTGTCCAGCGCGGAGATCGATTGGAGTGCCATCATCGTGCCGGATGAAAAGCTTGACAAAGAAAATTGGCAGTGCGCCTATTTGGAGCAGTATCTGAACAAAGACGGCACAGAAAAGATCTGCGATCTGTATGATGAACCCGATCCGGCCGTGAAGCCTTGCCGCGTTGCTTTTTTCCTTTTCAAGGACTGTCCCGGGACGCTGCAAACGCCATACGGCAGCTTCGATCTGACCAAGACCGAACCGCTCCCCGACCGTCTGGCGGGCATCATTGAATTCGAAGAAGCCGATTGATTTTATACAACAAAGAAAACCTCCTCAGACAGACAAAAGCTGTTTGGGGAGGTTTTGTTGTTTGCTTTTTATACCGCCGCTTCGGCGAGGAGCTTTTCCTCGGGCTTGATGATCTTCTTGTTCACGTGCCAGTAGATGATGTAAGAGGTGATGACGTTGATGATGTCGGCGGTGAGCTGAGTATAAGCAATACCCATCATGCCGAAGAAGTAGTTCAGAATGAACATCACGGGCAGGAAGAGGATGATGTGGCGGATCAGCGATAAATAGAACGAAGCCTTGCCCTGACCGAACGCCTGCATCAGATTGACCATCTGGAAGCTGAGGAACATGAAGGGCGTGGCCAGACAGCGGGCCTTCAGATATTCGCTGCCGCGGATGATGTATTCGGCATCGGCATGGGGGAGGAAGGCAGACATGATTTCAGAAGCAAAGGTGCGGTAAAAAACGATGCAGGCAAGGGCAACCAGCACACCGGCCACACGGGCGGTGGAGAAAAAAGAACGCATCCGCTTGAAGTTTTTCGACGCATAGTTGTAGGCGACCAACGGCATCATGGCAAGGCTGATACCGATGTCGATGTTCAGCGGCAGACGCTCCACCTTGAGAATGATGCCCATCGCGGCGATGCCGCCGTCATAACCCGAAGCCAGACGGTTCATGACCATGTTGTCGATGTCGAAGAAGAAGGGGCTCAGCGCGGCAGGGACACCCACGGCGTACAGCGATTTCAGAGAGCTTTTCTGAAGCTTGGGCAGGCTTCTCGGGAAGGAGAGGACGGTGGTTGCCTGCAGCTTTTTATACACAAAAATGAAGTAGATGAGGGAGATGATGTTGGAGAGCATGGTGGCGATGGCCGCGCCCATGACTGCATATCCGTCGGGCATGATCACGAACATGAACAGCGGGTCGAGAGCGACGTTTAAAAGACCGCCCATACTGAGACCGAAGCCGGCTTCGCGGGAATGACCTACGTTGCGGACGAGAGTGCTCATGGTGTGAGAAACGACCGTCGGCACGCCGCCGATAACCACGACGTACAGAAGATACTGCTTGGCATACCCGATGGAGCTGTCATCGGCACCGAGAAAGCGGAGCAGCGGATCCATAAAGATCAGGCAGATCAGAGAGAAGGCAAGCGAGACGATCACCGACATGCCGAGGCTGTAAGAGGCGACCTTTTTTGCCTCTTCTTCCTCCTTCTGTCCGAGCAGACGCACCACCAGGCTTCCGCCGCCCGAGCCGAAGAGGCTGGAGAGAGGAATGGTGAGCATGAAGACGGTCAGCACCAGAGAAGAAGCGGCGACCATCGCGGAATCGGAGGTGGTGTCGGCTTGTCCGATGAAGAAGGTATCGGCGACGTTGTAAAAGAGGGCGACCAGCTGGCTGATGATGGTGGGAATGGCCATCTTCATCAAAGCCTGCGGCACAGGCATTCGTTCAAAAACTTCGGTCGGATCGGCCGCGCGGGATATGGCTGCCATGACAAAAAACTCCTTTTTTTGCGATATTTTCGGATACCCGAAGATTATACCACACAAAATGTGGAAAATCAAGAGCGTGTGTATGGAAAAAAAGAAGAAAGTCGGATAAAAATAAAACCGCCGAGGGCAGTCGATCGGATGCTCTCGGCGGTAAGGTTTTTAGTTCAGGACAATGCACATTCCAAGAGAGGATGCCTTTGGATCTTCGGGCAGCGTCAGAAACCCGTCTTCGACCAGATCGTGAATTGCCATCATGCGCATGGCGTACATTTCCATTTGCACATTATAGCCAAGATTGTCATGCAGGACCTTATGGCTGTATTTTTTGAAGATGGCTTCCACGTTTTTGTACGCTTCTGTGACGTTTTTGGTGAGCTTTTCGTACTGCTTGAATTCGCTGAACAGCTGATGAATCTTTCTAAGACTTTCGGATGTCAAGACGAGAAGATCCGAAACGATTTCGCCGTTCTTGTCTGCGTGGGCATATTTCCCGTTGATTCTTTTCCAAAATCCTTTTTCAATGTCGGTAAAGGAGGATGTGTTCCGTTTGTTGCGGATGCAATCGCAGAGTAAAAGAGCCTCTTCGTATTCGGGTTCACCGCATTGATTCCAGAGGGAATAATCGTTGTATTTATAAGCCCAAACGTGATTGCGACCGTTTCCGTATCCGTTGTGTCCCATCACGGTGTTTTCGGGAAGTTTGACCTCTTCGTATCCGACAAAGCCCCAAGATTCGCCGTTGGCTCGCATGGGCGGCGTGTAGATGTTTTCGCCGGCTTCGGTGTGATCGATCAGATCGTCTATCAGATGGGGGACCAGCCACCAGCGGATTGTGTTGTCGTCGATGTGGGGAGCGGCGATGCCCAGCCCTCGGATGGCTGACAGACAGTCGTCGATAAAGTCTTTCATCAGACGGCTTCTTTCTCTTGCGTTTTTTCGCAGAGTTTGATAGACATCAATCCGACAGTCCTTATCGAGGATGAAGAAGTTTGTGATATATGTGTCTCCCTGCTTTTCCAGAAGTGTGGCGTGGTGCAGGATTTCCACCTCTTCCTCCATATAGGGAAGGGCGATGCCGAGCTCGATCGAAAGCTCCTCAAGGGTGGAGGGGTTGTTGCTTGCCTGGAGCAGAATGTTTTTGGGAATTCTCCTCTTCACAGCACTCCAGGGAAGTCCGCTTGGCTGTGATCCGCTGGCGGTAAAGGAGATGTCTTGCGGGGAATAACTGCGTTTTCCGAATTCTCTTGCCATGTTCATACCTTCTTTCAATCGTTCTCTTGCGCGGAAGAGTTTGGATTTCACCGTGTTCGGGGGAAGCGAGAGCGATGACGCGATCTCACGGATGCTTTTGTTTTCGATGTAGTAGGCAACAACGATGCGGCGGTAATCGCGTTTGATGAACGCCAGCTCGCGGCGAAGCAGCCTCATCTGCTCCTGACGGATCACGGCATCAAGAAAAGGCTCGCTTTCATCCTCGATCTCCATCTCGTCGAGGGAAGCACCGATGAGCGTTTCGTTTTGATGTCGCTTGTGCTTTGCCCACACGGCATAGCGGTTGCGTGCGATCTGCCACACCCACGCCGAAAAACTTGTCGGAATGGTGCCCTTGTGCAAGGCGGTGAGGATCTGAAGGGCGATATCCTGCGTTAAATCCTCTGCCTCGGCTGTGCTGCCCGTCTTTTTGAGACAGAAGTAAAAAAGCGCATTCATATGGTGTTCGGTAAACTCCCGAACAAGGCGGTCGAGGCTATCCTTCCCTGCCTGCATGAGCTCGCCTCCTTTCGTTTCATCCATATAGTGTGGACTTTTTTCATTTGGTTGCATGGACGATTGATTTTTTTCTTTCCTTCGGATGGTGAGATTGACGGCACCCGTTTTTTGTGGTATACTGACTCTGAGAAAAAACGAAACAAGAGGGAAGAGTCCATGAGCTTTTGGGAAGAGTTGAAAAACAAGGAAGCCGTTGTGATGTACGGCATGGGGGACGGGGCGGAGAAGATCCTTCGCGTGTTAGAGAGCAAGGGCGTAAGCGTTTCCGACTTTTTTGCCAGCGACGGCTTTGTCCGCGGACAGTCCTTTCTCGGCAAACGGGTGAAGACACTTTCCGAGATCCGTCAGAGCTATCCCTCCTTTGCCATCGTGTCCGCCTTCGGCAGCTCTTTGCCCGATGTGATGGCGCTTTTCGATGCTCTGGACAAGACCGACGATCTGTACATTCCCGACGTCTCACCCTGCGGCGGCGAGCTGTTTGATGATGCGTTTGTCAGCGCCCACCGCGAGGAGATCGCCTCTGCCCGCTCGCTTCTTTCCGATTCCCGCTCGCGTGAGGTGTTCGATGCCATGATCGCCTACCGTCTGAGCGGACGGCTGTCGGATCTGAAACAGAGCGAATGCGATCTCGGTGAGGTGTGGGAGTCGGTGCTGCGGCAGGAGGATGCGGTGTTTGTGGATGCGGGGGCCTACCGCGGAGACACCGCCGCCGAATTCATCGCCCGTCGGAAGGCTGAAACGATCATTGCCATCGAGCCCGACGCCAGAAGCTTCCAAAAGTGCGAGGCGTATCTATCGTCCTGCGGCGTTGCTTACGAAGCCCATCATGCCGCCGCATGGGAGCAGGACGGCGTTTTGACCTTTGCTGCGAAGGGGAGCCGTGCCTCGGCGCGCAGTCAGAACGGCAAAACCGTGGAGGTTGCCGCCCGCTCCATCGATTCGATCCTGGGCGGACGAACGGTCGATTACATCAAATACGACACCGAGGGGGCGGAAAAAGAAGCGCTTCTCGGCTCGGCAGAGACCATCCGCGCGTGTGCGCCTGATCTCTGCGTGTCGCTGTATCACAAGAGTGAAGATCTGTTCGCTCTGCCGCTTCTCATAAAAAGCATACAGCCGGAATACAGGATGTACCTCAGGCGGTTTCCCTATATTCCGGCTTGGGATCTGAATTTGTACTGCGTGAAGCGGTGAGAGCGTCAGCAGAGACGGTCGGACGTCTGCTCAAACAGGGGCTGCAGGAAGTTTGCCAGCGTTTCTTCGCATTTTTGGGGATCGACGGTGTAGCTGAGCCCGTGCCCGGCAGACGGCACAAGAAAGAGCTGCTTTTCCGCTCTGCAGGCCTCATACGCTGCTTTCGACATCGATGTGGGGACAAAGGTGTCGCCCTCGCCGTGGATGAAAAGGACCGGCAGGCGGTTTGTTTTCATCGCATCCAAAGTGGAGTATTCCTTGAAGGAATACCCCGCTTTTTGTTTGCAGACGATATCAGCCAGCGGAAGAAGCGGAAAGGCGGGCAGATGGAAATATTGCTTTCCCACGTGGGCAAGAATGTCATAAGGCGAGGTGAAGCCGCAGTCGGCAACGATCCCGACCACGTTTTCGGGCAGGGGGGATCCGCTGGCCATCAATACGGTGGAAGCGCCCATGGAGATGCCGTGAAGGACGATGCGCTGCTTGGCGCGGCTGTTGAGATACTCCACCCAGGAGAGAACATCCCGTCTTTCCAGAACGCCGAAGCCCATGTACTTGCCTTCGCTTTTGCCGTGGGCGCGGTGATCGGCTGTGAGGATGTTGAAGCCCTGCTCGCGGTAAAAGCGGAAGATCAGCGAAAAATCCTTCAGCGCGCTTGAGGTGTAGCCGTGAAAGAGCAGAACGGTCTTTTTCGAGCCTTCCGAAGGCAGATAGTAGCCGTGAAGCGTCAGCCCGTCAAAGCTTTTGATGTATACATCCTCGGGGGAAGCGGCCAGAAAGGCCTCCACGCTCTGCATCATGGCCTCCTTATAGGGGGCATAGATGGAGGAGGGATTGATCTTCTGTGTGTCCTTCTTGCGGCTGACCGCATAATGAAAGGTGGTGTATGCGGCGATGATGGCCGCGATCAGCAGGAAGAGCAGGATCGCCGCCGCGATCCAAAGAACGGTCATGCTTCGATGACGCGGATGGTCTTGATGCGCTGGTCGATCATGGGACGGTCGTTGGCATCGGTACGCACCGCGGCGATGGCATCCACCGTTTCAATGCCCTCGATGACTCTGCCGAACGCGGCGTAGTTGCCGTCAAGGAAGGTGCCGTCCGCGTGCATGATGAAGAACTGGGAGGAGGCGGAGTTGGGGTTGTGGGCGCGGGCCATGGAGATGACGCCGCGGGTGTGGGAGAGGGTGTTGTTGAAGCCGTTGGCGGCGAATTCGCCGAGAATGTTCTGGTCGCTTCCGCCCATGCCGGTGCCCTCAGGGTCGCCGCCCTGGATCATGAAGCCGCTGATGACGCGGTGGAAGATGAGTCCGTCGTAGAAATTGCGCTCCACAAGGGAGATGAAGTTGGCGGCGGTGATGGGCGCTACATCGGGGTAGATCTCCAGCGTCATGGTGTCGCCGCTTTCCATTTCGATTTTCACTTTTTTCAGTTCCATATTTCGTATCCTCTTTTTTCTTGATTGCGGTATTGTACCGTATGGAACGATTATACAGCAAGGAAGAGAAAAAGTCAATCGAAAAAGGCGGGTTGCGGAGGCGTTTATAAATTACAGTGGGAAATATTTATAAAAAGTTCATCTTTTTCGGATTCTTTGTGGTATACTGATTTTGTATACGATCGTTTTTATACAACGACATTCGATTATCATAGACAAAAGGAGTACAAAAACCATGAGCGAAGAATGCACCCATGATTGTTCTTCCTGCAGCGCCAATTGCTCGCAGAAGAAGACCAGTCTGATCGAAAATCTCAATGAACTGAGCCGCGTGGGCAAGGTCATTGCCGTTGTCAGCGGCAAGGGCGGCGTCGGCAAATCGCTGGTGACCAGCCTGCTGGCCGTCAATTCCCAGCGCAAGGATTACAAGACCGCCATCCTCGATGCGGACATCACCGGTCCCTCCATCCCCAAGACCTTCCGCCTGACCGAGCGGGTTACGGGCGGCGACAACTATCTCTTCCCCGTGCAGACCAAGACCGGCATTCAGGTCATGTCTCTCAACCTGCTTCTGGAGAACGAGACCGACCCCGTTGTCTGGAGAGGTCCTGTCATCGCCGGAACGGTCAAGCAGTTCTGGACCGATGTGGTCTGGAAGGACGTGGACTATATGTACATCGACATGCCTCCCGGAACGGGCGATGTACCGCTGACCGTGTTCCAGTCCATTCCTGTGGACGGCATCGTGATCGTCACCACGCCTCAGGATCTGGTGTCGGTGATCGTGGAAAAGGCCGTGAAGATGGCTAAGCTGATGAACATCCCGATTCTGGGCATCGTGGAGAATATGTCCTATTTTGAGTGCCCCGACTGCGGCAAGAAGCACGAGATCTACGGCAAGAGCCATATGGACGAGGTGGCAGGCCGCTTCGGCATTCCGAATGTGGCAAAGCTTCCCATCGATCCCAAGCTGACCGCCATGGTGGACAAGGGCGCCATCGAGCTTTACGACGGCAATTGGCTGGACGGTCTGACCGACGCCATCACCGCTGAGGAGAAGTGAGGCAGACTTGAAGCAAACATTCATCGTGGAAGGCATGAGTTGTGCGGCCTGCTCGGCATCGGTGGAGCGGATCGTGAAAAAACAGGAGGGGGTGCTCTCCTGCAGTGTGGATCTTCTGTCCGGGCGGATGGTCTGTGAATACGATGAGAGTAAGCTGACAGCGGAAAGGATCATCGCCGCCATTGAGAAGATCGGCTTTTCGGCCTCGCTGTATGAGGAGCCGAAGCCGGTCAATCATGAAGAAACCCGGGAAAAGGCAATCGAAAAAGCGGAAAAGGGAAGCGGAGACGGTGAGGTGAAAAAACGTCTGATCTGGTCTGCGGTCTTCCTCCTGCCGCTGATGTATGTGGCCATGGGCCATATGTGGTCGCTGCCGCTGACCGATCTCTTTGACCGCGAGGGCTGGGGACCGGCGTTTGCTTTGACTCAGTTTCTGCTGGCGCTCCCCGTGATCGTGCTCAACCGCAGGTATTTTACCGGCGGCCTCAAAAAGCTCTTTTACGGCGCGCCCAATATGGACACGCTCATCGCCATCGGCTCGGGTGCGTCCTTCGTGTACGGCATCGTCATGCTCTACGCCATCTGCTATGCGGCGGCGGTGGGCGATCACGAGGCCATGCATGCGTATATGCACAATCTGTATTTTGAATCGGCGGCCATGATTCTGGTTCTGGTCACCTTCGGAAAGTTTCTGGAGGAACGGGCGAAAACGCGCTCACGCAAGGCATCGGAGAGTCTGCTCGATCTCTCGCCCAAGCAGGCGACCGTTCTGCGCAACGGCGAAGAGGTGCAAATCGATGCCGAGCAGATTGTCATCGGCGATATCCTGGTCATCCGTCCCGGTGAGATGATCCCGGCCGACGGTGAGATCATGGAGGGAGCAACCTCTCTGAATATGGCGTCTCTGACCGGCGAAAGTGTCCCGGTGGAGAAGCAGGCGGGGGACAAGGTGCTGTCCTCGTCGCTGAACATCGACGGCGTGATCCGTGTGCGGGCGGAAAAGGTTGGCAAGGAAACCACGCTGGCGCGCATTGCCAAGCTGGTGGAAAGCGCCGCTGCCTCCAAAGCCCCTGTGGCGCGTATCGCCGATAAGGTCAGCGGTATCTTTGTGCCGGTGGTCATCGCCATTGCACTTGTGACCTTTGTTGTGTGGATGCTGTCAGGCGAGGGCATCGGGCTGGCGCTGAATATGGCCATTTCGGTTCTGGTCATCTCCTGTCCCTGTGCGCTGGGGCTGGCAACACCGGTGGCCATCACCGTAGCGATGGGCAAGAGCGCTTCCAACGGCGTGCTCATCAAATCGGCCGAGGAGCTGGAAAGGCTTCACAGCACCAAGACCGTCATTTTTGACAAGACCGGCACGCTCACCGAGGGCGTGATGGAAGTGACCGACGTGATCCCGCAGGGGAGCGAGGCTGAGCTGCTGACGCTGGCCGCCTCCATCGAAGCGGGGAGCAGCCATCCCGTGGCTTCGGCGGTCAGCCGTTACTGCGAGGGCGTGAGCGAAGAGGAAAAGACCGATTTCCGCACCATCTTCGGACGGGGCGTCACGGCCGTCATCGGCGGCAAGGTCAGCTTTGCGGGCAATGCCGAGCTGATGAACGAGCAGAGCATCGATTGCGGCGAGGCGGTGAAAACGGCTGAGAAGCTGGCGCTTCAGGGCAAGACGGTTCTCTACTTTGCTTCAAACGGCGTATTCAGAGGGCTGATCGCCGTGTCCGACCGCATCAAAAAAAGCGCCCCCGAGGCTGTGGAGGCGCTGGGAAAAGCGGGCATTGAATCGATCATGCTCACCGGCGACAACCGTGTGACCGCCGAAGCGATCCGCACAAAGGTCGGTATCGGCCGAGTTCACGCCGAATGTCTGCCGGAGGATAAGGAAACCATCGTGTCCGCGCTTCAAAAACAGCAGGGCGGAACGGTCATGGTGGGCGACGGCATCAACGATTCGCCTTCTCTGACGGCGGCGGATGTGGGTGTGGCCATCGGTGAAGGCACCGACATTGCCATCGAGGCGGCGGACATCGTGCTGATGCGCGACGATCTGCGGCTGATCCCGCAAACCATCGCCTTCAGCAAGCGCGTGATGCGAAACATAAAGCAGAATCTGTTCTGGGCGTTTTTCTACAACGTCATCGGCATTCCGATCGCGGCGGGCGTTTTGTATCTCCCCTTCGGTATCGCCCTCAGCCCGATGATCGGCTCGCTAGCCATGAGCTTCAGCTCGCTGTTCGTTGTGACAAACGCATTGAGACTGTATAAAGGAAAGGATTTTGAATCATGAAAAAGAAGATCACCATTCAGGGTATGAGCTGTATGCATTGCGTGGCAAGAGTGGAAAAGGCGCTGGCAGACGTGGGCGGCAAGGACGTGACTGTCAATCTGGCCGCAGGCGATGCGCTCGGCTTTTTCGACGCTTCCGATGATGCCATCCGCGAAGCCGTGGAGGACATGGGCTTTGACGTCATCAGCATTGCATCGCTGACTTGATGTCCTCGGCCTTCATCAAAAACGAGTAGATCGGAGCGAGCAGACGGAAGTGCGCGGACAGCGTTTCGGCCAGAGCATCGCTGAACAAAAGGGAAAAATCGCTCTCGTGGCGAATGAAATCAATGTTTTTGCGATTCAGCCAGTTTCCGGCGCGCTCATCCGCGTTCGGGAACCGGCTCCTTTTGTATAACTCGCCCTCCATGGAAAAGACCGACTGCGCTTCGTAAGCCTCTGCGGCGGCGAGAAAGGCGGGATCGTTTTCGAGGATCAGCGAACGGATGCAGTCGAGCGAGGAGCGGTCGGCCTGATAGTAGCCGAGACCGTAACGGACGCTTCGCGGCGAAAACTCAAAAAAGTAGGCGGGCAGACCGTTGTACAGCTTTTTGTCCCGCATGAACACAACCCACGCCACATCGCGGTAAAGGGATTTGTCCTTGGAAAAACGGGTGTCTCTTCTTACGCGGGAGACCGAACCGCCCACGCGCGGATCGCAGATCAGGCGGGGATCGATCTCGTGCATGCAGGGAGCCAGCTCTCTCACCAGCTCAAACAGCGGTTCAAGAACGCTCTGCTTGTAAAGATCCTTGTGTGCATCATACCATTCCTTGTCGTTTTGAAACCGGTTTTCGGCAAGGAAGGAGATCGCATCGGGTGTGATGGGCATAAAAAGTCACCTCTTTCACCCTTCAGCATACCACGTTTTGAGGCGAAAAACAAGGCGGAGCGAAGAAAAAACGAAGAAATAGTCCGAATTCGTGGCGCCGTTTGTGAAAAAAGTTTGTACGAGGGCGAAAGAAATGCAAAAAGCCCTTGCAAAACGAAAGAAAATTTGATATAATAACAAGAGACAAGATGTGAAATAAGGTCATACCAGCCGGGGAGTCAGCGGTGCCTTGTCACCTGCAATCCGCTACAGCAGGGGTGGATCCCCTTCGGAGGGTTAGGTGTGTACGTTTGCGCCGTCTTCTTCCGTGATGAAGGATTGGTCTTGCGCAATCAAAGTCTGTGAACCATGTCAGGCGGGGAACCGAGCAGCATTAAGCATGATTTTTGATGTGCCGTGAGGGTGCCTGTCCGGAGCGGCGGGATTCGGAATGCGCGTGTGGACTTACACTCGAAAGAGGGTGTATGACCTTATTTTGCATCTTGTTTGTCTGTATGGAAGGGCAAGCAAAGGAAGAAAGGCGGGAAAAGAATGCATCAGGCGCTCTATCGGAAATGGCGTCCGCAGGTCTTTGACGATGTGTGCGGGCAGGATCACATCACCTCGATTCTGAAATACGAGGTGGCGAACGGGAAAACCAATCATGCCTATCTGTTCTGCGGCTCGCGGGGTACGGGCAAGACCACCTGCGCCAAGATCCTGGCCAAGGCGGTCAACTGCGAAGCCCCCGTGGACGGCAATCCCTGCGGCGTATGCGATTCCTGCCGTCAGATCGATGCGGGCGCGACCACCGACGTGCTGGAAATGGACGCAGCCAGCAACACGGGCGTGGAATACATCCGCGACATCCGCGACGAGGTGATCTATTCGCCCTCGCTCAACCGCTTCCGCGTGTACATCATCGACGAGGTGCATATGCTGTCGATCAGCGCGTTCAATGCGCTGCTCAAAACGCTGGAGGAGCCGCCGCAGAACGTGATCTTCATTCTGGCCACCACCGAGCTGCAGAAGATCCCGGCCACGGTTCTTTCCCGCTGTCAGCGGTTTGATTTCCGCCGTATCCCCTCGCAGGTCATCGCCGACCGTCTGCTGTATGTGGCAGGCGAGGAGGGCATTGATCTGGAGGAGGAGGCCGCTTTCCTCATCGCCAAGCTGGCGCAGGGCGGTATGCGTGACGCGCTGAGCATGCTGGAGCTTTGCTCGGGCGAGGAGGGCTCGCGGCGCATCACCCCGACTCTGGTCGAAGAGGTGGTCGGCGTCATCGGACGCGCCGGCGTGAGCGAAACGGTGGCCGCCATTCTGGATAAGGATTATGAAAAGCTGTTTGCCGTGGTCGATCGGCTGTATCTGTCCTCGCTGGATGTGAGCGTTTTCTTCGGCGATCTGTTATCCTTCTATCGGGATATGCTGGTGAGCAAGAGCATCGCCCGCTATGCCGCATATCTGGACCTGACCGAGAACGAGCGGGAGGAAATCAAGCGCTTTGCCGACCGCTTCACCATCGAACGGCTGTTGGAGCATACCAAGCGCATCGAGGATACCCTGCAGGCTCTGCAGAGAAGTGCCTCGCAGAAGCGCGTGATCGCCGAGCTTTCCTTGGTTCGTTTGTGCGATGAGAAACTGAACACATCCCCCGATGCCTTGCTCTCCCGCATTGCCGCGCTGGAGGAAAAGCTGGCGCAGGGCGTTCGGTATGTTCAGTCTGCGGCAGAGAGCGTGAGCGAAGAAAAAACGCCCGAGCCTGAAGCAGAAACGGCAGTGCCTGAGAAGCAAGAGGCGGCTTTGACGGAGCTTCTCCAATGCGAAGAGCCTCCGTCACCCCAAGCGCCTGCCCCTTCTCCCGAAACCCGCTTCGACGAGTGGCGCGACGTGGTGAAGAGCTTTGAAAAGAACGATCCGGGGACGGCCCCCTTTTTGTCCCGTATGACTGCGTGGGAGAAGGACGGCGGTCTTCTGATCTGCTCGCCCGATCAATTCGCGCTGACCATGACCGACCACACGCACATCCGCGAGCAGCTGGCAATGATCATCGCATCGCTCACCGATCGGCCGATTCCGTGGGAGAAGATCACCTTCATCTGCGAGGATCGGAAGGAGCCTGAGTCGGGCAGCTTTCTCGATGAATTGAACTGATACGGTAAATGGAACAAACACGATAAATCGAACGGACAAGGCCAGCGGAACAAACACGGCTTGCCCGGGTTGATTGTCAAAAGAAAGAACGATCAGAGCTTATACTGATATAAGAAAGGAAACAAAACAATGAAAGCAAGAATTCCCGCAGGAATGGGCGGCGGCCCGCAGAATATGCAGAGCATGATGAGACAGGCTCAGAAGATGCAGGAGCAGATGGAGCAGAAGCAGGCTGAGCTGGAAGCCCGTGAATATGAGATCGCCGCAGGCGGCGGCATGGTCAAGGTGAAGATCAACGGCAAAAAGGAGATCGTGGCTCTTGACATCCAGCCCGACATCGTCGATCCCGATGACATCGAAACGCTGGCCGACGTGCTGACCGCGGCCTTCAACGAAGCGGTCAAGAAGGTGGAAGAGGTCACCGCCGAAGAAATGGGCAAGATCACCAGCGGTCTGTCCCTGCCCGGCATGTTCTGATGAGTGAATACATTCTGCCGCTGGAAAAGCTGATCGAGCAGTTTGCCCGTCTCCCCGGCATCGGGAAGAAGACGGCGGTTCGTCTTGCCTTTTCCATTGTGGACGGCGAAGAGAAGAGGGCAGAGGATTTTGCCGAGGCTCTTTTAGCCGCCAAGAGAGACATCAAGCAGTGTCCTGTCTGCTTCAACCTCAGCGAGGGCGGCGAATGCGCCGTCTGCGCCGACAGCCACCGCGACCGCAGCGTGATCTGCGTGGTGGAGGATGTGCGTGCGCTGATGTCCATTGAGCGCGTGCGCGAGTATAAGGGGCTTTACCACGTCCTCGGCGGCGTGATCTCACCCATGGACGGCATCGGTCCCGAGCAGCTCCGCATTGCCGAGCTGGTCCGGCGGCTGGAGGACGAGAGCGTGAAGGAGATCATCATCGCCACCAATCCCACCGTGGAGGGGGAAACGACGGCGCTGTATCTCTCGCGGCTCATCAAGCCTCTGGGGATCAAGATCAGCCGCCTCGCTTACGGTATGCCTGCCGGCGGCGAATTGGAGTACACCGATGAGGTGACGCTCTTCCGCGCCCTGCAGGGACGCCGTGACATGGACTGAGCTGAACCCAAACCCAAATTCAAAAAAGAAATATCCACCCGACCGATGTTGGCAGGTGGATATTTTTGTTTGCTTTTTTGTTTATTCAACGCAGGGAAGAGTGGATCCGCCGTAGGGCATGACCAGCACCTTGGCGCTCTCTCCCATCTTGGCATAGGCTTTCTCCAGTGCCTCCTCCACCGAATGGGCGGGGGTGAGGTGAGCGCCGCTGACGGTTTTATCGTCCAGCTCGCTGACCAGCAGGATCTCGGCCTTTTCCAAAACCATGGCGATGGCCGCGGCCTTGTGTCCGCCGAGAACAAAGTTCTGACGGATGTGAGGGATCATGTCCGAGCTCTTTTCGTGGGTGGTCATCCACTCCTCAAAATGATGCTCGCCGAAGCCCTCCTTGCAGGATGCCAGCCAGATGATCACGCCGCCGTCCTTGACCGCATGGCTTGCGTTGTCCAGCGCCTTCTGCGCCTGGTACATATTCAGGTCCTTGGGGAAGCCGCCGGGAGTGACCAGCACGATGTCGGCCTTCTGGGGGATCTTGATCTTGTAAAGCGTATCGAGAAAATCGCATCCGGCGCGGTGAGCCGCAACCACGTCGCCCGCCACCGACTTGATGATCTCCTTTTTCTCGTTGAGTACCACGTTGACGATGAAGTCCACGCCGCAGAGCGCGCCCGCTTCCTCAATGTCCTCGCGGACAGGGTTGTTCTTCAAATTGCCGGTGCAGGCTCCCTCCTGGATCATCAGACCGTGGTTGGACTGGATGGCATCGCGGGTGGAAACGCCGGGCATGATGGCCTTGTAGCCGCCGCTGTAACCGGCAAAGTAGTGGTATTCGATGTTGCCCACGCAGATGCGCATATCGGCCTGCGCTACCTTGCGGAACACATCCACAGGCGTGCCGCGCTTGGTTTGGCCGAGATGGACGCAGTCGTTCGGGTCCATGTCGATGCAGCGGACGCGGTCGAACACAGCATCGCCCACCAGCTTTCTCATTTCCTCCTCGGTGTGTCCGCGGTGGCTGCCCAGCGCGAAGACAACGGTCACAGCCGAATCGGCAACACCGGCTTCGCCCAGCTCATCGAGAATGGCGGGGATGATGCGGTAGCTGGGGACGGGACGGGTGATGTCGCTGGTGACGATGACAACATCCTTCTTGCCCTTTGCCAAAACGGACAGCTTTTCGCTTCCGATGGGGGAGGCAAGCGAGCGGACGACCTCCGCCTCGTTGGTCAGGTCATATTCCACTTTATTGGGGGTGAGACAGCCCAGAAGACGGCTGTCGTCGATGGTGATGTTCAGCTTTTCCTTGGCAAATCCGAGCGTGACATTCATAGCGGATCGCTTCCTTTCGGTTTTGTATATCGATCAGGGTATAACGCTATTTTACCATCTTCCGCAAAAAAAGGCAATAGGAAAACCGAAAAAATAATTTTATGAACAAATAACACGCAATTTAACTGACAAAAAGACGTAAAAAACAAAAAATAAATCAATTTTACCATTGACAACCTCGGAATTTGATGATATAATCATGGTGTATGAAAATAAACGGATCGATGATCCGAAAAATAGGAGAGGTTATCATGTCAGAACAAATCGTAAGACTTAAGCCCTTTATAAACGGTCAGTTTGTACCCTCCAAGTCCGAGAAGTACATGCCGATCTATGACCCCAGCACCGGCGCTCAGATCGCTGAGACCCCCTGCTGCACCGTTGACGAAGTTGAGGCTGCTATCCAGGCTGCCAAGGCTGCGTTCCCCGCTTGGTCCAACACCCCTGTTGTGAAGAGAGTTCAGATCCTGTATAAGGTTCGTGAGCTGATGATCAAGCACATGGATGAGCTCACCCACATGGTCGCCCGTGAAAACGGTAAGGCCTGGAGCGAAGCAGAAGGCGACGTTCTCAAGGCTAAGGAAGGCACCGAGCAGGCCATCGCCGCCCCCTCTCTGATGATGGGCGACAGCCTGATGAACGTGTCCAACGGCTTTGACACCACCCTGTACCGTGAGCCCCTCGGCGTTTTTGCCGGTCTGATCCCCTTCAACTTCCCGGCCATGATCCCCATGGGCTGGATGACTCCTATCTGTATCGCAACCGGTAACACCATCGTCCTCAAGGCTGCCAGCATGACTCCTATGACCGCTATGCGTTTCGCAGAGCTGTACAAGGAAGCCGGTCTGCCCGACGGTGTTATCAACATCGTGACCTGCTCGAGAAACGAAGCTGAGATCTTCTTGACTCATCCCGATGTCAAGGGCGTTTCCTTCGTTGGTTCCACCTCCGTCGGTAAGCACATCTATTCGGTCGCTGCTGCCAACGGCAAGCGCGTTCAGGCTCTCACCGAGGCCAAGAACCATGCTCTCGTTCTCGAGGATTCTCCCATTGAGAGAACCGCTGCCGGTATCATCAACGCTTCCTTCGGCTGCGCCGGTGAGCGCTGCATGGCTCTGCCCGTTGTCGTGGTTCAGGAGTCCATCGCCGATCAGCTGGTTGCCGCTATCGTTGAGAAGGCTAAGGGCCTGAAGGTCGGTCCCGCTTACGACAAGAGCACCGGTATGGGTCCTGTGGTCACCGCCGGCCATCGCAAGTTCGTCACCGATTGGATCGAGACCGGTATCAAGGAAGGCGCTAAGCTGGTTCTTGACGGCCGCAACATCACCGTTCCCGGCTATGAGAACGGCTTCTACCTCGGCCCCACGATCTTCGACAACGTAACCGAAGAGATGACCATCGGTCGCTTCGAGGTCTTCGGTCCCGTTCTCTGCATCAAGAGAGTCAAGGACTTCGAGGAAGGCCTCCGTATCATGAACGACAATCCGTTTGCGAACGGTTCCGTTATCTTCACCCAGAACGGCCACTATGCCCGCGAGTTCGCTAAGAGAACCCACGGCGGTATGGTCGGTGTTAACGTTGGTATTCCCGTGCCCGTGGGCTGCTTCCCCTTCTGCGGTCACAAGAATTCCTTCTTCGGCGATCTCCACACCCTCGGCAAGGACGGCTTCCGCTTCTTCACCGAGTCCAAGTCCGTCACCCAGCGTTGGTTCGACGATGTGGAAAAGACCAAGAAGACCGTTTCGACCTGGGACGGCACCATCTAATCGGATCCATACATTCGATTCTGCATCAGATAAGGAAATCCCCCGCTTTTGCGGGGGATTTTTGTCGGTTTGGGATGTTGGATTTGCACTCAATTCTGCACCAACAGCGTGGAAAGTGCTTTTTTCTGTCCGTCGGTGGGAGGCTTCAGCTTGCCGCTGTTCAAAAGGGAAACGAGGCAGTGAAGGATGAACCAGCCGTCCGATCCGAAGAGAAACTGCAACTCATATGCCTTGACCTTGCGGAGATGGGCGGGAACGGAGGCCAGCACAGCCTCGATGTAGGGAGCCTTGAGGGCTTTCAGCTCGTCCTTGTGCTGCTTGAAAATGGTTTCGCCGATGGCAAGAAGGGCATCGCGGATGTCTTTTGTCGCCAGAATGACGATCTGCCAGGAGGACTTGAACGAGCCGTCATAATCTCCGACGGTTTTGATGAAGCCCTGCTCGGCAAGCCAGGCGTATTCATCCTTGGAAAGAAGCCCTTCCTCGTTCTCACGCTTGAAAAGAGAGATCACGCGGTCGGCCTTTTCGCGCTCCGCCTTGCTGACCTGCAGTCTCCTGTTCGACCATTCGCTGTCCAGCTGCCAAAAAGAAGGATTACCCGCAGCGTGCTTTTTGTCCGGATAACGGAAAGGGCCGCACCAGTTTTTCATGAAAACATAATCCTTCGGCAGATCCATGCGGTCGGGAAGGACGGTTGCCTGAGCGATGTTGTGAGACCCGTCGGGACGGATGGTGGCAACCTCGTCAAAGGAAATGCGTTTTTCCGCCGTCAGCTTTCCATTTTCCGAGATGATAAACGGAATCAACGCCCACAGAAGGAAGTTACGGTCGGCGCGAGAAGGATCGGTCAGCGAAATCGGACCGTCGGTCTGTGCGCACCAAAGGTCGCTGCGATCAAGAAGTTCGGAGGCGGTCAGGGCATCGAAAAGGTCGCTGGCAAAGCCTGCCGCCGCTTTTTTATACATGGTGTGCTGCAGAATCAGAAGCTCGGAAGTCGGCTCGCTGATGAGGAAATTGACGATGACCTTGCCCTTTTCCTCCTTCAAAAAGCCGTATGTTTCAAGAAAGTCGACCTCGCCTTCCACATACACGGGCGAAACGCCAAGGTCATCGGCGATCTCGTTGACCGTCTTTGCCTCGTTTCTCACGCAGTAGCAGATGTTCTGCGACAGAGCGGAGCGGAAAAACTCATCGATTTTTTTATTTCCCACCGATCCGTTGATGCCGTAGGAATGAAACTTGATGGGATTGAATGTCAGTTCGCTTGTTTGTCTCATAACGCCCAACCTTTCTTTCAGTTCTTTTTTTGCTTCAAACAAGTGCCATTTGACCGTGCCGAGCGGGATCCCGAGCTCCGAAGCGATGTCGGCCTGCCTGCGGTTTTCAAAATAGTACGCGATGACGATTTTCCGCTGAAGAGCGGACAGATAGGCGATCTCTTTTTGCAGACGGCGGATGGCGTTTGCCGAATCGTCCTCCTCACTCAGCGAATCGGGATCGGCGAGGGTATCTTCCACTTCGTCAAAGGAGAGTCCGATGGTTCCTCTTGCGGCATCGCGGTAGTAATTGCTCAGCGCATTGTGGGCGATGGTCCAGATGAACCTGGCAGGATCGCCGATGTCGTCCTTGGCCAACAGCGCACGGAAGGCCTTCAGCACGATCTCCTGAGAAAGATCCTCCGCATCCTGCAGATTTTTACACCGCTTCAGCGCAAAGCCGAAGACAGGCTTCAAATATTCGCTTGCGATTGTTTCGGCGGTTTCGCGTTTCACTTGCTTGTACCTCTTTGAAAGCTTTCACCCATACAGACACGGAAAAGGAAAAAGGTTGGACATTTTTATTGTTTATTCTATCATGCAGGAATCAAAAATGCAACATTTTGGCAAAATATGACTGAAATCACATGAAAATACGCGTTTGGCGAACGAAAAAGAAAGACTTTTTTTGATAAATAAAGAGAAAACTCTTTACTTTTCTTTTCACTTGTGATAGAATTTATTCAGGAATCCTTAATATTTTTGTTTTGAGGTAACATTATGGAAAAATTAACTCGTAAGTACGGTTTGATCACCGCCATTTGCATGGTGGTCGGTACCGTCATCGGCTCCGGCGTTTTCTTCAAAGCGCAGAACGTGCTGAACGCAACGGGCGGCAACATGCCTTTGGGTATCGCCGCTTGGGTCATCACCGGTTTTCTGATGATCATCTGCTCGTTGCAGTTTGCGATCATGGCAACCAAGTATGAAAAGGTCAGCGGCGTTGTGGACTATGCCGAGGCTACCTGCGGCAAGACCTATGCCTACTATCTGGCTTGGTTCATGGTCAACATTTATTACCCCGGCATGACCTCGGTTCTCGCTTGGGTATCGGCCCGCTATTTCGGCGTGCTGTTCGGCTGGAATCTGGCAGGCCCCGAGGTTATGATCCTGGCGGGCTTCTTCCTGATCGCTTCTTACACGCTCAATGCCTTCTCTCCGAAGCTGGCCGGTAAGTTCCAGATCAGCGCCACGTTCATCAAGCTGATCCCCATTGTTCTGATGGCCGTCGTCGGCACCATCGTCGGCTCGATCAACGGCACGCTCCCCCAGAACTTCACCACCGTTGTTTCCGAAACGGTTGGCGGAAGCGCAGGAAGCGGTCTGTTTGCTGCCATCGTTGCCACCGTCTTTGCTTATGAGGGCTGGATCGTTGCCACCTCCATCAACGCTGAGCTGAAGGATCCCAAGAAGAATCTTCCTCTGGCTCTGATCATCGGCTCGATCATCGTTGTTGTTGCCTATGTGTTCTATTACATCGGCGTTGCCGGCGGTGCATCCAATGAGGTTCTGATGGCAGAGGGCGCTCCCACGGCCTTCACCAATGTGTTCGGATCCTTCGGCGGCGCACTGCTGAACATCTGCATTGTCATCTCCTGCCTGGGTACGCTGAACGGCCTGATGGTCGGCACCACCCGCGGTATGTATGCCATTGCCGCCCGCGGCGAAGGTCCCGATCCCGAGTTCTTCGGCCGTGTTGACCCCAAGTCCAACATGGTGACCAACTCCTCCATCTGGGGCATCTTCATCTGCGCGGTCTGGCTGGTTTACTTCTACGGTGCCAACCTGTCCACCGGCTGGTTCGGTCTGTTCAACTTTGATTCCTCCGAGCTGCCTATCATCACCATTTATGCGTTCTATATCCCCATGTTCATCGTTTGGATGATCAAGGAAAAGGAAGAGGGCTTTGTCAAACGCTTCCTGATGCCCAGCCTTGCCACGCTGGCCTGCCTGTTCATGGTCTTTGCCGCCATTTATGCACACGGCATCACCCCGTTCCTGGCTGCCAAGGCAAACGGCACCTTCTCCTTCCCCGTGCTCTTCTATCTGATCCTCTTTGCTGCGGTTCTGTTCATTGGATTCCTGTTCCACCGCACCAAGAAGAAGTAAGAGCTTCCCGAGCAAAGAAAACGCAATCATCTGAAAAAAACGGCACCCCGAGGCTTTTGGCTTTGGGGTGCTTTTTTGTGTATGGGTTTATTTCACGCGCTCGAGAATCAGGCTTTCGGCAATGGCGTTTGCCTGTTCGTTGCTGATTGTGCCGTCAGCAAATTGGATCTTAACAAACTGATTGGTCACGTTATAATCATAGGCCAAGACGCTGATGCCCTTTTCCTCGGTGTGCGCTTGTGTGTTTAACCACAGATGATCGACGACGGCGGATGCCGATGTTGCCGTCGATTTCTTGACGGTGTAGTTGGTGTAGGAGGAGTGGCTGGAGAGGGCGATGGGGGAAAAGATCGGCATGGGGAGGGTGTTGTCGGCGGTGTCGATGTTTTCCAGCACCTCGCGGTCGTCGGTCCCGAAAAACAACATGGTAATGCTTGCCGCGGCGTTCGGGATGCCGATGGTCACCGAGGGGAGCAGACCGTTTTCCCCGCGGTAGAGACCGGTGGGGATGGCAAGCCCGTCGGGCAAGTCGAAGGCGAGACGCACCTCGCTGCCGTCCTTGAAGGTGTAGAGAAGGGACGCTTTGCCGCCGTCGACCGAGGCCAGAACGGTCTGCTCGTTGATCTCAGACGTTTTTCCGTAGGCAAAGGGAGCGGTCAGCTCGATGTAGTCGGAGACCACGGTTCGGACCGTGTTGTTGCCCAGATCCTCCGCAAAGGCCAGACGAAGCATGATGTCCATCGGCTCGCCGAGGGAGGTGTCCAGCTTGCCCGAGAAGACCTCGCCGCCCTTCCAGTCGGTGAGATTGTCGATCAGCCGCTGCCGCCCGTATACGCCGTATGCCTCCTTGAAGGTGGCGGACAGGCTGACGGTCAGCTTGGTTTTGCCGTCTTCGGACTTCGGCAGGGTCTTGGGCAGAGAGAAGGAGACGGTGTCGTTCTCGTGGACGGTGAGCGTACCGAGCGCCTCACGGATGAAGGCGAGAGCGTTGGAATCGGTGAGGGGGATGGTTTGTTCTTCGCCGATCTCTTGGTTTTCCGACTCATGCGGAGGATCGACAATTGGCTCATCGGGTTGGCCGGGGATCCCCTCTTTTTGCGTGTGCTTGGCATACAGCTCCATAGCCGCGGCGGTGTAGGGATCGCCGTAGCGGGAAAGCATATCGTCGGTGGCGTACTCGGTCTGGATGGTCAGCTCGTCGATGGCGCCCAGATCGGTCCATACCGTTTCGCCGTCTGTTTCTTTCCGGTGCATGGCAAAATAAGGCTGATCGATGTAAAACCATCCGTCCTCCAGCCGCATTCCGCCTGCCAGCAGGATCTTGGACAGATCGTTCGTGCTAAGGTAGGGCTTCAAACGGCAGGACATACGGTAGAGGTTGATACCGTCGGTGAGACCGGACGTTCCCGTGTTGATCTGCTCAAGGGAAAGAATCTCGGCCTTGGTGATGTGGTAGGTGGTGCCGGTGATCTCTTTTTGGGACTGCCCGTAAGCATTGTAGTCATCGATGTGCTTTTGCACCAGCTTCAGCGCCCGAGCCAAGACGGCGGCATCGGCGTGAATGTCGTCGGAAACGTCGATGGGGAGGGATTGCGCATCGGACGGATCGCTTGTAAAGGAGGGCGTTATCTCCTCGGTTTCGGACGGCGGCAAAACCTCCTGATCACCGAAAAACAGCTTCCAATCTTCGCTTTCAGTATCCTTTCCATACTCATACAGGATCCTGCCGTCGGCGTCATAGGCGGTGATGTGCAGGATCTCGCTCTCGCCGTCAAGGACCTCGAGCCACACCTTTTCGCCCTTTCGGAAGGGACTGCCGTCGGCGTTGACAACACCTCCGCTTTGATCGGCGCTTGTCACTTCAATGCGCTCGACGCCATCGCCGCCCACCACCAGATAATAGCGGTCGGGGTAGGTTTCGTCCTCCTTGGGATCGGTGAGAAAGCAGAGCGCCACGGCGATGCAGACGATAACGGCCAGCAGGATCAGCCAAAGCGTGGGCTTTTTGTAGTGCAGGACCGATCGGATCCGCTCCTTCACCCCCACCTCACCGAAGGCTAAGGGGCAGGCGGTGACCGCTCTTCGCTTGGCACTGCAGTTGATCAGCGCGTGGGAATAGGCCTTTTTGCCCTCGGCATCCATACGCCCGATCACCTTTTCATCGGTGGCCAGCTCGATGTCGCGGCAGAAAAAGACATAGGCGACCCACAGCAGGGGATGGAACCAATAGACACTCAGCAGCGCAAAGCCGAGAGGCTTCCACCAATGGTCGTGTCTGGACAGGTGGGCGCGCTCGTGGGCAAGAACGTGCGCCATGTCCGCCTCTCCCATGGACGAGGGCAGATAGATCTTCGGGCGGATGAGACCGAGGATGAAGGGCGTTTCGATGCGGTCGCAGAGATACACATCCTCCTGCACACGCACGCCCTCGCGCACCTTCCTTTTCAAATAGCCGTAGCTCACCGCCGTATACAGCGCCATCAGCAGAACGCCGATCAGCCACACGGCAGCCAGCACGGTCATCGTATCGACGCCGTTTTCGGCAGGGACGGTGACGCTTTCCGCATACCGATCGCCGAGATAGTCGTTGACGGGGCGGTCGATGGCTTCAAATCCGCTGTGGATGTCGAAGGTCGGCTCGGTCAGAACGGCGGCCGGGAGAGTTTCGCGGCTGGGGATCAGGCTGAGCACGCTCTCAAAGGAAAACGGACAGATGAGGCGGATGCCCACCAGCGCCCACAGCACGCAGACCAGTGCCTTCGGCGCTTTTTTTAACAGAAAGCGCAGGGCAAAAACGGCCAGCACCATCCACCCGGCGGCGATGGCCATGTTTAAAAGCTTCAAAAACAGATCGGCCACGGTTTACTCCTTTCGCTCCTCATGGCTGTCCACGAGACGGCGCAGGTAGGCTGCCTCCTCGTCGGTCAGACTCTTTCGTGCGGTAAAAGCGGCGAGAAAGGCGGGCAGGGAGCCGCCGAAGGTCTCGTCCACAAAACGCTCGCTCTGGCGGGCATAAAACTCCTGTCTGGACAGCAGGGAGGAGACCTCCCCCTTCTCGTTGCGGAAGATCCCCTTCTCGCAAAGGCGCTTCAGCACGGTGTAAGAGGTGGTCTTCTTCCACCCCAGCAAGGCCTCGCTTCGTTTGGCAAGCTCGGCGGCGGTGATCGGCTCGTTTTGCCAGATGATGTCGGCAAAGCGGGATTCGATCGCGCCCATTTGGTAATCGCTCATGGTTGGGATCCTCCTGAAAACACAGTTTATTCTACATCTTGTAGAACAATGATATTCTACACCATGTAGAACGGTTTTGTCAAGAGGTTTTGAAAAAATTTTCGGCTTTTTCGGAAAAAGGGAAGAGAGAATTGAATATAGTGGTCATAAAACGGTATTTCTGAAAAAGGAGACAGATGTATGACCATTCACAGAGTACAAAGAGGCGAAACGGTCTATTCGATCGCGGAGCGGTACGGCGTTTCCGCCGATGCTCTCATTTCCGACAACGAGCTGTCCGATCCGTCACGGCTGGCGGTGGGACAAACGCTGGTGATCCTGTTCCCCGATGTTGTGCATACGGTCACCGAGGGTGAGACGCTGACGGAGGTGGCAAGCCGCTACGGTGTCGACGTGAACACGCTTTTGCGGAACAACACCTCCCTCGACGGGCTTTCGCTGATCTACCCGGGGCAGACGCTGGTCATTTCCTACCGCGGGGAGAAGAGGGGGAGCCTGTCCACCAACGGCTATGCCTATCCCTTTGCCGACCGCGCCGTGCTGCGCAAGACCATGCCTTTCCTTGCCTATTTCACCCCCTTTACCTACGGATTCCGCCCCGACGGTACGCTGCTCAACGACGGGCTGATCTACAAAAACGAGGACGAGCGTCCGCTGATCGCCATCGCCAAGGCGTATGGGACGAAGCCGCTGATGCACGTGTCCACGCTGGACGAAAGCGGGACGTTCAGTTCAAGCTTGGCGGTGGAGCTCCTGCAGAACGCGGAGGCATCGGCTCGCCTGTCCGACGGGATCGTGGCAAACATGACCGCCCTCGGCTATGACGGCGTGGACGTGGATTTCGAGTACCTGCCCGTGGAGGCGCGGGATCTCTATACCGCCTTTTTGGCCGATCTGCGGCGGAAGTGCAACGAAGCGGGCGGCATTTTGGTGACGGCGTTGGCGCCGAAAACCTCCTCCGACCAGCGAGGGCTTCTCTATGAGGGGCACGACTACGGCGGTATCGGAGCGGCTTCGGACTTTGTTCTGCTGATGACCTACGAATGGGGGTACACTTACGGTCCGCCGTTGGCCGTCGCGCCTATCCGAAACGTGGAGCGGGTGGTGGACTACGCCTTGACCGAGATCCCCGCCGAGAAGATCTATATGGGCATCCCCAACTACGGCTACGATTTTTCGCTCCCTTACGTGAAGGGGGAGAGCAAAGCGCGCTCGCTGTCCAACGTGGAGGCGGTGAATCTGGCGGTCGAAACGGGGAGTGAGATCGTGTTTGACGAGCAGTCGGCCTCGCCCTTTTTCCGCTATACCCGCGACGGCATTGAGCATGAGGTGTGGTTTGAGGATGCGGAGAGCATCGAGCGCAAATTGGCGCTGGCCTTCGCCAAGGGGCTGTACGGCTGCTCGTGGTGGAACGTGATGAAGTATTTCCCCCAGAACTGGCTGGTTTTGAATGCCCTTTACAACATCCGTTAGAGTACGAAAAAAAGACCGCCGCAGATTCTGTGACGGTCTTGTATGAAAGAAAGACACCTTTCCTTATTTCAAATACTCTCCCTCGATGATGCCGTTGAGGTAGCGCCCGGGGTCGGCGATAAAGTCTTCCCACGTGCCCATTATATGAAGATCACCATGCTCGATGTCCAGATACCCCACCTTTTTGTCCTTGGGGCTCCACACCACTTGATAAGAAGCGCCGTATTTGTCCATTTCCAGCATGAGCGAGAGCAGCTTCTTCCGCTTCCATGTCAGTTCTTTTATGTCCATATAGGGGTAAAGCTCCGCCCATTTGATTGTTTCTTTTTCGGGGAATTCCAGGCGAAGCGGACCGTTCTTCAAATGGTCAACCAGCTTGGTGGGCAGCTTGTAGGGCTTGAGTTGACGTGCCTTTTCCTGCTCGTTGTGCCAATCCTCGGGCTCTAAGGCCTTCAGATAATCCGCCATCTCCTGATTCTTGTTCTTCACCGCCTCGGTGTAAGGGCGGTCGCCGTATTGATCGGCAATGGTGATGTCCGCCCCTTGCTCGACAAGCCGGCGCACCATGGGAAAGTTGTTTGAACGGGCAGCCTCGGTGACGGGGGTGGAAGCATAGGGAAACACCATGTCCGGCTCGTGATAGTTGATGTCGACTCCTTTTTTTAGAAAAAACTCGGTCCATTCGGTGTTTCCTTCAGACACAGCGCTTCGGAACGCATCGCCGCCGAATTCGGCAACGGTGATGCCGATTGTTTCTAAAACGGGGATGTTCTCCGGCCGATTGCCATACCGAATATCCTCAAAAAGCATCCGTTTTTGGCGCTTGTCCAGTTTTCCGGTATGCCTTGCAACGATTTCCACCACATCGGGATCGCAGAAGCGGACGGCGGTGCTCAGCAAGGGAGTATATGGATCCGCGTTGGGGTCGGCGCCGTGCTCGATCAGATAGAGGATCATATCGGGATCGTTCCGACAAATCGCGATCTCGAGCGGCAGGATTTCCGTACCGTCTTTGAATGCAATGGGGGCATTGAGATCCAATCCTTTTCGGAGAAAGGCTTCCAGCTTCCGAATCTTGCGGTCATAAACAGCGGCGGCTTCTTTCGGAATTGTTCTCCAGCTGCCGTGGATTCCGATCGTATACACAAACGCACCTTCCTTCTTGTTTTGCACATTGGATTTGTTTAAATCATACCAAATAAGTGTGAACAATTCCACCATGCGTTTGGCGGAAACGAAAAAGCCCGAACGTTTTTCGCTCGGGCTTTTAAATGGATTTTTTGGAATGCGATCCGTTTTACTCAACGGTAACCGACTTGGCCAGATTGCGGGGCTTATCGACATCGCAGCCCTTGCAGACGGCGGTGTAGTAAGCGTAGCTCTGGAGCGGAACGATGGCCACGATGGGCATGAGTACCTCGTCGGTGACGGGCAGCTCGATGAGCGCATCGTAGAAGTCGCCTTCGGCGGCCGCGCCCTTCTTGCACACGTAAATGACGAAGGCGCCGCGGGCCTTGACCTCCTTGATGTTGCTGATGGTCTTCTCGGTGATGGAATCGTCAGTGGCAACGGCCACGACCGGAACACCCTCGGTGACCAGCGAAATGGTACCGTGCTTCAATTCGCCTGCGGCATAAGCTTCGCTGTGCATATAGGAGATCTCCTTCAGCTTCAGCGAGCCCTCGCAGCAGAGAGCATAGTCCTGACCGCGTCCGATGTAGAACAGGTCGTGAACATCCTTGTTCATCGCAGCCAGCTTCTCATAGTGAGCCATGTTGTTGTCCAAAATCTCGGCAACCTTGTCGGGTAGCTCATTGAGCGCGTTGAAGAGCTGGTTGGCACGTTCGTCGCTGATGGTCTTGCGGTCAACGGCCATGCGGAGAGCCAGCATATACAGCGTGGCGGCCTGCGCCGAGTAAGCCTTGGTGGTGGCAACGGCGATCTCGGGACCGGCCCATGTGTAGATAACGTAATCGGCCTCGCGGGCGATGGTGGAGCCCACCACGTTGACAATGGCATACACGGGGATGCCACGCTGCTTGGCCAGACGCAGAGCGGCGATGGAGTCGGCGGTTTCGCCCGACTGGGAGATGATGATCATCGCATCGCCCTGTTTCATGATCGGATCGCTGTAACGGAATTCGGAGGCGATGTGCACGTCGACGGGAACGCGGGCCAGCTTCTCGATGGCGTTTTTGCCGAGAAGACCGGTGTGCATGGCGCTTCCGCAGGCGACGATGAGAAGACGCTCCATCTTCAGCGTGTCGTCGATCTCTTCCTTCAGGATGCCCGCAGGACCGTTCTGCAGACGGGGCGAGATGGTGGCGCGCAGCGTCTTGGGCTGCTCGTGGATCTCCTTGAGCATGAAGTGGGGATAACCGCCCTTTTCGGCGGCTTCGATGTCCCAGCTGGCCTTGAAGGTGTCCTTCTTAATCTCGTTGCCCTTGACATCAAGAATCTTGACGCCGTCGCGGCGGATGATCGCGATCTCTTTTTCTTCAATGAGGATGTATTCGCGGGTGTACTTGAGAACGGCAGGAATGTCGGAGGCGATGAAATTCTCGCCCTCGCCAAGACCGACCACCAGCGGGCTGTCCTTGCGGACGGCATAAATGGTGTCGGGGATGTCGTCGAAGAGGATACCGAAGGCATACGAGCCATGCAGCTGCTCGAGAGCGGCGGTGATGGCGGCCAACGGATCGCCGTTGTAGAGGCTGTCGATCAGCTGAACGGCCACCTCGGTGTCGGTGGAGGAGATGAAGGTGCGTCCGGCATCGGCCAGAGCCTTCTTCAGCGTGACATAGTTTTCAATGATGCCGTTGTGGACCAGCGTGACACGTCCGATCTTGTGGGGGTGGGAGTTGATGTCGCTGGGTTCGCCGTGGGTAGCCCAACGGGTGTGACCGATGCCCACACTGCCGACAGGCTTGCCGAATTCGTTCAGATTCTTGCGAAGGTCGTCCATACGACCCATGGTCTTTACAATTTTCAAACCGTCCTCACCGTAAACGGCGATGCCGGCCGAGTCATATCCGCGGTATTCCAGACGGGACAGTCCCTCAACGAGGATGTCAGCCGCCTGCTTGTTGCCTATGTAACCTACAATTCCACACATACTGTTGTATCCTTTCTTCCGGCGCGGTCTATAAAAAATCAGAGGGTGCGAAAAAACGCGCTTCGGTCGCCGGACAAAGCGCACGCCTGCCCTGTTTGGTTTTGTGGACAGACGTTGTTTTTCGTTCCGCTGTGCTTTCTTTTGTTACGGAGTTGCCTCCGCTTTTTCGAAAAGCACTGACGAACGCGGACCGTTCGAAGGGCATCCGCCGAATCTTTCGATAAAACCCTTTCCTCGTAGACCGATGCAGATTTCGGTTCAGGCGCTAACCGTATGCCAACGGCTTGGGACGCGAGCGATTGTTAAAAACACTCCTTTCAAAATCCACTCATTATATATTATATACAAAATCCTTGTTTTTGTCAATAGGCATTTCGTTCCTGCGGAGTGGTGGCGGGCGCGAAGAAAAAATTTTTTCTTCCTTTTGGATCGTTCTTGACAAGAGCAGAAAAATGTGGTAAAATAAATCAAATCGATTCCATGGGGGAGTAGTTGCGCGCAAGCGGTTCAAGTCAACAGCATGGCGGCTTTTGCCGTCTGGCTTGAAAAGATAACAACGAGACTCATGCGCGTTTTGTCCGCGTGTGGGTTTTTTCATTTTTTATTGAAAAAAGGAAATAATAATATAAATCAATTTTGAGAGGATGCAAGGTATGAATTACTACGGCGACAGTATTGAAAAAGTACTCGAGCAAACGCAGACCACGGCAGAAGGCCTGTCAGGCGCGGAAGCGGCCAAGAGACAGGAAAAGTACGGCAAGAACAAGCTGAAGGAAGCGCAGAAGGAATCGCTGATCAAGCGTTTTCTGAAGCAGCTGGCCGATCCGATGATCATCATTCTCATCGTGGCGGCGTGCATTTCCGCGGCTGTTGAGATCTACAACGGCGTGTCTGCCGGCCATTGGGAGTTCCCCACCGATGTGGTCATCATCATGGCGGTGGTTCTGATCAACGCCATTCTGGGCGTGTTCCAGGAGAGCAAGGCCGAAAAGGCCATTGAAGCGCTGCAGGAGATCGCGGCGGCCACCAGCAAGGTCATCCGCGACGGCAAGCAGATCACCATCCGCAGCGAAGAACTGACCGTTGGCGATATCGTGGTGCTGGAAGCGGGCGACGCTGTCCCTGCCGACGGACGCATCATCGAGTGCGCCAGCTTAAAGATCGAGGAAGCCGCCCTGACCGGCGAGAGCGTCCCGGTTACCAAGACCGATGAGATCATCGAGCCGAAGAACGGCAAGGATGTTCCCCTCGGCGACCGCAAGAACATGATCTATATGGGCAGCACCGTGGTGTACGGCCGCGGCAAGGCGGTCATCACCGGCATCGGCATGGACACCGAGATGGGTAAGATCGCCGATGCACTGGCCAAGGCCGAGGAGGGCAAAACGCCCCTTCAGATGAAGCTGGCAGGCCTTTCCAAGATCCTGACCTACCTTGTTATCGGCATCTGTGTGGTCATTTTCGCCGTTCAGCTCTTCCGAAACGGTCTGGGCTTTGCCACCATCATGGATTCGTTCATGCTGGCCATTTCGCTGGCCGTTGCCGCTATCCCCGAGGGTCTGGCCACGGTTGTGACCATCGTTCTCTCCATCGGCGTGACCAATATGTCCAAGAGAAGCGCCATCATCCGCAAGCTGACCGCCGTGGAGACGCTGGGATGCACCCAGATCATCTGCTCGGATAAGACCGGTACGCTGACGCAGAACAAGATGACCGTTGTCGAGCATTTCGGTCCCGACAAGGAGTTGCTGGCCAAGGCCATGGCTCTGGCGTCCGATGCCGAGCTGGACGAGGAAAAGAAGGATGCGGTCGGCGAGCCTACCGAGTGTGCGCTGGTCAACTTCGCTTATAAGCTGGGACTGAACAAGAACGAAATGAAGAAGGATGCTCCCCGTGTGGGCGAGGCTCCCTTCGATTCGATGAGAAAGATGATGAGCACCGTTCATGCGATCGGCGGCTCCATCGTGCAGTATACCAAGGGCGCGCCCGACGAGGTCCTGCGCCGCTGTACCTCCTATCTGGGCGAAAACGGCGAGATCCTGCCCATGACCGAGGAAAAGAAGAAGGAGATTCTGGAGGCCAACCACGCTTTGGCCAATGAGGCTCTCCGCGTGCTCTGCGCCGCTCAGCGTCTGTGGAGCGAGACGCCCGCTTCCTTCGAGCCCGAGGCTCTGGAGCAGGATCTGACCTTTGTCGGTCTGACGGGTATGATCGACCCTGTCCGCCCCGAGGTCAAGGACGCCATTTCCGAGTGTAATTCCGCGGGCATCCGCGCGATCATGATCACCGGCGACCACCGCGACACCGCTGTGGCCATCGCCAAGCAGCTGGGCATCATTGAAGACGGCTCGCAGGCCATCACCGGTGCCGAGCTGGATGAGATCTCTGATGAGACATTTGAAAGCGCCGTTGAAAAATATTCGGTGTACGCCCGCGTGCAGCCCGAGCATAAGACGAGAATCGTCAACGCATGGCGCAAGAAGGGCATGGTCACGGCCATGACCGGCGACGGCGTCAACGACGCACCCTCCATCAAGAACGCTGACATCGGCGTGGGCATGGGCATCACGGGTACGGACGTGACCAAGAACGTGGCCGACATGATCCTGGCCGACGACAACTTTGCCACCATCGTTTCGGCTGTGGGCGAAGGACGCCGTATCTACGACAACATCCGCAAGGCCATCCAGTTCCTGCTGGCCTCCAACCTGTCGGAGGTGCTGGCCATCTTCTTTGCCACGCTGATGGGCTTCACCATCTTCCAGCCCGTTCAGCTTCTCTGGATCAACCTGATCACCGACTGCTTCCCGGCTCTGGCGCTGGGCATGGAAAAGACCGAGGCCGATGCCATGAAGCGTAAGCCCCGCGATTCCAAGGAAGGCATTTTTGCAGGCGGTCTCGGCGTGGCGGTCTTCTATCAGGGCTTCATCGTGACGCTGATCACGCTGGTTTCCTATTTCATCGGCCGCTACTATCTGGCTGACCTCCATCATGCGGAAGCGATTGCCGCGGGCACCTATTCCGCTGAAATGCTGGGCACGTCCATGGCCTTCCTGACGCTGTCCATGTGCGAGATCTTCCATGCGTTCAACATGCGCTCTCTGCGCGGCTCGCTGTTCACGCTGAAAACGCAGAACCTCTGGCTTTGGGGAGCAGGCATCCTGTCGCTGCTGCTGACCTCGGCCGTTGTGGAGATCGACTTCCTCTGCAACGCATTCGGTCTTGCTCACCTGGATCTGATGGAATATGGCATTGCCATCGTCCTCGGCCTCTGCATCATCCCCATCGTGGAGATCGGAAAGGCCATCCAGCGCGCTGTCACCAAGTAATTCAAACGAACAAAAAAGCACTGTGTCCGATGTGATACAGTGCTTTTTGTTTTGGTTAAGGCATCAGTCCCAACGGGGGATATTGGCTTTCTTCTTCCACGCGCATCTCCCTCCAAACGCCGCCTTCGCCGAAGACGTAGGTGACCAAATGGGAGTTGACGATGCGGTTGTAGTCGGCATAAAAGCGGACGGTCACCTCGGTCGAATCCCCAACGGTCTGTACGTTTTTCACCTCGTAGCGGATCAGACCGCCCAAGTCTCCGCTGTAAACAAAGAGCTGTCCGTTCTGTTCCACTTTGGGAAGACCGTCTGCACTTGGGTTTTCCATGCCGAATTTCTCTTTGGCCAGCTTCTTGTACTCCTCGATGGGCAGCTTGCCGTTGCCGTAATAGCGGCAGAGGTAATTGGAAATGTCACGTTCGTTCGCTTCTCCGAAGGCAGGGCTTCGCCAGTGATAGCGGGAGAGCAGCCATTCGGCCACCATCCAGACCTCCTCGCGGTCAGAGAATTCGCCGAAGGCGTTGAAGTCTGTTGACTGAAATTCGTGAAGCCCGTCCAGCATCGGCTCAACATAGTCGTGGAGGATTGTCTCATAGTCACCGACACCGATGGAGGGGTGACGGCTCTCGCTGACGTGGAAATCAAAGGAAAGGTCATAATCGCCCTCGCGCCCGATGGCATAGCGGTCGATGGTGAACAGGTTATAGTCGTCGATTTCCGACTGTCCGCTGACCATATCGTCAAGCAGCTGATAGGCCGAGGAGGTGAAAAGACCGTCGAAATTGAGTACAAAGCGCCAGTTTTCTTCGCTCAGCGCGGTGACGGTCGTTTCCTTCGGGCGGTAGAGCGAGAGAAATTCAGTTCGCAGCAGCACTGTGGAGGTCCACATGTCTGCCGTTTCGCCGTCAGGCAGGGTGATCTCGGTCATCGTGCAGATCTGATAGCGCACGCCCTCGAGCGTTTGGAAGAGGATCACAAGCTCAGACGTTCCGCTTTCTTCGCGGTTAAGCACATACAGCGGACGGAAGCCGAACGCGTTTTCCACCCCGTCGGGAAGGGCGGCGGTGAATGACGAGTAGAAGAACCCGGTATCCGTCTGATTCGCCTTTGCCGTGTAGTACAAGGGATTGCCGTCGCTGTCGGCATAGGCCAGCAGGTAATGATCCTTTTCTTTCCCCAGCGGATCGCAGAAAAGCAGACGCTCGGCCTTCTGCGGCATAAAATCGCTCACCGCACGGGACGGATGCGAAGGAGAGGGGGAGACGGGCATCGAGGTTTCGTCTCTGCCCTGCGTGTCTTGCATCGTATGCTCGCTTTGCGGCGGCTGCGTTTCTTGACCGCTGTCTGCGGAGAGGGGACGGTTCAGGGTGAACAGCAGGACCACCGACAGGCAGAGAAGCAGAAGCAGCGTGACGATGACCGCGGCCGGCTTGCGGTAGGACAGCACGTTTTTTACCCGTGTTTTCACATCCTGTTCGCCGAAGCCGGGGGGAGAAAAGGGGATGCGGGCAGCAGGCGCGGCATATTTGAGCAGGGAGCGGGAGTACTGTGCGCGGTTGCCGTTCTGCGCGATCACGCGCTCGTCGCAGGAAAGCTCAATGTCGCGGCAGAAGAGACGGTAGGCGATCCAGACCAGCGGATTGAACCAGTGGATGGCCAGGATCACAAAGGCGAGGGGCTTGGTCAGGTGATCGCCGCGGCGGATGTGCGTCTGCTCATGCAGGAGAATATAAGGGATCTCCGCCTGCTCGATGGGGTAGGGCAGGTAGATGCGCGGCGAAAGGAAGCCGAACACAAAGGGGGAGGAGACGCGGTTTGTGAGATAAACATTTGCCTTGCATGGGATGGCGCTTTTCAGTTGGTCGCGCAGGGCGTTAAGCGTGAAGAGCTCATAGAGAAGAAGCCCGCAGGCCACCGCCGCCCACAGCATGGCGCAGAGAGTCCAGGGGGAGAGCGAGGTCTTGAGGGACTGCCCTTGGTCAAAGGGACGCTCGGGCGATGGCTCAAAGGGCGCGGTCCTGTCTGCCTCCGGGACGATCGTTGTTTCGCTTTCGCCCATCAGCGGTGCGGTTGCATATACCTCGGTCGTGACAAAGCTTTCGCGTTTTTCTTCATTGATATCACGTCCGAGGGAGGTTTCGCTTGCTTTCGGAAGGAAGGCATCGGCATTGGGAATCAGCGCAAGCGGGCTTTCAAGGGAAAAGGGCAGGATCAGGCGAAGTCCCACCGCCGCCCACAGAAGCAGGCAGAGGGATTTCGGTGCTTTTTTGAGCAGCAGGCGAAGGGGCAGAACAACGGCGATCAGCACCGACGCATAAAAACTCATTTCCAGAACGGCGCGGAAGCAGGCGGTCATTTGCCTTCTCCCTTCTCCTCATAGAGGTCGATCATCCGCCGCAGCTCGTCGATGTCCTTTTTCGACAGCGCGTTTGATCTCGAAAAGGCGGCGATGAAGGAGGGCAGGGAGCCGCCGAAGGTACGGGCAAGGAACTTTTCGCTTTCCGCTGTCTGTACCTCATCCCGCGAGACCAGCGCACGGACGATCCCGTTCTCGCTGACCAGCACGCCCCGTTCGGAGAGCCGTTTGATGACCGTGTAGGTGGTGGATTTTTTCCAGCCCAGCCCTTCGGCACAGAGCCTGACCAATTCTCCCGACGGGATCGGCTCGTTCTCCCACAGGATCAGACAGAATTTGTATTCGCTTTCAAAAATCTCTTTTTCAAACATAAGGACCTCCTGATTGGTCTAAAGCGTTAGACCGCCTGATTAAAGTCTAACACATTAGACCGATTTTGTCAAGAGGGAAGCAGCTGTTTTTTTATAAAAAAAGTCTCCGCCGTTTCAGACGAAGACTTTTGATGGCATTACTCGGCAGGATCCGAATCGCTGTCATTCTTTTTTCTTGCATAGGGGAGGTAGAACTTGATCGCATACAGCGAAACGAGCATCACCAGCACGCAGGAAAGGGGCATCAGCGTGGAGGAGAGGATGCGCGACAGAGTGGATTCGGTGGGTTCGGCGGGCGCCTCGGGGCTCGGATCGTCGGACGGCGGCACAATGGCAGGGGGAGCGGTTTCGGCCGACACATCGCGGCGGCTTTCCACAAACAGCATTTCCTGTCCGAACAGACGGCCGCTGCCGCTTTCCTTGTAGGCGTAGATCTTGAAGTCGTTGGAGACGTTGGCGGCATTGTTCATCACCATGGTCAATTCACTTGTGACGGCAATGACCGAAAAGGGGCTGCCACCCGTGCTGCGCAGGATGATGTATCCGTCTGCTGAGGCGCAGGGCGACCATTCCAGCAGCGTTTGCGCCGTGTCGGTGTACTTTTTGGCGTTCAGCTGGGAGAAGGAGATCATCGGCTGTGAGGAGGAAGCGCAGATCCGTTCGCCGCCTTTCCGTATGTAAGGCGTGACGGTGTAGCGATAGCTTTCATAAGCCATGGCGGTCAGATCGGTGTAGGTGCATTTGCCCTCGCAGGTGAAGACCATCGGTTCGCTGACGCTTGCGGATTCGCCGTTTGGCGCGGCATCGGCATCGGGCGCTTGCTCCGTGATCTCGGTCTCGCGGCGGATCAGATACCCGTCAGCCCCCTCCACGCTCCGCCAGCTGAGAACAACTGTGTTGCCGGTGGTGTTGCGGAGGCCGGATTCGATGTGCGTTGTATCCAGCGAGACGGCGGCGATCGGTTCGCTGTACGGCGAGGAGGAGAAGCGGTCGGCGTTTTCCTCCAGCGTGCGGCAGAGCTTGTAGAAATAGAGCTTACCGCTGACAGCGGTCGAATCGATGAAGGAATGTCCCTGCCGCTCGGTGGCAAGGAAGGTGTAAGGCCCGTCGGCGCTGTTGGCGCGGAAGATCGAGCAAACGCCCTCTTCGCCATCGACCTTCCAGCTCAGACGGATGCCGTCAGACAATCCCTCAGCGGTGATCTCGCCGATGGGAGGCAGGGGAATCAGCACAGCGGGCTCCGATGCGGGACCGACAAAGCTTCCCTCCTTCGGACGGATGCGGTAGGTGTAGCAAATGCCGCTGTCCACCTGCGTGTCGGTGTAGGGACCGCCCGTCCATTCGCTGACCGTTTCTGCGCCGTTTTGGTCGGTCTTGACGATCAAATAAGTGCCTTCGAACTGCGGATCGATCACGATCTCGCGTCCGGTGACGGTGGAAAGAAGGGGCGCAGACAGGGAAGACAACAGCTTGTAGCCCATCGGCTCGGAGAGAGCAGAGCCAACCGCTCCCACCGCCAGCAGTCCCTCCTTTTGCGAAGGCTTGACTTGGCAGGGCGGATAGGCACAGCGGGCGATCTCGGTCTGTCTGCCGTTTTCGATGCGGTATACGATGTATGCGGAAGCGCCCTCCACCGGCTCAAAATCCACGCTCAGCGTGTCAGAGGCCGTTTGCTCAACGCTGAGCAGAGCAGGCGCGGCAGGCGTTTGCTCGATGGAGATGGGCTTGACCGCCGATGTCGGTTTTCCGGGAGGGGAGAGAAGCTTTTCGCCTGCGCTGTCGGTGCGGTAGGCATAAGCGGTGTAGGTGTAGACCTTGCCGCTTTCGGGATTTGTGTGGACGATGGATCTGTCCTTGGTCTCGCCGATGAGAGCGCCGTCGGCGTACACCATCAGCCCCTCGCCCTTGTACTCGTAGGAGAGAGAGATGCCCTCCTCGCTGACCGTACAGCCTGTGAGAACGGGAGCGTCGGGCTCGGTTTTGAAGCGGAGGCTGCCCAGCGGATGGCTTTTGGCAAACTCGCTCCCTTTGGCATACACCGCATCCTTCACCCGATCCATATCGGACTCCCGCATCAGCAGGTAGGCATAAGAAACGGCATTTTGCTTTTCTCTGGCACAGACGGCGGAGCAGGCATCGAAATGATACCACGAATCGTCAACGCAGACCATGTTGAAGCAATATCCGTCGCCGCTGACGCATTCGCAGGGGATGCCCAGCGCGTCCAGCAGCGTTTTGGCGGCCAGCGCGATGCCCTTTGAGGAGGCGCGGCGGACGATCAGTGCATCGTAAGCGGAGGAGCGTTCCACCATGCGGTCGCCGTCGTTCCGCTTGGTCGCATCGAATCTGACCGTTTCCGCCAGATGGCTGTAAACCGCCTTGATGACGCGGTAGGGCTCGGGATCTTTCTCCAGAGCATATTTCGTTCGGATGAGCGAGAGCAGGTCGGGCAGGGCATTTTTCACCTGCGCCTGCTCGTTGCTGTCGGCATAATAGGCAAAGCGGTAGGTCAGCCGATAGGCACGCTGTTTGCCGATGATGCCCTCATAAGAGGCGGTGCCGTCCACGGCGTAGTAGTGCCATGACAGAAAAGGATCATCATCCTCCGCGCTCTTGACTGTCTCCTCCCAAAGACCGTCGCTCCATTCGCCGATGTAAAGAAGCGAGATCTCTTCGGCAAAGGCCGAAGCGCTGATCATCAGACGCTTTTTCAGATCGTCGGCCGAAAAGCAGGCTTCTTCATACGGTGCATTGTCGGGAGCTGACGCGGACATCTCGTTGGAAACATCGGAAAACACGTATTCACCGTCGCCGTAGTGGTTGTAAGCGCAAAGAGCGATGGCATAGGAATAGTCTGCTTGAGGCAGAAGGGAGGATGCATCCAGATAATGCATCTCGCGCGTGGAATCGAGAAGCTCATAGGTGCCGCCGTTCTCCGAACGGTAGATGGCAAAGGACATGGCGGCATCAAGCTCGCGCCCCTCCCATTCCAGAGCGATCCCGCCGCTGTGGGAGGGATACACCGCGGTCAAGCGGGGGGCAGGCAGCCCGTTCGAGGAGCCGTTATGATAGATCGCTCCGCAGCCGATCGCCAGCGCGAGCAGAAGCAGAAGCGGGAAGATCCATTTTATTTTTCTAACCATTTTTTAAACAAATCCGCCGTTTCGTCGGTAAAGGTGTCGATGAAGGACATGGGGAAGAGCTCGGAGGGGGGACAGTCCAGCGTCCGATGCCATTCCTGGTTCTTCTCCAGATATTGATGGATCTCCTCCGGCGGAAAATCGGGGGAGGAGGCGTATAAAGCGGGATCAAGCCCGCGCATGGCGGTCCAGGAGGGATCAGCCCAATCGCGGTGGCGGTAGAGGTAGGCGCTGGCGATGCCGATCTCGTGACGGTACTGCTTGAACAGCTCAGCATCGCCCTGGAAAAAGTGCTTGTATCGGCTTTGCGCATGGGCGTCCCATCGACGGTCGGCGAAGAGATGAAGCAGGATCCCCTTGTGAAAAGGATCGTCCAGATCGGTTTTGGCTTTCAATTCGGAAAGCGCGGTTTCGCGGTCGGCGCGGTCACGGAAGTGGGTGTGATCCTTGATGGCGCGGATGTCGATGCAGTCTGGCGCCAGATTGCCGAGTAAAAAGAGCGTGGAGGCGTTGGGATCGTATTTTTTTGCGATTTCCAGATGGATCATAGCCGATGGCATGGTGGTGTTCTCCTTCCGTAACGTTTCAGCCGAGGACGGCGCTCTTATCATTGTATCACACTTATTTTCAGGATACAAGACGCTTTTCGCATTTTTTGAAAAACTTTTCGCAAAGCACTTGACAGAAATCGGAAAAGGGTGATACAATGAGGAACGTAAGAGAATATCGAATCGGGGGCGCCCAGTGGCTGAGATGTGAGACCTGCTCTCCTGTCCCTTTGAACCTGAAACGGGTAATGCCGGCGTAGGAAGAATGAGAAGAAATGCGATCTTTGTTGTTTTTGCATCGGCGCCCGTTGGGGCGCTGTTTTTGTTTTTATGGCAGAACGGAAGAAAAAAGAACAACAGAAAGAGGAAAAACACAAGACAATGAAGGCACAAAGCAAACAAAACCGAACCCGGGTATTGGCCGAAAGCGCGGTGATGGTGGCGCTGGCGGCGGTGCTGTCCATGTTCCCGATCTACCAAGCGCCGCTGGGCGGCACGGTGACGCTGTTCAGTATGGCGCCGATCCTGCTGCTTTCCCTCCGCCACGGAACAAGGGTGGGCATCTTAGGTGCGTTTGCCTATTCGATCACGCAGCTTTTGCTGGGGCTGGGAACGATCGCTTATGTCCCAACCTTTGCCGGCATTGCGGTCTGCGCTTTCCTTGATTACATTCTTGCGTTTACCTGCATCGGCACGGCCGGCTTTTTCCGCTTCGAGAGCGGCATGGACCGCAAGAAGAAGCTGATTTCCACCGCTGTCGGTACGCTGACCGTCTGCGTGCTCCGCTTTCTCTGCCATCTGCTGTCGGGTGCGGTGGTCTGGTATGAGATCACCAAGGCGGGGGACTGGAACGAGTATGTTCATCAGGTGGGCATGTGGCTCTATTCGCTGGTGTACAATCTTCAGTATATGGTTCCCGAAACGGTCCTGCTGTTGGTGGCGGTCCCTGCCATGGTGACCGTTCTCGATTTAGTGCCGAAGATGAAAAAGCGCGGTGCGTGAACACAAAAGGGCATTTGTGCGGATCAAAGGATTGGCGTTTTTTTGCGTCAGTCCTTTTTCTGTGCAAAAATACCCCCTGCGATCTGAAAAATTGCCTGTTGATTTCTCAAAAGAAAAAGAGTAAAATAGAAGCATAGGGATTTTTTGAAAAATCGGTTGAATGCGAAAGGAAAAGCATCATGTATTATAAGAAGAATGGTTCGCCCGCTCTCTCCGACGAGCTCTTCCGCAACCCCACCTGCGAATACCGCGGAACGCCCTTCTGGGGCTGGAACGACACGCTGTCGAAGGAGCGTCTGACGCGCCAGATCATCGGCTTCAAGGAGATGGGCTTCGGCGGCTATCATATGCACGTGCGCACCGGCTTCCGCACCAAGTATCTCTCCGACGAATTTTTTGAGTATATCAAGCATTGCGTGAGTGAGGCGGAGAAGCAGGATATGCTGGCCTATCTCTACGATGAGGACCGTTGGCCGTCGGGCTTTGCGGGCGGACTTGTCACCGCTCCCAACCCTCTCTTCCGCCAGCGCTATCTGCTGATGACTGCCCGTGACCGCAGCGACGACGCTCCGCACGAGCAGGCGGTTGCCGAGGGCAAGCACATCTTCCTCGGCGCTTTCAGGATCCGTCTGAACGGCGATGGCATCATGACCTCCTTTGAAAAGGTGCCCCGCGGAAGCGGTGATCCCGACGTGCGCTATTTCTTCTGTATGTGTCAGGAGTGCAATCAGGTGCGCTACAACCACACCTGCTATGTGGATACGCTGAGCAAGCCCGCCATCGACGAATTCATCCGCATCACCTACGATGCCTATGCCCGCGAGGTGGGCGACCAGTTCGGCAAGCGCTGTCCGTCCATCTTCACCGACGAGCCGCGTCTGGTCAAGAGCCGTTATCTGCCCTCCGCGGAGAGCAAAAACGATGCTCTGCTGGCCTTCACCCACGATTTCTGCGCCACGTTTGAAGCACAATACGGCTTCAGCCTGCAGGACAATCTGCCCTATCTGTATTTTGAGGGCGAAAACGGCGCCCACATCCGCACCCGCTATTGCTATTACGATCATCTCAGCGAACGCTTTGCCACAGCCTTTATGGACAATGTTTCGGATTGGTCGGCTTCCCACGGCCTGCTGCAGACCGGCCACCTAATGGCAGAGGGCTCTTTGGGACAGCAGTGCGCCGAGGTGGGCGAGGCCATGCGCTGTTACCGCAAGATGGGCATGATCGGCATGGATCTGCTCTGCGACCGCCACGAATTCAGCACCGCCAAGCAGTGCCAGTCGGTCCTGCACCAGACCGGGCGCGAGGCGATGATGAGCGAGCTTTACGGCGTGACCAACTGGGATTTTGACTTCCGCCACCACAAGTATCAGGGCGACTGGCAGGCCTGCATGGGCGTCAACGTCCGTGTGCCCCACATCTCCTGGTATTCCATGCACGGCGAGGCCAAGCGCGACTATCCCGCTTCCATCAACTATCAGTCCCCGTGGTACAAGGAGTACCCTTACATTGAGGATCACTATGCGAGAGTGAACACCGCCATGACGCGCGGCAAGCCGGTCTGCTCGATCGGTGTGATCCATCCCATCGAGAGCCAGTGGCTGCTCTGCGGTTCTTTGGCGGAAACCAAGGACATGCGTGATGAGCAGGATTCCTCCTTCCTTTCCACGGTCGATTGGCTTCTGGAAAGCTCGCTGGATTTTGAGTTCATTGCCGAATCGCTTCTGCCCGAGCTTCACCGCGAGAGCGAAAAGGGCTTTGTCATGGGCGAGATGTGCTATGATGCCGTCCTCGTCCCTTGCCTGCGCACCATCCGCTCCACCACCGTTGAGGCATTGACGCGCTTTGTCCGCAGAGGCGGCAAGGTGATCTTCATGGGCGGCTGTCCCGATTATGTGGATGCCAAGCGGGAGGGACTGGCGGAGCTGAGCGCGCTCTATTCCGCATCGGTCGCCATTCCGACCAGCCGTCCGAAGCTGGTGCAGGCGTTGAAGGATGTCCGCACCGTGGAGATCCGCGTGGAGGGCGGCGGATTGACCGACAATCTCTGCTATTCGCTGCGCGAGGACAACGGAACCAAGTGGATGTTCGTCGCCCAGCTGAAGCAGCCTCATCTCTTCGACAAGGTGATCAGCCAGAACATCAAGATCACCGTCGACGGTCTGTACGACGTCAAGCTTTACGACACGCTGAGCGGTGAGATCACCGATGCCGAGTATGCCTGCTCCGACGGCACCACCCGCGTGTACCGCACCGTGTACGACAACGACAGCCTGCTTCTGCATTTCATCCCCACCGCCGAGCCGAAGAAGCGGATCCGTACCGCGCCCAAAACGCAGGTCTTTCGCACCGACGTCCGCGACTACCTTTCTTACAAGCGTCACGAGCCCAACGTGCTTCTGCTGGATATGGCGCATTTCAGTCTGGACGGCGAGCCCTTCTCGGAGCGCGAGGAGATCCTGCGCATCGACGACCGTCTCCGCACCCGCCTCAACTACGAAAAGCGCCAGACCTACATTGTCCAGCCCTACCTGCTCGATCATCTGCCCGAGGATCACACTCTGTCGCTCAACTTCACCTTCCGCAGCGACATCGAGTACGAGGGCGCACAGCTGGCTCTGGAGGAGCCGGAGAAGTGCCGGCTTCTCTTCAACGGTCAGCCCATCTCCAACACCCCCATCGGCTGGTATGTGGATGAGGACATCAAAACGGTGGCTCTGCCCAAGATCGTGAAGGGCGAAAACGTCATCACGCTCACCCGTGCCTTCGGCGAAAAGACCGACATCGAGGCCTGCTATCTGCTGGGCGAATTCGGCGTGAAGGTCAACGGCTGCATCAGCACGCTCATCGCCAATGCGGAAAAGATCACCTTCGGCTCGATCGTGGGGCAGGGCATGCCCTTCTATGCGGGCAACATCGATTATATCACCGAGATCGACCTGCCCGAGGACGGCGATCTGGTCTGCGAAACGACCATGTACCGCGGCGCGATGGTCAAGGTCACGCTGGACGGCGGTGAGAGCCACAGCAGCGTCTTCTCGCCCTACAAGGTGACCTTCCGCAACGTGAAAAAGGGCAAGCATAAGGTGATTTACACCAACTTCGGCATGCGCTACAACACCTTTGCCGGCATTCACAACCTCCGTTCCTACAACCGCACCGACAACTTCGATCCCAACTTCTGGAGAAGCAAGGATTCGCTGTGGTCGTATGAATACATCTTCAAGGATTTCGGCATCATGAAATCTCCCGAAATGTCTCTTCTTAAATAAAAAAAGCAATGAAAAAACGGCCGGTGTTCAAAAAAAACGCCGGTCGTTTGTGCTTTTCTTCGTTTGTGTTTTGCTTCAGTCCTCCTGCTTAAGGAAACGGTAGCCGTGAGGCTGATTTCCCGTTTGCTCAAAAACGGTGAGAAGGGCATCGCCGTATTCGCCGAGAGAAGCGGTCATATCGCCGATGTTGAAGAGGATCACGTATACACCATTCGACAGCTCGGACAAACTGTCCGCCAGCGCATCCAGATTGCTTCCGTAATAAGAGGGCAGGCGCAGGGTGCTTTTCAAATAACGGTGCGCCGAATCGCGGTCGGTCATTTTGCGCCCGTCCAAAAGGATCAGTTCCATCTTTCTTTCTCCTTTCTCACGCATCCCCGTAGAGCAGGGTGAACGATTCGTAGTGGTCGTCGGTGTAATAGATCAGCCCGTCGTTGGAATACACGATGCGCTTGGCACCGCGCGAGCTTTTGCCCAGCGTATCTATGTCGCATTCGCGGTAGGTACGGCCGCTTTTCTTCGGCAGCAGTCCTTCATAGTTGCCGAAGGTGTCGCCGCCGATGCAGAAGCCCTTGGCGTAAGGCTCAAGAGAGCCGCCCTCCCAGCCCAAATCTCGGGCTTCTCCTTTGGTGATGAAGTTTTGCGGCAGCTTGCCGTAGGTGTGCAGGTAAAGCGAAACGTCCTCCTTGGCCGTATAAGAACCGTTTTCCTCAAGGGCAGGAAGCGTGCTTTCCGCATGCGGCGATCTTTCTGTTTCGCTTGCTTGCGGAGCGGTTTCGCTTGAAAAAGGGATTGGCTCGGTTTGCAGAAGCGGGGAGTTGGGATCGGTGGGCTCATAGGATTCAAAGGTGCCGATCTGCTCGATCGCCTCGATCAGCTCAAGCGCTTCCGAGCAGCCGCCGAGGACAAAGGACAGCAGAATAAGAGCGGTCAGAAGAAGCGACAGTTTTTTGCCGTGCTTGAAAGAAAACATGGGTTAGTCCTCCGTTTTTTGTGTTATTTGGAGCAGAATTTTTTGAAATGCAGGGGCGACATCTTCATGTGCTCCTTGAAGATCTTGCGGAAATGCTTGGTGTCCGAATAACCGACCTCGTAAGCGATCTCCTCCACCGATTTTTCGCTTTGCGCCAGCAGATGGCAGGCGTTGCGGATGCGGACCGACTGCAGATAATGCCCGAAGGTCTCACCGGTGACGGACTTGAAGGTCTTGCTGATGTAGGGCAGACTGAAATGCATCTCCTCGCAGATGTCGACCAGGCGGATGGACTGACGGTAATGCTTTTCCACGTATTGGCAGATGTAAGCCACCTTTTCGTCGCTGTATTCGCCCGAAGCCCCGCCGGAAAGCTTGCAGAGCGTGGAAAGAATGATCTCGATCAGGTAACAGCGGATCAGCTCCTGATAGCCGATGCTTTTTTGCTCGAAGGCAAGGCTCATCTTCTCAAACAAACGGCGGATCTCCCCGTCATCGTCGTCGAATGCGCGGTTGACGGGCAGACCAAGCAGGTCGGCATAATGAAATTTGATCAGATAACAGCTGGCGATCTCGCGGAAGGAGGTACAGCCCATCAGCGAGCCGTCGATGAATTCGGGCAGAAAGAGGCAGTTGATGATCTCAAACTGCTCGTCGCCGTCTTCATATTTGTGGTGCGTGCCGTAGTCAATGATGAAGTAGTTGCCGCTTTTGACCTTCCGCGTTTCGGTGCTGGTTTTGTGAACGGCACTGCCCGCGCAGACATAGACCAGCTCGAAATAGTCGTGGTAGTGCATGGATGTGGCGCGGTGGTTCCGCCTTGTGATCTTGCATGAGGTGTCCGAAAATTCGACTTTGGCTTTCATTGATTAAATATACCCCCAAAAAGCGTATGAACATCGGTTGATTTCATTATAAACAAAAGGCAAAATCTTGTCAAGGGGGAACGGTATTTTTGCCCTTGTTTCCCTCAATCGGTTAAAAATACCCCTTAAAATGGTCAAAAACATCTGTTGATTTTATCCTTTGAAAAGAGGTACAATAGAAAAAAGAGACAATCATCTCCATCAGAAAGGATGAGATCATGTATTATAAAAAGAATGCGTCCAAAACGCTGTCCGACGAGCTCTTCCGCAACCCCACCTGCGAGTACCGCGGAACGCCCTTCTGGGCATGGAATGCGGAGCTGACCAAGGAGCGGCTGTCCAAGCAGATCGCCGACTTCAAGGACATGGGCTTTGGCGGCTACCATATGCACGTGCGGACGGGAATGGTCACCGAGTACCTGACCGACGAATTTTTTGATTTTATCAGGCATTGCGTCGGAGAGGCCGAGAAGAAGGACATGCTGGCCTATCTGTACGACGAGGACCGCTGGCCGTCGGGAAGCGCGGGCGGCCGCGTGACAAAGAACAATCCACGTCTCCGCCAGCGATACCTGATGATGACCTCCGCCGACCGCAGCGATGACCTGCCGAAGGAGGAGGCGGTTGAAAAGGGAACCCCCTTCTTCCTCGGCGCTTTTCGCATTCATCTGAACGGCAAGGGCGAAATGACCGCCTTTGAAAAGGTGGATCGGCAGGAAAGGGAAGGGGACATCCGCTTCTTCTTCTGCATGGTCCGCGAGGCCAACGATCCCTGGTTCAACTACTCCTGCTACATCGACACGCTGAGCAAGCCCGCGGTGGACGAATTCATCAAGGTCACCTACGATGCCTTCTACCGCGAGGTGGGCGATCAGTTCGGTAAGCGGATCCCCTCCATCTTCACCGATGAGCCGCGACTGGTCAAGAGCATCCCTCTGCCCTCCGCTCATAATAAGAGCGATGCGCTGCTGGCCTTCACCCATGATTTTGGCGAGAGCTTTGAAAAGACGTTCGGCTTCAGCCTGCTCGAGAAGCTGCCGTATCTCTTTTTCGAGGGGGAGAACGGCTCTCATATCCGCACCCGCTATTGCTATTACGACCATCTCACCGAGCGCTTTGCTTCCTCGTTTATGGACAACGTTTCGGAGTGGTCGGCTTCGCACGGCATCCTGCAGACCGGCCACATGATGAGCGAGGGCGATCTGCAGCAGCAGGCGGAGGAGGTGGGCGAGACCATGCGCTCCTACCGCCGCATGGGCATGCCCGGCATCGATATGCTGGTGGCGCGCCGCGAATTCAACACGGCCAAGCAGTGTCAGTCGGCTCTGCACCAGTACGGACGCGAGGCGATGATGAGCGAGCTGTACGGCGTCACCAACTGGGACTACGACTTCCGCTGCCACAAATTCCAGGGCGACTGGCAGGCCTGCATGGGCGTCAACGTCCGCGTGCCCCATCTGGCGTGGCTGTCCATGCACGGCGAGGCCAAGCGCGACTACCCTGCTTCCATCAACTATCAGTCTCCTTGGTATAAGGAATACAAATACATCGAGGATCACTTCTCCCGCGTGAACACCGCCATGACGCGCGGCAAGCCGATCGTGAAGGTGGGTGTGATCCATCCCATCGAGAGCTATTGGCTGCTCTGCGGCTCCATGGCCGAGACCAAGGACAAGCGCAACGAGCTGGAATCGCTGTTTGCTTCGGTGATCAACTGGCTGTTAGAAAGCTCTCTCGACTTCCATTTCATCTCCGAATCGCTCCTGCCCGAGCTTCACCGCGAGAGCGACAGCGGCTTTGCCGTCGGCGAAATGGCTTACGATGCGGTGGTCGTCCCCTGCCTGACCACCCTGCGCTCCACCACGCTGAAGGCGCTGGAGGAGTTCAAGGCCAAGGGTGGCAAGGTTATTTTCATGGGCGAGTGCCCTGCGTATGTGGATGCGCTGGAAAGCGATGCCGTCAAGGCGCTTTATGAGGCCTCTTCCGTCATTCCCGCCAGCCGTCCGCGGCTTGTGAAGGAGCTGGAAAGCGTTCGCACCGTTTCGCTCAGCGTAGAGGGCGGCGGTCTCACCGATGATCTGTGCTATTCTCTGCGCGAGGACAACGGCGAAAAGTGGATGTTCATCGCCCAGCTGAAGCAGCCCTTCCTCTTTGATGCGGTCACAAGCCGTCCGCTGGTGGTCGAGATCGACGGCATGTATGATGTTAAGTACTACGACACGCTGAACGGAGAGATCACCGACGCCGAGTATGAGTGTGTGGACGGCAAGACTCGTGTCTTCCGAAAGCTTTATGTCAACGACAGCCTGCTTTTCCGCTTCATTCCCACCGATATGCCCAAGGCGCGCATCCGCAGCACGGCGAAGAAAACGGTCTGGCAGACCGACATCCGCACTCGCGTGCCCTACCGCCGCCACGAAAAGAATGTGGTGCTTCTCGACATGGCGCAGTACAGCTTCGACGGCTCTCCCTTCTCTCAGCGGGAGGAGATCCTGCGCATTGACAACGCCATCCGTGACTCGCTCGGTCTCGACCGACGCAAGAAAGCGGTGGTTCAGCCCTATCTGATCACCCATGTGCCTGAGGATCACACCGTCACCCTGCGCTTTACCGTGGAAAGCACCATCGACGTGGACGGCGTTGAGCTGGCGCTGGAGCGTGCGCCCTCCTGCAAGATCACCTGCAACGGACAGGCGGTGGACAACACGCCCATCGGCTGGTATGTGGACGAGGATATCCACCGTGTTTCTCTGCCCGCTCTTGGCAAGGGAACGAACATCATCGATGTCACCTTCCCCTTCGGTCAGCGGACCGACATCGAGGCGATGTACCTGCTGGGCGACTTCGGCGTGCGTGTGTACGGTGCTCACCCCGTCCTTGTTCCCGATGAAACCACCATCGGCTTCGGCTCGGTGGTGGGGCAGGGCATGCCCTTCTATGCGGGCAATCTGGACTATTTCACCGAGATCGATCTGCCCGAGGACGGAGAGCTGGTCTGCGAAACCACCATGTACCGCGGCGCGTTGGTCCGCGTGACGCTGGATGACGGCGAGAGCGAATGCAGCGTCTTCCCGCCCTACAAGGTCAGCTTCAAGGATGTGAAGAAGGGCAGACACAAGCTCACCTACACCGTCTACGGCCAGCGCTACAACACCTTTGCGGGCCTGCACAACCTCCGCGCCTTCTTCCGCAACGCTTACGTCGATCCCAACTACTGGAGAAGCACGGGCGATTTGTGGACATACGAATACCTCTTCCGCGATTTCGGCATCATGAAAACGCCCGAGATGTATCTGCTCAAATAAGAATACCGACAATGAGAGAAAACCGCCTGAAGAGGCGGTTTTTTCATTAAAAAAGGATATAACACAAACAGCATTCTCCCTCTCGGTCATACAATTGCCGTCTGCCGCATACACATGGAGCAGAAACAGACAAACGGGAGGAAGAACAATGGAACACGATACCATATACAAGGACATTGCCGAGCGGACGGGCGGCGATATTTACATCGGTGTGGTCGGTCCCGTGCGGACGGGAAAGAGTACGTTCATCAAGCGCTTCACCGAAACGCTGGTGCTGCCCAACATCATCGGCGAGGCCGACCGTGCCCGCGCCAAGGACGAGATGCCCCAAAGCGGCGGCGGTAAGACCGTGATGACCACCGAGCCCAAGTTTGTGCCCGAAAAGGCGGTGAATGTGTCTTTGGAGGGCAATGCCGAGATGCGGGTGCGGATGATCGACTGCGTGGGGTACATTGTGCCCGAAGCGCTCGGCCTTTCGGAGGAGGGGCAGGATCGGATGGTGAGGACGCCCTGGTCGGATAAGCCTCTGCCCTTTGGGGAGGCGGCTGAGATCGGGACAAAGAAGGTGATCGACGAGCATTCCACCATCGCCTTTGCGGTCACCACCGACGGCTCCATCGGTGAGATCGGGCGGGATGCTTATGTCAAGGCGGAGGAGGCGGTGATCGCCGATCTGAAGAAAACGGGCAAGCCCTTTGCGCTGATTCTTAACTCCGCCCATCCCGAAAAGCAGGAAAGCATTGATCTGGCCATGTCTCTGGAGAAAAAGTACGCCGTTCCCACCGCTCTTGTCAACTGCCTGCAGCTGGACGGCGAGGACATCCGTCACCTTTTGGAGATGATCCTGCTGGAGTTTCCCATCCGCGAGATCGAGGTGGAGCTGCCCGGATGGCTTGAGGCGTTGGAGGACAGCCATCCGCTGAAGGCGGCGGTCAGCGAGGCAGTGTTTGCCTGCGCGGACACGGTGAAAACGGCAGGTGATCTCTCCTATCGCTTCGAGCAGCTGACCGAATCGGAGGAGATCGAATCGGCGCGCGTGGTGCAGATCGACCTGGGCAAGGGGACTGCCAAGCTGTCTGTTGCGCTGGAGCCCACGCTGTTCTATCGCACGCTGAGCGAGATGACGGGCATGGCCATCGGGGGCGAGGAGGAGCTGTTCCGCCTGATCCGCGAGCTTTCGGTGGTGAAGGGGAAATATGACCGTATCAGCCGCGCGCTGGCCGATGCGGAGGAGACCGGTTATGGCATCGTGACGCCCGAGGTGGAGGATCTGCGACTGGAGGAGCCGGAAATTGTCAAGCAAAGCGGCGGCTATGGCGTGAAGCTCCGCGCCTCGGCGCCCTCCCTGCACATGATCAAGGCCCAGATCCAGACCGAGCTGAGCCCCATGGTGGGCAGCGAACAGCAGTCGGAGGAGCTTGTGAAGTACCTGCTCAAGGAATTTGAGACCGATCCGAAGAAGATCTGGGAATCGAATATGTTCGGCAAAACGCTGTATGAGCTGGTCAACGAGGGGCTGAACACCAAGCTTTCCCATATGCCGGCCGATGCGAGAGCCAAGCTGGGCGATACGCTTCAGCGCCTCATCAACGAGGGAAGCGGCGGACTGATCTGCATCATTTTATAAGGTAAAAAACAACCTCCCGTCGCAAAAAGGCGGGAGGTTCTTCGTATGGTTCTTATTTGGTTCGCTCGTAGGTCACAACGATCGTATCCTTGACGGTCCAATGGAGGGCTTCGTTGGAGGTGACGGCCACAACGCGCCAGCCTTCCTTGGCCAGAGCATTCATCGCCTGCTCCGCATCCTTAACGCGATGAACCTCCACCTTGTATTCGTACATGGCAATATCCTTCCGATTGTCAGCAAACGCTTACTTCTTGGCAGGGAAGCTGTCCTTCAGCGACACGATGCGGTTGAAGGTGTTCTCATACTTGGTGTCCTTGGCGAAGTAGCCGGTGCGGACGAACTGGAACTTGTCGCCGCCCTTGGCTTCAGTCAAAGCCTTTTCCATCTTACAGCCGGTCAGCTTCTGCACCGAATCGGCGTTGTAGTAGTCGTTGTAGGAGGTGTTTTCCTCCATGTCGCCCATGTTTTCGAGGGTAAAGAGACGGTCATAGAGCATCACGTTCACGTCCTGCGCCTCGGAGGCGGAGAGCCAGTGGATGGTGCCCTTCACCTTGCGTCCGTCGGTGGGATTGCCGTTGCCGGCTTCCAGATCGGCGGTGCACTTGATGCAGGTGATGTTGCCCTCTTCGTCCTTGACGATCTCCTGACACTTGATGATGTAAGCACCCATGAGACGCACCTCCCCCTCGGGCTTGAGGCGGAAGAACTTCGGAGGCGGCACCTCGGCGAAGTCGCTGCGGTCGATGTAGAGCTCACGGGTGAAGGGGAGCTTACGGGTGCCGGCGTTTTCGTCGTTGGGGTTGTTGGGCAGGTCGAAATATTCCACCTTGCCTTCGGGATAGTTGGTGATCTCCAGCTTGATGGGATCGAGAATGCAGATGCGGCGGGGAGCGACGGTGTTCAGCTCGTCGCGGATGCAGTGCTCAAGAAGCTCGATGTCCACGGTGCTGTATGCCTTGGCCACGCCGGCGCGCTTGACAAACTCAAAAATAGAGGAGGGAGTATAACCGCGGCGGCGGAGACCGGAGAGGGTGGGCAGACGGGGATCGTCCCAGCCGTCGGCCACGCCGGTTTCCACCAGCTCGCGCAGGTAGCGCTTGCTCATGACCGTGTAGGTCACGTTCAAACGGGCAAATTCATACTGATGAGGCTTGTTCTCAAAGCCGATGTTGTCCACCACCCAGTCGTAGAGCGGACGGTGGTTCTCAAACTCGATGGAGCAGAGCGAATGGGTGATGCCCTCCAGCGCGTCCTGAATGGGATGCGCGTAGTCGTAGAGGGGATAGATGCACCACTTGTCGCCCTGGCGGTGGTGATGGGTGTGGAGAATGCGGTAGATGGCGGGGTCGCGCAGGTTGATGTTGGGGGAAGCCATGTCGATCTTGGCGCGGAGGGTACGGGAGCCGTCAGGGAATTCGCCGTTCTTCATGCGCTCAAACAGATCCAGGTTTTCCTCCACGCTGCGGTCGCGGTAGGGGCTGTTTTTGCCGGGCTCGGTCAGCGTTCCGCGGTATTCGCGCATCTGCTCGGGGGACAGGTCGCAGACATAAGCCTTGCCCTCCTTGATCAGCTTGACGGCGTATTCATAGCACTTGTCGAAGTAGTCGGAGCCGTAGAAGATACCGCCCGTAGGCTGAGCCCCCAGCCAGCAGAGGTCCTCGTAGATCGACTTGACGTACTCATCGCCCTCCTTGGAGGGGTTGGTGTCGTCATAGCGCAGATTGAACAGACCGCCGTACTTTTTCGCAGTGGTGTAGTTGATCCAGATGGCCTTGGCGCTGCCGATGTGCAGGTAGCCGTTGGGCTCGGGGGGGAAGCGGGTGTGGATCGGACGGCTGAAGCCGTTTTCCAGATCCTTGTCAATGATATCGTGAATGAAATTGTTGTTGATCTCGCTCATAGTGTTGGCCATGCCTTTCTATTTGGAGTTTTTTTGTGGATCAGAGGGAAGCGGCGGCGTTTTCGATGCGCGCCAGAGCTCTGTCTCTGCCCATGATGTGCATGATGTCGTGCATATCGGGGGAATTGGTGCGTCCGGTGAGGGCGATGCGGATGAACATGGAAATGTCGGCAACGCTGCCCTTGAACTGCTCGGGAGCCGCCTTATAGGCCTTCATGTCATCGGCGTATCCGAGGGAGGCGGCGATTTCCTTGACCTTGTTGAACCAGGCGTTGTTGTCGTCGTTTTCGTCGTAGGAGGCGGTGAAGGCGGCAAGCGCTTTTTTGATGTCTTCCTTATCGAAGTCGGGGAAGGAGAGTTCGGGGGCAAACAGCTCGTCATAGAAGAAAGAGACATAGGGCTTCACGTCTGCCCACAGCGTCAGGTCCTTACGGGGCTTTTTGCCGCCGCGGCCGATGCTGAGGATCTTCTTGGCGTAGTCGGGATCGGCCTTGAGCAGCGAAGCAAAGGCGGGATCGTATTCCTCTGCCCATTCCACCGTGCCGTCAAACACCTCGTCGGCGGTCATGAAGGAGATGACGTTCTTGCTCACGTCGTTGAGCTTGTTGAAGTCGAACAGACAGCCGGAAGGGCTCATCTTCTTCACCGAGAAGGGGAAGTCCTCAAAGGAGGCGGCAGGGTTGGCGGCGTGCCATTCCTCGTAGTTGGAGTTGAGCAGCGTCATCACATATTCCACGATGCTCTTCTGCGGATAGCCCGCTTTTTTATAGAAGGTAAGGGAGGCCTCGTTGTCACGCTTGGACAGCTTCTTCTTCGAGCCGCCCTCCAGCTTCATCAGCTGGGAGATGTGCAGGTATTTGGGAAGCTTGAAGCCGAGAGCAGAAAACAGCTGAACGTGGAAGGGCAGGCTGGGAAGCCACTCCTCACCGCGAACAACGTGAGTGGTGCCCATCAGATGGTCGTCCACAGCGTGGGCGAAATGGTAGGTGGGGATGCCGTCGCTCTTTAAAAGAACATGGTCCTTGTCGTTTTCGGTGATTTCGATGGAGCCCTTGATCAGGTCGGTGAACTTGATCTTTCTCTCCACGCTTCCCTCAGAGCGGAAGCGGAGGACAAATTTTTCGCCGGCATTGATCTTTTCTTCGATGGCTTCATAGGAGGCGTCGCGCCAGATGGCCCACTTGCCGTAATAGCCGGGATCGACCTTCAGCGCCTCCTGCTCGGTTCGGATGGCACTCAGCTCTTCCTCGGTGCAGAAGCAGGGATAGGCCTTGCCCTCGCGGACCAGCTGCTTGGCAAAGGTCTGATAGATCTCCTTGCGCTCGCTCTGGCGGTAGGGACCGTATTCCCCCTTGGAGCCGTCAAGAGTCATGCCCTCGTCGAAGTGGATGTCGTAGTAGCTGTAGGTCTCGATCAGATCCTTTTCCGCGCCCGCGACCTCGCGCTTGGCATCGGTATCCTCCACGCGGAGGAAGAAGACACCGCCGCTCTGGTGGGCGAGACGCTCGCTGACTCGGGTGGGGAAGAGACTTCCGAAATGAACAAATCCGGTGGGGCTGGGAGCAAAACGGGTGACCTTGGCGCCCTCGGGCAGATCACGCTTGGGAAACCGTGCCTCAACGTCGGCCGGCAGAGCCGTGACATCGGCGTAAAGAAGCTCGGCAAGTTTGTTGAAATCCATATTGAAAACGTCCTTTCTGAATGTATACATAGCGGAAGGGTGGCACCCTTGTTACTGGATGAAGTGGGTGCCGTAGGGTTCATCCAGATATCTCAAAAAAATGTTGTTCTCCCGTTCGGCCTCAAGAGTGGTGGCCATGCCGTGACCGGGGAAGATGTCGGCATTGCCCGGGATCGAGCAGAGGGTTTTCAGCGACTTCATCAAAAGCGCCTGATTGCCGCCGTAAAGGTCGGTGCGCCCCATGTCGTTTTCAAACAGCGTGTCGCCGCTGAAGATGGTGCTGCCGATGCGGTAGCAGACCGAGCCCATGGTGTGCCCGGGAGTATGCAGAACGCGGAGGATCTCGTTGCCGAAGGCGATACGCTCGCCGCCCTCCAGCAGATGCTCGGCAGGACGGAAGGTGCGGTTCTTTCCCGTAGCAGGCAGGGAATAGTTTTTTCTCGCATCGGTGAGAAAATCGGCGTCGTCGCGGTGAACATAAACCGGCATACCGGTCGCCTCGCGCAGCTCGTCCAGCGCCAGAATGTGGTCGAAATGACCGTGGGTGAGCAGGATGAAGGCAGCTTGGTAGCCCTCCAATTCCGCCAGAATGCGCGGAGCATCGGCGGCGGGATCGATGACGGCGGCCAGCTTTTGCTCTTTGTTTTTCAGAATATAGCAGTTGGTCATCAGATTGCCCAAAACCAGTCTGGTCAGATTCATGTGTTCCCTCCTTTTAACTCAGGATGGCGATGGCTTTTACAGGTATTTGTATCGGATCTTGTCAAAGAGAGTGGAGATCACCCGATAGGCAAAGAAGAGACAGAGAAGCGAGAGGGCGATGTCAACGAAGTGATATTGTGAGATCTTCAGCAGCAGAGTGGACTTGGTGGCGCAGACGACGCCCGACATGAGCGCATGAGAGAGCGAAGCGCCAATGCCCGAAAGAAGGAAGGAGCGATTCATGGCATGCAGAGCCTCGCGGGTGCCGTCAAAGCGCTGCTTCTGTTCGTCATCGGTGTCAAGCCCGGTGTGTGCATCGATCAGCTTGCCGATCAGCTTCCACAGGAAAACGATGACACAAGCGATCAGAAGCGCATTGATCACAGCAGTGATTGCCACAGGAACAAAGGCGGAATAAGCCTCCGTGACCTTGACGATGTTGGCATAGTGGAATTCCAGCGCATAGTACAGAGAAAACGCAAAGTAGAGCGCCGACACCGCCGTGCCGACTGCGGACAGGATCCGCAGAGGCTTGGCTGCCTCCGTGACCGACGTCAGCGGGAAGGAGGCCAGGAGGATGAGCAGGAAGAAGGCGAAGTCGGGCAGGATGTTGACTCCCGTAAAGGGCAGGGAAGGGAGGAAGAAGAAAGCACCGATCAGAAGGTACACGGGCGCTTTCAGCTTCTGCACCAGCATCAGCCCCTCGTTGGAGGCGATGTGCTCGTTGTAGTAGGCCTTCAGACCGCTTTGAATGTCTTGGTTTTTCTTCAAGCGCGAGAAGTAGGGCAGCGCCATCGAGAGAAAAACAATGCCGAGAATGGTGGTGAAAAACAGGTTGACCAGCATCAGAATGCCGTAATACTGCGTGCTTTCTCCGGTCTGCCAGGCGGTGACCATTCCCGAATTTTCCTCCGAGAAGAGGTAGGTCAGCTCGGGGAGAAGGTTCAGCACCAGACGGGCGCCGAGGAAAACGTATGTAATGGAGCGGACGTTGGACAGATCCCGGTAAAAGGCCTTGTGATCGTGCTTGGTGCTCAGGTAGGAGACGCCGTTGTACAGATCGTCAAAGGCGCGGAAGAGGAAGATGGCTTCGAAAACCGCAAATACGAACACGAAGATCAGCTTCCAAACGTACTCCTTTTCGGGGACGGGAATGAGGATGAACATCGATACAAGCTTGCCGAGATACACCGCGAACATTTTCGTAAAGCCGCTTTTGGCATCGTTCAGGGCGGGGGAGAGGTAGGAAAGCTTGGAAAGACCGACGATGATCAGAAGACAGCCGATGAAGTCTGGCAGCAGGTCGATGACGTTGATGGAGGGGTTGAAAAAGAAGATCAGACCCGCAACGATACAGCCGAAGCCCATACACTATCCTTCTTTCTTGTTGTTTTTGGTTTTTTGCGATTTCTCAGGCATGGGCATATCCTCGTCGCCCTCCTTGCAGATCCGCATGTAGCAGGAAAAGAGGAGCAGCGCGTTGAGAAACAGAATCGCCCAGTCGAGCAGGAAGAGAACGCTGGCAAAATGCACCGCTTCGTTGAGCCGTATGCTCATTTCACGGATGAAGGTGAAGTCCAGCGAGAAGAAGACCTTGATGGCAAAGAGCGCGATGGTGAAGATGATGTTGCGGACAGCTCTCACGCGCAGGGAGGGAAGCCCCGTTTCCGTGGCGATGGTCCTGACGGCGGTGAAGAGCAGAATGTTGTAGCAAAGAAGCCCGGCCAACAGGAGGTATGTAAACACATCGTTCACAGCGGCGGGGACATCGGCGCCGAAGAAGGTTGCCAGCTGAAGCGCCAGATCTGCCGCGTTCAGAATCAGCAGGCAAAAGCCGGCATACAGCGGACGGCGGAAGCTCCGCTCGTATTCCACCAGCGTGAGAAGTCCCAGCAGCATGATGGCAAAGCCCGCCGCATCGGGGAAGATATCAAGCCCCTTGTAGGGGAAATCAAACAGGAACAGGTATCCGAGAAACAGCAGACCGAAGCCCATGATGTTCTATGCCTTTCTGCGCGGCTTACTCCTCGTCGGCGTTCATGCCGCAGCACTTTTTGTATTTTTTGCCGCTTCCGCAGGGACAGGGATCGTTGCGCCCCACCTTTTCGGAGGCCTTTTTGACCACCGGCTTTTTCGGTGTTCCGTCACCGCCTCCCGAGAAGCCCTCGCCGGTGACCTTGGCCACCGATTCACGCTTGATCTCCTGCTTGCGCGGGACCACAGACAGCAGGGCACGGACGGTGTCGTCGCGGATGGCCTGGACCATTTCGTCAAACATATCCGCACCGCGCATCTTGAATTCGGAGATGGGGTTGCGCTGAGCATAGGCCTGAAGCCCGATGCTGCCCTTCAAATCGTCCATGGCGTCGAGGTGCTCCATCCATTTTTCGTCCACGTTGCGGAGCAGCAGGATCCGCTCGATCTCGCGCATCTGACCGTCGGGGAAGAGGAGCTCCTTTTCCTCATAGACCTTGTGGGCACGCTCGGTCAATTGTTCGATCAGCCCCTCGCGCGTCAGCTTTTGCATCTCCTCGTCGGAATAGCGGAAATCGTTCGGACCGCAGAGGATGCCGAAAAAGGCGTTGCGGAGAGCATCGAAGTCCCATTCGGCAGGCGAATCGCCCAGAGCGGCGGCACTGACGGTATGCTCGATCATTTCGTCCAGCATGGTCAAAAGCTTTTCCTTCAGGTCCTTGCCCTCCAGAACCTCGGCGCGCTGCTCGTAAATGATCTTGCGCTGCTTGTTCATCACGTCGTCGTATTCGAGAACGTGCTTTCTGCGGGAGAAGTTCTGATCCTCCAGACGCTTCTGCGCCGACTCAATGGAGCCGGAAAGGATCTTGGCATCGATGGGCTGATCGTCCTCCATGCCCATCTTGTCCACCAGACCGATGATCCGTTCGCTTCCGAACAGACGCATCAGATCGTCGTCGAGCGAGAGGAAGAAGCGGGATTCGCCGTCGTCGCCCTGACGTCCCGAGCGGCCGCGGAGCTGGTTGTCGATGCGGCGGCTTTCATGGCGCTCGGTGCCGATGATGAACAGACCGCCTGCCTTGCGGACCTGCTCGGCCAGCGGGGCGATCTCGGCTTTGTATTTGGCAAACAGATCGCGGTAAACGGTGCGGGCGGACAGGATTTCCTCGCTCACATCGGTGGAGGAGCCGACGGCCAGACCGATGGTGTCCTCGTCGTATCCGAGACGCTTCATCTCGTGCTTGGCCATGAATTCGGGGTTGCCGCCGAGCATGATGTCGGTACCGCGTCCGGCCATGTTGGTGGAAATGGTGACCTTGCCGATCTGACCGGCCTCAGCCACGATCTCCGCCTCTTTTTCATGGTGCTTGGCATTGAGGACGTTGTGGGGGATGCCCTCCTTCTGGAGGCGCTTGGAAAGGGCCTCGGACTTGTCCACCGACACCGTGCCGATCAGAACCGGCTGTCCCTTTTCGTGGCAGGCGGCGATCTGATCAACGATGGCGTCGATCTTGCCCTTCTGGTTTTTATACACCACATCGCTGTGATCGATGCGGATCATGGGCATGTTGGTGGGGATGACCACAACGTCCAAGTTGTAGATCTCGCGGAACTCCATCTCCTCGGTCTGCGCCGTACCCGTCATACCCGACAGCTTGCGGTAGAGACGGAAATAGTTCTGGAAGGTGATGGTGGCCAGCGTTTTGTTTTCCTTTTCGATCTTCACGTGCTCCTTCGCCTCGATGGCCTGATGGAGACCGTCGGAGTAGCGTCTGCCGTACATGAGACGTCCGGTGAAGGAATCGACGATGATGATCTGCCCGTCCTTGATGACGTAATCCACATCGTTCTGCATGATGCCGTGGGCACGGATGGCCTGATTGATGTGGTGGGCGAGAAGCGAGTTTTCGGGAGAGGAAAGGTTTTCGATCTCAAAGTAGGCCTCGGCCTTGGCCACGCCCGATGCGGTCATGATCGTGCTGCGCGCCTTTTCGTCAACGATGTAGTCGGCATCGACATCGTCGGTGGACTCCTTTTCGTCGATCTGCTTGATGCGGAACTGCTTGAGCGTGCGGACAAAGCGGTCGGCTCTGTCGTACAGGTCGGTGGACTTTTCACCCTCGCCCGAGATGATCAGAGGCGTGCGGGCTTCGTCAATGAGGATCGAGTCCACCTCGTCGACGATGGCAAAGGCATGGCCGCGCTGGGTCATATGCTCCTTGTAGAGCACCATGTTGTCGCGCAGGTAATCAAAGCCGTATTCGTTGTTGGTGCCGTAGGTGATGTCCGCGTTGTAGGCCTTCTGCTTCTCGGCCTTGTTCTGACCGTGGACGATGAGGCCGGTGGACAGACCGAGAAATTCGTAAACGCGTCCCATCTCCTCGGCGCCCAGACGGGCCAGGTATTCGTTGACGGTGATGATGTGGACGCCGTTGCCCGTCAGCGCGTTGAGGTAGGCGGGCAGAGTTGCCACCAGCGTTTTACCCTCACCGGTCTTCATCTCGGCGATGCGTCCCTGATGCAGGACGATACCGCCCATCAGCTGTACGCGGAAGGGGCGCTTGCCCAGGACACGGTCATCGGCTTCGCGGACGACAGCAAAGGCGTCGGGCAGAATGTCGTCCAGCGTCTCTCCGTTTTCAAGACGCTTTTTTAACACCGCGGTCATTCCGCGCAGCTCGGCGTCCTCCATGCTTTTATAATGATCGCTCAAGGCCTCGATCTTGTCCACCAGCGGAAGAATTTTTTTGATCTGGCGGTCGCTGTACGTGCCGAAAAGCTTATCGATCAGTCCCATAATAACCTCAAAAACTTTCATTCAGAATTTGGATGCTTACAATCAGTATACAACATTTCTTCTTAAAATAATATAGAATTTTGTAAATATTATTCTTTTATGCGCATCTTTCTTGCATTTTTTCTGCAAATATGGTATGCTCAAGGGGAAGAAAACAGCAAAGACGGGAAGAAAACGACATATGAACACACGACACAACATCAACATCGCCCTCATCGAGCCCGAGATCCCGCAGAACACGGGAAACATCGCCCGTACCTGCGCGGCCGTGGGCGCCTCTCTGCATCTGGTGGGGCCCATGGGCTTTGCCATCGACAACAGCAAGCTGAAGCGTGCGGGGCTGGATTATTGGGACAAGCTGGACATTCACTATTATGAGTCTCTGGCGGAGTTTCTGGAGAAAAACGCCGGGGAAGCGATGTATTTTTTCACCACCAAGGCGCAGAAGAACCACACCTCGCCCACCTATCCGAAGCGGGTGTTTCTGGTCTTCGGCAAGGAGACGGCAGGGCTCCCCGAGGAGCTTTTGCTTCAGAACCGCGAAAGCTGCGTCCGCATCCCCATGCGAGATACGTTGCGGAGCCTGAATCTGTCCAATTCCGCGGCCATCGCTGTGTATGAGGTGCTCCGCCAGCGGGATTTTGAGGACCTGCGTGAGGACGGGAAGCTGACAAAATACGAGTGGTGAAAACCGCCGCAGGCAAGAAAAAACGAGAAAATCCCCCATGAATGGGGGATTTTTTGCATTGTTGTTGAAAAAAGCATTTCACCAGATCTTCAAAACCGCGCCGCTTTTGAGCACCGCTGTGCCGTACAGAAGCAGGGCATCGCCCTCGGTGACCGCAAAGTATTCGGCCAGCAGGGGGCTTGCGATGTAGCGGAGGTCCACAACGTAGATGTCCGAATAGGGAGCGATCAGAAGAGGAGCCAGACTGCTTCCGAAGGAGTCGCGGAAAATGACCAGCGTGCGTTCCTCGGTGCAGAGGGGATTTTCGATCTTGATCAGCGGCTGGGCGCCCGAGAGAAAGACATTGTAGGCATCCTCGCCCTGCAGAAGCGCTTCGTCGTATATCACAGACGGCACAAAGCCGCCTGCGGCCGTATCCAGCAGCGAGACGTTGGCTTTTTCGGTGTAAGCATCGGTCAGATAGGTCAGCGTTTCTTCGCCGCCCGCTCCTGCGCGCGAGTCGTATCCGCGGAAGGAGTCGAAGGTGTGCGGCGTTTGCTCGGTTTTCTCAACGGTGAAGGACATCGCTTCGCCCAGTGCCTTGACCGTTTCGCCCAACGACTCCTGCTTCCAGTGCGGATCGGTCGCGTAATAGGAATCGGCGGAGAGGGAAGCGGTCAGGTCGATGAAGGTCATGCCGGTCATCTTTTCCTTCAGCAGAGCGGAAACACGGTCGTATTCGCCGCCGTCTCCTTCTGCGGAATAGTAGGCTTTGGAGGGGACAACGGCTGTGTAGAAGGTGAGGGAGGGGTAATATTTTTCCTGCAGAAGCGAAAGCTTTTCGCCGGTGGCACTCACCGCACTCTCATTAAGAGTGACGCCGGACGAGGGCTCGTCCGGCGGCGGGTTTTCATTCTGACAGGACGGTAAGAGAAGAAGCAGAGCGAAGAGGATCGTCAGCACCTTTTTCATCTTACGGCCTTCCTTTGACTTACGGCAGGACCGGGTCCGCGCCGGGGAGATTCTGAACGGGTCTGTTGCTGAGCACATCCTCGGCGGAAGCCTCCTGCTTGACAGCATCGGGGAAGATCTCAACAAAGGCGTTGTAGAGGATCTCGGTGTTGGACTTGGTGGTCATGGCCAGCATGATATACTGACCGCTGCGTGCGACCAAAACGTGCTCGGCGGTCATGCACACCCACTTTCTGGGGTTGCAGTTCTCAAACACGATCTTGGCAACGGCCTCGGCATCGGCACCCTCCTTCAGCTGGATCACGGACATGGAGTGGTCAGCGGGAGAGATCATGGGCTCGTGGAAAGCACCGGCCTCCACGTATTCCTTGTACTGGTCGGCAGTCAGACCGACGAAGTCCTCGGGATACTCGGCAGGGATGTCCATGGTGGCGCCCATACGGACCTGCACGGCCGACTTGGTGTTGAGCAGGTCAACCAGCTCGGTCACATTGGCAAAGCTGTTGTCGCCGGAAGCGGCAGGAGCGGTGGTCTCGGCATCGGCGGCAGAGGTGGTGTCTTCAGGCTCATCGGAGCCTTCGGGAGCGGTGGTGATGGAGTCGGGCAGATCGCTTTCGTCTCCCACAGGATCGTTGTTCGCGCAGGCGGCAAAGGCAAACAGTGCCAGCAGGGCCAGCGCAAGAGCAATGAGTTTCTTCATGATGGAATTCCTTTCTTTCTCAAACGTATTTCTTTTGAAACGTTTTTTCTTTTCAGACCGCTTTCCCGCAAAAAAGAGCGGAAAAGGTCAAGAATGCGCGTGTTTTAACGCACACTCTTATCAGTATACCATACATTCTGGTATAAAGTGTGACGTAGAGAAAAACATTTTGTTCCCTTGTTTTTTTATTTTGCTGTCAAAATGCCGAAATATGCGAAAGCCTATTGATTTCTTGGCGCAAAAGAGATAAAATATTACATATAAGGATAAAAAACCTTTAGCCAACATTTTTTGAAGAAAGGATCCTTTTGCTATGAAAAAGCTTCTGTGTCTCATCCCCTTGTTGATCTGTGTTCTTCTCGCTTCCTGCGGAGAAGATCCCAACCGTCCCGATTATGATATCGTTGCCAAGGGCAAATCGGCTTATACCGTGATCGTGGCCGACGATGCTCCCAAGGGCACCGTTTTCGCCGCTGAGCAGCTGGTCTCGCTGATCGCCGAAAAGACCGGCGTGCAGATCCCCGTTGCCAAGGCAAGCGAGGCTGAGCTGTCCGAGAATGAGATCGTGTTCGGTGCCTCCGCCCGTGAAGAGAGCGCCGCTGTCGCTGAGGGCCTGGAAATGGAGGATTACCGCATTCAGTCTTTCGGCAAGAAGCTTGTGATTGCAGGCGGAACCACTGAGGCTCTGGATGCCGCAGTGGCCTATTTTGCCGAGACCTTCATCACCGAAGAGGGCATCACCGTGGCCAAGGATTATGCCTATACCTACCTTATGCCCGTCCGCACCTACACGCTGGATGACAGCCGCTTTAAGCCTGTTGGCCGCACCTCGATCCAGGGCACCTCTCTCGGCGCCGACTGGTCGGGAAGCGGTGTGGAATTCAGTGCCAATTGCAAAAACGACGTGAAGATCACGCTCACCATCAAAAAGATTTCCAGCTATGAGGCGGGAAGCTATTTCACGGTATATGTGGACGGCGTCCGTCAGGAGGAGCGTTTCCTGGCCAAGGAAGGCACCACCGAGCTGACCATCGCCACCGGTCTTGCCGAGGGCGATCACACCTTTGGCATCTACAAGCAGGCTCATAACGTGCATTGCCTGGTCAACTATGATAAGCTGACCGTTGAGGGCAAGCTGAACGAAAAGCCGGCCGATCGCGATCTTTACATCGAGTTCATCGGCGACTCCATCACAGCCGGCTACGGTACCTATTCCGCTGAGGGCACCACCCAGCAGTACTTCCCCTATTCCGACGGCACGCAGTCCTATGCCTTCTTTACCGCAGAAAAGCTGAACGCCGACTATTCGCTTTTGGCCCGCTGCAGCTGGGGCATTCTGGCTGTGAAGGAGGGCGAGAACCTGCCCGATGTTTACAAATACATCTGCTACAACCGCAACAAGGATCTTTACAACTTTGAAACGGCCCGCAAGCCCGACGTCATTGTTGTCAATCTGGGCACCAACGACTATTCCAAGGGCATGGTCAACAACAAATTCAAGGAAAAGACCGTGGAATTCATCGCCGATCTCCGCGCCAAGAACGGCCAGGATGTGCCGATCGTGTTCGTGTTCGGTATGATGAACAACACCGGCTATGCCTATACCATGAAGGCAGTCCGCGAGGCGGGCGGCGAAGCCAACAAGCTGTACACGCTGGAGCTTCCCAAGGATACCAGCGGCGGCGGCAACCATCCCAGCGTTGAGGGACAGATGAAGGCGGCCGATAAGCTGACCGAGTTTATCCAGACCAAGGTCCTCGTCTCCTCCGCATCCTGACAGCATCGTAGATTTTTGGCGGGCACGTTTGTGTCTGCCAAAAATCTCTTTCTTTTTTTTCGAGGTGCAATGCACTTTTTTCAAAAGCTACGAATCAAAGCAGGTAATTGTGTATGAAATTTTTATCGCCGTATCTGCGAAAGAGGACGCCTTTTATTGCGCTCGGCCTGTTTTTGAAAACAGTCTCCTCCTTCGCGGATCTGTTCATCCCCTGGATTCTCTCGTTCATCATCGATGAGGTGATCCCTTTAGGGGAGGTCCGCTTGGTGTATGTCTGGGGCGGACTCATGGTGCTGACCGCTCTGTTGGGGTTTCTGGGCAATGTGTGGGGCAATCGGATGGCGGCCCGCGTTTCCAGCGAAACGATCAAGGATGTGCGCGCCGATCTTTACCGCCGCATCTCGCATCTGTCCACCGAGGGTGTGGACGATTTCACCATCCCCTCGCTGATCTCCCGTGTGACCAGCGATACCTACATCGTCCAGCGGACCATCGGTATGATGCTGCGAATGGGCATCCGCGCGCCGATGCTGCTGCTGGGGTGTCTTGTGATCACGCTGATCCTTGATCCCATCCTTTCGCTGGTCATCATCGCCATCATCCCCTTTATGCTGATCTTCTCCATCAAGGTGTCGACCAAGGGAACGCGGCTGTTCAAAACGGTGCAGAAGAAAACCGATCAGATGATCCGCGTCCTGCGCGAAAACGTCACGGGTGTGCGTGTCATCCGCGCTCTGTCCAAAACCGCCTATGAAAGCGACCGCTTCGAGACGGTCAACGAGGACGTGACCAAGAGCGACAAGGAAGCAGCCTATAACATGGCCAAGGTCAACCCCGTCATCTCCCTGATGCTGAATACGGGGTATGTGCTTGTGATCGTGGTGGGCGCTTTGCGGGTGAAGAGCGGTGCAGGAAGCCCGGGCGATGTGCTTGCGTTTATGACCTATGTGACCATCATCCTCAACTCGGTGCGCGTCATCAGCCGTATCTTCACCGCCCTGTCCAAGGCGGCCGCCTCGCTGGGACGCATCGAAGAGGTCATTTCTTACCGCGATCGTCTGTCTTACCGCGAGGAGGAAAACGGGGAGCAGGAGGACGAAAACGCGCCTGCCATCGAATTCCGCAATGTCTCTTTTTCGTACAAAAGCGGCGGCTTTTCCTTTGAAAACGTCTCGTTTAAGCTGAATAAAGGGGAGACGCTGGGCATCATCGGCACCACCGGCTCGGGCAAGACCACGCTGATCTCGCTTCTGATGCGCTTTTACGACGTGACCGACGGCGAGATCCTGCTTTCGGGCAAGAATGTGAAGAATATGACAGCGAAGGAGCTTCGTGCCCGCTTCGGCGCGGTGTTCCAGAACGATACGCTGTTCAAGGATACGGTCAAGGAGAACATTTGCATCGGGCGGACTGTTGAACTGGATAAGATCGATGAAGCCATCCGCATGGCCGATGCCAAGGCCTTTCTGGAGGAGGCAGGCGGTGTGGAGGCGCAGGTGGCCATCAAGGGCGCCAACTTCAGCGGCGGACAGAAGCAGCGTATGCTGATCGCCCGTGCGCTGGCCGGCGATCCCGATATTCTCCTGCTGGATGACAGCTCCAGCGCTCTGGACTATAAGACCGATTCGGTCATCCGTCAGCATCTGGCGGCTGACCGCGCGGGACGGACAACGGTGATCGTAGCGCAGCGCGTCAGCTCGGTGATGCATTCCGATGTGATCCTGGTGCTGGACGGCGGCAAGGTCATGGGGCTTGGCGATCACGAATCGCTTCTCCGCGATTGCCCCATGTACCGCGATACCTATGACTTTCAGATGGGAGGGCGGCTGGTATGAACATGGAACGGCGATTTGCCGAAAGCAAGCTGACCAAGGGCGAGAAAAAGCGCATTCTGCTCCGCCTGATCCGATACGTCATGCAGTACAAGCATTTGCTGTTTGTTGCGGTCTTTTTCTCGATCCTCACCAATGTGTGCGCGCTGATCGGCCCGTATCTGTCGGGTAAGGCCATCGGTCTGCTGGAAAGCGTCAGGGACGGCGGAACGCTGGATATGGAGAAGGTGCTCTTCTATTCGGCGGTGATGCTGGTCTTGTACCTGCTTTCTGCGCTGTTTGCCTATCTGCTGACGCTGGCGATGGTCAATCTGACGCGGTGCGTGGTCAAGCAGATGCGGAGCGATGTGTTCCGCAAGCTGTCGATCCTGCCCGTGGGCTACTTCGATATGCATCAGACCGGCGACATTCTGTCCCGTATGTCCTATGACATCGATGTGATCAACACCTCGCTGTCCACCGATATCGTGCAGATCCTGAGCAGCGTGATCACCATTGTTGTTTCCTTTGTGATGATGATCGTCATCTCCCCTAAGCTGATGCTGGTCTTTGCCTTCACCGTTCCGCTGATGTGCGTGTTGATCACGGTCATCACCAAAAAAACAAGGCCGCTCTTCCGCAAGCGCTCGGCGAAGCTGGGCGAGCTGAACGGATTCGTGGAGGAGATGATCAGCGGACAGAAAACGCTGAAGGCTTACGGTCAGGAGGACCGCTCCAACGAGCGCTTTGCCGTGGAAAACGGGGAGGCGTCAAAGGCGTATTACAATGCTGAATTTTTCGGCACAACGGTCGGCCCCACCACCAACTTTGTCAACAATCTGGCCATGGCGCTGGTCAGTGTCTTCGGCGCCGTTCTCTACATAGGCGGCGGCATCGGACTGGACGGCATCGCGTCCTTTGTGCTGTATTCCAAGAAATTCTCCGGCCCGATCAATGAGATCGCCAACATCATCGGCGATCTGCAGTCGGCTTTGTCGGCGGGCGAGCGTATTTTCCGTCTGCTGGACGAGGATCCTGAGATCGACGATGTTCCCGATGCTCTGCCTCTGACCGATGTGGAGGGCGACGTTGCCTTCGATCATGTGGACTTTGCGTATGTGGCGGATAAGCCGGTCATCGAGGACCTTTCGCTGAACATTGAAAAAGGAAGCCGTGTTGCCATTGTCGGCCCCACGGGTGCGGGCAAGACCACCATCATCAACCTGCTCATGCGCTTTTATGATCCGCAGAGCGGCCGCATCCTGTTGGACGGCAAGGACCTGCGCTCGCTCAAGCGTGCCGATCTGCGCAAGAGCTATACCATGGTTCTGCAGGATACCTGGCTGTTCCAGGGCACCATCTATGAAAATATAGCTTACGGGAAAGAAGGCGCGACGCTTGAGGATGTGAAGCGTGTCTGCCGCGCGGCGGGCATCGATTCCTATGTGGAGAGCCTGCCCGACGGCTATGATACACTCATCAACGACGATGCCACCAACATTTCCAAGGGGCAGAAGCAGCTCCTGACCATCGCCCGCGCCATGTTGGTCGATTCCCATCTGCTGATCTTCGATGAGGCCACCTCCAATGTGGACACCTGCACCGAGGAGCAGATCCAGAAGGCTATGAACGGCATCATGGAGGGTAAGACCAACTTCATCATCGCCCACCGTCTGTCCACGGTCCGTCATGCGGATGTGATCTTGGTGGTCTTTGACGGCAGGATCGTGGAGACCGGTTCCCACGAGGAATTGATGGAGCTGGGCGGCATTTATGCCGGTATGTACAACGCGCAGTTTATCTGATCCGTTTGATGATTGTTTTTTGAACGGATTTTTCTTGACATTGACGTAACGTTATGGTTTATAATCAAGGAAAGAACAAGAGGCAACATAAAGTTTGCTTTGAATAAAAAGGAGATCGTTATGAATCAACCAATCAAGGTCATTGTCATCGGAGCGGGCAACCGCGGCTTTATGTACTCGCTGTACATCAACGCTATGAAAAAGCAGTATCAGATCGTGGGCGTGGCCGAGCCGAACCCCGTTTTGAAGGAAAGAATGCGCACGCGCTGCGAGCTGGGTGAGGATGTTGAATTCTTTGACAGTTGGGAGGAGATCTTGGCCAAGCCGAAATTTGCGGATCTGGCGCTGATCGCCACCATGGATGAGCTTCACTATGCGCCTGCCATGAAGGCCATTGAGCAGGGCTACAACATTCTTCTCGAAAAGCCGGTGGCACAAACGGCCGAGGAATGCGTGGACATTGCCAACGCTGCTGCCGAAAAAGGCGTTAAGGTGCTGGTTTGCCATGTGCTTCGCTACACGCCTTTCTTCCGAAGAGTAAAACAGATCCTGATGGATGGCACCATCGGCGACATCATGTCGATCGATCACGTGGAGGGCATCGGCAATCTGCATTTCAGCCACAGCTATGTCAGAGGCAAATGGCACAGCGAAAAGGAAACGACACCGATGCTGCTGGCCAAGAGCTGTCACGATCTGGACATCATTCAGTGGCTGGTGGACCGTCCCTGCAAAAAGGTGCAGTCCTTCGGCCATCTCACGCACTTCCGCCCGGAGAATGCCCCCGAGGGCTCGCCTGTCCGTTGCTATGAGGGGAATTGCCCTGTAGCCGACACCTGCCCCTATGAGTGTGTGAGATTGTATGTGGAGAAAACCCACAAGAAGTGGTTTGCCTGCGGCTTCAACAAGGAAGAAACGATCAAGAATCTGAAAAACACCGACTACGGCCTCTGTGTGTACCACGCCAACAACGATGTGCTCGATCATCAGGTGGTCAATATGGAGTTTGAGGGCGGTGTCACCGCTTCCTTCTCGGTGAATGCCTTTAACGAAGGCGGCCGCTATATCCGTATTTACGGCACCAAGGGTGAGCTTTATGCCCATTTGAGAGATCCCGAGATCATGGTGTATACGTATGAAGATATGGAACGGCACAAAATTCCCGTTGTGGAAACGCGCGAGGACATCAAGGGCGGCCACGGCGGCGGCGATGCGGGGCTGATCATGGAGCTGTATCAGTATATGAGCGATTGCTACAATGGTGTTTGTGCGGCGGATATCGACGTTTCGGTCCGCAACCACCTCATCGGCTTTGCTGCGGAAAAATCCCGACACGAGGGAAGCGTTGTGGATGTGACGCAGTTCTGCAAGGATAACGATTACGTAAACAAATAAGAAAAGAAGAAAGCGGCTGACGTGATAAGCATCAGCCGCTTTTTTGTGCGCCGGAAACGGCGCTTTTTGTTTTTTTTAATCCCTTATGCCTTGAGCTTTCTGACGAACTGGTCCATCTTCTCAAGAGCCTTGGTGATGTGCTCGACCGAGTAAGCGTAGGAGATACGGGCAAAGCCCTCGCCGCAGTCGCCGAAGGCGGTACCGGGAACGATGGCAACACCCGATTCATACAGCAGTCTTTCGCAGAACACTTCGCTCTTCAGACCGCACTTGCCGATGTTGGGGAAGACATAGAAGGCGCCTTCGGGCTCGAAGCACTCGATGCCGATGTCGTGCAGACCGTCAACGATGAAGCGGCGGCGGCGGTTGTATTCCTCAGCCATCATACGAACGTCAGCATCGCCGTTCTTCATGGCCTCAATGGCGGCGAACTGGCTGGTGGTGGGAGCGCACATGATGGCGTACTGGTGGATCTTCAGCATCTGCTCGCAGATCTCGCGGGGAGCGGCCAGATAACCCATTCTCCAACCGGTCATGGCATAGGCCTTGGAGAAGCCGCTGACCACGATGGTTCTCTCTCTCATGCCCTCAAGGGAGGCGAAGGAGGTGTGCTCTCTGCCGTAGGTAAGCTCGGCATAGATCTCATCGGCCAGAACAACGATGTTGGTGCCCTTGAGAACATCGGCGATGCCCTGGAGCTCTTCCTTGGTCATGATGGCACCGGTGGGGTTGTTCGGGTAGGGCAGGATGAGCATCTTGGTCTTGGGGGTGATGGCGGCCTTCAGGGCCTCGGGGGTGAGCTTGAATTTATCCTTTTCCAGCGTCACAACGGGTACGGGTACGCCGTTGGCCATAGAGGTGATGGGTCCATAGCAAACGAAAGAGGGCTCGGGGATGATGACCTCATCGCCGTCCGCCACGCAGGCGCGGACCGCCAGATCGATGGCTTCGCTGCCGCCGACGGTGACAACGATCTCGTTCTTGGGCTCATAGGTCAGGTTGAAGCGTCTGTTCAGGTAGTTGCTGATCTCCTGACGAAGCTCCATCATACCGCTGTTGGAGGTGTAGTGCGTTTCACCTGCCTGCAGGCTCTTGATGCCCACGTCGCGGATGTGCTGGGGGGTGACAAAATCGGGTTCGCCGACGGTGAGGGAGATGGCGTCCTTCATTTCATTGAGAATATCAAAGAACTTGCGGATGCCGGAGGGTTTCATCGTGACGATCTTCTGGGAAAGTACCTTGCTGTAGTCCATGAGAATGGCCTCCATAAATGTTTTATAAAAATTTATTTTTTAATTTTGACCGTTAGATCAAAATTTGTTTGATCTGCTTGTTGTCAAAGGCGGTGACCGCATCAAAGCCGATGGCCTTCAGCTTTCCGTACACCTCTTCAAAGCCGAAGCCGATGTGCTCGGCGGTGTGGGCATCGGAGCCGACGGTGAGAAGCTTACCGCCGCAGGCGCGGTAGAGAGAAAGGATGTCATAATCGGGCAGGGTGAAGCCCAGTCCCTGGCGGAGCCCGGAGGTGTTGACCTCTAAAGGCACATTCCGCTCGATCATACGGCGGAAGATGGCTTCAAAGGTGGGATAAAACTTCTTCAGATCCACGTCAAGTCCGCCTTTTTTCGCGTATCGGACGGGGTAGGTCAGGTGCGAGGCGGTCATGATGTAGGGAAGCTCGATCATCTGACGGTAGGTGTCCAGATAATCGGCGAAGTAGTAATCAAAAAGCGCGGGAGACATTTCGTCAAACTTGAAGAAGCAGAAGTCGAGCCCGCGGGTGGTGCTGTGGTGCGAGCAGATGATGTAATCGAACGGACGGCTTTCTACAAAGGCCTTGGCGTGCTCGGGATCGTTGAGCGGCTGGCCGATCTCAATGCCGTAATGGATCTTCAGCCGTCCGCGGTAGCGCTCCTTGGCTTCGAAAATATCCCGTTGCGCGGCATCGGCATCGTAAGCATCAAAGATCCCCGTGTTGGTGAAGTCCACCTCATAGTGGTCGGTGAAGGAGATCTCGTTCAGCCCCTTGGCAAGAGCCGCTTCGCAGCAGGCCAAAACCTCGCCGCCCTTGCCCTGATCGGCATCGAAGGAGTATTTGGTGTGAAGATGGGAGTCGCAGAGATACATGGGAGAGAGAGCCGCCTTTCTTGTTGTTGCCCTTGCGCTCTCAGCGCAGGGTGCGGTAATCGACGACGGTGGTGGAGGGGAAGTAGGCGGCGATGATGCGGTCATAGGTATAGCCGTTGTAGGCCAGATCCCGCGCGCCGATCTGACTCATGCCCACGCCGTGTCCGTAGCCCTTGCCGTGGAAGACAAAGTTGGAGGGACTGCCCGGCAGAACGACGGTCGAATACACCTTCTTGTACGTGACCTTGCTGTAATCGGTGCCGCTTCCCGTGATGGGGGGCGCGTCGGGGGCGATGATCATCGAGCCGATGGCGTCATAGTATTCGCCGATCATGTCATATTGTTTCAGACCGCCCGCATCCAGAACCGACAGATTGGAGAGATTCAGCTCCACGGTGCTGCCGATGCTCTTGACAACGTTGATCGATTCGCCCAGCTGGAAGTCCAGCCGACCGTCGGCGGTGATGATGCAAACGCCTTCGGCGCTGGGAGCGATCAGAGCAGACGAGGAGGAAGAAGGGGCAGAGCTCATGCCCGAGCCGGGAAGGGGGGCATAGAGCGAGTTGTTCTGCTGTGAGGAATGAACGTTGTAAACGGGGGCTGAGGATGCCGCAGAGGCCGAAGCCTGCGAAGCGGACGAGCCCTCGGACGGCTCAAAGGTGAAGGTCTGCACGCTTTCTCCGCCTCTTCCGACCACAAAGTTGGCCGAGAGAAGGCCGATGGCGCGGCGGATGGTGTCGGTCTTTTCCAGCGTGAAGCTGTTGCCGTAGGGATCGTGCAGCGTCAGCGAATAGACATACTGGGAGTTTTCCGCATAGGAATTGACCGTGATCGATTCGATGCGGTCACGGAGCCTGAAATTTTTATACAGAGACGGGTAGTTGGCGGAGAGCTTGGAGACGATGCGCTGATACAGCTCGGTGGGGGAATATTCGTCGGTCCATTCGCCGTATTTGTGGGAGGAATAGTTCTCCCACGGGGTTGCTACCGACACGATGTAAGGCGTGGTGGAGCCGCCCCATGCCTCCTTGGCGCTGACGGTGGAGCCGCCGGTGACCGCGGAGAAGTAGGTGCTGACGATCTTGCCGCCGTAGGCGACCACAAGTCCGCTGGTGGAGCTGACCGCCTCACGGACGGTATCGTTGACGCTCTTCATGCCCAGATACATCTGGCATTCGGTGCCGTTGCACATATCGAAGGAGTAGGCGGAATGCTTGTTCAGATTGGCAAGCGCATAGCTGCGGGCGGCGATGGCAAAGGTCTTCTGTGCCTCCAGCGGCCAGGTGTTGCCGATCTCATAGGGCAGAACGCCCATCACGTATTCATCGAGTGTGACGATGTTGGTCAGTGCCACGCCGTCGGTGTTGCCGTTTATGTAGCGGGAATATTCGAACACACCGCAATAGGTGTTGGTGGCGGGGGTTTTGAGGTAAGCGGTCTCGCCGCCGCTCTGGACGGGAGAAAGCCCCAGATGAGAGGTCTTGCCGCAGTCGTATTCAAACAGAATCTGATCGGTGTTGGGATTGACCACCGAAACGGCGGTGTTTGTGGGAGAGACCACCGAGCAGGCATAGCCGGCCAGCACGCTTCCGTAGGCCGAGAGCGTGGAGGTTGCCGAGGCGGTGTTGGCAAACTGGCCGACGCGGATGCGGTAAGCGCCGTTGATGTAGCAGGCAAAGGCCTGCAGCCCCAGACGGGCACCGTCCGCCGAAACGGCATTGAGCGCGGTCTGCGCCTCCTCACGGGTGGCAAAGGAGGCTTCGGTCTGTATGTGATAGCCGCCGACGACCGGCGAGAGGGAGGTGGTTTTCGAATAGGTCATGCCGGATTTGGAAAGGTTGGCGTCGACAGTCACCGACACCTTGCTTTCACCGATCTGCCAAAGAGGAGTAAACGAATTGTCCGAAGCAACCGCACCCGGCACGAAGCCATTGGGTGCGGTCGTCTCAAAGCCAACGGTGACGCCGGAGCCGTACATCAGACCGACGCGGATCGTTTCCGTGTCAGCAGCCTCGACAGCAGCGGTTCTGACCATTGCGCCGGTGATGAGATAGTAGATCGCGGAGGTCAACATACCGCCTACCATCAGCACCATCAGCACCAGACAGAGGATGCGCGTCAAAAGCTTGTCTTTTTCGGCTCTCGTCTTTTTCTCGGCTTTGGGAGTTTTCTTCTTATCCGACAATTCTGTATTCACCTCGAATCATAAAATATGCATCGTTTGTGGTCACCGAAACGCCTCGGCCGTCGCCGCGGGGAATGATGACATAATGGTTGCGCGAGAGCTCCTTCCCGTTCAGGATCTCGCTTCCGGAGGAAACATCGCTGAGGCCTTGGTCGGCAAAGGGGGAGATGGCCTTGGCGCTTCCGGAGCGCAGGATGATCTCGCAGGCATCGTCGGCCAAGATCTGCTGACCGAGCGTGGCATGAACAACTTCATAGGACGCGGATACGGGTGCGGGCTCATCTTCGTCCTTGCTGTCATTTCCGCCGATCGAAAGGTTTCCGTTCTGCAGCTCGGCCAAGATTTCCTGCTTCAGCTGCGGACGGAGCACCTGAGTGACATAGCTGTAAGTCACCAGCGGGTCGTCAGCGGATGTATAGGAATCCCCTTCGGCAAACACGGCGATCATGCAAACGACGGCGATGCCGATCAGAGCGGGGAGACATTTTTTGAATCGGTTCATGGGATACCTCCGTAAACACACTTTTGACTATGATATCACAGTTTCTTCAAATAAACAACAGAAAACCGCAAATTTTTTATATTTTTTTACATTCGGGCTTATATTCGTCTTTTTTCGGCATTTCCGGTTCGGCAAGATGTGCCGGCTCAATCCAGCGTGATCTGCAGCACATCGGGATTTTTCTCATCGAGAAGCGAGCCGGAGGCAGGGATCTTGGTCTTGCGGTACTTGCCGGGGTTGGCCACGCGCCCTTCAAAGGAGTCGTAGGCGCGGTCGATGACCTGCTTGCCCTTCAGCTTGAAGAGGATCGATCCCTGGGAGGAGCGTGTGGTCTTCAGCGGGATCAGCTCGGAGGAGAGCAGGATGGCGCGGTCGGCGGAGGAGAGGATCAGAATATCTTTGGCCGCTTCCTCAAACAGGACGGCGGCGATGGGGGAGGCGGAGGAGTAGGCACCCGTCAGCTTCTTGCGGTTGGTTTTGGTCTCGTAGGCTGTGACCGGGACGCGGACGCCCTTGCCGTTGGCGAAGAGGAAGATGAAGCTCTCGTTTTCGTTGTATTTGGCCAGATTCTTCATGAAGACGACGTTTTCGCCCTCGTCCATGCCCAGCTTGGCAGGCAAAAAGTCACCGAGAGAAGAGGCTTTCACGCACTCAAATTCGCTCACGCGGGTCTTGTACAGCTGAGCCTTGTCGGTGAAGACCAGCAGCTCATCGGTGTTGTCCGCATCGTATTCCACGCGGCAGGCATCGCCCTCCTTGAACTTCTGCTCGTCGTTGCCGCGCAGGGAGGAGAAGGTGATCTTCTTGAAATAGCCCTCCTTGGACAGCACCAGGCGGACCTTGTAATTTTCCACCTCGTCCTCTTCCTCGTATTCCTCCAGATCCTCGTCGTAGATGAGGAGGGTACGGCGGGGCTTTGCATACTTTTTCTTGATCTCGATCAGCTGGGAGGCGATCAGAGCCTTCTGCTTCTTCTCGTCGGAGAGGATGTCCTCGATCTCGGCGATCTCCTTCTGCAGCGTTTCGATGTCCTGAATGCGGTCCATGATGTATTCGGCGTTCAGGTTGCGGAGCTTGATGTCGGCAACAAAGTTGGCCTGGATCTCGTCGATGTCAAAGCCGGCCATCAGGTTGGGGATAACGTCCTTGTCGGCCTTGGTGTCGCGGACGATCTTGATGGCCTTGTCGATGTCGAGCAGGATCTTGCCTAATCCCAGCAGCAGGTGGAGACGGTCCTTCTTCTTTTCCAGATCGAAGGAAAGCTCGCGCGTGATGCAGGACAGACGGAATTTGATCCATTCGGAGAGGATCTCGACGATGCCCATCTGACGGGGGGTGTTGTTGATGAGGATGTTGAAGTTGCAGCTGAACGAATCCTCCAGCGGCGTGAGCTTGAACAGCTTGCTCATCAGCTTGTCGGGATCCACGCCTCTGCGCAGGTCCAGCGTCAGCTTGAAGCCGCTCAGATCGATCTCGTCGCGGAAGTCGGTGATCTCCTTCAAGCGTCCCTCCTTGACCAGATCGGTGATGCGCTTCATGATCAGCTCGATGGAGGTGGAGTAGGGGATCTCCTTGATCTCGATGCAGTTTTCGTCCTTGTCGTATTCATAGCGGGAGCGGAGCGAGAAGGAGCCGGTGCCGGTTTCATAGATCTTCTTCAGCTGCTCGCGGTTGTAGATCAGCGAAGCGCCGGTGGAAAAGTCGGGGGCCTTGATGATGTCCAGCATCTTTTCGATGTCGGTCTTGGGGTTTTTCAGCAGCTGGACGGTACCGTCGCAGATCTCGGCCAGATTGAACGAGCAGATGTTGCTGGCCATGCCGACGGCAATGCCCAGATTGGGGGAAACGAGGATGTTGGGGAAGGAGGTGGGGAGCAGGGCAGGCTCCTTCATCTGGTTGTCGTAGTTGTCCACCATATCCACGGCGTTTTTGTCGATGCCGCGGAAGAGCTCGGCGCAGAAGGGATCCAGCTTGACCTCGGTGTAACGGGCGGCGGCATAGGCCATGTCGCGGCTGTATTGCTTACCGAAGCTTCCCTTCGAGTCAATGAAGGGATGCAGAAGCGCCTCGTTGCCTCTGGTGAGACGGACGAGGGTATCGTAGATGGTGGCGTCGCCGTGGGGATTGAGCTTCATGGTCTGACCGACCACGTTGGTGCTCTTGACCCGCGCACCGGTCAAAAGCCCCATTTTGTACATGGTATACAGCAGCTTGCGGTGAGAGGGCTTGAAGCCGTCGATGTCGGGAATGGCGCGTGAGATGATGACGCTCATCACATACGGCATATAGTTTTTTTCGATCGTTTCGGTTATGGGCTGGTTGATGATCTCCGCTTCGGGCAGATCGGCAAAGATGTTTTCCTTGCGCGGCGTTTTTTTGGCCATGTTGTTGTCCTCGCTTCACAAATTACATCCTTTATTCTACAACAAAAGAGCAACTTTGTCAAGGAAGGAAAGAACAGCATATTTTTTGAACGTCTGCCATATACTGTATGCAGAGGAAATTTTCAACAGAAACGAGGGAAAAAACGCTTGAAACAAAGGAAAAAAGCGCTTCTGCCGCTGCTGCTTTTCTGTCTGCTGCTTCTGCCCTTGACCGCCTCCTGCTCGCTTGAAAAAAGGAACAGCTTGTTTTACCAGGAGGGGGAGCTGACCGTCAGCGGGCGGTATGTGAAGAACGGCACCGAATACAGCGTTACCGTTGAAAAGGCGGCAAACGGAAGCGGAGAGGTGCTCTATCACTCGCCCGAAACGCTGAGCGGGATGCGGTTTGCCTGCTCTGAAAGCGGTGTAACGATGCTGTTTTGCGGCTTGTCTCTGCCACTGGGGGCCATCGAGCACGATGCGGCGATCCTGCTGTCGCTCTTTTCGCTGTCGGAGGAGCATCTTGGCTCGCTGACGGCGCAAAACGGGGAGATCGAGATGCGTTTTGACGGGGTGCGCGTCACCTTGGACAGCGAAAACGGACTCCCGCTCGCCTTTGAAAGCCGCCGCGGTGGGCGCGAGATCGTTTTTTATGTGGAGAGTCTGGAGCAGTCTGCGCCCGAGGCATAAGCGGACGTGAAGCACCCGGTCGGGAATGAGCGGGCAAAGCGCCCGAAACAAAAAAAAGAAAGAGTCTGCTTTTTTTGCAAACTCTTTCTCGGTGCTTGATTCAAAGCGCCTTCATTTTGTCCAGACAGCCGCGGCAGATCAGCTTGCCCTCGAACAGGACAAGATCGTCGATGTTGCCGCAGAACAGACAGCCCGGCTCATACTTTTTCAAGATCACCCGATTCCCGTCGGTGTAGATCTCAACGGCATCCCCGTTCTGGATCCCCAGCGTGTTGCGGATCTCCTTTGGCAGGACAAAGCGGCCGAGTCCATCGATTTCCCGTACCATTCCCGTGGATTTCATCGTTTTCCCCCCCAGTCTCCCAATCGTTACCTAATTATACCATTTTTGGTCAAAAAAGTCAATCATTGCCTTGAAAATGACACAAAAAGTTTACTTTCGGGAGGATTCGACAAAATGAATGAAGAATCGATGGGAATATATCATGGCAATCGGGGCGAAAAGGGCGGCGCTTGTGTCGAAAAGGAGGGGAAAAGGTCTTGAAATCGGAGGGGGAATGTGGTATAATATTACATTCAGAGAAAAAACAGCTGAACGAAGGTGAAAGGGGGCAGAGCGTATGCTTCGCGTGGGTTTGACCGGCGGAAGCGGAAGCGGAAAGGGATACGTTTCTTCGCTCTTTGCGGAGGAGGGGATTCCTTCGCTGGATACCGACCGTCTGGCACGGGATGTTGTTGCTCCCGGAAGCGGCTGCTTACAGGAGCTGACCGAGGCGCTGGGTAGCGAGATCCTCTGTGAGGACGGATCGCTGGATCGCCGCAAAACGGCCGCTATCACCTTTGCCGACAGCGAAAAATACAAGGCGCTGAACCGCATCACCCATCGGTATATTCTGGCCGAATGCCGCCGCTGGCTTGCTCAGAAGGAGCAGGAGGGCTGTATGGCGGCCATCATCGATGCTCCTCTGCTGGTGGAAAGCGGGCTTCACGCCGAGATGGATGAGATCGTGGCGGTGACCGCTCCTCTGTCTGTGCGGATTGAGCGGCTGAAGAAACGGGACGGTCTTGACGAGCAGGCCATCGCTCTGCGCCTGTCGCGGCAGAAGGAGGATGCGTTTTATCTCTCCTATGCCGACCATACCCTCGTCAACGACGGCGATGATCAAGCGCTCCGCCGTCAGATCGCACAGATCGCCGAAGAGTGGCGAAAGAAAGGAAGAAACGCGTGAAAATAGGACTCAAGCGCAGTCTGGCGCTGATATTGATCCTGGCGCTTTCGCTCGGCTTCGGCCTGGCTTATGAATCGATCTATCGGCATGTGGAGCTCTATCTGCACCCCAAGCCGGTCACCATCGCCGACACCGTGGAAAGGTATTCGCTTTTGTACGGCGTGCCGCAGAACATCGTGTATGCGGTCATCAAGTGTGAGAGCGACTTTGTCACCGAGGCGCAGTCTCACAAAAACGCCCGCGGTCTGATGCAGATGACGCCCGATACCTTTGAATGGCTGCAGACCAGGACGGGCGAGGAATATGCGGTGGAGGCGCTGTACGATGCGGAGATCAGCATCAAGTACGGCACGCTCTACCTGTCCCTGCTGAAGGAGGAATTTCCGGTGTGGGAGACGGTGTACGCCGCCTACAACGCCGGTCCCAACCGTGTGCGGGAGTGGCTGAAGAATGAGACGATCGGTCACGGCGGCATTTTGTACAACATCCCCTACAAGGAAACAAGAAACTATGTCAAAAAGGTGGTCAAAACCGCCGAGCTGTATACAAAACTGTATGATGAGGAAAACGCGGCATGATTGAAAAGCTGGAGGAAGCCGAAAAGCGGTTTGAGGAGATCAATGCTCTTCTTGCCGACCCTGCCTCGGTGCAGGACCAGGAGAACTATAAAAAGCAGATGAAGGAGCAGAAAAAGCTGACTCCCATCATCGAAAAATACCGTGAATACCGCGCGTGCGCCTCTCTTTTGGAGGAAACAAAGGAGATGCTGGGCGAAAAACAAGATCCCGACTTCAAGGCGATGCTGGAGGAGGAGTACGTTGCGGGCAAGGACAAGCTGGCCTCGCTGGAGGAGGAGCTGAAGATCCTGCTTCTTCCGCGGGATGAGAACGACGACAAGAACGTCATCGTGGAGATCCGCGGCGGTGCGGGCGGCGATGAGGCGGCGCTGTTTGCGGCCAGACTTTACCGTATGTACACCATGTACGCCGAAAAAATGAAGTGGAAAACCGAGCTGATGAACGTCAACGAGACGGGGCTGGGCGGTATGAAGGAGGTTTCCTTTATGCTGATCGGCGATGCCGCGTATTCCAAGCTCAAGTTTGAGAGCGGTGTCCATCGCGTTCAGCGCGTTCCCGAAACCGAGGCATCGGGGCGGATCCATACCTCCACAGTCACCGTGGCGGTGCTTCCCGAGGTGGAGGACGTGGAGATCGAGATCAATCCCGCCGACATCAAGGTGGAGTCCATCAAGAGCTCGGGCGCGGGCGGCCAGCACGTCAACAAGACCGAGTCGGCCGTGCGGATGACGCACAAGCCCAGCGGCATCGTCATCGAGTGCCAGGAGGAGCGGAGCCAGTTCAAAAACCGCGATAAGGCCATGAAGATGCTGAAGGCCAAGCTGTTTGAGATCAAGCAGACCGAGCAGAACGAGCGGATCGCCAAGGAGCGGAAAACGCAGGTGGGAACCGGTGACCGCAGCGAGCGCATCCGTACCTATAATTTTCCACAGGGGCGCGTGACCGATCACCGCATCGGCATGACGCTGTACAGCTTAGAAAACTTCCTCGACGGTGATATGCAGGAGATGATCGATTCGCTGATCGCCTTTGACACCGCCGAAAAGCTGAAAAGTGGGGAAGTGGGATAAAAGGATCACCTTTGACCGCGAGGACATGAAACGGTGTACAAAGGCGTTTCAGAATTGTTATATTATAATAGGAGGAAAAGGATGCGACACCATATATCTAACACGATAATTAGTATTATAATATGTATTGCTGTAGTCCCAATAATATTATTAGAATATTTTTGTTTTGTTTGGTTTTGGGGCGGAGCCGACGTTTTCAACTTGTTTTTAACGCCGATATTTTATGCTGTTTACTTAATAATAGGTTTAATATTGCTCAAAAAAATCAAGAAAAAACATTTGAATATATTCTTGACGCTTTTACTTGTTGTAATCTTACCGATAATAACGATGATTACGGTATATTTTTTCGCCTTTTTATTTGGAATTAATATAGAAATTGCATAGCGTTTCGAAAGTGAACCCAAAGTTCAGACAAAAAATAAAATTTTAAATGCTTAGATAAAGTAGCCAATCTAGAAAATACATATATAAATTACAGGAAGAAAAACAAAAGAAGCCATGGAAATAACCGAACAGAAGCAAACGCTCCTTCTCACCGAGAGGGAAGAGGATATACAAAAGGCGGCCGCGATCCTGAAGAAGGGCGGTCTTGTGGTCTTTCCCACCGAGACGGTCTACGGCCTGGGCGGATCGGCTGAAAACCGCGAGGCGGTGGACGGCATCTTCCGCGCCAAGGGACGCCCGTCGGACAATCCGCTGATCGTGCACATTGCCGACATCGGTGACGCGGAGCGTTACGCCTATCCCTCGCCGCTGTTTTATACGCTGGCCGAGCGTTTTATGCCCGGTCCGCTGACGGTGATCCTGCCGAAAAAGGATATTTTACCCGACAACGTCACCGGCGGACTTGACACGGTGGCTCTGCGTATGCCGTCCAACGAAACGGCGCGCCGTCTGATCGCTACGGCGGGTGTGGGCATTGCCGCGCCCTCGGCCAACATCTCCGGACGTCCCAGCACCACCTCTTTTCGCTATGTGAAGGAGGATATGCAGGGAAGAGTGGACGCCATCATCGACGGCGGCGATTGCGCCATCGGTCTGGAATCTACCGTCATCCGCGTGGACGGCGGCACCATCACGCTTCTCCGCCCGGGCAAGATCACAGTGGAGGAGCTGTCTGCCTTTGCCGATCGCGTGGAGGTGGACAAGGCGGTCTACCGTCTGTTGTCCGACGGTGAAAAGCCGCTGGCTCCCGGTATGAAGTACAAGCATTATGCACCGAAGGCGCAGGTGATCCTGCTGGAGGGGAGCGAGGAGGCGATCGCTGCCTTTTTTGCCGCCCATGCAGGGGATGCGAGAGTTGGCATTCTCTGCTTTGACGAGGATCTGCCGCTGGAGGGCGCCAAGGTCCTGACGCTGGGAAGATGCGATGACCGCGATGCCCATGCCAGACGTCTGTTCACCGCCCTGCGGGATTTCGACACGATGGATGTGGATACCGTCTATGCCCGTCTGCCCGAAAAAAGCGGTCTCGGACTTGCGCTGTACAACCGCATGACCAAGGCGGCCGGATTTGCGATTTTGCAGGTGTAAAAAGCTGTTTTTGTGCATATTGCATAAAAATCGGCTGAAAATATCGTAAAATTTCTACGTGAAAAGTTTTTGTTATTTTGTGAAAACTCTTGTCATATAAGGATATTTGTGATACAATTGTAAGGCATGGTGTGCGAAGAAGCGAAAGGTTGCCGCGTGAATGCTGCGTTTTCGCGGGTAATTTTCGTGGAGTATGTCCGAGAGAACTCGGGCGAACAGCAGAAACCGGAGACCTGCCTGCGCTTCTTAAGCTGATTTTTGCCGCCTCGGCGGACAAAGTCTTTTTTTAAGACGGCGAAAAGAAACGCACGGCACAGTGTTCGGGGAAATCGCCCCATTTTTAAAGAATTTTTTAAAGGAGGCTAATGCAATGGCAGCAAACGAAAAACTCAGGATCAGACTTAAGAGCTATGATCACACGCTGATCGATCAGGCAGCTGAGAAGGTTGTTGAAACCGCAAAGAGACACGGCACCAAGGTTTCCGGCCCCATCCCGCTCCCGACCGAGAAAGAGATCATCACCATTCTCCGCGCTGTTCACAAGTATAAGGACAGCCGCGAGCAGTTTGAGTCGAAAACGCACAAGAGACTGATCGACGTGATCAAACCCTCGCAGGAAACCATCAAGGCGATCACGACTCTCGAGCTCCCCGCGGGCGTTGAGATCGAGATAAAAATGTAATCTTCCTTAAATATAAGGAGATTGCAACCGACGGGTCATGTTGGCTACCGTAAAGAAAGCCAACCAATAACCAAACAGGAGGAATTTTCAAGATGAACAAGGGTATCATCGGAAAGAAGATCGGAATGACGCAGATCTTTGATGAAAAAGGCAATGTCATCCCGGTCACCATCATCGAGGCAGGTCCCTGCACCGTTACGCAGATCAAGACCGCCGAGAAGGACGGATACGAGGCAGTACAGCTCGGATTCGAAGAAATTGCGGAGAGAAAGCTCTCCAAGGCTGAGGCAGGCCATCTGAAGAAGAACGGCCTCGGCATGAAGAAACACCTGAAGGAATTCAGACTCAGCGATGTTTCCGGTTATAACATAGGCGATACCGTCACCTCGGACATTTTTGCCGCTGGTGAAAAGGTCGACGTTACCGGCATCACCAAGGGTCACGGTTACACGGGTGTTATCAAGAGATGGAATCACCACATGCTCCGCGCAACGCACGGTACCGGTCCGGTACACCGCGAGGTCGGCTCCATGGGTGCAAACTCCAGCCCTTCCCGCGTTTTCAAAAACAAGAAGATGGCCGGCCAGTACGGTTGCGAGCAGGTCACTGTTCTGAACCTGACGGTCGCCAAGATCGACAACGATAAAAACATCATCGCGCTCAAGGGTGCAGTTCCCGGTGCGCGCGGCGGCATCGTGTTCATCCGTGACACGGTCAAGCATTGATTGAAGAAGGAGGAAAAGAAACATGCCTAACGTAAAAGTAGTTGACATGACCGGCAAGGAAGTCGGTGAAATCAACCTCAATGACGCCGTATTCGGCGCAGAGGTAAATGGCGTTCTCCTTCACACCGTAGTCAGAGCGTATCTGGCAAATCAGAGACAGGGAACACAGTCCACTCTGACCCGCTCCGAGGTTTCCGGCGGCGGTAAGAAGCCCTGGAGACAGAAGGGTACCGGTCGCGCAAGACAGGGTTCCACCCGTTCTCCTCAGTGGACGCACGGCGGTATCGCGCTTGGTCCGAAGCCCAGATGCTACCGCGTAACGCTCAATAAGAAAATCAAGAGAGCCGCACTTTGCAGCGCTCTGTCGGACAAGGTTGCCAACGGCAAGCTCATCGTGGTGGATGCCATCACGGCCAATGAGTACAAGACGAAGACCATGGTTTCCATGCTCAACAGCATCGGTGCCGAGAAGAAGTCTCTCGTCGTTCTTCCCGAAGTGGATGCCAAGGTTATCAAGAGTCTGTCCAACATTCCCGGCGTGAAGTCCGCTCAGGCCACCGCCATCAATGTGTACGACATTCTCAACGCCGATACCTTCGTGGTCACCAAGGCGGCAGCCGAAAAGATTGGGGAGGTATATGCGTAATGAAAATTGCACATGACGTCATCATCAGACCTGTAATCACCGAAGCCAGCATGGACAGACTTGCTGATAAGACCTACACCTTTGAGGTCGCCAAGTCCGCCACCAAGCCTGAGATCAAGGCCGCTGTCGAAGAGATCTTCAAGGTCAGCGTAAAGTGTGTCAACACGATCAACATGAAGAAGAAGCCCAAGAGACTCGGTGTCCACGCCGGATACACCTCGGAATGGAAGAAGGCCATCGTAACGCTGAAGGCTGACTCCAAGACCATCGAGTTCTTCGATGGCATGAACTGAGAGGAGTGAAGAACAATGGCAGTTAAAGTTTATAAGCCCACCACTCCGGGCCGCCGTCAGATGTCCGTTCCGTCTTTCGCGGAGATCAC
>SVTL01000029.1 GCA_015063795.1 Oscillospiraceae bacterium
CGATTCCGGCAGATGAGCAGCCTGTCATTACATCTGTAATAATTCGCACTGAGGGAGAACAGAATACCGAAACGGAAGCCGATGACACGGTTAATGCTAATTCGGATGAAACTACCGGTGCAGAAGAAACTGACATCACTATAGATGATGAAAACACTGAAGACACAGCAGAAGAAGATATCAGTGACGAAGAGGAAGAAGGTGCAGAAGTCGAATGATTACTGTATAGCGAGCAAACTGACGGCTCCATCATCGTCAAGGTCATTAAGCAATATAATACAAGTCCTGTTGGAGATTATTTGGACTGATCTTTCGTATGCAGGGTAATATATGGCTAACATAGAATATATTAACCGAAAAATCAAGAAGCTATATGAGACAAATCCTAATGTCTATATCAATGTTAAGCTAACGCATCCTAAGTTGACAGTGAACACTACCCCTTCTCTCATAAAAGGTGTGTATCCGAACATTTTTCGTATAGAGGAAAATGTCAGCGGACACCCTCGATCTCATACTGTTCAATACACAGAGGTTTTGCTTGGTCAAGTCAACATCTCCGAATTGGGACAGCTTGCACAACAATAATTATAAAATAGGCGGTTAGGCACTTTGGGGCTTAACCGCCTTGTTTGCCACCAAGCGAAAAAGACAGCATTTATCAACGGCGGGTGTAGCCCGTTCATCTTGACCGTTGACAAATGCTGTCTGTTTTGCTATTTCTTCTGACTTGCGGTATAATGTTGGGAATGTTTTAGTCTAATGACTTGTACTCGGTAACTGCTTTCAAATATGCTTCTGGATCACCGTTCAAAATAAGGTCTGCATACTCTAAAGGAGCGTTGTAGATCAGATAGTCAAGCTCCGAACGTTCGTACATATTACGGGCAACCTCGTTCTCAACGGCGATAGTATCAATCGCAATCATGCTACCATCATTGAATTTCAGCTCTACACAGCAGTTATCGAAATTATATTCGCAGGAAATCAGCTTTTTCATAGGGTTTACCTCCAAAATTGTATTGTTTGGAAGTAATGTAAGCGTGGGTTTTAGTGTGGTATCTTTAAGTTTGGGAATCCCCCGACTCCCACTTGGAGACCGCCGCACGGGATACATACAAGATCTCTGCCAACTCCTCCTGCGTGAATCCCTTTTGTTTTCGCAGCTGCTGCAGTTTCTCGGAAAATTCCATTGTTCTTCTCCTTCCCTATCCTCGTTCATGCGTTCGTTTTATTATACAACATAAAAGCAGATCTTGCAAGATTGCAGCACATTTCGGCAAAGAAAACCACTTGACAAAACACCCGCCATCGGGTATAATACAAACAGCGGAATGGTCTTTTTGACTGTCTCTTCCGCAAAACAGAAAGGAACGATCTTATCATGAAAACAGTTCAGGTTCGCATTGCCTCCATTCAGGATGTCCGCGACTTTGTCAACATTGTCACCAAATACAACACGGATGTGGATCTCATCAGCGGACGCTACATAGTCGATGCCAAGTCGATCATGGGCATCTTCAGTCTCGACCTCCTCAATCCCATCACCCTCAGCGCGCATTCCGATGACTGCGATCAGCTCTTTGCCGATCTCGAGCGCTTCATCGTGAAATAAGCCACATTTTATTGAGTTGAGAGGTGAGAGAAAGCGTATCCTTATCCGGATGCTTCCTCTCGCCTTTTTTCTTTTTCCATTTTGCTTTCATAACCGTTTCCTTCGCCGCATAGGGTATACTAAAAAAGCGAAAGGACAATCTTTATGAAAACAAAACGCATTCGCGCCTCTCTTGCCCCGTTTCTGCTCGCATTCCTGCTTCTTTTGACGTCATTTCCCGTCATGGCGGCCGATCAGACGGCCTCCGCTTCGCTTGACATCGATTGCGTTTCGGCCATTCTCATCGAGCAATCCACGGGAAAGGTGCTGTTTGAAAAGGATGCCGACATTCCGCTTCCCCCTGCCTCGGTGACCAAAATCATGACGCTTCTGCTGATCATGGAAGCGCTGGACAACGGTCAGTTCGCACTGACCGACACCGTTCAGACCAGCGAAAACGCCGCTTCGATGGGCGGCTCGCAGATCTTCCTCGAACCGGGAGAGACGATGAGCGCGGACGATATGCTCAAAAGCATCGTCGTTGCCTCGGCCAACGATGCGGCGGTGGCGATGGCTGAATTCATCTGCGGAAGCGTGGAGGCCTTTGTTGAAAAAATGAACACCCGCGCCGCCGAGCTGGGCATGGCCAACACCCACTTTGTCAATGTGACCGGGCTGGACGACGGCATCGACAACCATCTCACCTCCGCGCGCGACATTGCGCTGATGTCCCGCGAGCTGCTGACGCATGAGCGCATCTTCAACTATACCACGCTTTGGATGGACACCGTCCGAAACGGTCAGTTCGGGCTGACCAACACCAACCGTCTGATCCGCTTTTACAACGGCGCCAACGGGCTCAAGACCGGCTCGACCGCCAAAGCCAAGTTCTGCATCAGCGCCACCGCCGAGCGGAACGGCATGCAGCTGATCGCGGTCATCATGGCCGCCCCCAGCCGCGACATCCGTAACGAATGCGCGAAAAAGCTGCTGGATTACGGCTTCGCCAATTACACCCGCGTCCACTTTGATGCCGCCGATTGCGGTACGGTTCGCGTCAAGGGCGGTGTTCAGGATAACATCGCCGTCCGCAGCGAGAGCTTTGACGCCATCATCGACAAAAGCGGCAAGGGTGACATCGAACAGATCGTCACGCTGGAGGAAAGCGCTGCCGCTCCGATCCAAGCCGGACAGAAGCTGGGAAGCATCCGCTACCTGAGAAACGGCGTTGAGATCGGCTCAAGCGACATTCTTGCTTCCGAAAGCGTGGACAACATCACGTATTTCGGTCTGCTCCTGCGGCTGCTGGAACACTATTTGCTGATTTAAAGCACGAAAGCGATCCGCAGATCCACGCTATGCAGATTTATTAAGGTAGAATTCAATTTTCACAGACAATAGAAAGGAAGATAAAAAACATGGCACTTACCCTCAATCAAAACTATCTTCGCGCCTTCGTCGGCGAAAACCAACTGGAGGCCATCCGTCCCGAAATCGAGGCGGCCAAAGCCACTCTGACACAGAAAAGCGGCCGCGGAAACGATTTCCTGGGTTGGCTGGACCTGCCCATTGCCTACGATAAGGATGAATTTGCCAAGATCAAGCGCTGCGCCAAGGCCATTCAGGAAAGCTGCGACATCTTTGTTGTCATCGGCATCGGCGGCTCGTATCTGGGCGCGCGCGCGGCCATCGAATTTCTCTACGGCCAGTCCTACAACGCGCTGAGCAAGAAAACGCCTGCCGTCTATTTTGCCGGCAACAACATCGACTCCTCCGCACTGTCCGATCTGCTCTCGATCTGCGAGGGTAAGGATGTTTGCATCAACGTTGTGTCCAAGTCGGGCAAGACCACCGAGCCCGCCATCGCCTTCCGCGTCTTCCGCGAATATCTGGAGAAGCGGTACGGCAAGGAGGGCATGAAAAACCGCATCTATGTGACCACCGATGCCCGCAAGGGCAAGCTGAAGGAGCTGGCCGACGCCGAGGGCTATGAGACCTTTGTGGTTCCCGATGACGTGGGCGGCCGCTATTCGGTGCTGACCGCGGTCGGTCTTCTGCCCATCGCTGTCAGCGGCGCGGACATTGACAAGATGATGGCCGGTGCCGCCGCCATGCGCGAGACGCTGCTCTCCGCCCCTTATGCCGAGAACCCCGCCTGCCAGTATGCCGCCATCCGCAATCTGCTCTACCGCGGCGGCAAAAAGACCGAGATCTTCGTCTCCTACGAATCGGCCATGGTCATGCTGGCTGAGTGGTGGAAGCAGCTTTACGGCGAAAGCGAGGGCAAGGAGATCAAGGGCATCTTCCCCGCCTCGGTCACCTTCTCCACCGACCTGCACTCCCTCGGACAGTATATCCAGCAGGGCGAGCGCACGCTGTTTGAGACCGTCCTGATCCCCCGCGAGAGCAACGCATCCATCCCGATCCCCTGCGATCCCGATGACATCGACTCGCTCTCCTTCCTTGAAGGCAAGAACCTGCACGAGATCAACATGACCGCCTTTAAGGCCACCGCTCTGGCTCACAACGACGGAGGCGTTCCCAATCTGGTGCTGGAATTCGACCGCCGCGATGAGACCGCCTTCGGTGAATTGGTCTATTTCTTCGAATTTGCCTGCGGCGTGTCCGCTTATACGCTGGGCGTCAATCCCTTCGACCAGCCCGGTGTGGAGGATTACAAGAACAATATGTATGCCCTGCTCGGCAAGCCCGGTGAGGAGCATGCCGCCCGCCGTGCCGAATTGGAAAAGAGAATCTTGAAATAATTTTCCAAAGCTCTTGAAAAAAGTGAAAGTTTAAGGTATAATGGATATGACCCCCTTTTTCATGGGGGAGAAGCCGCTTTTTTGATGCAATGCGGCAAAAATGACAGATAGCATCCACTCTAATACATTCAAGGAGGCATTTAATATGTTGAAATTAATTGTTGGACTCAAAGGCAGCGGTAAGACCAAGACTCTGATCGATATGGTGAACACCTCGCTTGAAAAAACCAACGGCAACGTGGTGTGCGTGGAAAAGGGCACCAAGCTGATCCATGAGATCAAGTATCAGGCAAGACTGGTTGACACCGATGAATATTTTGTACAGAACGCGGAATCTCTCTGCGGCTTCATTTCCGGCATCTATGCCAGCAACCATGACGTGACCGATATTTTCGTTGACTCCGCTCTCAAAATCTGCAACAACGATGTGGCCGCGTTCGCTTCTCTGATCGAAAAGGTCAACGCCTTTGCCGAACAGCACGCGATCCATATTGTGATGACTGCCTCCATCGCTTCTGCCGATCTGCCCGAGCAGATCAAAAAATTCGTGATCGAGCACTAAAGAGCAAGCGCACTTTTCCCTGCCCTGCATAATATGGTAAAGAAGACGTGTACATAGCGTCTCCGACTATATTATGGAGGATTGATACTTTGGCAGAGAATAAAAATGCTTGTCAGAACTTCACTTCCAACGCCAATCTTTGCAAAGAGACCGTCTGCATCGACTGCAACCGCGTTCTCGATTCCTGCCGCGATAAGGACTGCTTCGAAGATGTGAAGGTCTTTCTCACCCGCTTCGGCCGTGAGATCATCGACCGCGCGTCCAGCGTCCGCATCCACGGCGCAAAGATCCTTTGGACCAATATGTCCGTCCAGCCGCTGCAGTTCAACCGCGGCTTCTACCAGATCGTTGTCCGCTTTTTTGTGGAGCTCTGCGTGGAGGCCTGCGTGGGCATGGGCAAGTCCCAGACCTTTGAGGCTGTCTGCGTGGTGGAAAAGACGGTGGTCCTGTACGGCAGCGAAGGCAACGTTTCCATCTACAAGAGCAATGCGATCGATCCGCTCTGCGGCGGACATTCGTCTGAGTGCGGCTTCACCGGTCACAAGAGCAGCAACCTGCCCACAGCAGTGGTTGAGGTGATCGACCCGGTGGTGCTGGGCTGCAAGATCAGCGAGGACAAAGGCAGACATTGCTGCTGTTGCTGCTGTGAGAGCGAGGTGCCCGACAGCATCTGCAATCACATCGGCGGCGAGCTCTGTCCCGACGGCGAGAAGCATCTGTATGTCTCTCTCGGCTTCTTCTCGGTGATCCGCATCGAGCGTCCCACGCAGTATCTGATTCAGGCCTGCGAGTACTGTGTTCCCGAAAAGGAATGCGTGCTCTCCGAGGGTGACGATCCCTGCGCGCTCTTCGCTAAGATGAGCTTCCCCACGCATGAGTTTTGCCCGCCCGGGCTGAAAACGCTCTCCTGCGATTGCGGGTATGAAAAGAAGTGTTATTGACACAATGAAAAAGGGCGCCGTTTTGTATGCGGCGTCCTTTGTTTTTTGTTTTCTTTGCCGACCGCTTTCTGTGCGGTCTTTTTTGTTTTCTTTGCCGACCGCTTCTGCGCGGTCATTTTTGTTTTATTTTTTCGTCCCCGCAGGAACGGATGTCTGCAACAGCTGCCGGCCGATCTCAACCAGCTGTTTTCTTGAGCTGACGCCCAATTTGCCATACAGATTCTTGTTGTGGAACTTCAGCGTGTTCTCCTTAATGTCCAGCAGACTGAGGACCTCCTTCGTCCCCTTACCCTCCAGATACGCATCAAACACCATCCGTTCCGTTGGCGTCAGCTTCTTCAGACCGACTTCAAACAGCTCAGCCTGCGTCTCGGAGACCGTCTGTCCCGCCTCGGACTCTTTGGGCTCAGCCTCGGTCTGCATCTGCTCGCTGACCATTGCCTTCAGCTTTTCATTTTCGCGCATCATCCGATCCAGTCCCAGAAGGAACAGCTCGCTGATGATATAGGAGACCGACAAGATCTCGAAATCGATGCGGATCAGCTGCTCGATGAACCACACACCCAGATTGACCGCCACAGCGGCCGACAGCATCAGGACATGATGCACCCGATCCAGCTTTTTCCCCACGATCGCATGGACCACAACGCCGATGATGGACGAAAAATAGACCAACAGATACACCAGATACAGCCCATGCCAAGGGCCATAGACCTTTTCCAGCGCCGATGCGCCGTTGATCGAAATCAGAGACACCTCTTGATAATAGATGGTGAGAATGCCCGGGCTTGCCGTTACCAAAAAGACCAACAGAGCGGCGGCAACGAGAAGCGGCGGAATCGGCTTGGGAAGAGAAAGGCGCGTGGTTTTTAAAAGGATCATCAGCATGGACAACGGAAGAAAGACCGACCCCAGATAGGAAACGCGGTTGGCCCACAAAGCGGCCTCCAACGTTTGGGAAACAGCCAGCGCAAAATAGCCTGAGTTGACTACCGCCACTGAAGCGAACAGGACAAAGAACCAGCGCTCTTTTTCTTTGATACAAAAGCAGTATCCCGCAAACAACAGCAAGGAAAGGACCGCCATGACACCATACATAACCGTCAGGCTGGCACTTTTCTCGCCCACCTTATCGCAGGCGGTCAGGAGAAACGAAAAACAGAAAAGGAAAAGAGCCGACAAGCTCATTCGTTTTGCTTTCATATGCGCTCTCCTTTCGTTTCCTTCAAAAACCACCCCAATGCAGGGGTTTCCCACCCTTTTTCCCACCCTTTTTTCAAAATCATCCGAAAAAATGGTCCATCCCACCCTTTTTTCTGAAAAAGGGTGTTGTTGCGGAGAAAAACAATTGTTACAATATAATCGTGATATTATATATATTACTTTAATATAGATTGTACTTAAAGTATATTCAGTATAGCACAACCGACGGCATTCGTCAAGAAACATTGCCAAGAAAAACCGAAAAGAAGGACGTTCATAGCAAGACGCGACACCGAAAAGCGCTCACGCTTACCGTCCGATCAGACAAAGGAGACCATCATGAAACACAATCACAAGCTGCAGAACATCATCCTCACCGTGATCACAGCCCTGCTCTTCGCTGCCCTGCTGTCTTTCACGGCATCGGCGGAAGAGCTGACTCCCATCACAGGCGTTTCGGTCACGGGCATTTCGATGCCTGTGGTCGGTCAGCGCATCCACACCATGGACGGTTCGGATCTGATCGAACACCCGTCCGGCAAAAACCGATACAACGTGCTCGACAACCAGACCAGCACATGGGTGGACGAGGAAGGGCGGCTTATCAAGTACGCTCTCCAGACCTTTGAGGCAGGCCGAACATACAGCATCTCCTTCAGCGTTGAGCCGATGGAAGGCTATGCCTTCACGTCAGACCAGATCCCCGTGGAGCTGTATAACCTCTACTCCTATCAGTATACCGGAAGCATCACGCTCTCGCCGGAAACCGAGAACGCAAGGATCACCTTCACCTTTTCTCTCGGCGGAGAGCGCACCTATGCCGACATCGGTGAGTTTTCCTTTTACGGTCTTAAGGAGCCGGTCGACGGCGATAAGATGTGGAAGCCCGTCAGCGACTTTTCTGCCTATAACAACTCGGAACTGACCGACTGCTATTGGGCGGACAGTAAGGGAACGCGGTTGGAATACGGCACGACCTTTGAGGGCGGAAACAGCTATTCGCTGAATCTGGAATTCACCGCCTTCGACGGTTATCATTTCGCGGACTATCTCTCGATCAAGAACGACAGCGTGAAGATGGACTATCCTTATTCGTTCAACGCCGACATGACGAAGGTCTGCATCAAAATTCCCTATTCGCTCAGCTCGGCTTCGGTGATCGATCAGATCGTTCTTGAAAAAATGTTTCTTCCCGAGCAGGGGCTGGACACGAGAGTGCGTGACTGCCATCTGTATGTCAACCCTCCCGAGCAGGTCTGCTATACCCTGCCCAAACAGACGCTCAATTGGGTTGAAAGCAAGGCGGAATACCATACACAAGTCGAAAACGCCGTGACCGAAAAAGGATTCATCGCAGGCAAGCAATACAAGACCTTCCTGCTTGTTTACGCCGAGGAGGGCTATAAATTTGCAGATCCCGAAAGCATGAGCTTCCGTTTTTCCTTTGACGCTCCGGCAGGCTTCTCCTATTCCTTTGAGAGTGGCGGTGCCGCCGATATCATCATTCTCGCCCTCACCTTCACCGCGCAGTTCCCCGAGGGCTACGGATATGACATCGACACTCCTGTCTGGTGCCACACCTATATCGAACTCAAATATGCATTGGAGCATTCCGACCTCCGCTATGTGGCGCTTGGTAATGTGGACGATACGCTGCCCATGATCCCGCACGATGAGGCGCTGGATCCCGGCGGCATCACGAGAACCGCCATTGTGGTGCGCGGACACAAGGATCTGAACCTGCAGGGAAATGCGGTCTTCCGTTGCCCATTGACCGGAAACTATGACTTAAAATACTATATTCAGTTGATCACCTTGACAGATGCTGCCAATTCCTCTCTCTACATCCATGGAAAAGGAAGTCTGACCTATGAGGGCGGCGGACTGTATTTTGTAAACAGCGTAATCAAGGTAGAGGGCGGCCATCTTACAGTGGACGGCACCACGATTCGCGGCAGCATCGGTTACCACACCGGCTTCTGCTACGGCATCAATGCCATTTTCGGCAGTGTCAGCATCCAAAGCGGCGCAACCGTCATCGGCGAGGTTTACGGCGGTGACGGCGGCATCAGTGCGCTGGTACTTGGCAGCGAAGGCGTGACCCGCTCCCTTTCCGTCAGCATCTTTGACGGTAATTTCCATGTTGAGCGCGACAAAGGAGACAGCAATGAGGACCACGGTATCTCGGTTCAAAACGACTGCGGTCTGAAAATCCACAGTATGACCTCGGACGGTATTGAGCTGCGCCGCTATGCCGCCGATACGCTGGCTGACTACATTTCGAACGACAGCGTGATGACCGTTGACGGCATCAAGACCGCCCCCGCAAGCTGCTCCACGACCAGCGGCATTGTGGAGGTTTACCGAGAAATCTCCGAAGTGGACATCCATGTCAATACACCCAAGGACGATGCTTCTCCCGCCATTTATCCCGAACAGATCTATTCTGTTCCCGACGGCTGCAGCGTGGTGCGCATCACATGGCTGGAAGACGGCGAGGCTCTCGACACCTTCTACGGTTCTGCCCGCTTTACGGCAGGCAAGCACTACCAAGCGGAGATCGCTCTCACCGCCGATGAGGGGGTACGCTTTCAAAAGCCCCTTTCCTCCGCCACCGTCAACGGCAAAACCGTCTCGGTTTCCGCCCAGAGCATCGGCGCTGAATACGGCATCATCCTGACCGCGGACTTCGGCATCTGTCCTGATTTGATCTCCGAGATCGAATTGACCATCGATCCGCCCAAGCAGAACGGCAAGCCCGATGTGTCGGCCTTCTGCGGACACTCCTCCTACAAGCAGGCCCCCGCGGGCGTGAATGCGTTCAACGCTCCCCTGCAGTGGCAGGAATCGAACGACGGAAGCTCTTGGACGGTCATGAATCTCAACGATACCTTTACCGTTGGCTATTCTTACCGCGTGTTCATCGACGTCATGCCCCTGAACGGCTATGAATTTGCCCTCGATTCTCAGCTGGATCCGAACGTGACCGCCACGCTCAACGGTTATTCCGCTTCCGTGTCCCGTTATCCCGAAGACGATCCGGGCAAGCTGATCAGCGTTTGCTATGACTTCGGCATCCTCAACGATTCCATCATCGAGCAGATCGACATCGACGGCATCACCGAGCCTGTGGTCGGCGAATCTCCTCTTTACACCTGTGCGATCGCCGGCAACGGCTACACCGTCAACAAAGCTTACGACAACGGCACCTATGCCATCAACGGCATCTGCTGGTATGACGTGACCTTCGATATGTGGGTGCGTCCGAAGGACACCTTCCAAATCGGACATGAATACAAGGTGTTCGTGGACGTGAAGACCGAAAACGGTTATGAATTTTACACCACCCCTCTCGGCAGCAGCTACAAGCCTGCCGGATGGGGCTACATCAACGGCAATTATGCAACCCTCGGCATACAGAGTGACGGGCGCTTTGAGCAGTCGCTCTCGTGGACCTTCACCTGTCAGCCGAAGCCCGTCTCGCTGGTGGAGGTGAGCGGCATCGACATCCCTGTGGCCGGCTCCCATCCCGACTTTACCGCCAAGGTGGGCGATCCTGATTTCTACCGCCTTGATCCCGAATACGGCATCATCTGGTACGACGGCGACATGAACGAAATGACGCCCGATGACACCTTTGAAGCGGGCATGACCTACCGACTGATGTTCAGCGTGATCCCCGTTGAGGAGGACGGCCAGCGCCTCTGCAAGTTTGTGAACGACAAGACCGCCGTCACGATCAACGGCAATTCCGTTGTGAAAAAGAACGGCTACTGGGACGAGGTCAGCGACAGCCCGAAGCGCGTGACCGTTTACTACACCTTCTCCAAGAGCGCGATGTATGAAGATCCGCTCACCGTTCTGGACGCCATGTCCCTTGCCGTCGCCATCAACAACGGCGCGGTCGATGAAAGTCCCCTCGTCTGGTTGAAATACGACTTCAACGACAACGGCACGCTGGAAACGTTTGACATCATCGCCATCATTAAGAAAATCGTTGGATAAGCGCCCCACCGAATCATAAGGAGAACAACCATATGAACGCCAAAAAGAACACAAAACTGCTTGCCATCCTGCTTGCGCTGGTCGCGGCAGTCGGACTGATGAGCATTGCCGCACAGGCGCGGTTCATCCTGCCGCAGGAAAAGATCGGCGGCTGGCCGATGTGGATCACGGAAGACGGGCTTCTGCATTGGGAGGAATCGCCCAACGCCACCGGCTACCGCATCGACATCTGCGAGCATCCCGGCATCCATGTCTATGAAAGCATCGACATCAACACCGCCGTCACCGTTTATGACCTGTTCGGCAAAATGGATGCAGGCATGTACGAAAGCGAAACCTACCGCCTTGAGCTGATCGCCAAGGGTGTGGAAAACGCGAAGTCCTCCTTCCTCTTCTATTACGACAGCCCTTATGAAAAGCTGGAGGCGCCGATCAATCTGCATTGGATCGGGAACACGGCCGTTTGGGATCCGGTTCCCAACGCCGACTCCTACAATGTTTACGTCTGCGCGACAACGACCACCGGCAGTCTGAGCGTGAGAAGCGGGATCAAGACAACCTCCCTTGACTTTTCCTATCTTTCGCCCGAGGACGGTTGGTATTTTGAGGTCATCGCCTTTGCGGACGGATATCGGCAAAGCGAAACGAGTGAAAGTCCCCGCAGAGGCGGCGGCTCCCGTTCGATCCTTCCTCAGGCCGCATCGGAAGCGCCCCATATGACGCTGGACAAAAACGGCATTCTGAGCTGGGACAGCATTGCGGGCGCCACCGGCTACACCATCGACATCTACCGACACCCCGGCATGCAGGTTTACGAAAGCATTTCGGTCAATTCCAACTCCTATGATCTGTTCGGCCGCATGGATGAGCAGGAATATGACAGCACGGACTATCGGATCGAGATGAGAGCCAAGGGCACGGAGGGCGGTCAGAATATGATCCTGTATTACGACAGCCCCTATGAAAGGCTGGAGGCACCGACCAACCTGCGCTGGGTCGGACACCGCGCCGAATGGGATCCGGTCCCCCATGCCGAGTATTACAACGTGTATTTGACTCACACCACCACCGACGGCGGCATCAGTTTGAGTAGCCGCCTGACCGATCCCTTCGTTTACCTCACCGAGTTTGAGCCCCAGGGCGGATGGTATTTTGAGGTCATTGCCTACGCTGACGGGTATCGACACAGCGTTGTGAGCGAGAGCCCCCGCAAGGATCACTACATCGGCGTCGCTCCCTACGACAGCGCTCTGTATGAATATTACAACGGCGGCAAAATCAAGCTGGAAATGGAGACCGCCGAGGGCGAGTACAACGTTTCTTACGGAAATTCGATCAGCGCGCCCGAAGGGGCAACGGTCACCGTCACCGCTCTGCCCGAGGAGGGCTACCGCTTCGTGGAATGGCGGATCCGCAACGAGAAGGGCGAGGTCTATTCCCAAGAGGCTGTGATGACCTTCCCCGCCACCCAAACGCTGTATCTGGTGGGCATTTTCGATTATCTTCCTTTGACCGAGGCCGGCTTTGCGCTGGATGCCCCCATCGAATACGGAAAGCCCGACTTCACTCCCGTCTGCAACGAGTCAACGTACATCGCGGAGGATCTGACCTGGTTCGTTTCAAGCACCGGCAAGGACGGCAGCTGGTCTGTGATGGACGCAAGCGACTCTTTTGAAGTCGGCAAGCACTACAAGATCGAGGCCTGTCTGAGCGTCAAGAGTCCCTATGTCTTTGCGGTGGACGATGCTTGGGATCCTGCCATCAGTGTCACGGTCAACGGATCTCCCGCTCAGGTCTTTGCCGCCTATGAGCAGGCTGCCGAGGAGTGCGTGTTTGTCAAATACCACTTCGGCATTCTCAACGACACGGTCATCGAGCAGATCGACATCAACAGCATCACCGAGCCTGTGGTCGGCGAATCTCCTCTTTACACCTGCGCGATCGCCGGCAACGGCTACACCGTCAACAAAGCTTACGACAACGGTACCTATGCCATCAACGGCATCTGCTGGTATGACGTGACCTTCGATATGTGGGTGCGTCCGAAGGACACCTTCCAAATCGGACATGAATACAAGGTGTTTGTGGATGTGAAGACCGAAAACGGTTACGAATTTTACACCACCTCTCTCGGCAGCAGCTACAAGCCTGCCGGATGGGGCTACATCAACGGCAATTATGCAACCCTCGGCATGCAGAGCGACGGACGCTTTGAGCAGTCGCTCTCGTGGACCTTCACCTGCCAGCCGAAGCCCGTCTCGCTGGTGGAGGTGAGCGGCATCGACATCCCTGTGGCCGGCACCCAACCCGACTTTACCGCCAAGGTGAGCGATCCCAATTTCTACCGCCTTGATCCCGAATACGGCATCGTCTGGTACGACGGCGACATGAACGAAATGACGCCCGAGGACACCTTCAAAAAGGGCGTGACCTACCGGCTGATGTTCAGCGTGATCCCCGTTGAGGAGGACGGTCTGCCTGTGTGCAGGTTTGTGAACGACAAAACAGCCGTCACGATCAACGGCAATTCCGTTGTGAAACAGAACGGCTACTGGGACGAGGTCAGTGACAGCCCGAAGCGCGTGACGGTTTACTACACCTTCTCCAAGAGCGTGATGTACGAAGGTCCGCTCACTGTTCTCAATGCCCTTTCCCTCTTGAAAGCCATCAACAGCGGCGAATCGTTGGAGTCGGATTCTGCGTTTATGAAATATGACTTCAACGACAACGGCACGCTGGAGACCTTTGACGTGATCGCCATCATCAAAAAGATCGTCGGTTAAAGGCTCTGAAGATAAAAATAAAATGACATCATAAACCATTTCCAAAGGGAGAAAACCATGAAGAAGAAAACCATGAAAGGTCTGTTCTCTGCCTTGTTCACCCTGGCTATGCTCGTTGGCATGATGACAGCCATGACTTTTACGGCATCGGCGGCACCAACCGAGATTACCGAAATCAAAAGCGTTATATCGGCGGAACATGTTCCGAAAGCCGGTATGGAAGTAGATCATTTCACTCCCAATGTCCCTGACGGCGAGCATTACTCGCGTCCGTGGAATGGTGCCGATTGGTATGACTCAAATGGTGTGAGAATTGCCCCGACCGTCAACCATCACTATGACCTCGGATATGAGTTCGAGGCAGGCCACACTTACTATGCCGACTATCAGTATACCGCAAGTGACGGCTATGTGTTTGCGCAAAATCCTACCATTACCCTTACCGGCCCCGATCCCTCCATGTTCACCTATGAGATCATCGACAGGTGGGATAACAATGAATCCGTCACCGTGCGCTATACCTTTACCATTCCCGGTGAATTTGAGAATGCCGACATCAACAAGGTGTCCATGATGTATTACGGCTTGCCCAAGGACGGCGGAAAAAAGCCGGATCGCTGTAATGTGATTTACAATAACTGCACCATTACCTGTGAGGAGTGGAATGCGGGTACATGGGGCAGTGATGCGAACTGGGGTGTTTACGCAGAAGATGGCAGCAACGCCCCCACCTTCCTCGCGGGCAACACCTATGTCCATATGATCGAACTGACCGCCAAGGAAGGCTACAA
>SVTL01000001.1 GCA_015063795.1 Oscillospiraceae bacterium
CACATTCATTTAATCACCCACCTGTATATATTATAATTCCCAAAAGCGAAATATAATAGTCACAATGAGTTGCTATGCTATTCCCCTTTTGCGAAGTATATGGTATAATGATAACGGGAATACTCTACGCCAGAGGTGTTTTTAATGTATAGTAAAGATAATATATTCAAACGTATAGCTGAAGAACGTGGTATTACGGAAGAAGAAATGAGAGAACAAATACAACAACGTATAATTGCCGGATTGAATGGTCACGATCCTGTTCAGCGAAAACAGTGGGAAGCGATCCCACATGAAGGTGATATCCCTACGCCTGAGGAATATGTCCGGTATATAATCGAAAAACTTACTGCGGAAAGTCGGGAGGATATACTACGGCGATATAAATTTTCAAGATAATTCAAATTTGTTCATCCTTTTTAACTTCCTGCATCGTTTATATATACAGAACAGGTGGTGGTTAGATGGAATATTCCGATTGGGAACTTGTGCGCGAAATAAAAAACGGAAACGAAGATGCAATGGAACTATTGGTGCGCCGCTATTATCCGCAGGTTTTCCGATATGTTTTGCAGATCATCGAATCTGAGCAGGATTCCTACGATGTGACACAGGACATATTTCTGTCAGTGATTCAGAATATTCGGGGATATCTGCCGCTGAAAAAATTCGGGTCGTGGCTGTTTACCATTGCACACAACAAGTGTATGGACTATTTCAAAACGAACCATTCCGACCGCTTTGTAGATATCACCGAGATAGAGATACACGATACAGAAACACCGTTTGACAAACAAATCATTGATTCTATCGTAATGGATGAAGTGCTGGGAAAACTCACACCTCCGCAGCGTGAGGTGGTGATCCTGCATTTCATTCATCGGTTTACTGCCAAACAGATTTCCAGTATGACCCAAACCCCATTACCCACCATAAAATCAAGAATTGCTGTATCAAGAAAACGATTAAAAGAATTGTTAGAGGAGAACCGATATGAATGATCGAATGGAAACCAACATAGAGCGCACGATAGAAAATCTGCGTTCTTCAATGCCGACAAAGCTGCGAAGGCAGACAACAATTTTTACTCTGTTACGGGTTGCTGTGAGTGAAATGAATCCTGTTTTGCTGACCTGCGTACTTGGCGGCATTCTTGTCTGCGGGTATATATTCACAGATATTCTGTCAATGCCAACAGTTACCGTATTCTGTACAACACCGCTTCCGCTTCTTTTGCTGTTTCACAGTTATGTGCTTCGTCAAAATGAAGCAATGCGGGAACTGGAAGATACGTTCTGCTACTCATACGCAGAAATGTTGATAGCGCGGTGTATGGTAATATCCGCTTATGCAGTATTATCGTTAGTATGCTTGTGCGTGATGGTTCATTTGACATCATCTGTTTCCATCATCCGATTGCTTTTATGCGGGGCATTGCCGACAGTTTATTTATCTGCCGCCTTGCTTGGGGTAGCGGCCAAGGTGCGCAGTCCCGAAAGCATTTCGATTGTTGCGATCGCTCTTTGGCTGGCATTGTGCTTTGCGATGCTGTACTTTCCGCTGAACGAGTTGCTTTTGCACACATCACTGATCACGTTTACAATCCTGCTTATCGTAGGGCTTGTATTATATAGTATCAGTATCATCCAAATATCTCGGAGGACAAAATATGCGATCCATTTTTTATGAAGCGAAAAAACACCTTTCGTTCCGCGAAACCTGGGTTGGGTATATTCTTGCCGTTGGATTTTTAATTATTTCGGTTAAAAACACCGCATATACCATCCCGGACGTTGCCGAACAATGGAATATCCTTTTTCAAGACATCTATATGTACGGCGCGACACTGTCTGCATTTCTTGTTGCAATCGGCATATCAAGGCTCATGTGTTATGAACATGAAAGAAAGACGGATGCTATTTTGTATACCGCAACAAACGGCAGACACATTTCCTTTTTATCAAAAATGGGATTTGCGGTGCTGTACTGTGCTGCTGTTGTTATCATCATCGGTGCGGTCAGCATTGTGATTCACGGTTCGATCTTCGGTTTTGAAAATGCTTTTTCTGATATCAAGTATTGCCGTTACTTCACGAATGGGGCTCCTGCAGTTCCCAATCTCGTATACAGTATCGTTCAGTATCTGTTTTTGTTCCTTGGTGTATTGTATTTTGCAGGCTTTGTTATGCTCGTGGCAACGCTTACAAAACGTACAGCACTTACCATCTGTATCAGCGGAGGAACATATCTCGCATTGCTGATTTATTATCTTGTGGGTTCAAGCTTTCTGCGAGGAATCGCCATTGATATTGCGGATACTGTATGGCGGTTCAGTTTCGCCGGATTTATGCTGCAGGAGTCCTATTCCCGGTTCCCAGTTCTGAATTGGGTAGGCGAATGGAGTAGTGCGTGGAAAACGGTTCTGTTGGTGATCGGTATTGTTTTAGCAGAAGGTGTTCTTCTGTGGCAGCTGTGGCGAAAGAAGGACCGAAAATGAGAGCCGAAATAAAACATATATTGCGTACCCCATTGTATTGGTTGGTACTGATTGCCGGGATCGGTGCAAGGACAGTCTTTGCATATCTGGATTTCAAACATCGTTTGAGTAGCTACTGGACATTATCGGATGAATATTGGAGCAGACTTGGTTCGATTACAGTTGCCTTTTTGATACTGCTTGTCCTCATTCACCGATTTTCTGTAGATTATGAAAACAACACATATTCGGTCATTGCAAGTACAGTGTATGGTCGAAAGAAACTGTACTTTGAACGTCTGGCTGCAGGATGCCTTATGGCTATTTTCGGCGTGGTAATCTTAACCATAGCAAATATTGGTATTACGCTGACGATCGGCCGCAGTTCTATTACACCGACAGATTGGTTATATGGATTTGCTTCGCATACGATTGTTGTTATTGTAGGGGCTGTCGGTTACTTTCTTGTATCAGCGTTTGTATGTGATGCTATTGGGGATCACCCTGCCTCTATGTGTATATGTGGTCTTCCATTGGGCGTCAGTTATTTTATCAATATCGGAATAATCGAAGAATTTGATCTGTTTTGGTTTATTCGATACGGATTTTTCACGGAATTTTTAAGAGGCCGATGGGTTTCTTCGTTACCCGCATTTTGGGGTATATGGTATCCGGTCATGATTGTCGGAGTCTTTATTTTGTCTATTTACAGGAGAAAGGAACGCAAATTGTTATGAAACTTGTGTTTGAAAATATCAGTAAACTTTACGGAGATTTTCCCGCTTTATCGGGGATCAATCTTTCGCTTGAAAACGGTGTGTACGGATTGTTGGGACCGAACGGTGCGGGCAAAACCACTCTGATGCGGATTATGACCGATCTTTTGAAACCGTCTACGGGCAGAGTTTTGCTTGACGGTAAGGATATCGCCCTCCTTGGTGCAGACTTTCGCCGCAGACTCGGCTATCTTCCGCAGGATTTCGGATTTTATCCAAACTACACCGCAGAACAGTATCTTTTGTATATTGCAAGACTGAAAGGGCTTACCAGGTTTGAAGCGAAAAAACAAACGGGTGATTTGCTTGAAATGGTGGGGCTGTATGAGAAGCGGGGGCAGAAATTGAAAGGGCTCTCCGGCGGTCAGCGTCAGCGGGTCGGAATTGCACAAGCGCTTCTTGGTGATCCCGATATCCTGGTACTCGACGAACCTACCGCCGGACTTGACCCGGAAGAGCGCATCCGGTTCCGCGGTATTATCAGCAATCTATCAAGACAAAAGACAGTATTGTTATCGACTCACATTGTTTCCGATCTTGAAGCCGTTGCAAACGAAATGATTCTGCTGAAAAAGGGGCAAGTGCTTACCGTTCAGAAGCCTCATGATCTTCTCCGCGAACTTGACGGTATGGTTTGGACTGTTTCTGTTTCTTGCAAAAACGAAAGGGATTTTGCAAAAAAGTATCCTTGCAGCAACATTATGCACGATGGAGAAATCAGCGTGCTCCGTATGCTTTCGCGTGAGAAGCCGCACGATGAAGCAGTCTCTGAACGTCCGAACATGGAAGATATGTACTTATACTATTTCGGCGGATAATGCGCTTCCTTTAAGTTTTGATCAAACCCTTTCGGATTGATAGGGATTGGAGAATATGGCAAACGAAAAAACGACAAGTGCAAATGAAACTTGTCGTTTTTGGTGACCCGTAGGAGAATCGAACTCCTGTTACCGCCGTGAAAGGGCGGTGTCTTAGCCGCTTGACCAACGGGCCTGGTAGCGGAAGTTGGACTTGAACCCACGACCTATCGGGTATGAACCGATTGCTCTAGCCAGCTGAGCTATTCCGCCATATTGTATTGCTGAAAGCCTAGTAAGTATACCATAAAAAAATCCATTTGTCAACAGTATTTTAGAAAAAAATAAAAAATATCTTGACAAAAGGGAATTTTTGTAGTATGATAATATACTGGAAACGTCGGTGGAAAACCGATTCATCCTTACCGCTGAAAAAGCGGTCACCTGCGAAAGCAGAGTCCATAAGGAGGTATATTAGCTATGGTAAAGGCAAACGCATCGTACGAAACCATTTTTATCGTTGACCTCAACCTCGGCGAAGAGGGCGTGAAGGCGATGGTAGAGAAGTTCACGAAGCTGATCTCTGACAATGCAGAGCTTGGCGAAGTAAACGAATGGGGCAAGAAGAGACTTGCATATCCCATCAACGACATGAACGAAGGTTATTACGTGCTGGTTGAGTTCAAGGCTCCCGCAGGCTTCCCCGCAGAGCTTGAGCGCATTTACAGCATCACCGAAGGCATCATGCGTTCCATCGTCGTCAGAAAAGACGCGTAACGAACAGGAGGCGAAAACATGGCAAATTTCAATTTTAACAAGGTAATCGTCGGCGGCCGACTGACTGCGGATCCCGAACTGAGACAGACTTCCAACGGAATTGTCGTAACCTCGTTTTCGATTGCCGTCAATCGCCGTCCCTCCCGCACCGCTGACGGACAGACTCAGCAGCAGACCGATTTCCTGAACGCCACCGCATGGCGTCAGAACGCGGAGTTCATCACCCGCTTCTTCAAGAAAGGAAGCTCGATCTGCGTGGTCGGCTCTCTCCAGACGAGAAAGTGGACCGATCAGCAGAACAACACCCGTTATGCCACCGAGATCGTTGTCGATGAGGTGTGCTTTGTTGACAGCAAGGGCGAAGGTCCTCAGGGTATGTCAACGGCCGGGGCCGCCGATTCCTTTGGCGCTCCCAGCTTCAGCAACGGCGTGTCTGCACCGTCAGACTTCGAGGTCGTCAGCACAGACGACGATCTCCCGTTTTAATTTGCGGACAAACGTTCCGCAGGAAAGGAAGAGATAAAAATGGATAACAAACAGCCCAGAGAAGCAGCCCCCGCAAAGGCTCCTTACAAGCCCGGTATGAACCGCAAGAGAAAGAAAGTTTGTCTGCTCTGCGCCGACAAGGTCGAAGAGCTTGACTATAAGGATGTTGCCCGCCTGAGAAAGTTCGTCAGCGAGAGAAGCAAGATCCTGCCCCGCCGCATCACCGGCAGCTGCGCAAAGCATCAGCGTCAGATCACCGTTGCCGTCAAGAGAGCCCGTCAGGTCGCTCTCCTGCCTTACGTCAGCGACTGATTGTAACATGCAACCGAAAGGACGACCGTTTGGCCGTCCTTTTTTCGTCCTTTGTTAAACTCAGCGTTTGCTGTCAAGACAAAATGGCAAGGATATGTTACAATGAGAACACAAACCGACAGCTGAACGTTTGAAAGAAAAAGGAGGATTGTTCGATGGAAAACAGCGAACTTATCACAAAAGCATTGAACTATATCAAATCCGAGAATCGAAAAAAGGACATCACCATCGATGATATCGCAGCGCATGCCGGCTTTTCTACCGATTACTTCAACCGTATTTTCTTTGCGCATACCGGATTCAAGATCATGGAATACGTTCGTTTCAGTCGGTTGCAAAGGGCGGCACGGCTTTTGCGGGGAACGAATCGCGAGGTTCTTGACATTGCTCTCGACTGCGGATACGAAGCGCACGAAAGCTTTTCGAGAGCATTCAAAAACCAATACGGTTCTTCACCAAGCGAGTACAGAAAGAAATATGAAAAGATCGAGGCCTATTACGGTGATTTCTATAACGATACGATCGGTGCAAGGCTTTTGCATGAATTCAAAGATTTTAAACAGGCAGACAGTGACGACGTGATCGACTGGTTGTTGGAAACCGATTCGCTTCGCTACGGATATACCGCTGTTTGCTTCCGTGTTAACGGAGGCGCGGCACTATACAACGGGGAAAATTTCCGAGATGGATTTGTTTGGTTTACCGAATGGGGGAATCGCATTGAGGGTGAGATCCTTTGCGACGATTGGGATAAAATTGCCGAATACAAAAAGATTTTTTCGGACGATCGTTTCGAGATGATTCTGTATACGATGGAATCCGACGAAGTGATAAAAGACGAGCTTTCAAAACGAGGCGCGGTCGTTCACAGCATTGAGAGACATCAAAGCAATGTCTATGCGGGAGAACCTTACGCCCTTCCTTCCATGGACAATCTTTCCATGAGGCTGATTCGTTATGAGGATGCGGATCTTGTGACGAAATTCTATTCGGAAATCGGATACAAGGGTCCGAGAGTCACGCATTTGAAGCGGGAATTGTACCAAAGAGACGTTTTGGGATGCGCTGACCATTCGGTCTTTATGTTCGGCATATTCAAAGAGGACCGTTTGATCGGCGTAAGTGACGGAGGCTTGCAGAAGGCGCATGGTTTTGTAATCAACAATTGCGTTGTAACGTCAATTTTGCCCGAATATGAAAGTGAAGCGCTGTATCAGTATGCATTCAAGTTTGTCACGAACGCGGCGCTTGAAAAAGGGGCGCTGCCGGTGGATGACTTTCAAATTCCGAATACAACATACGGAAAAAAACGAGGTGCATTTTGCTCGACAGATTTTGGCTATCAAACGGTAACAAATGTTTGTACGTTGAAATAATCATTTGCCCCGCCGCATCACCGGCAGCTGCGCAAAGCATCAGCGCCAGATCACCGTTGCCGTCAAGAGAGCCCGTCAGGTTGCTCTCCTGCCTTACGTCAGCGACTGATTCTAACATGCAACCGAAAGGACGACCGTTTGGCCGTCCTTTTTTGTATGTTGCCGTATCGTTTTCCACGCTTTCAGGTCAACGGCTTGTCGCCTTTTGGATTGGAGAAGATATGGGTGCTTTTCTTTTTCGGCCATTCTTTTCGAAATTCCAGCGGCGTGCAATCGTGATGCTTGCGGAAAAGATGAACGAGCCCGACGGTGTTGGCATAGCCGATCCTTTTTGCGATGTCGCTTACGGGAAGTGAGGTTGTCAAAAGCAGATGTTCCGCCTGCTCCAGCTTGTGACGGATGATATGGTTTTGAATGGTGCTTCCGCTTTCCTTTTTAAAGCGTTTTTCCAAATAAACGGGGCTGTAGTTCAATTTCCTTGCGATCTCCGTGACGCTGGTGGTGTTGTTCACGATGAGCTTATACACTTCATGCATGAGCGGGGAAAGAGTGTTTGTTTTGCGGAGCGAGGATTGCAAAATGTCGGTCAAAAGAAGATTCAGCTCCTTCGAGATCGAAAAGAAATCCATGGATGGAGAAAGACTCTCCTTCAGCTTGCCAAAGCAGGAGAGAATGTTCTCTTGCGGGAAGGGCATGACGATCTTTTTCCCCGCCTCGGTAGCGTGGTTATACAGAGCCTGAATCTGCGCGCCGTTGACATGGATGGCGCAATATTCAAAACGGTCGTCTGTGGGGAAAAGGATGTTGTGTACGCCGAGATAGGCAAAAACAAGCGTGCCCGCCTCCAACGGATACGAGATGCCGTTATACACAAATTGACCGCTGCCGTTCAGGGTGTAATGGATCATGTATACATCGGTGTTGAAGCGCTCGACGTAATAGGAGGGCAGGGTATATTCGTGCGCCATGCTCGTCAGATAAAGAAGCGCATCGGGATAAGGTGCGAGCGGGAGAAAATAAAAGGATTCAGACGTCTCTTTGAGATCGATGCGATAGGTGCTTTCGTACATAGGCAACTCCGAAGGTTTGTTTAGTATTCTTTTTGGACGAAAAAGTATATTGATAAAACTTTCCGTCTCCAGTATAATAAACTTGAAGAAAAATGTCAACTGCGGAGGTGTCAATGAAACAAAGAAAATTTTCAGGTCTGCTGATTCTATTGGCATTCTTTTTGAGTTTTTCTCTTTCGATAACTGCAGTCAACACGGATTTCGACCATAACGGTGACAAAACGGAGGATCGTATGGATGCCATTGCCTTGGCCAAGGCCATTCAAAACGGGGCGGATCATACGGTCTTTGATGTGATCGCTCTATTGAAACAAATCGTCGGCGACCGTGCAGCCGAGCCTGTTTCGGTGATCGGCGATGTGACAAACGCTTCGAAAATAAGCGAAGACCTTTCGGCGGGAACCATCCTGCTTCGTCAAAAGGCGCTGACAACGAACAGTCCGGCCTTTACCTTTTCTCTCGGCGATGCTCCTCTTAAAGGTGAGGCCTTTGCCGTCAGCGGTACGATCCGGGCGAAAACGGAAGCGGGACGTTCGGGGCACATTCAGTTCACCGCTTACCAAGATCGGTCCAATTTCGCCAACTTCATCATCAACCGCAGGGTGGACGGCGTAAACGGCGTTTATCGGAACATGACCGCGGACGGAAAGCGGACGCCGAATTCGGGCAATCAAAAGGTTGACGAGAGTCTGGTTGATTCAACCGATTGGACGGCTTCGTTTGCGTTTGTCTTTGATCACGGGCAGATCGAGCTTTATCTAAAGGAAAGCGGAGAGGAATATCAGCTGATGGCCTCTTACGAGACCGACTGGAAAACGGCATCCGCTCAGTTCAAGCTGATCCAGTATGCAGACGTCACACTTTCTGATATAAAAATGAACATCAAAAACGAGGAGGTAAGCGCCTTGCGGAATGTATGGAAGGGACTTCCCGAAAATCCCATTGCTTCTTTGAAGCTTTTGTTTATCGGAAACAGCGCAACCTATGTGAACGAGATCCCGCAGACACTCAGCCGATTGGCAAGAAAAGCAGGATACGATGTGGAGGTGAATTCCATCACCTCGGGCGGGTATTCGCTCGCGCAGCATGCGGACAGTACCACCGATCACGGGAAAGAGGTTTTGAAAGAGATCGCCAAGGGCTACGATATCGTCATTTTGCAGGAGCACAGCAACTGCATCGAGTCGGCTGAGAAGGGGCAGAAAACCTTTGAGGCGTGTAAGGTGTTGAATCGGGCGATCCGCGAATCGGGAGCCGAAACCTACCTTTACATCCGTCCGCCAACGGGCGTTGACAAGGCAGGATACGATTCCTATGAGCAGTGCTTTGCTTATGGACGTCTTTTTGAGGATATTGCCGCGAAGCTGAAGGCGGAATGCGTGTTTGTGAACCGCGCTTATGCTTATGCGATCAAGAATCTGGAAGTTCCGCTGTGGGGGCCGGACAATGCCCACACCAGCGTTGAGGGCGGGTATATGGCGGTTTGTGTCTTTTTCTCCACCTTGTTTGACACCTCGTCCGCCGTCCTTGACGACAACGGTCTCAGCGCGGATACCGCACTAACTCTCAAGCAGGCGGCTGACAAGATCGTGTTGGAAGGTCTTGAGATGAAACAGGATGCCTGATCGGAAGCCTTTTCCTTGCAAATTAAAAAAAGGACTCAAAAGAGTCCTTTTTTGTTATCGGATATCTTACTGCTCTGGAACGGCGTTTGCGATGATGAAGTCTTCAACCGCGGCGTTCATGGCGATCATCTTCAGATAATTCATCCCGTAAACAGCCTCATACTGCGAAGCGTCGCCCATGCCGGAAGAGGCGAAGTAAGCGGTCACGTCCGCGTCTGAGGGTGCGATGCTTTCGGCTTCGGCGATGGCCTGATAGACCAGCGACAGCTTGGCATTGGTTTCGTTGACCGTTTTGTATTTTTCCTTTAGCGCGGCCTCATCGGCAACGCCCTCATAGGTGGAGAGGAAGGTGGGGAGATCCACGCTGTAGTAAGCGGCATACTGACGGTAGGTGTCCATCATGTAAGCCTCCTGGAACTCCATCACCGACTGCGGGATGGAGGAGACGGTCACGGCCGTCAACTGCTCGGAGACATAGGCACGGATGGCATCGTTCTGAAGACTCTGCTTCAGCTGCTCCTTCACCTCATCGGTGGTCTTCCAGCCGTAAGCGGCGGTGAGATTGGCTTCCACAAAGGCGTTGTCAAAGACGGGGGTGATGGCGGCACCCTCGATGTAGTTGATGGTGACGGTGAAGATGGCATCCTTGCCGGCCAGGTCGGTGGCGTGGTAGTTGTCGGGGAAGGTGACCTCAATGTCAAAGGTCTCGCCTGGCTTGTGACCGATCAGCTGCTCAAGGAAGTCATCGATGTAGCTGGTCACGCCGATGGTAACGGTGGTGCCCATGCCCTGCGTGCTGCCGCCTTCAAAGGCAACGCCGTCGATCTTGCCCACGTAGTCGATGTTGACCGTGTCGCCGTTCTGCAGAGCGGCATCGGTGATCTTTTCGGTGGTGGCGAAGCTTGCCAGCAGGTTGTCCACCTCGGTCTGAATCGCATCGTCGGAGACGGTGTGAACGGATTTGGGAATGCTCATCCCCTTATAGGTCATCGCGGCGACCAGCTCAGAGGCCTTCACGTCCTTCCAATAGCCCTTCTCATCAAAGGCGGCGCTGAAGTCCAGAGCGGCAGGCTCGGTGCTGTCGGCAGGCGATTCGGTCACAACCGCTTCGTCTGACTGTGCATTTTCGGTGGTCTGTTCCCCCTTGTCAAAAGGTTCGATGGGATTCTGACAGCTGACCGCCAGCGCGGCGACCAGAAGCAGAGTCAGAAGCAGGGTAAGCTTTTTCATGTGTATGAATTCCTTTCGTGTCGTTCAAAATTGGCATGCTTCCTTATTATATGTCATTTCTTCTTTCAAAAGGTTTCGATTTCTTTTACATATTTTAAACTTTTCTCATCAAAAAACGGGACTGCCGCAGAAGCGACAGCCCCGAAGAATGGTGTTTTGCTGAAAATCAAACCGTGAGGGTTACGCCGTACGCCACCCCGTTGAGGGTGAAGACGATGGCATACTCACCGGCCGCAACTGCACCGGAATCGATCACGATGTCGGGCGAGGCGACCGAGACGGTCAGGGAGGACACATCCAGCGCCGCGCCGTTGTGGGTGGCGGAGCGGAGAGCGGCGGTCATCCCGCTGATGTCGGTGTCGGCGGTGATCTTCACCTTGCCGGCTCCGGCATCGTAGGAGGCGGTGAAGGCGATGTCGCCCTTGACCAGGATGGCGTTGACCACGCTGCCGGTCTTGATCAGCTCAACGCGCTTCATGAACAGCTCGTCCAGATCCATGTCGGACAGAGTGCCGGAGGCGCTGATGGCCTTGATGGCAACGGTGTCGGCCAGCTTGAAGGTCTGGCTGCCCACGGTGACGGTGGCGGCGGTGAAGCCGGTGACCGCGCCCTCGGTGGTGCTCATGAGCTTGTTGCTGATGCGTCCCTCAGCATCGGTGGCGTAGGTGGCACCGACGGTCAGGTCGGAATAGAGCGAACGGAGGGTGGTCTTCTCGCCGGTGGCGAAGTTGAACACGCTGTAAACGGTGTAGTACTTGCCCTCGGCATACTCATAGCCGGCGAGAGAGAGGATCTTCACGTTGGCCCCCGTGGCCTCCGCATCGGAGAGGGTACCGCCCGAGACATAGAGGTAGACCAGCGTATCGACAGCACCCACCTCGTCACGCATGACCGCGATCACGTCGGAGGAGGCGTTGGCCTTGAGGATACCGGCATACTCGCCCTTGTGGAAGGTGAAGTTGCCGCTGCCGTCGTTGACCAGAATGACCGAGCTCTTGTCGGTGACGAACTTCTTGTCGCCGATGGAGAAGTAGGCGTTGCCATCCTTCTTGATCTCGCTTTCGGAGGCGATGCCTTCGGCAATGTGCGAGAGCTCACCGCTCTGGGTGAATGCACCGCTGCCCATGGCGATCAGGCTGTGGACGCCGTCAGCGCTCTTCACGAAGCGGTAGACCTTACCCACATTCACCGAGGTGGCATCCACGAAAATGTCCTGCACGGTGCCGTCCACATTGGCGCTCATCACATAGCGGAGCATGCCGCCGGTGTAAACGGGAATCGGCTGGGAGAGGGCGACGAGATAGGTCGAATCGCTGCGGACGGCATCCTCTGCACCGGGAACTGCCAGAATGACACCGTTTTTGGCCACAACGCGGACCTCCTTGCCAAGACCGAAGGACATCAGCGCGCTGTAAATGTCAGCGGCGGGGACGCCGGAGTTGGCCATGCCGAGGTTGTAGGACTTGCCGCCGATGTCGGCGCTCGTCTGCGTGATCTTGGTGATCAGACCTTTTTCGCTGACCTCAAGCACCTCCAGGATCTCCAGAGATTTGTTGCCGGCGTTGAAGTAGTAGAGAACGTAGTCGCCGCTCTCGGCCTTGACGTCGTTGAAGTAGCCGCCGGTGAGCTGGCTTGCCTTCAGTCCGCCGGCCAGATTGATCTTGTCCTTTGTGATATCCAGCTGACCGAAGGTCGCATTCTTGAGGATCGCGGCCGATGCGGTCTCGCTGTTGGCCTGATCGAAGATCAGCGTCAGGGTGCCGAAGCCCATGGCGCTCTTCAGCTCGGAAACGGTTTTCAGCGGAACGAGGGCGGAAGAGGAGCCGAAACGGTGAACGACCAGCTCATTGGCGTTGGTGGACAGTGCATCGCTCTTTTCTTCCACAACCTTGTATTTCACGCCGTTGATGGTGACATACGAGTTATCGGAAGCAAAGGAGACGGTTTCGGCGGTCACGCTCTTGCCGCGGAAGGTGCAGCCGATGATGTCGATCGTATCGTTTTTGTCGGTGTAGATCACTCTCAGCTCGCGATTCAGCCAATCCTCTGCCTTGCCCGAAAGACCGAGCTTGTCAAAGGGGACGGTCATCTTGCTGCCGTCGCCGCTTTCCAGCGTCACATAGCCGTTTTTGATGATGGTGGTGTTGTCGCCGACGGTATAGTCGTTGGTGGCAACGATGCGGGCTTCCTTGATCGAATAGCCGAAGATCTTTTCGATGATGGTGGATTTCTCCAGAACGGTGGAGCCGTTGTGGGTGATGAGGTAGTCGCTGGAGAGAGCGTTGTAGAGCAGGGCAGCGACCTCACCGCGGGTCAGCTCCTGGGTGTAGCGGACCTTTTCCAGTCCGTTGTCCAGACCAAGCTTGATGCCCTCGTCAATGAAGGTCCAAGGATAACCATTTTCCATGGCCTTGGTGGAGTGGCCGAGCGCGCGGACGACCATGGTCAGCGCATCCTGGAACATGATGCCCTCGCGGGGTTCAAAGGTGGAAGCGCTGGTTCCGAAGATGTAACCGTTGGAGTTGGCCCAGGTGATGGCACCGTGGTAGGTGGGATCGTAAAGATCGGTGAAGGCGGTGCCGTTGACCGTGCCGGCGTTGTTGCGCCCCGCCATCATCAATCGGTAGAGCAGAAGCGCCATCTGTTCTCGGGACACCTTGTCCTGAGGCGAGAACTCATTTTCGCTCGTACCTTTGATAACCCCGATGTCGCTGAGAAGATCGATTTGATCTCTGTATACATACTCTGCCTGAATGTCATCGTAAGCTTTCGCACCGACGGAAAAGGCGAGACCGCTCAGCATGATGGCGCTCATAGAGACTGCAGTTGCTTTCTTCAGAAAGCTGTGTGCTTTGTTCAACATTCTGTTTTCCTCCTATGAATCTTTCAGCGGCTCTTTGACCGACCCCCCTGCCCCTTGCAGGAAATTGTTTGGGCTTTCCGTCAAAGACTTCGAGGAGATTTGCTCTCTCGTTGACCGCGAATTCATCATACCACGGCCGAGCCAAAGATGCAATGGTTTTTGTGCAAGTGTAATATGTCTGTAATCGATATTCACGACTTATTTATTTATTTTGCACAATTTTCCATGTTTTCCAATCTCTACGGCTGTTTTGCATCGTGAGAGGGGCGATGGAAAGAAGAAACATGAAAATGAGGAAAAGTCTGTCAAAAACAAAAAGAAAGACAGTCAAAAACGGCTGTCTTTCGGTTGGATGACATGCTTATCAATAAGGAAGAAAGACGAAACGTCATTCGACGGGTGCGTCCTCCTCTTTTTTTGGCAAACAGATCGCTTCCAGACGGTGGATGCTGAAACCTTTTGCGGAAAAATTCGTCTCATATTCTGTCGGAATGTTATCGGCGTTGTATTCGCTGTTGTGCAGGTCGCGCGTGACATTCTGCACCAGCCAGCCGTCGTCACGCAGCTCGGAGAGCGAAAAATCAAACAGCTGGGCGTTGTCGGTTTTGAAGAAGAGCTCACCGTTTTCCTTGAGCATCCGACGGTAGAGCGCGAGAAAGCCGCGGTAGGTCAAACGGCGCTTGTAATGTCCCGCCTTGGGCCAAGGGTCGGAGAAATTGAGGTAGAGGCGGTCAACGCTGTGGGGCGGAAAACGCTCGGAAAGCGTTTTGGCATCCACGTTGAGAAAACGGACGTTGGTGATCTCCTCACGGGCAACGCTTTCGGCGGCGAGAAGGATCACATCGGTCATTTTTTCCAGCGCGTAGATGGTAGCGTCAGGCTCCTTTTTGGCAAGACCGCGGACAAAGGCACCCTTGCCGCAGCCGATCTCCACAAACAGACGCCCTTCCTTGGGCAGGGGAACAAGACCGTTTTCGTCCAGCTCGACAAAGAGGGAGGAAACGGCATCCAAGCGTTCATCGCGGTGCTTTTTCTTTCGCATTCTCATGGCGGTAAAAACTCCTTCAAACGAAAAAATATGACGGATAACGCACTTTCGTATGGATGAGAAAGCGCGGGACAATCCTATGGTCAGGCAAGAGCCCATTTTGAAAAATAATGAGGCAAAAAAGAGCGCGTGCAAGGCGTTTCGCTCCTTTTCGACAGGGACGATCGGTATAATAGAGATGATAGACGGAGAAAAAAGGATCGCAAGAGGGAAAAAAACGAGGTCAAAGACGTGAAAAAAGACGAATTTTTGCTGCAGTTAAGAGACCATATGAAAACGCTGTCGGTCAGCGAGGAGGGAATCGGCGAGCACATCGAGCGGTTTGAAGCCTATTTTGCTCCGATGAGCGAGGACGAGTGCGAGCAGGCCATTCAGACCATGGGAGGCATCGAGGGCGTTTTGGCATCCTTGGAGGCCTTTTACGGCGTCGGTGAGACAGACTCCGCGGAAAATGATCGGATGGCGGGCGAAGAACAGCCTTCGGAGAAAACGCTGGTGTTCGAGGAAGCTGTTACAGACGAGCCGCCGACTGCTGAAAAACAGCCCGCGGAACCAAAGCGCGGAGCGGCCTTCTGGACGCTGTTTGTTCTCACCCTGCCGCTGACGATTGGTGCTTATGCGGCGATGAATGTGCTGTTTGCTTCGCTGATCGTTCTCCTGTCGCTTTGCATTGGGGCTCTGGCAGCGGCGACCGCTCTCACAGCCCTTTCGGGAACGGCGCTCTCGCTGGTAGGGATCGTGTATGGCACCGTCAAGCTGTTTACATACCTGCCCACAGGTTTGTATGAGCTGGGATTGGGACTGCTGCTGCTCGGCGCGACGCTGACCGTGTCCATTTTGCTGTATAACGCCGCCATAAGGCTTCTGCCGATTGCGATCCGCCGATGTGCGTCTGTTTGCGGCAGAGCGAACCGAGCCGTGTTTGCGGCTTTGAAGGGAGGAGAGCAGGTATGAGACCGGCATCGAAGATGTTTCTTGTGATCGCGCTGATCCTGATGATCGGCGGCGGTGTTTTGTGCGCGGTCGGCAGGCATATGGCCGCAGAGGACGGCCAAGCGCTGTTTGCCCAAACGGTGGGCGAGGACGGACGATCGGTCATGACCTTTTCTTTGGATCACGAGATGATCAGCAAGCTGAGCATAGACGTGGACCATGCCGACATCCGCGTGATCGGAGGAAGCGAGCGCTCGTATGCGGAGCTGTTTGACTTCAATCCCGCCAACACCTCCTGCGACGTGCAGAACCGCATTCTGCGCATCCACACCGGCTGGGACTTTTTTACCTTTTTCAAGATCGGCGGCAGCGGCATCGCCTTTGACGGTCTGCGCGACTACATCCGTACACCCTTTTTCAGCGAGCGGCGGGAGATCGTGATCCACCTCTCCGACGAAGAGAGCGTCCGCGTGCTTGAGATTGGGACGGAGACAGGCTCGCTGACGCTGGAGGGCATCGGAAGCGAAAGCGATTTCTTGCTGAAGACCGATGCGGGCAGCATCACAGCCCGTGATCTGGCGAATGCTTCGTTTTTTTCGGCGGACTGCGGCGAGGGAGATGTGACGCTGGAAGAGGTGAACGCCGATCGGTATGAGATCACCGTCGAGCTTGGGCATCTGACGGCCTCTCTCCCTGCGGACACCGCTTTTGACCTGCGTGCCGATCTGGGCAGCGTCACGCTCAACGGCGAATCGAAGGGAAGCGCTTACCAATCAGAAGGCGATCAGTCCCGCGCGTTCCAAGCCAATGTCGCGGTGGGTGACATAGCGCTTTCGCTCAAATAAAGAAAAAAACGAACGAAGCGCGGCCAAGCGAAAAGCGCGTATAAAACAGAGCACATCGCACATACTAATCCCGTATCCTTACAGAAAGGGAGGGAATCGCTTTGCTCGACAGACTTGCGCTTATCATAGCGATCATCGGCGGTATCAACTGGGGCAGCATCGGGCTGTTCAAATTTGATATCGTCGGCTGGATCTTCGGCGGACAGGATGCCGTCGTGAGCCGGATTATATACGTGGTCGTCGGTCTTGCGGCTCTTTGGTGCATTTCGCTGCTGTTCAGACCCCGCACCGAAGAAATCGAAGAACGATAACAAAAAAGCAAAGACCGGGGATGGGAAACCGCCTCGGTTTTTCTTTTTTGACATCGGCAGAGGGACGCTGTTACACCGAATAGGGCACGCCGTCCAGATCCTTCCAGACAAAGGAGTCGCCGTCAAGGACCATGTAGGAATGGGGCGAGCCGTTTTTGGGGATGGTGGTCGAGCCGGGGTTGAGGAAGCGGATGCCGTTTTTCTCGGCGTTCAGCGGAACGTGGGTGTGACCGCTGAGCACGATGTCAACCGCTTCTGCCGGCGGATTGTCGATGTTGACGTGGTGGCCGTGGGTGAGCAGAATGGTCATGCCGTTGAGCGTCAGCGTTTTGTGCTCGGTGGTCACGTCAAACTCCAGCACCATCTGGTCCACCTCGGCCTCGCAGTTGCCGCGGACGCAAACGATCTTGTCCTTCATCGGATTGAGCATGGCGATCACCTCTTTCGGCGCATACCCCTCGGGCAGGTCGTTGCGCGGGCCGTGGTAGAGAACATCGCCGAGCAGCAGGAGGGTGTCAGCCCCCTCGGTCTCGAAGCGGTCGAGCAGCTTTCGGCAGAACAAAGCGCTGCCGTGTATGTCGGATGCGATCAGGTATTTCATAAAAATCAAACGCCTTTCTTTTGCTTTGAAAATCAATCGGATAACATTCCTATTATACAACAAATCCGCCCGCATTGCAAGAGGAAGACGATGCGGATCGAGAAAAAGAATGGAAAAATGAAAAAAGATCCGAAAAATGAAAAAATATGCCGTTTTGCTCTTGCAAATGCGTCTGTGTTGTTATATAATGAAGAAAATCCCGAAAAAATCATCATAAAAGGATGAAACATTATGAAAAAACTGTTTTTCACCTTACTTACTTTAACGCTTCTGCTTGCGCTGACGGCTTTTCCCACCTCGGCGTTGCAGGACGGCGATTTCACCTATACCGTCAACTCCGACGGCACCGCTACCATCACCGGTACGACGAAAAAGACGGGGGAGCTGAACATCCCTTCGACCGTCGGCGGATATAAGGTGACGGCGATTGGGTATTATGCTTTTTCCGGTTGCAGCGGCTTGACAGGCAATCTCGTGATTCCGGACAGCGTGACGACGATCGGCTATTCTGCTTTTGAAGGTTGCAGCGGCTTGACGGGCAATCTCGTGATTCCGGACAGCGTGACGACGATCGGCTATTCTTCTTTTCGTAATTGCAGCGGCTTGACGGGCTCACTTGTGATTCCGGACAGCGTGACGGTGATCAACAATTATGCTTTTTATGATTGCCGCGGCTTGACGGGCAATCTTGTGATTCCCGAAGGTGTGACGACGATTGGCAATTCTGCTTTTTCCAGGTGCAAAGGCTTCACGGGCGCTCTTGTGATTCCGGACAGCGTGACAACGATCGGCAGTTCTGCTTTTTCCTCTTGCAGCGGCTTGACAGGAGATCTTGTGATACCGGACAGTGTGACGACGATCGGCTATTCTGCTTTTGAAGGTTGCAGCGGCTTGACGGGCAATCTTGTGATCGGTGACAGCGTGACGACGATTGGCGATGGTGCTTTTTCCGGTTGCAGCGGCTTGACGGGCAATCTTGTGATCGGTGACAGCGTGACGACGATTGGCGAAAGAGCTTTTATCGGTTGCAAAGGTTTGACGGGCAATCTTGTGATTCCCGAAGGTGTGACGACGATCGGTGAATGGGCTTTTTACAATTGCAGCGGCTTGACGGGCGACCTTGTGATCGGCGACAGCGTAAGGACGATTGGAAATTATACTTTTCGCGGTTGCAGCGGCTTGACGGGCATCAAAGTGGATGAGAACAATGTATGGTATAGCGATATTGACGGTGTGCTTTTGAATAAAGAGGGCACGGTTCTTTTGAAGTATCCGGAGGGCAAAATAGGCTCTTATACCATTCCATCCAGCGTGACGGCGATCGGCGATTATGCGTTTGCGAGTTGCAACGGCTTGACGGGCAATCTCGTGATTCCGGACAGCGTGACGGTGATCAACAATTATGCTTTTGAAGATTGCAGCGGCTTGACGGGCGAACTTGTGATCGGTGACAGCGTGACGACGATCGGCAGTTCTGCTTTTAGTAATTGCAGCGGCTTTACGGGCGATCTTGTAATACCGGATAGTGTGACAACAATTGGAGATTCTGCTTTTTCCGGTTGCAGTGGTTTCAATGGAAAGATAGTATTGCCGACCGGCTTAACTACTATCGGATTTCGGATGTTCTTTGAATGTAGTGGTTTAAAGGGAAGCCTTGTAATACCGGAAGGTGTCACCGAGATTGGACAAAGTGCTTTTCAAAATTGCAGAGGTTTATCCGGCGAACTCGTGATACCATCGAGTGTGGTAACGATTGATAAATCTGCTTTTTATTCTTGTAATTTTACAGGAGACCTTGTAATTCCCGATGGTGTAAAGACAATAGGTGAATTTGCTTTTGCGTTTAATAATTTTACAGGAGCCCTCGTAATTCCGGAAAGTGTTACTGTAATTGAGAGATATACCTTTTATAACTGTAGTAGCTTGACAGAGAAGCTTGTGATTTCCTCCAATGTAACTTCTATAGGAGAAAATGCATTTTATAATTGTAGTGGCTTAACTGGATCTCTTGTGATTCCGTCAAGGGTGACAACGATTGGGGGAAGCTCTTTTAGCGGTTGTATCGGTCTGACCACTGTTGTGATCCCGGACAGCGTGACGGAGATTGGAGGCAGTGCTTTTAACAATTGCAGCGGCTTGAGCCATGCTTATTTCTACGGTGATGTTCCGTCCAAATGGGGTGTATCGGTATTTTCAAACAATGCTTCCGACTTCATCATTCACTACATTGATGGAAAAGCCGGTTGGACATCGCCTACATGGATATCCCCGGATTCTTTTTATCATCGTGTTTACAACACCGCTGTTTTTGATCCCACCATCGGCGAACAGGACGGCTTTACTTACCGCAAGCACGATGACAAAACGGCCACGATCCTTTCTTATAGCGGAACTGAAACGGATCTTGCCATTCCTGCGGTGTTCAACGATCATATGGGAGACTATACGGCGAAAGCCATCGGGGCAAAGGCCTTTCAGAATGGTGCTTCTTTGCGTTCTGTTATCATTCCCGCAAGCGTGCAGAGCATAGGTGATTATGCGTTTGAAAACTGTACCGGCTTACTTACCGTTCGGATGGAAAACGGTGTGAAAACCATTGGAAGCAATGCCTTTAAAGGGTGCAGCGCCCTTGCTTCGGTGAGCCTTTCCGATCAGATCACCTCCATCGGCGCTTGTGCTTTTTATGAATGTAAGGCGTTGGCAGGCGAGTTTGCTTTCCCGTCGGGCGTCAAAACGATTTCCAACTGTGTGTTGGAGGGGTGCGCCGGTCTGACAGCGGTTGTGATTCCCGAGGGTGTAACATCGATCGGGTATGCCGCTTTCTCCGATTGCCAAAGTCTTGTCTCGGTAACGATCCCCGACAGCGTGGAAGCGGTTGGCATTAAAGCTTTTTACCGCTGTCACACTTTGGAACGTGCTGTTTTGCCCGGCAATCTGAAGGTGATCGAATCGATGTTGTTCTATGGTTGCCGTTCACTGTCCGACATCTTGATCCCTTCTTCGGTAACAGCCATCGGCGATTCGGCTTTTTATGCCTGCAAAAGCCTTGCTGAAATCAGAATCCCTGCTTCGGTCACAGAGATCGGCGCTTCGGCGTTCAAATTTTGTCAAAGCCTTTCGGATATTGAAATTCCTGCCTCGGTTTCTTCGATCGGAAACGGAGCGTTTGCCGCTTGTTCTGCCTTGCAAAATGCCTATTTCCTTGGCAATGTCCCCGGCAACTGGGGAGGAATGGTTTTTGATGTCAACTCTTCTTTTACCATCCATTATCTCAACGGAAGAAGCGGCTGGACAACGCCGGAATGGACGGCTCCCGACAGCCGTGTATATAAGGCCGAGCCTATCAAGCCGTCCTTCGACGAGGATTCGGTTGGTTCGGGACCTGTTGATGGCGGAACGGTCAGCTTCAAGCTGTTTTCGTTGAAGGTGCTTGACGAGACAAATCAAAATCCCATTAAAGGTGCGGAAATCACGTTTGGAGGCGTTACCGTAAAAACCGATGCCGACGGAGCTGCTGTGTTCGAGCTGCCCGAGGCGGAAAATGTTGCATTGTCTGTTTGTGCGGAGGGATTTGCAGCCTTTTCGGACGAAGTGTATGGGAATTTCAACAACCATGCCTTTGATATCATTCAGCTTCACCGTCAGTCCGATGCTGTGCTCCTTCCGATCTCCTGCAACGGAAAATCCATTTCCAATTCCGCCGTGCAGATCAACAATCGAGCCGATCTGATGGCTGAAATTGTTGTGAGCGGAAGCTCTTTCTGGGAAATTACCGGTTATACGCTGAAGCAAGGGTATACGGTGCTGGGAGAAAACCAATCGGGCAAATTCAGCGTGCATAACAGCTGCTTTAAAAAGAATCTTCCCATCTTAGTTATCATGTCTGTTGACGGATGCGACGATGTGACAGAGATATTGAACATCACAGTTGCTTCCTTTACTTTCTTTCCTACCGATTTCCCCTTGGGCGCCGATACCATCAAAGTTCCTGCTGATGTCGCGCTGTTTGGTGGGTTGGAACTGAAAATCGGAGGTGAAAAGGAACAGGTTGAATTTGAAATCACGAACAATCAAATTAAAGTCGGATACAATCTGAATGTCAAAGAGAAAGAACTATCGTATGTTGCCAAGGAGTTTTTGAATAAAAAGAACTATCTGGTTCAGCAGGAAGCAACCTCGAATTTGTCGTTCGATTATGCGGGCTATATTGTGATTGATATCGGGAACAACTCGGTGTCCAATCTGCAGGGGCAGATTTTTCTGGTTGCAAAGTACTCCTATGAATTTGGCAGAACCTATATCCTGTTTCTTCCGATTTACGTTGGCATTGAATTGTCGGCTGAAGGACAGGTGATTATCAACCGTTTCGGGTATGATTTCGATAATGCCAAACTGGTTTGGCCGTCACTGGATGCTAGCATTGGCGGAGGAGTAACGCTGAGAGGGGGCGCCAGTATCTGGTTCGCTTCCGCCGGTGTTTACGGAAGCGGAAAAATGAATTTTCTTTTTGGAGTTCTTCCAAAGTTTATGCTGAAAAAATGGGGGTTGACCGGTGAATTTGGTCTTTATGCCAGAGCAAAATTCCTAGGCGAAGCCAAGCTTCCCCTCGTCAGCGGCGAATTGGTGCTGTATGCCCCCGATAGGCCGAGCATCCTTTCCTCCATCCAGATGAACGGCGCTTCGCTTTACGATGCTGATCTGTCCGAATATTCGCGCGCTTCTCTGTCAACCGGCGCATGGAATGCGGGTGTTGCTGCGGGTACGCTGCAGACCGATGTTGGCAGCTTTGCCGATCCGCAGATCGTCACCGCAGGAAGCACCACGCTGATGGTCTTCCTTGCCGACAACGGCGGTACGGACGAGTATAACTATCAGCAGCTGGTCTATTCGCTTTGGAACGGCAGCGGCTGGGATGTGCCCAAGGCTGTGGACGGCAATGCGCTGTCCGATGCCGAGTACAGCCTGTACAGCGACGGCACGAGCATCTATCTTGCCTACACGCAGGCCAAGCGTCTGATGACCTCCTCCGACACCGCCTCCGACTGCGCTTCGCTGGCCGAGGTAGCCGTCACGGTCTTCGATGCGGAAAAGGGATGCTTTGCCGAGCCCGTCGTCCTCACCGACGATGCCTCTTTCGACACGCAGCCCTCGCTCACCTCGCTCAACGGCTCGCCCGTTCTGGTCTGGGCGAAGAACACCGACAACAACCTCTTCGGCATGAGCGAAAACAATGCGCTTTACATCAGCCGCCTGACCGACGGTGCGTGGACAGCGCCTGCTTTGCTGGCGGAAAAGACCGATGCGGTCATGACGCTTTCTATCGGAAGCTTTGACGGAGCAAACGCCGTCGCGGCCGCCGTTCACGATGACGACAACGATTTCACCACCGCATCGGACAGCGTTCTGGTCCTGTATGCCGCAGACGGCACCACCCGTTCGCTTCCCGTCGGCGCTTACGAGAACGCGGTCTTTGCGGAAAGCGGACTCTATTGGTATGAAAACGGCACGCTCTCCCGCCTGACGTCGATGAACGGAGAAGCTGAGACGGTATCGCAATCGCTTTCGGCCGACAGCGCGGCGGATTTTGACGTGATCGCCGACGAGGACAATGCCTACATACTCTACCGCGTGTACAACACCGAGGGTGAAAACGGCGGAAGCGATCTGTATGCCATCACAAGCACCGCAAGCGGCTGGACCTCTCCCGTGCGCCTGACCGAGACGGCGGGCTATGTGGACAGCTTTGACGCGGTCTGGTCGGACGGTGCGCTTCTCACGGTCTACCGCCGCACCGATGTCACCTTCACCGCCGACAGCTTTGATACGACCAGCGATCTCTGCTCGGCTTTGATCCGTCCGGCGGTTTCGCTGAAGGTCACCGACATCACCTACGATCACGAGGAGCTGTTTGACGACGATCAGCTCACCCTCACCGTCTGCGTGACCAACCGCGGTACGCTGCCTGCCGACGCCTATACGCTGACCGTGGGCGGACGTACCGAGACCTATGCCGAGCCCATCGCCTCGGGCGAGACCAAGGAGCTGACGGTTGTCTGCACCATCGCTGAGGACACGTCCTTTGCCACGGTGACTGTTTCCGATGCGAGCGGCGTTTCGCACAGCGAGAGCATTGCCGTCGCCTTTGCCGACTTCACGGTGGCCGCCGAAGGCAAGCTTCTCGGGGAAAAGCCGTTTGTCAATGTCACGCTCCGCAACGAGGGCAGTATGAGCGGAAGCGGAACGCTGAGCCTGAAGCGTGACGATGCCGACGGCAAGGTGATCTACAGCGAAAAGCTCACCCTTGATGACGGCGAGCAGAAGTATCTGCTTCTCGAGATCGTGGACGGATCGCTGGAGAAGATCTTTGTGGAATTCACGCCCGATGAGCCCGATTACTTTGAGGGCGACAACAGCACCGCCTGCTCGGTTTACCGCGGCATCAAGCTCCCTGCCGTGACCGATGCCATCGCGCTGATTTCTGCCATTACAAGCGGCGAAACGCTGTCAAATGCCGATAAATGGTCATCCTATGACTACGACGGCGACGGCAGCGTGACCGTGCTCGATGTGATGGAGCTGATCCTGGTCATCACGGAAGCGACCGCATAAAACCAAGATAAAACCAAAAGAAACCAACCGCGCTGTGGAGACGATCTCTGTGGCGCGGTCTTCTTTTGCTTGTCGGATCGTGTTGAAAGATGAATTTTTATGAAGTTTGCAATCGGTGGTAGAAATGTACACAAAATGTGTGGTATACTGTTATAATAGGAATATAATTTTAACAGAAACGGTTGAAGACCTATGATAAAAATCGGACTTGACGTTGGCTCCACCACCTTAAAATGCGTTGTGCTGGACGCCAAGCAGCAGATTCTTTTTCAAAAATACGAACGGCATTTTTCCCGCATTCCCGAAAAGTCGTCGGCCATGCTCAGAGAGATCGCCGAGGCTTTCCCGAATGAGAGGGAGGTCTGTCTTTCGGTTTCGGGCTCGGCGGGCATGGGCTTTGCCGAGCAGATGGGCATTCCCTTTGTGCAGGAGGTATATGCCACGCGCGTGTCGGTGCGCACGCTTTTGCCCGATACCGATGCGGTCATCGAGCTGGGCGGTGAGGATGCGAAGATCCTTTTTCTCAGCGGTGCGTTTGAGGTTCGCATGAACGGCAGCTGCGCGGGCGGCACGGGCGCCTTCATCGACCAGATGGCAACGCTTCTCGGCGTTTCGCCCGATGAGATGAACGAGCTTTCCAAGGCCAGCGAAAAAACATACGCCATCGCCTCCCGCTGCGGTGTGTTTGCCAAGTCGGACATTCAGCCGCTGCTCAATCAAGGGGCGCGGCGCGAGGACATTTCGGCCAGCATCTTCGCCTCGGTGGTCAACCAGACGGTGGCAGGGCTGGCGCAGGGACGCGAGATCGTCGGGAACGTGCTGTATCTGGGAGGACCGCTGACCTTCTTCTCCGAGCTTCGCAAATGCTTTGACCAAACGCTGAACACCACCGGACTCTGTCCCGATCATTCGCTGTATTTTGTGGCCATCGGCGCGGCGCTTTTGGCGGAGGAGACGACCTTTTCTCTGTCTGAACTGATCGAAAAGACCGCGGTTTATTCTTCGGAGGGCGGGTATATGGCCGATCTGCCGCTGTTCTCCGATCAAAGCGAATACGAAGCCTTCTGCGCCCGTCACGGACAGGACAAGATCGGCCACGCGCTCCCTGCGGACAGCAAAGAGCTGTATGTGGGCATCGACGCCGGCTCCACCACGCTGAAGGCGGTGGCGATCAACGAAAACGAGCAGATCGTGTATTCGGCGTATCGAAAGAATGCCGGCAACCCTGTGCCGCTGGTGAAGGAGATTTTGCAGGAGATCGATTCTCTCTGCCCGGATCTGCCCATCCGCGCCTCGGCGACCACAGGCTATGGCGAGGAGATCATCAAAAACGCCTTCCATGCCGATTACGGCGTTGTGGAAACGGTGGCGCATTTTCTGGCCGCCCGCCGTTACGATCCGCAGGTGGATTTCATCATCGACATCGGCGGACAGGACATCAAATGCTTTAAGGTACATAACGGCTCGATCGACAACATCTTTCTCAACGAGGCCTGCTCGTCGGGCTGCGGCTCGTTTCTGCAGACCTTTGCCGGCTCGCTGGGCTATGATGTGGAGACGTTTGCCTCCCTGGGGCTTTTTGCCGACCGCCCCGTGGATCTGGGCTCGCGCTGTACGGTGTTCATGAATTCCTCGGTGAAGCAGGCGCAGAAGGACGGCGCCTCCATCGAAAACATCTCGGCGGGGCTTTCGGTGAGTGTTGTGAAAAACGCCATTTACAAGGTCATCCGTGCTTCGGATGCCGATTCGCTGGGCAAGCACATCGTGGTGCAGGGCGGAACCTTCCTCAACGATGCGGTCCTGCGCGCCTTTGAGAGGGAAATCGGACGAAACGTCACCCGTCCGCCCATTGCGGGGCTGATGGGGGCTTACGGCGCGGCGCTGTATGCCAAGAGCCGCGGCTGCGGGCAGAGTACGCTTCTGCGCGGCGAACAGCTGACAAGCTTCCGCCATGAGGTGAAGGCGATCGTCTGCAACGGCTGCACCAACGCCTGCCGCCTGACGGTCAATACCTTCGGCGACGGTCGGCGCTTCATCGGCGGCAACCAGTGCGAAAAGCCGATGGGGAACGCCGAGGCGAAAGAGAGCTACAATCTTTACGAATACAAACGGCAGCTGCTGGCAGCATACAAGCCTTGCGAGGGCAGGCGCGGCATCATCGGCCTTCCCATGGGACTCAATTTCTATGAGCTTCTGCCGTTCTGGTACACGCTTTGGACGAGTCTTGGCTTTGGCGTCCGCCTCTCGCCTCCCTCGTCGAAAAGCCTTTATCATAAGGGACAGCAGTCCATCCCTTCGGACACGGTCTGTTACCCGGCCAAGCTGATGCACGGACACATTGCCTCTCTGGCGGACATGGGCGTGGACGCGGTCTTCTATCCCTGCCTGAGCTATCACATCGACGAGCATCTGGGCGACAATCACTACAATTGCCCGGTGGTGGCTTACTATCCCGAGGTCATCGGTGCGAACATGAAGGGCATCCGTCTCATCCGCGATTATGTGGGCATCCACCGTCCCGCAGACTTCACCAAGACCATGCACAAGATCGTCTGCCGCGAATTCGGCGATATTCCCTTCCGCGAGGTGAAACAGGCGGTGAACGCCGCCTACGCCGCGTATGAGGCGCACAAAAAAGCGCTTCGTGCCAAGGGCGAGGACTATCTGCAGCTGGCACAGGACAAGGGATTGCGCACCATCATTCTGGCAGGGCGCCCGTATCACGTAGACGGCGAGATCAACCACGGCATCGACAAGTACATCGCGTCTTTGGGGGCGGTGGTCGTCAGCGAGGATTCTCTGGCCGACCGCTATGAAAAACGACCGCATGCGGTGCTCAATCAATGGACCTTCCACGCCCGTATGTACGAGGCGGCGCGCTTTGCTGCGGAGAGTGAGCGGGACATCGCGCTGATGCAGCTGGTCTCCTTCGGCTGCGGACTGGACGCGGTCACGGGCGATGAGGTACGCCGTATTCTGGAAGAAAAAGGGAAGATTTACACGCAGATCAAGATCGACGAGATCACCAATCTGGGCGCGGTCAAGATCCGCATCCGCAGTTTGTTTGCGGCGCTGGATCTGAAAAAGGGGGGATGAGGATGGAAGAGCGCATCGAATTTACCAAAGAGATGAAGAAGGATTATACAATCCTGTTCCCCAACATGGCGGACATTCAGTTTCGCTTTCTGTGCAAGGTTTTTCGCGGCTTCGGCTATCAAACCGAGCTTTTGACCGAAACGGGGCGCCGCATCGTGGATGTGGGGCTCAAATATGTCCACAACGACACCTGTTATCCCGCGCTTCTCACCATCGGTCAGCTGATCGACGCGTTGGACAGCGGACGGTACGACGTGAACAAGACCGCTTTGATGATGACGCAGACCGGCGGCGGATGCCGTGCGTCAAACTATATCTTTCTTCTGCGGAAGGCGCTGAAAAAGGCGGGATACGGGCAGGTGCCGGTCATTTCCATCAACTTCGCGGGATTGGAGAAAAACAGCGGCTTTACCTGGACGCTTCCGCTGATCCGACGGGCGTTGGCAGCGATGATCTATGGCGATCTGCTGATGCTGCTTGCCAATCAGACGCGGCCGTATGAGGTGAACAAGGGCGAAAGCGATGCGCTGGTGGAAGCGTGGATCACCGACCTGTCGGCTCGTTTTGAGAAGAAGCAGGCTCTCGGACAGCGGGCGATGGCGAATGTGATGAAGGAGATCGCCGCTTCCTTCGCCAAGATCGAGATTCAAAAGATCCCTCTGCCCAAGGTGGGCATTGTGGGTGAGATCTATGTCAAATACAGCCCTTTGGGCAACAATGAGCTGGAAAAATTCCTGCGCTCGCAGGGGTGTGAGGTCATGGTCCCCGGCATCATGGGCTTTTTGCAGTATTCGGTGGAGAATATGCTCATCGATGTGAAGCTGTACGGAGGAAGTGCGGTCCGCCGTCGGATCCTGGAGATCGTCAAGCGCTATTTTGCCGGCTTTGAGACCGCTCTGTTGGATGCGGTGAGATCGGTCGGCTGCTTTGAGGCGCCCACCCCCTTCGCCGAGATGAAAAGGATGGGCGAGGCGTTCATCGGTGAGGGCTGCAAGATGGGTGAGGGCTGGCTTCTCACCGCGGAAATGGTGGAGCTGACCGAGTCGGGCTATGGCAACATCGTTTGCGCCCAGCCCTTCGGCTGCCTGCCCAACCACATCGTGGGCAAGGGCATGATCCGCCGTCTGAAGGAGGTCTATCCCTCCTCCAACATTGTGGCCATCGACTACGATCCGGGCGCGACCAAGGTCAATCAGGAAAACCGCATCAAGCTGATGCTGGCCGTGGCCAGAGAGAATCTGAGAGAAGAAAACGGCATAAAAAAAACCGAAGGAACACAGAAAACGGTTCCTTCGGAAGAGAAAAAGCAGCTTCTCACGCGCTGATGTTTGGGAAAACGCTTTGATGTTTGAAACAGCCTCACCGACGGCGAAGCGATTCCGCCTCTCGGAGAAGGTCGTCCTTTTCGTTGGGAAGCGATCCGTCCAAAACGCGCTCAAGCAGTTGGTTCAGGGTGCTTCCCACTTCTTTTCCCTGTGAAAAGCCAAGCGAAAGAAGGTCGCTGCCGTTGATCGCCAGCGAGGACAGCGAAAGGCATTCCTGCTTTGCGAGAACATCGGATGCCAGCTCCTCCATGCGGTTCAACTCGGCCATCTCGCCGATGTAAGCAGGGGACTGCCCGAGAAGATCGCCCTTTTTCAGCTTGATCAGATCGAAAAAGAGGGCAGGCGTCAGCTTGGCCATCCATTTTTTGACGGTTTTGCGTTGGGCGGGGAAGCGGATGTCGTGACAGCGGATCAGCGTGAGCACCTCTTGGCGGACCGCGCCGCTGATCTTCAATCGGTCCAACAGCTTTTCGGCAATGGCAACACTTGCCTCGGCATGGCCGTAAAAGTGACCGAAGCCCTTTTTGTCCACAGAAAAGCAGGCAGGCTTGCCGATGTCGTGAAACAGAGCGGCCAGAAGCAGGGAGGGCTTGTTTTCCACATTTTCCACCACCACCGCCGTGTGGGTGAGAACATCGTGAATGTGATATTTGTTTTTTTGATCAAAGCCGTGCAGAGGCAGCAGCTCGGGCAGAAAGACGGCAAGCACATCGGCGTAGGACGTCAGCACGCGCCGCACATCCTTTCCGCCCAGCAGCTTCAGAAGCTCGGCTTGCAGGCGTTCGGCGGAGATGCTCTGAAGAAGCTCCTTGCTTTCGCGCAAGGCCGATTCGGTCTCGCTCTCGATAGCAAAGCCATAGACCGAAGAAAAGCGGAGAGCGCGCAGAATCCGAAGCCCGTCCTCGTGAAAACGCTTGATCGGCTCGCCCACGGCGCGGATGATCCGCTTATTCAGATCTTCCTGCCCGCCGAAGGGATCGATCAGCCCCTCCTTCGGCGCATAATACATGGCGTTGACCGTGAAATCCCGCCGCGCCGCATCCTCTCTCAGACTGCGTGTGAAGGAAACGCTGTCCGGTCTGCGGCCATCGGAATACAGGCCGTCCACCCGATAGCTGGTGATCTCAAGGGGAGATTCGCCGAGCCAAACCGTCACCGTTCCGTGGCGGATGCCGGTCTCAACAAGGCGGCAGTCGGAAAAGACCGCCTTCGTCTCCTCGGGCAGGGCGCTTGTGCTGATGTCGTAATCGCGGACCGGAAGCGAGAGCAGGCTGTCTCTCACGCAGCCACCCACCGCGTAGGCCTCAAAGCCGCTTGCGTTCAGACGGTCGAGGGCCGTTTTTACCTCTTCGGGAAGAACAATCATAAACAAACTCCAAAAAAACAAACCGCTTGATCAAAACGGATCTTTTCATACCGATATTGTACCAAAAAGTCAGGAGAATTGCAATGGAACGGATACAAAAAGCCGAAAACTTGTTTTTGAACGGCTGCAACTGCGCGCAGGCGGTTCTGACCGCTTATCATGACGTGATCGGGCTGAGCGAGGAGCAGGCGATGAAGCTGGCCTCCTCCTTCGGCGCGGGCATGGGACGGATGCGCGAGGTCTGCGGCGCCTGCTCGGCGGCGTTTATGATCGCGGGCCTGCTTTGCGGCTATGCCGATGCCGGCGATGACAAAGCCAAGGCCGAGCATTACCGTCTGATCCAGCAGATGGCCGAGCGCTTCAAGCAACAGCATGGGACCATCCTCTGCCGCGAGCTGCTGCAGGGGATCAAGACCGACACCTCGCCGACGCCCTCCGCACGCACGGCAGAGTATTACAAGCAGCGCCCCTGCGTCCGCTTTGTCAGAACGGCGGCGGAGATCGTGGAGGAATTTTTGCTTTCCGAGAGGGAAAAAGAAGAAAAGCACTTGCCAAAGGCGGGAAAAAGCGGTATAATGACCGTAGAGTGAAAAAGGTGTTCTTGTCCGCCTGCAAAAAAAGACGGGCAGAGAAAGGATGTGAAAAGGCATGGGACCGGATATGGGAATGCCCCCTCCGCGCGGACCCCGCATGGGACCGAAGAATGAGCATCTTCGTGTGCCGCGCCCGAAAAGCATCAGGGAAGTGCCGTCCTATCTGAAAAAGGTGATCGGCGGCTTCCTGCGCCGTCTGTTTTATATTGTGAAATTGGTATGGGACACCAACCATTGGATCTTATTGGGCATGATGCTGCTCACGCTCTTTCACGGCGTTCTCCCCGTGGCGGGCGAATACGTGAATGCCGCCATCCTCAACGCCCTTGCCGAGTCGCTGGTGGATCAAAGTCTGGTGCTGGAGTCCTTCATCGGGCTGTTTGTCATCCGCTTTGCCATCATGCTCTTCAGCCGTTTGGTCACCACCTTTGACAATCTGCTCAACCGTTTGGCCGGCGAGATGGTGGCCAATCACATCAAGGTTCAGCTGATGACCAAATCCGACGAGATCGACATCGCGCGCTTCGATCTCCCCGAGTTTTACGAGAATCTGGAAAATGCCAACCGCGAGGCCGGCTCCCGTCCCGTGCAGATCCTGTCGGCCACGTTCAGCATGATCAGCACGGTGATCAGCATGGTCAGCTTCATCGTGGTGCTGGCGGCGGTCAGTACCTGGGCTCCGCTTCTGATCATCATGCTGGCGCTCCCCTCCGCCATCATCAATTTTGTTTATCGTCATAAAAAGGTCACCTACATCCGCTACCGTTCCAAGGACCGCCGCGAAATGCAGTATTATTCGGGGCTGATGACCAACAAGGATATGGTCAAGGAGATCCGCGTGTTCTCGCTGGGCAAGACCTTCATTGAGCGGTATAAGGCCGTGTTCAAGAAGTATTTCGGCGGTCTGAAGAAGCTGATCCTGCAGGAGCATGTGTGGAACGTATCGCTGGTCATGATCAAGGTCGGCGTCAACTGCGGTCTGCTGCTCTACATTGCCGATAAGGTCATCAAGGGACAGATCAAGGTCGGCTCCTATTCGCTTTATTCGGGTGCGCTCAACTCCATCGCCAACGGCGTGAACACCCTCATCACCACCACCGCCACCATCTACGAGGGTGCGCTGTTCATCGATAACGTCATTGCCTTCATGGACGAGAAGAAGACCATGAAGTCCATTCTCGACAAGCCGATCAAGCCTGTCCGCCGTCAGGATCATACCATCACCTTCGAAAACGTCTCCTTTTCTTATCCGGGCAGCGACCGTCTGGTGCTGAAGAACGTGAGCTTCACGCTCAATCCCGGTGAGACGGCAGTGCTGGTGGGTGTCAACGGCGCGGGCAAGACCACGCTGATCAAGCTGCTGATGCGGCTGTACGATCCCACCGAGGGACGTATTCTCATGGACGGTCATGACATCCGCGAATTTGCGCCGGAGGAGTATTACCGTATGTTCGGTGTCATCTTCCAGGACTTCGGCAAGTATGCGGTCAACGTCACCGAGAACATCGCCTTTGGCGACATCGACAAGGAGCCGACCGATGATCGGATCCGTGACGCTGCCGAGCGAAGCGGTGCCGATGCCTACATCGAAAAGCTGTCCGACGGCTATCAGACACCGCTGATGCGTATCTTTGAAGAGAACGGCGTGGAGCTTTCGGGCGGTCAGTGGCAGAAGCTGGCCATCGCCCGTGCCTTCTTCAGCGATTCGGACATCATCATTCTCGATGAGCCCACCGCCGCGCTGGATGCTCTGGCCGAGCAGGAGATCTACATGCAGTTTGACGAGCTGCGGAAGAATAAGATCACCATCTTCGTCTCCCACCGCCTGTCCAGCGCCACCGTCGCCAGCAAGATCCTGGTCTTTGAAGACGGTATGCTCCGCGAGGAGGGCAACCATACCCAGCTGATGGCGAAAGAGGACGGCATTTACCGCAAGCTCTTTACCGCTCAGGCCAGCCGATACATTTCCGAAGAACACAACATGAACATAGACGGAAAGGAAGACAACACTCATGAAAAAAGCCCCGTTTCTCCCCGCAGACATCCTCATTCCGAACGAAGAGATGAGCAAATGGGCGGTGATCGCCTGTGACCAGTTCACCTCCGACGAAAGCTATTGGTCGAAGGTGGAGAGCTTTGTCGGCGAAAGCCGCTCGGCGCTGAGGATCACGCTGCCCGAGATCTATCTGGAAAAAGACAATGTGGATTCGCGTATCGCCGCGGTCAACGAAACCATGAAAGCCTATCTGGACGAAGGCATTTTCCGCACGCTGGAGAATGCGTTTGTCTACATCGAGCGTACCCAGCCCGACGGACGGATCCGCCGCGGCATTCTGGGGCGTGTGGATCTGGAGGAGTACGATTACCGCAAGGGCGCCGATACGCTGGTGCGCGCCACGGAGGGGACCGTCCTCTCCCGCATTCCGCCCCGCGTGAAGATCCGCCGTAACGCACCGCTGGAGCTTCCCCATGTGATGCTGCTGGCCGATGATAAGGAGAATGTTCTCTTTGCCACGCTGGATGAGAAGAAGGATACCTTTGAAAAGGTGTATGATTTTGATCTGATGATGGGCGGCGGCCACATCGTCGGCTATCGCTTGCCTGCCGATCAGACCGAGCGCATTCTGGCCGCACAGGAAACGCTGATGGGCGGCAAGGACAATCCGCTTCTTTTCGCGGTCGGTGACGGCAACCATTCTCTTGCCACCGCCAAGGAGTGCTATACGCTTCTCAAGCAGAGCATCGGCGAGGAAAAAGCCAAGAACCATCCTGCGCGCTATGCGCTGGTGGAGGCGGTCAACATTCACGACGCAGCACTTGACTTCGAGCCGATCTACCGCGTCATCTTCGACTGCGACACCGAAGAGCTGAAGAAGGATCTGAAAGCGCACTTTGAAGCCGCAGACAACAATGCGTTTTTTGAATATGTTACCAAGGAGGGACGCGAGCAGATCCCCATGACGCTGGCAGAGGGGCAGCTGATCGTAGGAGCTCTGCAGGACTATCTGGACGAATGGCTGAAGGCTCATCCTGCCGCCCGCGTGGACTACATCCACGAGGAGGGCGAAACGGTGGCGCTGGCGCAGAAGGATCATGCAGCCGGCTTCCTGTTCACGGGCATGGGCAAGGCCGATCTGTTCCCCGCAGTGGCCGCATCCGGCTCGCTGCCCCGCAAGACCTTCTCCATGGGCGTCTCCCGCGACAAGCGGTATTATCTGGAGGCCAGACGCATTACCGAGCATTGACAAAATATTGCAAAGAAAATCGGCAATCCCCTTGACAAGCAAGAGGGGAAATGGTATAATAACAGCGTATTCTTTAATTCCAATCACGGAGGAGCGAACCATGAAAAAGTTTTCGCGCATTCTTCTTTTGGCCCTTGCCGTTCTGATGATGGCAACGATGGCTGTCTCCGCAGCTGACTATGATATCAACAATGACAGCAATGTTAACGATGCCGACGTTCAGGCTCTCATTGAGCACATTGCCAACGGCGGCGGTTATATCTCGGCTTATGACATTCGTCCCGATTCTGTTGCAACGATCAACATTCTCGATGCCATCGCTCTGAAGGCATATGTGAACGGTGCGATCCTTCCTGCTGACGACAACTGGACGAGTTACTGGTATTGATCCGTATTTTTGAAACGAAAGACGGGCGGCTTTTTGATGCCGCCCGTTTCTGTACTTCTTTGCCGAAAGCGGACATCGCTTTGCATGGCAACAAAAAGGAGAAAAAACATGTTTGACATTCACGATCCCACGCCTTTGGAGATCCTCCGCAAGACCGACCACACCTGTCTGAAGCAGGACGCGGTCTGGGAGGACATCAAAGCCCTTTGCGACGATGCGATGCATATGAACGTCGCTTCGGTCTGCATTCCGCCCTCCTATGTCAAAAAGGCGTATTTTTATCTGACCGGACGGATGAAGATCTGCACGGTCATCGGCTTCCCCAATGGCTACTCCACCACCAACGCCAAGGTGTACGAGGCGGCGGAGGCTCTGCGTGACGGTGCGGATGAGATCGATATGGTCATCAACATCGGCTGGGCGAAGGCGGGACGCTTTGACAAGATCGGAGAGGAGATCTCCGCCATCCGCTCGGTCTGTAAGGACAGAGTGCTCAAGGTCATCGTGGAGACCTGCCTGCTGAATGAGGAGGAGAAGATCGCGCTCTGCGAAACGGTGGCGGCGTCGGGTGCCGACTTCATCAAAACCTCCACCGGCTTTTCCACCGGCGGTGCAACGGTGGAGGATATCCGGCTCTTCCGCGCCCATCTGCCGGCCAAGGTGAAGATCAAGGCGGCGGGCGGGATCCGTTCGCTGGAGGAAGCCAACGATCTGCTGAAGGCGGGGGCAAGCCGCATCGGCAGCAGCCGTCTGGTGGACGAAGTGAAGAAGCTCACGCTTCGCTGATCGATGAAAAAGCAGCGATTTGTTTTCTGCCTGTATCTGATCGTCAATCTGCTTTGGCTGGCGTTTATTTTCGGCCATTCCATGCAGTCGCTTGAGACGACGCAGCAGAGCAGTCTGGATGTGGGCTCGGTGCTGAATGCCCTGTTGGAGGCGCTGTCGATCCCCCTTGAGTTGACCGACCATATGGTGCGGAAAACGGCTCATTTTGTGGAGTTTTTCCTGCTGGGAACGCTCTATTTCGGTTGGGTACCTTTGCTGAAAAGACCGCTCCGCCCATCGGTGGTGCCGATTTTGTTCGGCGGACTGCTGAGCGCGGTGTGCGATGAATACATCCAGTTTTTTGCAGGAAGGGGCAGTCAGGTCACGGATGTGGTGCTGGATTTTTCCGCTGTGGTAACGGCTGTTTTGCTTTGGTCGGCCGCTGTGTGGCTGCGAAAAAAGCGCAAGGGCAAGCAGGCAAAGGCCTAAAAGGTAACAATCAACAACGAAAGGAAAGAGGATCGGTATGGCAAAGCAATCCTGGAAGGGCTCAACGCTGTTGGCGCCGCTTCCGTTTGTGATGGTTTCCTGCGGCGAAGGGGAGGAGAGCAACATCATCACCATCGCCTGGACGGGAATCGTCAATTCCAAGCCTCCCATGACCTATATTTCGGTGCGTCCCGAGCGTCATTCCTATGACATCATCAAAAAGAGCGGCGAGTTTGTCATCAATCTGGTGGACAGCCGCCTCACGAAAGCTGCCGATTACTGCGGCATCTATACCGGCAAGAAGGTTGACAAATTTGCCAAGATGAAGCTGACCAGGGAAGAAGCCTTCCATGTGGCCTGCCCATCGATCGCGGAGTCGCCGCTGTCCATCGAGTGCCGTGTCAACCGCGAGATCGAGCTGGGAAGCCACACCATGTTTTTGGCTGACATCCTGTCGGTCAACGTGAAGGAGGAGCTTTTGGACGAAAAGGGAAGACTCTGTCTCGACAAAGCCAATTTAGCCGTATTTACCCACGGCGAATACTTCGCGACCGGCAAAAAACTGGGCAAATTTGGCTTTGCGGCAAAGAAAAAATAAAAATCAAAACGAAACGATCAAAGAATCGAAACGAAAAAAGCCCGAAGGTACCATGACGTACGTTCGGACTTTTTTTGTTTTTTGAAAGCGTCAGCCCAGCAAGACATCGGAAGCCAGCATCACGCAGAAGCCGACCAGAAGAGCGTATGTAGCACCGCGCTGATGGCCGCCCGAATGGGTTTCGGGGATCATCTCATCGCTGATGACGTACAGCATCGTACCGCCCGCAAAAGCGAGAGCAAAGGGCAGGATGGCCGAGGAGAGACTGACGGCAAAGAAGCCGATCAATGTGCCGACCACCTCCACCACACCGGTCAGCATGGCGGCGATGAAGGTCTTTTTCGGCGTAACGCCTGCTGCCAGCATCGGACCGATGATGACCATACCCTCGGGGACGTTCTGCAGAGCAATGCCGCCTGCGATCATCAGCGCCTGCGAGGTGTTGCCCGAGCCGAAGCCGACACCGGCCGCAATGCCCTCGGGCAGGTTATGGATGGCGATGGCGGCGACAAACAAAAGAACCTTGCTCAGATTGGCGCTGGGGTGACTCTCATCCTCGCTGCCCATCAGCTTATGAAGATGCGGAACCGCCTTGTCCACCACATTGAGGCAGAGAGCGCCCACAAAGATGCCGACGATGCACACGGGAAGCCCCCACGTGCCGCCGTAATCCAGCGAGGGGAGAATCAGACCGAGTACCGCTGCCGCCAGCATGACACCGGCCGCGAAGGAGAGGACGATGTCTGAAAAACGGCGGGAAAGATTTTTGAACAAAAAGCCGATCACAGCGCCGAAAACGGTGGCACCGCCGACGCCGATTGCGGTCAGAAGAACAAGCTGCATAAAAGAACTCCTTTGAAAAGCAAACCCGCAAAAGCGAGAGAAAAGCCTTTGCGGGTTCGATTGTTACACTTTCAGCGCGTTACGCTTTCCACAGGCTGTGGAGGTTGCAGTAAGCAAAAACGGCCTGAACCTCGTCTCCTTCGCAAAGAGCAAAGCAGGTCTGAGGCTTCTGTCCCGGCTTCAGAGGCTTTCTCTGATTGCCGAATTTGGACTGCAGGGAGACCCATTCGATGTAGTGCTCCTCACTCATGGGATGCTCAACAGAACCCACAGTGACCAAAACCTTGTTGCCCTCCACGGTGTAAACGGGGACGTGCTTTTCCACGGCGGCATCGGTGCTTCCGGGAATGATCTCCTTCATCTTCTGTCCGCAGCACATGACCGGGACACCGCTCTCTTTGACCAGAGCTACGATCTTGCCGCAATGTTCGCAAAGATAAAATTTCTGTTCCATGTCGGTCAGCCTCGTTATGCCATCATGATCTCGGAGATCACGTCGAGCACCTTGTCATGACATCCGCCGCATCCGGTGGAGCAGTGAGTGATCATCTGAACCTTTTCGAACAGCTTCAGAACGTCCTGCAGCTTGTCCATGCCCTCCAGCGCGTCAGCGATGTTCTTGTAGCTGACCTGCATGCAGTTGCAAACCATGTAATTCTCTTTCATGTTGTGATTCCTTTCTGATATGTAAAAATTTTTGTTTAAAAAATGACGGCGAAAGCCGCCGAGGCCCGCGGTGGTTGACCACGGGACCCGACAAGCTCAGGGGGCCGTTATTTGATTTCTTCAAAGTCCGAAGCGCCGTGCTTGCAGAGGGGGCAGACGAAATCCTCGGGAAGCGTGTCACCCTCATAGACATAGCCGCAGATCTTGCACACAAAGCCTTTTTTGCCCTCGGTCTGAGGCTTGGGCTTGACGTTGTTTTGATAGTAGGTATAGGTCATCGTTTCGCGGTCGGAGAGGACTCTTGCCTCGGTCACCGAGCAGATGAACATACCGTGGGTGTCCAGATCCACATACTGCTCCACCTTCAGCGACATGAAGGCGTTGATGTGTCTGGGGAGGAAGATCAGCCCGTTGTCGGAGCGCAGGGGCGTGCAGTCGGCAAATTTATCCACATTGCGTCCGCTCTGGAAGCCGAATTTTTCAAACACGGAGAAGGGGGCATCCACCGACAGACAGTTGATGTTCATTTTGCCGGTCTGCTTGATGATGTGGTGGGAATAATTGTCCTTGTTGATGGTGACCGCGATGCGGTTGGGCGTGCTGGTGACCTGCGTGACGGTGTTGACGATCAGACCGTTGTCCTTTTTGCCGTCGTGGGAGGTGACCACATACAGACCGTAACCGATCTTGAACAGCGCAGACAGATCGTTCTTGTTGGCGGTGGAGTCCTGCTTGGCCAGATAGTCCATGCAAAGCTCGTCAGCCAGCGCGTTCAGCTGGGTGGTGCTGTCCTCGTTGAGCGCGGAGAGAAGCTTCACGGAATGCTCGGCGAAGGTCAGATCCTTGCTGTCCTCCAGCATTCCCTTCATCACACGGGCGGCCATGGGAGCCCAGCTTCCGTTTTCGATGAAGGCTACCGTGCGGCTCTGGAAGTTACGCTCGGTCAGGTGATCGATGAATTCCCTCATGAAGGGGAAGATATCGGCGTTGTAGGTGGTGGTGGCCAGAACCAGCTTGCTGTAACGGAAGGCATCGGAAACAGCCTGTGCCATGTCGCAGCGGGCCAGATCGGTGACGACCACCTTGGGACAGCCGTTGGCACGGAGACGGTCGGCAAATTTCAGAACCGCCTTTTTGGTGTTGCCGTACACCGAGGTGTAAGCGATCATGATGCCGTCGGTCTCGGGCTGATAGCTGGACCAGGTGTAGTAGAGATAGAGGTAATGATCCAGATTCTCGGAAAGGACCGGACCGTGGAGAGGGCAGATGGTCTGAATGTCGAGCGCGGAAGCCTTTTTCAGCAGAGACTGCACCTGCATGCCGTACTTGCCGACGATGCCGATGTAATAGCGTCTGGCCTCGTCCTCCCAAGGCTCATTGGCATCCAAAGCACCGAACTTGCCGAAGCCGTCAGCCGAGAACAGGACCTTGTCGGTGCTGTCGTAGGTGACGATGACCTCGGGCCAGTGAACCATGGGTGCGGTGACAAAGCTCAGATTGTGGCTGCCCAGCGAAAGCGTCGAGCCCTCGCCCACCACGACCTGCTTGTCGGCAAAATCGGTCCCGAAAAAGTTTTTCATCATGACAAAGGCCTTGGCCGAGGAAACGATCTTGGCCTCGGGATAGGCTTTGATGAAGCTGACGATGTTAGCCGAATGATCGGGCTCCATGTGCTGAACGATCAGATAATCGGGCTTGCGGCTGCCCAGCGTGTTCTGGATGTTGTCCAGCCAGGCGTGGGTGAAGCGGGCATCCACCGTGTCCATGATGGCGATTTTGTCGTCCACAATGGCATAAGAGTTATAAGACATTCCGTTGGGAACAGCGTACTGCCCCTCGAACAGATCGATCTCGTGATCGTTGACGCCGATGTAATGAATGCTGTCGGTGATTTTCATGGTTGCATCCCTCCGTTGGAAGCGTTATGGAGATGTAAGATAAAGATAAGAATATTTTACCACAAGTTGAAACTTTTTTCAAGAGGAAAATCTTAATCTTTGCATTTTCCGTCGGTGGTAATGGTCACAACGCGCCACGGAATGCCTTTTCCGCTGGTCTGCAGAGCGCGCTTGGCCGCCATTTCGATGCCGCCGCAGCAGGGAACCTCCATGCGGACGATGGTCAGGCTCTTGATGTCGTTGTCGGTCAGAATGCGGGTGAGCTTTTCGGTGTAGTCGCCCTCGTCCAGCTTGGGACAGCCGATGAGGGTGATGCGGCCGCGGATGAAGTCGTTGTGGAAGCTGCCGTAGGCATAGGCGGTGCAGTCGGCGGCGACCAACAGGTGGGCTCCGTCAAAATAGGGGGCATGGATCGGAACCAGCTTGATCTGAACCGGCCACTGAGAGAGCTGACTGCTTGCGGGAGAAGCCACAGACGAGACGGTGCAGGCGTTCTCCTCGCGCTTGATGGCCTTCGTCATCGTGCCGGGGCATCCGCAGGGAAGCTTGACGCCGTGCTTGACCATTTTGGCCTTGCGGACGGCCTCCTCATCGTAGGCAGGGGCTTCTCTTTGTTCAAACGTGATGGCGCCCATTGGGCAGGCGGGCAGGCAGTCGCCCAGACCGTCGCAGTAGTCCTCGCGGGTGAGACGGGCCTTGCCGTGGATCATTTCAATGGCCCCCTCGTGGCAGGCGGCGGCGCAGGCACCGCACCCGTTGCATTTGCTTTCATCGATCTTGATGATCTTACGGATCATGTGTTTGTCCTCCTCTTGCATTTTGTGAGACCATTGTAGCACAAGAAAAGACATTCGTCTGTTGAATTTTCAACAAAACGAAAAAAGACAAACCGTTTTTGCAAGGCTTTCGCCGTTTCTTTTCTATATCATAGGATACCCGCACCACGCATTTTTACCCATGCGCCGGAAAAGTTTTACCCGTCCGCCGCAAAAAAAGAAGGGACCGCCGCGATGATAACGGCAGTCCCATTCCGAGATGCGATGGTTTATTTGTAGTATTCCTTCATAGGAGCGTTGAAAGGCATATCCAGAATCTCGTTCAGCAGCGTTTCGGCCTGCTCGCGGGTTCTGGTCCAGGGATCCATGCAGATCAGATCGAGCAGCAGATCGCGGCTGCGGTTGGTATAAGCTTCCAATTCCATGTTGGCAGGAGCGATACGGTCGCGCATCATCCATGCCTGAATGGGCTTGGGCAGGGGCTTGGTGTGCAGACCCTGTACGCCGCGGGCGGAGATGATGGCAGGGATCTCACAGTTGAAGTCGGTGGGGACACCCTCCACATAGCCCTTGTCGTTGATGGTGTTGACCACGATCTTCTTCTCCACATCAAAGGCCAAAGCCTCGATGACGGGGATCATGGGCTCGGAGGAGCGCTGCAGCTTGTAGGACTCGGTGACCTTCTTTTCCTTGTTGAAGGCAACGTAGTTCATAAAGTTGATCTGCTTGCGGCTTCTCTCAAAGTAGTCCATATACCAGCCGGTGGGATCCTCGTTCCACTTGGCCTCCACCTCGGGAGAGGTGTGGTAGAAGTGGCCCCAGCTTCCGCCGCCGGGCACACAGGTGTCGCCGATGGGGAACACGCCGTAGCGCTTATACAGGTCAACAGCCTTCGGGCTGATCTTCTGGCTCTTGGCAGGATGCTCCTTCAGGTACTCAGGCAGCTTTTCTTCGATCCACTGATCCAGCAGCGGGAAAGCGTCCTTGCCCTCATACTTGAAGTCGTTGAGCCACAGGAAGTGGTTGACACCGGGGCAGATGTAGCTGACCTTGGACAGGTCAAGTCCCATGGTGTAGGCCAGGTTGCGCGCGTTGTTGGAGCCGTGGCACATACCGATGATCTTGCAGCCGGGGTACTTTCTGTGGAAGTAGGTGGTGGCGGCCATGACGGGGTTGGCGACCATGATCAGCCAGGCATTGGGGCAGATGTCCTGCATATCCAGATAGATGCTCTCCATCAGCTGATACTGATGGAAGTTGATCCAGAAGGACTCGTCGTGAACGATGTGCTGGCTGCCGCCGAAGGTATAGCCGTTCTTCTTGGCGATGTTCCAGCCGTCGATCATATAGTCGTAGCCGCCGGGCATGGCGGTGTCAATCACGAAGTCGGCGTTTTTGAGAGCGGTCTTACGGTTCAGGGTTTTGGTGATCTTGAACTTGATGCCGATCTCCTTGGCAAAACGGGTGCAGAGGGTGTAAGCAATGTTCAGCTTCTCCTCGTTGATGTCCATCATGCAGAGCGTGGAGCCGTCCAGATACTTGGACAGGCACATATCCTTGATCAGGTTCAGCGAGAAAACACCGCTTCCTGCACCGATCAGAGCAATTTTGATTCCCATGGTGTTGTGTATTCCTTTCCGAAAACGTAGATCTTATTTGTAATATTCCTTCATGTCAGCGTTGAAGGGCATATCCAGAATATCCTTCAGCAGGTTTTCGGCCTGCTCGCGGGTTCTGGTCCAGGGATCCATGCAGATCAGATCGAGCAGCAGATCGCGGCTGCGGTTGGTGTAAGCCTCCAGCTCCATGTTGGCGGGGGCGATACGGTCGCGCATCATCCAGGCCTGAATGGGCTTGGGCAGGGGCTTGGTGTGCAGACCCTGTACGCCGCGTGCGGAGACGATGGCAGGGATCTCGCAGTTGAAGTCGGTGGGAACGCCCTCCACATAGCCCTTGTCGTTGACGATGTTGACCACGATCTTCTTCTCCACGTCGAAGGCCAGTGCTTCCACAACGGGGATCATGGGCTCAGAGGAGCGAACCAGCTTATAGGTGTCGGTGATCTTCTTGGACATATCGAAGGCGGCGGCGTTCATGTCGGCGATGCGCTTGGTGCCGCGCTCAAAGTAGCCCTCATACCAGCCGGTGGGATCCTCGTTCCACTTGGCCTCCACCTCGGGGGAGGTGTGGTAGAAGTGGCCCCAGCTTCCGCCACCGGGCACGCAGGTGTCGCCGATGGGGAACACGCCGTAGCGCTTGTACAGGTCCACGCCCTTCAAGCCGATGCCGCGGCTCTTCTCAGGATGCTCGGCGAGGAACTGAGGGAATTTTTCCTCGATCCACTGATCCAGCAGCGGGAAGGCGTCCTTACCCTCGTAAGTAAATTCATTGAGCCACAGGAAGTGGTTGACACCGGGGCAGCAAACGCCGACCTTGGACGTGTCAAGGCCGATGGTCTTGGCCAGATTCTTGGCGTTGTTGGAGCCGTGGCACATACCGATGATCTTGCAGCCGGGATATTTGCGGTTGAAATAGGTGGTGGCGGCCATGACGGGGTTGGCGACCAGGATCATCCAGGCGTTGGGGCAGATGTCCTGCATATCCAGATAGATGCTCTCCATCAGCTGATACTGATGGAAGTTGATCCAGAAGGACTCGTCGTGAACGATGTGCTGGCTGCCGCCGAAGGTATAGCCGTTCTTCTTGGCGATGTTCCAGCCCTCGCGCATATAGTCATAGCCGCCGGGCATGGCGGTGTTGATGACGAAATCGGCGTTCTTCAGTGCGGTCTTGCGGTTCAGGGTCTTGGTGATCTTGAACTTGATGCCGATCTCCTTGGCGAAGCGGGAGCAGAACTTATAGGCGGTGTTCAGCTTCTCCTCGTTGATGTCCATCATGCAGAGGGTGGAGCCGTCCAGATACTTGGACAGGCACATATCGCGGATAAGATTCAGCGAAAAGGTACCGCTTCCCGCACCGATCAGAGCAATTTTAATTGACATAATAAGTAAACTCCTTTTTTTAATGGTGAATCTTAAAAGAATTCACGCGGATAGGTCATTTTCTTTTCTTCCCAGTACAGACGGAAGACCGAAACCTCGCGGATGGCGATCATGCTGGCATAAGCCTCAAAGCCGAACAGACCGTGGTTGGTCACATCGATGGGGTTGGGGTCGGTGAGCTCGATGACCAGCTGGCCGTCGATCATCACGAAGCAGTGTCCCTTGACGCTGCCGGCCTGGATGTGGTACTCCCGGTCAGCCTCGGCCTTGAAGAGGGGATTGCCCACATTCAGCTTGTATTCGGGGGATTTTTCGATGCCGACCATGTTGCGCCACCAGCCGTTGATGCCGGCGACATAAGCGACCGAGCGGGTGTTGGTGGTATTGTTCCATTCGCCGTTCCACATCACGTTGATGTCGTGGGTGGAGGGGGAGACGATCTTGGCGTAGAAATCCACCATCATATCGCAGAAATAGTGGCCTTTGGAGACGATCATGCCGGGGCATTCGTCGGGATTCTTGCCGTAGATCCAGCCATCCTTGTACCACCAGCTGCCGTGCTTGACCGTAAAATCGTTGCGGAGCATCTCCTCGCTGGCAACGCGGTGGTAGAGCGGGTTTGCGGGATCATACCAAACCTCTTTATGAAGCAGTCTCATGAAGAAGCCTCCTTACATGACAACGTCAATATCAAGCAGCGAGCAGACGGTCTTCACATCCTCGATGTAGTCGCCGTAGACCATGATGATGTGCTGACCGGGAACATTTTCCAGATACTGCTGCATGGGAACGTTCAGGCGGAGCAGGGTAGCGGGGAAGTCGGGGGTAGGCTCGGCCCAGCCCAGCTCGGTCCACTTGGGAGCGGTCTGGCAGAGGCCCTTGGAGAGGAAGAGCTTGAACTGGCCCTTCTCGTTGTAGAAGCGGGCGAAGGTGACCTCGCCGCAGCGAACCTTGGACACGTTGGAGATACCGGTGTTGGTCTCGCCCAGGTTGGCGGCGCGGATGCGGGTGATGCCGTCGGCGAACTCGGGCGGAATGAAGCCGCAAACACCCACGAGAACGTCTTTTTCGTAAGCCTCGTAGTGCTCCATAAACGCAGAAGCGTTGCCGGTGATGGTGGAGAGGATGATGCTGGTCATCAGACCGTAAGCGTCGCACTCGCAGATGACCGACAGATCCTTGTTGGCCAGCAGAGTCTGAGCCAGGCAGGGGTTGAAGCCGAAGAGGGAGGTACCGCCGTCAACGCACTTCATGGAAATGGCATCGAGACCGCGGCCGTCGGCCTTGTTCTTCATCGCGTAGTAAAGGCGGGCAACGTTTTCCAGCACCTTGTCAGCGATCTTGTTGGTAAACAGGGTGGTCTCCTTGATCTCAGCCACGATCTTGGCAACCTCTTCCTTGGGGCAGGCTTCCATCTTCTGAGCGATCTCAAAATCGGAGTAGTTTTCGATGTCAACGCCCATCTTCTTGAACAGGGCGGTCTTGTCGTAAGCGACGGTGTACAGGCCCATGTCGGCATAACCGACCAGACCGATGCGGCTCTTGCGGATGCGCTTGGCAGCGGCGACCAGCTTGATGTAGTGCTCAACCTCTTCATAGGAATGAGCGGAGTCGGGCTTTTCGGCGATCAGCTTATATTTGAAGCCGAACTCATGCACGATGGGCATGAAGCCGGTGATGCCGGCGGCTGCGGCAGGCGAATGAAGCTTGCCGGTCTTGTCGGTCTTGCCGCCGATGCCCCAGATGAGCAGCGGAACGTTGGTGTAATTCTTCAGAACAGTCATCACATAGGGGGTGATGTGCCAGGAGACGAAGTTGACGATGAAGAGGTCGATCTCCTTGCCTGCCAGCTTGGCGGCGGCCTTTTCGGCATCCTCACCGCACATGATCTTGTGCGTGGAAAGGACGTTGCAGTCCATCTTCTTGACGGCGCCGTTGACCTCATTGATCACCTTGGCCAGGTAATCCTGGGGATACATTGCCTCACCCAGATTGAGGATGACGACATTTGCTTTTTCCATGTTCTTCATTTGTTTTTCCATACCTTTCTTATTCGATTTATCAAAAATAGTATTTCTTTTCAAAAAAGGGGGATCGGTCTTAAAACTCCTGCTTCAGCGCCTCATACAGCGACAGATACTTGCTGTAAGAAGCGGCATAGAGAACTTGGTTTTTCCCGTTGGGGGAGAAGGACGCCTTTTTGCCTGCCTGATTTGAGGCAACCGTCTTGACATCCGCGCCATCGGTGACCGCGCAGTAGCCGAGGATGGCGGCGCCGAGGGAGGTGGATTCGGCCTCGTTCATGCGGATAAAGGTCTTCTGACAGATATCCGCCTTGATCTGCCCCCACAGCCTGCTGTAAGAGCCGCCGCCGAGGGAGCGCACCTCGCTGACGGGAACGCCCGCCTTTTCCAGCGAGAGGAGCACCTCATGAAGCATATACCCAACGCCCTCCAGCACCGCACGTGTCACATCGCTTTTCTTGGTGGCCAGCGTCAGACCGTACAGCACGCCGCAGGCGTTTTCGATCTCGTTGGGAACGCCCTTGCCTGCAAAGTGGGGAAGGAGGATGACACCGTTGCTGCCGGGCGCGGCCTGTTCGGCGTATTCGTCCACCAGTCCGTACACGCTCTTGCCTTCTTGCTCGGCCTTGGCGGTCAGCTCCTCCAAAAAGTTGTCCTTGAACCATTTGAGCACGATGCCCGCCGTGTTGCAGAAGGGCATATAGAGAAAACCGTGATCGAAATGCTTGTAGATGGTGAGCATTTCGGGGTTGTCGTAATCGGCGTGGGAGGAGGTGGCTCCGATGACCAGCGCCGTGCCGGTTGTTTCGGTGACGATGCCCTCTTCCACATTGCCTGCACCCACCGCCGAGGAGACCTGATCCATGGCGCCCGTGGTTACGACCGTGCTTGTGAAAAGACCGGTCTCAGCCGCGGCTTCTTCGCTTACATGTGCCACGGTTTGTCCGCAGGGCAGGATGTCGGGAAGCTTTGCTTTGTCGATGCCGCAGGCGGTCAGAAGATCGTTCAGATAGGCTTCTTCGTTGATGTCGAACCAGCCGGTGGAGGAGAGAAGCGACTTTTCCGAAACGGTTTGCCCGGTGAGACGGGCGATGAGGTAATCCTCCAAGAGGAGGAACTTGTATGTACGGTTGTAGATCTCAGGCTCGTTTTCCTTTATCCACATCAGCTTGGCCAGCGGCAGAGCGCCGTTGACGCAGGAAAGGCCTGTGCGGGCATAGAAGGTCTTGAGCGGCATGGCCTTTTTGATGGCCTCGCCCTGCTTGTCGGCGCGGGCGTCGATCCAGACGATGGCGTTGCGGATGGCCTTGAGATCGGTGTCAACGGGGATCAGCGTTTCGCCTTGGGTGGTGAAGGTCAGCGCGGCGATGCGCTTCATATTCTCTTCGCCAACCTGTTTGGCGATCTCCTTCACGCAGAACACAAAGGTGTCCCAATACACCTGCGGATCGATCTCCACGATGTCGGGCGCGGGAGTGAGAAGCGAATATTCACGGGAAACAAAGGCCGTTTTGTTGAAACTCTCGTCAAAGAGGACGCATTTCATGGCGGTAGTTCCCACGTCAAAGGTCAAGAACGATTTCATAACAGACGAAATAGACTCCTTTCCATATACCACCTATATTCTTTATCATACAATATTATACAATAGGAATGGCATGAAGTCAACCGAAAACGCAAAATAAAAACGTCGTATTCAAAGAAAATACGACGCTTTTACGATACTTTTTTCACTTTGGATCGTCTTTATTCGGCAGACAAACCGCGCTTGCGTGCTTCCGCCCAGTTGACGTTGACGGTTTTGATGCTCTTGCCTGATGAGATGTTCTCCTGCTTCTGGAAGACGACCTGGTCGCTGATCAGCTTTCGCAAAGCCTCGGCAACGGTACTTTTGCTCAGGGCATTTTTGCGTGCGACCGATTCCACTGTGGCCCAGAAGGTGGGGTAATTCTTTTTCTTTCCGCTTGCTTTTTCAAGCGATTTGAGATTGGCTAAGATCAGGCTGTAGATCTCGGCAAAGGGATCCTTTTTCTCGGGGATCTCGATCATCCACGTTGCCGAATTTTTGAGGACGGTGCTGGCGGCGTTTTTCACCGCGTATACACCCACTTCTTTTCCGCATTTGGCGTGCAGGAAGGTGGCGGCCGAGCTGAAGTGACCGTCGCCGGAGAAGATGATAAAGGCATCGATGTTGTCGGCGGTCATGGCCTTTTGGTAGATGTGGTCAAGCATGATAAAATCGGTGAAATCCTTTTTGTGGTGGGGCGAGGTGTTCTGCGTCTCCACGATGGTGCTTGACACTTCTCTGATGCGCGGGATCTCGAGGCGGATCGACGTGTTGGAAAAGTCGGCAAAAAAGAAGATGTCGCGCACGTCGTATTTTTGAGAAAGCTCCTTGTACCATCCGCGGATGTCCGGCTTCTGATTGTGCAGCTTTTCCAGCGAGATGTACCAGTGCTCGTAATCGACGAACACAAGCGCTCTTTTTTTGCCCGTTGCATGAAACAGTTTGGGGAATCGTAACATAAAAGTCTTGTGTGTAACCTCCTTTCTTTCGGAATGACGGCGATCGAAACGTACCGTTTTTTCAAACGCTTTGTCCATTATACAACATTTTTTTGAAAAAAGCAAGAGCCAAAGCACCCCTTTTCCACGGACGATGGATTTTCTTTCATCAAAAAGTGGTGGTTGACGCTGTTGACTTTTGGGAAAGAATCCTGTATAATAAAAAGTACGTATGCCGATCGGAATGAGAGATCAAAGGAAAGGGTATGGTGATGTCCTGTGGATCTCAAAATGCAGACCAATGTGATGAAGCTGCTTCGGCGCCTGTCCGAGCCGTCAAAGGCGGTGGAAACGGTGATCCCCTTTGCACCGCAGAAGCGGTTTGTGAAGGAAAGCGCGGTCGCCTCTCCGCTGGCACGGACAACGCCCGAGAAAAAAGGGATCCCGTCGTCTCACATCGCTGCCTTTGTCAACGAGCTGATCGGCGATCCAACGCTGCATTTTCACAACCTGCTGATCGCCTGCGAAGGCGAGGTCATTTTTGAAGGCTCCTTCGGCGACCACCGTCCCGACATTCCGCACGCGGTCTATTCGCAGAGCAAGACCGTTACGGCTCTGGCCATTGGCATGCTCGTCGATGACGGACTGCTGTCGCTTGACGAGAAGATCGTGAAGATCTTCGAAAAAAAGGTCACGCCCCTTTCCCAGCTCTCCCACAAGGAGATGACCGTGGAGCATCTGCTGACCATGAGCAGCGGGGCTTTGTTCAACGAGCTGGGGGCGGTCACCGAGACCGACTGGCTGAAGGCCTTTTTGCAGACGGCGGTGCTCTCCGAGCCCGGCAAGCTCTTTGCTTACAACAGCATGAATTCCTATGTGCTTGCCGAGATCGTGAAGGAAAAAACGGGGAAAACGCTGGGCGATTTTCTTGACCGGCGGCTTTTTGCCCCGCTGGGCATCGACGATTATTATTGGGAAAAGTCTCCCACAGGCTCCGAAAAGGGAGGCTGGGGATTATACATCATGCCCGAGGACATGGCCAAGATCGGCTGTTTGTTTGCCAATGGCGGTCTTTGGCAGGGCAAGCGGATCGTGTCCGAGGAGTGGATCGCCCGCTCGGTTCGTGCTCACAAGAAAACGCCCGCTTCCTACGGACGGTATGATTACGGCTACCATCTCTGGGTGAGCCGCGAGGAGAATTCCTATCTGTTCAATGGCTTTTTCGGGCAGAATCTGCTGGTCTATCCCGATAACGGCATCGTCATTGCCACCAACGCCGCATTTTGCGAGCTCTTCCAGCAGTCGAATTATTACGCCATTGCCGACCGCTATTTCGGCCGTGCTTTTCAAAGATGTGCACCGCTCCGCGCCTCCCATGACCAACGGAAGCTTCGGCTTCTGGCCAAGACCATGGACCGTCCGTCTGAGCCCGACCGTCTGACGCGTCTCTTCCGCACGCGGGAGAGGGAAGAGCTGCTGGACTTTCTGGACGGCAGGCTTTATCGATTCTCTTCGCCCCAATCCGCGCGCGTCGGGCTGATGCCGCTGGTGGCGCAGATCTTTCAGAACAATTATACGCAGGGCATCAGCGCCATCGCCTTTGCGGCAGAAAACGGACAATTGTTTGCCGATGTGACCGAATCAGGCAAAACGCAGCGCATCGGCATCGGCTTTGAGCGCGCGGTGTACACCCCGATCGATTTCAACGGCGAAACATATGAATGCGCTGTTCGCGGACGGCTGATGCGCAATGAGGACGATCTGCCTCTGCTGAAGCTGGACCTCTCTTATACCGAGAACGCCTCGGCGCGTCAGATTCGCTTTGTCTTTGAAAACGAGACGGTCAGAGCGTCCTTCACCGAATCGCCCGACGAGAGCTTTGTGTTCGCCTTTGTGGACTTTTTTGCAGGCGAGATGCTGAACAAAAAGGTGACGGAGTTTCTTTCGTCCGCCTCGGACGGCAACTTTTTGACCAACATCAAACACAAGGGCAAGCAGATCTTTGCGCCTGTGCTGACCGGACAGCTCGTCAAGAGCGGAGAAGACCGAGATCAACAATAGAAAAAGAACAAACTGACTTGGAGGATATCAAACATGAAATTTACCTGTGCGGGCGATTTTCTCGCCCAGAGACGCTTTCCCGGTGAATACGAGGGCTTTGCTCCCCTCCGTGACTACATCATGAAGGGTGATTTTCGCTTTGTCAATCTGGAGACCACGCTCAATGAGCCCGGCGAATGCTACGGCTCCCAGTTCTGCGGCGGATCCTATCTGCGCGCCGTTCCCGAGACGGTGCTGGATGTGAAGAAATACGGCTTCAACATTCTTTCGGCGGCCAACAACCACACGCTGGACTATTCCTACGGCGGTCTTCTGGCCACCATCGACGCGCTGAAAAAATACGATATGCCTCATGCGGGCATCGGCCGCAACCTGTCCGAGGCTGCCGCCCCCGCCTATCTGGATACGTTGAACGGACGCGCCGCTCTGATCTCGGTCACCGCCTCCTTCCATGAAACGGCCATGGCCGGCGAGCAGAACCGCCTCGTCAAGGGACGTCCCGGCGTCAACGGTCTGCGCAACGACACCTATTACACGGTTTCGAAAAAAGAGATGGAGATGATCCGTGAATTGGCGCGTGTCACCCAGATCAACGGCTACACCGACGTGGTCAGAGCCGAGGGCTACCGTCCGCCCCTGCCGGAGGGTGCGTTTGACTTCGGCACCATCCGCTTCTTCGAGGGCGAGGAAACGCGCAAGGTGCAGAAGGCCAACAAGAAGGATATGAAGCGCGTGGAAAAGGCGATCTTTGATGCCAAGCTGCAGGCTGACTGCATCATCGTTTCGCTCCATGCACACGATATGCTGGGCGCCAACAAGGAGCTTCCTGCCGAGTATGTGGAGGAGTTTGCCCGCGCCTGCATCGATTTCGGTGCTCATGCCGTCATCGGTCACGGTCCTCACCTGCTCCGTCCGCTGGAGATCTATAAGGGCAAGCCCATCTTCTATTCGCTGGGCAACTTCCTTTTGAACAACGAGAACATTCCCTATGCGCCTGAAGAGATGTACGACAAAGAGGGGCTTGAAGGAACGGCCACCATGCACGAGCTGTTTGAAAAGCGCAGCGGCGGCTTCAAGCGCGGTCTGTATACGGCGGTCAAGAACTATGAGACCATCGTCCCCTATTTCGAGATCGAGGAGGGTGAGCTGACGAAGCTGGAATTCATGCCCGTTGAGTTGGGCTTTGGTCTGCCCCGCTCCCGTTACGGCATGCCGCGGTATGACAAAAATCCAGCCTTCATCGAACGCTTTGCCGACCTGTGCGCGCTTTACGGCACCAAGTTTGACGAAAAGGACGGTCTTTACCGCGTCAAGCTCTGATCGTGACAGCTTGATGCCATCCCTTTGACATCCCGCGTGACCTGAAGCCAACATTGAAACGATAAGGTGGTTGCAAAAGAATTGAATTCTCGAGGGTATCGGCCGAATGGCCGCCCGCCGCAAAAGCGGCATACCGTTTATACATACAGCCGCAGGCGCGACAAGGACAAGCTGTGGCTGGTCCTGATCCTGCTGGGGCTGCTGCTGGCAACGGTCTTTCTCTTCGGTATTTTGTACCGCGATCTGACGAAAGAGCCCGAGGTCACACCGGTCAGCAGTGCAGGGTATTGCTTCCGAACAACGGCCGCGCCGGACGAATCGTCAGCGATCCCGTCCATTGACCGTGCCTCGGCCATCGGCATCTGGACCGATGAATTGAACAGCACCAATGCCATCCTCATCAACAACACCACCTCCGAGATCCTCTATGTGAAGGATGCGTATGAGATCATCTATCCGGCGTCGGTGACCAAGATCATGACCGCTCTTGTGGCCATCGAGCAGATCGGCGATATGAGCAGGGAGATCACCCTGTCGGATACCATGTTCAAGTACATCGAGGAGCAGAATGCCTCGGTGGCGGGCTTTTATCCCAACGAAACAGTGACCGCGCTGGATATGCTGTACGGTCTGCTGCTTCCCTCGGGAGCGGATGCCGCCATCGGTCTGGCCATGGAGATCGCGGGGGATGAGGCAAGCTTTGCCGTTCTGATGAACCAAAAGGCGGAGGAGATCGGCATGAAGAACACCCATTTCGTCAACGCAACGGGGCTTCATGACGACGACCATTACTCCACCGTCTACGATCTGGCGCTGATGCTCCGCCATGCGCTGAAAGACCCGCTGTTCCGCCGGATCAGCTCCACGGAGAGCTATACCACCTCCTCCACCAAGGCGCACCCGGGAGGGCTGGTGTTGAAGAACACGCTCTTTCAGAACCTGAAGGCCAGCGGACGCAACAACAATTATATCACCGGCGGCAAGACCGGTTATACGCTGGAGGCCAATCAGTGCCTGGCCAGCTATGCCGAGAAGGAGAGCAACACGTATCTGCTTGTCACCGTAGGGGCAGGCGAAGGACAGAAGAAAAAACAGCTGCACGTGGTCGATGCGCTCAATGTGTACGATCAGTACGCAAAATAAAAAAACAACGAAAAGGACAGAGAAGGATTGACGTTCTCTGTCCTCTTTTTTTGAGGTATTGGAGTTGAATTCGCTTTGAAAAAACGGTCTATCACTCGGTTCTCAGCGCGACCACGGGATCCTTCTTCGCGGCACTTCGAGAGGGAATGATGCCCGAGAAAAGAGTCAGTGCAACGCTGATGGCCACCAGAATCGCCGCCACTTCAAAAGGCAGAACGGCATTGAGGTTGGGAAGGCCGGTCAGATGGTGGATGATGGCGTTGATGGGGAAGCAGAGCAGATAGGTGATGATGACACCCAGCAGTCCCGAGGTGAAGCCGATGATCACCGTCTCGGCGTTGAACATGCCCGACACGTCCTTTTTTGAGGCGCCGATGGCGCGGAGGATGCCGATCTCCTTGGTCCGCTCCTGAACCGAGATGAGGGTGATGACACCGATCATGATGGAGGAGACCACCAGAGAGATGGCCACAAAGGAGATGAGCACGTAGGTGATGGCGTTGATCACCGAGGTGATGGAGGACATCATCAATCCCACGTAGTCGGTGTAGGAGATGCGGGAGATCTCGTCAACGCCGTCGTTGTAGGCGGAGATGGCCTCTTCGATCACATCCTTGCCTGCGAAGGAGGAAGCATAGAGATTGATCGCCGTGGGATCGTCAAGGTCTAAATGACCGAGACGGAGCAGGTTTTCTTCATAAGTGGAATCGGAGAAGGTAAGGATCTCATCGTGATAGAGCGCGAACTGCTCGGGGGTATAGGTGCTTATGGCCATGGTCAGTGCGGCGGCAAGCTGTTCGTCGCTCATAGCGCTCATCTGCGCTTCCACCTGAGCGGCAAACTGCCTTTTCACCTGCTCGGTGACCATGTCGGTGAAGATGTCGGTCAGATCCTCATCGCTCATCGATTCGATATACGAGCGGATCTCGCTTTCGTTCATGCCGGTCTGCTCGGTCATGATCTGAAGCAGCGTCTGCTCCATGCTCTCGCGGGTCATCTGCGACATGGCCTGAGACACCGCGCCGTCCAACTGCTCTTTCGTGGGGATGGACATGATGCGGATATAGGTGTCGGCCTTGCCCTTGTTGTCCAGCTTTTCAACGAAGGCGCGGAATTCGCTCTCCTTTTCGGCATCGGTCATCTCACCTGCGGATTCCTTGAAGGGCAGGCCGGTGAAGATGTCGGTGTCGGGATCGGCCAGCTGGGCTTTGACTGCGGCTGAGCTTTCCGCCTTTTCAATGATCTGCTTTGTCAGCAGATGGGTGTAGCCGATCGAGCCGGTGAGCATGGAAGAGACAGCGTCCTCGCTGGGACGGAGAATGCCCGTCACCTTCAGCGGAATGCCGTTGGCGTACAGGTATTTGAGTCCGGTCTCACTGTCGCGCAGGTCGGTGTAAAGACCGGAGGTCTCGTCAAGGGTATAGCAGTCGGCGCTTAAGATCACGCGGAATTCCATGCCGCAGATCTCTTCGTAGCTCCAGCTTTTGGATTCATATGCCACATCCTTGCGGTCGGTTGCGGCGCGCATCACCGCATCGATCTCTTCCTTCGATTTGAGACCGAGCGCGTAAAGCGTCATGTCGTCCAGCTCGTTGTTTGAATCGAGCACAAGAACGATTTCGTCATGGCTGTTGGGCCAGGTGCCGTAGACCAGATCATACTGCTTTTTCAGAAGCGGATTGATCGGATCGCCGTCCAGACCGGGCAGGATCTCCTGCCAGAGCTGCATGCCGCCTCCGCCCATCATGGCGGTCATCCCGCCGCTTGCTTGCATACCGTTGTTCTGCATGGAGGCGGCCATCTGCATGCCCATGTGCTCGGCGATCAGCTCTCCGAGAAGCTCACGGGTGTCGGAGGCGATGATCGTGCCGTCCACATTCTCGGTGTAAACCAAAAGATCGGTGCTGTATTGATACTGCACGCCGTTGACGGCCTCGCGCAGAGCGGTGTCCCCGCCCTCCTCGGACAGTTTCTTTTCCAGATAGGCCTTGAAGGACTTCAGATCGTTTTCGTCGGCCTCCAGATCGTTGAGCGAGTTGATCAGGTCATAGACCACCGACTTCTGGTAGACCGCATCCTTCTCGTGCTGTTCGGTGTTCTGCGCTGCGCCGATGAAGGTCTGCAGCAGCGTACCCAGATCCATGTGGGAGCTTTCCAGCGAGAGCGGGTAGGAGGCCAGCGTGTCTTCCTGAACGGTGTCGATGTAGGAGGTCATGCCGTGGGAGACGGCGAAGATGAGGGCGATGCCGATGATGCCGATGCTGCCGGCAAAGGCGGTGAGCAGGGTACGCCCTTTTTTGGTGAAGAGATTTTTCAAAGACAGTCCGAAGGAGGTGGCAAAGGACATGGAGGGCTTTTTGCTCTTTTTGGCCAGCTCTCGCTTTTCCTGCTCGCGGATCCGTTCGCTGTCGATCTCCTGCTCGGTCAGCGGCATCGAGTCGCCGGTGATCCGCCCGTCGATCATACGGATGATACGGGTGGAATAGGTCTCGGCTAAGTTGGGGTTGTGGGTGACCATCACCACCAGACGCTTGGCGGAGATCACCTTCAGAATGTCCATAACCTGAATGCTGGTTTCGGTGTCGAGCGCACCGGTGGGCTCGTCGGCGAGGATGATGTCGGGGTTGTTGACCAGCGCGCGGGCGATGGCCACTCGCTGCATCTGACCGCCCGACATTTCGGCAGGACGCTTGTTCAGCTGGGAGGAGAGTCCAACCTCCTCCAGAGCGGCCTTGGCACGCTTGCGGCGCTCGGCTTTGGAAACGCCCGACAGCGTCAGCGCCAGCTCTACGTTTTGCAGAACGGTCTGGTGGGGGATCAGGTTATAGCTTTGGAAGACAAAACCCACCGAATGGTTGCGATAGGTGTCCCAATCCCGATCCCTGAAGTCCTTGGTGGAGCGGCCGTTGATGATCAGATCGCCGCTGGTGTATTGGTCAAGTCCGCCGATGATGTTGAGCATGGTTGTCTTGCCGCAGCCGGAGGGACCGAGGATGGAGACAAATTCGCTTTCGCGGAACCGCAGATCGATTCCCTTCAGCGCCTCCACGGCACCGTCGCCGGCGGGGTAGGATTTGCAGATGTGTTTCAGTTCAAGCATAGGTGGTGATGATCCTTTCCCTTTGAGTGCAAGAGCCATTGGCGCTTGAAAAAAGAATTCGCCAATGTCTGAGATGTTCTTCCGCGGATGGAAGAAAACGGATGAATATACAAAGTATAGCACAGTTTCATCCTTGAAACATTAACATTTTTCTACCGAATGCAAAATTTATATCCTTGATTTCATAAAACTTTACGCATGAGAGAAAAAAGAGGGGGACCGCTTCTTTTGAAAAAAACGGTCCCTCGTTTTCATTTTTAAATGTCGATGGCGTCGTCATAGGGGGAGAGGAAGAGCGCGGAGCAGGGAGGAAGATCGAGTGAGAGCGAAGCGCCCTGCTTGGAAACAATGTCCTCGCCGTCGATGTCCTCGCCGTAGCGGACGCCGTAAGAGGAGGTGAAAAGAACGCGGAATCGGTCATCGCTGACGGGGAAGGAGAAGCCCTGCTGTGTCTGCCCCGAGAAGTTGAACACGCAGAGAACCTTTTCGCCCTTGCGCGAGATGCGTTCAAAGGCGATGGCGTTACGCTCCCAATCGTCCACGCTCAGCCAGTGGAAGCCCTCCCAATCGGTGTCGTTTTCCCACAGCGGAGGGTGGGAGAGGTAGAAGCGGTTGAGCGAGGAGACGTATCGCAGAAGCGAGGCGTGACCGTCCTCATTTGCAAGAAAAAGATCCACACTGCTCTTGCAGTCCCACTCCCGCTTCTGCCCGAATTCGCTGCCCATAAACAGCAGCTTTTTGCCGGGATGGGCGTACATGAAAGCGAAAAAGGCGCGGAGCGTGGCAAATTTGCTTTCCTCGTTTCCGCTCATCTTGTTCCACAAAGAGCCCTTGCCGTGGGTGACCTCGTCGTGGGAGACGGGGAGAATGAACTTCTCGGAGAAGGAATAGAGCATGGAAAAGGTCAGCTTGTCATGAATGGCGCCGCGGTAGAGCGGATCGTGGGAGAGGTAGAGGAAAATGTCGTTGGCCCAGCCCATGTTCCACTTGAAGTCAAAGCCCAGACCGCCCTCGGAAGCGGGAGCGGTGACGCCGGGAAAGGCGGTGGATTCCTCGGCAACGGTGAGAAAGGAGGGGAAAAGCTCGTGCAGGGTGGTGTTGAGCTGTCTTAAAAAGGCAATGGCGTCCAGGTTTTCGTTGCCGCCGAAGGCATTGCGCGATGAGGGAAGCCCTGCACGGTCGTAGTCCAGATAGAGCATGGAGGTGACCGCATCCACGCGCAGGCCGTCGACGTGGTATTTTTCCGCCCAGAAGACGGCGCTGGACAGCAGAAAGCTGCGGACCTCGGTGCGCCCCCAATCAAAATAGTGCGTGCCCCAGCGCGGGTTTTCGTTTTTCAGCGGATCGCCCGATTCAAACAGAGGCGTGCCGTCAAAGCGTGCCAGACCGTGTGCATCCTTGGGAAAATGGGCGGGGACCCAGTCGAGCAGGACGCCGATGCCCGCTGTGTGCAGGCGGTCGATCAGCTCCATCAGCTCGTGAGGCGCGCCGAAGCGGGAGGTGGGCGCAAAGTATGACAGCCCCTGATAGCCCCAGGAATCGTCCAAAGGATGCTCGCAGAGGGGGAGAAACTCCACATGCGTGAAGCCCGTTTCCTTTAAATAGGGGATCAGCTCATCGCCGATCTCGCGGTATGACAGCCCCTTTTTCCAGGAGCCGAGATGGATCTCGTAGATCAGCATCGGCGCTTTCTTGGCCTGCTTTTTCCGATACTCCATCCATTCTTTATCATGCCACTCAAAGCCGCCGATGTCGCAGACGACAGAGGCGTTTTTCTCTCTTGTTTCAGAGGCAAAGGCAAAGGGGTCGGCCTTGAGAGAGGACTGCCCATCCTTCAGAATGCGGTATTTGTATTTCATCCCCGACAGGCGGCCAGGCAGAGAGATCTCCCAGATATCGCCGTCGGTTTTTTTCATGGGCAGACTGTTTTCGCTCCAGAAGTTGAGGTCGCAAACAAGAAATATATCATCGGCGGACGGTGCCCAGACGCGGAAGACCGTGCGCTTTCCTTCAAAATGACTTCCGAGGTAGTGATGGGTGTAGTAGTTCGTCCCTTCGTGAAAAAGGTAGACGGACAGGTCGTTTTTTTTCATGCTTTTATCAAGCCTCCTTGAAAATGGGTTGTATCCCTATTGTACAAGGATGGAGCAATAAAATCAAGAAAAACGGGCGAAAGTTCACAAAACAATCGCCCGACATTCTTCTTCTTTTTGTGCAAAATAACGATAAGATTCAAGGAGGAATCTGCTGCTTCGACGCCACTCGACGCTTTTTTTATCTTCCGCGCTGTAACATTTTGGAAAACACCGAAGCGATCTCAGCGCGCGTGATGTTGTTCAAAGGCTTCAGCGTGTTGTCCTCATAGCCTGTGATCACGCCCGCGGCGTAGGCGACCGACAGCTTTTCTTTCGCCCACTCGGGGACCTTGTTTGCATCGGCGAAGGTCAGCGGAGCGGGGGCAATGCCGGTCATCAGCGAGCCGAAGACATACATCACCTCGGTGCGGGTAATGTTGTCGTTGGGACAAAAGTGAACCTTACCGTCGGGCATGGCCTTGCCGTTCATCAGCCCCTTGCCCACCGCTGCCTTGACATAGGGGAGCGCCCAGGACGGAATGTCGGCGGTGTCGGCGAAGGAAAGCTCGGTATCGGCAAAGGAGGCGGTGTCGATGCCGCGGAAGCTGACCAGCATCTTGGCAAATTCAGCGCGGGTCAGGTTGCGGTTGGGATGGTAATAGCGGCCGCCGTCTGCTTCCACGCTGCCCTGTGTGATGCCGGTCTCGTAGAGGGAGGAAACGGCGCTCTTTGCCCAATGCTCGTCCATATCCGCGAATACGGCCGGCTCATCGCCGAAATCGAGCGTGAACGCATCCATGGTCAGCGAGACGGGGAGGGTGGCGGAGAAGGGGGCAAGGACAGTCAGAGGCTGCTTGATCTCGGAAGGAATGACCGCCTTCATCTTCACCAGCCCCATGGCCGGGTATTCTTTTTCGACCTCGTACCGCAGGGAGACGCCGATGCCGTCTGCGTCCAGCGCGCGGACAAAGCATTCATTCATCAGCGGGAAGCTGTCCACCCACAGCGTAAAGGCTTCGCCGCCCTCGGCCATGACCTTCGGCTGCAGATAGAGCAGATCGCGCCCCGAGAAGAGGAGGGAATAGGTGCCCTGAAGCAGCTTTGGCTGCTGGGTGAAGGTGACGTCGTCGGTATAGAACACATCCTCGAAGCCGTATTCCATGGCGTTGATCAGCGCAGGCGCGCGGCCGACGGTGATCTTCACCGAATCGGAGATGCCGCCGTAAGAGACGGTGAGCGTGACGCTCTCAAAAGCCTTGCCGGGATTGGGGTGGATCGCGCCGCTGCGGTCGATGTAGGCGATGTCGCAGGCAGCAAGGATGTTGGGATCGCTGATATTCAGCTCACCCTCAGAGAAGGACCAGTCCAGCGAAGCGGCATCAACGTGGGTGAGGATGCCGTCCAGCGAAGCGGACAGCGTGAGCGCATACGAGCTTTTGGAGGGAATGCTGATCTCGCTTTCTTCGATTTCCAGGCGGTCCAGCCTGTCCACCACGAAGATGTCGGAGCTTCCGTTCAATGGGACGCCTGCGACTACGGCGGAGGCGGTGATGAGAGCCTCGCCCACCGTATCCGCCAAGAAGGTATTGCCCTGAAGCCGCCCGACGGTGCTGGCGGTGGTGAAGAGGATGGCGCTCGGAGAGACCGATTCGATAACCTTATAGGAGGTATCGCGCACGGCGGCGGACATGGTCAGCGCAGAGCCCTTGAGCACATAGGCTGTGTTGGGCGTGATCTTCAGCGAGGCGGGAACGCCGGTGTAGGACAGGGTGTTGGCGAAGAGAACGGCATTGGCCAGACTGCGCTCGCTTCCGTCGGAGGGGCGGCTGACGGTCAGGACCTTGTTTGCACCCGAATGCTTGATGGCAACAGTGGTGGAGCCGCCACCGTCGAGATTGAGAGCGGTGACACAGCCCAGCTCCTGCATGGTGGCCGCCAGCTCGTTCAGCGTCAGTCCCGTGCTGTATCCGCTCTGCTTGCCGTCGGTGGCGAAGAAAAGGATGGTGCCGTCTGCCTTGGCGCCGACGGCGGTGCGGGGGTTGTTCTGCTTTTCGTGCGCCTCGTCGACGATGCCTTCCTTGATCTTGCCGTTCTCCACCAGCAGATCGCCGCCGCCGATGGCCGTCTCCACCATCGTCCACTGCGGATCGATGGTAAAGGTAAAGGCAACGCTGTCACCGACCTTGATGCTCTTGTAATCTCCTGCGTTCTTCAGCTGATCGGGGATGGTTATGACTAGCGAGCCTTCGGGGATGGCGCTGTTCTGCGAGGCGGTGCGGATGTCGGAAACGGTGCCGTGAAAGCCGCTGACCGTGCCGGCCTTGCCGGACAGCTTGATGACGATCTCACGGGAGGAAAAGCTGCTCTTGGTGGATTCGGCGTAATCGTCGGACATGGCGTACACGCCGTACACGGTGGGATATTTGTTGTAGTGGTCGATTTTATAGGTGCGTCCGCCGATGGCCATGGACAGGGAGATGGCAGGGTTGCCTGCGATCACGCTGCCGTCATAGCGGATGCCGAAGGCGTTTCGGTCGGCATTGGAGGAGAGGATGCGTCCGTTTGCGATCAGTGCGCTCATGGGGATGCCGGTCTGAAAGCTGAAAAAGTCGCCGTTGATGCCTGAGACGACATCGTACCCCTCGTTCTCCGCGCTTCGGACAAGGGAGGAGAGGGTGTCCCGCCCATACAGATGCTCGCCGCTTCGGATCAGAGGGAGAGTTCCCTGGAAGGGACGGTATTCGAAAACAAAGGAGCGGTGATTCTCGCTTTCGGTGCGGGAATAAAGCTCGGAGTAGGTAAGACCGGGGGAGAGCGTGTCGCTCTCGCGGTAATAGACCTCGCCGAGGGCGGAGTGGTCGGCGGCACCGGCAGACAGCAAAAGCGGCAACGCGAGGAGAGCGGCGGAAAGGAGAGCGGAAAGGGTGTGTTTTTTCATCGTGATACCTGTATGTATGTAAGGGTGGATGGCGTATAAAAATCGGATACTCTCATTATACCACAACAAGCGTGAACGGAAAAGGGGCAAACGAAAATTTTTTATGAAAATTCCAGTGCGTTTTTTCGGAAGGAAAAGGCAAAAGAAACAGAATTTGTATAAAAAATTTCTAAAAACTATATACAAAATCAAAAAGATATGATATAATATATAAAGTATAGATAAGATTTCTCCGAAATGGGCAAAAAGGTACGGATGAACATATGAAGCAGGAAAAAGAACGGAATGAAAATGTGGTTGCCGGGCGCAACCCGGTGCTGGAGCTCCTCAATTCCGGACGGGATATCGAAAAGATCCTTGTCCGCAAGGGCGATCGGACGGGCTCGGTGAATCTGATCATCGCCAAAGCGAAGGAGAGGGGCATCCCTCTTGTGGACGCCGAAAACGGCAAGTTGGATTCGCTGGCGGGCGGCGTGGCGCATCAGGGCGTCATTGCGCTGGCCTCCGAAAAAGAGTATTGCTCGGTGGACGACATTCTCCGCATCGCGGAAGAGCGCGGGGAAAAGCCGCTGATCCTGCTGTCCGACGGCATTGATGATCCGCACAATCTGGGCGCGATCATCCGAACGGCGGAATGTACCGGTGCTCATGGGCTGTTGATCCCCAAGCGCCGTGCGGTGGGGCTGACCTCGGTGGTCGAAAAGGCATCGGCGGGTGCTTTAGAGCACTTTGCGGTGGCCAAGATCGGCAACGTGGCGCAGACCATCGATGAGCTGAAGGAGAAAGGGCTCTGGGTCTTCTGTGCGGAGGCCGGCGGTCAGCGGTACGATCAGGCGGATTACGATCTGCCGATGGTGCTGGTGCTGGGCAGCGAGGGCTTCGGTGTCTCCCGTTTGGTCCGCGAAAAGTGCGATTTCACCGTTTCCATCCCCATGCGAGGTAAGATCACCTCGTACAATGTCTCGTCCGCTGCGGCGATCCTGCTTTGCGAAACGCAAAGACAACGATATTTGAAATGACATAAGGAGCCAGACTTATGGAACATAAACACAACAAAAACGAGATGTCCCCCTCCGAACTGCTCCGTCTGCTGCGCGCCGATCTGGAAAAGCGGCACGGCAACACGGGCATCGGCGAGGAGTATGCGGCAAGGCCCTCGGAAAGCGCCGGTGTGCCGATGGCTGAACAGGCGGAGGTGCATGATGATTATGTGCCCATTGTTCCCTCGGTAAAGGCAGAAAAGACCGGGGAGAGCGGCGAGAGCTATCTGTTCACCGAAAAGCAGGATGCGCTGGAGCAGGATGCCGATGCCTTGGAAACGGCGGAGGTGCCTGCGGTTTCGTCCGGAGAGACGGTGTATGCCGATTTCACGGCGGCGGATCTGGAGGCTGTGGATGCCGATGATGCTGCGGATGCCGCTGATGAAAGCGGTGAGACGGTTTTGTTTGACAAGGCCGGGGTTTCTCCGTCCTATCGCAAGAAATATACCTTCACCATCACCCGCAAGAGCGCGGAAGCTCCTGCGCCCGAGCCGGATGCGGCGGAAGCGACGATCACTGTTCCCGTTGTGGATGCCGCTGCTGCGGACAGCGATGACATCGATGTGGACGGGCTGATGAAGAAATATCTGTCGGCTGAGGATTATGAAAAGTATGCCGGCGCCAAGAGTGCGACTGACACCGATCTGTCGGCGGTCAGCGGCGCGGTCCCGTCTGTGAGCGAGATCGGCCCCTTCACCTCGGAGGGATACGACGGCGACGACATCCAGAAATCCATTCAGGCGGCTGAGGATTATATTTACGCTTACGAGCATACCGAGGAGCACGAATCGGTGGAGAGCGAGGACGGCGAGGCCAAGAAGGAATCCTTCGATGAGACCGACGTTTGGATCAGCTCGATCTTCGATGACGAGGAGGAGACCGAAAAGAAATTCGGCGCCGATAAGGTCAACGAGATCAACCGCGTTGTGGAGCAGTATGAGACCGATGAGAGCAGCTTCACCGCTCCGATCGCCAAGATTGAGGAGGAGTTCACCTCTCCCGCTCAGGCAAAAAATGTTTTCGCGCAGTACCGCAAGGAGCACAAATCCCTGCTCGGTAAGCTGGCGGCCTGCATTGTGTTTTTGATTGTCACCTTCTTCTATGAAAACATCGGGCTGTTCGGCGGAGCCTCTCTGCCCGGCGCTCTGAATGCCGATGTGTACCCGGTGGTGCACATCATGATCGATCTGCAGCTGCTGGTGCTCTGTGCCGCTCTGATCTGGAAGCCTCTTTGGAACGGTGTGCGTGCCATGCTGCGCTTCCGCTTCATTCCCGAAAGCCTGACTGCGCTGATCTTGGCAGTAACGGCGGTGTATCACATCGCGCTCTGCTTTGTGGGATATGCGCAGGATCTGCGCCTGTTCAATTTCTCGGTCATTTTCTGCATCTTCCTCACCCTTCTTTTTGAGTTCCTCAACCTCAAGCGTGAGATCTTCGGCTTCAACATTGTTTCGTCCAAGAAACCGAAGTATGCGGTGGTGGATCTCGACTCCGAAAAGTCGGTGCTGGAAAACGAGGTGTTTGCCGAGTATCTGCCCAAAGATCCCTCCATCTTCCGCATCAACCGCGTGAAGTTTGTCGAATCCTTTGCCGCCCGTATGAACCGCGGCTCCAAGTTCCTTGCCATTCTCAAGGTTATCCTCCCGCTGGCTCTGCTGACGGGCGTTGTGTTCGGCATTGTGGCCGGCGCTCTTGCCAAGGATGCCTATTCCGGCCTCTCGGCCGGCTATATCGCATTCCTGCTCTGCCTGCCCTTCTCGGTGCTCTTCACGTTCAGCTATCCCTTCTACAAGGCGTCGGAGGAAGCATTTGAGGTGGACAGCGCCATCGTGGGCGAGGAGGCTTTGGAGGAGTATTCCAATGCGTCGGTCATCTCCTTCGAGGACAAGGATGTCTTCCCGTCTTACGGCGTCAAGGTCAAGAGCGTGAAGGTGTACGGAGAAAACCGCATCGACCAGGTGCTGTACTGTGCGGCAAGCCTCTTCCGCAAGGTGGGCGGTCCGCTGGCGGATGTGTTCGACATGGCCACGCTGGAGTTGGGACACTCCGACGATGTGGAGCTGATCGAGGCGGCCGACGACGGTCTGGAAATGACGGTGGACGGCAACCATGTGTTTGTGGGCCGTGCGTCCTATATGCGTGCCAACCGCTATTCTCCCATCTACGATCCCGATGACGACTCGCTGGAAAATTCGGGCGAGGTCAGCATCATGTATATGGTCAGCAACGACGAGATCATCGCCAAAATGTACATTCAGTACATGGTCGATCCCGATTTCGAATTCACGCTCAAGCAGCTGTACAAGGCCGGCATGTGCGTGGGTATCAAGACCTTCGATCCCAACATCAACGACCGTTTGCTGAACATGCGGATCCCTGCGTCCAAGTACCCGGTCAAGCTGCTTCGCTGCCGCGATCTGAGCGATGTGAATGTCACCATGCCCAAGGCCGACAGCGGAATCGTGTCGAAGAATTCGCCGCGTTGCCTGCTTCAGGCTCTGGCGATGTGCGGCAAGGTCCTGCACGTGGAGAAGACCTCCATCGTCATCAAGGGCATTTCGGTCTTCCTTGCCATTCTGATCATGGTCTTCCTGCTCGTGTTCGGGCAGGTGGCAAGCGTTTCGGGCCTGTATATCGCGCTTTATCAGCTTTTCTGGATCATTCCCACGTATATCATGGCCAAGCTGTATATCAAGTGAATAAGCTGTATATCAAGTGAATAAGTAAAACAACGACAGGCGTGAGGGCGAAAAAAGCTTTCACGCCTGTGGAAAGAAATTGGAGAAAATACATTGATTCCGGACAACATTTTGATGAAAGTCGCCAAGCCCGGACGGTACACGGGCGGCGAGTACGGTCAGGTTGTCAAAGACAAGGCGAAGGTGAAAGCACGTTTCGCCTTTTGTTTTCCTGACACGTACGAGATCGGCATGTCGAATCTGGGCGTCCGCATCCTGTATACGGCGCTGAATGCTCATGAGGACATTTGGTGTGAGCGAGTGTATGCTCCCTGGACCGACATGGAAGCGATCATGCGGGAGAAGGGGCTGCCTCTGTATGCACTGGAGAGCGGCGACGAGCTGAAGGCTTTCGATTTTGTGGCCTTCACCCTGCAGTATGAGCTTTGCTACACCAATGTGCTGAATATGCTGGATCTGGCGGGCATTCCGCTGCTGTCGAAGGATCGGAGCGAAAGCGATCCGATCGTCATCGGCGGCGGCCCCTGCGCGTACAACGCCGAGCCGATCGCAGACTTTTTTGATGTTTTTTCCATCGGCGAGGGCGAGGAAGCCCTTCCCGAGATCACGAGACTTTATATAGATATGAAGGAAAAGGGAACGTATTCGCGAAGCGCGTTTCTGCATGAGGCGGCCAAGCTGGAGGGATTTTATGTTCCCTCGCTGTACGACGTCACCTACAACGAAGACGGCACCATCGAGGCCTTCCATCCTTTGTATGATGACATCCCGAAGACCATCCGCAAGCGCATCATCGAGGATATGGACAAGGCGGTGTATCCGCAGAAGATCGCCATGCCCTTCATCGAGACCGTCCATGACCGCATTATGTTAGAGGTCTACCGCGGATGCATCCACGGCTGCCGCTTCTGTCAGGCAGGCATGGTCTACCGTCCTCTTCGTGAAAAATCGCCGCAGGTGCTCAACGACCAGGCCAAGTGCCTGTATCAGAACACCGGCTATTCCGAGATCTCGCTCACCTCTTTGAGCATCAGCGATTACAGTCAACTTGACGAGCTGACCGACAGCCTGCTGTCCTGGACCGACGAGAAAAAGATCAGCCTGTCTCTGCCGTCGCTGCGCGCCAACAGCTTCACCAAGGAGCTGATGGACAAGATCTCCACCGTCCGTACCGGCGGCATCACCTTCGCCCCCGAGGCGGGAACGCAGAGACTGCGCGACGTCATCAACAAGGACATCGACGAGGAAACGCTGCTGAAGGCCTGCAAGGTAGCGTTCTCTGCCGGTAAAAACTCGGTGAAGCTCTACTTCATGCAGGGACACCCCACCGAGACCGACGAGGACATCGAGGGCATTGCCGAATTGGCCGAGCAGGTTGTGAGTGCTTTTTATGCCACGCCCGACCGCAACAAGGCTCGCCCCGTTCAGGTCACCCTGAGCGTTGCCTGCTTCATCCCCAAGCCCTTTACGCCCTTCCAGTGGGAGGCGCAGGACAGGATGGAGGAGAGTGCACGCAAGCAGGATCTGTTGAGCGGTAAGATCCGGAACCGCAAGATCCGCTATCATTATCATTCCGCGGAGGTCAGCCGCATTGAGGGCGTGTTTGCCCGCGGCAACCGAAAGCTGTCCGCCGCTCTGCTGGAGGCTCATAAGCAGGGGCTGAAGTTTGATGCGTGGGAGGAATTCTTCTCCTATGACAAGTGGCTGGCCGTGTTTGAGGATGTCGGTCTGGATCCCGCCTTTTATGCCAACCGTGCCTACGGAGAGGACGAGGTGCTCCCGTGGGACATCATCGACATCGGTGTTTCCAAGTCCTTCCTGCTGGCCGAGCGGCATAAGGCGTATGAGGGCAAGGTCTCGCCCCGCTGCAACGAGCAGTGTCTGGCCTGCGGCGCCCATAAGCTGAAAGGAGGGAGATACTGTTGCACGAAAACGAATACCGCATCGTCTTTGAAAAAACAGGACGACTGAAATTCATCTCCCACCTGGATCTGCTCCGCACCATGCAGCGCATTTTAGCGCGTGCGGAAACGCCGGTGGACTATTCTCAGGGCTTCAATCCCCATCCGCTGATGGTGTTTGCCCTGCCCTTGTCGGTGGGCATGGAGAGCGTGTGCGAGCTGCTTGACATCCGCACCACCCGCGCCATCGACTGCGAAAAAGAAAAGGATGCCATCAACGGCACGCTCCCCGAGGGGCTGCACGTGAAGGAGATCTATCAGGCAACCCGCAAGCCCTCCGAGGTCAAGTACGCCGAATACATCATCGCGCTCGATTACGGAAGCGAGAGCGAAAACGCCAAAGCAAACGAACTGCTGCAGACGCTGTTCACCCAGCCGGTCACGGTCATCAAAAAGACCAAGAGCGGCGAAAAGGAGACCGACATCACCCCCATGATCCGCCGCGTGAAGAGCGAGCTGGTGGAGGGGCGTGTGCGCATGAAGATCATCTGCTATGCAGGCAACGACAACTATCTGAACCCGACCTATGCGCTTCGTGCGCTGGACGAACGAATGGGGAAGGAGTGCGCGGATACGCGTATGCTCCGAACCCGCATCTTCGATGAAAAGGGAAAGGAATTCCGTTAAAAAACGGTCTTTTCCGCAAGAAAACAACAACGACAAATCAAAGCAAAAGAGAGGCAAAGCAAGTGGCAAAGAAAACGACGGAATACGGCAATCAAAGCATTTCCTCGCTCAAGGGCGCAGACCGCGTCAGAAAGCGTCCCGCGGTCATTTTCGGCTCCGACGGGCTGGAGGGATGCGAGCATTCGGTTTTTGAGATCCTGTCCAACTCGGTGGACGAGGCGCGGGAAGGGTACGGTAAGATCATCCGCATCACCGCGTACAACGACCACAGCATCGAGATCGAGGACGACGGCCGCGGTGTCCCTCTCGGATACAACGAAAAGGAAGGACGCTACAACTGGGAACTGGTCTATTGCGAGCTGTATGCAGGCGGAAAGTACGACAACAACGACAAAAACGCCTCCTACGGCTATTCGCTGGGCCTCAACGGTCTCGGTGCCTGCGCCACCCAGTACAGCTCGGAGTATATGGACGTGTATTCCTTTGACGGGGAAAACGTTCATGAGATCCATTTCCGCAAGGGCGAGCCGAAGGGAAAGCTGACCACCTCTCCGCTGGAAAAGGGCGGCAAAAAGCACGGTACGGTCCAGCATTGGAAGCCCGATCTGGAGGTTTTCACCGACATCAACATCCCCAAGGAATACTATCTGGATATGCTGAAAAGGCAGTCGGTTGTCAATGCGGGGGTGAAGTTCCTTTTCAAATGGCAGAATGCCGACGGTAGCTTTGAAACGCACGAATTTCTCTATCCCAACGGCATCGCCGACTATATGAATGAGCTGGTGGGCGAAGCTTCGCTGACCGCTCCCGTCTTCTGGTCCACCGAAACGACGGGGCGCGACCGCGAGGATATGGAGGATTACAAGCTGAAGTATGAGATCATCTTCTGCTTCTCCCAGTCGGTGAGTGTGGTGGAGCATTACCACAACGCCAGCTATCTTGAGCACGGCGGCTCTCCCGACAAAGCGGTGCGTGAGGGCTTCCGCTATGCCATCGACCGTTACCTGAAGGAAAACGGCAAATACAACAAAAACGACACCAAGATCACCGTCCAGGACGTGCTGGACTGCCTTGTGATCATCACCAACAGCTTTTCCACCCGTCCGTCCTATGCCAACCAGACCAAAAAGGCCATCACCAACACCTTCATCGCCTCGTCGATGACCGAGTTCATCAAGTCGAGTTTAGAGATCTATTTCAAGGAAAAGCCGCTTGAGGCGGAAAAGATCGCCAATCAGGTGATGGTCAACAAAAAGAGCCGCGAGCAGTCGGAGGCCACCCGTCTCGACATCAAGAAGAAGCTCACCGGCACGATGGACATCGCCAACCGTGTGGAGAAGTTTGTCAACTGCCGCTCAAAGGATCCGTCCCGCCGCGAGCTGTACATCGTGGAGGGCGATTCGGCCATGACCTCCTGTAAATTGGGGCGCGCGGCGGAATTTCAGGCCATCATCCCCGTCCGCGGTAAGACGCTGAACTGTCTGAAGAGCACGTATGACAAGATCTTCAAGAGCGACATCATCGTCGATCTTCTGCGTGTCATCGGCTGCGGCGTGGAGATCAAGGGCAAGGTCAAGGGCAATCTGGCGCCCTTCGATCTGGAGTCTCTCAATTGGAGCAAGATCATCATCTGTACCGATGCCGACGAGGACGGCTACCAGATCCGTACGCTGATCCTCACGCTCTTCTACCGCCTGCTTCCGACGCTGATCCGCGAGGGCAGAGTGTACATTGCCGAATCGCCGCTGTTTGAGATCAACACCAAAAATGACACCTTCTTTGCCTACAATGAGGAAGAGAAGGAGGAGATTCTCTCTCAGATCGGCAGCGAGAAATTCACCGTCCAGCGCTCCAAGGGACTTGGCGAAAACGAGCCGGACATGATGTGGAAGACCACCATGAATCCTGCAACCAGACGCCTGATCCGTGTGTCGGAGGCGGATGCACAGCAGACCGAATGGATCTTCAATACCCTGCTGGGCGACGACCTGCCCGAGCGCAAAAAGTTTATCCGACAGCACGGCAACCTGTATGCGGCGGAGGCAGACGTGTAAATGATCATCCTTTCCTGTGAGAATGTAAAGATCGCCTTCGGCACCGACGTCATCATCGACGGCGTCAGCTTTTCGGTCAACGAGGGTGACCGCCTCGGCATCGTCGGTGTCAACGGCGCGGGCAAGTCCACGCTTCTGCGCGCGGTCAACGGCGAATTGGAGCCCGAGAGCGGCAACATATATCTGTCAAAAAACAAAACGGTGGGTATGCTCTCGCAGACCGACTTCTTCCACGAGGAGAACACCGTATACGAGGAGATGCTCCTCACCTTTTCGGAGCTGATGGAGAGGGAGCAGCGGCTGACAGCCATGCGTCTTTCTCTTGAGAAGGGGGAGCAGACCTTTTCCATTGCCTCGTACACCGCCGAGGAGGAGCGTTTTTCGCAGGACGGCGGTTATGAATACAAGGGGCGCGTCAAGGGACTGCTGAAGAACATGGGCTTTGATGAGTCCGACAGCGGGCGATTGATCAAAACCCTCAGCGGCGGACAGAAGACCCGCCTTTCGCTGGTTCGCCTGCTCCTGCGCGAGCCCGATGTGCTGATGCTGGACGAGCCCACCAACCACTTGGACGTGGAAACGCTGGAATGGCTGGAGGACTATCTTTCGCGCTACAAAAAGACGCTGCTGGTGGTCTCTCACGACCGTTTTTTCCTTGACCGCGTCTGCGACAAGATCTTGGACATCGAAAACGGCGGCGCCAAGCTGTACAGCGGCAATTACACGGTTTTTGCCGAGAAAAAGAAGAAGGACCGCGAGATCGCCGAGCGGCATTATAAGAACCAGCAGCGCGAGATCGCCCGCATTGAGGCATACATTGAGCAGCAGCGGCGTTGGAACCGCGAGAGAAACATCATCGCCGCCGAAAGTCGACAGAAGGCGCTGGACCGTATGGTCAAGGTGGAGAAGCCGCAGAATCTACCGGACAGCGTGCGGATGAAATTTGAAAATTCCCTGAAAAGCGGCGAAGAGGTATTCAAGGTCAAGAATCTGTCCAAGCGCTTCGGCGAGCGCGTGTTGTTTTCGGATGTCAATTTTCTCATCCATGCCGGACAGCGCGTGTTCATCACCGGGCGCAACGGTTGCGGCAAATCCACGCTGATGAAGATTCTTGCAGGGAAGATGGCCGATTACGAGGGCAAGGCCGAGGCGGGCTATAACGTCCGCTTCTCCTATTACGATCAGGAAAACCAGCAGCTGAACGGGCAGAACACCGTCCTCGACGAGCTGTGGGACTGCTATCCGCATCTGACGCAGACCGAGATCCGCAACACGCTGGCACTCTTTTTGTTTAAGGGTGACGACATCGGCAAGACCGTGTCGGTGCTGAGCGGCGGCGAGAAGGCAAGGCTGACCATGGCCAAGCTGATGCTGTCAAAGGTCAATCTGCTTCTGCTCGATGAGCCGACCAATCATCTGGACATCCGCTCAAGAGAGGTGCTGGAGGATGCCATCCTCTCCTTTGAGGGGACGGTCATCGCCGTCTCGCACGACCGCTATTTTATGAAAAAGCTGGCCACCCGTTTTCTCGATTTCACCGATGGCGGGCTGACCGATTACGAAGGAAGCTACGACGAGTTCCAGCAGTATAAGCAGAATCGGCAGGCGTCTGCAGCCGAGCGTGACGAGCAAGGGCCCGTGCGCAGCGAAAGCGATGCCAAAGCCGAGTTCCTCAAAAATAAGAAGGAGAACGCCGAAAAGCGCAGGCAGGAAAAGGCTCTGCAAAATGCGCTCAAGGAGATCGAACGGCTGGAAAAACGGCTGGACGAGATCAAAGCCGAGGAGGAGGCCTCTGCCTCCGACCATGTGAAGCTGGCGGCGCTCTGGGAAGAAAAGGAAAAAAGCGAGGAGCGTCTGCTGGAACTGTATGAATTGACGGAGGGATAAGACATGACATGGGAAGAACTGCAAGGGCAGTGCGAAGCCTGCACCAAATGCTCGCTTCATGAAACGCGAACCAAATGCGTGTTCGGCACGGGCAACCGTGAGGCCAAGCTGATGTTTGTGGGCGAGGCGCCCGGCGAAAAAGAGGACGAAAGCGGCATCCCCTTTGTGGGCGCGGCGGGCAAGCTGTTTGATAAATACCTGTTTGCGGTGGACATTCCGCGCGAAAGCGTGTACATTGCCAACATCCTCAAGTGCCGTCCGCCCAAGAACCGCGATCCCAAGCCCGAGGAAGAGGATATGTGCATCGGCCATCTCCGCGAGCAGTTCAAGCTGATCCGCCCGAAGATGATCGTCTGCCTCGGACGCATTGCCGCCATGCGGCTCATCAAGCCCGATTTCAAGATCACCGCCGAGCACGGCAAGTGGTTTGAGAAAAACGGTGTTTTGATGTGCGCGGTCTACCATCCGTCGGCGCTCCTGCGCGATCCGCGGAAAAAGGACGATATGCTGGCCGATATGAAGATGATCAAGGAAAAGCTGGAGAGCCTTTGATATGTTGGATCTGACCCTGCTGCTCACCACGATCTTTTCGATCTTTCCGGTCATGATCATCGGCTTTGCCATGCGGAAGCTGAAGCTGTTTGATTCCTCCTCGCTCCGCTCGGTATCCGATGTGATTCTGTACATCGCTCAGCCCTTTCTCATTGTCTCCTCCATCATCACCGTTGAATACAGCCCCGCAAACCTAAAAAGCGGACTGTATGTGGTCGCGCTGACCGCGGGGGCACACGTGCTGATGGCGGTGATCGCCTTTTTGACCACGCGCCCCTTCAAAAAGCTCGATCAAAAAAAGGTCATGCAGCTTGGCATGATCTTTTCCAACTGTTCCTTTCTCGGCTTTCCCATCCTGCGCTCGGTGCTGGGAGATCGTGGCGTGTTCTGGGGTGCCTTTTACGCCATCTTTTTCATGCTCTTCTTCTGGACCTACGGTGTTTTCCTCATCGGCATCGGACGCAAGGACATCAGAATCAGCTTCAAAAAGGTGTTTGTCAATTTCGGCACCGTCCCCTGTTACATCGGCATCGCGCTCTTTCTGATGAATCTGCCCATGCCCGCAATGGTGCTGAATCTGTTTGATTCCCTTGCCGACATCGGTACGCCGCTGTCCCTCTTTCTGACGGGAGGACAGATGGCAGGTCTGCCCCTCAAGCGTCTTTTTGCGGATGCAAGCGTCTATTTCACGGCCTTTGTCAAGCTGCTTCTCATGCCGGCCGCGGTGCTGACCGCCTGCATCTTCTTGGGGCTCAGCCGCGACATGACGCTGTTTTTCACCATCATGGCCGCCCTCCCCACCGCTTCCAACACCTCCATGCTGTCCACCCACTACAACGTCATGCCCGAATACGCCGCCCAGCAGATCGGCATCACCACGTTCCTTTCCTCGGGAACGCTGATTCTGGTCATCTGGCTGGCCGACCGTATCCTGCAGATGCTGTGAGAGGAAGCATCGGATACAAGGATCAAAAAAACAAGAACGATAAAAACAAGGAAGGCTCCTGCTTTTTTGCAGAAGCCTTTTTTTCATTTATGTCTTTTGGCAAATCTGGATTTGTTTAGCGGCAGCAAGGGTAGCCGAAAAACGATCGCTATGATCAGATTTGCAAGGAAGAGGATCAAAGGAACCGGAAGAAGGTAGACAGAGTCCACCGAAAAAGAAAGGATCAAAAGCAGCTCTTGAGCAATCAAGGAAAGGCAATATCCTTTGTACCAGTTTCGGTAATATACGAATTCTTTTTGATTCTTTTTTACATACGGTTGGATAAAACTCAGAGTCAATCGGTTTAGCCGGTTCTGTTCTTTTAGGATGCGTTTCCATCGGCTCGTATTCCCTTCCAAAAAATCCATCTGCAGCTTCCTTAGGGAAGATATTGTGAGAAGCTGACCAAGTAAAATGAATATTACCCATTCGATGGAATGGTACATTTCGGAATGAATGAGAAAAAGAGAGACGAGATTTTTCCACACAGATTCCATACCGGACAGTCCTCCTTTTTCGTTTATATCATATCTCCTCTGCCAGATCGCGGATGCACTCGCACAGACGCTTGGTGGAGTCTGGCTTGCGGATCAGATCGATGGCGGGAAGCATGGCATCAAAGCGCTCGGGGCAGGAGAAAAGCGAATAGACCGCCTCGTCGAGAGGGAAGGTCTTGGAGACCGAAACGGCCGCGCCGCTGTTGAGCAAAAATTCGGTGTTGCGGTCCTCCTGACCGGGGATGGGATTGATGATGATCATGGGAAGCCGCTTGGCCAAGGCCTCGGAGGTGGTCAGCCCGCCCGGCTTGGTGACGATGCAATCGGCGGCGTCCATCAGCAGATCCACCTTGTCGGTGAAGCCGAAGTTCAGCACACGGTTCTTGGTCTTCAGCTTTTCCACCCGCTTGAAGGCCTCCTGATTGCTGCCGCAGACCACCGCGATCTGATAGTCCAGATCCAGCTCGTCCAGCATTTTAACGGTCTTGTCAATCCGCCCGTAGCCCATACTGCCTCCCATCAGCAGCAGAACCGGCTTGTCGGGATCCAGCTCCAGCATCGTGCGCGCCTCTTTTTTCTCCACCGCCATGTTATTGAACTTAGGGTGGATCGGGATACCGATGGGCAGGATCTGCTCGGCGCGGAAGCCCTTCTGCATCATGCGGTAATCCAGCGAGCGGTCGGCGGTTACAACGCGGTCAAAGTGGAGTGCCTCCTCCCAGAAGGGGTGGACGGTGAAGTCGGTGATGATGCCGACGGTTTTGGCTGTCAGCATGCCGGCGGCCTTCATGATGTCGATGATGATGCAGGAGAAGATGTGGGTGCAGACGATGACGTCGGGTTTGTAGGCGTCAATGAATTTTTTCATCTTTTTCACCCACAGCATGTTGGCCAGACGGGTGGCGGAGAGCATGTTTGCGTTTTTCTGCCGAAGCTCCAGCAGACGGTAGGTCGCCGAGTACGGCGTTTTGGCGTGCTTCACCGTCAGCAGATAGCCCTTTGACACCGTCTCACCCAAAGCCTTGCTCAGGTATTGGTAGGTGTCCAGCATCGTATTGTCAATGCCCATGCCGGTCAGATAATCCCCGATGGCCTTCGCCGTGGCGTTGTGCCCCTGCCCGGCGGTGATGGATAACAGCAGAACTTTCATACAACGCGACCTCCTTGCGTTCTTACTGCCTTTATTTTACCGCAAATGTGCCGAAAAATCAAGAGAGCGCACAAAAGATTCATAAATCAACTTTTTTGCCCATTCCCCTTGCAAAAGCGGAAGAGATTTGCTATAATGAAACCGTGCGCGGGTATGGCGGAATTGGCAGACGCGCCGGATTTAGGATCCGGTGAAGCAATTCGTGCAGGTTCAACCCCTGTTACCCGTACCAAAAAGAAACGACAATTTTCGACGGAAGATTGTCGTTTCTTTTTGTTCTTTTCACTTTTCTCTTTTCGTTCCTCTCTCTTCTCAAAATTGTCGTTTCCAGAGAAAAGATAAGAGAGAAAAGAGAAGAGAGAAAAGAGAAGAAAAAGGTAGCTTGTTCCGCAACGCATCAAAGCGGAGTATGAAAGAGGTATGAGCTATAAGGAAAGCTTCGGCAATCAGCAGGGGAAAATGTAACGAAAAAGGGCTGAGCTGTTCTGTAAAAAAACTTGACAAAACAAGAAAAATATGGTAGAATAAAGTCAGATTAACAAAGTCTGCTGATGCCTGGAGGCTATATAATGAAACGAGCTTTGATACCGCTTATTTGTATCTTTGTTATGATCACGTGTATGATGTTCTCTTGCGACAGATTGAAAGAACCCGTTATACCCAAACAGGATGCAAATGTACTTGAGATTGAAATGTTTTTAGATTTGCCATCCAGCGAAGAAGAAGCTGCGGTTTGCTTTACGATTGACTCCTCTTGCGAGGTCTCTATAGAAACTCAACGCAAAGAACATTTGCTCTCTCTGTATGACGAATTTCTTTACGGAGAATTTGATACGGATGGATATACGCTTTCAAAAGAGACATATGCATCGTTGATTGAAAAGACAGAGACTCTCATGGAAGACATGAAGGAAAGTCCTAAGGGATCGGCCGAGCACCATTTTGCTATGAGAGTAAGTTATGATAATGAACAGCGAGTCTTTTCTCTCAACGAGTCAGTTAGTTTATCCGGAATGTCATACTTTCAATTTTTAAATGATAATGTTTTTCCGGTGAAATTTTACACCCACTATACAGTAGACTTCCCTAGCTCTATCGATGAGATCGTCGATGAGATTAATGAAGAGATTAGGGCCATACGAGAGGCGATCAGACAAAACCCGTCTTGATGGTTAACGGTAACATGATACTGAAAAAGGAGCGCAAGCGTTAGCGAAGACATCATGAACGGCAATTTGATTGTCTATGGCAAGCGGAGATGCTGTTTTGGTTATATAATTTTGGAGATCGGGAAGGTGGCATGATTGGGATTGATCGGTTATATGAAAAAAGGAAATTTCATCTATTTATTCATTCTTTTCTATATCTTTGCTTTGACATCTTGTTCCAACGAAAACCTTCTTAATGATTCGAATATTGATTCGGATCAGACAGAAAACACACAGCCGTCGTCCGATGTGTATGATCAAGAAACATCGTATGATGAATATGGTGTCACGGTTGTTAATGATCTTCTGGATGGCTTTGTGCCGCTAATTGAAACGGTAGAAAAGTACAAAGATCGTTTGCGTTGTATTTCTTTTGAAACACAACTTGTCTTTATCGATATTGGAGGAAGTAGGGATGTTACTATATTTCAGACTGATTTCAAAGATGCCTCTTTTTTTGTAAAATATAAAGGCGTTCAGTACATCAATGAAAAGTTGTTCAATCAATTCGTTTTGGATAAGTTGAATTCGGCCGAAAAATAATATCTGTTTTGAGAAAACAAGGTTGTTATTTCCGAATTGTCGGAGTGCTATGTTTGGCTCAGTGATTTTCTGTCTGCATTTCTCGAACGAGCCCGGAATCAACCGGGCTCCTTTTTTCTTTGCGAAACAAAAAGGGCAGAGCATAAAAACTCTGTCCTTTTTTTGTGTGTGAGAAGCGTTTTGCGCCTTATTCCTCGCAGGGAGAAGTGGCTTCGTCGAAGATGGCGGTGATCTCCTCGGAGGGAGCCTTGTCCAGCAGGGTGACGACCACAGCGGCGATCATGCTGCAGGCAAAGCCGGGGATCAGCTCGTAAATACCGGTGGGACCGGCGAGGAAAACGAACCAGAGAACATCCACCAAAGCGCCCACGATAACGCCGGCGAGCGCGCCTTTGTAAGTAAAGCGGCGCCAGAACACCGAGAGAATGACCACAGAACCGAACGCGGAGCCAAAGCCTGCCCAGGCGTTTTCCACCAGATTCATAATGGCCTGCGCTCCCTCGCTCTTACTGCTGGCGATGAAGTAGGCAACGATGGCAACGATCAGCACGACCGCGCGGCCGACCCAAAGCGTTTCCTTGTCCGAAGCATTTTTACGGAGCAAAGGCTTGTAAATATCCGAGGTAAAGGACGAGGAGGCAACCAGCAGCTGGCTGTCGGCGGTGGACATGGAGGCGGCGATGATGGCCGAGAGCAGAACGCCCGAAACCGCGGCGGGGAAGAGGTCTCTTGCCAATTGGACGAATACCATGCTCTGCTTGCCGTCCGCGAGAAGCGCCTCTCCGATCATCACGCGGCCGAAGATGGCGATGGCGATGACCGCTCCGAGGGCAAGCACCACCCAGATGATGGCGACGGTGGCCGACTTTTTCACCATGGAAGGCTTCTTGATGGCCATGAAGCGGACGAGGATGTGAGGCATACCGAAGTAGCCCAGACCCCAGGCAAGACCGCTGGCGATCTCAGTTGCAGGAGCGGCAAAGACGCTCTTGACAAATTCATAGGTGGTGCCGTCGGCAGAGGTGACGGCGGTATTCAGAACGGAGAAGTCCAGATCCTTGGTCAGCACGATGATGATCGGAACGGTCAGAACGGCGATCAGCATCAGGATGCCCTGGAAGAAGTCGGTCCAGCAAACGGCCTTGTAGCCGCCGAGGAAGGTATAGATAATCAGAATGACGGCGAAGATCAGCATCGCCAGGCTCTTGTCGATGTCAAACATCGAGGTGAAAACGTTGGCGCCGGCCACGAAGGCGGAAGCCACATACAGCGTGAAGCAGACAAGGAAAACGATAGCGCAAACGATCTGCAGCGTCTTGCTCTTGGTGGCAAAGCGGTTGGAAAGATACTGCGGCAGGGTGATGGAGTCGTTGGCAGCCTGGGAGAAGCGGCGGAGACGGCGGGCGATCAGGATCCAGTTCAGAGCCGTGCCGATGGCCAGACCGATGCCGATCCAAACCTGTCCGAGACCGAAGGCCAGAATGCTTCCGGGCAGACCCATCAGCAGCCAGGCGCTCATATCCGAAGCCTGCGCACTCATGGCGGTGACCCAGGGGCCCATGGTTTTGCCGCCGAGGAAGTAGTCCTTGTCGGACGTGTTCTTGGAGCGGAAGAAGAACAGAATGCCGATGCCGAGCATGGCAACAAAGTAGAGGATGAGAACGATGAATTCCCAATTCATAAGAAAAGTCCTCGCTTTCAATGGATTGATTTATCGAGTTTCAACGATTTACCTTATTATAGCACAAAAAATTCATATTGGCAAGACTTTTTGGTCATTATATTAAAAAACAGAATCCATATTCTTCACGCTTTGAACACAAAGCGAAAACATCGCGTTTTTTTCATGCTTCAAGGGAGAAAAAGAGAAAAAACGTCCGCCCTCTTGCATTTTGCCTTTGACTGTGGTAAAATTTGAACAGAAGAAGAATCACAAAACAAAAGGACGGGAAACCGACATGAAGGAATATTACAGAATCAACATCAAGGGGCTGGAGCGTGACCTGCCGATCTGCCCGCTGAATGAATCGCTGAACATCGCAGGTTTTGTCATTTTCGGTGACGTGGAGCTGACCGAGCACTGCGCGAAGGAGCTGCTGAAGCTGGCTCCTGCCGACTACGATTATATGATCACCGCCGAAAGCAAGGGCATTCCGCTGATCCACGAAATGGCCAGACAGAGCGGCGCGAACAAGTATTTCCTCGCCCGCAAGGCGCCCAAGCTGTATATGCGGAACATTCTCCGCTTTGACGTCAAATCCATCACCACGGCCAAGGAGCAGACGCTGTATCTGGACGGAAGCGATGCCGATTTGATGCGGGGCAAAAAGATTTTGATCGTGGACGATGTGATCAGCACCGGCGAGTCGCTGAGTGCTCTGGAGGCGCTGGTGGAGAAGGCCGGCGGTATCGTGGCGGGACGAATGGCCATTCTCGCCGAGGGTGACGCCAAGGACCGCAAGGACATCACCTACCTCGAATACCTCCCCCTCTTCGACAAAAACGGCGATCCGCTGGAAGCATAACAGGGCACAGCAAAAGGCACCCTTTGGGGCACCTGCGATAAAGCAGGTGCCCCAATTTTTTTGGTCACCGAAAATCACCTGCTAAGCTGGGGGTTATGACTTAGGATAAATTCCTCTAAAAAAGCAATATCAACTGATATTCAACATCGATTTTGTTGACTTTTTTTGTGTTTATAGGATATAATTTATACGTAAGGACGTGAAAGGAGAACGCTTGTGAACGATTATAACTTTGGAAATTTTGTTTGCCAACTCAGAGAACAAAAAGGACTTACGCAAGCAGATATAGCGCAAGAGCTTGGAGTAACTCCCGCTGCTGTTTCAAAATGGGAAAACGGAAGCTCAAAGCCGCGTGTGGAAATTCTTTTTCGACTTGCTCAAATTCTTGACGCAAGACCCGAAGAGCTTATGGCAGGGCATCATATTGTAGAGGAAACTCTTAATACGGAAGCTATAAAGCAGATAAATGAGCGGTATGAGTACTTGAGAAGAATAGAAATGTATAATACTACACGGGCAAAGATCAGACGTATCTTCGCATGGATTATTGATTGGAATATAATAGGAAGTATTGTTTTGCTTGCGGTAGCCGTATTTTTCGCTTTGTTTAAAGATGAACTGGAAAGTGAGAGCGCATTTGTTATAGTAGTGTCGATGCTTTTGATACTGTCTTATCCAATTCTGTTCGTTTTAAGGGATTTTATTATGGGTGGTCGTTCTCTCGGAAAGAGAATTCTCGGACTTGCTGTACTTGACCTGCGAACGGGGGAAAAAGCGAAAATTTCTCAATGCATGTTTAGAAATATATTTCTTGTGGCTTATTATGTGGACATTATAATGATGCTTGCAACGGGGCGCTCACTGGGAGATCGTGTGGCTCATACTGTTGTTATTTGTAAAAAAGATCTTAATTCCGATACGAATATTGTTACACCGAGTGATATGCGCGATCGCATAGAAAAAATTAATTCATATACAAACAATATTCCGTCAGCGAAGGCAAGAAGAAAAAAGAAACTCATAATAACTTTTTCAATTATCGGAGGAGTGGTTTTGTTTGTCGGACTTATTCTGTGTGTAACACTTATAGGTCTTAATGCGGAAAAGTCTTCGGATGAATACAAGCTTGCGTACGAATACGTTGTTGAGAGTCAGGAATTTGAGAGATTGGGTTCAAACGAGGATCGCCTTACATTTTTGCAGTACAGTAAGGAAACAGTATACGGAAAAGACGGACAGTATAAAAGCACCGTGCTTGTTGGATTTAATTACGGGCTCTTTAAAAGATTGGAAGTTATTTGCCATGATGATGGTGCCGGTTGGTATGTTTGCACCGACTGTACTAAATTTGATTGAATACATAAGGACAACGAGCGCGCAACAATAGAATTAGTCAAAGACGAAAGTCGCGCGGGCTTATTCCATCACGCTCCGCGTGCCACCTTCCTCCCGGAGGAAGGCTTATCACCACCCGACAATACACCTAAAAGGTGTAACACACTATACCTTGCAGAGCAAGGCGTGTGAAAAAAGACAGAGAATTTTCACGTTCTCTGTCTTTTTTTCGTAGGGGCGAACTGCGTTCGCCCGCGGGCGTTCACAGAACGCCCCTACGAATTTTTTGCACAGCGGGTAAACCTGCTTTATGGAAGGTACCTCTTGGGGTGCCTTTTTTATGTTTTTATTTTTTATTTCACCTTGTAAAAATTCTCATGGAAATCGTCCACCAGCTTCACGAGGCTCTGGATGTAGGCATTGACCTCCTTGCCTCCCTGATGGAGATCGGAGAGGATGACCAGCACATAGGGATGCTCGTCGTAAACGATGGCCATGTCGTGATAGGCGTTCTCGTCCCAGCCGTATTTGTGGGCAACGCGCTTCGGGTGCGCGCCGTAGTCGATCATGACCGCGTGGGAGGAGTTTTCCATCCATTCGGACAGGGAAGCGCCGAACGCTTCGTTTTCGTTTAAGAACGTGTGGCATTCGGACATGATCCTGCCGCCGTCCTCGGCAGAGAGGTTGGACAGCCCGTGGCGGAGCATACTGCCGATCCCCTTGACCGAGCACCAGTTGCGCAAGGGGGTATAGGAGTATTTGTCCTTGATGGCGGAGAAGGCTACGTTGTCGCTGTAACGGATCATGTATTCAAAGAGCTGGAGATATGTAAAATCGGTCTTTTCCTTTATTTTTTTGATTTCGCCCGAGCCCTCGGTGATGGTTTCGTCGATCTCTTCGGGATCAAAGGTGAAGATCTCGGAAAAATCGTAATCGGTGCCGTCGGTGGGCTGAAGGAGCGAGAGGGCCAGCGGAAGCTTGATGAGACTGGCCGAGTCGTAGACGGCATCGGCGTTGTATGAATAGGTGAAGCCGTTTTCGAGGTCGCGGTAGTAAAGCGAGATTGACGCATCGGAGAGGACGGTCTGGTAAACAGGCTCGGTCTCGGCGGTGGATTCGGCCGTACCGCCGGAGGAGGTGACGGTCTCGCTTTCGGGTTCAATGGGCACCTGCGTGGACTTCTGCGGCGGATTTTTCAACAAATTTTCCAATTCATCCAGCAGAAGACGCTGGGCGTTCATGTCGATGTTGCAGACCACGGTCAGCTTTTCCAGATCGGCATTGAGACGGGCGATCTCGATCTCGGCCTCCGCCAGCTTCTGCTGGTGATCGCGCAGGCGGTTGTTCATCTCTGCATACAGCTCGTCCTTTTTGTCGAACAGGTCGATCAGCTTTTCCATGTCGGCCATTTCGCTTTTCAGTTGTTGAATGGTCTGCTCCAGGTCGTAGATGCTCTGCTGATAGGCGTCCTTTTGCCGGTTGTATTCACGGAAGGTCTGGCGCGTTTCTTCCTCCACCCGCTGAGACTGCAGGTAAAAGAAGATGTGAACGGTGCAGGAGAAGAGCAGAGCGATGGTCAGCAGGATGCAGAGCAGGAGGGTGAATTTTTTCAAAGCAGTCTCCTTTCGGCGAGATTCGGCAGAAGGTCAGGCAAGGTCGTTGGCGGCAGCAGTGGCGGCAATGGCACCGTCGGAGCAGGCGGTAACGATCTGCTTCAGCGGCGAGGAGCGCAGATCGCCGGCGGCGTAAAGCCCCTTGATGTTGGTGCGCATCTGCTCGTCGGTGAGGATATAACCGTTTCCGTCTCTTGCCACATTCTCGGGCAGAATGGCCGTGTCGGGGATGCTGCCGACGGCAACAAAGAGAGCCGACGTGTCAATGATACGCTCGCCCGACGGTGTTTGCAGAGTGAGCGAGGTGACGGCCGCATCGCCGTTGATGGATTGGACGACAGAGGAGAGAATAAGTTCAATGTTTTTTTGATTTTTTACCTTTTCCGCCAAAAAAGGCGAGCCGCGGAAGGAGTCACGGCGGTGGATGAGATAGACCTTCTCGCAAATGGCGGATAGATAGAGCGCGTCCTCCAGAGCGGTGTTGCCGCCGCCGTTGACGGCTGTCACCCTGCCGCGGAAGAAATTGCCGTCGCAGACCGCGCAGTAAGAGACGCCGCGCCCCGCAAACTCCTCTTCGCCGGGAACTCCCAGCTTGCGCCGCTTGGCACCCGCGCAGACAATGACGCTTTTGGCCGTGTAAACACCGCCGTTTCCCGTCAGATGAAAGAGGTCGTCCTTCTTGTCAAGCGAGAGGATCTGGTCATAGATCGTCACCGCCCCTGCCGATTCGGCGTGTGCCTGCATCTTCATGGACAGCTCATACCCCGCGATCTTTTCAAATCCCGGGTAGTTGTCGATGTCGGGTGTGTTCATCATTTGTCCGCCTGGGGCGATCTGCTCGATCATGGCAACGGTCTTGCCTGCTCTGGCGGCATACAAAGCGGCGGTCATGCCGGCGGGGCCTCCGCCCGCGATCAAAATATCGTATGTCATAAAAGGGAACTCCTTCTCATTCGATGGAAAAGCGGATGCTTTTTTTCAGTATACTCTATTTTCGTCGCTCTTGCAAGGAAAAATACGAAAAAAATCATTTTTATGACAAAAAACGAAAAAGGACTTCATTTGAAGTCCTTTTTGGAGCTGCTGATCAGAATCGAACTGATGACCTCATCCTTACCAAGGATGTGCTCTACCGACTGAGCCACAGCAGCATGAAATGGCGACCCGGATGGGGCTCGAACCCACGACCTCCAGCGTGACAGGCTGGCGTTCTAACCAACTGAACTACCGGGCCATGCTGTACCGTCTTTCAAGTTGCTTAAACATTATACCAAAGACGAGCGGATTTGTCAATATGTTTTTGAAAATTTCCAAAAATAATTTTTTTGGTCGAAGGATGGGAGCAAAAGCGGTACCCTGAAAAAAGGGAAGGGGCAATCGACCGCAGAAACGGAATTGCCCCTTTTGTCTGGGGTGAGTAAACGGGTTCGAACCGTCGACCTCCAGGGCCACAACCTGGCGCTCTAACCAGCTGAGCTATACCCACCGTAAATGGCGTACCTTGAGGGATTCGAACCCCCGACCTACTGCTTAGAAGGCAGTTGCTCTATCCGACTGAGCTAAAGGTACATCTTCCGACGACTTGTTGATTATAACACAAAAGATCGGACTTGTCAAGATGCTTTTCGATTTTTTATGCGGATATTTTCTCAAAAATTCCCGATAGCCCAAAGAACCGCGAAAAAGGTCAGCAGAGACTGTGCGCTTTTGGACAGAAGATACCGCTTCATGGACAGTCCCTCGGGGAGCAGGAAGGCGGCGGCCTGCATATGCACCGACAGCGAGGACCAGCCGAAGATGAGCGCGGCCAAAGCGATGCCGTTTTCTCCGAGCTGCGAGGCTTCCACACAGCCGCAGGTGATCTCCAGAAACCCGCACGCGAGAACAGAGAAGGCATCGGACAGCGCAAGCGGGGTGAAGACAGCCTTCAGCATATCGCAGAGCAGACGAAAAAAAACGGCGAACGCCGAGATGGTGAGAAGCGTACCGCCGGCCTCGGAGATCGCTCCGCTGAGAACGCCGAACAGGGGCGTGTCGGGGCAGGAAATGCGTTTGGCATTGCTTGCAAGAGGCTGATCACAGCCGCTTTTCTTTCCGCGGCCGAGAAAAATCCCGCACAGCAGTGCCGAGACAAGCTGACAGGCATACAAAATCGCGCCGACCCGCACCTCGCCGAAAAAGCGTCCGCCCACGGCAAAAAGGGCGAAGGCGGGGCTGACATTGTTGCAAAAGCAGACCACCCGCTCGGCCTGTTCGCGGTCGATGGCGCCCTGCTTGTAAAGCGAAACGGCGTTTTTCACACCGAGAGGAAAGCCGGACAGACATCCGCTCACAAGCGGAAAGGCGCAGGCACCGTTCAAAGCAAACAGCCTTTTCATCGGCTTTTCCAGAACACGGGAGGCATAGTAGGGAAGAGGACTGCGCAGGAGAAGGCCGTTGAGCACGATCATCGGAAAGAGGGAGGGAATGAGGCTTTCGGCGCAGAGGCGCAGACCGTCTGTGACCGACTGCGTTGCCAGCGGCGGATTTTTCAGCAGAAAGCCGAAGAAGAGAACAAACAGAAGCAGAGACAGCGCAAGCCGTCCGCGGATCTTGGCCAAGGAATGTATGATCGTCACCCCGCATACAATGAGTTGCATTCACATCCATGTATATGGACGGGGAGGAGTCGGTATTCAATGAAAAAGAAAAAGGGGCGTTTTTTGGCGGCTCTTACGCAGAAGAGCGAGCTTCCGCTGGCCTATATCGGACGGTGTGCGGAGCTGTATTGGGTGGGCGGACGGGAGCTGACCGTGGACGGCTGCCGATGCGTGCTGACGTATGAGGACGAGTTGATCGAACTGTCCTGCGGCGGCGGACGGTACCGCATCGAGGGGCAGGGCTTTGAGCTCCGCTCCTATTTTGACGGCAAGATGAAGATCACAGGGCGCATCGACCGCATCGCGTTAGAGCGCGGAGAGGGGGAGAAGAGCAAATGACCAAGGAGCTGCTTCTGTTTTTGCGGGGCAAGACGGCGTTTTCTCTCGATGCATCGGATCGGACACGGCTGGCCGATGCGCTTTTGCGCTGTGCGGTGGTGCGGACGCTTCCCAAAATACGGGGAGAGCGCATCGTGTTCTTCACCGCAAGGCGGGACGGTCCGCACATGGCGTCCTTTCTGGAAAAAAAGGGACTTGCCTTTGCATGCGAGCAAAGGGGGCTGCCAGCCATCGCATCCCGATACCGCCGTCGGTACGGTTTGTTTCTCGGCGCTTTTCTGTTTGCGTCCTTGCTTGCCTTTTCCACGCTCTTTTTGTGGAGTGCGGAGGTCAGCGGCAACAAGCTTCTGACCGATGACGAGGTGCTCGCCCAGCTGTCGGAGGCGGGGTTCGGTGTCGGCTCCTTTCTGCCGCGTGTCGATTACGATCAGGTCAATCACCGCCTCCTGATCGCCTCGGAGGATATCGCGTGGCTTGGCATCGAGGTGTCGGGGACGCATGCGGTGGTGACAGTGCGCGAAAGGATCAAAAAGCAGGCGTCGGATGCATCAAGCGAGGTGCGGGCGGCCAATCTGGTCTCAAATGCCGACGGCCAGATCTTTTACACCACCGTTTACGGCGGAACGACGGTGGTCAACCCGGGCGACAGCGTAAAAAAGGGGGATCTTCTGGTCAGCGGCTTCTGCGAAAAGGAGGATGGAAGCTTCACGCTCAAGCGGGCATCGGGCAAGGTTTTTGCCTATGTGACAAGGACACTTTCCGTGGAGGTCCCCTTTGAACAGGCGGAAAAGGTGAAAACCGGGGAGTCGATCGCCGAATATGCGGTAAATATTTTCGGCAAAAGCATAAAAATTTTGCAAAAGGGTGGAAAAACGCCTCCAAAGTATGATATAATAAAAAGTAAGACAACTGTGACCGTCTTCGGCGCGGTCAAGCTGCCTCTGTCATTAGACGAAACGCTTAAGGACGGATACGAATACAGAATTCGTACCCTGTCAAAGCAAGAGGCAGCGGAATTGGCCGAGCAACGATTTGAAAACAGGATCTCCGCTCTGAGCAACACCTTTGACATTCTTGAGATCACCCGCACGCCGTATGAGACCGATTACGGTGTGGGGATCGCCGCTGAGGTGTATGGCATCGAAAACATCGCGCGGATGCAGGAGATCGATACGGAACAACCGTAGGAAAGGCGATGCGACCCGCAATGGCAGAAACGATCCTTTACACCGATTCTTTGGAGCAGACCAGCCTGCTGTTCGGCAGTCTGGATGTTCATCTGAAAACGCTGGAGAATGCGTTTGACGTGCAGATCTCAAGCCGTGACACCGACAAAAGCGGCGGGAACGCCATCGTGATCAGCGGAGAAAGCGAAAACGTCAGACAGGCGGAAAGCGCGCTGACCGCTCTGAAGAAGATGTCGGCGCTCAACCGCGATGTCAACGAGCAGAATGTGTCCTATGTCATCGGCATGGTGAAGGACGGAAGCGAAAGTGAGCTTCACTCCTTCGATTCCGACTGCGTGTGTGTGACCACCCGCGGCAAGCCCATCAAGGCCAAAACGCTGGGGCAAAAAAAGTACGTGGAGGCCATCAAGAACAACACCATCGTGCTGGGCGTGGGACCGGCGGGAACGGGTAAGACCTTTTTGGCCGTGGCCATGGCGGCGACCGCTCTGCGGAACAAGCAGATCAGCCGCATCGTTCTGACGCGCCCCGCGGTCGAGGCGGGTGAAAAGCTGGGCTATCTGCCCGGTGATCTGCAGAACAAGATCGATCCCTATCTGCGTCCGCTGTACGATGCTATGTATGAGATGTTCGGCGCGGAGAACTACCTGCGCTATGTGGAAAAGGGTGCCATTGAGATCGCGCCTCTGGCCTATATGCGCGGCCGCACTCTGGACGATTCGTTTATCATCCTCGATGAGGCGCAGAATACCACCCCCGAGCAGATGAAGATGTTCCTCACCCGTCTGGGCAACAACACCAAGGCGGTGGTCACCGGCGACATCACCCAGACCGACCTGCCCTTCGGCAAAAAGAGCGGACTGGTGGAGGCGGTCAAGATCCTCGACGGCATTGAGGACATTGCCATCCACCGCTTCTCCGAGCGGGATGTGGTCCGCCACAAGCTGGTGCAGAAGATCATTCTCGCTTATGAAAAGTACGACAAGGAAAACCAAAAGCGTCCGGCAGACAAAAAACAGTTCAGACGCATCAAGAGGGACGGACAATGAAGACCACCATCTATTTTCTCAACGACCAGGACAAGATCCCCGTGAGCACGGAGCTGAAAAGCCTTCTCCGCCGCGCCATCCGAACGGGGCTGACATACGAGGGCTTTGACACCGACTGCGAGGTGTCTTTGACCTTCACCGACAACGAAAAGATCCACGTGCTGAACAAGCAGTATCGGAATGTGGACCGCCCCACCGACGTGTTGTCCTTTCCCACCGACGATGAGGAGGAGGGCATGATCCCCGTGGTGCTGGGCGACATCGTGCTTTCGCTGGAAAAGGCGCAGGCGCAGGCGGAAGAATACGGCCATTCCTTTGAGAGAGAGACCTCGTTTTTGACGGTCCATTCGCTTCTGCATCTGCTGGGCTATGACCATGAGACAAGCGAAGAGGACGAAAAGGAGATGTTCGGCAGACAAAAGGAGATCATGGCGCTGATCGAAGCACAGACGGAAAAGAAGAAAACGCGAAAGGAAAAAGAAACAGTATGAGCAAAAGCGGTTTTATTGCCATCATCGGGCGCCCCAATGTGGGAAAATCCACCCTTCTCAATGCCCTTGTGGGCGAGAAGATCGCCATTGTATCCAACAAGCCTCAGACCACGCGCAACCGCATCACCGGTGTGCTGACACGTGAGGACAAGCAGTATATTTTCATGGACACCCCCGGTCTTCACACACCGAAGACCAAGCTCGGCGACTACATGGTCAAGACCGTCAGCGGCACGATCAACGATGTGGATGCGGTGGTGCTGGTAGCCGATGCGGGCTTCCCGGCCGGCGACATCGAAAAGCGCATCATCAAGCGCCTCACCGCCGATGAGATCCCCGCGGTGCTGGTGCTCAACAAGGTGGACAAATGCACGCCTGAGCAGGTGGGCAAGGCCATCGAGGAGTATGCCTCGCTGTATGACTTCCACTCGGTCATCCCGCTGTCGGCGCTGAAAAAGGACGGCGTTGAGATCGTTCTCGACGAAACCGAGGCTTTTCTGCGCGATGACACCTTCTTCTTCCCCGAGGATATGCTCACCGACCAGCCCGAGCGTCAGATTGCGGCGGAGATCATCCGCGAGAAGATCCTGCGTACCACCGATGACGAGATCCCCCACGGCACGGCAGTGACCATCCAGACCTTTGAGGAGGGGGACAAGCTGATCAAGATCGAGGCCGACATCATCTGCGAGAGAGAGTCGCACAAGCGCATCCTCATCGGCAAGAGAGGCGAAACGCTGAAGAAAATCGGCACCTATGCCCGCGAGGACATGGAGGCTTTCTTTGACACCAAGGTCTATCTGGGGCTGTTTGTGAAGGTGAAGGAGAAGTGGCGCGACAGCAGCTTTAACCTCTCGGATCTGGGCTATATCATCCGGAAAGACTGACCATGATCGACCGCATTCGGGGCATCGTCCTGCGTGAGAAAAAGATGGGCGAGGCCGACAAGCTTCTCACCGTGCTCACCGAGCAGGGAAAGGTCAGCATCATGGCCAACGGCTCGCGGAGCCTGAAATCGCACAACCTTTCCGCCTCCCGCTGCTTTTCCTATGCCGACTTCACCGTTTACGAAAAGCGCGGGATGTATTGGCTGCGCGAGGCCGACCGCCACAGCGGTTTTTTCAGCATCACCGAAAAGGTGGAGCGCCTTTGCTACGGGCAGTATTTTTTAGAGCTTTCCGATACGCTGGCGGTCAGCGACAGCGATGAGAGCCGTCTTCTGCGTCTGCTGCTGAATACGCTCTATGCGCTGTCGGTGGATCTGCGCCCCTATCCGCTGATCAAGGCGGTCTTTGAGCTGAAGGCGATGGCGCTGTCCGGCTTTGAGCCCATGCTGGACGGCTGTTCGTCCTGCGGCGGACAGAGCGAAACGATGTATTTGTATCTGATGGACGGCATTTTGCGCTGCGCCGAGTGCCTGAAAAAGGCGGAGGAGAGCGTGTCTTTTGAAGAACAGCTGCTTGTTCCGATCAATTCCTCGGTGCTGGCGGCCATGCGGTATGTTCTGCTTTCTCCCATCGAAAAGGTCTTTTCCTTCACGCTGGCCGATGAATCCGCCGCTTCCTTTTACAAGGTCTGCGAGCGGTACAGCGTCAATCAGATCGGCAAGCTTTTACCCACACTTGATTTTTTACATGGAATCGAAACGATATGAAAAACATTCAACGAGCCAAAAAAATATTGGAATACGATAAGATCCTCTCTCTGCTGGCCGAGTGCTGTCCCACCGAAGGCTCGGCAGAGGAGGCTTTGCGTCTGACTCCCTCCGATGACGGCGAGGAGGTCCTTCTGCTCAACCGCCAGACCGATGAAGCGTCGCGGATCCTCGCTCTCAAGGGAATGCCTCCCTTCGGAAGCGTGAAGGACGTCCATCCGTCTCTGGAGCGGGCAAGCAAGGGCGCGATGCTCAACACGTCCGAGCTTTTGAACATTGCTTCGCTTCTGCGGAGCGCACGGACGGTGAAGGAGTATGACGGCGAGGGCAATGCCAACGGACGCTCAAGCGTCCTGCAGGTCAATTTTGACCGTCTGATGCCCGATGCCCAGCTGGAAAACGACATCGGGCGTGCCATTGTGTCCGAGGACATGATCGCCGACGAAGCCAGCCCGACTCTTGCCGACATCCGCCGTCGCATCCGCCGCACCAACGCCAAGATCCGCGAGAATCTGCAGAAATACATCACCAGCCCCTCTTACAACCGTTTCCTGCAGGAGAACATCATCACCATGCGAAACGGGCGGTATGTGGTGCCGGTGCGTGCCGAGTATAAAAACGAGATCAAGGGACTTGTTCACGACACCTCCTCCTCGGGCGCGACCATGTTCATCGAGCCGCTGTCGGTGGTGGAAGCCAACAACGAGCTGAGAGTTCTGGAGGGCAACGAGCAGAAGGAGATCGAGCGCATTCTGTATGTGCTCTCGTCCAAGTGTGCGGAGCGTTCGGATGTGCTGATGCTGGATTATGTCAATCTGACCGCTCTGGCGCTGATCTTCGGCAAGGCGCAGCTGGCCTTCCGCATGGACGCCGCCATGCCCCGCATCCACACGGGCAACCGCAAGACCATCAAGCTGAAAAATGCCCGTCATCCGCTGATCGACAGCGAAAAGGTGGTGCCGATCTCCGTCAGCCTCGGCGGCGAATTTGATACGCTGGTCATCACCGGTCCCAACACGGGCGGTAAGACCGTTACTTTGAAAACGCTGGGACTTCTGTCGATGATGGCGCAGACCGGACTTCTGCTGCCCGCCGATGCTGCTTCGGAGATCTCGGTGTTCAGCCGCTTTTTGGCCGACATCGGCGATGAACAGAGCATCGAGCTGTCGCTTTCCACCTTCTCCTCGCATATGGTCAACATCATCGACATCGTAGCGCAAGCCGATGAATCCTCCCTTGTCCTGTTTGATGAGCTTTGCGCGGGCACCGATCCCACCGAGGGCGCGTCGCTGGCCGTGGCGATCTTAGAGCACATCCGCGCCAAGGGCAGTCTGTGTGCGGCCACCACTCACTATTCCGAGCTGAAGGTATACGCGCTGGAAAACGAGGGCGTTCTGAACGCCTCCTGCGAATTTGACATCGAAACCCTCCGCCCCACTTACCGTCTCATCCTTGGTACCCCCGGCAAATCCAATGCCTTTGATATTTCGCTCAAGCTTGGGCTCTGCTCGAACATCATCGAGGCGGCCAAGCGCAACCTGTCCGCAGAGGACAAGCGGTTTGAATCGGTCATTGAAAAGCTGAATGTCAGCCGCATGGAGATGGAAAAGGAAAAAGCCGAGCTGGAGCAGATGAAGGAAGAGTTTGCCCGTTACCGCGAGCAGGCCGAGAAGCGCATCCGCGAAAGGACCGAGTTTGCCGAAAAAGAGGCCGAAAAGAACCGTGCTTTGGCCGTGCGTACGCTGGAGGGCGCGAGAGCCGCCAGCGAGTATGTGATGGGTGAATTGGAAAAGGTCAAAAAGGAGCGGGACAGCGAGAAGCTTGCCCAGGCTCTGTCCGAGGGCAAAAAGAACATCCGCAACCGCCTGAATGTTGCCGACGATGAGGTCAATCCCGCGGTGGATTGGCAGATCGATCCCGATTACAAGCTTCCGCGCACGCCGATCGTGGGCGATACGGTGTATGTGGTCAATGTGGGCAAGCAGGGCAAGGTGGAAAAGAATCTGGACCGAAACGGCAAGCTGACCGTCCGCATCGGCAACATGACCGCCCGCATCGAGCTGAAGAATGTGATGCTGGTGGAGGAGGATCCGAAGGCGAAGAAGAAGCAGCCTCAGCAAAAGAAGCCGAGAAGCACAGGCGGTCTGCCGCAAAAGGAGATCAGCAGCTTTTCCGCCTCTCTGGACATCCGCGGCTGTACGGGCGAAGAGGGCTGGGACGCTGTGGACAAATACATCGACGATGCCATGCTGGCAGGAATCGGAAGCGTCACCATCGTCCACGGAAAAGGGACGGGGGCTCTGCGCCGCATCCTGTGGGATTATTTCAAAAAGGATCCCCGTGTAGCGGCCTACCGCAGCGGTGCCTACGGCGAGGGCGACTTCGGCGTCACCGTTCTGGAATTGAAATAAGAGGAATTGATTATGAAAAAACTGGGTTGTTTTCTGTTGGCTCTGACTGTGCTGCTTTCTCTTGCCTCCTGCGCCGAGCTGAAGGAGGGGGAAATGATCGTTCTCACGCCCGAAAGCCGCGTCACCTCTCCGATCATGACCACCGCCTCCGCCCCGGAGGAGACGACTGCACCGCCGTCCATTGATCCGCCTGTAAACGAGGAGGTGTCGATCTCCTTCCTTGCCTGCGGCGACAACATCATCCACACCAACGTCTATTCCGATGCGAAGGAGCGTGCGGGAGCCGGGCAGGAGTACGATTTTGTTCCCATGTACAACGGCATCGCCGAGCGGGTGCAGAAGGCAGACATCGCGTTCATCAACCATGAGTCGCCCATCGGCGGCAGAGATATGGGCATCTCGGGCTATCCCACCTTCAATTCGCCCGAGGAAGCGGGGCGTGCGCTGGCAGAGGTCGGCTTTGATGTGGTCAACATCGCCAACAACCATATGCTGGACAAGTGGGAGAAGGGCTACGCCAATTCGCTCGCCTTCTGGGATACGGTGGATGTGCTGACCGTCGGCGGGTATACCAAAGCCGATTATGACACCATCCGTCTGCTGGAGAAGGACGGCATCACCATTGCCTTCCTTTCTTATACGTATAACTTCCGCCAGTCCAACGGCACCTATCTGCCCGAGAATTCCTCTCTGCAGGTGCCCTACATAAACGATGCCGACATCGTCCGTCAGCTGGCTCTGGCCAAGGAGCAGGCCGATCTGGTGCTGGTGTCCATGCACTGGGGTGTTGAAAATCAGTTCACTCCCTCTGCTGAGCAGAAGCGGGTGGCCAAGCTCTGCGCCGACAACGGAGCGGATGCCATCATCGGCCACCACCCCCATGTGGTCCAGCCCATTGAGTGGATCGAGGGGCAGGACGGGCATCGGATGCTCTGCGTGTATTCGCTGGGCAATGTGATCTCCACGATGATGTACGGCCAGTATATGACCGGCACCATGATCTCCTTTGACATCGTGGGAAAGAAGGATGTGCTGAGCATTGAGAACGTTCTGGCCATCCCCACCGTCACCCATTACACCATGGCCCGCCGCGGCCTTCAGGTGTATGAGATGGAGGATTATTCCGCTTCGCTGGCCGCCGAGCACGGATGCTTGGCCGACGATCCGAAATTCACCTTTGACCGTGCCAAAAAGTACATCACCGACACCATCGACGGCGCGTTCTTACCCGATTTTCTCAAATAAGAATACCGAAACATCACGAAAGGGGCAGGTCAACCTGCCTCTTTTTGGATAAAAGAGAGAAAAAAGACGCAAAAAAGAAGGGGAAAATCGGAAAAGTACTTGAAATCATACAACAAATGTGCTATACTGAAAAGAGCGAGGCTCGGGCGTTTTTGAGAACGCTTTGCGCTGAGTCTGTTGAATTTTCAAAGAGGAGTTGGTTTTTTCTCATGGACAGTACGATACCCCGAAGTTTGCTTTTGCTTTTGTTGATTTTGCTCGGCGGATATTTCGCCGGCGGTGAAACTGCGTTGTCTTATTGCAACCGTATTCGCATGAAGACCCTTGCCGAAGAAGGCGACAAACGCGCAAAGAGAGTGGTGGCCATCACCGATCAGTTTGACAAGGCCCTTGTGGTGCTTCTGATCGGCAATAACGTGATTCACGTGGCAGCCGCTTCCATTGCGACTGTTTTGGCGATCGATCTTTTCAAGGGAACTCCGTTGGCGGCTTCCGCTTCGGTGATTGCAACGGTTGTGCTGACACTCGCGGTTTTTATTTTTAGTGAAACGATTCCGAAGAACATCGCCCGTGCCAACAGCGACAAGCTTGCGCTGATCATTTCCTTTTCGGTTCTTCTTTTGATGAAGATCCTCACGCCGATCGCTGCCTTCTTCACCTTTATCAGCGACAAGGCGAAATCTCTGTTCCGAAAGGGGGACAAGAACCCTTCGATGACCGAGGAGGAGTTTGCCACCATCGTCGATGAGATCGAGGATGAGGGCATCATCGATCCGGAGGAAAGCGAGATCATCAAGTCGGCCATCGAATTCGGCGATGGCAAGGTGGAAGAGATCATGACGCCCATCGACAAGACCGTCATGCTCCCCCGCGATGCTTCGATGGATGTTTTGAAAAAGACGGTGATGGAGGTCAAATATTCGCGCATCCCGATCTTCAACGGCGACACCGACCATATTGTCGGCATCATTCAGACCAGCGACTGTCTGTGGCGTCTGATGAGCGATCTGCCCGTGGATATCGGCGCGATGCTGAAGAAGCCCTGCTTTGCCCGTCCGTATATGACACTCAATCAGCTGTTTGAGGAAATGGAGAAAAAACGCAGTCACATTGCCATTGTCACCGATAAGGGCAAAACGCTGGGCATTGTGACCATGGAAGATATTCTGGAAGAGATCGCCGGCGAGATCAACGATGAGGATGAATCGTCGCTTGCCCGCCCTGTGAAGAAAGGGGTGGTGAAGGCATGATCGCCGTTCAGATCGCAATGATTTGTGTTTTTCTGGTCTTCTCCGCGCTTTTTTCGGGCTCGGAAACAGCCATCGCCACCTGCAACAAGATCCGTCTGAAGAAGAGTGCCGAGGAGGGCGACAAGCGCTCTAAGGTCGCGCAGTATCTGGTGGATCACTTCAGTTATTCGATCTCCACCATTCTGGTGGGCAACAATCTGGTGAACATTGCCGCCTCCTCCACCGCAACGGTGCTGGCGTTGGCGCTGTTTCCCGATCATCCCGCCGAAGCGCAGAGCATCAGCGCGGTGCTTCTGACCATCGCCTTGCTGATCTGCGGCGAGATCATGCCCAAGATCATGGCCGCGGAGTATTCCGACACGCTTGTGAGGATCATCGCCGTCCCCCTCCGCTTTTTGATGATCGCCTTTTCGCCCATTGTGTATGCCGTTTCCTTCTGTGTGGATAAAATGTCCAAGTGGTGGACGCCCAAGGAGGAAGCCCCTGCCGTCACGCAGAATGAGCTGGTGACGCTGCTTGAGACCATCGAGGACGAGGGTGTGTTCACCGAGGAAGAGGGCGAATTGATCCGCAATGCCATCGAATTTACCGATGTGACCGCCCGTGAGATCCTGGTGCCCCGCGTGGACGTGGAGGCCTTCGACATCGAGGACGGCGCGGAGGCGCTGAAGAACAGCAAGTTCCTGCTGAAGTATTCCCGTATCCCTGTCTACCGCGACACGTTTGACAATGTCATCGGTATCCTGCCCATTAAGAAGTTCATGCGTGCGTATATCGCCGATCCCCATGTGGACATCGAATCGCTTCTCAAGCCTCCGATGTTTGTACATATGACGCGCCCGATCTCCTCCATTCTGATGGAGTTCAACAAGTCCCGCCAGCACATGGCCATCGTGGTCGATGAATTCGGCGGCTCGATGGGTATCCTCACCCGTGAGGACATTCTCGAAGAGATCGTCGGCGATATCTATGACGAGCACGATGAGGTGGAACGAGACGTTATCGTTGCCGATGAGAGCAACAACACCTATGTCATCGATGCCGGCATGAACATTTATGACTTCTTCGATCTGATCGACTTCAACCCCAACACCCACGGCTTTGAAAGCGAGTATACCACCGTCGGCGGCTGGACCACCGAGGTTCTCGACCGATTCCCTGCAGAGGGTGACACCTTTGAGTATGAAAACATGACCGTGGAGGTGCTGAAGGCACAGGCCATGCGCGTTGAACAGCTGAGAGTGACGGTGAAGCCTGAAGAAGAGGACGAGGAAGAAGAAAAAGAATCCGAGAAAAAAGAAGAGGAAGAGGAGTAATCCACTGAAAGCAAAAGTCATGCTTTGCTGTTGTTCCGTCAAAAAGCGAGCATGGCTTTTTGTTTCCCGATCAGGATTCCGCATATGAGCGGAGCAGGCGGGAAAATGTGAAAGGAGTCAAAAAATGATCCGAGTGACTGTTTACAACGAATATTTGCATGAAAAGACCAATGAAGCTGTCCGTGCTGTTTATCCGAACGGAATCCACAGTGCCTTGCGTGAGGCATTGGAGAGCGAAACGGTTTCGGTCCGTACCGTTACGCTGGACAGCATTGAGGAGCTGACCGAGACGCTTCTGGCGGAGACCGATGTGCTGGTCTGGTGGGGACATCGGGCGCACCATCAGGTGCCTGACGAGATTGCGGAACGTGTCCAGAGGGCGGTCCTCTGCGGCATGGGAGCGATCTTTCTCCATTCGGCGCATCATTCCAAACCCTTTAAGCGTTTGATGGGAACCACCTGCGACCTGACCTGGCGTGAGAATGGAGACAGAGAGCTGGTTTGGGTGTGTGACCCGGCTCATCCCATAGCCGAAGGGATTGGGCGCTTCATTAAGCTGGAGGCGGAGGAGACCTATGGCGAGCCTTTCACCATTCCGGAGCCCGATCGCACGGTTTTTCTCGGTAACTTTGAGGGTGGCGAAGCTTTCCGCGCAGGCTGCTGCTTCCATCGCGGCAACGGACGGATTTTCTATTTTCAGCCCGGGCATGAGACATATCCCACCTTTCGCAATCCCGGCGTGATCCGCGTTCTGCAAAACGCTGTCCGTTGGGCGAATCCCATTTATCGCGTGTCCTCTCTCGGTTCGCCTCATGTAGAGAAGCCGTTGGTATGAAACGAACCATCGCTTTTCAGGATATGACAGTCATCTATGACTTCACTTTCAAGAGGGTGAAAAACATCAACCTCCGCGTGCGAGGGGACGGAAGCGTGACACTGTCGGCGCCCTACGGCACGCCGTCAGCGATGATCGATGCTTTTCTCCGCTCCCGCGAGGGGTGGATACGGGAAAAGATTTCGGCGGCAAGCCATTCCGCCGTTCCTTTCACCTTTTCCGACGGCGAAAGGATGATGCTGTTCGGACATTCGTATCCGATTTGCGTGCTTGAGGGGAAGACAAACGGCATCGATTGGGGGAAGGAAGCGCTGACCTTCACCGTAACCGATCCGACCGACCGGAAGCTGCGCGAGGCGCTGTTCCGCCGCTGGCAAACCGACCTTTGCCGTGACACGCTCCTTCCCATCTGCGAAAAATGGCGTGAGCATTTCCAAGCGCGCGGCGTTTCGTATCCGACATTCACCTTTCGCCGCATGAAAACGCGCTGGGGCAGCTGCCATCCGCAAAAGGGAAAGATCACCCTCAACACGATGCTGGTCGAAAAGCCGATGCCCTTTATCGAATATGTGGTCGTGCATGAGTTCGCGCACCTTCTGCATCCGGATCATTCGCCCCGCTTTTATGTCGCCGTTGCCGAAGCGCTCCCCGATTATAAGGAGCGACGGGCGTTGGGGAAGAACGGATGAAGAAAGCGGTTCTTGAGCAAAACGCGCGCTGGAATGCGGCCGCAAGGCATATAAGAGCAGAAAAAACAGAGAGGCCCTTCGTGAAGAAGAGCCTTTTTTGCTGTATAAAGGGAAGAAAGGACTTTGAAAAGCGGAGGGATAGACAGTGAAATGCTATGGGTACATCCGTGTCAGCACACGGGAACAAAACGAGGACCGTCAGCGGTTCGCCCTGCGTGAGTTCGGGGTGAAGGAGCGGGATCTGTATGCAGACAGGCAGTCGGGCAAGGATTTCGACCGTCCGCAGTACAAAAGGCTTCTGCGGAAACTGAAAAAAGACGATCTGCTGTGCGTCAAAAGCATCGACCGTCTCGGGCGGAATTATGAGGAGATCCTGTACCAATGGCGGATGCTGACCAAGGAAAAGGGGATCGATATCGTGGTGCTGGACATGCCGCTTCTGGACACAAGGCGGGGAAAGGATCTGATGGGGACCTTCCTTTCGGACATTGTTTTGCAGGTGCTCAGCTTTGTGGCGGAGAATGAACGCATCAACATCCGTCAGCGGCAGGCGGAGGGGATCGCCGCAGCCAAGAAAAGGGGGATTCGTTTCGGCCGTCCGCCTGTCCCTGTCCCCGAGAATTTTCATGAGATCTGTCTGGCGTGGCGCAAAAAAGAGATCTCATTAAGCGAAGCGGCGGCCGCCTGCTCGATGGCCCCCGGCACCTTTTACGGCAAGGCTCGCCGATGGGAGGATAAAAAAGAAACAGCCTCCGCCGTTTGAAAAGGTGTACCTTTTCAAAATCCGTGCAGACTTTTTGAAAAAAATAAAAAAACGTCGAAAATGTCGGCGTTTCTATTGAAAAGTTACGGTCGGTATGATAAAATAAATGCAATCGGATCGGCAGCGGAAACGGTTCAGAAAGGTACACCTTTTCGAATTTTCCTTTGTTCTCCGCCTGCCCTTCCGCTGTGGGAGGGGAATCAAGATGAAAAAAAGCTTGTATGAATTTTGTGAGGAGAGCGGAAAAACAGCGCTTCTCACGCAATGGGACACGGAGCAAAACGGCACTTTAACAGCAGAGGACGTGAGCTTTGGCAGCCACCGTGCGGTGTGGTGGCGCTGTGAAAAAGGGCACCGCTGGAGAGCGCAGGTATACAGCCGTGCCATCAATGGGGCGGGCTGTCCGGTCTGCGTGGGAAAAAGCGTGGTGGCAGGGGAGAACGATCTGGCAAAAGCCTATCCGCAACTGGCGCAGCAATGGCATCCCACACGCAACGGAGCGCTGACACCGGAGCAGGTAACGCCGTACAGCAACCGCCCTGCATGGTGGGTGTGCGAAAAGGGACACGAATACCGCACGGTGATCGCCAACCGAACCAGACTGCATGCGGGATGTCCCTATTGCTCGGGACGTCAGGTCCTGCCCGGCTTCAACGATCTGGCAACCAAGGAGCCTCTGCTGTGCAAGCAGTGGGATGCGGAGAAAAATGCACCGCTGACGCCGCAGATGGTGACCGTGTGCAGCCACAAAAAGGTGTGGTGGCGCTGTGATGAGGGGCATGAGTGGGAGGCGGAGATCGCCTTGCGGACGCGGACGAGACGGGATCGCTGTCCGATCTGCGATCGCAGGAAGAAGAAAAGGAAATAAAAACAACGTGTAACGCATGGCGGATCCGAAGCGGAGAGCGCAATCCGATTCTATCAAAAACGGCAGTCATGCAGGCAAAGGGAAGAGGTTTTTGATGCGCGTTCTCTTGACAAGAGATGCCTTTTGGTGTATCATATATGGTTGCAGAGATTCGAAACACACGCATCCATTTCCCCTTGACAGACACGAGGTTACACGATGAAAAAAACATATACAATGGATATGACCGAAGGACCGATCCTGAAAAAGATGCTGGTCTTCTCGTTGCCGCTGATGCTGTCCAGTATGCTGCAACTGATGTTCAATGCCGCAGACATCATGGTGGTGGGCAAGTTTTCCGGCGATGCCTCTCTGGCAGGTGTCGGCTCCTGCGGCCCGCTGATCGGTCTGATCACAAACCTGTTCATCGGCTTCTCGGTCGGTGCCAATGTGGCCGTTGCCCGTTATTACGGTTCGGGCGAGCGCGAGGAGTGCAATCGGGCGGTTCACACGGCCATGCTCATCAGCTTCATCGGCGGTCTTGTGCTGACGGTGGTCGGCTTCTTCGGTGCTGAAACCTTTTTGATCCTGATGAAATCGCCGGAAAACGTCCTGCCGCTGTCGGCGCTGTATATGCGGATCTATTTTCTCGGCATGCCCGTGATGATGCTGTACAACTTCGGAAGCGCCATCCTGCGCGCGGTGGGCGATACCAAGCGCCCTCTGTACTATCTGTTTGCGGCGGGCATTGTGAATGTGATTCTGAATCTGATCTTTGTCATCGGCTTTCAGATGGATGTGGCGGGCGTTGCACTGGCCACCATCGTCTCACAGGCCATGTCGGCTGTTTTGGTTATGATCGCTCTTTCCAAGGAGGAGGAAGCCATCCGTCTCTCGCTCCGCAATCTGCGCATCAACCGCCGTCATTTTTTGGAGATGCTCCGCATCGGTCTGCCGGCAGGCCTGCAGGGAACGTTGTTTTCGCTGTCCAATGTGGTCATCCAGTCGGGCATCAACCGCTTCGGTGACCTGATGGTGTCGGCCAGCTCGGCGGCAGGAAACTTAGAGGGCTTTATCTATCAGGGCATGAACGCCTTTTATCAGTCCACCGTCTCCTTCTGCAGTCAGAACATCGGCGCCAGGAAAACCGAGCGCATTCTGCCCATCATCAAGTGCGGAATCGCCTGTGTGGTCGTAACGGGCATTGTGATGTCGGCAGTGATCCTGATCTTTTCCCAGCAGCTTCTCAGCCTGTATTCGGATACGCAGGAGGTCATCGATGCGGCCAAGATCCGCCTGATCATTGTCTGCGTCCCCTACTTTATTCTGGGCATGATGGACGTAATGGTAGGAGCGCTGCGCGGCATCGGCTATTCGGTCGCCCCGATGGTGATCTCGCTCTGCGGTGTCTGCGGTGTTCGCTTGAGCTGGATGTATTTCGTTTTCCTCATCCCGTCGCTGACCAAGATCGAAATGATCTTCTATTCCTATCCGATCTCCTGGTTCATCACCTTTATCACGCAGATCATCTGCTTCTCGATTCTGTGGAAGCGAAAGCGCCGCCAGCTGGAATATGATCCCACCGAATCGACCAAAGCACACGCAAAGGTATAAACAAAAAGAATGCTCGCACTTAGCGTGATACTCTTAACGGAGTATCACGCAACTCGATTCGCCTGCGGCGAGTGATATTGCTTCGCAGTGATATTCGGCTGATGCCGAGTGATATTCGCTGCGCGAGTTTACAGGCGAATCGAATATCACGGCGAGGCGCAGCCTTGCCATATCACTTCCCATAAGGGGAAATATCACTCTTTGCGTGAGCAAAGAATATCACTAAATATAAGAAGAGAAAGAGAGAACATTTCGCTTGCGCACCGATTTGCTCTCTCTTTCTGTTTGTATAAGGAGTTAGGATTCGCCCCTTTTGCTCACGCTTCGCAGCACTTTGACTATTCTTCCATAAGAACATCGCACTTTTGGCGGGCATTTTTTGCAAAAAGAATGTCGTTTTCCCCCAACCTTTTCCGCTCATAGTCCCTCTAAAGAGTGTAGCTACAAAAAAACGGAGGACAGAGAATGTACAAATCCGATCAAACCGACAAAACGCTTGTGGAGCTGACGCTTCTGGGCGACACAAAGGCGTATGAAACGCTTGTAAGGCGGCATCAGGCGAAAGTACTTTCGCGGGCAAAGTGGTTCACCAAAAGCAATTTCATGGCCGAGGATGCGGCGCAGGATGCCTTTGTCACCGCCTGGCTGAAGCTGGACTGCTTAAAAGACCGCGACAAATACGGCGCGTGGGTCTGCCGCATTGCGGAGAACTGCGCGAAGGAAATGCTGGTCCGCTTCCGCGAATACCTACCTCTTGAGTACGCCGACTATGAGCCGTCGCCAAGCGCTGTCAGCGTGGAGGATGAGGTCATCTCGTCCATGGAAAAGGACCTTCTGCATGAACAGATCGACCGTTTGCCCGAAAAGATCGGACAGGTGATCCGTCTGCACTATTTTGAGGGGCTTTCCATCGCGGATATCGCGGTGAGAATGCAAACGCCCGTCGGGACGGTCAAGTGGCAGCTTCATGAAGGAAGGACCAAGATGCGAAAGGAGCTTTCTTCGATGAACGAAAGAGAAAACGATACCTTGGTGGAAAAGGTCATGAAAAAGGTGGAGGAGCTGAAGCTCTGGCGCCTGAAAGAAAAAAAAGACGGCTTTGCGGAGGCGTACAAGGATGTATTGGCCGCCGTCGAATCCCTGCCCGAGAGCGAAAAAAAGCAGAGTGCGCTGGCCGACACGCTGCTCTGCGGCTGGTGGTGGCTGCCCGGGGCGCAGAACGACGAGCTGTTTGCCCGCATCAAGCAGGCAGCCATCGAGGGCAAAAATGAAGACGTGATGAGCGCGGTTGCCTTCCGCGAGGACGAAAAGGTGCCGTGGTCGGAGCGCATCGCTTTTATGAGAGACAAGCAGATCCCCTTTCTCAAGGAACATGGCTTTACCAAAGCGCTTGGTCAGGAGTGGTTCTGGCTCGCCCGAACCTATTACTTCGAGGGAAAGCGCGACGAAGGTCTTGCTGCCTTTGACAAGGTGCTTGAGATCCTCAAACCCTCCGATGTCTATTATGCCAACGCTCTCTCGGCGAAAAAGCTGGAAGAGCTTCGCTTGGAGGGAGCGTTCGGCAAGAACGAAAAAAAGTATAAGTTTGATGCGGCTGCCGAAGAATACCGCTTCCTTGACGGCGAGCTTCGCTTCTGGTCCTCGCCGGGATACAATCGAGGGCATTTGTATGGGGAGATGCTTCATTCACAGGACATTTTCTATAACGCCTTCCGCTGTGACAGACGTTTTATGGCAAAGGGCGTCAAGGTCGGTGAGACGTTCACGGCAGACGATGGCGACACGCTCACCTTCCTGCCTAAGCGTGAGACCGTGGAAACCCCTGCGGGGCGTTTTGAGGACTGCCGGATCAGCGTTGTGGCAGAAAAAGGCATCCGCTTCACCACATGGTTCAAAGAGGGCATCGGCATTGTCAAGCAGATGGCAGAGGAATACGGTCAAAGTGAGACGCATTGGCTGACCGCCTGTCACATTGAGGGCGGAAGCGGTCTTCTCCCCTGCCATAAGGGCAACCGATGGACGTATGCTTTGTGCGGCAATCCCGAAACCCATCGCGGCGAGGGCGAGTATGTGATGACCTATGCTGACAGCGAAAGGGTGATCCTGTCGGTGTCCTATTGCAAACAGCGCCTGCGCTACGACGAAAACAACTGGCTTGATATGATCAAGCAGATGCGGAGCGAATATGTGGCTCTTCCCGAGGAGGACGATAAGCTGTCCGATGTGTCTTTTGCCATGACGAGGGCAAAGGCTCTGGCAAAAACGCCTTACCAAAAACTTCACACCGAGGTGGCTTGTGACGTGATGGAGCGCATCATGGCAGGAGCCGAGGAGACAACGCCCAACCGCAAGATCAACGGATACTGGAATTTCTTTTCCGTCCATGATCCGATTGCGATGTCCAACGGACGCTTGGAATACGGTGATCGAAACCAACGCCTTTCTTTTGAATGGAAAAAGAAGATTCCCGCGGCGGGCTGGGCAGCACTCTACAATGACATTTACGGCATTCTGGCCGATCACTTTGGCTGCCTCTGGTCGGATGAATGGCTTAAGACGACCGAAGGCTGCGTCTGCCGCGACTGCTACGGTCAGAAGCTGACAACCCCCTTCACGATCCAGCGCATCGGAAGCGTCACCACCCCTGCGGGGACATTTGATGACTGCATTGAGCTTTCCTTCAACGGCAAGTATTGGACGGGCGGACTGCGTTACCGCGGCGGATACAAGGATTACACCTTTGCGCCGGGCGTCGGCATCATCCGTCTCGTCAGCCGCTACAAGAAGGAGAATCCCTATCTGCTGACCGCCTACAAAGGTACGGGCGAGGGCTATATGCCGGTCGCTGACGGCATGATGCGCCGCTTTGAAGCGCAGAACATGACCGAGGGGCACACCGCTTTCGCCGAATACCGCTTTGTGAAAAACGACAACGGCGAGCTGGTGGTTCTGGAAAACCGCGCCGGCTATCAGAATCTGGAAGAGAAAAACGCAAGCGAACCCAAAGCCGAAGCATAAGCGAATGCATAAAAACAAAGGTGTTGGCCGAAAAAGTCAACACCTTTTTGTATCGTATGATCGTCGCTTTCCCTCAAAATCTCACAACGCCGTCATCCGGATCGTCGAGACAAAGCTCCTCAAACGCCTCGAAAACCGGCTCTTCCGCCTGAGCGGTCAGCTGACGGTAGACGACAAACATGCCGGCTACACCGCCTGCGGAGGAGAGCAGAAGCAGGGCCGTGGCAAACGAACGCTTTTTCCACAGCACAAAGAAGAGAATGAGGAAGAACAGCGCCTGCCCCATCATGGCAAGCCCGAGATAAAACTTGGTTTTGCGTTTCATCGCTTACACCTCGCCGTTGGCATTGGCCTTCAGGAAGGCGTTGATGAAGCCGTCGATGTCGCCGTCCATGACTGCCTGAATGTTGCCGTTTTCATAGCCGGTACGGGTGTCCTTGGCCAGCGTGTAGGGCATGAAGACGTAGGAGCGGATCTGTGCGCCCCATTCGATCTTGTTTTTAACGCCCTGGATGTCCTCAATCTTGTCCAGCTTCTCGCGCTCCTTGATCTCAAGCAGCTTGGCCTTCAGCATCTTCAGCGCGGTCTCCTTGTTCTGGAGCTGGCTTCGCTCGGTCTGACAGCCCACCACAATGCCCGTGGGCAGGTGGGTGATGCGGATGGCCGAGTCGGTCTTGTTGATGTGCTGACCGCCTGCGCCGCTGGAACGGTGCGCGGTGATCTCAATTTCCTCGTCCTTGATCTCGATCTTGCCGTCGTCCTCAAATTCGGGCATAACATCCACCGAGGCAAAGGAGGTCTGACGGCGCCCCGAAGCATCAAAGGGGGAAACGCGCACCAGACGGTGAACGCCCTTTTCGCTCTTCAGATAGCCGTAGGCATTCACGCCCTCCACCATGATGGTGGCGCTCTTGATGCCGGCTTCGTCGCCGTCCAGCCAGTCGAGAAGCTTCACATTGAAGCCGTGACGCTCGCCCCAACGGGTGTACATACGGTAGAGCATCAGCGCCCAGTCCTGGGCCTCGGTACCGCCCGCGCCCGGGTGGAAGGAAACGATGGCGTTGTTTTTGTCGTATTCACCGGAGAGCAGGGTTGCCAGCTTCTGCTCCTCGGCGGCCTTGTCAATGGCGGCAATTTCGGTCAGAATCTCTTCAACCTGGCTCTCGTCGTTTTCCTCGATGGCCATGTCGTTGAGCAGAGCGATGTCCTCCAAACGCTTTTCCAGATCGTGGAAGGCCTCGATCTTATCCTTCAGCATCTTGATGGTCTGCAGCGTTTTTCCGGAGGTGCGCTGGTCGCTCCAGAAAGCGGGATCGTTGGTTTTTTCTTCAAGCGACGCGATCTGCTCCTGCACAGCGTCGATCTTAATGGCGTCGGCAAGCTCTTTCAGTTCACTCTCCAGTCTGGAAAGGTCGCGCTTGGCTTCTTCAAGTTGAATGATCAATGTAAACCTCCGGAAATGACATTGCTGTCGATCACCGTCACCTCAAGGGAGGGATCGGCTTTGTTCAGCAGATGTTTGATGTGGTCGCAAACGGGATGTTCGGTGTAAAAGTGGCCGGCGCAGATGAGATTGATGCCGGCATCGTAATAGGCATTTTCTTCGTCGAAGGAGACTTCGCCCGTGACAAAGGTGTCATAGCCTTCGGCGATCAGCTCTTCGAGACAATGCTTGCCGCTTCCGCCCAGAACGGCAACGCGGTGTGCTTCCGCGCGCGGCAGAACCACGCTTATGCGGTCGCTGCCCAGCGTTTCTTTAACGGCTTGCGCAAACAGGGAAGAATCAAGGGGAGTCGGTAACAATCCGCCGCGTCCGACCTCGCATGCAGGCACGCAGTCGGTAAGCCCCAGCTTTTGGGCAAGGATGTCGTTCACACCGCCCTCCACCGCGTCAAGACGGGTGTGAAAGGAAAAGAGGGCGATGCCGTGTCCTGCCAGCTTTGACAGACTGCTCTGCATCGGATCGGCAAAGGAGAGATGGCGGATGGGATGAAAGATCAGCGGATGATGGGTGACGATGAGATCGGCGCCGCTTTCGATGGCCTTTTCAACGGTGAGACGGTTGGCATCCAGCGCGACAAGCACGCGGCGCACCTCTTTTTCGGGATCGAAGGCAAGCATCAATCCGTCGTTGTCCCACTCGCAGGACAGATCTTTCGGGATCGCCTCATCGAGAAAGCGGTAGAACTGCTGTATGTTCATAGACGATGACCTCCGCTTGGCAGTTCGGACAGAAGCGCCTCCAATGCATCGGACAAACGCTTGTCGTCGGAAGCGTCAAGGCCTTGGCTGAGTCTGCCCTCCAGAACTTTTTTTTGATTGTTGATCTTGCTTTGAAGGTAAGGACGGAACAGGGAAGACGGCTGCTCACTGCGCTTTTGCAGCAGGCAGGGACCCACCAGCCGCTCAAGAGGAGACAGCGTCCTGTTCTGACCGTCAAATTCGGCGACGATGATGGGATAAACCCGTCCGTTTTCTTCCACCAGCGTTTCGTCAACAAAGAAAAAGCCGTTTTGCGCCAGATAGAGGCGAAGCGCCTCGGGGCGGGACATGGGCTGCAGAACAAAGCGGACGCCGCTTTTGCAAAAATCGCTGTTTTCGATGATCTGCGCGATCAATTCGCCCCCCATCCCGGCGATGACGATGTCGCGGATGGGCAGGTGGGAAAGTCCGGTCAGCCCGTCGGTCAGAATCGGCGTGATCTGCTGAGTCAGGTTGGTGAGCGCAATGAACTGCTTGGCTTTTTGCAGCGGCTTTTCGTTGATGTCGGTGGCATACACGTGCGCGGCCTGCCGATCGCGGATCAGCAAAACAGCTAACTTCCCGTGGTCGGTGCCAACATCGGCCGCCACCGTTCCGACACGGACAAAGGAAGCCAGCGCATTCAGACGGTTATCGTTCATGTTGCGGTACAATCAAAGAAAGCGGACAGATGCCAAAAACAACCGTCCGCTTTTTTTGAACCCTTTAGTTTTTGGAAGCGAGGAACTCGTTGATCTTCGCGATCAGCGCGTCTGCATCCGTACCGTGGACGGCGCAGGCCATTTCAACGGTTTCACCGCGGGAAGCGGGGCAGCCGAGGCAATGCATACCGATTTCAAAGAAGAACTTTGCGGTTTCCGCATCGTGGTCAAGAATATCGCCGATGATAGACTGTTTGGTGATCGTCATGTTCATCCATTCCTTTCATAGTTAGACTCTTAAACTATTATAGTACAAATTCGTCGCTTTGTCAAGCGATCGGAACATTTTTCCGCCGAGGGAATACAATATTATTAGCATACACGAACCGAATTTTTTCATACATACGGAGGACATGATATGGCGATCCGAATTTTCATCGACCAGGGGCACAATCCATCCAATCCCAATGCGGGGGCTGAGGGCAACGGTCTGCGCGAGCAGGATCTGACGTATGAGATCGGAAGGCTGTTGGCCACCCGTCTCCGCGAGGACCCCAATTTTGATGTGCGCCTTTCGCGGAACACACCCACCGAGATTCTGGGAAGCAGCAACACCACCAGTCTGGCTGCCCGCGTGAATGCCGCCAACGCCTGGAATGCCGACTATTTCATCAGCCTGCATGCCAATGCCTCCACCGATCCCAATGTCGGCGGAACGGAGGGCTATGCCTTCAGCGAGGCGTCGGAGGGATATGCGCTGGGCGTGGATATCGTCAACGCCATCGCCGCCGAGACGGGGCTCCGCAATCGGGGGATGTTTGTCCGCCCCACACTGTATGTGCTGCGGAAAACGCAGATGCCTGCCGTCCTCATCGAGATGGGTTACATCACCAACACAGAGGACGCCGACCTGATGAGCCGACGTCCCGATCTGTTTGCCGATGCCATCTACAACGGCATCGTGAATTATTTTTCTTTTTGAAACGATCCGTCGCTTCCGCCTGAGCGCTTTCGGAAGGCTCAGATCAAGCTCAGATCAAGTCGAAGGGATCTGCATCCTCGGCATTGACGGGCAGGATCGCAAATTCAAAGGAGAAGGCCTTTTCGGTGATCTCATAGCGTTCGTTCAGCGTCGGTCCGCAGGAGTTGCTGCCGATGCCGCGCATCCGTCCGTCGATGCAGACGAAGAGACTGTCGTTTTCGGTCAGCTCGTGCTCGTGAGCGGTCTCGGTCAGCTGCGAAATGGAATAGGGCGAGACGCTGAAGGAGAAGGGCTCGTGAGAGTAGAACAGCAGTCCGTGGCGGTTCTCGTTTTCCAGCGAGAAGAAGCGGGTGCGGTTATGCGAGCCGTTCTCCTGCGGGCGGATGAAGGGCGTGTGGTTGTCCTGCGCCTTCATCTTGTACAGGCCGATGCGGGAGGAGAGGTTCATGTCGCAATAGCTGTCGGTGCTTCCGGCTCCGAAGTAGGTCAGCTGATCGGCATCCTTTTCGGTCTGAAGGGTGAGACCGATGCGGGGCAGCGGGGCGGGAGCATTGACGAGAGTCACATCGCTTCCTACCTTCAGCGAGCCGTCGGGCAGGAAGGTGTAGATCAAACGGTATTTCAGAATCGGCGAAACGGCCTCGGAGGCAATCAGCCCGTCGCTTTCGATGACAACGATGCCATCCTTGTTTTTCGTGACCTCGCAGGAAAGCAGGTCAAAGGCGGCCTTGTCGTATCCGTATTTGAACCAGTCAAGCTTGATGTTGCGGTCGTTGTCGGTGGGGGCGCGGAAGATGTTGGGCGCCATGGGAGAACGGAGGAGATGCTTGCCGCCGTTTTCGATCTGCGTCAACAGACCGCTTGCCTTGTCAAGCGTGTACACCGTTTCGCCCGTTGCCACAGTGAACGCATCGCCGTTGTCGGTGAGGACGGGTGTGAGCCTGCGTCTCTCCTCCGCTTTCTTGCGGAAGGTGGGCAGGTCAAACTGGACAAAGCCGAGAACGTGATCGGCCTTTGCCCAACGGGTTGCCTTCTTCAGGCAGAGCTCCAGATCCACCGTGCAGAAGCCGTAAGCGTGGAAGGAGCCGTAATCGACGTTGATCTCCTGCGTCTGCTGCGGTCCGGCGGTCAGATCGCGGAGCGTGTCCTCGAACACGGTCTCGCCGTTGCGGCGGACGGTGACGCGCAGATAGAAGGGGGACAGGTCGGTGAACTGATAGAGATTCTTGATGAGGAAGCGTCCGTTGGCGATCTCCAGAGGCAGAACAGCGAAGGGCTTGATGGCCTGCTTCAGCTCCAAAAGACCAATGCTGGGCGTGCGGTCGGGGAAGAGCAGACCGTCGATGCAGAAGTTGCCGTCATTGGGTGTGTCGCCGAAGTCGCCGCCATAGGTGTAAACGGTGCGCCCGTCCTTCACGATGGCCACCGAGTGGTCGGTGTATTCCCACACACAGCCGCCGAAGAAGTTGTCGTGAGAGTAGATCAGCTCCCAATAGTCGGACAGGTCGCCGGGACCGTTGCCCATGGCGTGGGAGTATTCGCAGAGGAAGAAGGGCATGGGGCTTTCCTTCTCATCCGCTTCGCAGTAGTTTTTGCAGAATTCGAGGGAGGAGTACATATCGCTCTCGATGTCGAACAGCTCGGGACGGATCCTTCCGCTGTGACGAACATTGCCGCCCTCGTAGTGGACAAGACGGGTGTTGTCGCGGGCACGCACAAAGCCGACCATCTTTTCGTGGTTGCGTCCGAAGCCGCTTTCATTGCCCAAAGACCAGATGACTACACAGGGATGGTTCTTGTCGCGCTCCACCAGCCGTTCCATGCGGTCGAGGTATTGCAGCTCCCAGTCGGGTGAATCGGACAGCTCGCTCCATCGGCCGACATCGGCCATGCCGTGCGTTTCCAGATCGCATTCGTCCACCACGTAGAAGCCGAAGCGGTCGCAGAGGGTAAGAAAACGGGGATCGTTGGGGTAGTGAGAGGTGCGGATGGTGTTGACATTGTGCTGCTTGAGGATGATCAGATCGCGGATCATGTGCTCGACCGGCGTGGTGTAGCCCAGCAGAGGATGGGAGTCGTGACGGTTGACGCCCTTGGCCTTGACCTTTTTGCCGTTGATGTAAACGATGCGGTCCTTCACCTCGATGCGGCGGAAGCCCACGTCAAAGCGCAGGATCTCATGACCGCATTGCAGCGTCAGCTCGTAGAGATAGGGATCCTCGTCGCTCCAGAGGTGAGGGGCATCCACGGTAAAGGAAAACGATCCGCTGCCGTCGATCTCGTCATAGCCGTCGAAGAGAGGATTGCCCTCCGCATCGCAGAAGGAATAGTGGACCTCGGCAAAGCCGGTGGTCTCGATCTCGCATTCCACGCATCCCTTGCTGAACGCATCGTTGGGAAGAGCGGTCAGGAAAAGGTCACGGATATGGATCTTGTCGCGGAAGAGCAGATAGCAGTCGCGGAAGATACCCGAGAGACGGAAGAAGTCCTGATCCTCCAGATACGAGCCGGTGCACCACTTGAACACAAGCACATGGATGGTGTTGTCCCCCTCCTTCAGCAGGGAGGTGACATCGATCTCACTGGTGGAGTGGGAGACCTGGCTGTAGGCAGCGAAGCTGCCGTTGACCCACAGATAGAAGCAGGAGGAGACGCCCTCAAAATTCAGGTAAGCCTTTTTGTCGCGGAGCTGATCGCTGTCCAGCACAAAGGAGCGGCGGTAAAGACCGCAGGGAATGTCCTTGGGCAGATGAGGCGGATCGCAGGGGAAGGGGTAGATCATGTTGGTGTAGTGCGGAACGTCATAGCCGCGCCCCAGCTCATTCTGCCAGCATTTGGGGACGGTGATGCGGTCGTAGGTGATGCTGAAATCCTGCGGAATGGCATCCGCCGAGGGGAAGAAGGCAAAATCCCATTCGCCGTTCAATGTTTTGGCGAAGTGAGATCGGGTGTAAACGCCGCTGCGTGCGCTCTCCTCGGAATGGTAGGGGATGAAATAGGCGCGGGGCTTTTCACAGCCGACGTGCGGCTGATTGAGGGAAAGATGATAGGTGAACTCCTGCTTCATGAGAAAAATCTCCTTGCTCAATGAAATTGTCCTTGGAAAATGCTCTTTGTTCCATTGTACTCTATTTTTGTCTTTTTTTCAAGATGCAGAGGAAAAAATTGCAAAAGACCGTCTCGCTTTGAGACGGCCTTTTTGAAAACGGTTTATTTGCTAAAATCGATCCTTGTCAGCTCGTAAGGCTCACCGCAGACCTCGGCGGAGATGACAACGGTGTAAGAGCCCTTCGGCAGTGCGGAAAGGGTGGTCTCCAACGCGCTGTATTCTTCCAAGAAGCAGAACTTACTGAAGGTGGGATGGACGGTGACGGCCGAAATGCTCGCATCGCCCGAGCGGATGTCCAGCGTGACCGATTCGATCTGGTAATTGGATTCGATGTTGCCGCGAATACCGCTTGCGATATTGTCAGCGGTGTTGAAGGAGCGGATCGTACACCAGACGGGATCGGAGAAGCCGGTCTTCATGTCGTTGACCGTGATCGGTACATAGGAATTTCCAACGGCCAGCGATTCAAAGGTATAGCGATGGTGCGGCCAGGTGGTGGAATGGCCTCTGTTCTGGCTGATGGAGGAGGATTGCTCTAACGTGACAAGCTTGCTTTCCTTTCCGTTGATGGTGCCGTCGGCATTTCGAACCACCTCGGGATAACCGACGATCAAGCGGGAGTGTGCAAGATATTCACCCGCAGAGGTGTTCCAACGCTGGACAATGGCATCACCTGGCTGGAGAAGCTCATAGGCTTTGTAGAGAGTTTGCAGCTGTTCTTCCTTGGTGGCGCCGCTTGCTTCGCGGATGGCACCGGTATGGGTGATGTATTTTGGCTGTCCGTAGCTTCCCACTTGATCAAAGCCGATGTTGTAAACCGGGATCATGTTGGAAGCACCAACCTCGCGGCTCAACTGATTAAAGGCATAATGGTAAGCGAGAAGAATGGAGGTGGAGCAGCTGTTGCCGGGCAGATGATACCAATCGGTGTCCACACCTGCGGGAAGAGTACCGTTTTTCAGAAGAGACGAGAAGGCGGCAGCATTGCCGTTGGCGCTGTTATAAGGCAGGCCGTAATAGGTTTTGCCGGCTTCATAGGCGGGAGTGGAATAGGAAAGTCTGCCGCTGTAATTGATGGTGATAGAGGGCGTCCATGCCACATCGGCCATTTCCCACATATAATCCACAACCTTTTGACGCATGGCTGCCGAGCGGGATTCGGAGACCGAATTGACAGCTCCGCTTTCCACGCGGTCGATGATGTTCAGCTTCAGCCAGGCGCGGTCGTCGGCATCTTCTTTTGCCGAGGCATACGCGGCCTTGGCCACCTCGTACACGCTTCTTTCGATGGGAGCGGAATAAACCGTGTGCTCCTCACCGCCGTATCTAAAGCTCATGTAGGCGACAGCGGTGAAGGAGGAGGCGAAATGCTCAATGTCGATCTCATCAAACGTACCGGCAAAGATGCGTTTGGACGGGGTATTGTACTGCGCATCGAAGGCGGGATCGTTCATTTCCTGACGGAGGAAGGTGTCGGTGGCATCGATGCGATAGGCACCGCCGATGCGGTCGGGACGGAGCTCCTCGGCATAGTGCAGAGCCTCGGAGGGAAGGACAAGGAAGCCGTAGGAGTCAGGCTTGATGGCGTGGCTCATGTCGATCGAGGCAATGAAGCGAAGCCCCTGCGCGGTGCTGTTGGCGGTCTTGATCTGCGCGCCGAGGCAGGTCAGAGCGGGACGGTCGATGACCGTGACGGGAATATCAATGTTGTAGAAGCCGTTGAACCACAACCGCGCGCTGGTCTTGCCGGCGGTGAGAGCGGGCAGGGTAAACAGATCGGCATGACAGGGATCGCAGGCCAGCGAAACGGTCTTACCGTTTTTGAGGGCAAAGGAAAGCTTCATGCCGCTGATGTCGAAGGCATCTCCCTCAAAATAGGTGGTCTTGTCGGGCGATGTGGCCAGACTGACCGAGCGGATGGCGTTTGTCGGGGGAAGGATGTTGGTGAAGCCGGTGTTGGTGAGCAGCTTGGTGGAATCTTTTTTGAATACAGACAGGTCCAGAAGGGTTTTGGCAGGGGGATTGTTGAGCGTTGAGGGAGCACAGGGATGGATGGCACAGTTGAGGTTGGCGATATCGGTCACTTTGATGTAAACCTCAGCCGTCTCGTTGGCAAAGCGACCGCTTCCCGCTCCATAGATGGTGCTGATCGAACCGCCGTTGACGGTGATGTAAACGTTGCCCTTCTGCCAGGGAGTCTTGTCGGCGGATGGACTGCTTGCGTTGTTGGAGGTGCCGTAAACCGCATTCTTGACGACGGTGGTACCGCCGATGGTCAGGTGTGTGTCGCCGGTGAGAGAGCCGCGGGGCAGATCACGGTCACCGTTGAAGGAGTTCATGTTGTATGAGCCGCCGCAGACCTGATTGAATGTACCGCTGAGAACGGTCAGGTCGGTGTCGTATTCCTCGATCTTGTAGCGTTCGCCTCCCACGATGGTGGGATAATGGTCGGCGTAGGATGCATTGGAGGCATCGTAGGGCTCGCAAATGACACCCTCGGAAAAGACGGTCTTATAGCCGCTGCAGGTGATGATGCGGCCGGTGCCCTTGGTGACCAGCTTCATGTTGGTCCATTCGGTCTCACCGCCCATGACCAGCTGAGAGGGACGCTCAAGGATGATGCGCGCTCCGTTGGTGAGGCGGTAGTCCACGCCGTCCCAGACGCTGGTGACCGTGATCTTGCGGTCGCCATGGGTGGGCAGAACATAGTTGCGGCTGCCGGTGGCGGTGTCCTGCACGATGTCCTTGTGAAGGTTGATCTCACCGCAGATGACGATGGTGCCGCCCGTATCCTTCAGCTCATAGAAGGCCTGATAGAGGGGTGTTTCGGTGTAGATGGGCATGAAGATGTTGCTGCCCGATTTCACTCCGCCTGCCGGTTCGACGATGCCTGTTGTGACCGCCAGAGGCGAGGAGGCAGAGGAGCCGTCGCCTTTTCCGCCGTCGCGCACGAAAATGACGCGCTCTTCGCCCGGGGCATAGACCTGCTTGAAGCCGAGAGAAGCGCTTTCGCTTGCGATGGCAAAGAGGGGGCGGGTGGTGGAGTCGGGCTGGGTGACGCCGTTGAGGATCTTGGCTGTATACTCAGCGGCGGGATAATCCTGGAAGCTGATGACCGAGGAGGAGGGAGGAGCGATGGCGCTGTTGCCGTTGGTGGTGAAGAAGCCGAGACGGTCGGCGGGAAGCTTGGTGAAATCGCCACCGCTGACGTTCACATACAGCTTGGAGCCCTCGGCAAAGCCCTTGGGACCGCAGCCACAGATCGTCTGATAGAAAGTACCGCCCTCGATGCGGATGCTGATATCGCCCGAGACCAGGCTTTCTGCGCCCGTTGAAGTACCGGTGATCCTGTCGAGGAAGGTGCCGCCGGCGATGGTCAGAGACACGTTGCCGTTCAAATTGCCGTAGCCGGTGCTTCCGATGCCGTAGTCGGCACCGTTGACGCGGTAATAGGTACCGCTGCGGATGGTCAGGTCGGTGTCCCCGGTCATGTTGGCATAGCGGTTGGAGCCGACGATGAAGGGGAAGGCAGAGGCGTTTTCTGCGGTGGGGGCAAGCTCGTTTCCGCTTGCGGCATCGGAGACCGTGCAGAGAATGCCGTCGCCGAGCGTCAGCGGATAGCAGTTGGCACCGATGACCGCTCCTTTTTTACAGGAGGCGAATGCCGATGCGCTGTCCACAATGGTGGCGATGGTCAGGTTTTCGATCAGAACGGAGGCAGAAAAGTGGAGATTGATCGGGCAGGCAGCGCGGTTAAGCACCAGCTTGGCGCCGTTTTTTACGCGGAAATCGGTGTCGTCGGTCGGGTCAACGGAGGTGATGGTGACCGAATACCGCTCGTCCATTTTCGGCAGATTCATGTCCGATGACGCATTGGCAGGAACATTTCCGGTATGACCGGCCGAGAGCGTGACCGTGCCGCAGAGGACGATCTTGCCGCCGGTTTCCTTCACCAGCTCAAAAGCCCGATAGAGCGCGCTTTCTTTATAAGCGGAATTGCTGCCGTTTTCATAGCCCGCGCCGTTGCCCAACGGGGAAGCGGGGGAGGAGCCGTCGCCATTTCCGTTGTCGGAGATGTACACGGTCTGACGGATGGGCTGATCGCCCGCAACAGCAAAGAGGAGCGGCATGGCAATGAGACAAGCCATGACGAAAGTAAGTAGCTTCAGGACGGTGTGTTTCATGTTCTCTACATCCTTTTTGTGTGTTAAGTGTGACTTTGGTTTCATTATACAGCAAAGCGGTGACGATTGGCAAGATGTTGTGTGGCATTCTTTCAAAAATAATGTATCTTTTCTCCGTTTTTTTACGATGCTACCCAAAATCCGATGTATTTTTTATGAAAAAAGGAGGTCTGTGTATGAGCTTCCGATGCGGAAGCGGAAAAAAGAGAGACCGCCTTTGGATGGGCAGTCCCTCTGTATGGTGTTGCTTATTTGGTGAAATCGAAGGAAACGCAGGTGGGCTTTTCCTCGGCGTAGGCGACCTCCAACTGGTAGTGGTACTTGCCGGAAGAGAGCTTGGCGACGGTATTGCTTGGATCGAGTCGGCGGAGGTCGTAGAACAGGGTTGTGAAGGGGAAGCCCTGAAGCTTGATGACCTCCTTGCCCGTGCTGTCGGTGATGGTAACGCAGACCTCGTGGATCTGGTAGTTGGAATGGATCTTGCCGGACAGACCGTTTGCGATGTTGTCGGGCGTGTTGCGCTCGCGGACGGTCATATAGGGAGTGGCGAAATAACCGCTTTCAAAGCCCTTGAGACGGATGGGGATGTATTTGTGGCTGGCTGTGGTGAAGTTGCAGAGGTTCTTGAAGAGGTATTTGGCTTTGAACTTCCATGTGGTGAAGGTTTTCTTGTTCATGGTCGCCTGCTGCTCGGTCAGGAGCATATAGCTCTTTTCGGAGTCGATCTCGCCGTTTTTGTAGACCACATGGACCGAATCGACAATGCGGATGTGACCGAGAATATGACCGTTGGGGGATTCCCATGTGGAGACCATAAAGTCCCCCTTTTTGGCATGCGTATAGGCTTCGTAAACATTTTCCAGACGTTCGGCATTGGTCGAGCCCTGCTGCTGTACGATCTCCTGCGTCATTTGGGTGCAGGGGTGGACCGAGTAACCGCCGACAGCCTTGTAATAGGGCTGAGTGTCCTTGGGCAGGGAATAGTGGATGGAATAGCCGGCGGGGTAATTGTGCTCATTGGTTACCGTCTGCAGGGCGCGCATGACCGCTGTTGAGCATTGGCTTCCGAACATGGTGTGCCAGCCGTTGGGACCGTTGTAGGTACCGCCGTCGGGGCAGATGGACAGCCACTGAGACAGATTGACCTCTCCGTTGTTTCCGGCAACGTAGGGAATGCCGGTGTAAGTGACGCCCTTGGTGTATTGCAGATTTTGTGTGAACTGCGTTTCATCCTTAAAGTCCATATCCGCGTTACAAACCCACTTGACCGAGCCCATCGCTTTCATGTTGGACAGCAGTTTGTCGATTTTGCTGTCGATCAGGGCTTTGTCAGGTGTAGAGACCGTGGCGGAGAGGACGTTTTCGCTCAGCTTGGCTTTCTTCGCGGCAGGCTCACGGGAATTGACGGCACAGGCCGCGTTGGCGACTCCTCGGACGCTTCTCTCAATGGTGTCGGAATAGACGGTGTATTCCTTTCCGCTGTAGGTGAGCTTCATGTAGGCAAAGGCGGTGAAGGGAAGGTCATATTCTTCTACGGGGATGCTTGTCACATCACCTGCAAAATAGAGGAAACCGCCTTGTTCGGTCAGAGAGGTGCCGGTGGCATCGATGACCGCAGCGCCGGGCATATCCAGCGATTTTTCGCTGTAAAACTCGGTGGGCTGAATGACAAAGCCGTATTCGGTGACGGTGACGCCGCTGACATCCCCGCCAAGCCGTCCGACAAAGCGGAGCGTCTGCCTTTCAGCGTCGGTGCGGATCTGCGCGCCCATGATGTCTAAAGAGGGGGCATCGGAAACGGTGATGCGGCTGCGCCCGACGTAGGTGGAGCCGTAATAGATATCGATTGATTTGCTTCCTGCGGTGAGAGGCTGATCGAGGGCAGGTTGGAATTGGAAATGGGGATTGTCAGGCGTATAGTCGATCACGGACGCAATGCCGTTTGATGTGAGTGTGAAGCGCAGGCCGGCGGGATCAAAGCGTTCACCGGTAAAGTACTGCGTCTTGGTCGGCAGAGTGACCTCGGACACCTTGGCGGACTTGGCCGCAGGCAGAATGATCTGTGTGAAATTCGCAGCCTTGGATGCCAGCGATATGGCGAGAGCTGCGGAGCAGTCGGACAGGTCGAGAACAGACAGAGCGGGATTGTAACGGATGCGCGTTTCGGTGTTGGCCTCCAGCTTTTTTGCCTTGCCGAGGATTTCGGAAGAATGGATGGTACCGCCGCGGATGGTCAGTCTGAAAGCGGAATGAGCAAAGCCGAAGCCGCTGCCGCCTGTGGCATAGATGTTGCCGTGAATGGTACCGCCGTTGATGGTGATCGAAGAATCGCCTGACAGCAGGGGAGTGGCGCGGTGCGTGGTGCCGTAAACACTGCCCATCACGGTGGTACTGCCGCCGATGACAAGGTGAGGATTGCCCTGCAGATTGCCGTAGGCGTTGTTGTTGATGCCGAAGGTGCCGGCGTCGATGCAGTTGTAGGTGCCGCTGTTGACCGTAACGGTAAAATCGCCGTCGCGGCGGGCAAGATTCTGGTAACGGTTGCCGCCGCTGATGTGGGGATAATGGGAAGCGGAAGGAGAAGCCATTGCGGTCCCGTCGGAATTGAGGGGGATACAGGCAACGCCGCTGTCCATGGTCAGATCGTAGCAGTTGGCGGCGATCAGGCGGTCTGTGCCGATCGTACCGATGTCGATGTCACGGAAGATGGTGGGACCGCCGGATGCAAAGGTAGCGGAGCCCTTGAAGATCAGACGGGCGCCGTTGGTTTTGCGGTAGTCCACGCCGTCCCAAACGCTGGTGAAGGTGATGACAGCGTCGGGATGAGCGGGCATGATGAAATCTTCGAAGACGAAATTGTTTCCCTGGACCTTGTTGTCATCGATCATGATCTCACCGCAGATGACGATGGTTCCGCCGCTGTACTGAAGACGGTGCGCGGCCTGATACAGCGGCGAGAGATATTGATACGAAACGCTGACCGCTTTTTCGTTGATGTAGTAGTCTACTGTAGACAAAGGGCTGTCGGCAGAGGAGCCGTCTCCCTTGCCGCCGTCCATGACAAACAGAACGGGAGTGTCCTCGGCGGAGACAGAAAAAGCAAACGGGATCGCCAAAAGGATCGTCAGAACAACCATCGGGAGAAAGCGGAAAAAGAGCTTCATAAGCGTTTGTACTCCTTGTGCGATTTTGAGTGTATCGATGGAAAATGTACGGTATCTATGTCCAGTTTACACGGTTTTGGATTGTTTTTCAAGGATAATACGGAAATTTTTCAATGTTTTTTACAAAAAGAGAGACCGCCTTTGGAAGGGCAGTCTCTCTGTCGGGGATTTATTTGGTGAAATCGAAGGAAACGCAGGTGGGCTTTTCCTCGGCATAGGCGACTTCCAGCTCATAGTGATAGCTGCCTGCGGGAAGCTTGGCAACCGTGCCGTTCAGATCAAGGCAACGAATATCGTAATACATGATCGTGAAGGGGAAGTCCTGAAGCTTAATAACTTCCTTGCCTGTGCTGTCGGTGATGGTGACGCGGACCTCATGAATCTGGTAATTGGAGTAGATCTTGCCGGACAGACCGTTTGCGATGTTGTCAGGCGTGTTGCGCTCGCGGACGGTCATGTAAGGCGTTTCAAAGTAGCCGGTGGTGAAGTCCTTGAGGCGGATGGGGATATACTTGGCGCTGGTCGATGTGCTGCAGAGCTGGTTGAATTTATACTTCTTTTCAAAGCGCCAGGTGGTGTGATTGGTTTTGTCCATCGACGACTGCTGCTCGGTCAGGAGCATATAGCTTGCGGCGGGATCGATCTTGCCGTCCTTGTAGACCACATGGACCGAGTCGACGATGCGGATGTGACCGAGGGTATTGCCGGCGCTGTGAATCCAGGTGGAGACCATGAAGTCGCCCTTCTTGGCGTGGGTGTAGGCTTCATAGATGGCGTTGAAGCGCTCGGCGTTGGTCGAGCCCTGCTGCTCCACGACCTCCTGCGTCAGCATGGTGCAGGGATGAACGGTGTAGCCGCCCACGGCGTCGTAATAAGGATGTGTCGCCTTGGGCAGGGAATAGTTGATGGAATAGCCGTAGAAGTATTTGTGGGTGTTGGTGACCGACTGCATGGCGCGGACCACCGAGGAGGAGCACTGGTTGCCGGGCATGGTGTTCCAGCCGGTGGGGCCGTTGAACGAGCCGCCGTCGGGGCAGATGGACAGCCACTGAGCCAGGCTGATGTTGCCGTTGCTTCCGGCGATGTAGGGAACACCGGTGTAGGTAACGCCCTTGGTATACTGCAGGCTGCCGGTGAACTGGGAGTCATCCTTGAAGTCCATGTCGGCGTTACAGAGCCACTTGACTGAGCCCATGGTTCTCATGTTTTCCAGCATCTGCTCTACCTTGCTGTCGATCAATGTCTGGTCGGGAGTCGAGACGGTGGCCGAGAGGACATTTTCGGTCAGCTGTGTTTTCTTCTCGGCAGGCTCTTTGGAAGCATCCGCACAGGCTGCCTCAGCCACGCCGCGGACACTTCTTTCGATGGTATCCGAATAGACGGTGTAGTCGCTTCCGTTGTAAGAAACGGTCATGTAAGCGAAGGCGGTGAAGGCGCGGTCGTATTCTTCAACGGGGATGTTCGTCACATCACCGGCAAAATAGAGGTTGCCGGCCATTTTGGTCAGAGAGGTGCCGGTGGCGTTGATGACGGTGGCACCCGGCATATCCAGCGATTTTTCGCTGAAGAATTCGGTGGGCTGAACCACGATGCCGTAAGACTTGACGGTGACACCGTTGACGTCATCGCCAAGGCATCCGACAAAGCGGAGAGTCTGTCTTTCGCTGTTGGTACGGATCTGTGCGCCCATGATGTCCAAAGAGGGCGCGTTGGAAACAGTAATGCGGCTGCGGCCTACATAGGTGGATCCGTAGTAAACATCGATCGATTTGCTGCCGGCGGTGAGGGGCTGATCGATGGCGGGATAGAATTGGAAGTGGCTGTTGTCGGCGGTGTAGTCGATTACGGACTTGACGGTGCCGGAGGTAAGCGTAAAGCGCAGACCGGCAGGATCATAGGTCTCGCCGACAAAATACTGTGTTTTGGCAGGGAACGTGACGTCGGATGCCTTGGCCGATTTGGCGGCAGGCAGGATGATCTGCGTGAAATCCTTGGCTTTGGCGGCCAGAGCAGCAGCCGTTGCGGAGGAGCAGTCAGACAGATCAAGGATGGATTCGGCGGGATTGCAGTGCTTGACGGTGTCGGTGCTGGGGGAAAGAGATGCCGCTTTTCCCTCAAGGGCCGAGGGCGAGATCGAACTGGTGTTGATCTTCAGCGTAAAGGTGGCGTTGGGAACGCCGAAGCCGCCTTTGCCCGTAGCGTAGATCTTACCGCCGATGGAACCGCCGTTGATGGTGATGGTCGAATCGCCGGCCAGAAAAGAGACCTCGCGGTGGGAGGCGCCGCAGACATCGCCGAGAACCTTTGTTGTTCCGTTGATGATGAGGTTTGCGTTGCCGTAGATACGGCCGTAGGAGTCGTTGGAGCCGGATCCGAAGCCGTAGGAAGCGGCATTGATGCGCTGGTAGGTACCGCTGTTGACCGTCAGGGTATAATCACCCTCGCGGCGTTGCAGGTTTTTATAGCGGTGACCGCCGACCAGAACGGGATAGCGGTTGGTTGCGGGGGAGGGGATAATGTTCTTGTTATCGTCAAGGGGAATGCAGGCAACGCCGTCATCCATGATCAGATCATAGCCGGAGCCGGCGACGATACGGTCGGTGCCCATGGTGCATATGTTGATGTCACGGAAGGTGAGCGGACCGCCGCTCATGAATTCGGCAGGCGTTTTGAGAATGAGACGGGCGCCGGATTTACGGTAGTCCACGCCGTTGTAGACGCTGGTGATGGTGATGTGAGAATCGGGATGGTCGGGCATGAAAAAGTCTTCGGTGGTGTTGCTGTTGCCCTGAACATTGTTTTCATCCAGCAGGATCTCGCCGCAGATGACGATGGTGCCGCCGCTGTACTGCAGACGGTGTGCTGCCTGATAGAGTGCGGACTTAAAGTGCAGAGAGGTGCTGGCAACGGTCTGATCGATGTAATACTCTACCGTTGACAGAGGGCTGTCGGCCGAAGAACCGTCGCCCTTGCCGCCATCTTTAATAAAAATGACGGGGGCTTCCTCCGCAGATGCGGACAGTGCAAACGGAACGGCCAGAACGACTGCCAGAAGTGCGATCAGAAGAGAACGGGAAAAGGTTTTCATAGGCATAGGTACTCCTTTTGAGAATCGGAGCGGATCGATGAAAAAACATCACCGCGTATAGAAACAGTTTACCATTTATTCGAATCTTTCGCAATAAAAATGCGGAAAGTTTACAATCTATTCAACAAAAAAGAGAGACCGCCGTTCAAAGGCAGTCTCTCTCAAAAACAGGTCTTATTTTTCGAAGTCGAAGGACAGAACGGTCTCCACCTTGTCGCCGTAACCGACGGTTAGCTCATAGCGGTAGCTTCCCGAGGCGAGGGAGGCAAGAGTGTTGGTCTTATCCAGCATACGCAGATCGTAATACATGGTGGTGAACGGATAGTCGGAGAATTCCTTCACAACCTTGCCTGCGGTGTCGGTGATGGTGACGCGGACGAGGTTGATCTGGTAGTTGGACTCGATCTTGCCGAGCAGACCGTATGCAACATTGTCGGGCGTGTTGCGCTCACGGACGGTCATAAAGGGGGTTGCGAAGTAGCCGTCCTCAAAGGCCTTCAGACGGATGGGCAGATAGTTGCAGTCGGCGTTCTTTCCGTTGTAGAAGGCGGCAAAAGAATGCGGCTCGTTGATGCCCCAGGTGGTCTTGGTCTTTCGCAGATTGGAGGCCTGCTGGGACACATAGAGGACGCTCTTGTTGGGATCGATGCTGCCGTCGTCCTTGTATTTGACACTCACGCCGTGGATAATCATGATGTGACCGAGCACGTCGCCTGTGGAGGAGGATACCCAGTCAGAGACTAAGAAGTCACCGCTCTTGGCGTTGGCATAGGCGTTGTAAACGATCTTGGCGCGCTCCTCAACGGTATCGCCGAATTCGCGGATGATCTGCTGGGTGGTGAGCGTATGGTCGCCGACAGGATAGCCGCCGGGCGCAGAATAGTAAGGATGCGTGTCCTTGGGAAGCGAATAGCGGATGGAATAGCCGTTGAAGTAGCTGTGTCGGTTGGTGACCGTCTGAAGAGCACGGACCACCGAGGAGGAGCACTGGTTGCCGGGCATGGTGTTCCACGTGATGCCCGAACCGGTGTAGGTGCCGCCGTCAGGGCAGATGGACAGCCACTGCGCCAGGCTGATGTTGCCGTTGGTTCCGGCGGCGATGTAGGGAATGCCGTAGTAGGTAGTGCCGGCCTTGTAGATCAGCGCGCCGACGAATTCCTCGGAATCGGCCAGGTCAATGGTTTGCGAGGGCGTCCATTCCACGTCTGCCATATCCTTGAAATTCTTCTGCATCTGAGCAACCTTTTCGGCGATCAGCTCTTCATCGACCGTGGATTTCTCTGCGGTGAGAACGGCATTCAGCTTGGCTTTTTTGTCGGCAGGCTCAAGCGAATCGCTTGCACAGGCAGCTTCGGCAACGCCGCGGACGCTTCTCTCGATGGTGTCCGAATATACGGTGTATTCGGTGCCGTTGTGCGTGTAGGTCAGATAAGCGAAGGCGGAGAAGGGAAGATCGTATTCCTCCACGGGGATGTTGGTGATGTCGCCGGCGAAGATGCTGCCTCCCAGCGAGGTAGGAGTAAGGACGGTCTTGGTGCCGTCAATCACAGTCGCGCCGGGCAGATCCAGCGATTTTTCGCTGAAATATTCGGTGGGCTGGATCACCAGACCGTAGCCGGTGACCTGCAGATCGATGTTGGTCAGATCCTCGCCCACCTGACCGAGGAAGCGGAGCGTCTGCTTCTCATCGTTGGTGCGGATCTGAGCGCCGAGGATGCGGATGGGCATGCGGGGCGTGACGGTAACAGCCTGCTCACCCACCTTCTTGGAGCCGTAATAGATCGTGACCTTCTTGGTGTCCATGTTCATGGGGGTGTCAAGAGAGGGCTCGAAGCGGAAGTTGCTATCGTCGGGCGAATAGGTGACGGTGGCCGATCGGCCGGAGGTGGTCAGCTTAAAGGAAAGACCGTCCGCATCAAAGGCATCGCCCGTGTAATAGGCGGTTCGCTTGGGCATGGTGACCGAGGAGACTGTCGAGGTGGAAAGAACGGGCAGACGGGTTTCGGTAAAGTTTTTGGCTTTTGAGGCAACCGTGCTGATCAGAGAAGCGTTGGTGCACTCGGACAGGTCCAGGATCGCCTTGGCGGGGAGATGGCGGTTGCGATTGGAGTTGCCGGCATTCAAACTGCCGTCCGTACCGCCTTGGACACGAGAGGTTCCGGAAAAAAGGGTGGAGCTGATGGTGCCGCCGATGACCTTCAGCGTGAAGGTGCAGTTGTCGGTGCCGAAGCCGCCGCCGTTGGTGGCATAGACGTTGCCGACCAGCTTGCCGCCCTTGAGCACGACAGTCACATCGCCGTAATGGATGCCGCCGTTGTTGAAGGTGGGACCGCCGCCGCAGATATAGCCGCGGACGGTTGCGTTTCCGTCAAGAACAATGGTCACGTTGCCGACCATGGCGCCGTAGTTGTTGCTGCTTGTCGATCCGGCGCCGCCCATGTAGGTGGAGGCAAGCACATTGCTGTAGGTGCCGCTCTTCAGTGTAACGGTGTTATTGCCCTCGCGGCGGATGCAGTCGGCATAGCGGTGCCCGCCGACGATGTTGGGATAAAAGGAGATATCGGGAGGATCCTGTTCGGCACCGCCGGTGGTAATGGTCTTGCAGACAATGCCGGTGTCCATGGTCAGGTCATAGCCGTTGGCGCAGATCATGCGGGAGCTGGCCTTCTTAACTGAGCCGTCGGAGGCGGTATAGCCCTCCGTGCAGATCTTGATGTCGCGGAAGACGGTGTCGCCGCCGCAGATAAACTCGGTGGGCGACTGCAGGATCAGACGGGCCCCCTTCGAGGTGTAATCCACCCCATTGTATTTGCTTGTGATGGTGATGGTGGAATCGGGGTGATCGGGCATGAAGAAATCTTCAAAGGTTGCATGGTTTCCCTTGGTCTTGGTCTTGTCCAGACGCACCTCTCCCACCAGAACGATGGTACCGCCGCTGTATTGCAGGCGGTGTGCGGCCTGAAAGAGGACAGAGCCGTAATGGTAATTGTCATCCTTGTAGAATTCCGAATAGTCCTCAAGGGAGAGAGGCTTGCTCGGAGAGGATCCGTCGCCGGTGCCGCCGTCCTTGATGAAGAGAACGGGCTCTGCCGCGGCGGAGGTGAAGGCAAAGGGGAGAGCGATAGCGAGAGCCAGAAGCGCGATCGCGGTCATGCGGAGAAAAGCTTTCATATGAGGGGGTACTCCTTTTGGTATTTTATGAAAATGAAGAAATCGAAGCAGAAGCGGTGTTGGAGCACGTCGTTCTTCTGCTCAGTATTTTATCATAGCACGTCGATTTTTGCAAGGGATTTTTCAATAAATATACAAAAAAGAGGCCGAAAATGGCCTCTTTTTTGTTGTAAATATTCATTATTTTGATGGATGCGATCTCATTTTTTGAAATCGAAGGAAAGGACGGTCTCGGTCTTGCCTGCGTAGGAGACCTGCAGCTCGTAGTGGTAATTTCCTTTTTTCAGCTTGCTGACCTCGTTGCTCAGGTCAAATGTACGGAGATCGACGCTGTTGACCGTGTAAGGGTATTCCACGAAGGAGAGAGCCACCTTATCCTGAGCGTCCTTGATGGTCAGGTGCACAGCAGTGATCTGGTAATTGGACAGGATGCGTCCGGACAGACCGTGTTCGATGTTGTCTTTCGTGTTGCGGTCAAGGATGCCGAGCAGGGGCGTTTCGCGGTAGCCGCTGGCAAAGGCGCTCAGTCGGACGGGCAGGTACTTGGAGGAGACGTTGTTGAAGTTGCAGAGCTCGTTGAAGGTGTACTTGTAGTTGATGCGCCAGGTGGTTTTGGTCGTTTTGTCCATGGTGGAGCACTGCTCGGTGGCTAACAGGTAGCTCTTGGCGGCATTGATGCTGCCGTTGGTGTTGCGGACCACATGCACCTCATCCACGATGCGGATGTGGCAGAGCAGGGAGCCCTTGGAGGAACGCCAGTTGGACACGATGAAGTCGCCGCTCTTAGCCTGCGCATATGCCTCGAACACGATGTTGGCGCGCTCGCGGTCATTGGTTCCGAGCGATTCAATGACCTCTTCGGTGGATATGGCCGTTCCGGGAACAGAGTAATCCCCCACTGCGATGTAGTTATCCGATCCGTTCTTGGGGAAGAAATCGTGGAAGGACAAGCCGTCGGCAAAATGCTGGGAAGCGGTAACGGGCTGCAGCGCATTGATCACGGAAGAGATGCACTGGTTTCCCCACATTTTATTCCATTCGGTGGAACCGGTGTAGGTACTGCCATCGGGATAGGCCTCGGTCCACTGATCGAGACCGACATAGCCGGCGTTGCCCGCCACGTAGGGGATGCCGGTATAAACCGTTCCCTTGGTATACTGCAGCTGGCCGGTGTATTCCGTATTGCTCGCAAAGTCCAGCGTGGCGTTGCTTTTCCATTTCACAGAGGCCATGTCCACCATGTTCTGATGGAGATGATTGACCATCGCATCGATGTCGGACTGAACGGGAGTGGATCTGCGTCCGCTTTCCACCGCTTCGATGACACCGGCGGCAACCGCTTTGATGCCGCTGATCGTTTCGCGGGAGTCGGCAGAGCAGACAGCCTCCGCAACCGACTTAACGCTGCGGGTGATGGGGGAAGAATAGGCGGTGTATTCCTTGCCGTCCGATTGGAAGGTCAGGAAGGCGGCGGCGGTGTAGGCCAGGTCGTATTCTTCAACGGGGATGTCGGTGATGCTTCCCGTGAAGAGGATGCCGTCTTCGTTGGTTTGATAAACGGTGTCGGTCAGATCCAGGATCGTTGCGCCGGGCTGTTCGAGGCTGATCTCGGTGAAGTAATCGGCGCTGTTGATGATCATGCCGTAACGGACGATCTCGGTGCTTTCGGGGGCGTTGCCAAGGGAAGCGACAAAGCGGAGCGCCTGTTTTTCACCCTCCAGACGGATCATCGCGCCCTTCATGGCGATCTGCGGGCGGGGCGAAACGGTGACAGCAACGGTGCCGATCTCATGATTGCCGTAAAAGACCTTGACCTCGGCGGTGTCCGCGGCAAGGATAGCAGGCTCAAAGCGAAAGGCCTTGTTGTCGGGCGAATAGGAAAGAGAAAATCCGTCGTCGGAGGTGTTCAGTTTGACGTTAAGACCGGTGCCGTCAAAGGCATCGCCTTCAAAATAGGCGGTCTTGACCGCTTCGCTTCGGATCGAGCCGCCTGTGACGGCTGCCAGCGGGGGAATCACATTGGTGAAGTTACGCCCCTTGCGTGCCATCTTGGCGCCCAGCTCGGCGGGACATCCGCTCAGATCGAGAATGGAGGTGGGATTGTAGCGCTTAACGTTGTCGCTTGCCAGCGAAGAGGCTTTTCCCGTCATAAGCGGGGAGGAGATCTCGCCGCCGTTGATCTCGAGACGGAAGGTGCAGTTGGGAGCGGCGTATCCGCACTCGCCTGCGGCCACGATCGAGCCTTTCACCTTACCGCCGTTGATGGTGACGGTCACGTTGCCCATGTGCTTCGCATAGGCGAGGTGGGAGGTGCCGTTGATCTCTCCCTCGATGACGGCATCACCGTCAAGGATCACGTGGACATCGCTCTTGAATTCGTTGTAATCGCCCTGAACACTGATGCCCCAGGAGGAGGCGTTGACGCGGTTAAACGTACCGCTTTTGATGGTGAGGACGGCAAAAGGATCCATGCCGGAGCGATACACATTGGTAAAGCGGTGTCCGCCCACGATGTTGGGATATTGGGAGCTGGTCGGTTTGGCGATGACTTTGCCGTTTGCGTCAAGCGGAATACACGCCACGCCCTCATCGAAGGTAAGGTCGTAGCCGTAAGCGGCGATGATGCGGTCGTTGGCACTGCCGTTTTCGGAGGGCATGGTGCAGATGTCAATGTCGCGGAAGACCAGATCGCCGCCGCTGTAAAAGTTGGCGGGATGCTGAAGAACAAAGCGGGCGCCCTGTTCGCGGTAGTCCACGCCGTCCCACACGCTGGTGAGAGTGATGCATGTGTCGGGATGCTCGGGTGCAAAGAAATCACGGACATTTTTCGAGGTTCCCGATGTATTTTCAGAATGGATTTTTACCTCGCCGCAGACGACGATGGTACCGCCGGTGGCAGACAGACGGTGCAGCGCCTGGTAAAGGACAGAGTTGTAATGATAAGAAGGTGAGGATGCGTTTTTGTTGATGAAATAGTTCACGGTGGACAGCGGACTGTCGGCCGAGGAGCCGTCACCCTTGCCTCCGTCCTTGATGAAGAGAACGGGAAGAGACGTGTCCGCTTCGGCAGAGGCGCCGAGCGCAAGCGGGATGGCCATAACGATTGCCAAAAGTACGATCAGAAGAGAGCGGGAAAAGGGTTTCATAAGCATATGGTCTCCTTTTTGGTTTCAGAGCGGATCGATAAAAAACATTACCGCATCATAAAAACAGTTTACCACTTTTCCCCTGCCTTTGTCAATGGATTCTTATAAACATATAGACATTTCAAAACTCTATTTCATCAATCTTTGTTTTTTGAAAACAAGCCGCGTCCCCATAAAAGTGGTGTCGGTAAGGCCTTTTCTCCTTTGACAGGGGCGTGCATTGTATGTGCAGAATGCAACAAAAAAGAGAGACCGCCGTTGAAAGGCAGTCTCTCGGAAGAAGATGTCTTATTTCTTGAAATCGAAGGAAACAGCGGTCTCGGTCTTGCCTGCGTAGGAGACCTGCAGCTCGTAGTGGTAGTCACCCTTCTTCAGTCCGGCGACCTCGTTGTTCAGATCGAGGGAGTTGAGCGTGACATACTGGGAGGTGTAAGGATAGGTCTCATACATACCGACCTGCTTGCCGGCAGCGTCGGTGATGATGACGCGGACGTGCGTAAGCTGGTAGTTGGAATAGACCTTGCCCATCAGACCGTTTTTGATGTTCTCGGGGGTGTTGCGGTCGGAGACGGAGAGCAGGGGTGTTTCCTTATAGCCGGTCACGAAGTTGATCAGACGGATGGGCAGATACTTGGCCGAAGCGGTGGTGAAGTTGAACAGCTGGGTGAAGGTGTACTTGTAGTTGATGCGCCAGCTGGACTTGGTGGTCTTATCCATGGTGGAGCACTGCTCGGTGGTCAGCAGATAGCTCTTGGCGGCGTTGATGGTGCCGTTGGTATTGCGGACAACATGTACATCATCGACGATGCGGATGTGTCCGAGCGTGGTGCCCTGAGCGGAAATCCAGTTGGAGACGATGAAGTCGCCGCTCTTGCACTGTGCGTAAGCCTCATACACCACATTGGAGCGCTCGCGGTCGTTCTTGCCGAAGGATTCGGAGAGTCTCTGGGTGTTCAGACTGGTGCCGGGGATGGTATAACCGCCGACGGCGATGTAGGTGGAATGTCCAACTCTCGGAAGCGAGTTCTGGATCGAGAAGCCGTTGGCATAATGGTGACCGGCGGTGACCGTCTGCAGAGCGTTCATGATCGAGGAGGTGCAGTGGTTGCCCCACATGGTGTTCCAGGTGGTGGGGCCGGTGTAGGTGCTGCCCTCGGGATATTTTTCCAGCCACTGATCCAGACCGATCTCAGCGGCTTCGCCTGCCACATAAGGGATACCGGTGTAGACCGCACCCTTGGTGTACTGCAGCTGGCTGGAGAATTCCGAATCGTTGGCAAAGTCCAGATTGGCGTTGGATTTCCACTTGACAGAGGCCATATCCACCATGTTCTGATGGAGCTCATTGACCATGGCATCGATCTCGCTCTGAACGGGAGTGGATCTGCGTCCGCTTTCCACAGCCTCAATGACACCGGCGGCAACCGACTTGATGCCGCTGAGCGTCTCGTGCGAGCCGGTGGAGCAGACAGCATCCGCAACCGACTTGACGCTGCGGGTGATGGGAGCGGTGTAAACGGTGTATTCGCTGCCGTTGGCCTTGAAGGTCAGGAAGGCGGCGGCGGTGTAGGCCAGGTCGTATTCCTCAACGGGGATGTTGGAGATGGCGCCCGAGAAGAGGATGCCGTCCTGTTCGGTTTTATAAACGGTGTTGGTCAGATCCAGGATCTTGGCGCCGGGCTGCTCCAGGCTGAGCTCGCTGAAGTAATCCGCACCGTTGACGATCATGCCGTAGCGGACGATCTCGGTGCCCTCGGGGGCGTTGCCCAGAGAAGCGACAAAGCGGAGTGCCTGTCTCTCACCCTCCAGACGGATCATGGCACCCTTCATCGCAAGCTGCGGACGGGGCGAAACGGTGACAGCGGCGGTACCGATCTCGTGATTGCCGTAAAAGACCTTGACCTCGGTGGTGTCGGCTGCAAGGACGGCGGGCTCAAAGCGGAAGGCGGTGTTGTCGGCGGAGTAGGAAACGGCATAACTGTCTTCGCTGCTGTTGAGGTTGACGCGCATTCCGGTGCCGTCAAAGGCATCGCCCACGAAATAGGCGGTCTTGGCTGCCTCGGTGCGGATCGAACCGTCGGTGATGGCCGCTAGCGGAGGGATCACGTCGGTGAAGTTGCGTCCCTTGCGGGCCAGCTTTTCACCCATCTCGGCAGGACAGCCGCTCAGATCCAGGATCGAAGCGATGGGGTTATAGCGCTGTTCGCCGTTGCTGGCCAGCGTGGAGGGCTTGCCGGAGAGAATGGGCGCTTTGATCTCGCCGCCGTTGATCTCCAGACGGAAGGTGCAGTTGGGCGCACCGTAGCCGCATTCGCCTGCGGCCAGAATGGAGCCTTCCACCGTACCGCCGTTGACAGTGATGGTCACATCGCCTCTCTGCAGAGGATTGGCGCGGTGGGAGGTACCGTTCAAATCGCCGTTGATGACGGTGTCGCCGTCAACGATCACATGGATGTTGCTGTTGACTACGTTGTAATTGCCGGACAGATTGATACCCCAGGAGGAGGCATTGACGCGGTTGAATGTACCGCTCTTGAGCGTGATGGTGGCATAGGGATCGACATTGGCACGGTAGATGCTGGAGAAGCGGTGGCCGCCGACGATGGAAGGATACAGGTTGTCTGCGGGCTTGTCGATGGGCTTGCCGTTTTTGTCCAGCGGGATGCACTCGGTTCCCTCGTCCATAGTCAGGTCATAGCCGTAAGCGGCAATGATGCGCTCTTCGGCAGTTCCTTTGTCGGAGGGCATGGTGCAGATGTTGATGTCGCGGAAGATCAGATCGCCGCCGCTGTAGAAGTGAGCGGGATGCTGCAGAACCAGGCGAGCGCCCTGTTCGCGGTAGTCCACACCGTTCCAAACGCTGGTGATGGTGATGGCGGCATCGGGATGCTCGGGCATGTAGAAGTCACGGACGGTGTCCGAGCTGCCTGCCGTGTTGGAAGCATCCAGCTTGACCTCGCCGCAGACGACGATGGTGCCGCCGGTATAGGAGAGATGCTGAGCGGCCTGGAAGAGGAGAGCCTCCCAATGAAGGGGGGGAGACGCACTGTTTTTGTTGATGAATTGCTCTGCGATTGACAGCGGGCTGTCGGCAGAGGAGCCGTCGCCTTTGCCGCCGTCCTTGATGAAGATAACCGGCTGAGACGTGTCAGTCTCAGCGGAAGCGCCGAGGGCAAGCGGGATGGCCAGAATGACCACCAGAAGAGCGATCAGAACTGAGCGAAAAAAGGTTTTCATAAGCACAAGATCTCCTTTTGTGTTCTAAAGCGGATCGATAAAAAACAGGGTTGTACCATAAAAACAGTTTACCATTTTCTCCTTGCCTTTGTCAATAGACTCTTTCAGATATATGGACATTTCAAAACTGTTTTTTCAATCTTTCTTTTCTTGAAAGCAAGCAATACCACCATAAAAGAGGTGTCATAAGGATGTTTCCCTTTGTCAGTGTTTCATGTGAAGGATCTCCTTTGTTCGTTGGATTTTGCTTTATGCAAGGATACAAATCGAGTATACCATACAAAAAATTCTTTTTCAAGCCTTTTCCTCTATATTTTTCATTTTATCATTCAAATTGTTTGAAAAAAAGGGGTGAATTTGGGAGCGAAAGGGGGCGTTGTTAATCAAAAAAGCGGTTAAGAAAAAAGAGCAGCCGTCCGAAGACAACTGCTCGAAAAAACGTGTTATTTTGTGAAGGGCAGATCCAGCAGGACCTTGTTCTGTGCGTTGACGTCGGCGGTGACGATCAGACGGTAGGAGCCCTTGGCAAGGGAGGCGAAGTCCGAAGAAGACATCAGCGTGGACAGGTTGATGCGGCGCACGAAGTTGTAATACTCCGCAGCCGTCTTGACCACCGCACCGGTGGCGGCATTTTTGATGTCAATGCGGACCGAGCAGACATCGTAATTGGACACGATGGTGCCCTTGAGTCCTTCGGTGACATCGCTTGCCGAGTTGATGTCCTTGATCACGCAGAAGTTTTTGGGGAAGTAGCCGGTGGTAAACTCCTTGGTGGCAATGGGAATATATTTGTAGGAAGTCGTATTGGTGCTGATCAGCTGAGCGAAGGTGTATTCTTTTTCGATGAGCCAGTTGGAGCTGTAGCCGTTGTATTGCTTCAGGGAAGAAGTCTGCTCGGTGAGCTTCAGCGTGCTTCTGGCGGCATTGATGGAGCCGTCAAAGTTGTAAGCTACATGGGGAGGTGCCGCCACCAGACGGACATGGCCCAGTATGTTGCTGCCGCTGGCCCAGCGGGAGATGAGGGCATCGCCTATGTTCACTTGCGCCAGTGCGCGGTAAAGGGTTTGACAGCTGTCCTTCTCGTTGTCGCCCGAAGCGAGAAGGATCTCCTCGGTCAACGCATGGGAATAGCCACGCCAGTTGTATTCGCCCACGGCGTAGAAGCCCGTGTTTTGAGCCGGGTTCATGTCGTCGGTCTTGCGGATGCCAATGATGTCATTTCCATAGCGGATCCAGCCCGCCAAAGGAGCGGTGGAGCAGACGTTGCCGCGGATGTTGGAAGTGGTGACGGCGGCCGGCGTTTGGTAAATGCCGTCGGTCAGCTCGGCTGAGAAGTTTTCCAGATCGCCGATGCCGGCACAGTAGGGAAGACCGCGGTAGGTCTGCTTGGGCAGATAGATGCAGGAGTCGGAAACCGTGCTGTGGGAGGAAAGGTCGATCTTGGCCGAGGGTGTCCATTCCACCGAAGCCATCGCTTCCATATAATTGAGGATGGCGTTTCCGTTTCGATATGCGGCAACAGCGTCATAGGTGCCGTCCAGTCCCGCGTCCGCCTTGTCGATGACGTTGTGCTGCAGCCACGCCGTCTTTCCGCTGCTTTCCCTGCCTGATCCGCAGGCGGCGAGCGCTACGCCGTATACGCTTCGTTCAATGGGCTCGGAGTAGATATACTGTGTTTCGCCGTTTTCTTCATAGCAGAGGTAGGCAACAGCGGTGTACGCGGTCTTGTAATCCTGCAGGGCGATGTCATCCAGCGTTGCGCTGAAGATGAGATGAGAGTCGGTGTTGTCGTCTGCGCTGTGCCGCGCATCGTTCGGCTCGCTGCGGAGCTCATAGCCGGCAGCATCCAGAGTGACCATGCCCGCCATATGATCAAAGGAAAGCGTGTCGGTCTCATCCAGCATGGACGAGGGGAGGACCAGGAAGCCGTAGGAGCATTCGGACAGATCAAAGCCGGTGTTCTTCATCACCTTGCCGATGAAGCGGAGTCCCTGAGACTCGGTATCGGTCTTGATCATGGCACCGAGAGCATGGATGGGGCGGTCGGGCTTGACGGTGATGTCAAACGTTCCGCAGTCTTGACCGTTGTAACAGACCTGAACCGAGGTGACATCCGCACTCAGCGGGGAGGATTGCCCTGCCGAGAAGGTGAAGCCGCCGTCGGAGGGGGAATAAGCAATGGTCTTTTGGATGTCGTCGAAGACGGTGGCGGTCAGTTGGAGCCCGATCGGCTTATAGAAATCGCCGGCATAGAACAGCGTTTTGGTGGGGGCGTTCTTTAAAGCGATAGCTGTGACCGCGGTCATTGGGGTGATGATGTCGGAAGCACCGCTGATCTTGTTGTACAGCTTTCGGACCTGTTCAGCCGTGCCGCTGTATTGTGACAGATCCACGGTGACTTGCTGCGGCGCGTCGTTTTTGTGTCCGTCAATGATGTGGAAGATGCTCTTGTTTTCGGAAGCGGTCAGCTTGGCCTTGCCCGAAACGGTCAGGGTGATACGGCTGTCCGGCGAGGTCAGACCGCCTTTTCCGACCGTATAGACATGCCCTGTGATCATTCCGCCGGTGATGTTGATGTTGATATCTCCTGTATGGGCGGCAGATTCGTTGTCGGTCAAGCAGGTGCCGTACAGCGTTTCCACGGTGGTGTTGCCGCCGACGGTCAGATTCAGCGTTCCGTTGGAGGCACCGTAGCCGGCGGTGTTGATGCCGTGATTGCCGGCGCAGATGGCATAGAACTTGCCGCTGAGCACAGTCAGGTCGGTGTCCCCCTGCGTGCTCTTGTAACGGTGACCGCCCGCCAGCGTTGGGTAGTAGATCATGCCGGCGGAGGGATCGTTTTTTCCGTCTTCAGTCAGAACACCGCAGCTGATGCCCTCGCCGAAGGTCATCTTGTGACAGTCGGCGGCGATCAAACGGGAGCTTTGGACCGTCTTCTTGCTGCCGCCTTCGCTGTAAGTCCAGGGCATGGTGAAGATGTTCAGGTTTTCAAAGATGGTTTCGCCGCCCAGACTCAGCGTGATGGGGTTTTGCAGGATCAGACGGGCGTTGCTGCCGTTGGTGCGGTAGTTTACGCCATTGTAAAGGCTGGTGATGGTGATGGGACTCTTTGTGGCCGGCATACAGAAGTCTTGTGTGCTTTTGGATGTGCCGTTTCCATAGCGTTCATCCAGCTTGACCTCACCGACGATGACGATCGTGCCGCCCGAATCGGCAAGCAGCTCCGCCGCCTGATACAGAACGCTGTTGCGGTAGCGGAGAGAGGAGTCGGACTTTTCACGCACAATGGCTCTCAGCGGCTTGTCGGGGGAAGAACCGTCACCGCGCCCGTTGTCGGCGATGAAGATGACGCGCTGATCGAGAGAATGGTCGGAATGGAAGCCGATGCTCTTGTTTTCGGAGTGAAGACAATAGGAGCTTTCGAGGTTAGACGCGTCATAAGCTTCGGGATCGTATCCGTCGAAGCGGATGGAGGCGGAGGAGGGAGCGTATTCATTGACAACGCCGTTTTCGGAGGAGGCGAAGAATTTGATGCCCTCTTGTTTGAACAGACCGCCGCGGATGGTCAGCGAGAAGGTTGAGGTGGGGGAGGAATAGCCGCGGGGCGAACAGGAAAGAATCGGACCGTAGAACAGACCGCCGTTGATCTCGATGGCGGAATCGCCTGCGAAGCCTCCGCCCATGCCCGAGACGGTGGGAGCATCGAGCGAGGTACCCGACACACATCCGCGAAAAACGCCGCCGTAAATGGTCAGCGTCCCGCTTCCGGTATGCAGACTGCTGCCGCTGTCGCCGGTGCCGAACGAACCCACTGCCGCTTGGTAGTAGGTACCGCTTTTGATGACCAGGTGATGCTCACCCTCGGTCGATTGGCTGCGGCTGCCTCCCACCAACGTCGGATAGCAGGCAGGGATGGGGTTGGTGAATGTCTTGCCGTAGTGGTCCAGCACAAAGGTGCGGATGCCCACATCCAGATACAGGTCGTTGCCGTTGGCGGCGATGATCCGTTTGGTCGCGGGGTGCTCCATGTCGGCGCTTTGCGTGCAGATGTCGATGTTCTTGAACACCGTAAAGCCGGAACAGGACAAGGTCGCGGGGGATTTGAGAATCAGCCTGGCACCGTTGCTCTCACGGTAGTCGATGCCGTTGTAAAAGCTGGTGATGGTGATCATTCGCTTGCCGTGGGAGGGCATGAAAAAATCACGGAAGGTGTCATCGTTTCCGCAGGTGTTGCTTGCGTCCAGCGTCACGGGACCGCAAATGACAATGGTGCCGCCGGTCAGTTCCAGCTTCTTGGCCGCCTGATAGAGAGCGGAGTCCTTGTACAAAGCGGGAATCGTCTCATTGACATCATAATGGCCAACGGTCGGCTTGAGTGGACTGTCTGCGGAGGTGCCGTCGCCGGTAGCGCCATCAGCGATGAAAACGACTGCGGGAGAAGCCGCGGCCCCGACAGATGTACCGAGGGCGAGAAGGATGGCTGACGTGACGATGAGAAGCGAGAGCAATGCGGTTTTTAAATGGGGGATCATGGGGAAAATCTCCTTCCTTGGATGGTTCTGAGCGGATGTTTTGGCGAACCGATATGGCTGGGGTACGCCGTTTTGACGGGCCTTTATGTCATAATAATCCTCTTTTTTCTTGTTGAAAGAACGACGTGATTCTTGCTGTCGGCTGTGCGGCAAACCTTTTTATATACATTTATCATACTATATCTCGCCATGACAATCAAGAAGGATTTCGGACAAAAAATACGAATGGATGTCGCATTTATCCAATGGCAAAAGCGACGGCAAAAGAAAGAACAGCCGCTTGGAAAAACGACTGTTCTTTTTGTTTGGTTGTGGAAGTGTCTGCCGATTATTTGGAGAAGGGCAGATCCAGCAGGACCTTGTTCTGCGCGTTGACGTCGGCGGTGACGATCAGACGGTAGGAGCCCTTGGCAAGGGAGGCGAAGTCCGAAGAAGACATCAGCGTGGACAGGTCGATGCGGCGCACGAAGTTGTAATACTCCGCAGCCGTCTTGACCACCGCACCGGTGGCGGCATTTTTGATGTCAACGCGGACCGAGCAGACATCGTAATTGGACACGATGGTGCCCTTGAGTCCTTCGGTGACATCGCTTGCCGAGTTGATGTCCTTGATCACACAGAAGTTTTTGGGGAAGTAGCCGGTGACAAACTCCTTGGTGGCAATGGGAATGTACTTGGCAGAGGCGGTTTGGCTGCCGACCAGCTGCTTGAAGGTGTATTGCTGTTCCACGCGCCAGTTGGAGCTGTAGCCGCTGTATTTCTTTACCGTGGAGGTCTGCTCGGTGAGCTTCAGCGTGCTGGCGTCGGGGTTGATGGTGCCGTCGGTATTGTAGACCACATGCGGGGGAGCCGCAACCAGGCGGACATGGCCGAGAACATCGTCGCCGCTGGGCCAGCGGGAGTTGACCGCATCACCGATGCCGACCAGGGAGAGGGCGCGGTAGATCGCCTGATAGCCCTCCTCGGCGGTGTCGCCCGAGGCGTTGATGATGTCCAAGGTCGGATTGTCCACGAAGCCGCGCCAGTTGTATTCGCCCACGGCGTAGAAGCCCTTGTACTGGGCGGGGATCATGGTGGAGGTGCCGCGGGTGCCGATGATGTCGTTGCCGTAGCGGATCCAGCCGGCCAGAGGAGCGGTGGAGCAGACGTTGCCGCGGATGGTCTGTGCGGTGTAAGAGGCGGGTGTCTGGTAAACGCCGTCAATCAGCCAGGCGGAGAAATTCTCCAGATCTCCGACGCCGGCGCAGTAGGGAAGACCGTGATAGACCGTTCCGGGGTTGTAGATGCAGGATTTCGAAACCGAGCTGTACGAGGAGAGGTCGATGGTGGACTTGGGAGTCCATTCGATGCTTGCCATCGCTTCCATGTAATCGAGGATGGCGGTTCCGTTTTTGTAGGCGGTGACAGCATCGTAGGTGCCGTCCAGCCCTGCATCGGCCTTGTCGATGACATTCAGCTTCAGCCAGACCTTGTCGCCCTCATTCTCCTGCTCCGATCCGCAGGCGGCGAGAGCCACGCCGTATACACTGCGCTCGATGGGCTCGGAGTAGACATATGTCTTTGCGCCGTTTTCTTCATAGCAGAGGTAAGCGACGGCGGTGTACGAGGTCTTGTAATCCTGCAGCGCGATGCCGTCCAGCGTTGCGCTGAAGATGCGGTAGGTCGGCGTGTCGTACTGCGCGTTATACTGCGCATCGTTCAGCTCGCTGCGGAGAACATAGCCCGTGGCATCCAGATCGGTCATGCCGGACATGTAGTCAAAGGAGAGCGAATCGCCCGTGGTCAGCATATCGGAGGGCAGGACCAGGAAGCCGTAGGTACACTCAGCCAGATCAAAGCCGGCGTTTTTCATCACCTTGCCGGTGAAGCGGAGTCCCTGAGACTCGGTATCGGTCTTGATCATGGCACCGAGAGCATTGATGGGACGGTCGGGCTTGACGGTGATGTCAAATGTTCCGCAGAATTTGTTGTTGTAATAGACCTGAATCGAGGTGTCAGCGGCAGTCAGCGGCGAGGACTGTCCCTTCGAGAAGGTAAAGCCGTCGTCAAAGGGGGAATAGGAGATGGTCTTGTTTATGCTGCCGAAGACGGTGACATTCAGCTGAAGTCCGATCGGCTCATAGAAGTCGCCGGCGTAGAAGACTGTTTTGGTCGGTGCGCTCTTCAGCGAGACGGCCGTGACTGTGGAGGCGGGCGTGATGATGTTGGTCGCGCCGCTGATCTTGTTGTACAGCGTCTGGATCTGAGAAGCCGTTCCGCTGTATTTTGACAGGTCTACGGTGACGTTTTCCGGTGCATTGTTCTGATGGGTGGGGGAGATGTGATAAACGACCTTCGACGAGGAGCCCTTGAAGGCCGCATTGCCCGATACTGTGAGCCGCACCGCGCTTTCTTCCGAGAAGAGCCCGCTCTGACCGACCAGATACATCTGGTTGGAGACGGTTCCGCCGACGAAGTTGATCGCAATGTCGCCGGAATGGTAGGCAGAGGCATTGCTGGTGCTGCTGGTACCGTAGGCGTTGTAGGTGTAGGCGCTTCCGCCGATGGTCAGATTCAGCGTACCGTCGGAGGCGCTGTAGCCCTTGGTGGAAATGCCGTAGTTGCCGGCGCAGAGACGGTAGTACTTACCGCTGAGCACGGTCAGATCGGTGTCATAATTGGTGTTCTTGTAGCGGTGTCCGCCCGCAACGGAGGGGTAATACTGAAGCCCTGCCGAGGAGTTGAGCGTACCGTTTTCATTGAGGTGGCCGGTGGTGACGCCTTCTCCGATGGTCAGCTTGTTGCCGTCGGCGGCGATGACGCGGGTGGAGTTGGCAACCTTGGTGGCACCGCTGTCATCGGTGTAGGTCCAGGGCATGGTGTAGAGGTTCAGGTTTTCAAAGGTAGTTTCACCGGCCAGGATCATGTTGATGGGATTTTGCAGGATCAGACGGGCGCCCTTGGTGCGGTAGTCCACGCCGTTGTACACACTGGTGATGGTGATGGGGTTTCTTGTGACAGGCATGTAGTAATCCTGTGTAGTCTTGCTGGTACCGTTGCCGTGGCGGTTGTCCAGCTTCACCTCGCCGACGATGACGATGGTGCCGCCCGAAACGGACAGCATCTCCGCCGCCTGATACAGGACGCTGTTGCGGTAGCGGGTGTTGTTGGAGGCATTCTCATAAAATGCAGGCTTCAGCGGAGAAGAGGGGGAGGAGCCGTCGCCTGTTCCGTTGTCGGCAATGTAGATCACGCGGCGCTCAAGGGTGTTGGCCGTGCGGAAGCCGATGGACGGATCGGAGGCATAGGACTTGTATGAGCTTCCCATGGCCGAAGCGTCATAGAAAGCAGGATCGCATTCGGAGAAATCGATGAGAGTGGACGCAGGGGCGTATTCGATGACCGAACCGTTTTCGGAGGAGGCATAGAACTTGATGCCCTCTTTTTTGAACATACCGCCACGGACGGTCAGCGTAAAGGAGGAGTCGGCCGAGGCATAACCGCGGGCAGAGCAGGCGATCACGGGCCCGTAGAACAGACCGCCGTTGATGACGATCTCCGATTTTCCGTCAATGCTGCCGCCTTTACCGGCAACGGTGGGCTCATCAAGCGAGGTGCCCGAGATCCTGCCGTGGAACACGCCGCCGTAGACGGTCAGCTTTCCTTCGCCGGTGTGGAGACCGTTGAAACCGTCGCCGATGCCGAACGCACCCACGGCCGCTTCGTAATACGTACCGCTCTTGATGACAACGTGATGCTTTCCGCTGGTGGCGGCATAGCGGCTTCCGCCGACGACGGTGGGATAGCAGGACGGATCGGGGTTGGCGATTGTTTCGCCGTTATCGTCCAGCACAAAGGTGCGGATGCCCACATCCAGATACAGGTCGTTGCCGTTGGCGGCGATGACACGCTTGGTTGCGGGGTGATCGACATCGGTCCCCTGCGTGAGGATATCGATGTTTTTGAACACGGTAAAGCCGCCGCAGCGGAAGGTGGCAGGGGATTTGAGGATCAGCTTGGCATCGTTGGTCTGACGGTAATCGACGCCGTTGTAAAAGCTGGTGATGGTGATCTTGCGAAGCCCGTGTGTGGGCATGATGAAGTCACGGGAATGGGTGCCGTTGCCGCAGGTGTTGCTTGCATCCAGCGTCACGGGGCCGCAGATGACGATGGTGCCGCCCGTGGTTTCCAGCTTTTTCGCTGCCTGATAGAGGGCAGAATCCCACTCATAATGAGGATTGGCTGCGGAGGTGTTGACGTTTCCCGTGGTGGGCTTGAGGGGGCTGTCGGCGGAGGTGCCGTTTCCGTTCGCGCCGTCGGCGATGAAGATGACGGGATTTTCGGCGGACACGGTAAAGGACAGGGCGAGCGCCGTCAGCATCAGGATGACGAGCAGGCCCGGAATCCATTTTTTCATGAGTGGTTACCTACTTTCTGCGATGTAAGAGTCGGAAGTGTGTCAGTTTTTGGTGAAGGTCTGCTCATCGACGGTGACGGTGCCGGGGCCGATGGAGGCTTCGATGGTGATGGTATATGTGCCGGCGGGATAGTCAAAGAGGCTGGCCTTGGAGTTGAAGGAGGAGAGAGTGACCTCGCGGTCGGTGGGATAGGTGGTGGTTTCAAACTTCACATTGCCGTCGGCATCGGTGATGGTGATGTCCACGCTGTACAGACGGTAATTGGAGGTCAGCTTGCCCTTGAGGCGTCCCTTTTCGGCCAGTTCGGTGGCGGTGGCGCGTCCTTCGATGGTGAAGCGGGGGGCATCGGCCAGACCGGTTGCCAGCTCGACGCAGGTGACGGGGATGTAGGAGTTGGAATAGAGGGTTTCGAAGGTATAGATCTCGTTGATTTTCCACGTGGTCTTATAACCGTCAGCCTTGTTGTTCCAAGAGGAGTTCTGCTCGGAGATGGTCACATAGCTGTGGTTGCCCAGGATCTGTTCGGTGCCCTTGCGTCGGGTGATGGTAGGCGTTTCGCAGTCCACCAGACGGCAGTGGCCTGCATCCTTCCAGCGGGAGAGAAGGATGTCACCCGGCTGCAGGGTGGCATAGATCTCGAACATTTCCTCTTTCTTGGTCTTTTTGGTCACCTCGGTGGAGTCGGTAAGGAAGTCGTTCCAGTTGTATTCACCCACGGGAATGACACCGGTTCCGCTGTTGGAGAACATTTCGGCGGTGGAGGTATAGGTGGTGGTGGGGGAAACGAACTGCCATGCGGCCATGACCGCGGTGGTGCAATCGTTTCCGACCGCCTTGCTCCACTCCAGCGTGTCGTCATACAGTCCCTCGTTCAGCTTGGCGGCAAAGCCTGCCAGCGATCCGTGGTTGAATGCATATACAACACCGCGGTGGGGAACCCCTGCCTCGTAGGTCAGATCGATCTTCCAGGGCTCGGACTGCGTGTAGGTGACCGTCTCCTTGGGCGTCCATTCAACGTTGGCCATTTGATGGATATAGTCCACCACGGACTGGCGGGAGACGTTGATTTTATTTTCACCCATGGGGTAAACTTCGATGAAATCCTTCTCATCCTTGGAATTTTCGGTGGTTACTTCGGCGGTGGTTTCCGCTTCGGCGGTCGTTTCGGTAGAATCGTTGGAAACAGGGGCCGGCTGGTTGTTACAGGAAGGGATCATGAGGGCCGCAAGAAGGGCGGTCAAAAGAACAAGAGCTTTTTTCATAGAGAAACCATCCTTACATTATCAATAGATTTGGGTTGAAGAAGCAACGCGGACCATCGAAAAAATCAGCGTTATTTCTTTTCAAATGCCACTTCGATCAATCGCTCGGTGCCGAAACCGATGGTGACATCCGCGGTCAAAACATAGTTGCCTGCCGGCAGATCCTTCACGGAAAGCTTGTCGGCAAAATCCTTCAGAGAAACTTCCTTGGCATAGGGATTGGAAGAAACGAAGAGAGCGGCTTCACCGTCGGCACTGTCCTTTCGGATGGCGATTTCAAAGGTTCGGATGTTGTAATTGGAGGTGATGTCGCCGCGGATGGTTCCCGCGCTCTCCAATCCTTTTTTGGTGGGCTTGTTGGCCACCTTGAAGGTGGGCTCTTCGGTCTTGCCGTCGCGGAGCTCGGCAACGGTGACAGGGAGATAGGTTTCTTTATAGACATCGGCAAAGGAGGTTTCGGCATCGACTGTCCAGGAGGATTTGAACTCTCTCTTTCCGTTGAGCAGGTTGTTCTGATCGGTCAGATAAAGGAAGCTGCGTTCAGGCAAAATTTTGCCTTGATTGTTGCGGAAGATTTTGGGTTCTTTGGTGACCATCAGGGCATGGCCGCCGTCCTCCAAATGACGCATAAGAGCATCTCCGGGCTTCATAAGGGCATAGGCTTCCAGGATGGTATCCTTGTCGTTTGTCTTGAACACTGAAGTTGCGGTGCTCTTTTCGTTATAGCCGGACCAGTCGATGCTGCCGATGCCCACAACGCCTGACTTGGGATAGAACGGCATCATATCCACGGTGTAGCCGTAGTTCACTGTGGGCGAAACGGTCTGCCAGGCGTGGTCGATGGAGGTGGAGCAGGAGTTGCCGGGAGCTTCAAACCAGTTGGTCAGCTCGCTGGTGTACTTGCTGTCGGCATCGAGAACACTTTTAAAGGATTCAAGGCCGGTTTTGCAGTTGTTGTAAATCATGCCGAGATAGGTCTCACCAGGCTTGTAAACCAGAGACTCTCTTGCTTTCGACGAATAGTCGATGAGAACGGTGGCCGTCCACTTGACATTGGCCATATCGTACATATATTGCACAGCCATCTGACGCAGGTCCTTGCCCTCCGCGGTCAGAGAAGAGCCGGTGTCCTTTTTGGCGGTGGTTTCGGGTGTTTGGTTTTCGGGGGTCTCGCTTGCGGGTGCGGAGGTGGTGTCTGCGGCATTGTCGCCTTCGTTCGGCACGTTTGTTTCGCCCTCGCTGCAGGCGCAGAGCAGAACGATCAGCAGGGAAGAGAAGAATAGGATCAGAAGCTTTTTCATGATATTGGTTCCTTTATGTTTGAAAAAATATTGTTTTGAAAGGGAAAAAAGGGTTTAATTCAGCGTGAAGGTCAGATCAAACACATCAAATTCGCCAAAGCCGATGACCGCCTTAACATTGAGTGTATACGTTCCGGGGATCATGGTTTTCAGTTTGAAGGTCTCGGTCAAATTGCTCAGACTGAACACCTTCCCTTCGGGATAAGAGATGTCGGTGAAGAGGATCTTTCCGCTTTTGTTGGTCAATGTGGAGGTAACGGAGGCCATCTTGAAGTTGGAATTGACCGCACCGCGGAAGGTTCTGGTTTTGGCAATAAGCTCGGCGGTAGGTTCGCTGGCAATGTAAAGCTTGGGCTCTTCATGCTTGCCGTCGCGAAGCTCAGCGATGGTTACAGGCAGATAGCCTTCTTGATAAAGATACTCGAAGCTTCTCTCAATGTCAATGTTCCAGGTGGAAAGAGGTTCACCTTCCTTGGCAGTCTTGAAGCTTCCGGTTTGGTCGGTGCAGACGATGGTGCTGCGGGAGGGAAGGATGGTGCCGTTGTTTCCGCGGAAGACCTTGACCTCACCGGTCACCATGATGGCGTGGCCGCTGGTGTCCAGATAGCGGACGAAGGCATCGCCCGGCTTCATTTGCGCATAAGCATCGTAGAGGGTTGCGGCATCGCAGTGCTTGACAATGGATCGCGTGGTGTTCTTTTCATCATACTTTTCCCACGGAATGTCGCCGATGGCGAGAACACCGCTGTCCTTGTAATAGGGCATCATGTCAATGGAAAATTCAAAATCGAAGGAGTTGCCCACCTGCATCCATGCGTTTTTGATGGAGGTGGCACAGGTGTTGCCGTAGGTTTTCTGGTAATTGACGGGGCCGGAATAAACACCCTTTTTGTTCAGCGCAGAGGCAAAGATCTCATATCCGCCGCGGAAGTTGGTATATGGCATGCCGCGGTAGGTCGTACCGGCCGTATAGATCAGTTTCTCGGAATGGGCCTTTGAAAAGTCCATGGTTTTTTCGGGTGTCCATTCCACTGTTCCCATTTTTTTCATATAGTCAACAACAGTTTGCCGCAGGATTTCTTCTTCCGTTATCAGAGGAGCGGTCGGTTCTGTGAACACGGCTTCGGATTCAGGTGCTGCATCAGTGGTGGTTTCGCTTCCTTCGCTTATGTCGCTCGGTGTGTTGCTGCAAGCAGTGAAGAGAGCGATCAGGAGGGCAGAAAGAAGCAACAGGCAGATTTTTTTCATGTTTTTTCCTTTCCGTACATGGTTACAGTTCAAAAGTCAGCGAATACACTTCAAATTCACCAAAGCCGATGGTGGCTTTTACCGAGAAGGTGTAGGATCCGGCACCCAGCGTTTTCAGATCGAAAAGACTGTTCAGCTCGGTCATGTCATAGCTCATGCCCTCGGGGGTGGCGGTGTGCGTGAACAGGACGTTGCCGCTATCGTCGGTGAGGGTGGAGGTGGCCAGGATGATCTTGAAGTTGGATTCAACCGTGCCTCGGAAGGTCTTCGAGCCGGTGAAGGTCTTGGCGAGAGGCTTGTTCAGGATCTTGAACGCGGGCTCTTCGGCCTTGCCCTCCTGCAGCTCCTTGATGGTCACGGGCAGATAGCCGCCAACATACAGATCGGCGAAGGAGAACTTGCGGTCCACATTCCAGTGGGTGGGCAGGGGACTGTCGGAGTTTTTGATGAAATGGGAGGTCTGGTCGGTGAGGGTCACAAAGCTGCGGTCGCCGTTGATGGTGCCGTCGGCGTTGCGTGCGGTCTTGACCTCGCCGGTGACCATGCGTCCGTGACCGTTGTTGTCATGGTAATAGACGACGGCGTCGCCAAGCTGCAACAGAGAATAGGCCTCATACACCGTCGTTTTGTCGGTCTTTTTCTTCACCGAAAGGGAGGTGTTCTTGCCGTCGTATTCGCCCCACGGGATGTTGCCCAGAGGCAGCACGCCCGTATCCTTATCGGGATAGGGGAACATATCGATGGCGTAACGGAAGTTGATGGTGTTGCTCACCAGATACCAGGCATTTTTGATGGAAGTGGTGCAGGTGTTGCCGTAGCAGTCGTCGAAGACGGTGGAGCCGATATAGACGTTGTTTTCGTCCAGATGTGCGGCAAAGATCTCAAAGCCGCACTGCTGGTTGGCGTAGGGCATACCGCGGTAGGTCTTGCCGCCTTCGTAGATCAGCCCCTTGGTGATGTCCCACTCGGAGGAGTAGTCGGCGGTCTCCTTGGCCTTCCACTCCACAAGTCCCATTTTTCTCATATAATCGGAAACGGTCTTGCGGAAATCGAAGCCTTCGGGGATGAGGGAGACCGGCTCGGGTGCGGCGGTTTCTTCGGGGGTGGAGGTGGTTTCTTCGCCGACGGTGCTTTCGCTCTCGTCGGAAACAGGATCGGACGTATTGCAGGCCGCGGCAAACAGAACGGTCATTGCCAGCAGCATGGCGAAGAGAAGGGTGATGATCTTAGTCTTTGATGAATTCATAATCCAGTAAAACCACATCGCCGAGGCCGATGGAGGCGGTCAGCGTATAGTGGTAGGTTCCTTTCTCATACTCGGGGAATTTGGCTTCGTTGGCGCTGTAAGCAATGTCACAGGAGAAGCCCTCGGGATAGTACTTTTTTTCGAGGCGGACCTGACCGTTTTCATCGGTGATGGTGACGTTGACAACGTTCAGGTAATAATTCGAGGTGATCTCGCCCTTGAGACCGGCCAGGGTGTTGCGGGCGTTGTTGCCGTTCTTCAGCGTGATCTCGGGCTCGTCATAGATACCGGTAGCCAGCTCCTCGATGGTGACGGGCACATAGTAAGTGGAAAACAGCTCCTCGAAGGAGTATTTGTGATTCACGCGCCAGGTGGTGCTGTATTCGCGGCCTTCCACCCAGAATCCCGAGCTCTGCTCGGTGGTGGTCACATAGCTTTTTCCGCCGCTGATGGCGCCGCCCATGGTCTGCAGAAGATAGGAGGCTTCCACCACCATGCGGGTGTGTCCCTTGTTGCCGTCCTTGGGCCAGGCCGCAACGATGGCATCGCCGGGCTTCAGCTTGGCATAAGCGGCAAACATCGTTTCGCGTCCGGAGGCTTGCGTGATGTCGCCGGTGTAGGTCTTCAGCGCATCCCATTGGTACTCGCCCACAGGCAGGATACCGGTGCCGGAGGAGGGAAGCATGGATTGGGTATCGCGCGCGGTGAAGGAGTTGGCGATCTGATACCAGGAGGCGTAGATCGACGTGGAGCAGGTGGTGCCCGAGGCGGTGCCCCAGGTGGTGCCGCCCACGTAGAAGCCCTCGGCATTCAGCGAGGCGACGAAGCGGTGGGTGGAGGTGCGGCCGGGCGAATAGAGAACGCCGCGGTAGGTTTTATTGGCCTTGTAGGTGGTTTGCGAGGTAAAGCCGGTGTCTTTGGAAAAGTCGATGTCCGACTTGGCGCGCCAGACCACCTGCGAGCTGTCCTGCATATACTTGACGGCGATCTGACGAAGCTCATCCTCGCTCAGCTTGACAACGGCGGGCTCGGTTTCCGCAGGCGTCGTATCAACGGTGCTCTCGCTTTCGTCTGTAACGGACGGCTCGGTTCCGTCGCAGGAAGCAAGTGCAAACACGGTAAGCAAAGTCAGAAGGGCAATGAGACATTTTTTCATGATAAGTTCCTTTCCTTTGTGTGGTTGAAAAATCGGGTATACACAGCCATTATAAAATAAGGAAAGAATTGTGTCAAATATGATTTGCTTTATGCCGAATATAGGTTTTTTCTTATATCGGGGAACAGCTATCGGGGAACAGCGTTCCGTTTGCCGCATACGGTTGGACAGGCATCCTGAGCCGAAGCCAAACGCAGACGGCAAACGGTAAGATCGCATCGGGATTATTTGGTAAACGTGCAGGAGGTGACAACGGCATCGCCGAAGCCGACCTTGGCCACGACCTTGTAGGTATAGGTGCCGGCGGGCAGATCCTTCACATTGAAATCCATGCCCATGGAGGTGAGGATGTAGGTGGTGTCGTAGGGATAATCGGTGCCGGAGAGGACCACGTTGCCGTTTTCGTCGGTGACGGTAACATCGATTTGGATCATGCGGTAATTGGACTTGACCGTACCTTTCAGCATGGTGGCATTCGGCAGATTCTCGGGCTTGGTCTGGCCGGAGATGGTGAAGGTGGCATCCTCAGCCGCATTGTCCTTGAACTCCTGAATGGTGATCGGGATGTAGTTGTTTTTGTAAAGCTCGTCGAAGGAATACTGCTTGTTCACCTTCCATGTGGTGTTGATGTCAACGGTGGTATCCAGTGCGTTGGTCTGCTCGATGGTGGTCAGGAAGCTGCGTGCGGAATTGATCTTGCCGCTCTGGCTTGCCACAACGGTAGGATCCTTCATCAGCATCAGCGCGTGTCCGGTGTCCCCCCATGTGGAGAGGACAACGTCGCCCTTCTTCAACTGGTTGTAGGCGGCGCACATGGTCTCAATCGAATTTTTAGCCATCAGATTTTTGGTGTAAAGCTGAGAATCCTTCCAGTCGTAATCGCCGACAGGCAAGATTCCCGTTCCGCTCTCGGGGAGCATGTTGATGGAGACGGTGAAGCTGATGGAGTTGGAAACGGTCATCCAGGCCGACTTGATGGAGGAGGTGCAGTGGTTGCCGGGGGCGGTGGACCATCCGGCAGGTCCGGTATACAGATCGCCTTCGCCGATGTAGCGTGCGAAGCCCTCCAGCGTGCCGTCCAGCCAACAGTTGTAGGGGAGACCGTAATAGGTGTTGCGCGGCTTATATGTAAGATTGATGTAAGTAAATTCCATTTCCTCAGAGGGGCGCCATTTGACCTGCGACATGGCATACATATAGTCAACGGCGGTCTGGCGGATGTCGGCAGGAGCTTTCAACGATTCGGGCTCGGCGTAAACGGGAAGTGCCGGCTCGGCAGGCAGAGTCGTCTCGGGAACCGAGGATCCTTCAACGGGGGCCTGCGTGGGAGAACAGGCGGTGAAAGCCGCTGCCAAAAGAAGCGCGGCAAAAAGGGAAGCAAGCGTTTTTTTCATGGTGGATTCCTTTCGCGTGGATGGCGGAGATTTTTATTTGACTGTAAAGTTATAGTCGGCGTAAACGCACTCGCCCAGACCGATGCGAATGGTCAGCTTGAAGTTGTATTCGCCGGAGGGCAGATTGGTGATGTCGTTGTCGAAGTGGACCTCGGTCAGCTGGAGCATTTTGGCGTTGGGATAGCGGTCGATGCGGGCAACCACGTTGCCGTTGCTGTCGGTGATGACGGCGTTGGCCTCAAAGATGATGTAGTTGGATTTGACCGTTCCCTTGAGCATATTGGTGTCGGTGATCTTCTCGGGCTTGGTGAAAGCGGAAATGGTGATCTCGGGAGCGGCAATGGTGTCGTTGGCCAGTTCCTCCAGCGTCAGCGGAATGTAATAGGCCTTGAGCAGATCGGAGAAGGAATATTTGAAGTTGGTCTTCCAGGTGGTCTGTTTGGTTTTTTCGTCCTCGTTGAAGCTGGAGCACTGCTCGGTGATGGTCAGATAGCTCTTGTGGGGAACGATCTTGCCGTTGCCGCCGCGGACGATTTCGGGCTCAGCGACCACAAGACGGGTGTGACCGAGAACAGAGCCTCCGGCTGCCCAGCGGCTGAGGATGGTGTCAGCGGGCTTGAGCATGGCATAGGCCTCTAAGATCGCATTGTCGCCGTTTTGGGAGATGACGTCCTTGGTCAAAGACTTGGCGGTGTCCGTGATGCGCTCGAGGCTGTAATTGCCGACGGGCACCATACCCTTGCCGGCCAGCGGGAACATGTCGGTGGTGGCGGAAGCGTTGGTCTCATCGGTGGAGATGGTGGTGTAGGCAACGTAAATGGAGGAGGCGCAGGTGTTTCCGGGCACGTCCTTCCACTTGATGGAGCCGGTGTAAACGCCGTTTTCGTCAAGGAAGGTCTTAAAGTATTCGGCATTGGCGGTGCCGCCGATGTAGGGCATGCCGAAGTATTCCTGCCCGGGCTTGTAAACCAGCGTTTTGGTAAAGGAGACAACGCTGGAATAGTCCATCTCGTCCTTGCAGACCCAGCGGACATCGGCCATTTTGTTCATGTAATCAACAACGATCTGTCTGGCGGCGGCGTTGTCGGGAACAGCGGGCATCACCGGCTCGATCTTGATCTCGGCCGCGGTGGTCTCGCTCACAGCAGGCTCGGTGGTCTCCGCGCCCGATTCGGTTCCCTCAACAGGATTCTGAGAGCCGTTGCAGGCGACCAGACATCCGAGCGAAACGATCAGCGCCAGAAGAAGCGGAAAGGCTTTTTTCAGGAAGGGGTTCATGTTCTTTACCTCGCATTCATAACAAATATATTCCATATTATTGTATCACAGATATCCGCGTATGACAAGGACAAACCGACACTATTTTGTAAATAATATATTGATAAGCGCCCAAAACGTCAAAACAACTCTCTCGGATTTGTTGAAAATAGACAACGAGTGTCGGCGCTCCTTGTGAAAAACGGAGAAGTGAAAAGTGCCTTTGACAAGGCGGGGAAAATATGGTATCATAGAGTATCCATAAAAAAACAAGCAGCAGCTGCCCGTGCAAAGGGCGGCAACGGAGGAATAACCATGCTGGATTTTAATTACTATACTCCCACCAATGTCCACTTCGGACGGACTGCCGAGGAGAAGATCGGTCCCGTGCTGAAGGGCGCCGGCGCAACCCGTGTTCTGATCCATTACGGCAGCGAGCGCGTGCGCAAGAGCGGTCTGCTGGATAAGATCGAAGCGAGCTTAGAGAGCGCAGGACTGACTCATATCGCGCTGGGCGGCGTTGAGCCAAACCCCAAGATCAAGCTGGTGCGGGAGGGCATCGAGCTCTGCAAAAAGGAAAAGGTGGATTATCTGCTGGCCGTCGGCGGCGGCAGTGCCATTGACAGCACCAAGAGCATCTCAATGGGACTGGCCATGGGGCGTGATCCGTGGGAGCTGATCTGCGGACAGATCATGCCCGATAAGCATTTTCCCTTTGCCGTGGTGTCCACCATGGCGGCGGCGGGAAGCGAGATGAGCAATTCCCATGTCATCAGCGACGGCGAGCAGAAGCAGAAGAAGGCTCTCAACCATGACCTGCTCCGTCCGGATTTTGCCTTCATGAACCCCGAAAACACCTACACCACGCCCCCCTTCGAGACGGCGTGCGGCATCGTGGATATCATGATGCACACCCTCGAACGCTATCTGACCATCGAGACCGATACCGACCTGACCGACCGCCTGTCCGAGGCGCTTCTCAAGTCGGTGAAGATCGCGGGCGAGACCGTCATGAGCAATCCCGAGGATTACGAAGCCCGCGCCACGCTCCTCTGGGCGTCCGCCCTTTCGCACAACGGTCTGACCGGATGCGGCAAGGAGCAGAAATTCTCGGTGCATAAGATCGGCCATGCCTTCAGCGGCGTGTTTGACCGCATCGCGCACGGTGCCGGCCTGTCGGTGCTTTTCCCGGCGTGGGCGCAGTATGTTTATAAGTACGATGTCCGCAAATTTGCCCGTCTTGCCACCGAGGTCTTCGATGTGCCCTATGACTACGACAACCCCGAAAAGACCGCGTACAAGGGTATCTTTGTGATGAAGAGCTTTTTCGCCTCCCTCGGTATGCCCGTGACCATGAGCGATCTGGATCTCACTCCTGCCGATTATGAGAGCATCGTCAACGTCACTACCGTAAACGGAACGGTCACCGTCCCCTCGTATCAGCCGCTGACAAAAGAGGACATTCTGAACATCTATAAGCTGGCGGAATCCTGAAAAAGAACAGGAAACGGGCGGGAGGAAAAAAGAGGAGAAAAAATTTAAAAAAATCTCCGATTTCTTCTTGACAAAAGCAGAAAAGTGTGATATACTCTTATCCGTTGATGAGAAATCAACGGATATATGCGGGTATGGCGGAATTGGCAGACGCGCTAGATTCAGGTTCTAGTGGGGGCAACTTCGTGGAGGTTCAAGTCCTCTTACCCGCACCAAAATCGACAAGTTTCGACAGAAGCTTGTCGATTTTACTTTTTCACTCTTCACTCTTCGCATTTTTCTAAAACTCCCACGCAACTTTTCAAGAGAAGAGAGAAAAGAAAAGGCAGCATTTCTCCTATCGTCAAAAAGCATTCAATTATATTGGGGTTCAAATCCGTCGGTAAAAAAGTAAACGATCGAATTTATCGCCTCTTCGCCAAAAAGAAACGACAATTTTCCTCAGGAATTTGTCGTTTCTATTTTTGTATTCTTATCTTTTCACTCGGACCATTTCTGGCTTTATCGTCCTGCACAAAGGCATATTTCACGTCACCTTTACCAATGGCATCCCGTTTTCGCGCACAGCAAAAAACTGCCCATCACGAAAGATGAGAGCCTCGTTATTGAGGTAGGGGTGAAACCCGTTGTAATAACTGGGGAGAATCATTTTCCGTGTGAAGAGATTCTTTTTCAGCATCGAAGAGTCGTTGCAGTTTATATAGAGAACAGACACAGCGGGATTTCTCGGATTCTGCAGAACCTGCATCACGCAGTAGGGGCCGTCAAAACGCTCTCCGCCGTAAGAAAAGCCGTCTTGATCGGTAGAAACGATCGCCATTTTTCTCAGATTGTTCAAAAGCGGGAGATCGCGGCAGCAATCCACAACCGCCAAAGCCTGTTCCGCTTCTGCTTCGGGCAGATCACGGGCGCCGTAAATCGGATACCGCACAAAAATCCGCCCGCCGTGACCCATTGTGGAAGGGCGAGCCAAAGCCTCCGCGCAGGCAGAAAGAGTTACATCCTCCGCATCGGCGCACACCACGCGCATCGGCGACAGATACACATCGAGAAGCCCCGTCCCCTTAAAGGGCACAGCATCCGGCTCGCCTTCGGCAAGAGAAAAACCGCGCCTCGAGTGGCAAAAAAGGATTTTCTTGCCCGCAAAATCCGTAAAAACAAACCGTTTCCCGTTGAGCGTAACGGCAAAGCGATGCTTATCCACCTGCGGCGGAATTGTGACAGTCAGCCCAACCGCATTTTGCGAGCGGATGGCAATTTCGTTCCCCCGTACCTCTGCCGAAACAAAAGCCTCGTGTTTCCCGCGCCGAATCCCGTGAATCCGAATCCAAAAGCAGGAAAGGTAGCGATGAAAGCCCGTCCGAAACGCAATGTGGTTAGGGAAAGGATCACGCCTTGTTTTCAGCAATTCATCAACATAAAAATCCTTTCCTCTCAGAACAGTAAACAATTGATGGCTCATCGCCTCGGTCAAAATTCCCGTATAAGAAAGACTCTTCCGTGCGCGGCTGTTGATCACGCGGAAAACTTTGCCGAACATGGCATCGTCTTTAGAAGATGTGTTAATGATTCTCACCGGCCGAAGGTTGGTCAAAAACTCCTTGCGAACAAGCCCCGCCAAGGGAGCAATTCCCGCAAAACGATCGGGGGACAGCTGAGCCTGAATCAAGGCGGCAGCTCCGCCGTTGGAGACACCGACCGCATACAAACGGTCGCAGTCCACCGAAAAGCGCTCGCACAAAACTGAGATTGCTTCTTGGATGGAAGCGTCGCCCACATAACTGCCCATGGTGAATCCCCGACCGCTGACGAAAGCGAATAAAACATCGTCGCGATTGGCATGCTCAAACAGCCGCGGATGCTTGGCATACCGCGTTGAGACAATCTGAACAAACAGCGGATACCGCTTGCTTTCGTCATACGAAGCAGGGAGCGTCACGTCCAATTTTTCTGCCCGTCCATCCAGTTTTGATCGAAAGAACACTGGCCGGCTGCGGGAAACAGCCCAGCCTTCCCCATTCCCTAGTTCGGTCAACCGAGCCAGAATCGTGTGGCGATACTCCTCCGAGCAGAAGCCCTCTTCAAAGCGTTCCATCAGATGCTCTGCCTCGAGAATCTTCTCCTCCGAAAACACGCCTGATTCAGACAAGTGACGCACCCGCGGTACAATGGCATCGAAAATTGCATTCGGCTCGCGCAGCGACAGGACAATCCGCTTCCCCTCGCCGAAATCCAGCCGAAGCAAGAGCGTTCCCGCAGGAAGCAAAGATTCTGCGAAGGAAAAAGCATTCTCCGTTCCATAGGAAAACGGAATCGGGGGAAGTTCCTTCCGAAAGCCGACCCCCAACGCCGTCACGCGGCAAAGGGATGGTCCCGAATGTGTTCTGTTACATGTGGAAAAAAGAAAGGAAAAATCCTTTCCGTCGCAAAGGCTAAGATCGCTGTGAAGCAGATCCGGCAAAGCGAAAAAGCCCTCGTTCCCCAGAAAAGCCGACAAAGAACAGTCGGCCGTTTCATAGGAGAGACGGCTGAAGCGAAAGGAGACCGGATCCCCGCTCTGCTTGCCGAATTTTTGAATCACAACCCGATTTTCGCCCTTTTGGAATCGGCACAAAGTCCCGCGGGCATCGGGAACCGAGCACAGCGAAACCAGCGTCCCGTTGATGAAAATTTTGCAGGAACTGTTGGTTGAATAGAGCATCACGGCTTCGGTCTCCTCCTCCGCCGTAACCGTGAAAAAGGAAAAGCGGCTCTCCTCAGCAGGCGGAAACCGCTCTGCCAAAGCCTCGTTCAGCGTGTCAATGTGTTCGGCCTTTGCATAGTATTCGTCAATCACCGAATCAAGAAGCGGCGGAAGCGTTGCCGAAAAAGCGCCGCAGGGCGGAAAAAAGTTCACAGTCGCCGCAAAGCGGACCGTGATCACATCCCGATCAAAAGGGTAAACGTAGCCCATAAAAACAAAAAACCTCTCAAAAAAAGCGAAACGCAGCGCAAAAATGCGCTGCGCTCGGATGGATTCCTTTAGCGGAAATCGCCGATTTCGCAAACGCCTTCGCCCGAATAGGCGGCCGCGCGGATGGAGGCGGCAAGGGCCGGGGCGGACAGGGTGCTGCAAACAGGCTTGCTCCAGGTCTTTTTCATCGTCAGGATCCTTTCTCAGTTCTTGGAATATTTCGCCAAAAGATTTCTCACAGTATCAAAGAATGGTTTGTTGACGCTGTAAAAAATCGTTTTGCCCTCGTTGCGGACCTTCACCGCGCCGATTTTTGAAAGAATGGTGATGTGGTGATAGGCGGTCGAGCCCGAAAAATCAAAGATTTTTTCCAAATCCTTGCAGGTGGCTTCGCCCATTTTCAGAAGATGATCCAAAATCTGAATGCGGCTCTTTTCGCCCAAGGCGGCACATAAATTTTCAAGCGGAGGTGTTTTGATTTGCTCTAAATACGCGTGCATTCCAGCTGCATAATCATATCCGAGAAAATAAATAACGCCTTCTGGAATGAAGAAGTATTTCATCCAATACTTGTGTAACAAACAATAGGAGGTGAATAGTGTTTTCCCTTCATCTTTTATGAATGTGAAATCTTTTTCACCTTTGATCGACTGACTCAAAACTTCTATCGATGTATTGTTGTGCGCTGTTAAAATTAAATTGTAATGCTCTTGATAGTAAGAGGTAAGAAGTATTTCTTTTTCAATCAATTCGCTTTGAAGCATTTGAATATAGGGTAGAGGTGAATGAAAAAATTCATAAAGTCTGCATTTTTTGTCGTTGTCGTAACTTGATTCTTTGATTGCGGAAAAAAGTTTCTCTCGGGATTCCAGACATTCTGCCAAACGTTCTTGAGGAAAATCGGTGAAATAGAAACGAATCAGACCTTTGATCAAATTGTCAACATCGGTCAATTTGTTTTTTAGAAAGGTAAAGTCGAAGTTGGTTGCAAATTGGTTTTTATAAGGATCAAAAAAATACGTTATCATGAAACAACGACCGCTCTCATCTGCATGATAAAACACAAACAGATCATCCGAAATGTCACCGAACAGAGTGGAAATGTGCGTGAAATAAGCCTTTGCCTCGTCCCGTCTGGACTTTTCCACGCTCTCGATGCAAAGCTCCTTGTTGAACTTCAGATAAAACAGATAGTTCAGGTCATAAAGATAGCCCGGATTTTTTAAAACCTTGATGTTCGGCATATCAAAACCTCTCCTTTTTGGCACATGGCTTCAAAATCTTGTTCCATTGTATCACGGAAGAAAAAGAAAATCAAGAGGGAAGCGCAAGAAAAAAGAAATTTTTTTCGATTGAAAAGGAATGATCTTTCTTCAAAAGCGTAAAAAAAGAAGTCTTTTCGGTCAAAAAAGAAGAAAAAATGAAAAAATCTATTGAAAAGTTTGTCGAAAGATGGTAAAATGCGAATAGATCATGCAAGATGAGGTTCCTGGAGAAAAATGAAAAAGAGCATGGATGGAGTAACCAAAGAAAACATAGCAAAAACGATCGTGGAAAACCTCGAAAATGTGTCGCTGCCGACAGATGGCTTTGATGAGGATCTCACCGCCCTCGGCATGGATTCGATCTCCTTCATCCGCGTCATTGTGGCGCTGGAGGAGGCCTTCGGCTGTGAAATTCCCGATTCCAAACTGCTGATCGGCGAGATGAACACGGTAAACAAAATCGCGCGGGTTTTGGAGGAAGCGAAAAAGAAGGGGGGGAGAGAAGTGCGGTGAACAAACAAGCCGGATCTGCACTCCTTGTGATTTCAAACATCACGCTCGAACCCTTTTTCGGCGAAGCCTGTCGAAAAGCCTTTGCCGAGGATGGCGTGAACATCGAAATCCGGCATCTTTCTTATGAGGAAGCCTTTGAAGAAAAACAAAGAGAAAGGCTCTCCGCTTCTGACAGAATTGCGGTTTGGCTTTCCGCCGAAGCGCTGTATCCCGATTGGCCGTACAGCGATTCGCAGGAGGACAAGCGCATCGCCGCCGATTTCGAGCAGCGAAGTCTCATTCTCTATCGCTTTTTGAAGAAAACGGCATCTGCCGCTTCCATCCTTTGGGTTGGCGGAGAGGACTATGCCTTTCGCCGCTGTTATGCCCTTTATGGCGCCGAACCGCTGGCCGGGATTGACCGTGTGAATCGTTCTCTTCTTTCTTCTCTCGAAGAGGGCGATGCTTTTGTCGATCTCAAAGCCGTGATCGCTCGCCTCGGCTTTGACCGAGCCTTTGACGAAAAAGGAAAGTACCGTTGGAATGCCCCCTATTCCCGCGTGCTTCTATCCGATGTGGCAGAAGAATGGAGAAAGCGCCGCAGAATCGAAAACGGCATCTCGAAAAAATGCCTCGTCCTCGATTGCGACAACGTTCTCTGGGGCGGAATCCTCTCCGAAGACGGCCTCGAGAATCTGAAGGTCGGACCCGATGGCCTCGGTCGTCCCTATCGGGAATTTCAGCGCTTCGTCCTTGCCCTGCAGGAAAGCGGTGTGATTCTGGCCCTTTGCAGCAAAAACGACGAAGCCGATGTAAGAAACGTCCTGAAAACGCATGACGGTATGCTTTTGAAAGAAGAGCACATCGCCTGCTTCTGCGTAAATTGGGAAAAGAAGACCGATAACCTCAAAAGGATTGCGGAAACGCTCAACATATCGCTGGAAAGCATGGTGTTTGTGGATGATGACGAGTTTGAAGTGCAGGCAGCTCGCTCCATTCTGCCCGAAGTCACCGCCGTCCGCTTTGAGCGGGAGACGGTATATCAGGCGCTGTCCTGCTTTTCTCTTTCCCGTCGCGCCGACCGAAAGAACGCCGCCTTGCGAAATCAGACCTATCAAACCGATTCGCTCCGAAAAAAGCTCGAAAGCGAATGCGTCTCCCATGAAGAATTTCTCCGCGCGCTGGAGATGAAATTGGAGATTCGGCAAGCCGCCCTTTCCGATCTCGCCCGCCTCTCCGAATTGACACAAAGAACCAACCGCTGCACCAATGGAATGCGCTTCACAGTCCCCGAGCTCAAACAGCGCCTTCTCGATTCCGAGTATCAATTGTATGCCGTCCGTCTCTCCGATCGCTTTTCCGATCTGGGGTTGGTCGGTGCCCTCGGCTTCAAAGGGGAGGAGGCCGATTTGTTTTCTCTCTCCTGCCGAGCCATGGGCAGAGGAGCGGAAGAGAAAATGGCCGGATTTTTGAAAACAAGAGGGGTAAGGCGTTTCGCCTTTGCGCCCACCCCGAAAAATGAAGAATGGAAAAAAACCATGCAAAAATTCCTGCAGGATTTGGTATAAAAACTTCCGTTTTCTTGCGTTTTCTGCATCAAAATGCCTGTTTTCGTATTGTTTTTGAATGAATCTGCATAATATTTAATGACAAATTTTGATAAATATACATAATTTTGCCGTATGGGAACTCCATCGCCTTTCATCGGATAGGTCTCTTAAGGTATAATATGTCTTGCATGAAAATGCAAACAAAAAGAAGTATTCTTAAGGAGGATCTTATGAAGAAAGTGAAAAGTAAGAAAAACAGGGTGGCGGCGTTCGGGAAAATGATCCGCGAAAAGAGAAGGGCGCTTGGCATGAGCTCCGAATGTCTCGCCGAAAAAGCAAACCGAAGCGAACGTGAGGTTCGTGACATTGAATTGGGCAAGGTCGAACCGAAACTCAGCACCACATTGCTGCTTTGCAACGCCTGCGAAGTCGATGTGGGCGAATTGGAAGCCTATGTTCCGCATGAAGAATAAAGAGATGACACTTTCGGTCATTTGGCCGTATCGGTATGCGTTGGTGGAAGAAACCATTGAAACAGAAGGATTTTCTTATGTTGGATACGGCATTTTGCTTGTAGATAAGGAGTCGTCCTGCCTGAAATTTCATTCGGATATCAGCTCCGATCGGGAGGCAGTCGAGTCGTTGGTGCATCGGTGCAATGCTCTGTTTCTTGATCCGATTCATTTTGAAAATGTTGTGGAAGATTTTTTGATATGATCATACCCACTGAAAAAAACGTCTTGCGGTGCGAGCTGTCAGGCGTTTTTTTGCTGAAAAAAAGCGTTCGCCATGTCGGAAAATCCTTGTTCGGGAAGAATTTTCTCAAAAAAACTTTTGTCGGAAAAGGCAAAGCGGAAAAGAAAGAACATCAAGATTATGAAGAAATGCTATTGAATAATCTTAAAAAATATGATATGATGAAGCCATTGTATGTATAGGGAGAAAATGCCATGCTTCGATTGCTGTATCACCCCCCGTTCCGCACCTCGTTTTCCCTCGCGCTTGATGATGAGTCCCTCGCCGAATCGTTAAAAATTCAGTATGGGGAAGACATCGAAAAAGCCGCTGTTCATGCGGCTTCAGAGGATATTTTGCTGAAAAAAAGCGCGGATGGATATTGCCTGAAATTCCGAGGAGAAGAGGTGTTCACCAAAGCGCCTCTTGCCGCGCTTGACCGCCTTTTCTTTGAAAACACCGAATTTGACAAAAAGATCCTTGCTCTCCATGGAGCCGCCGTTGAGTACAAAGGAAACGCCTATCTTTTTTTAGCCCCCACCACCGGCGGCAAAACCACCCTTACCGCCTTTTTAACGTCAAAAGGCTTTGGCTATCTGACCGACGACTGTATTCTTCTCGACCGCGAAACCTTTGAGATCTATCCCTCTCCCCGCCCGATCCATTTGCGTCGAGGCGGGCTGGAAGTTCTGCAAAGCTTGTCTGTCTGTCCCCCCTGCCGTATGGTTTCGATGCCGCCGAACGAGCGATATGTTTATTCGCCGAAAAATGTCGCGGACAGCCTCGTTCCGCTGAAAGATGTGTTTTTCTTGGCACGGAATGCCATTGACCGTAACGAAGCGGAGAGGCTGCCGTCCAACGGCCGCATTGCTGAACTGTTGAATTCTCCGATCACACCCTATGCGGTTACGGGTGACTACCTGAGGCTGTTGGTAAAACTATCCGGATATGGCTGCCGGCGTCTTCATTACAGCGACATGAATTTTGTAAAAACCTTAATCGAACGGGAGGCGGAGATATGAATTCCTATTCTGTCGAGCGGATTCTTCCGCTTCTTCTGAAGTCAAAGGGCGAGGCCGAGATCGGTGTCATCGGCAAAAGTATGAATCCGCTTTTGTTCAAAGGTGACAAGGTGATGCTCGCCGCAGCAGAGGAGTATGAAGCAGGAGATGTTTTGGTTTTTCGCTATAAGAACGGCGAATTGCTGATTCATCGCTTACTTTTCGTGCAGGATGGCCGTTATTTTTGCAAAGGGGACAACAGTTTTCGCCTTGAGGATCTTTCAAAGGAGCAGATTTTCGGAAAAGTGATCCGTGTCAACGGCAAAGCGTTCTGTCCTTGGCCCGCATGGAAAATCCGTCTTTCGTATGCCGTAAACCGCGCTTTTTTTGCTTCCCGCTACGATGTTAAAAAAACGAAACAAACAAATATATATAAAATCTATCAAAATCTTATTTTAAAGAAAGAGGTACTGACTATGATTTACCGCCAAAACAAACAGATGGACATCATCCCCACCGACGAAAACACCGTTGCTGTATTCGATCCCGATTCGGGCGATACGCATTTTCTCGACGAAACCGCCACGGATATTTTGAAATCACTCGAGAGTCCCTGCGATTTTGAAACGCTGCTTGCACGCCTCTGCGAAATATACGATGCATCGCCAGAGGATATCCGTGCGGACGTGGAGGAGTTTCTTGCCGATATGGCGATCAAAAAGGTTGTGGAAGTGCAATGAACATCAAAACCGTTTATGTTGAGATCACCAATCGCTGCAACCTCAACTGTCAGACCTGTTACAACCGTTCGGGGATGAACCGTGTGACAAAGGAAATTTCGCCCGAACAGATTGAGGCGATCTGCCGCCGCTTTCGTCCGTATGGCATGAATCGTCTTCTGCTTTCGGGCGGTGAACCAAGCCTTCATTCCCGATTTTTTGATGTGTTGGCTCTTGCCGATCAATACCCCGATATGACGTTCGGGATTGTGACAAACGGAACAAATTCCGATCCGCGTTTTATCGAAGCCGTTAATTGTCACGGCAATATGTTCATTCAAATCAGCCTTGACGGTGCATCGGAGGAGAGTAACGCCAAAACACGCGGAGCGGGCAATTTTGAAAAAACGCTGTCTTTTGCAAGACAAATCCATACCGAAGGACGGCCGCATTTGTTGAAAATGGTGATTTCCAAATCCAACATCGACGATGTGGAGCCCTTTTACCGCCTTGCGCTTTCGCTTGGCTATCAGCCGGAGTTTGCTTTCATTTACCGTTCGGGAAACGCCGATTCGGATTGGGAGAAAAAAGCGCTGACAGCGATGGAAAAATTCCGTCTTATGAAGCGGATTGACCGCCTGAATGAAGACCTTCACGGCAACGCCTTTTTACCGCGCTGCACGGTTCGCTGTCCTTTTACGAGAGGAGCAGACAGCCTTTCGCTTTGCATCCGTACCGATGGCGGCATTCAGCCCTGCCAAATGCTGTATGACAGTCGTTTTTCGCTCGGAAACATCTTTGAGACTCCGAATGCAGACCTGGAAAATGCATTTAGAAAAATGTGCGAAACGGCAAAAAAACGCTTGGAGACCGACTACGGCTGTTCTCGCTGCCTGCTTCGGAACGGTTGCGGACACGGTTGTATGGCGGCAGCTGTTTGCCTCAATGGAGACCCCTTGGCCGACGATGGCGATTGTGCCTTCCGCAAAAGCATCTTTCTCGGATATGATTTGAAACGAGGTATATAAAATGGAGAAGAAAGAGAAAAACTCAACGATGAAAAGCAATCTGTATTTTCTGCGCTTGATTCATAGGGCAAGTCCGGGAAGGATTCCGATGGCAATGACCGTGGTTTTCTTTAAATCGGTCTCCAATTTTCTGTTTGACGTGTATCTGATCCGATACATTGTCAACGGGCTTCAAACCGGTCTTTCCTTCCGTTCAACGGCTCTTTTCTTGCTGGCGGTTGCGGGATACCACGCGTTGGTTTGCCTGCTCGAAAACTACTATACCGAGATTTTCGTCCCCTCTTCCGATCTGGCCATTTCCGGATATTTACATAAGCTGGTGTTTGCCAAGGCCAAAGAGGTGGAGCTGGCGTGCTTTGAGAATCCCGCGTTTTACAACAAATATGTAAAGGCGACCGGAGAATTGGCCAAACGGAGCGGTCAGCTGCTGAGCACGGTCACTTCCATTGTTCGCTGTGTGTTTCTGCTCTTGGCAACGTCGTTTTTGATTTTTGTCATCGATCCGCTTCTGATCGTGTTCGCTGTATTGCCCACGGTGATGAATCTGCTGCTTGGAAAGTATCAGAACAATCTTCGCCATGAGCACAGTGTGAAAATGAAAGAGATCGGCCGCAAACGGGATTATGTGAACCGTACCTTTTATCTTGCCGATTATGCCAAAGAAATGCGGCTGACACAGCTTTATAAGGTGATGTTCCGCCGCCTAGATGAAACCATAAAGGAAATGAAGGCGCAGATTGACAAGGACGGCTTTCGGCTTGCTTGCTTCGGTTATTTGTTTATGGCGGTGAGCGACATCGTTGTGTATCTCGGAACCATACTGTATGCCGCGTTCCGCACGCTGGTGAGCGGAACGATGCTTTTCGGTGATTGCGTGGTGGTTATCAACACCATCAATTCCACCATGCAGGCTATGCAGGCCATGTCCGGCATTTTGGTTCGTTTTCAGGGGCATGCGCTGTACATCAACGATTTGAGGCATTTTTTGGAGCACGAGTCAACCATTCCCGATGTGGAGACGGCAGCCGATGCCCCGAGAAAGGCGTCTCTGTCGCTCAACCATGTTTCGTTTTGTTACGACGGACAGACGAAGAACGCTCTGTCCGATATCAATCTGACGCTTCGTCACGGCGAAAAAGTCGCACTTGTCGGACACAACGGTGCAGGGAAAACAACGCTGATCAAATTGATTCTTCGGCTTTACGATCCGACAGAAGGAGAGGTCACGTTGTCCGATATCCCGATCAAAGATCTGCGGCTCGGAAGTTATCGAGAGCGATTTGGCGCGGTGTTTCAGGATTACCGCGTGTTTTCTCTGAGCGTAACCGATAATGTTCTCCTGAAAGGAAACATTACCGACGAGGAGCGGGTGATTGCTTTGAACGGTATGGAAAAAAGCGGGATTTTGCCGAAGGTGGAAACGCTTCCGTTCGGTGCAGATACGGTGCTGACCAAAGAGTTTGACAGCAACGGTGCCGTTTTGTCCGGCGGAGAATGTCAAAAAATTGCCATCGCTCGTGTGTTTGCCAAAGACTGTGAATTTATCATCATGGACGAACCGACAAGTGCCCTCGATCCCATTGCCGAATATGAGATGTATGAGGCAATGAAGGAGGTGTGCAGGGACAAAACCGTGATCTTTATTTCTCACCGCCTTTCCTCTGCCACTCTAGCCGATCGGGTGTATCTGATGGAAGAGGGGCGCATCGCGGAAGAAGGGACGCACGCTGAGTTATTGGAGAAAAATGGGAAATACGCCGATATGTGGCGCAAGCAGGCCGAAAAATACGCCGAGGAGGCGACTATACGATGAAAACGTTGAAAAATATATGGTTCATGCTGAGAGAAGTTATCCGCTATACGCCCTCCTTCTTTTGCTTTGTCATTTTAGAGGGAGTGATGTGGGGGTGTATCCATTCCTTTACCGGCGTTCTGTTCATCCGAGAGTTGTTTGACCGAATCGAACAGCAAGCTCCTTTTTCGGAGATTTTGACGCTTGTGGGCTGGATGGCACTGTTTTTGGTAACATCCTATGTCTTTTACGAGTGGTATTTGCATTTGGCCGAGCCGAAGGCCAGGGTAGATCTGCATATTCGGATGCAGAGTAAATTGTACCGCAAGGCTTTGGAATTGGATCTTGCCTGCTACGACGATCCGACTTTTTTCAATGATTTTGTTTGGGCTTCCCGTCAGGCGGACGGACGGGCGATATCGGTGGCGAAGGATTTCGGAAAGGTGATCAATCGTTTGGTTTCCGCAATGGTCATTTTCGGCGTCCTTTTGACGGTGGATGTTTGGATTGTTTTGGCTATCGCTTTTTCGGTGGCCTTTACCTTGGTGCTGAAACTGATAAGAACCAAATTGCAGCTTGCGAGAGACGAGGAACTTCGTCCTTTTCAGAGAAAAAAAGGATATGTTTCCCGCGTGTTCTATCTTCCCGAGTACGCGAAGGAGCTTCGACTTTCTCACGCCGATGAGCCGTTGATAAATGAATACGATGCGGCAACCGAAAGTGAAAAAAAACTGTATAAGTCCTGCGGCATGAAAATGTTTTTTCTCGGTCTTTGTCGGAGCGTTACGGCTTCCATGCTGTTTGATGTGGGCATTCTTCTCCTGCTTGTCTATAAGATCTTGGTGGAGAAGAGCATTTCTTTGGGTGATTTTGCCGCTTCGGCAGGCGCGGCCTGGAAACTGTTCGGGCAGATCAACAGCCTGATGGATTATTTGGCGAAATTTAAAGAGCACAGCCTTTATACCGAAAAGTTCCGCGCGTTTCTGTCCTACCGTCCGACGGTATCCGATGCTCCCGGTGCGAAAGAAGCGCCGAACACATTCGCGGGGCTGACCTTGAACAATCTGTCCTTTGCCTATTCGGGCGGGAAAACAGTTTTGAAAAACATCAATTTGTCAATCAAGCCGGGACAGAAGGTGGCGCTGGTTGGGTACAACGGTGCTGGAAAGACCACGTTGATCAAACTGCTTCTCCGTTTGTACGATCCCTCTGACGGTAGAATTGAATTCAACGGAAGGGATGTTCGCGAGTATACGGTTGCCTCGTATCGGGAGCAGTTTGGTGCAGTGTTTCAGGATTATAAACTGTTTGCCGCATCTCTTGCCGAAAACGTGTTGAGCGGAGAGGTGCCGGAGGATGGCGGAATGATCGCACGCGAAGCGTTGAAACAGAGCGGATTTTTGAGCAAATTGGAAAGTTTACCGCTGGGCGTGGATACGCCGTTGACGCGGGAATTTGATCCGAGCGGCATCAATTTATCGGGCGGAGAAGAGCAAAAGGTGGCAATTGCACGGGTTTTTGCGAAAAACAGTCCGATTTTGATTTTGGACGAGCCCTCTTCTGCACTGGATCCGATCAGCGAATATGAATTGAACAAGACCATGAGGTCGGCTGCCTTTGATAAAACGGTTGTTTTCATTTCGCATCGCCTGTCTACCACGCGTATGGCCGATGTGATTTATATGCTGGACGGAGGCGAGATCGTTGAGCAAGGAAGCCATGAGGAATTAATGGCGATGGACGGAAAATATGCGGCGATGTTCCGTTTGCAGGCTGAGAAGTACAAGAAGGAGGGGGTGCTTCTGTGACTCCCGATGTGTTGGTTGCATCTCTTCGAGGCGTTGCGTGCGGTGAAAAGCCCGATGAGGATTTCATTGCGTTCTTGAAAAAACACCGCGGTGAGATTCTGCTTGATACGCCGAGGAGGGATCCTGCAGAGATCCTCTTGAACCGCGCGGCCGTTCAAGAGAGATACAAGGTTTGCGCCGATGTCTTTTGCGAGTTGGAGGAAAGGCAAATTCCCTATGCCGTTGTCAAGGGAGCGGTTTTGTCCGAAACGATTTTTGGCGATCCCTTTCGTCGGGTATCAGGGGATTTGGATATTCTCCTTTGCCGCGATTTTTTGGATGAGGCAAAGACGGTGTTGTTGCGGCACGGCTTTTTGCAGGGCAGAGTGGGGGACGGTGACATCGTACCGTATTCCCGCTCGGAGCTTCTGTTTTATACAGTGAACAGCCACCAGGCAGCACCTTTTATCAAGAAAACAAAGAATCGCTTATGCCCATTTGTAAATGTGGACGTGAATGTTGATATTCTTTGGGGAGAGAGCGGTGTTAAAACCGATATGAAGGCTTTTCTTATGCATACGGAGGTGAAAAACTTTTTCGGTATCCCTTTTCGTTCTTTGACAGAAGAGGCCGCCTTTCTTGCCTTATGTCTTCATCATTATAAGGATATGAATTCGATTTTTTTGCTGTCGGAACGGGGGCTTGGAATCGGAACTTTTGCGGAGATCTATCTGTCGCTGAAAAATGGAACGGTTTGTTCAGAAAAACTGACAGCGCTTTCCGATGCTTTTTCTGTTACGCCGTATGTGTTTTATTGTCTTTGGTCTGCGTATGAGTTGTTCGGCGATCCATTGCTTTTGCCTTTCATCAAGGCGTCCGATTCGAACACGGGTAGGATGCTTTTGGGGACGTTTGGTCTTACCGAAGATGAACGGAAGAAGTGGCCGGTTTCTTTGGCGGAGAGAGTATGCAAAGAAGATTTTTCGCTTTGGTTTGATTCGCTGTTGGATGAGGAGGAGCGAGAGAAAATTCGCGTTAACAAGAAAATGCTTTGAAAAGGATTTTTTTGTGCGAAAGATCATCGTTCTTTGTGAGCGGAACAATTATATTTTTATAGTTTGTAAGTCTATCTCTTTTTATTGCGATAGACTTACATCTTTATTTTATTGAAAAATATTAAATATATTGACAATATTTAATTTTCATGATATCATATAATTGAAAAGCAAGTGACAAAGAGCTTTTGGGGGCACAATTGAATGCACCATGTTTTTGCGATGCTTTTGTTTCCCGAAAAGTACAATACCTTTGTGAAAAAAAGGAGGTGTTATTCTTTCTCTTCGCATGATCATCGATATGTGTTAGTAGTCCGTCCATGCCAGACCCAGAAGAGCCGGAAAGGAGTTTTCTAGTTATGACACAAAAAATCAAGACGAACACAAACGCAAAACGCATCGGAAAGAGAACACTTAGTTTTCTTCTGGCGTTTACCATCCTGCTGACCGGAAACCTGCTGTTCGTGCAGGCTGTTTCGGAGCAAATTGCACAAGCGATTCCACAGCAGACGAGAGATATTTCTGTGCTGATGGATTCTCTTGATCAGTACATGTATTTTTCGGATGCTGAAAAGAAGCTTGTCAGCGATTATGTGAGAGCGCAGGCAATCAGCAGCCGTGTTTCTTCGGATAACGCGACGACTGCTCCTCTTGCACCGCAGCCTGTCAACAGCACACAAACGGTTTTTACACCGATTCGAAGTGAAGTTGAGGAGCCGGCAGTTCCCGAAAATCTCTATCCGAGAATTCTTTCGGAGTCCGTTCTGCGCGAGATCGTATCGTCTCACAATTCGTTCGCTCGTTGTACCGAAGAGCAGGTTCAATATCTGCTCGGGTATCTTGCTGTTCAAAACGAAAAGGTCGACACCGTTCTGGCTCTGTTCGAGGATCTGGAAGAGCAGGGCTATGGCGTGTATGACAGCGTTCTGATTCTTCAGATTCACAGTTACGGTATTTTTACGCTTTCCGAAGCTATTTCTGTCTATTCTTCATATGATTCACGTGCTGCGCGGGACAAAGATGTCCGCGCCTTTTTAGACTTTGCGATGAATTTTGATATTGAAGACGACGTAGAAGAAGCAAAATTAAATCATATTGAATATACATATGGGCCTCGCAATGGCGGGACTTACACAAGCGCATCCTCTTTTGCGGAGGCAAAGGCGCTCTTTTTGGCCGGATATCCTGTTAAGAATGTTCGTTCTGCCTATGTGATCGGTCACGCGCTTGGATGCGATCCTTCTGTCATCGCGACAAAAGAAGATGTTTCTGCGAGCAGTTTGGCTCTGACATCGAGTGATGCTCGATTCCTTGCGAAATACGCAGTCAATCTGTCCTCGGTTCGGAATCAGATGGAGTCGGGTGTGATAGTCACTCCGATAGCGCCGTTACATCCCTCATATGCTATTATCGCTCCACCTGCCGTGGTTGCTCCTGCTCCTGCCATGACATCGCTGGAAGAACTCGAACAGAGAGCGGCTGTGTCAGCGGAGTTGTATTCAATGGGAGACGGAAATACGGTTCCTCTTGCGCCTGCACGCGAAGAAGTTCAAGCCCCATATACTATGGTTGCCGGAGAAAACGGGGGCGTTTCTCTCAACTCCGGCGCATCAACCTATGCTGAAAATCTGTTTGCCATCCCTGGTGCAAATGGGATGGATATCAATTTGACGTTACAGTACAGTTCCGCGAGAGCTGAGTTGAAAACGCCATATATGATTGCGCATTTGGAAGTCTTTCCCTATGAGGATGAGTATGGAAATGTAGTTCCTTATTATGAATGGGTTTATGAAAATGTAACCTTAAACGATGCTTTTACATCGTCATTTTATAAAATCGGCATCGGTTGGACGTTTGATTTGCCATATTATTTTAAGGGGTATCATTATTATCCGATACATGAACATCCAGACTCCGATTCAACGGTGTTCAACGGGGTTGAGTATAGTCCCATCCTATACATTCCTGGTGAAGGCTATCTCAAAGTGGTTGAAAACGGAGACTTCGATGAGAATAATATTTGGAATATCTCTTCCTATTCTGTAACATCTGTCAATAATGTTGTCACGATGCAACCATACGATCCGACTGATAATGAAGATCAAACGATTGTGTCTGTTGCGACTGTATCGACAGGACGCAAGTATTATTTCAATCACAACGGACATATTGTCAAAGAAACTGATCGGTATGGCAACCAAATCATATACCAATATAACGGAAATTCTCTTGTATCGATCAGTAATTCCGGCGGATCTTTGAATTTTTCTTACAGTTTGGAGAATAACGTTCGGACGACCACCATTACGGCAGACATGGTCGGATCTATCAATACGACAGAAGAAACGGAGGTTATACTAACTTCTAACAAGCTGAATGGATATGACAACAAGTACTCCCTCACAAGCATCGTAAAAAGGAGGGCGTTATCGCCTTCTGGCTCAAACACCACTTCGTTTGATTACGTTAGCGAGAGCGTTGATTTCAATTTCTGGGCCAAGGTTTTAGACGAAGTAAATAACAACGACAATCCTGAAGATGACATTGCGGCAGGATATGCGTCGTACCGTGTTTTGTTGCTAAAAAACGTATATGGCAACACTGAAAATAAGACAACATCAGGATCAACTGTGTCACATATTAGGTACTTATACCCAGAAACATCCGGCGGTATTAACGTCCATTTCTTGTGGGGTTCTTTTGCTGTGCAATCGTGTATTCAAAGAATCGGAGATCAAACCGTGAATCGCTATACGTATCAGTATACGTGGAGCGAAAACGATAAAATTGCATCCACCGCTACTGTTAAAAAGGACGATGACACAGGGGTGGTGTACACATTTGACGAAGACGGGACCGTTGTCAAAAAGAATTCGTTCGTTTTTGGGGAATATGCTGTAAGCCGTGCGCCGTATCTACCTTGGAAAGAAGAAAGTTACACATATTTCGGATCAAAACCTCTTACGCGAACGACAACAATTCGATATGATTATGCAACCCCCATTATCACGCCTCAAGAGGTGTTCCACGAAGGGTATGAATTGGGTTGCGATTGCGGAGAAATCAATGGGCCTGACGGTTGCGGTCATCCTAGTGAGTGGATTGATGGATGGACGGAGTTTGTCGGCTACGACTATACCTTCAACGCTGTATCCACAACGACCGAATCCTGGACGTATGATGAAGAAACGCGCCATTTAACCTCATACAAGTCTCCAAAAACTGCTTCGGAATCCGATACCGAACACACAACGACCTATATCTATGATGCGGTTGATGATGACGATGATGACGAAGAATACGGCTTGCTTCTTCAGAGCGAATACAAGGTAAATGCTTCTACTACGGTCAGACTTGTCAACACGCTGACGGACGATAAGAAGGCGATTAGGCAATCCAGCTTATACCTCAACCCCGTGAGTGCAACCGAACACGGAATTGAGCTGTCCCGCGTGAGGTATACTTATGATACGGATGATGATATCCCGGACAACAATCACGGCAACTTGATTAAAAAGGAAACAGCTCTGATACTGGGAGACACAACATCCTACCAAATCGAAACTTACACCTATGATTCCAACGGAATCAATCTTCTGTCCAAAACCATCTCAGACCTTGTTGACGCGGACGGAAATGCTCTTGCCAATATTACAGAATCCTACGAATACGACTCCATGGGCCGCGTGACCAAAATCATTGATGGCAGAGGGAACGCAACCGAAACGTCCTACGACTACCTTAGCCGCATTCTGTCTGTTTCGTCCGGCCCGATGGATGATTCCGGTAAACGAGAGACAGAAACGACCTATGCCTATGACGATGTGCAGAACATCACCACCGTCACCAACCCGCTTGGCGGCATCACCGTCTATGACTACGACCCCATCGGTCGTCTTGTGAGCGTAAAGCAGAAGAGTACTACATCTGACGCCGGAACGGTCGTGAAGAGCTATGAATACGATTCCTACGGCCGTGTCACAAAGGAATATAATGCACAAGGGCTTGACACATCGCAGAGAGTCGAGTATACTTATAATGCATGGGGCGAACAGAGCAGCAAAAAGGTATATGACAGCAATAACACGCTGATGTATGCCGAGCAGGGCTCATGGAACACCACCGAACCGAATGCATACACTCTCACCGTGGAAGGCGGCAGCGCCGCCGAAAGCTACACCAAGATCACGAAATCTAACCCTTACGGCGAAGTGATCGAGGAGCAATCCTTCTACGGCGCTTCGACAACGCCTGCCAAGTTCACCTACACCTACGACTACGCAGGCAATCGCATCGGTGAATATTACACGCAGTATAACGCCGACGGAAGCACCTCCACCGTCCGTATCGCCGAATATACCTATGACGGAAGAGGCAACGTCACTTCCAACAAAAATACCTTTGGCGATATTGCCACGATCACCTACGATGCGGCAGGTCGCAAGATCAGCGAAAGCGACTATAAGGGCAACGTGGTGCTGTATACCTACGATACAGCAGGACGCTTGATCAAACAGCAAAATCCCATCGGCAATTATTCCACCGCCTATTCCACCACCAAGCATTACTACGACAATGCGAACAATCTCATTAAGCAGATGCAGCAGAAGAGCGGCAACGCTTGGAACACGGTGGAGCATACCTATGATTCGCAGAACCGCCTGACCGACACCAAGACGGTGGTGAACGCTACAACGAACGACTACGTCCATTACACCTACGACGCCATGGGCAACGCCACTTACGTTTACAGCGGCATGGGCAACCCTTGGCCGTCAGCCATGACCGAAAACGCTTTCGCGCTGAATCAGTATGACTACAATGTGTGGGGGCAGAATACCTCTTCCACCAACGCCCTCAACCAGACCGAGTCCTTTGCTTACGATGCCAACGGTTTCGTTACGCTTTCGGTCGACAAGGGCGGCAGAGCCACCGCGTATACCTACGACGCCATGGGCCGTGAGATCGAGGCAAAGTACTATTCGACGGATGAGCCATCGGCTGATTCCTATCTCTTCTCCACCGTTTCTTCCTACGACCGCTTCGGGCGTGTGCTGACGGTGAGCGAGAATGGCTACACCATCACCAACACCTACAGCGGCGGCAACCTGGCAACGCAGAGCGAGAACGGCGCGGTCAAGACCTACACCTACGATCCATACGGAAATAAAACTTCCTTCACGCTCACTATGAACGGCGTTCTTCAGCAGAGCGTCGCATACGGATACGATCAGGGCTTCCGCATGACGAGCGTGAGCGAAGGCGGGTATGCCACCAACTATTACTATGACAAAAACGGCAACCGCGTGTCGATGGATTATACCGAGACCAACAGCGCTACCTATTATTCCTACAACCAGGCCAATCAGGTGATCGCTCTGCAGAATTGGTGCTTTACCGATATGGAGACCACCTTCCCGGACATGGAGGAATATTACGCCTACGATCTTTGCGGAAACATGACTACGAAGACGACGTCCGGAGAGACTGATTACCCCGCTCTATCCTATTCGTATGACGGAGCCGGTCGATTGATCCGAGAAGAAGAATGGGACGGAGCCGGTCATCCTTATGTTGCGTCCTATTCGTATGATCATGCAGGAAACCGCGTGGCCATGAGCGTTTTCGAGGCAACGGAATTTGACTTCGAAATGCTGGAATATGCGTATGATCAGACGAATACAACCTACGTCTACAACAAAGCCAACCAGCTTACTTCCGAAACCACAAACGGTGTTGTCTCGTCGTATGTGTATGATGCGCACGGCAATTTGACGTCTAAAACGACAGGCTCGGATGTTGAAAGTTATACTTACGACCGCAAGAACCGTCAGATTGCGTATGATGACGGAGACAATTATTATTCGTATAACTACCGTCCGGATGGTTTGAGGGCAAACAAGACCGACAATTTGGCGCCTTGCACTACCCACTTTGTCTGGGACGGTATGAACATGGTTTGTGAAAGAGTTGTTGGAGATGTTTGGGAAGAGTGTAAGAACTACGTCTACGGCATTGGTCTGATCAAAGCGACCATCGGCGGAAGCGAGTATTACTACTTCTTCAACGCTCATGGCGATGTGACCGGACTTGTCAATGCCTCTTCCGAGCTTTGCGCGGGTTACAGTTACGATGCCTTTGGCAACGCGAAGGGCGCAGGGGGCAGTGTCAGCAATCCCTTCCGCTATTGCGGTGAATATTACGACACTGAAACTGGCACGTATTACCTCCGCATGAGGTATTACGATCCGAGCATTGGGCGATTCTTGAGTGAGGATCCGATTTGCGATGGGTTGAATTGGTACAGCTATTGCGCTAGCAATCCGGTGATGTATGTGGATCCGTGGGGATTGGAGATTTATCTTGTGGGAAATCGAATATCCGAGCGCGCGGCAAATCCTAAAGATCGATATGATTTTGATTATGACACACAAGTCCTATTGTTAAATCAATTGCAAGAACTAACAGACCATCACTTGGAATTCGATCCGGAAACTGGGTATGTATTTTATACAGACTCGGATGACGAAATTGAATTTCCGCTTGGAAACGAACTCATAGATCGCCATATCAATTCGGATATGACATTGTATTTGGCCAGTTGGTCAGAGACAACATACGTTAACTTAATTGCAAACGAATATGAGGACTATCAGACAAACACAATAGGGGAAGTGAATATTGATTTGAGCGAAACTAATGTTATTGATTCTCAAGCATTTGATTTTTCCCTTGGGGTTATGAATACCACAAAAATCAAACCTTTATATATTTCGTTGGCTCATGAGTTGATTCATGCAGATCGTTTCTATCGCGGAGCAGAAGCATCCTATTATAATTATGATATGACAAATTTGTATATTGCTGGTTTCGTCAAATGCGGTAACTGGTGTATAAAACCGATATTGAAAACATATACCGCTAAATACAGGGAGTTATATACAGTTGGTGTGCCTTCCGTTGCACGTCATATCAGACCTCATGATATTACAGAAAATATGATTCGATTAGAACACGGATTGAATGTGCGGGTTTGGTACTAATTTGATTGTTACGGAGGCAACGATGGTTATGAAAAAACGTTTAATAATATTGTTATATATGGTTTTGTTTTTGATGATGGGCGGTTGTCAAGAAGATCTATTTGTTATCCCTTCAGAAACACCGGCCAACACAACGGAATACCACGCAATAATCACGGATTCATTGGGGACTCCATCTAAAACATCAAACAATACAACGGCGTGCCAAACAACTAATGAAGAACTTGTTCTTCAAAAGCACTATCGCAATTATCCATGGAACCTCAAAAAGGCATTAAATGTCCTTCCGGATGTATATATACAAGATCATTCTGATGAATCATTGCGTAATCAAGTTGTATTGCGTTATCGTTCATTGGAGAGTATTCGATGGGCGTTGAAAGACGGCGTGTCATTTCCGATGCTTCGTGGTTCACAACCGTATTACCCAATATCTTTTGGGTATTATCGCAGCATAAATACCAATGCTGAATTAGTTTTTGATTCGCAAGGGGGATTTATGTATTATGAAGGCGTACCTTATCGGAGGCAAACCAATACAACGCTTGATGAATTCTTGAATAATATTGACGAATGGGGCTTTTATACTGGCCCTATAGGTGAGAATTATCTTGGTTTTGATAGTGTTTATGGTGTGTGCTATGCGTTATCTATCCTGGATCCGTCTATTGAAAGCCGGTGCGCGAAGGATTTGTTCCCAACCAAAAACAATGGTATTTGCAAAGTCGGCGAATATGACGATAGCATTTCAAACGACAGTACGCGAGAGATCGTGGAAAAGAATGGAAGAAATACGATGCTGAAAGCATATGAATCCTTGTGTAACGGCGATGTTCTTCTTCTTGTTGACGGCGAGATGGAGTTTGCGTTTCTTGTGATCAGGGGCATGAATGACAAGGGTGAGCTGACTATGGATGGTTTGGCTCCAGGGCATTTGGAGGTTCTTCAGGATTTTGATTCTGATGGACTTCCGTGTGCAGGACGGTACGCAGCGCCTTTGGACATTACGATTACGCCGGAGCTTCTTTTTGAAAACCACTTTATCCCCATCACACATGAGGCGTTGATTGAGGCCGATTAGTAATTGTTTAGTGAATTAGTATACAAAGCAAATATTTCGCGAAAGAGCCCGGTTTATTCCGGGCTATTTCTTTTTACAAATCCATCGCATACTGATTGAGGCTGGCCAAGTTAACCCCGAGAAGCTCGTCATAATGCGGCTTATGTCCCGGCACATACCGACCGAACTTGATGATGATGCGGTTTTTGTACTTGGTGAACCTGTGCATATAGCGCAGAGACTTCAGCCATCCGTTCTTCTCGCACTCTCCTTCGGTGTAGCCTGTGTAGATCACAAAATCGTCTGAGCAGGCCTTGATAAAGCCATAGAGAAGCTGCTTCAGATCCTCAAAGGAATCGAACGGCTCAAGCCCTCCGCAGACCATCGCTTTCGTGATGGGGTTGGAGAGATAGCGTTCGATGATAGCATCGGTATCAACGTCAATGGAGGTGGTGAGAGCGAGTGCGCCATTGTGACACACCCGCTCACCGCAGGCCTCATCGCATTTGAATGAGCAATTCGGGAAGGCTACCAGCATCGACGGCTTTTTGTAGTTGACGAAATCCTCGTCCTGTATTCCCTTAATCAGCATTTACATTCTCCCATTCGCGCATGGCATATTCTGCCTTCCGCTCCTTGGAATAGGTGCTGATCGGAACATAGAATCCGACAATTCTGGTGTACTCCGAAACGACAGGGTTTCCGCATTCGGGGCAGAGCGGTATAGAAAACAAAAAACTGCCGCAGACAGAGCCTGCGGCAGCCTATGGATTGTATGAGCGGGGATTATTCCTCAACCTTACCGGGACGGATCAGGATGAAGTTGACGATCAGCGCGACGGCATAGAGCGCCAGCGTGAAGTAAAGCACATTCTGATATTCGCCGGTTTTGGAGACGATCAGGTTGGCGATCTGGTTGCCGGTGAGACCGGCGATGGCCCATGCGGAGAGTGCGATGCCGTGGATGGAGCTGATGGCCTTCATGCCGAACTTATCGGAGAGCAGGGTGGGCAGGTTGGAGAAGCCGCCGCCGTAGCCCGCGTTGACAAAGAAGAGCAGGAGCAGAACCAGAACCACGATCTTGTTGCCGATGGCGCCGGTGAAGATGGTCAGAGCGGTGAAGAGGATGGAGAGGATCAGGATCACCTTGTAGATGGTGTTGCGATCCTTCATCATATCGCCGGCAGCGGAGAAGCCGAGACGTCCGGCTGCGTTGAACACGGCCGTCAGAGCGCCCATGATGCTGGCGGCGCCCACCGAAAGACCGATGGCGGTGAACAGAGCCTTTTCCTGCGAGATCAGAGCCAGACCGCAGGTGATGTTGATGTAGAACACAATCCAGATACCGATGAAGGTGGGATTGGTGAAGATCTTGAAGCGGGAGAAGAAGTCCTTGACGGGGGTTGCGGACTTTTCGCCGTGAGCTTCCACCCAGCCGTCAGGCTTTTTGAGCAGAAGGTGACCGACAAACATCATCACGAAATACACGGCAGCAAGGATATAGAACATGCTGTAAACGCCGACCTTGTCCAGCAGGATCTGCATGATGGGGGTGGCGATGGCCTTGGCCGCACCGAAGCCCGCAACGGCCAGACCGGTGGCAAGACCTTTTTTGTCCTTGAACCAGAGCATGAGCGTCTTGACGGGGGAGAGATAGCCCAGACCGAGACCGATACCCATGATCACACCGTAGCAAAGGAAGATGCCCACGATGGATTTCTGCTGGATGAAGAAGCCCGTTCCGGCCATACCGACCGAGAAGCAGATGGTGGCGATCAAAGAAGAGCGATGGATGTCCTTTTCCACCAGGTTGCCTGCGAATGCGGCAGACATACCGAGGAAGAAAATGGCCAGGCTGAATGCCCATCCGACCGTACCCTTGGAGGAGCCGATGTAATCGGCGATTTCCTTGCTGAACGTGCTCCAGCAATAAACCGTACCGATGCTGCAGTGCAGCAGAAGCGCGGGAATGGCTGCGCGTAACCATTTGTTGTTCATGGTGAGAAATGTGCCTTCTTTCTTTATGTATTGAATGTATAAAATGAAAACCAACGATCATTATATTCCATTTGTCGGCAAATGTCAAGGCAAAAAGACAAATTTCCGCAACAGTGAGACCGTGTTTTTCCGTTTTCGGCACACAAAAAAGGTCAGGGACTGACAGCCTGACCTCATGTGCGGATTGGAGTTTTAAGCGCGCCCGCTCTGCTTTTCCAAAAACTTGCCGTGCTCCTTCAGCGTTTTTAAAATACGCTCCTGCTCGGGCAGGGAGAGAAAATGGTTCTTCTTCATGTCGCACATATAGGGGATCAGCCCGTTGGCGGTGAGAAGACCGTTCTGACGCTGGTTGAACTTGACACGGTTGCCCGTGAAGACCACGATGTTGTAGATCGGCACGTTGGGAATGTTGGCATAGCGGAACAGACTCTTGAGCAGGCGGATGAACACCTCGTTCTGCTCAAAGGGGTTGGTGAAGGGGAAGGAGCGGTCGTTGCAGATGCGGTACCACGTGTCGTTCTGCGTCACGTCCACAAGCCCGTTTCCCGGAACGGAGCGGATGACGAAAAGGCCGCCCGAATTCAGATACAGCAGCTCGCTTTTGACATAATAACGCGCGGTGCTGTCACGTCCTCCGCCAAGCAGAGAGATGTCGGGCAGAAGATAGCGGCTGCCGAAGCGCGTTTTCAGCAGAAGATAGAGAAAATGCTTGTTTTTTCGGCTTCCTTTCAAAATGCTGTCCGCGGCAAAGGAGCAGTACAGCTTATACGAAAAGAATGCGATGAGTGCAAGAACGATGACGATGGCCAGAACGATAAAAACGATCTTCATCGGCAAACCTTATTCGTTGTCCTCGGCGATCTCGGACAGGTAATTGACCACGTCGCCGACGGTGACAAACTTGTGGATATCGTCGTCTTTGATCTCGATGCCGAACGTACTCTCGCAGAGCTCGATCAGCTCATACAGCTCCAGAGAATTGATGCCGAGATCGTTGACCAGCTCGGCGTCGAGCGTGATGTCCGATTCGTTGGTGCCGAGGTTTTCAACCAGCATGGCTTTGACTTTTTCAAACATAGCTTTCTTACTTAACCTTTCTGAATTTGATCCGTAATGGTTGGCTCGCGGCGGAGAGTTCATAAGAATGCCGCGGTCAAAAGGATGCGTTTTTTCGTGTTTTTTTGCCGAAAATGAGAATCCGGCTTCAAAATACTTGAAAAACAAACAAAGATATGGTATTATTATAACAGCATAAGTTCAAATTGTCAATTCTCTTTTTCCAACTTTTTGCACAATGAGAGGAGCCTCCGTTTATTTTATGTCTGCCGTATATGAAAAAATCGTCTCTCTGCGCTCGACGCTGGAGCATCATGCCTATTTGTATTATGTGTGCGACGCGCCCGAACTGTCCGACGCCGAATACGACCGTCTTTTCCGTGAGCTGGAGGAGCTGGAGGCTTTGCATCCCGAATACGACGATCCCAACTCGCCCACAAAGCGTGTCGGCGGTAAGCCCTCCGAAAAATTCGCCAAGGTACGCCATGAGGTGGCGCTGGGCAGTCTGCGCGATGTGTTCAGCCTCGATGAGCTGCAGACCTTTCTTGACGGCATCGGCGGAAGCCCGCTGTACTCGGTGGAATATAAGATCGACGGCCTTTCGGTGGCGCTGGAATATGAAAACGGGAAGCTGATCCGCGGCGCAACGCGCGGTGACGGCACCGAGGGCGAGGATGTGACGGCCAATCTGCGGACGGTGGGAGCGATCCCGCTGTCGATCCCGTACACGGGGCGGCTGATCGTCCGCGGCGAGGTGTTTATGCCTCGCAAGAGCTTTGTGACTGTGAACGAGGAGAGGGAAGAGAAGGGTGAGCCGCTTTTTGCCAATCCGCGGAATGCGGCGGCAGGCAGTCTGCGTCAGCTGGATCCGAAGATCACTGCCTCGAGAAAGCTGGATATCTTTGCTTTCAACATTCAGCTGTGCGATCGGACGTTTGAAACCCACTCGCAGTCGCTGGCCTTTCTGAAGGAAAACGGCTTCAAGGTCATTCCGCACCGTGTTGTATATCAGAGTGATGTGCCAAGCGCGGTGGAGACCATCGGAGAGGAGCGGGCTTCGCTTGCATATGACATCGACGGCGCGGTCATCAAGCTGGATTCGCTGGCTCTGCGTGAGGAGTGGGGCGAGCTGTCCGGACGCCCCAAGTGGGCGGTGGCGTTCAAATATCCGCCCGAGGAAAAGGAGACGAAGCTGACCGACATTGTCATACAGGTGGGGCGGACGGGCGTTCTTACGCCAAACGCCGTGCTGGAGCAGGTGATCCTGTCCGGCACCCGCGTATCCCGTGCCACGCTGCACAATCACGATTTTATCAGGGAAAAGGATATCCGCATCGGCGACACGGTGGTGGTGCGGAAGGCAGGCGAGATCATCCCCGAGGTGGTGTCGGTGGTGCTGTCCAAGCGGCCGCCCGAGGCTGTCCCGTATGAGATGCCGAGCATCTGCCCCGACTGCGGCGAGCCTGTTGTCCGTGAAGAGGACGAGGCGGCGTACCGCTGCACCAACCCCGACTGTCCCGCGCTTCTGCAGCGCAACATCGAGCATTTTGTCTCCAAGGATGCGATGAACATCGACGGTCTGGGAGGCGCGCTGGTGCATACGCTCATCGAAGCCGGTCTGCTTTCGGATGTGTCCGAGCTTTATACGCTCAAGGCCGAACAGCTGGAGCCGCTGGAAAAGTTAGGGAAAAAGAGCGCGGAAAACCTGATCCGTGCCATTGAGACCTCCAAGCAGAACGGGCTGTCGCGGCTTCTGTATGCGCTTGGCATCCGTCACATCGGCGAAAAGGCCGCCAAGCAGCTGGCCAAAGCCTATCCGGACATCGAAGCCTTCTTCACGCTGACGGCTGAAGAACTGACCGCGCTGGACGACGTGGGCGGCGTGACCGCTCAAAGCGTTGTGAACTTTTTCTCCCACAGCCAGACGCGCACGCTCATCGACCGCCTGAAGGCTTACGGTGTCAAGACCACCGAGGAGGTCATACAGACCGAGGGAGGCGCTTTTGAGGGCAAGACCTTTGTTCTCACGGGGAAACTGCCCACCATGACGCGGGACGAAGCGTCGGCGCTCATCGAGGCAAGGGGCGGAAAGGTTTCCTCATCGGTATCGAAAAAGACCGATTATGTTTTAGCGGGCGAGGACGCCGGCAGTAAGCTGACCAAGGCGCAGCAGCTGGGACTGCGCATCATAGATGAAACTGAATTTAAGGAACTGATAGAGATATGATTTTTGATTATGTAAAAATTTACGCAAAGGCCGGCAACGGCGGAAACGGCTGTGTGTCCTTCCGAAGGGAGAAGTATGTTTCCCACGGCGGACCGGACGGCGGCGACGGCGGCAAGGGCGGCGATATCATCCTCCGCATCGCCACGGGCGAGACCACGCTTCAGGCGTATAAATACCATCGGAAATTCGTTGCCGAAAACGGCGGCGACGGCAAGGGTGCCAAGTTTCACGGACGAAACGGCAAGGATCTGATCTTGGACGTACCGCCCGGCACGGTGGTCAAGGAGGCCGCCACGGGACGGGTGATCGTGGATATGTCCGACCGCGGGGATTTTGTGCTCTGCAAGGGCGGCAAGGGCGGATTTGGCAACACCCACTTTTCCACGCCCACAAGACAGGTGCCCATGTTCGCCAAGGCGGGCATGGAGGGCAAGGAGATCGAGGTCATCTTTGAATTGAAGATGCTGGCTGACATCGGTTTGATCGGTCTTCCCAATGCGGGAAAATCGCTGATTCTGTCCAAGATCAGTGCCGCACAGCCCAAGATCGCAGGCTATCCTTTCACCACGATTTCGCCCAATCTGGGCGTTGTTTCCTATGACAACACCTCCTTTGTTGCCGCCGACATTCCCGGCCTGATCGAGGGGGCGTCGCAGGGGAACGGCCTTGGGCATGAGTTTTTGCGCCATGTGGAGCGCTGCCGTTTGTTTGTCCATGTGGTGGATGCGTCCGAGGATGAAGCGGCGGGCGATCCGATTAAAAACATGGAGCTGATCAACGAGGAGCTTCGGCTGTATAATGAGGAGCTTGCCTCCCGTCCGCAGATCATTGCGGCCAACAAGTGCGACACAGGCTTGGAGGATACCTCGGCCATCCGCGCCTATGCTGAGGAGCATGGCTACGGCTTTATCGAGATGTCCGCTTATACGGGCAAGAATGTGCGCGAGCTGGTGGCGATGGTGGCCAGCCGTCTGTCGGTTCTGCCTCTGCCGACGCGCTTTGAGGCCGATTATCAGTATGTGGAAACGCTGCGTGAGGACACGCTGACCGTCCGCCGCGAGAACGACACCTTCTATGTGGAGAGCGAGTGGCTGAAGCGCATGGTCAAGTCGGTCAACTTTGACAGCTATGACGCACTGCTTTATTTCCACCGCCTGCTGCGTGAGCGCGGCGTGATTGCCGCTCTGGAGGAGAAGGGCGCCTGCGACGGCAAGACCGTTGATATTTACGGTTTTGTTTTCGATTTTGTCAAGTAAAGAGTGAAAAGAAGCGAAAAGAGACGGAAAACGATTGACAAGGGCTTGAAAAGGTGGTACAATTTCAAAAGCTCATCTGTACTTTTGATGAAAGGAATCGCAAAACAATGAAGAAAATCATGTTGGGCAACGAAGCGGTTGCCCGTGGATTATACGAGGCCGGTGTCAGGCTCGTTTCCAGCTATCCGGGAACGCCCAGCACCGAGATCACTGAATTTGCGGCGGGATACGAAGAGATCTATGCCGAGTGGGCGCCCAACGAAAAGGTGGCCATGGAGGTTGCCATCGGCGCTTCCATTGCCGGCGGACGCGCCTTCTGCGCGATGAAGCACGTCGGTTTGAATGTGGCGGCCGATCCTTTCTTTATCGGCAGCTATATCGGCGTGGGCGGCGGTCTTCTGATCGGTGTGGCCGATGATCCGGGCATGTTCTCCTCCCAGAATGAGCAGGACTCCCGTCACTATGCCATTGCCGCCAAGCTCCCCTGTCTGGAGCCCTCGGATTCGGCGGAATGTCTCGCTTTCACCAAGATGGCGTATGATTTCTCCGAACGGTTTGATACCCCCGTTCTGCTTCGTCTGAACACCCGCATCTCCCACTCGCGCAGCATTGTCGATACCTCCGAGCGCTTGGAGAAGGAGCTGGTGGATTACAACAAGGATCCCTCCAAGCGCGTGATGATGCCCGCCAATGCCAAGGGACGCCATGTGGTGCTGGAGGCCCGCTTCGATGAGATGCGTACATATGCCGAGTCCTGCCCCTTCAACCGTATCGTTGAGAATGAGGGAAGCAAGATCGGTATCATCACCGCAGGCCCCTCCTTCAACTATGCCAGAGAGGTCTTCGGCGAGAAGGCATCGTATTTCAAGCTCGGTCTGCTCAATCCCATGCCCACAGAGGCGCTGAAGGCCTTTGCCTCCCGTTTTGAAACGGTGTATGTGATCGAAGAGCTGGACGATATCATCGAAACGCATTGCAAGAAGATCGGCATCCAGTGCATCGGCAAGGAGCTGTTGCCTTTGTGCGATGAATATTCGCAGGAGCTTCTGCGCGACAAGCTGCTGGGCGAAAAGACCGAGTTCGTTTCCGATGAAACGCCGATTCCCGGCCGTCCTCCCGTGCTTTGCCCCGGCTGTCCTCACAGAGGCATGTTCTACCTGTTTAAAAAGATGGGGCTGTATGTCAGCGGCGACATCGGCTGCTATACGCTGGGCGCACTGCCGCCTTTGGGCGCGATGGATACCACGCTTTGCATGGGCGCATCCATTTCCGCGCTGCACGGCTTCAATAAGATCCGTCCCGACTATGCTAAAAAGAGTGTTGCCGTCATCGGCGACTCCACCTTCTTCCATTCCGGCATGACCGGACTTGTGAACACCACCTACAACAAGGGCATTTCCACAGTGGTCATTCTCGACAACCGCATCACCGGTATGACCGGCCATCAGCAGAACCCCACCTCGGGTATGACGCTGAAGGGCGAGGAATTCCATGATATCTGCATTGAGGATATCGTGCTGGCGGCGGGTATCGCCAAGGAGAATCTCCGCGTGATCGATCCCGACAATCTGATCGAGGGCGAACAGATCCTCCGTGAGGAGCTTGCCAAGGAAGCCCCCTCTGTGATCATTGCCCGCAAGCCCTGCGCGCTTCTCAAGAGCGTGAAGAGGCTGCCTGCGAGAACGGTGGATGTCAACAAATGCGTGGGCTGTGCCGCCTGCATGAAAATCGGCTGCCCCTGCATCAGCGTGGTGAACAAAAAGGCCGTCGTTGACCAGACGCTCTGCGTCGGATGCGGTCTGTGCAAGCATATGTGCCGTCTCGGCGCACTGATCTGAGGAGGGAAGGAACCATGACGGAAAAAAGCATTATGATCGTCGGCGTGGGCGGACAGGGTTCGCTTCTCGCCAGTAAAATTCTCGGCAATGCGGTCCTGTCTCAGGGCAAGGATGTCAAGGTGTCCGAGGTCCACGGCATGAGCCAGAGAGGCGGATCGGTGGTGACCTATGTTCGCTACGGCGATGACGTGGCCTCCCCTATCATCAACAAGGGCGAGGCAGACATCATCCTGTCCTTTGAAAAGCTGGAGGCGGCCCGCTGGCTGCCCTTCCTGAAAAAAGGCGGCATCATCATCACCAATTCTCAGCAGATCAATCCCATGCCGGTCATCACCGGGCAGGCCACCTATCCCGAAACGGTTCTGGAGGGCATTAAGGCGAAGGATGTCCGTGTGATCGAGTGCGATGCTCTTGCTCTCGCCAAGGAGGCGGGAAGCGAAAAGGCTGTCAATGTCGTTCTGATCGGCATGCTCGCACACTTCACCGGCTTTGATCTGGATATCATGCGCGAGGCAGTCAAAAATTCGGTGCCTTCCAAGTTCCTTGAGGTCAACATGAAGGCCTTTGAGATCGGCGCCGCTATCTGACGGCAGGCTTTTGCAGCATTTTTATTCTTGAAAGGAATGTGAACGATATGATTTTGAAACAGATTGCAATTTTCATTGAAAACGAACTGGGACGTCTGGTCGAGATCACCGATTTTCTGGGTGAAAACGGTGTCAATCTTCACGCCCTCTCCATCACAGACACCACCGATTACGGCATTCTCCGCATTGTGGTGGACGATCCGGAAAGCGTTGCCAAGCTGCTGAAGAAAAACGGCTTCACCGTTTCGTTGACCGATGTGGTGGTGGCAAGAATCGAGGACAGACCCGGCGGTCTTTCTGCCGTCCTGCGCGTGCTGGCCGATGCGAAGATCGCGGTTGAGTATGTGTACCCCTTCCTCTCTCACTATGAAGAGGGTGCGTTTGTGGTCGTGCGTACCACCAATGCCGAGGCAACGAAGGCGCTGTTGGAGACCAAGGGCTTCAGCGGCTTTCAGGGCGCAAAATAACACAAACGGACCAAAGCACAAAACAAACAGATAGACAACAAAAAGAGCTGCCGATCGCTTTCGACAGCTCTTTTGCTGTTGTTGGCTGAAAAAAGGCGAGAGCTCATCTCCCGCCTTTTGGTTGTACCATCAGCCGTATTCTTCCGTTATTCGTCGCTTGAGCGATATCCGTTGGGGTTTTGGCTCTGCCACTTCCAGGAGTCCTTGCACATATCGGACAGGCTCTTTTCGGTCTGCCAGCCCAAAAGACGCTTGGCCTTGGACGGATCGGCATAGCTGACCGCCAGATCTCCCGCGCGGCGGGGCGCGATCACATACGGGATCTTGCGTCCGCTGGCCGATTCATAAGCGCGGACGATGTCCAGCACGCTGGAGCCCTTGCCGCTTCCGAGATTGAACACCTCAACGCCCGTGTGCAGGCATGCGTAATCCAGCGCGCAGACGTGCCCCTTGGCCAGATCGGTCACATGGATGTAGTCGCGGACGCCGGTGCCGTCGGGAGTGGGGTAGTCGTTGCCGAACACGCTCAGCTTCTCGCGGCGGCCGATGGCGACTTGGGAAATATAGGGGAAGAGATTGTTGGGGATGCCGTCGGGATCCTCGCCGATCAGACCGCTTTCGTGGGCGCCGACAGGATTGAAATAGCGAAGCAGAACAACGGACATTTCGGGATGGGCAAGTGCCACGCCGCCAAGGATCTTTTCGATCATAAACTTCGTCCAGCCGTAGGGATTGGAGCAGTTGCCGGTGGGGGATTGCTCGGTGTAGGGAGCCTCGGCTTCGGTGCCGTAGACCGTGGCGGAGGAGCTGAAAATGAGCTTGTTTACCCCGAAGGTCTGCATGGTCTCGAGCAGCGTCAGCGTGGAGTCGATGTTGTTGCGGTAGTAGATCTCAGGCTTTGCCACCGATTCGCCCACCGCCTTGTAGCCGGCAAAGTGAATGACCGCGTCAATGGGCTGATGTTCGGCACAGGCGGAGAAGATTGCCTCGGTCTGCTTTTTGTCGGCGATGTCGGCCTCAAAAAAGAGAGGACGCTTGCCTGTGATGGTCTCAATGCGGTCAATGACGGCAGGATGGCTGTTGGACAGATTGTCGGCGATGACGACCGAATGCCCTTTGGCAAGCAATTCAACGGCGGTATGCGAGCCGATGTAGCCGGCACCGCCCGTGAGAAGTATGTTCATGTTATGACCTCCGGGATGCTTGAATTTGATTTGAAATATGGCTTGTTTGTAAATTATATCACTTCTTTGTGAAAAGGTCAACAGGAAAGGGCGGATTGTAAGAAAAATGTTTTGACAAGAAGCGGAATGTATGATATAATTATCTATAAAATATATATTCGGGGGTAATTATGAGGATCATCGGCATCGATCCGGGGCTTGCTATTGTCGGCTACGGTGTTTTGGAATACAAGGCAGGGCGTTTCACCACGCTGGCGTACGGCTCCATCACCACGCCTGCCCACACCGAAATTCCCGACCGCCTGCAGTCGATCTATCATCAGCTGGACGATCTGATCAAAATGTACCGCCCCGAGGACATCGCGGTGGAGGAGCTTTTCTTCCACAACAACCAGAAGACCGTCATCAGCGTTGCGGAGGCGCGGGGTGTGATCCTGCTTTGCGCGAAGATGAACGGGCTGAACATTTACGAATACACGCCCCTGCAGGTGAAGCAGGCGGTTGTCGGATACGGCCGCGCCGAGAAAAAACAGGTGATCTCCATGGTGACCTCGCTTCTCAACCTGAAGGAGCCGCCGAAGCCCGACGATACGGCCGATGCTTTGGCCATCGCGGTCTGCCGCGCACACAGCGGCGGCTCGCAGATCGAACAATATTTGAAAAGGATGAGCCGATAAATGTTTTATTCAATCAACGGGATTCTGATGACGACCACCGAGTCGTTTGCCGTCGTCGATTGCGGCGGCGTGGGCTTCAAGCTCTCGGTCAGTACCAACACGCTTTCCCATCTGATCCATTACGGCGAAAAGGTCTGCCTGTTCACCCATCTGTCGGTGCGCGAGGATGCGCTGGAGCTGTTCGGCTTTTTCACCGAGGAGGAGCTGGATGCCTTCAAGCTTCTGATCGGTGTTTCGGGCATCGGTCCGAAGGCGGCGCTGGCGATCTTATCGGTGCTGACGCCGGGACAGCTGGCGCTGGCGGTCACAAGCGGCGATGCCAAGTCCATTTCCCGTGCGCAGGGCGTGGGAGGCAAGACCGCATCCCGCGTGATTTTGGAGCTGAAGGATAAGATCGGCAAAACGATCCTGCCCTCCGATGACGAAGGCGGGCTCGTGCAGGCGGCACCGTCGCCGCAGAACACGTCGGAGGCCAGAGATGCACTGCTGGTGCTGGGTTACAAGCGGGCTGAGGCCGAGGCGGTTCTGAAAAAGATCGACACCGACGGAATGGAAGTGGAGGAGATCATCCGCGAGGCGCTGAAGCGTCTGATGCGGTGAGAGGATAGAACATGGACAGAGACGAATTTGATTTTGAAAACCGCATCGTCGGCTCGGAATACACCGAGGAGGACGCGGTCAACGAAAACTCGCTCCGCCCCCGCACGCTGGAAGAATACGTGGGACAGGAGCGGGCCAAGGAAAACCTGAAGGTTTATATCGATGCGGCGAAAATGCGCGGAGACGTGCTGGATCATGTGCTGTTATACGGCCCTCCCGGTCTGGGTAAAACCACATTGGCCACCATCATCGCCAACGAAATGGGCGTTAACATCCATTCCACCTCGGGGCCTGCCATCGAAAAGCAGGGCGATCTGGCGGCGATCCTCTCCAATCTGTCGGAGAACGACATTCTTTTTGTCGATGAGATCCACCGTCTCCAGCGGTCTGTGGAGGAGATTTTGTACCCCGCGCTGGAGGATTTTGCGCTGGATATCATCATCGGCAAGGGACCGATGGCACGCAGCATCCATATGCCGCTGAAGAAGTTTACGCTGGTGGGCGCCACCACCCGTGCCGGACAGCTGACCAAGCCTCTGCGCGACCGCTTCGGTGTGCTGCTGAAGCTGGAGCTGTATACCGTGGAGGAGCTGAAGCAGATCATCATGCGGAACGCCGGCAAGCTGGGCATTGAGATCGATGACGAGGGGGCTGTGGAGATTGCCTCCCGTTCCCGCGGTACGCCGCGAATTGCCAACCGTCTGCTCAAGCGCGTGCGCGATTTTGCGCAGGTGGCGGGAAGCGGTAAGATCGACCGCGATATCGCCTGCTATGCGCTGGAGAAGCTGGAGATCGACCGTTTGGGGCTGGACAACATCGACCGCCGTATGCTCCGCACCATCATCGAGAATTACGGGGGCGGTCCGGTGGGACTGGAAACGCTGGCAGCCACCATCGGCGAAGAGGCCATTTCGATCGAGGACGTATACGAGCCCTATCTGATGCAGATCGGCTACCTGAACCGTACCCCCCGCGGCCGCTGTGCGACCGTAAAAGCGTATGAGCATCTGGGCATCCCCTATCGCGGCGAAAGCATAGGGCAGGTGTCACTGGAAGACCACGAGAGCGAAGAATAATGACCGATAAAGGAGATATGGAAGGACATGGGTAAACTGTTTGGAACCGACGGCGTGCGCGGCGTGGCCGGCAGGGAGCTGACGGCGGATCTGGCATACCGTCTGGGATACATCGCCGCGGAGGTGCTGGCCGGCGTGGACGGCAAGGGCGGCAAAAAGAAGATCATCATCGGGAAGGACACCCGTATCTCGGGCGATATGTTTGAGTGTGCCATCGCCGCCGGTCTGACGGCCGCAGGATGCGATGTGTATGTGGCGGGCGTTGTCCCCACCCCCGCTGTCCCCTGCCTGATCAAGGCCTACGGCGCGGATATGGGCGTGATGATCTCCGCTTCGCACAACCCTTACGAACATAACGGCATCAAATTCTTTAACGGCGAGGGCTATAAGCTCTCCGACGAGATTGAAAACAAGATCGAGGAGATTCTCTTTGAGGAAAGAGAGCTTCCGCCCGCTGTGGAAAGCGCGGTGGGAAGAGTGTTCTTCTCGCACGATATGAAAAAAAGCTACATCAACAGCATCAAGGCGGTGCTGGCCGAGGGGAAAACACCGTCTGACGGACAGAAGAAGCGCAAAATCGCCTTTGACCTTGCCTGCGGCTCTGCGTCTGCCACGGCAAGAGAGATTTTTGAAGCTTCGGATATGTATGGTTTCCAGCCCCTCTTCCTTTCGTGCGAATACGATGGCACGAACATCAACGACGGCTGCGGCTCTACGCACTTGGAACACCTGTCCGCCTTTGTCAGAGAGCAGGGGTGTGATATGGGCTTTGCCTTCGACGGCGATGCCGACCGCTGTCTGGCGGTGGACGAAAACGGCAGCACCGTAGACGGCGACCGCATCATTGCGCTGATAGCCAACGATATGGCCGCCAAGGGAAGGCTGAAGGACAACACGGCGGTGGTCACCTGCATGTCCAACATGGGCTTCCACATGATGGCAAAAGAAAAGGGACTGAACGTGAAGATCACGGGTGTGGGCGACCGCTATGTGCTGGAGGAAATGCTGGCAGGCGGTTACAACCTGGGAGGCGAGCAGTCGGGACACATCATTCTCACCGACTTTGCCACCACCGGCGACGGTCAGCTGACGGCGGCCGTGGTGCTGGGCATCCTCAACGCCCACCCCGAAGTCAAGGCCTCTGAGCTGTTCGCCTGCATGCAGACGCTTCCGCAGGTGATGATCAATGTCCGCGTTCCCAACGAGATCAAGAAAACGCTGTCCGCCGATGCCGATGTGAAGCAGGCTGTGGAGGAAGCGGAGGCCGTTCTCGGCGCATACGGACGCGTCCTGCTTCGCCCGTCGGGCACCGAGGCGCTGGTCCGCATCATGCTGGAGGGACAAAACGAGGACGAACTGAAGACATTGGCCGAATCGATCAAAGCCGTCATCGAGCGCAAGATCTGACGCCTCTTGCAGGAAAGGGAATCATCAAACATTATGTGGATTGCAAAAAACTGGAAGGATTATGAGCTGATCGATGCCGAGGGCGGAGAACGGCTGGAAAAATGGGGAAAGTACCGTCTGGTGCGCCCCGATCCGCAGGTCATCTGGAAAGGAGATCGCGGATCAAACTGGAAAAGATCGGATGCGCGCTACCTCCGTTCGCGGCAGGGCGGCGGAGCCTGGCAGGAAAACGCACTGCCCGAAAGCTGGAACATCCGCTATGAGCCGCTGGATCTCACCTTTCACATCAAGCCCATGGGCTTCAAGCATACGGGGCTTTTCCCCGAGCAGGCCTTCAATTGGGAGAAAACCGGCGAGCTGATCCGAAAATCGGGGCGGAAGATCAATCTGCTCAACCTCTTTGCCTATACGGGCGGCGCGACGGTGGCTGCGGCCAAGGCAGGTGCATCGGTCTGTCATGTGGATGCGTCCAAGGGTATGGTCGCCCATGCGAAAACCAATGCCGAGCTGTCGGGGCTGAAGGATGCCCCCATCCGATACATTGTCGATGACTGCAAAAAATTCATCGAAAGAGAGATCCGCCGCGGACACAAGTATGAGGCTGTGATTCTCGATCCGCCCTCGTACGGGCGAGGTCCCAACGGCGAGGTGTGGAAGCTGGAGGAGTCGATCAGCGAGTTTATTTCGCTTGTGTCGCAGGTGCTGAGCGATGAGCCGCTGTTCGTGCTGGTCAATTCCTACACGACCGGGCTCTCTCCCTCGGCAATGGGGTATCTGCTGAACAACACCGTCAAGGCCAAATACGGCGGACGAGTGGAGTGCGACGAGCTTTGCCTGCCCGTCACAAGCCGCGACGCCTGCCTCCCCTGCGGCTCGTCCGCTTATTACATCAAGGAAGCAAGTAAGTAAGGAACATACATGAAAACGCCTTTTATCAAATGCGAAAATCTGTCCTTTTCCTACACCAATGACGATCGGTCGGTGGAGGTGTTACGAGACATCGATCTTCAGATCGACAAGGGAAGCTTTGTGGCCATTCTCGGGCACAACGGCTCGGGCAAGAGCACGCTGGCCAAGCTGTTCAATCTGATCCTCACGCCAGCTTCGGGCAGGCTGTGGATCGACGGCATCGAGGTCACCTCCGAGCAGTTCACCGAGGAGGATGTGCTCGCCATCCGCCGCAAGATCGGCATGGTCTTCCAGAATCCCGACAACCAGCTGGTGGCAACGGTGGTGGAGGAGGACATTGCCTTCGGCCCCGAGAATCTGGGCGTTGAGCCGGGCGAGATTCGGAAACGTGTGGACGAAGCACTGGAAACGGTGGGCATGACCGCGTTCAAGAAGCATTCGCCTCATCAGCTGTCGGGCGGACAGAAGCAGCGCATCGCCATCGCAGGTGTGATCGCCATGCTGCCTGACTGCATCGTGTTCGATGAATCCACGGCGATGCTGGATCCGATCGGACGGGACGACGTGATGCGGACCATCCGGAAGCTGAATGAGGAGAAGGGCATCACGGTCATTCACATCACCCACAACATGAACGAGGCGGTTCTCGCCGACCGTGTGGTGGTCATCGACGACGGCGTGATCGCTCTGGACGGAACGCCGCGGCAGGTCTTCACGCAGGTGGAGAAGCTGCGAAGCGTCGGTCTGGATGTGCCGCAGGTGACCGAGCTGTTTTACGAGCTGAAGAACGACGGACTGCCTCTGCCAAACGGCGTTTTGGACGAGTGCGAGGGTGCGGATGCGTTTGAAGCGCTTTTGAAAGGCGGTCGATGATCCATGGCCAAGCTGAGCTTAGAAAACATAACGTATACCTATGGGCGCGGAACGCCCTTTGAAAAGACCGCTCTTCACAATGTGAATCTGACCTTCGGCGAGGGGAGGATCACGGGTCTGATCGGTCATACCGGCTCGGGCAAGAGCACGCTGGTCCAGCTTCTCAACGGCATTCACAAGCCTGAGAGCGGACGCATCCTGCTCGACGGCGCTGATATCTGGGAAAAGCCTAAAGAGATCAGTAAGGTACGCTTCCGCATCGGTCTGGTCTTCCAGTATCCCGAATATCAGCTGTTTGAGGAGACGGTTCGCAAGGACATCGCCTTCGGACCGACCAACATGAAGCTTCCGAAGGAGGAGATCGACCGCCGTGTGAAGGAGGCGGCCGCCTTCTGCGGCATCGAGGAAGAAATGCTGGATGCCTCGCCCTTCGACCTGTCGGGCGGACAGAAGCGGCGCGTTGCCATCGCCGGCGTGATCGCCATGGAGCCCGAGGTGCTGATCCTCGATGAGCCTGCCGCGGGGCTGGATCCCATGGGCAGGGAAGAGATTTTGGGGCGCATCTGGTCCTACCAGCGGCAAAAAAAGAGCACGGTCATCATCGTCAGCCACAGTATGGAGGATATGGCGGTGTATTGCGATGATCTTGTGGTGATGAATTGCGGACAGGTCCATCGGTGCGGAAGCTGTGAGGAGGTCTTCTCCGATGCACGCGCTTTGGAAAAGGTGGGGCTTTCGATCCCGCAGATCACCAAATTCATGATCGCCCTGCGCGAAAAGGGACTGGACGTCAATCCCAAAATCTTCACCGTCGAGCAGGCGCGTGAAGAACTCAAACGATATTACAACAGTTGCAGCAGAAGGAACAATCCATGATAAAGGACATTACGCTCGGACAATTCTTTCCGGGTGACTCTCTTCTCCACCGTCTGGATCCGCGGATGAAGATCCTGCTTTCGGTGGTGTTCATCGTAGCGGTGTTTCTGGCCAAGAGCGCCGCTTCCTACGGGCTTTTGGTGGTCTTTGTGGCCGTGTTGGCGGCCGTCTCCCAAATCCCGCTGAAAACCATCCTGCGCGGCATGAAGCCCATTTTGCTCATCGTCGTTTTCACGGCGGTGATCAACCTGTTCTGGACCAAGGGCGAGCGGCTGCTGGTGGATTTTTATTTCATCCATATCTATCAGGAAAGCATCCTGCGCATGGTGTATATGGTCATCCGCATCGTGTCGCTTCTGGTGGGAACCAGCATCCTGCTGACCTACACCACCTCCCCCATCATGCTCACCGACGGCATCGAGCCGCTGCTCTCCCCTCTGAAGAGGATCGGCGTGCCGGTGCATGAATTTGCCATGATGATGACCATCGCCCTCCGCTTCATTCCCACGCTGGTGGAGGAGACGGACAAGATCATGAACGCGCAGAAGGCCCGCGGTGCCGACTTTGCCGGAGGCTCGCTGACCGACCGCGCCAAGGCGCTGATCCCCGTGTTCATTCCGCTGTTTGTTTCGGCCTTCCGCCGCGCCGATGATCTGGCCACCGCCATGGAATGCCGCTGCTACCGCGGAGGCGAGGGACGGACGAAAATGACCGAGCTTCGCTTTCACAAGGAGGACTTTCTCTTTGCTTTGTGCGTCATTGCCTTCGGCGCGTTGCTGGTGCTGACCAATATTCTTTTGCCGTTTGGAGCGATATAAGTGAATGTGTTATTGACCGTTTCCTACATCGGAACGCGGTACTGTGGCTGGCAGGTGCAGAACAATGCGCTGAGCGTGCAGGCCGTTCTGCAGCAGGCTCTGGAAAAGATGCTGGGCAGGCGATATCCGCTGACCGGCTGTTCCCGTACCGATGCGGGCGTGCATGCCCGTATGTTCTGCTGTACGGTGTCAACCGATGAGCAGGCCAACGCCGTTCCGTTGGATAAGTGGCCGCAGGCCGTCAATCCCTTTCTGACCGATGACATTGCCGTTCTGAAGGCAAGGCAGGTGCCTGACTCCTTCCATCCCCGTTATGACGTGATCGAAAAGGAGTATGTATACCGCATCCGCAATTCCTCCGTCCGCGATCCGTTTGCGGCGGGGCTGGTGTATCTCTATCCGAAGCGTCTGGATGAGGAGACGATGCAGAAAGCAGCGCAGGCCTTTGTTGGCAAAAAGGATTTCACTGCCTGCATGGCGCAGGGTTCGGATGTGACCGATTGCGTGCGGGATGTGAAATACCTGCGGGTGAAAAGAATAGGCGAGGAGATCACCATCGCCATCGCCGCCGACGGTTTTCTGTACAACATGGTGCGCATCATCGTCGGCACACTGATCGATGTCAGCACAGGACGCATTCCGCTTGACGAATTGCCGGCGCGCATCGCCTCTCGTGAAAGAAGCCGCATGGGCTTTACCGCCCCCGCCTGCGGACTTTATTTGAACAAGGTACGATATCAAGATGATGAATAAGACCAATCCCCCCGATCTGAATGACCGCGAGGACATCCGGATCGACCGGTACCGACCGGTGGAGAACCCCTTTTATATCGTCAAAAGCAAGCATTACCGTGCGGTGAAATTCACGGTACTGCTGATCTTTGTTGTCTATCTGCTGGCGATGGTGACGATCTTCCGCCATGAGATCACCATTGAAAACTTCCGCTATCTGCTCAAGGACATCGAGTTCACCCGTACCTACGATGCCGACGGCTATTCCCGTATCGCCTTTGACGATGCGGAAAACGCGGATTTCCAGATGTATAAGGGCGACTTTGCCGTTTCCGATGCGACGGGGCTGGATCTGTACAGCGTGGCGGGCAGCAAGACCTTCAGCGCCGATGCCGCCTATGCCAATCCGGTCATGCTGGCTGGGACAAAGTACCTGCTTTTGTACGGACTCAGCGAGTTCTCCTATACGGTGTACAACAACTTCGGACAGCTTTACACCGAGTCCTTCCCCTATCCGATCACCAACGCCTGCCTCACCGATGACGGCTATTATGCCATCGTCACCCGTACCGCCGAATACCGCTCAGCCGTTTATGTGTACAATTCTTCCTTTGACCGCATAACCTCGATTTATAAGGATAAATATATCATCGATGTGGATATGGACAGCGAGAGCAAGCAGGTGCTTCTGCTCTCCACGTATGCCGAGGGCGGCGAATTTGTCAGCGAGCTGGCAAGCTGCTCGTTTGATTCCACCGAGGAGAAGGCGGTGTATTCCGCCCGCGACTGCATGCCGCTGGAGGTCTGCTTCCGCGAGAACGGTGCGTATACGGTGCTGTTCGATTCCTATGCGCTCTTCTATGACGAAAACGGCGTGCAGGTGGGCTCGGCCTCCTACAACGGACGCGTCCCGATCACCGTTGCCTACGGCGCTGACCGCACCGTCATCGCTTACAACCAGAATCTGGTGGACAGCACCGCGCTCATTGCGGTGTATGACGGCAAGGGAAATGTCATTCATCAGATGACCGAGAAGGGAAGCGTTGTGAAAATGATCTCCGCCGAAGAGGGCGTGTATGTGCTGATCGGCAGCCGCGTGATCTTTGCCGATGCTTCCTCGTTCTGGCAGACACAGAGCTATGCGGTCGAGCGCAATGCCATTGATCTGGTGCGGATCAATGCCAAATCCTTTTTTGTCTGCTATAAAAACAGTGCCACCGTGTTTATGAAAGACGAGCCCGACGCCTGATTCGGGAAGAAAGAGAGTGGATATGGCCATAGCGATTGACCTGATCCTTGTTGTGATCCTTGCCGCCTGTCTGATCACCGGATACAAAAAGGGACTGATCGATTCGGTGATCAACCTTCTCGGCTTTTTCGCTGCCGTTATTTTGGGATATTGGATGTCCGGTCCGCTTGGCGACTACTATTATCGGATCTTTTTCCATCAAGCCATTGCCGAATCCTATGAAACCAGTCTGTCGGCATCGGCGGCCGATGGAACCACGCTTTCGGAGCTGATCGGAAGCCTGCCGCAGGCATTGATCGACTTTTTTGATAAGATCGGCATCAATGCCGCCCTTTTTGAGCAGACGTACACCGAGGGCGTTTCGGCGGCCGATGAGCAGATTCGCCGATCGATCGCGGAATTTGTTGCTCAGCCCACCGCACAGATCTTGTCCAACATCCTGGCCTTTTTAACGGTGTTTATCGTCGTATTGCTGGCACTCGGCATTGCCAAGCTGATCCTCAATCTGATCTTCAAGCTGCCCATCCTGCGGACGCTCAACAAAATGCTGGGGCTTCTGCTGGGCGGCGTGGTCGGATTGCTGTATGTGCAGGTGCTTTCCTTTATTCTTCATGCGGCGCTTCCGTTTTTGTACACGCTGCAGCCGACGGTCTTTCCCGCAGGATTGGCCTCGCAGACCTTTGTCTTCCGCTATCTGTGTGAACACAACCTATTTTATATGATGTTCGGATAAATACAATCATCATATGATGTTCGGATACATTCAATCAACCCCCGTGCCGCTTCCGTGAGCTTGGCACACACGCTTCTCTCACCCCAAGGAAAGGAATGGTTAACTAAAAATGGAACTTTGTGCGAGATGTCATAAAAGACCTGCCGTGGTGTATATCACCAGAATCGAGCAGGATAAAACCGTAAACGAGGGCATTTGCATCCGCTGTGCAAGAGAATTGGGCATCAAGCCCGTAGACGATATTATTCGGAATATGGGCCTGTCCGAGGAGGATCTGGATCAGCTGGATTCCGAGATGGAGGGGCTGGTTCAGAACAGTGAGGCCTCGCCCGATGATCCTGACAGCCGTGCCCCCGCCATCGATTTCAAGCGTCTGTTCGGCAATCTGCCCTTCGGCGGTATCCCCGTCAATCCCGCTTTTCAGCAGAAAAACGGCGCCAACGGACAGCAGGCGGGCGGAAATGCGCAGGCCAAGGGCGGAAAGAATGCCGCTCCGAAGAAGAAATTTTTGGATCAGTACTGTCTGGATCTGACCAAGCGCGCCGCAGAAGGAAAGCTGGATGCCATCATCGGACGCAACAAGGAGCTGTCGCGCATGATCCAGATCCTCTGCCGCCGTCAGAAGAACAACCCCTGCCTCATCGGTGAGCCCGGTGTGGGCAAAACGGCCATTGCCGAGGCGCTGGCGCAGAAGATCGTCAAGGGCGATGTGCCCTATAAGCTGAAAAACAAGGAGGTCCATCTGGTGGACCTGACCGCACTGGTGGCCGGGACGCAGTTCCGCGGTCAGTTTGAATCGCGCATCAAGGGACTGATCGAGGAGGTCAAAGCCCTCGGGAACATCATTCTGGTCATCGACGAGGTGCACAGCATCGTGGGTGCAGGCGAAGCGGAGGGCAGCATGAATGCCGCCAACATCCTCAAGCCGGCCCTGTCCCGCGGCGAGATCCAGGTTATCGGTGCGACCACGCTGAAGGAATACCGCAAGTACATCGAAAAGGATTCGGCTTTGGAGCGCCGCTTCCAGCCGATTATCATCGAGGAATCCTCCGTTGACGATTCCATTGAGATCCTGCGCGGCATCAAGGGCTATTACGAGCAGTTCCACGGCATCCGCATTCCCGATGAGACCATCCGCCGCATCGTCACGCTTTCCGAGCGCTACATCACCGACCGTTTCCTGCCCGACAAGGCCATCGACCTGTTGGATGAGGCATCCAGCCATCTGGCGCTGTCCTCTCCCGTGATCGAGGAGCTGTACGAGATGGAAAAGCAGATGGAGGCTGTGAAGGCTGAGAAGGACGAGCTGCAGACCAAGATCGAAAACGGCGGTGAAACCTCTGAGAGCGAGTATGCCCGTCTGGCCGAGCTGAAGTCGCAGGAGCTGCAGAAGCTGGATGCCTTCAACCGTCTGTCGGCTCTGCGCGATCAGATCTGTCTGGATGTGGACACGCTGGCCGAGGTCATCGAGATCTGGACGGGTGTGCCCGCCAGCAGCATCACACAGCATGAATATGAGCGCATCGACGGACTGGAAAAGCGTTTGAAGAGCCGCATCATCGGTCAGGATAAGGCGGTGGAGGCGGTCACCCGCGCCATCAAGCGCAACCGCGCCGGCATCGCTTACAAGAGAAAGCCGGTCTCCTTCATCTTTGCCGGCCCCACAGGCGTGGGCAAGACCGAGCTGGTCAAAACGCTGGCCGCCGATCTGTTTGATTCGCCCGAAACGCTGATCCGTCTGGATATGTCTGAGTTCATGGAAAAGCATGCTGTCTCCCGCATCATCGGCGCCCCTCCCGGATACGTGGGCTACGACGAGGCCGGACAGCTGACCGAGAAGATCCGCCGCAAGCCCTATTCGGTGGTACTGTTTGACGAGATCGAAAAGGCGCATCCCGATGTGCTGAACATTCTCCTGCAGATCCTTGACGACGGTCTTGTGACCGACGCGCAGGGCAGACAGGTCAATTTTGAAAACACGGTCATCATCATGACCACCAACGCCGGCTCGGAAAGCTCGTCGGGAACGGCAGGCTTTTCGGCAGACGGTCAGAAGCAGAACGAGGACAAGACCGAAAAGGCGCTGGCCTCCTTCCTGCGTCCCGAGTTCCTCAATCGCGTCGACGAGGTGATCGTCTTCCGCCATCTGGATGAGAGCGATTTCATTGCCATCGCCTCGATCATGATGAACGATCTGAAAAAGGCGCTGAGTGAGCGCGAGATCACGCTGGAATACGGTGAAGAGGTGGAAAAGGTGATCGCCGAGCAGTCGTTCAGCCACAAGTTCGGCGCACGCAATATGCGGCGCTATATCCAGACCAACATCGAGGATCTTCTGGCCGAGGCGCTGATCGCTTCGTACGGTGAGCCGAAAAAGCAGATCCGTCTGGCTGTGGAGGACGGCAAGATCGTTCTCGCATAAAAACGCAAGAAACGCACAAGAACAGACATAAATGAACCAAGAAAGGAGAGATGCCCTGTGAGCGACCGCTTTTATGACAAGACCGTCAAGCAGACTGAAGAGAATCTTCGGACCGATGCCGACCGCGGTCTGACCAACAAGGAAGCCGCCCGCCGTCTGCGCCGTCACGGAGAGCGCACGGTTTTCCCCATCCCGCATCTCACCTTTTGGGAGCATCTGAAGCAGAGCGGCATCGATTTTCTGTCGATTTTGCTGATCCTCACCGCGGTGATCTCGTGGATTTTTGAGCGCAAGACCGACAGTGCGGTGATCTTTGGCATCCTGCTTGTTCATTATGCGGTGTCGTTGACGCTGTATGTGCGTTCCCAGCGCGTGTTCGAGGATATGGGGCGGTTTTCGCTTCCCACCTCCAAGGTCATGCGCGAGGGCAGGCTGTATGAGCTGAAGAGCGAGCTGCTGGTGGAGGGCGACCTTCTCCTTCTCTCCGCAGGGGATATTCTGCCCTGTGATGCCCGTCTGGTGTCTGCCGAGGGGCTGTTTGCGCTTGAGGTGAACCTGACCGGAGAAGCGCGTCCGGCCGAGAAGGATCATGAATTTCTCCGCTATACCCGCGACCTGCCGCCTGCCCATCAGAAAAACATGCTCTTTGCCTCCACCATCATCACCAAAGGGACGGGGCGTGCCATTGTCTGCGCCGTCGGTGACGATACGCTGGTGACCAAGCTGCAGAAGAATCCGTCGGTGGTTTCCCACGATAAGCTGAAGGTGATCGCCTTTCTCAAGCGGTGCTCAGCGGCGAGCAGTCTCGCCATGATGGGGCTGATCTTTGCTGTCAGCCTGCTGTCGTTTGCTACGGGCTATGCGTCCCACGGCCTGATCAATATCTTTCTGAATGCGCTGTCGCTGGGTGTGGCCGCTATGAGCGAGCTGTATGCTGCCTTTGCCTTTCTGCTCATTGCCGGCGGCGTGTTCCGTGCACTGAAGCGCGAAAAGGAGACTAACACCGGCGCGGTGATCAAAAACATCGCCAAGCTGGAGGAGCTGAAGGATGTGACCACTCTCCTCGTTGACCGCGAAGGCGCGCTGACGCTGGACGATATCTACATAGACCGTGTGTTCGCCTGCGGTCGGAATTACCGCATCAATCAAGACGAAATGAACGAGCAGGCAGGGCGTGTCATGCGGTATGCGCTGCTGTCCACCGCCTCTTACAGCACGAAGAGTCTGTCGGGAGGGAAGAATCCCAACCGTTCCGAGCAGAATGCCATTGTTGAGGGAGCCAAAAAGCACCGCGTTCTGACACCGTCATTGGAACAGGAGTATGCTCTGTACGATTTTGCGCCCAAGTCGCAGACCTCGCGCTTTGATACGGCGCTGGTCAGGCACGGGGACGGCTTTGAGACCGCTGTCCGCGGTGAGATCGAGGACATTCTGGCCTCCTGCGCCTACTGCTATACCGACGACGGCGTGTCGCTGATGACGCCCGATCAGATGTCGCGCTTCCGTGTGGCGGCGTTTATGATGATCAAGGAGGGGTATAAGGTCGTCGGCGTTGCCTCCAAAAAGGTGATCTATAACAACCTCTGCCGATTGGCCTCCTGTCAGACGGGGATGATCTTCGAGGGCTTTCTGGCTCTTTCCGAGCAGCTCCTGCCCGATGCGGCTAAGAACGTGCAGAAATGCCGCGAGGCAGGCATCAAGGTCATTCTCATGACCGAGGATACCGAGCCGCACAGTCTGGCCATTGCCCGCAGTCTCGGCGTTCTGCAGGACGAGAGCGAGGCGATCACCGGACGCGGCATCAGCGAGATGAAGGATGCTCTGTTTTTGACGGATGCGGCAAAGTATCGGCTGTATATGGGGCTGAACGTGCATCAGAAGCGCCGTCTGCTGAGCAACCTGCAGGAGAGCGGAGAAAAGGTGGCGGTCTATTGCCGCGAGTTGGACGAAATCATCCTGCTCAAGGAAGCAGACGTGGGCTTTATCCGCGGCAAAACGGTCCCCAGAGCGGCTCAGAAAAACCGCCGCGAGATCCGTGATTCAAGAAGCGTTGCTTTGGGGGCAACGGCCAAGGAAAACGCAGCCGTCGGCAGCGAAACGATGAAATTTGTCTCGGATGTGATCGTGTCGGCCGCCGATCGCAGAGGAAACGGCGGCTTCAATGCCATGCTTTCGGCGGTGGAGAATGCGAAAAACGTCTTCTTTAATATGGAAAAGGCCTTCCGCTATCTGTTGGTGTCCCAGATCGCCAAAACGGTGATCGTGCTGCTGTCGGTCTTTTTGGGAAGCGATATCATGAAGCCGCTTCAGATCCTCTTCTGCGGTCTGATCGCGGATTTTGCCGCCATTGTGGTGCTGGCATTTGAAAAGCCGGAGAGCGATGTGTTGCAGCTTTCGGGAAAGCGCGCCGGCGGGCTTGCACTGTTTTTCAAAGAGAATCTTCACCGTATGCTGTTCGGCGTGGTGTGGGCGGTGCTGTCGTATGCCATGCCCGCACTGCTGGAGCATCAGGGCTTTGTCAGTCATGAGCAGGCTCTCTCGGCTGTCTTTTTGTCCTTTTTGGCAACGCAGGCGGTCCTGCTGGCCGAATCCATGCGAAACGGCAGTCTTTTCGCTGCAAAGAAAAATGTGAACGGTGCGTATCTGCTTTATTTGCTTTCGCTGATTTTGTTTGCTCTGCTGTGTACGCTGGTCCCCCCCGTGGGAGCGCTGTTCGGCATCGTGCCGCTGAATCGCTATGCTCTGATCGGTCTGCTGGCCGTTCCGCTGGTGATGCTGCTGATGCATGAGATCTATTGTTATGTCAGTCGAAACGTCAATGAAAAGTAACCTCTTTCAACGGGCGATCGGTGCGGTGTTTGCCCTGTTTGCTTTTCTTGGCGCCGTTGTCTGCCTGCTGCCGCTGACCGGATGGAGCGAAACGGCGCTCTATTATCGCTTGCTGTCCGCCCTTGTTCCAAGCCTTGCTGCCCTCGGCTTTGCTTATGTGATGTACGCACTGTGGATGCGGACGCTCACGCTCCCTGCCGTCTTTTCGGCGGTGCTGTGTCTGCTTCCGCCTTTGTGTGCTCTCTTCTATGGCTATGTAAATCACTATTCGGCGCCGCTGTTGTGCGCAACTCTGTCTCTTTCCTTTTACCTGACGCTCGTGCTTCATTGGCGGTCGGGAAAAGAAACCAAACGTCAAAAGGGATCGGCAATTGCGGCTTTGATCCTGCTTGCGGCGGCGATTTTGCTCAACGGTTTTGTATACATCCGTGCGCTGATCGATGCGGAAAGCCTGATAACGGCGATGCTGTGTGCTGTTCTTGCGCTTCCTAATTGTGTTTTGTTCACTCTTTCGGCGGCTCTTCTGAGAGAGCGGCTGTTGTGGCTTCCGCTGTATGCCTCGCCTCTGTTTTGCTTGACGGCGGCATCGGGACAGGTTGAGATCGGCATGGCATTTCTGCTTTCTTCAGCCTTTGTATTTCTGCCGACGGCTGTGTGGATGTTTCGGCTTTTGCGCGAAAAAGGTAAAAAAACGCGATAAAAAAACTCCCGCTCTTTCCTCATATTGCCTTGACAAAAGGGAAGAGTGGGAGTATAATAAAGACAACGCGAGCATAGTTTAGTGGTAAAACATAAGCTTCCCAAGCTTAGGTTGCGGGTTCGATTCCCGTTGCTCGCTCCATGAAAAACGACAAGTTTCGACAGAAACTTGTCGTTTTTCAATGATATCCGTTCCTTGCGGAACGGGTGATATACCTTCGGTATGATATCCACCTGCGGTGGATGATATATGCTTCGCATATGAAGGAACGGATATTATATCATGCTTGCCGAAGGCAAGTATATCATGCGGCGAAAGCCGTATATCATATTGCGCAAGCAATATATCATTTAAATTCGAATCAGATGGCGTAAATTCAGATGTTTGCATTTTCGTGGTGTAAGCCCAAAAAAATCGTACCCCGTTTTGCGGGGTACGATTTTTTTGTTTTGAGGCAATGGATCAGCGAAAACGGAAAGCGAGAACGCTTGCGTTCTCGACAGCGCAACGAAGTTGCGCTTGCGGGTGATCGATTCCCGTTGCTCGTTCCATGAAAAACGACAAGTTTCGACAGAAACTTGTCGTTTTTCAATGATATCCGTTCCTTGCGGAACGGGTGATATACCTTCGGTATGATATCCACCTGCGGTGGATGATATATGCTTTGCATATGAAGGAACGGATATTATATCATGCTTGCCGAAGGCAAGTATATCATGCGGCGAAAGCCGTATATCATATTGCGCAAGCAATATATCATTTAAATTCGAATCAGATGGCGTAAATTCAGATGTTTGCATTTTCGTGGTGTAAGCCCAAAAAAATCGTACCCCGTTTTGCGGGGTACGATTTTTTTGTTTTGAGGCAATGGATCAGCGAAAACGGAAAGCGAGAACGCTTGCGTTCTCGACAGCGCAACGAAGTTGCGCTTGCGGGTGATCGATTCCCGTTGCTCGTCTGTCACGGAGCGGAGAAACCACAAAGCCGCAAGGCTCGCGGGTGATCGATTCCCGCTGTCCGTCTGTCACGGAGCGGAGAAACCACAACGCAAGAACACCCGCGGGTAATCGATTCCCGTTGCCCGCCTGTCACGGAGCGGCAAAAACGGAAACCGCAAAGCGGAAACGTTTCCATTTCATTTTTTGAAAATCACTTGGTATGCAAAACGTTTGGCAAAACGAAATGTTTGTTTTCCCTTATCTGTCTCCTGCCCTTATGCTTGCTTCTCCTTTTGAAGCAGAAGCAAAACAAACTCTGCCGCCATCAGAGCCGTTACGCACAATCCGACGGGCGTCAGCGAACGAAGCCCGAACGTTGCCGGCATCAGCGAGGTCAATGTGCCGATTGCCGACAGGATCAGAGACGCGCGGCGGGGAAACCTCTTTCGGATCAGCAACGAAAGCAGGATCACCGCAAGCAAAAGGCAGCTGAGGAGCGCGGTTAAAAAAGGACCGAAGTTGGCATAGCCATAGGGCGTCAGGTCAAAATGAGAAAAATATGAGGGAAGGCTTTCGCCGTCGGGCTGACCGAAGTGAAGCACAACGCCGAAGGGCAGAAGCTCCAATACGATCGCCGCAATGGGGAGAAGCAGGGTGCAGAGAAAAAGACGATTGGTTTTCTTCATAGTGAACTCTCCTTTCCGATCAACAGTTTCGGAGATGTCTCAACCGAAGAAGCCGCAGCCATTCGTGTTACAGATACAGCGTCTCGCCGCCCTTGACCGACAGCGTCTGCCCGTCGAGCGAGAACCAGACCTCGCGGGCGGAGGGGTTATAAATGACCTTGTTGTCATAGGTCATCTTCAGATTGTGCTGAGCCTTGATGTAATCAACGATCTCGATGTTGGTGGCATACCAATAGTCGTCGTGGCCGGAGATCACCTTGGCGATCTCTTCGATGACCTCCCAGTTGTTGTTGGTATCAAACTCATAGCTGTGGCCCCACATATAAAACAGAGTGGCGTTCGGCACCTGCTTGACAAACTGAGTGGCTTTGGCAACGCCGTTGTCGCGGTGGTGGCAGGTGGGGTTCCACATCAGGAAATTATAGGGCAGGCCGAACTTGCCGGTGCTGTTGATCGTGCGGCTGTATTCGATGCCGAGGCTTTCCATCACCTTGCCGTAATCGGCACAGCAGTAGCCGTTGGGGTAGGAGAAGCCGCGGACGGGATAGCCGCAAAGCTCTTCGAGGGCACGCTTGTCCTCCAGCACGTCATAGACGATGTTCTGCGTAGAAACCATATTCTGCGAGGCGTGGATCTTACCGTGAGCGGCCACCTCATGACCGGCATAGAGCGTTTTGATCTCCGCAGGATCGATGCAGGTGTCACGGTGCAGGAAGCCGGAATTCAGATGGAAGGTCGCTTTGAGTCCGTATGTATTGAAAATGTCCACAAGACGCCGGTCGAACACTCTGCCGTCATCGTAGCTGAAGGTGACGATTTTTTTGGCGCCGTTCTGGAAGCGGTCAAATTTGATCATGGTCATGTTACTCCCTTTTTGCATAAAATTTGAAGATGAACGGATGCAGGATCCACTTCTATTATACATATTTTCGGCAGAATTACAAGAAGGAGAAAGAAATTTTTCCAAACGGTTGACAAATGATCCAAAATGTGATACTATGAATATGGTTAAAAAAATGACAAAATTAATATTTGGAGGCGATTTCTTATGATGGGTATCAAGATCCTGGTCGTGGACGACGATCAGAACATATGCGAACTGCTGCGTGTGTATCTGGAAAGCGAAGGCTATGAGGTCAAAATGGCAAACGACGGCGCAGAGGGCGTCAACTATTTCAAGATGTATGAGCCCGATCTCGTTCTGCTCGATATCATGCTTCCGAAGAAGGATGGCTGGCAGGTCTGCCGCGAGATCCGCGAGAGCAGCTCCAAGCCTGTGATCATGATCACGGCCAAGGGCGAGGTGTTTGACAAGGTGCTGGGGCTCGAGCTGGGCGCCGATGACTTTGTGGTCAAGCCCTTTGATATGAAGGAGCTTTCCGCCCGCATCAAGGCGGTGCTTCGCCGCTATTCCGCACACGACAACAAGAACGACGAGGAAGTCATCAAATTTGACAACATTGAGATCAGCCTGAGAAAGTATGAGCTGAAGCTGAAGGGCAAGTCGGTGGACATCCCCCCCAAGGAGCTGGAGCTGCTGTACTTCTTGGCGTCCAATTACAACCGCGTGTTCACCCGCGATCAGCTGCTGGACAAGGTCTGGGGCTTTGACTATCTGGGTGACTCCCGCACGGTGGATGTGCATGTCAAGCGTTTGCGCGAGAAGCTGGAGGGCGTCAGCGAAAAATGGGTGCTGAAGACCGTTTGGGGCGTTGGCTACAAGTTTGAGATCCTCCAGTAAAGCGAAGAGAAAGGATTGTTCTGACCATGGACGCATACAAGCAGGAATTTATTGAATTTATGGTTCGCTCGGGCGTGCTCTGCTTCGGCGAGTTCACCACCAAGAGCGGACGCAAATCTCCCTATTTCATCAACACCGGCAACTACCGTACCGGCGAGCAGATGGCCAAGCTGGGCAGCTTCTATGCCCAGTGCATCAAAGAAACGGTCACGCATGAATATGACATTCTCTTCGGCCCTGCTTACAAGGGGATCCCGCTGGCCACGGCCGCTTCGGTCGCTCTGTATAACCGCTACGGCATCAGCAAGTCCTTCTGCTTCAACCGCAAGGAGGAAAAGGACCACGGCGAGGGCGGCAGTCTGATCGGTGAAAAGCCGACCGATGGAAGCCGCATCGTCATCGTGGAGGACGTGATCACCTCGGGCAAGGCTGTCCGCGAAACCATGCCCATTCTGCTCTCCGCCGCCAAGGTGCAGGTCAATGACATGGTCATCTCGGTGGACCGCATGGAGAAGGGGCAGAACGGCATCTCCGCCAAGAAGGAGATCAAGGCCGAGTATGGCATCGATGTTCACTCCATCGTCACGGTGAAGGATGTCATCGAGCATATGCACGGCCGCGAGCTGGACGGCAAGGTCTATCTCACCGATGAGATCAAAAAGCGCATGGAAGAGTACATCGCCATGTACTGCGAGGAATAAGACAAAGCGATCCGCATGGCTTTGAAAGAGTGAGTATGAACAAAAAAATCATTGCCAACAACAAAAAAGCCTATCACGATTATTTCGTGGAGGATAAATACGAGGCGGGCATCCAGCTGTTCGGCACCGAGGTCAAGTCGGTGCGGCAGGGGACAGTAAATCTGAAGGATTCCTATTGCGATTTCAAAAAGGGCGAGATCTTTGCCACGGGCATTCACATCAGCCCCTATGAAAAAGGAAACATCTTCAACCGCGATCCTCTGCGCGACAAGAAGCTGCTGATGCACAAGAAGGAGATCATCAAGCTCCAGTCGCTCACGCAGAAGCAGGGGTACACCATCGTGCCGCTGTCGCTGTATCTGTCCGGCTCGCTGGTCAAGGTGGAGCTGGGGCTCTGCCGCGGTAAAAAGCTGTATGACAAGCGCGAGACCGAGGCGAAAAAGCAGGCTCAGCGCGACATCGAGCGCCGCCGTGAGTTTTGATTGCTCCGACTCTCAAACAAGAATAGCAAAACGGTCTGCACGGAAAAGCGGACCGTTTTTGTTTGGCGGATCGTTCGAAAGCGGCGTTCTCCTCCCCGTCAAAGCCCGTCCATCGTGTACGAAGCGCGTACATGGCTGAAAGAAAAACGGTACGGTTTTGAGCCGTACCGTTTTGTATTGCTTTTGGAAAATTACTCTTCGACGGGAGCTTCCTCAGCGGGAGCCTCGGTCTCTTCCTCAGCCTTGGTGAGAGCGAGGATGGAGAGGCTGATCTTGCGGTTCTCTTCGTCGATGTCGGTGATCTTCACATCCACAACCTCGTCCTTCTTCAGAACGTCGGAGGGATGATTGATTTTCTTGTCGCAGATCTGGGAAATGTGGATCAGACCGTCGATGCCGGGAAGGACCTCAGCGAAAGCGCCGAAGGGCATCATGCTGACGATCTTGGCCTGGCAAACGTCGCCCTTGCTGTACTTGCCGGTGAAGAGCAGCCAGGGATCGGACTCGGGAGTCTTCAGGGTGAGGGAGATGCGCTTCTTGCCCTTTTCATCGGTCTCGATGGCCTTGACCGTGACGGTGATCTCTTCGCCGAGAGAAACGACCTCGGCAGGATTCTTGATTCTCTTCCAAGACAGCTCGCTGGTATGTACCATACCATCAGCGCCGCCGAGATCGACAAACACGCCGTAAGACATCATGGACTTGATCTTACCGGTGTAGACCTTGCCGACTTCGATCTCGCTCCAGAACTGCTCCTGAGCGGCATGACGCATTTCGCTGTTTGCCTTGCGGATGGATGCATAAGCGCGGCGTCTCTGCTCGTTGATCTCATAGATCTTGACCTTCTGGGTGGTTCCGAGAAGGGAAGAGAGGTCGCCGTCCTTCGGAACGCCGGTGTGGAATGCGGGAACGAAGACGCGAACAGACTCAATGTTCATGATCACGCCGCCCTTGACCACGTCAACAACGCGGCCTTCCTTGATCTCGCCGCTCTGCTCGGCCTCAACGATCTTATCCCAGTTACGGATGCTGTCGATACGCTTTTTGGACAGGGTTGCCACGCCGTCAAGATCGCTGACGCGGGTGACCATGACTTCGATCTCTTCGCCGACCTTGAAGTTGTCTTCCAGCTTGAGAGCCGTGTTGTCGGTGATCTCATCGAACGGGATAATGCCGGTCACTTTAGCCCCGAGGTCCACATGGATCTCGTTGGGGGTAACGGACGAGATGATACCCTTGACAATTTCTCCTGTATTTAAAGTTTTCAGAGATTCCTCCAGCATGGAAGCGAAGCTTGCTTCCTCGTTGTTTGCTTCCGCGCCGGAAGCGGGGATGATGTTTTCATTCAGTTCAGCCATTTTGTTTACTACCTCCTCTATAGCGCTGCCTGGAGTCGAAGCTCCGGCAGTTACGCCCACAACAGAAATGTTTTGCAGCATCGATCCGACCAACTCCTCCGCATTCTCGATCAGATAACTGTGCGGCTGATTGCCTTTGGCGATTTCGAACAGCTTTTGGGTATTGGAGCTGTTTTTGCCGCCGATCACGATCATCGCATCGGTTCTGCGGGAGAGATTTTCGGTCTCCTGCTGTCTTTTTTCGGTCGCATCACATATTGTATCAAAAATAAATGGATTTGTACATAGTTTTTGAATGAATTTTTTGCAAATTTCCCATTTTTTTGAATTTTGTGTAGTTTGCGAAACAACGACCACTTTGTTTTGGTGAATTTGCACAGATTCCAGCTCCTCGGGCGAATTCACGATGAGGGTGTCGCCCAGTGAGAAGCTGCGGATCCCGATAACCTCGGGGTGAGAGGCATCGCCGACGATGATCAACAGGGAAGAAGGCGAGGTGTTTTCGGCGACGATGCGGTGAATTTTTTTAACATTGGGACAGGTGCAGTCGGAAAAGGACAGAAAAGGATTCTGCTGGGAAGCGGTTTCCAGAGCCGCATAAACATCTTTGGTCACGCCGTGAGCGCGGATGATGACCGTCACGCGGTTGCCTTCGGAGGCGCTTGCGATCACCCCGGGCAGGGCAGAGGGCTCGATGGCAGCAACGCCGTCCTGTTCCAGTCGCTTTGTGATGTCGGGATTGTGTATCAGCTTGCCGATGGTATAGACTCTTTCGCTTTGCGCGGCGTTGATGACGGAGAAGGTGTTTTTCACCGCCCGTTCCACGCCGAAGCAAAAGCCGGCAGAGGGTGCGATTTCGATGTTCATAGCGTCGAATCATCCTTCATTTGACCGAGAATGCGGCCGAAGACCAGTTTGCTGATCTGTTCATATGCCGCAGAGCCGCTTTCAAAGCTCCGAAGCTCCTCGGCCGTGATGGGCTTTCCGATGGTGATGTAAGTCTTTTTAAAGGGAACGATCTTATACCCCTTCGTCTGGATGGAGACGGGCAGAATGGAGCATTCCGCGCGAGTGGCGATCAGTCCCACGCCCGACTTGACCTTGGTCGTCCGCGGATCTTTGCCGGGGAAGCGGGTCCCCTGCGGATACATGGCAACGCAGTGCCCCTCGCGGAGCATGGCGACGGTTTTCTTGATCGCGCCCACGTCCGCGCCCTTGCGGTCGATGGGGAAAGCCCCCAACGCACGGATCAGCTGCGAGAGCAGGGGGATGGCAAACAGCTCCTTCTTAGCCAAAAAGCAGAGCTGATGGCGGAGGGAGGCGGCCAAAATGATCACATCGTGGTTGGAGAGATGGTTGGCGCAGATGAGAAAGCCGCCTTCGGAGGGCTCGTTCTCCTGCCCGCGGATCTGCACGCGGTAGAAAAAGCGGAAGAAGGGGGCGAGCAGGGTATAGATGACTTTGTAAAACTTATTCATGGACCGATTCCGAGACCGCCTTGGCCGCCGCATAAGCGGTGGAGAACGCGATCTGCAGATTGAAGCCGCCCGTGTACCCGTCCACGTCGATCATTTCACCCGCAAGGTAAAGGCGTCCGATCTTCTTGCACGCCATCGTACGGGGATCGATCTCCTTGACCGACACACCGCCCGAGGTGATGATGGCCTCGTCGATGGGACGGAAGGAGTGGATCGAAACAGAGAAATCCTTGAACAGGTTCAGCAGCCTCTTTCTTTCATCCTTACTTATAATATTGACCTTTTTGCGCGGATCGATACGGCTTTTTTCAAGAAAAACGGGGATCATTTTCTGCGGAAGCAGATCGTCCAGCGCATTGCAGAAATCCTTGTTGGCAAATTTGGCAAAATCCGACAGCAAGCGGGCATCCAGCGCCTTTTCGTCCAATGCCGGCTTCAGGTCGATGTGGGCGGAATAGCGCGCATTTCCGATCTCACGCATATGTGCGGAGGCGGACAGCACCACAGGCCCGGTCAGCCCGAAGTGGGTGAACATCATCTCGCCGAAATCGTCGTAGATGGCCTTGCCGTCCTTTTTGACGGTGAAGCGGATGTTGCGAAGCGTCAGCCCTTGCATCTGTTTGCAGCAGGCATCGGTGGAATTGATCGGGACCAGCGAGCCCTTACAGGGGACGATGTCGATCCCATTCTCCTCGCAGAAGCGGAGACCGTCGCCGTCGCTTCCCGTCAGCGGATAGGAAAGACCGCCGGTGCAGAGGATGACGAAGTCAAAGTCCTCTTCGCCTTTTTTGGTGACCACACCGCGGCAAACGCCGTCGTTTACCTTGAGCGAGAGCACCTTCTCAAAGCGGAAGTCAACGCCGCCCGCCTTGCAGAAGCGCTTGAGCGCCTCCACGATGTCCGAGGCATGGTCGGATACAGGGAAAACGCGGTTGCCCCGTTCGGTCTTGAGCGGGACGCCCTGTTCCTCAAAGAAGCTCATGACCGCCGAGGGCGGGTAGGCGCGAACGGCGGAATGGAGAAAGCGGGCGTTGGTGGGGATGTTCTGCAGAAGCTCAGGCACGTCGCAGTTGTTGGTGACGTTGCAGCGCCCCTTGCCTGTGATGCGGAGCTTTTTGCCCAAGCGGTCGTTTTTTTCAAACAACGTGACCTCGCATCCCATCGAAGCGGCATGCCCTGCGGCAAAGAGTCCGGCTGCGCCGCCGCCGACAACGGCGATTTTGTTTTGCGCCATGGTTTATACGTTCTTGCGGCCGATGTCGCGGCGGAAGTGCATGTTTTCAAAGGAGATCTTCGCCGCCTCGGCATACACCTTGTCGATGGCCTCGGTCATGGTCGGAGCCTTGGCAACAACGCCCAGAACACGGCCGCCTGCGGTGAGGCATTTGCCGTCCGCCATTTTGGTGCCGGCGTGGTAAACAAACACATCCTCGCGCCCCTCAAAGGCGTCAAGACCGCGGATCTCCTTGCCGTTTTCATACTTGCCCGGATAGCCGCCCGAGGCGAGAACGAGGCAAACGGCCTGCTCGTCCGACCACTCGATGCTGACTTGATCCAGCTTCTGATCGATGATCGCTTCCATGATGTCCACAAGATCGGTCTTGAGACGGGGCAGGACTGCCTGCGTTTCGGGATCGCCGAAGCGGGCGTTGTATTCGATCACCATCGGACCCTTGGCGGTGATCATCAGACCGAAGTAGAGCACACCCTTGAAGGTGCGTCCCTCGGCGTTGAGTGCGTTCATGGTGGGGAGGAAGATGGTGTCATAGCAGACCTTGGCCAGCTCCTCGGTGTAGATCTTGCTGGGGGAGAAGGCACCCATACCGCCCGTGTTGGGACCCTCGTCGTTGTCAAACGCGCGCTTGTGGTCCTGAGCGGAAACCATGGGAACCATCGTTTTACCGTCGGTAAAGGCCAGCACCGAAACCTCGGGACCGGTGAGGAATTCTTCCACCACAACGCGGTTGCCCGAAGCGCCGAAGATCTTGTCCTCCATGATGGAGTGGACAGCCTCCTCAGCCTCCTTCAGATCGGCGGCGATGATCACGCCCTTGCCCTTGGCCAATCCGTCGGCCTTTATGACGGCAGGGAAGGAATTTTGTTCCTTGATGTAAGCGATCGCCGAAGCGGAGGAATCAAAAATTTCATAAGCGGCGGTGGGGATGCCGTAGGTCTTCATCAGGTGCTTGGAAAAGACCTTGCTGCCCTCCACAGCGGCCGCAGCCTTGTTGGGACCGAAGGCGCGGATGCCGTTTGCCTCCAGCGCGTCCACCATACCCAGCACCAGCGGATCGTCGGGCGCGACAAACACAAGGTCAACGGCGTTGTCCTTGGCGGCCTTGATGACACCTTCGATGTCGGTGGCGTCAACAGGCAGACAGGTGGCGAGCTTGGAAATGCCGCCGTTCCCGGGGCAGGCAAAGAGGGCGTCGACCTTAGGCGACTTGGAAAGGGCGTCAATGATGGCGTGTTCACGGCCGCCTCCGCCCACAACTAAAATCTTCATAAACGATCAATCTCCAAAACAATAGATTTGCAATCGGATAAAATTCCACATCTACCATTATAAACCGAAACGCTCCCCTTGTCAATCGCATTGGAGAAATTTTAATGAAAAGAGAAAACGGTGTTTTGACTCGGAAGAAAACAAAAATTTTACTAAAGCCTCTCTTATTTCCATAATATTCTCTTTTCTCTTGCAAAACGTTTTCCTTTGTGATATCATATTATTATTGTATCGAATTATTATTGTATCAAAAATGACAAAACAAAGGAAGAAGACATCATGAAAAAAATGTTTTTCGCACTTTTAACAGCAATGCTTTTCCTCGCCTTGACGGCTTTTCCCGCCTCGGCGAACAATTCTTATCCGGAGGATGCCTTTACTTACACGGTCAACTCCGATGGGACTGCCACCATCACGGGCGTGAACGCAAGATTGTGGGATTTGATTATTCCATCTACCATCGGTGGGCACAAGGTCACGAAAATCGGAGACAGAGCCTTCACGACTAATACCGCTCTTACAAGAAGTGTTGTGATCCCCGAAGGTATCACAACAATTGGGGATTATGCTTTTGAAGAATGCTTTTTCACGAGCAATCTTGTGCTTCCTAAAAGTTTGACAACGATCGGCAAGGGGGCATTTTACGATTGTCAGCACTTGACAGGTGATCTTGTGATCCCGGAAGGCGTGACGACGATTGGGGATTATGCTTTTTATAATTGCCATGGTTTTACTGGCAAACTGGTCATTCCTGAAGGCGTTACGAAGATTGGAGAGTACACATTTTATAATTGCTATGGCTTTACGGGCAATCTTGTGATCCCAAAGGGCGTGACGGAGATCGGGCAGTATGCTTTTTGTCGTTGCAGCGGCTTTACGGGCGATCTTGTGATCTCAGAAGGGGTAACGACTATTGGAAAGTGTGCTTTTGAAGTTTGTAGCGGTTTTACGGGCAAGCTTGTGCTTCCCGAAGGCTTGATGACGATTGGCGAGCGTGCTTTTTCTGATTGCAGTGGTTTCACGGGAGATCTTGTGATCCCGGAAGGCGTGACGACGGTCGGCAATTCTGCTTTTCATAATTGCTACGGTTTTACGGGCAAGCTTGTGCTTCCCGAAGGCTTGATGACGATTGGCAATTTTGCTTTTTCCGGTTGTAGCGGCTTTACAGCTGAACTTATTATCCCGGAAAGCGTGACGACGGTCGGCAATGCTGCTTTTAATAATTGCTACGGTTTTACGGGCAAGCTTGTGCTTCCCGAAGGTTTGACAACGATCCGCGAATGGACCTTTTCTTATTGCATTGGTGTAAGTGAACTTGTGATCCCGGAAGGCGTGACAACGATCGGCAATTATGCATTTAATGGTTGCAGCGGTTTGACAGGAAAACTTGAACTTCCTAAAAGCGTGACAACGATTGGTGTGTGGGCATTTGCTCACTGTAGCGGTTTCACAGGGAATCTTGTGATTCCAGAAGGCGTAACAATGATCGGAGAACGGGCATTTCACGGTTGTGTTTGTTTGGAAGGGAGTTGTGTGATTCCGTATAGCGTGACGACGATCGGCAATGGGGCGTTTAGTTCCTGCTATCTGACAAGCATTGATGTGGCAGAAGAAAATCCCAATTACTGTGACAAAAACGGAGTTCTTTTCAGCAAAGACGGCACACAGCTTTTGCAATATCCTAGTGGCAGAAAAGGGGCCTATAGCATTCCTTCAGGCGTAACAACAATTTGTGATTATGCGTTTTATAATTCTTTTTATTTGAACAATATAGAGATTCCGTCAAGTGTAAAGACGATCGGCAATGAAGTTTTTTGGAACTGCAACAGGTTGAGAGCCGTTGAAATTCCTTTCAGTGTTACAGAAATTGGCATTAAAACCTTTTCTTATTGCTATAATTTGGCAAGCATTGATGTAGCGAAAGAAAATCTCAATTACAGTGGCAAAAACGGAGTTCTTTTCAGCAAAGACGGCACACAGCTTTTGCAATATCCATATGGTAAGAAAGGGTCCTATACCATTCCTTCCGGCACAACAACGATTGGGGAATATGCCTTTTTTGGCATCTTCTTCACGAGCACTCTTGAGATCCCCTCGGGTGTAACAACAATCGGCAACGGAGCTTTTTCCTATTGCCGTGGTTTAGCGGGCAATCTTGTGATTCCCGAAGGTGTAACGATGATTGGGGATGAGGCTTTTTTCAATTGCTATGGCTTAACGGGTGTCACGATCCCTGCAAGCGTCACGGAAATTGGATTTATGGCTTTTAGCATGTGTGCTGATTTGACAGATGCTTATTTTTACGGCGATGTGCCGATTGTATGGAAAGGAACTGAATGGGACGGGTTTATATGGCCAGGGGCCGTTTTTGAAGCCAATGCCGCTGATTTTACGATCCACTATATTGAAGGCAAATCCGGCTGGACAACGCCCACATGGACGCCCGATCTCTATGTCTTTTATAACACCAAACCCATTGATTTAACCAAACTGGAGGGAAATGGCTCCGGCTCTCTTTCCTTCACCGAGGACGGCGACGGTGAACCCTACCTTCTCGGCGATATCCCCGCGGGAAGCACCGTTCGGGCTTTTGCTGACCGATTCATCGTCGAAAACCTTGCCTTCACCGACAGTGAGGGCAACGCACTTTCTCCCGATGCCAAGCTGAAGACTCTCGACAAAGTCAAGCTGCTGGCCGCTGACGGCACGACCGTCCTCGATGAGGCAACGATCGTGGTCAAGGGAGACGTCAACTGCGACGGCGATTGCAAGGTGCTTGACCTGCTCCGCACCCGTCAGATGCTCGAGAAGGACGAAGTCGGCTATTGGGAAATGCTGGCCTCCGATTTCAATGACAACGGCGAAACCGATGCCGACGACCTGATCGCCATGATCCGATACATTGTCGGGGCAGTCGATTGATTCGGTTGAAGAAAAGAAAGCAAAGAAACCAAAAATCCAGCCCGCGCCGAGTGAAACAACCGCTCGGTGCGGGTTTTCCGTTGCCTGATTCAAAAGAAATTTTAAAAAATCGAAAAATCCTCTTGACAAACGGTGCAGATTGTGGTATACTGATTGAGCATTAAGGGTAAGGCCTGTTGGTCAAGCGGTTAAGACGCCGCCCTCTCACGGCGGAAACAGGAGTTCGATTCTCCTACGGGTCACCATCTTTTTTGAAAATGAATAATGAAGTGCCCCTCGGCAAGTCATTATTCATTTTTTTATCATCAAATTTGCCCTCCTCAATTTTCCATGAAGCAAAGCCGTCGCTTTTCTCATACTTTTTCTCTCAGCGGGATATAACTACTTCTGCACAAATCAATGCAGAAAGGTGTGAACATCCCAATGTCCAAAAGGATCGTCAGCGTGGCAAAGGGCGTTGTTTCCGGGCTCATTGTGGGAACGGCTGTGGGCTTGATCTCCGATCATATGCGAAAGCCCAAAAGCAAATTCCGCAAGAGCGCGTGCAAAACCTTTGAATCGCTCAGTTGCATGATGCATAATATCGCAGAGATGACAAAATAAGCGGAGGAATCCTCCTCCGTACATAGAGAGGTAAAAAGATGTTCAAGGATCTTGTTATCCGCAATCGCAGCTATCGCGCATTCCATGAGGTTTGTGCCATTGAAAAGCATGAGCTTCTTGACATGATCGACACCGCGCGCTACACGCCCTCCAGCGTCAACATCCAGCCCTTCAAGTACTATCTTTCTCACGACAAAGAGGGAAACGCAAAAATCTTTCCCCACACCAAATGGGCCAGACTTCTGAAGGATTACGACGGTCCCGCCGATGGCGAACGCCCCAGCGCTTACATCATTGTTTGCAACGACCTCAAGATCGCGCCCAACATCGACCGTTTTGCGGTGGATGCCGGTATCATCTCCCAGACCATCATGATCGCGGCCGTGGAAAAGGGTTACGGCGGCTGTATGATCAAGAACTTTGTCCCCGAGGATCTGGCGGCCGATCTGCAGCTTCCTGAGCACATCCGCCCGTTTATCATTCTTGCCTTGGGCAAGCCCGCCGAGCAGATCATCCTCGATGAGATCGCCGATGGCGAAAAGACCTCCTATTACCGCGATGAGAACAATGTCCATCACGTGCCGAAGAGACGCCTTGCGGACATCATCATCAACAAATAAAGTGACCGATCGACCGTGCAGAGCTGTATCTGTGCGGTCTTTTTTTGTTGTTTTTCATGAGAAACAGGCAAATGCAACAAAATATTCGGGATAATCCCCTTGACGGGGAAGGAAAAATGGTGTATAATAACTCCATTATATTTATTTTATTCGATAAAGGAAGGATTACATTGAAACGCGTTTATAATTTTTCTGCCGGTCCGTCCATGCTGCCGCTTCCGGTTATGGAGAGAGCTTCCGCCGAGATGATGTGCTGCGGCGACTCCGGTATGTCGGTTATGGAGATGAGCCACCGCTCCCCCGAATTTGAACAGATCATTGCCGAGGCTGAGGAGCGTCTCCGCCGCCTGCTGAGCATTCCCGAAAACTATAAGGTCATGTTCCTGCAGGGCGGTGCATCCACCCAGTTTGCCGCCGTTCCGCTGAACCTGATGAGAAACGGCAAGGCCGATTATGTTGTCACCGGTCAGTTCTCCAATAAGGCTTACAAGGAGGCTCAGAAGTTCGGCGATGTGAAGCTGGTCGCCTCTTCCGCCGACCGCAACCATACCTACATTCCGTTCATCGACCGATCCATGATCCGTCCCGATGCCGATTATGTTCACATCTGCTTCAACAACACCATTTACGGCACCAAATACAACTACATTCCCGACACCGGCGACATTCCGCTGGTGGCCGACTTCTCTTCCTGTGCCCTGTCCGAGCCTCTGGATGTGAGCAAGTTCGGCGTGCTGTATGCAGGCGCGCAGAAGAACATCGCTCCTGCCGGACTGACCATTGTCATCGTCCGCGAGGATCTGATCGGCTTCGCTCCTGCCAATATCCCCGTTATGCTGGATTATAAGTCCCTGTCCGAAAACAATTCGATGTACAACACGCCCCCCTGCTACCCGATTTATATCGCCAAGCTGGTCTTTGAATGGATCGAAACGCAGATGGGCGGTCTGGAGGGTATGAAGGCCTACAACCAGAAGAAGTGCAAGGTTTTGTATGACTATCTGGATTCCCAGGACTATTACACCGCTCCCGCCGAGAAGGAGTTCCGTTCGATGATGAACGTTCCCTTCGTCACGGGCAACGCCGATCTGGATAAGCTTTTTGCCAAAACTGCCGGTGAAAACGGCTTCAAGAACATCAAGGGCCACCGTTCGGTGGGCGGCATGAGAGCCTCTATCTACAATGCCATGCCCATTGAGGGCGTGGAAAAGCTGGTGGAATTCATGAAGGATTTCGCTGTCAAGAACCCCAAGTGACCGAACGTCAGAAAGGGTAAAAGCATGAAAAACATCTATCTGTTGAATAAAATTTCCCCTGCGGGAACCAATCTGTTCGATAAGAGCCGTTATGCGGTCTCTTCCGAGGAGCATGATGCCGATGCGATCATGGTGCGCTCTGCCGCCATGCACGAGATGACCTTCGGCAAGAATCTGAAGGCGATCGCCCGTTGCGGCGCCGGCGTGAACAACATTCCGCTGGACCGCGCTGCCGAGGAGGGCATTGTGGTGTTCAACACCCCCGGTGCCAACGCCAACGCGGTCAAGGAGCTGGCCATTGCCGCGCTGATGCTGGCCTCCCGCGATATCATCGGCGGAATCGAGTGGGCTAAAACACTGGCCGATTCGCCCGATGCCGCCAAGGCGGTGGAGAAGGGCAAGGGACAGTTCGCCGGCGTGGAGATCATCGGCAAAACGCTGGGTGTCATCGGTCTGGGTGCCATCGGCGGTATGGTGGCCAATGCCGCGCTTGCGCTGGGCATGAAGGTCGTCGGCTGTGACCCCTATCTGTCGGTGAATGCCGCCCATCATCTCGCGGAGGAGGTTGAGATCGTCGCCACCTTTGACGAGGTCTTTGCTGCGGCGGATTATCTCACCGTACACGTTCCCGCAACGCCCGAGACCAAGGGCTTCATCAATGCCTCTGCCATCGCTAAGATGAAGGACGGCGTCCGCATTCTGAATCTGGCCCGCGCCGATCTGGTGGCGGCTGAGGATATCAAGGCTGCTCTGCGCGTGAAGAAGGTTGTATCTTATGTCACCGACTTCCCGACCGCAGAGGTCATCGGAGCGGAGGGCGTGATTGCCATCCCTCACCTGGGTGCTTCCACCGAGGAAGCTGAGGACAACTGTGCGGCTATGGCGGCCAGAGAGTTGATCGACTATCTGGAGAACGGCAACATCGTCAACAGCGTCAACTATCCCTCGCTGTCCTCCCCCCGCAAGAGCGCGAACCGTCTCTGCATTCTGCACAAGGCCGACTGCGATGCAAGAAAGCAGATCTCGGCGCTGACCGAAGCGGAGGAGATTACCACCAAGACCAGAGGCAGCTACGGCTATACCATCGCCGATCTGACGAAGGCTGCTCCTGCGAGTGTGATTGCCACTTTGCAGAATCTGGAAGGCGTCATCCGCGTGAACGTTCTTTGATCGGATCTTGAAACGAAAAAAGGGTGTCGCTTACGTGCGGCGCCCTTTGTTTATGATTGAAAACGGTGTGAAAGGCGGTGAAGAGGGCATGGTCGTCCATCCCATTGCTCCCATATTTGACGCGCATTCCCGCGTGCTGATCCTGGGGAGCTTTCCCTCGGAGGTTTCGCGGCAGGTCGGCTTTTATTACGGGCATCCCCGCAATCGCTTCTGGAAGGTGGTGTCGGCTCTGTTTGAAACGGATGAGCCGGACGGCACCGAGGCAAAACGCGCCTTTCTTCTCCGCCATCAAATTGCGCTGTGGGATGTGATCGCCTCCTGCGATATCGAAAAAAGCGCCGATGCCTCCATCCGAAACGTGGTTGTCAACGACATCGGACGCATTCTCTCGCAAGCGGAGATCCAAGCGATCTTTGTCAACGGCAAGACTGCCGAGCGGTATTACAATCGTTATCTTTTCCCCATGCTGAACCGCGAAGCGACCGTTTTGCCCTCCACAAGCCCTGCCAATGCCTCCTGGAGCGTTGACCGACTGACTGCTGCTTGGAAAGAGGCACTGAACCCGTACATCACCGAAAGAAAGAGAGAAACGCTATGATCAAGGCTGTTTTCATCGACATTGACGACACCCTGCTGGACTTTGACGCCTATGTGCGAACCTCCATCCGCGACGGTTTTTCCGTTTATGGGCTGGGGGAATACACCGAGGAGACCTATCAGACCTTCCGCCGCGAAAACACGAAGATCTGGCATGAACTGGAAAAAGGCACCATTACCTTCGAGCAGCTGTTGAATACGCGCTTCACCCGTGTGTTTGCCGCTCTCGGCATCGGATTTGACGGCCCCACCTTTGAAACATATTTCCGCGGCCGTCTGTTTGACAGCGCCATTCCTGTGGAGGGCGCGATGGAGGCGCTGACCTATCTCAAGAAGCGCTATCCGCTGTATGCGGCCAGCAACGGTCCATGCGAACAGCAGAAGAACCGTCTGCGCGTGGGCGGAATGTTCGACTTTTTTGAAGACTGCTTCATCTCCGAGCAGATCGGGCATTCCAAGCCCTCAAAGGAGTATTTTGATTACTGCCTGAAGAAGCTGAACGAGGGACGGGAAACGCCGCTCCTTCCTTCGGAGATCATCATGATCGGCGATTCGCTGACCTCGGATATGGACGGCGCCATCGGAAGCGGTCTTGTGTCCTGCTTCTTTGATAAGAAGAAGAGCGGACAGACCGGCGGGCGCAAGATCGATTATGTGATCACCTCGCTGAGCGAGATCCCCTCGATCCTATAAGAAAAAAGACGCGGATCGCTTATTTCAATTCCAACACCGTTCCGGGATAGTAGTGGGAGAGAATCTGCGTGTAAGTGTAGCCCTTTTGCCCCAGTCGGTCGGCACCGTATTGGCTGAGCCCGACACCGTGACCGTACCCGCGGCAGAGAAAGACAAAGCTGTCTTCGTCTTCGGAAAAGGAAAGCGTGAAGGCGGTGGAGGGCAGGGAAAAGAGCGAGCGGAGGTGCGTGCCGCGAAAGGCTGTTCCGCCGATGCTCACGCTCTCCACGCGCTTTGAGTCGGTGAGAATCGTTTCTTCGATCCACTCTGAGGGATATGAGGATAGCACAGGCGCATCCTTTTGCGATCTCAGAGCCTGCCTGAACGCGGCGGCGGAGACGGTGATTTCCTGCACGCAAGCCTCCTCGGGGCTGATCACGGACACCAGATAAGGCACATCGCTTCCCCAAACGCTTCCCGCACTCTCGGTGACGCGGTGCGAGGAGGCGTGAAAAAGACAGTCTGCGGTTTCGCCCTCGTAAGTCAAAACCTCTCCGCGCGTTGCTTCTACTGCCTGACGAACCGTGTCAAACGCATCGTCCACCGTTGCCTCATTCCAGACCGTCACCGCCTCTTCGTAAGAACGGTAAGCGGTACAGTGGGCAGAATCGGTGCAAACGTCTGCCTTATGGCTGTGCTTTTCCAATCCGTAACCGCTTTCCAAGCGGCGAAGGAGGTAACTGCGCGCCGCCACCGCCTGTGCTTTCAGCGCTTCTGCATGGAAGGAAGCGGGCATTTCGGCAAACACCACGCCGACCAGATACTCCTCCAATCCGATCTCGCTGACCGTCCCCGTTTCCCGATCGAGCAAACGGAGCATGGTCTCTTTTTTTGTCTCAATGGGCGGAAGAGCGTTTGTGCCGTCCGAGGCGGCAGGCTGTACACTTGGCATCGGCTCGGCGGTTCCGCTCTGTGCGCGGATGGTTGAAGCGGTTGGCTGCGTCAGGCTTGTCTCGGCCAACAGCGGCGAAGAGGAAAAGACGAACACCATCAAAACCGCCATCAGATATTCTTTCATAAAAATCACCCCGAAGCATTGTATGCCCGGGGTGATGTCTTTTATTCGGTTGTGCTGCGGATTTTTGTTGGTGCCTATTGTCAGTTGAAGTAACGGACACCGGATTCAAAGATCTTCTGATCCTTGTCGCCGTAGATGTTCTTGCCCACGTTGCGGCCGATACGCTCGCTGTGTCCCATCTTACCGAAGATGCGTCCGTCGGGGCTGAAGATACCCTCGATGGCCAGGTCGGAGGCGTTGGGATTGTAGCGGATGTCCATGGTGGGATTGCCGTCCATGTCCACATACTGGGTGGCGATCTGACCGTTTTCGATCAGCTTCTTCAGCCAGCTTTCGTTGGCGGTGAAGCGTCCCTCGCCGTGGGAGATGGCGATGGTGTGGATGTCGCCCACCTCAACACCGGCCAGCCAAGGCGACTTGACCGAAGCGATACGGGTGGAGACCATCTGGGACTGGTGGCGGTTGATGGCGTTGAAGGTCAGCGTGGGGGAATCCTCCTCCATCACATCGAGGATGCGTCCGTAGGGAAGCAGACCGCTCTTGACCAGCGCCTGGAAGCCGTTGCAGATGCCGAGAACAAGACCGCCGCGCTCTTCGATGAGACGGGTGACGCTCTCCTTGACCAAGGGATTACGGAGAACGGCCGTGATGAACTTACCGCTTCCGTCGGGCTCGTCACCGCCCGAGAAGCCGCCGGGCAGCATGAGGATCTGGCTTTCGGCGATCTTCTTCGAGAACTGCTCCAGGCTTTCGCTCAGCATCGCGGGTGTCAGGTTACGGAGAACAAAGATCTCGGCATCGGCGCCGGCCTTGACGAAACGGCGGTAGGTGTCGTATTCGCAGTTGGTGCCGGGGAAGACGGGGATGATGACCTTCGGCTTGGCAAAGGTGGTCTTGGGCTTGCAGGAGGGACGCTCGGCGCAGGAGAAGGCGGTTACCTTGTCATTGCCGACCGATGCGACCTTGGTGGGGAACACACCCTCCAGAGGCTTTTCCCAAACATCAATGAGTGCATCGATGGAAACAGAATCGTTGTTGCTCATGATGATGTTGGGAGCAACCAGCGTGCGGCCGATGAACTCGGCATCCAGCTGTACATCCGACTCAACGACGATGGCGCCGTAGAGAGGAGCAAAGTAGCGTGCGTAGTTGTAATTGGAGATGCGGAAGCCGATCTTGTTGCCGAACGCCATCTTGGCGACCGCTTCTGCCACACCGCCGTGGGAGACCGCATAGGCGGAGAGGATCTTGCCCTCCTCCATCAGCTTGTGAACGCGCTCGAAGACCTTCTTCACGCTCTCGAAATCGGGGAGATTGTTCTCGTCATAGCGGGGAGCGAAGAGATAGACATTGCTCATGGGCTTCTTGAATTCGCCCGTGATCAGCTTGGAGCCCTTGTGAGGAACCGCCGTGAAGGAGACCAGCGTGGGAGGAACGTCGATGTTTTCAAACGTACCGCTCATGCTGTCCTTACCGCCGATGGCGGCGATGGAAAGCTCGGTCTGAGCCTTGAACGCGCCCATGAGAGCGGCGAAGGGCTTGCCCCAGCGGGCGGGATCGTTGTTGGTGCGCTCGAAGAATTCCTGGAAGGTCAGGTAGATGTCCTTATAGTCAGCGCCCGAGCAGACCGCCTTGGCCACCGATTCGATGACCGCGCACATCGCGCCGTGGTAGGGGCTCTTCTCGGAGAGATAGGGATCGAAGCCGTAGGACATGACCGAAACGGTGTCGGTTTCGCCCTCAAGAACGGGGAGGAAGGCGGCCATGTACTGGGAGGGCGTCAGCTGGTGCTTGCCGCCGTAGGGCAGGACAGCGCTGGCAGCACCGATGGTGGAGTCGAAACGGGAGACCAGACCGCGCTGCGAGCAGACGTTCAGATCGCCGACCAGCTCGATGAGCGATGCGATCGGATCGGTGATGGGAGCCTTGGGCGCAAACAGATCCTTGGTTTCGATTTTGGGCACCTTGATGTCGGTGTGCTTTTCCGCGCCGTTGGAGTTGAGGAAGCTGCGGGAGATGTCCACGATGTTCTTGCCGTTCCAGTTCATCAGCAGACGCTTGGTGTCGGTGACGGTGGCAACGTGAGTCGCTTCCAGATTTTCGGAATTGGCCAGAGCGATGAATTTGTCGGCGTTCTCCGCGGCGACGACCACGGCCATTCTTTCCTGAGACTCGGAGATGGCCAGCTCGGTGCCGTCGAGACCGTCGTACTTCTTCGGAACCTTGGACAGGTCGATGGTCAGGCCGTCGGCCAATTCGCCGATGGCGACCGAAACGCCGCCTGCGCCGAAGTCGTTGCAGCGCTTGATCAGATGCGTTGCCTCGGGGTTGCGGAAGAGACGCTGCAGCTTTCTCTCCTCGGGGGGATTGCCCTTCTGGACCTCCGCGCCGCAGGTGGAGAGGGAAGAGAGGGTGTGAGCCTTGGAGGAGCCGGTGGCACCGCCGCAGCCGTCACGGCCGGTACGGCCGCCGAGAAGAATGACCACATCGCCGGGCTGAGGGACCTCGCGGATGACGTTGGAGGCAGGAGCCGCGCCGACGACCGCGCCGATCTCAAGACGCTTGGCCACATAATTGGGATGATAGATCTCGTAAACGCCGCCTGTGGCAAGACCGATCTGGTTACCGTAGGAGGAATAGCCCTGTGCCGCGCCCACGGTCAGCTTGGACTGGGGCAGCTTGCCGGGAATGGTATCCTTGACCTTCTTGCGGGGATCGGCCGCACCGGTGACGCGCATGGCCTGGTAGACATAGGAGCGTCCGGACAGCGGATCGCGGATGGCACCGCCGAGGCAGGTAGCCGCGCCGCCGAAGGGCTCGATCTCGGTGGGATGGTTGTGCGTTTCGTTCTTGAACATCAGCAGCCAATCCTCTTCCACACCGTTGACGTCCACCTTGACCTTGATCGAGCAGGCGTTGATCTCCTCGGATTCGTCGAGATTCTTCAGAACGCCCTGCTTTTTCAGATACTTGGCGGCAAGGGTGGCCATATCCATCAGCGTGATGCTCTTTTCTCTGTCAACATAGACCTCTTTCCGTTTGGCCAGATAGTCACGGAAGGTCTCGTTTACAAATTCGTCCTCAATGTCCACCTTGTCGATGTTGGTGAGGAAGGTGGTGTGGCGGCAGTGGTCGGACCAATAGGTATCGATCATCTTCAGCTCGGTATAGGTAGGATCGCGCTTCTCCTCCTCGGCAAAGTACTTTTTGCAGAAGAGCAGGTCGTCCACATCCATAGCCAGACCGAACTTCTTGATGTAGTCGGGAGCGGTCTCGCGGGTGATGGCGGTGAAGCCGTCAAGAGTCTCCACCTCGGTGGGGATCTCATGGCGGATGTTCAGCGTTTCGGGCATATCAAAGGAGGCCTCGCGGCTCTCCACGGGGTTGATCATGTACTTCTTGATGTCGCGCAGCTCCTCGTCCGAGATCTTGCCGGAGAGGACATAGATCTTGGCGGTGCGGACAGCGGGACGGTCGCCCTGGGACAGCAGCTGGATGCACTGCGAGCAGGAGTCGGCGCGCTGGTCAAACTGACCGGGCAGGTATTCGGAGGCGAAGACGGTATCGCCCTCCTTGGCGCCGATGTCCGAAAGGATCAGGTCGGACTGAGGCTCGGAGAAGATGGTCTTCTTGGCCTTTTCGAGAAGCTCGGCGGAAACGCCCTCCACATCATAGCGGAAAATCAGGCGCACATCGGTCAGCCCCTCGACGGACAGGTTGTTCCGAAGGTCGGAGAGGATGTTCTGCGCTTCAAAGCGGAAGCCCTCTTTGCGTTCAACAAATAATCTGTAAACCACGTTATTGTACACTCCCATATATTGTATTGTTTTCTTGATCGGTGAGAAGAATGGCCGCCGTCTGATTCGGAGCGATCGCGCCCCTGACGGCCACGGGAAGAAAGGTTTCGGTGTGCCCGAACGTCAGCCCGTCCCTGGTCTGCTCCGCGAGCAGGGTGAACACCGTTTTGCTTTCGATGAAGCTCTCCACCTGCTCGCGCCGGATCGAATCCCGAAGCGAAGCCAGACGGTGGGAACGCTCAATTTTGATCTCCTCGGGGATCTGACCGGGCATGGTTGCCGCCTCGGTCCCCTTGCGGATGGAATAGGTGAAAATGTGAATGTTGGATGGACGCGTTTCTCTGACAAAGGACAGTGTTTGCTCAAAATCCTCCTCGCTCTCGCCGGGGAAGCCCACGATCATGTCATAGGCATAGGCGGCGCTTGGGATCTTGTCCTTCAGATACGAAAGGTTGCGGAGGATCTGCCCGGTGTTGTACCGCCTCCGCATACGGGCCAGCGTTTTGTCGCAGCCGCTCTGCATGGAGAGGTGGAAGAAGGGCATCACCTTCGGAAAGGCGGCCAGACGGTCGGTGAAGGCAGGCTTAAGCAGCGAGGGCTCCAGCGAACCGCAGCGAATGCGTTTGATGCCGTCGATGGCGCTGATGCGGGAAAAGAGATCGAGCAGGTCGGTGTCCTTGCGGTCAACGCCGTAAGAGGCCGTTTCAATGCCGGTGAGAACGATCTCCTGCCTCTGCTGTGAGATCAGCTCCGCTTCCTTGACAATGGAGCAGGGATCGCGGGAGACCACCGGACCGCGGGCAAAGGGGATGATGCAGTAAGCGCACTTGTTTTCGCACCCGTCCTCGATCTTGATGTAGGCGCGGACGCGCTCGCTTTGAGGCAGGATCGGCGTTTCGCCGTCTGTCGGCGGAGGGACGATGCCGAAATGCTCGCAGATCCTGTCGGCGATTTTGTCCTTATCCTTTGTTCCGCTGAAGAAGGTGACGAAGGGAAACTTTTTCATCTCCTCGGGAAACATCTGGGAATAACAGCCGCAGACAAAGATGGGGGCTTTTTCGTTTTGCGCGTGGGCGCGGCGGATCATCTGACGGCACTTCCGATCGCTTTCGGCGGTGACCGTGCAGGTGTTCAGGATGTATACATCGCAGACACCCGAGAAGGGTGCAGGCACAAAGCCGCGGGATGTGAGCAGAGAGTGAATGCGGTCGCTCTCATATTGATTCACCCGACAGCCCAGGGTACAGATGCCGAAGGATAGCGCTGACAATGTTCCGCTCCTTTCGTCTTTCATATTTCTATTGTAGCATTTTTTCACCCTTCTGTAAATAGGAAAAGGCGAAAAAGTTTATTTTCCGCGCCTCTTTTTTGCTCTTGAAAAATCGGGCGGGAGATGGTATAATGGTAAAGTGAAGACATACCGCATCGGAGGCTCTTATGAAAAAACTGCTTGCTTTTTGCGAACGGTTTGAAAAGCCTGTTGGTATACTGCATGCTCTTATGTGCCTACTCAACATCGGTTCCGTTTTTTTCGGCATTATGTCAGTATCCGGCGGCGGAAATGAGATCTATCGCATTTTTCGTTCGCTCAGCCTTTCATGCGCGCCTCCCATGGTTTTTATGAGACTGTTTTATCTGCAGTATATTGTTTTCGGCTTGATTGCCGTCTTTTCTTTGGTAAACAATTATCGAAAGATCCAAAACAAGTCAATGAGAAGACGAACGATTGCTGTTGAATGTACTTTGTGGATTGTCGCGGCGATCGAACTATTGTATTTGGAACAGTATTATGTAAACATCATTTGGTTCTGAAGAAAAATCCGTCAAACAGAAAGAAGAACACTATGCGAACACTGACGATTGAAAAAAACGACGCGGGCCAGCGCGTGGATAAGTACCTGTCCAAGGCGCTTCCCAATCTGCCCATGTCGCTGATGTACAAATTCATCCGCACCAAAAAGATCAAGGTCAACCGCAAGCGGACCGATCCAAAGGTGATGCTGGAGCTCGGCGATACGGTGGAGCTTTTTATTGCCGAGGAATTTTTCGAAAAGAAAAAAAGAAGCCTTCCGTCTGTGGAAAAGCTTCCCCCCGATGTGGTGTATGAGGATGAAAACATCCTGCTTGTCAATAAGCCGTCCGGGCTTCTCTGCCATTCGGACGAGGCGGACAGCGAGGAAACGCTGATCGACCGCGTGCTTTCCTATCTGGTCTTAAAGGGGGAGTATAACCCCGATGAGGAGGAAAGCTTTGCGCCCGCGCTCTGCAACCGCATCGACCGCAACACGGCAGGCATCGTCATTGCCGCCAAAAACGCCGAGGCTTTGCGCGTGATGAACGAGAAGATCAAGGCGCATCAGATCGAAAAAAGCTACCTCTGCATCGTCCACGGCAAGATGGAGAGCCGATCGGGATGCTTCAAAAACTACCTGTTCAAGGATCAGAAGAACAACCGCGTCACCGTGTACGACCGTTACACCAAGGGGGCGAAGGAGGCCGAGACGCACTACCGCGTGATCGATTTCAAAAACAATCTTTCGCTTTTAGAGGTGCGGCTGATTACGGGGCGTACCCACCAGATCCGCGCGCAGTTTTCCCATGCGGGGCATCCGCTTCTGGGCGACGGCAAGTACGGCGTCAACCGCGAGGATCGGAAAAAGGGATATTCCTCGCAAGCACTCTGCTCTTATAAGCTTCGCTTTGCCTTTGAGGGGGAAGCGACGGCTCTTGATTATCTGAGCGGAAAGGAAGTTGCCCTCGACCGCAGCAAGATCGACTTTCTCAAGGAGTTTGAGAGAGGCTGACAAGCGTCAGATGATGTTGTGGATCGACAGCTTTTCGTCATCGCGCAGGGCGGACAGCGCATCGCGCAGGGCGTAAACGGCGGCCTTGTATTCGCCGCTGCCGCTTTCATCGGCAAAGGCTTTGATGCGCGCCAGATGCGAGTCGATACGCAGGATCTTGTGATAGGGGATGGAAACGGCAAAGCTCTTGCGGCTCTTTTGCCAGATGCTGTCGAGATCGGCCAACGCTGTCTTCTTTTGAGGGATGCCGCTTTCCTGCTCCAGCCGATCGGCATAGAACAGCATCTCCTCCGTCTTTCGGTTGATGAAATGGCTGTGGAACACCAGCAGCGCGACCACACCGCAAAGAAGAAGCGCCGAAATGATTGTGTTTTTCACTCCTTCACCTTCTTTACCAAATATTCCTTCCCGCTGTCGTCCGCGCTGAACAGGAAAAGGTCATCGGCTTTGCACTTGTGCTCGTTCAGCCGCTTCTCCAGCCAGCGAAGGTCCTTTCCGAAGTGGGCAAGGCTGTATTCGTTGATCTTGCCGTCCACGATCAGCGCATAGGCGATGCCGCTGTTTTCGCCGCTGATCTTCAGATCGCCGACGGTCACGTTTTGGTATTCCGCCTTGGGCTGGACCGAAAATTGCCCGTTCTGCTCTAAGATCAGGTAATCGACCTGATCGATGTTGAACACGTTTTTCAGCCGTGCCTGCCCCATCAGCTCCTCCATGCTGATGCGAAGCTTTTTCAGCTCCTTTTGGTTGATCTTTCCGCGGCGGATGATGATGCTGGGGCGCCCGTCGAAAACCGTTTTGAGGAAGGGGATCTTCACCACCACAAAGGAAACGATCACCTCGAGAGACAGCAGAATCAGGATCGGAATGACCGCATGCAGAAGCGGAATGTCGGGATCGGCGATGGGCGACGACGCCAGCTCCGACAGCAGCAGCGTGATCACCAGCTCCGATAACTGCAATTCGCCGATCTGCCGTTTGCCCATCATCCGCATCACCAGCACCAGCAGAAAATAGGTGATCAGCGTCCGTATGAAAAGCGTGATCAATTTCTTCACCTCCTCTTTTGTATTTTTGCAGACAAGCGTGGGAATCATACAAAAGGGAAAAGGCAATTTTCGAAAAAGTATTGACAATTTGAGGAAACTGTGCTATGATAAACAAGCGGTTTTGAAAAATGCCGTTTGATCCATTAGCTCAGCCGGTAGAGCACATGACTTTTAATCATGGTGTCCGGAGTTCGATTCTCCGATGGATCACCAAAAATCGACAGGCTTCGACAGAGGCTTGTCGATTTTTTTGCTTTCTTTTCATTCTTTACGAAAATGACGGGGCGGTTTTTTGGAGAAAAACGGTTGTGAAGAGAGGGACTGCGGAGCATTCTTCGGCGGAAGCTTTGAAAAGGCTGAGAAAGAAAAATACCGTCCGATTTTTCTTCAGACGGTATTTTTGACGCAGAGCCATGCGGACTCCGTATGCGTTATGTTCTGTTTTTATAATGCAATGATACCGAAATGATTCAAAAGAAGCAAAACGGCCGCAAGCAGGAAGGCACCCACGATCACAAACAGCCGATTCAGCAAAACCGCCTTGGTATCGGTCGTTCTCGCTTCATCCAGCCAGTAGCGGTTGAAGCCCACCCGTTTCACAACGCCCATGCTGAGCATCTTATGCATTTTGTCCCGCCAAAAGAGGGGCCGCTTTTCGGGGAAAAGAGCTTTGATGGTGACAGCGTTTTCCTTTGAAAGTGCATTCAAAGCCTTGAATCGTACATAGTATTCGCCGAATGCGCTGTCCATCATGTTTTTGTAAACGTCTGACATACTCTGTGTTCTCCTATGTGAAATGTGCGTACAAAAGAGGTCATAGCCGCAAAACAGCGGTATTCTCTCTCCGTGCCGTCATCAGTATAGCATACACACATGGGAGAGTCAACAATGAAATGGTTGAGTCGATTCTCCAAATCAGAGAATGTTCTGCTTTTCATCACAATTTCCTTAGAATGACCATGTCTTTGCGAGGATGCTTTATGAACATATGAAGCATCCTTTTGCTGCAGTCAAAACAGTTTCACTTTTGAGGTGTATATCTGTGGCTTTGGGATATGCTTTTTTGTTATATGACCGTTTTAACTCCGCGATCTTTACACCGAAGCGCAGGGAAGAGATCCGAGGCTATGCCGTTCAAAGCGGAAAAGCAGAAAACGGCAGCTATGCACGGAGCATTGCGGAAAGATACGGGCTTGTATCCGAGGCGTGACCGCTTTTGCAAATCAGGTTGCTGTATTTTGCAAATGAGGTTGTTGTGTTTTCTCTGCCGGATGGTGTATAATGAAATGAAAAGAATAAAGCTTTCAGAAACGAGGTTTACCGTACAAGATGAAAAACATACTGAATGCTCCCTTTGTGGAGGAGATGAAAAAGGTCACCGCAAACATGTACCGTCTCGGCTGGGACGAGAGAAACGGCGGCAACATCAGTTATTTGCTTGACACCGAGGAGGTTGCGGAATATCTGGATCTGAGTAAGGTCATCCGCACCATTGAAACCGGCTTCCGAGCCGAGAGTCTGATCGGCAGGATCTTCATCGTGACCGGCTCAGGAAAATATTTCAAGAATGTGGAGGATGATCCTGAAGCAAATCTCGGCATCATCCGCATTGCGGAGGACGGAACGACCGCAGAGCTTCTCTGGGGCTATAACAAGGGCGGAAGGCCGACCTCTGAGCTGCCGGCACACTTGATGAGCCATATGGCGCGCCTTTCGGTCGATCCGATGAACCGCATTGTCATGCACACACACCCTACATACACGCTTGCGATGAATTATGTTCATGAGCTTGATGAAAAAGCCTTCACGCACAGCCTTTGGGGGATGTGTACCGAGTGCATCGTTGTGTTCCCCGACGGTGTCGGCGTGCTTCCCTGGATGCTTTGCGGAACCAATGAGATCGGTTTGGCAACGGCCGAAAAGATGAAGGAATTCCGTGTGGTTGTTTGGGGCATGCACGGTATTTACGGCGTGGGAAAGGATATGGATGAAACCTTCGGCCTGATCGAAACGGTGGAAAAGGCGGCACAGATCTATATGCTGACGGCACATCTTCCCCGTGTGAACACCATCAAGGATGAAGAGATGGTGAAGCTGGCGGAGTTCTTTGGCGTCAATTACAGAAAGGATTTTTTGAATCTTTAATGTCAATCCGAAAAGAGAACACGGCTCCAAACATGAAACCTTTATGAAGAAAGCCATGATCCTCTTGCCTTTCGGCTGTTTTCGCGGTATACTGAAAACGGAAAGGAAAGGTGTTGGATGATGAAAAAGAAAGTTGTTGTTCTGTTGATTCTGTCGCTTGTGCTGCTGCATTCGCTTTTGCTTTCCTCCTGCGGCGGCAAGGTACCGCTGACGCTTTCGGTGAGCATCGTCGGCGAGTGCGAGCAATATTCGGTCAGCGAGATCCATTCGGCCGCCATGGCGGTGAAATCCCATTTCCGCAAGCATTTTAACGGCTGTGAGATGCTGTCTCTGAGTTATCATGAGGAGAAGTCTCTTGAAGACCAGACCGAATGGGCGGAGCGCTATGGGGTAAAGGAAGCCATCGTGCTCTATTCGGATTTCCGCGTGGATTCCTCGGGCGGCGACGGCTCGCTCAACCCGGACAGCACCTACCGCAACTGGTCATGGGTGCTTGTGAAGAGCTTCGGCGGCTGGACGCTGAAGGATTGGGGCTACGCATAAAAGATATTTTTATAAAAAAACGGGACCGTTTTCCGAAAGCGGTCCCTTTTTCATTTCTTTTGGAGAGAAAACGTTTGCTTGATTGTGATAAAAACGTTTGCTTGATCGCGATAAAAATGTTTAATCGATCGCAGAAAAGACCGTTTTTATCGATCGCGCAGCAGCACCTTTTCAAGCAGAGAGGCGCACTGGGCTCGTGTCATGTGTTCCGACGGAGCCAGACAGCCGCTCCCCATCCCGTTCATCAGCCCATTGGAAGACAGGGCATTGACGGCGGCCGATGCCCATGCGGGAACAGCGGAGGAGTCGGCAAACACGGGCGCGGCGGCGGGGACGGGCAGAGAAAGCATGTTGTTGAGAATCACCGCAGCTTCGGCTCGCGTGATCGCGCGGTCGGGCGCAAAAACGATCTGCCCGTTCTCCTCGATGCCTCTCACAAAGCCGGCCTCGGTTGCGGTGGCTACATACGAGCGTGCGGAGAGCGGAATGCGATCGTTGTCATCATAGCCGGTGTCGAGACAGGTGGCTGCCGATGTCATGCCGCAGGCCTTCATGGCCATGACCAGAAACTCACAGCGGCTGACCTGTCCGGCGGGGAGAAACAGCGATTCGCCGTCCTCGGAAGAGCAGGACATGATGTCCTCGGCAACTAGACGGATGGCGGCGTTGTGCGCCCAGTGGCCGTCCATGTCGGCGAAGGTGGTCTGCGATTCATTCTCCTCGATCTTGATGCGGACACGGTCGGTCTCTGTGGTGTTGCCGAAGCGGTCGGTGACCATGTAGGTGAACGAGTCGCTGCCGGTGCGTCCGGCGTTGGGCGTGTAGCGGTAGGTGCCGGTGGAGGCGTCGGTAAGCTCGAGAATGCCGTATTTGGGATAGGCGCAGACCGAATAGGAGAGCGCATCGTTTTCGGGGTCGGATGCCCTCAGCGAGCCGTAAAGCGCGATGTTTTCAAAGGTGGAAACCCGTTCGTTGGAAGAAAGCAGGACGGGGGCAGCGTTGGGCTTTTCCAGCACGCAGAGCTTGCAGGTGAGCGTGTGCCCGTAGCCGACATTGGTGAGCGCAAAGTCGAAGGTGGTCTCAAGCGCATCGTCGGACGCTGGCTCAAAGACCAGCTCGGCCAGTTCTTTGGCGGAGAGAACATCGCCCTGCGAAACCGGCTTGCCGTCCTGTCTGAGAATGCCGTCAAAGATCGAGGGGAGCGACAGAATCTTGATGCCCTTGATCTTACTCAGGGACATCCCCTTTTCAAAATCCTCGGCGGAGAAGCGGATCGAATGTCCGACCGTACCGGCCTTGACTACCTCCACATCGGAGGAGATGACCTGTATGCCGGGCGAGAGGGGAGCGGCCGATGCCGAAAAAGCCAAAAGCAGAGAGAGTGAAAGCATCAGCAGGGAATAAACCGTTTTTTTCATCGTTACCTTTTCCTTTCCTATGTTTCATGAAATTGGTGCTCTATCATTTTCTGCATTCCTGCCGTATTTATACATAGGAAAGGGGGTGTTTTTGAAAAAGACGTTATTTGAAGATGCTGATCAAAAGCCGTTTGGTGAACGCTTCCTTTTTGGAGAAGTCCATCGCGGAGATGTAGATCTGCTCCAGATCAAAATGAAGCTTGGCGATCTGTTCAAAGCGTTCCTTGGCTTCTGCGATCAGCGAATCGCTTTCCTTGGCGCAGAAGCGGATCTTCGCCCGGTCTAAGCGCAAGAGAGTCTTGTCAAGAAAACGGTCGGTGTTGATGAGGCCGATCTCCTCCTTTTCCGGCAGATCAAAGGAAGAGGGAAGCAGGGAAAAGGAAATGCCGGCCTGCGGCAGAAAAACGGCATTGAGGCGGTCGGTGCAGACAGGCGAATGGCTGACGATGATCGGTTGCTCATTCTGACGGCAGACGCTGACGATCTGCTTCAGATACAGCGAGCCGATGCCGGAAGGATCGGTCAGCACATACGCTTTTTGCGAGGAGCGGAGCAGGGTGTCGAAATAAACCGCGCCCTTCATCCCGAGCCCCTCCACCATACGGGGCGTGATGCGGAAGCCGTCTCCTTTCTTGAAGCGCTTCAGCAGACGGACAATGCTGGCTTCCATCTTTTCGGAGAGGACAGCGCGGGAGACAAGCGAAAGCCGCTGGTTTTCCAGTGTTTCGGCGGCGGCAAGATAGGCGTAAAGCTCGCGGTAAAGAGCGCTTTTGCGGTCGGTGAGCGAACGGATGGCATCACTCTCTTTTTTCAGTTTATCGCTTTTCCAGAACGAGCCCACATTGACGATCTCCTCCCGTGAGCCGGGGTAGACGGGATCGCAGACATGAGGGGCTGTTCCGTCCAGCACACCGATGTTCAATTCTTTTATGATGATGCCGTCCAGTGAATCCGGATCGGCAGAGCAGTAAAAATACTCCACGGTATAGTTCTTGTTGACCGCTTCGGCGGCGATGTCGCGCATCAGCTTGCTTTTTCCCGTGCCGGGACCGCCCTTGATGATGTAAACGCGGCCGAGATCGGCAAAAATGCCGTCGAAAAAGGAAACAAACCCCTTTCCGCCGTTGAGTGCGGCAAAATACATATATTCTTGCATGTGTTGGCATTACCTCCGTAAAAAGTTTCAGTGTCTTTTACAGTATATGCTGCCGCATCTTTTTGGGAAGATAAAAACGCCCCCGAAACGGAGGCGTTTGTTTGTGCTGTATGAAATCAGTTGAATTCGCGCAGGAACTCTTCCCACAGCTTTTCGTAGTAGGAGCGGATCTCGGGATCGATGTCGTGGAAATACTGCGTGTTCTTCTTCGCTTCCTCAGAGGGATAGATGATCTCATTGCCGTAGAGCGAATACTCAGGGTTGTTCACAACCGCGGTGTTGGGCGAGGCATAGTAGATGTATTCGGAGTTCTGCAGGGCCACCTCAGGCTCCAGCATGAAGTTGATGTACATCAGCGCGGCCTCATAGTTCTGCGCATTGGCGGGAATGCACATGGAATCGATGAAGATGTTGGTGCCCTCCTTGGGGTAAACGAAGGCCAGATCGGGATTGATGTCGGCCATGGTCAGATAGTCGCCTGCATAATAGGGCGCGATGGCGGCATTGGCCGACTGCATCTTGTTGAACACATCGTCCATCACCAGTCCCTGAAGCACGGGGATCTGTTCCTTCAGCTTGGCGGCGGCGGCATCCCAGTCAGCCTTGTTGGTGGAGTTGATGTCCTGACCGAGCAGGAACTGGGCAATGGCAAAGGCATCGCGGGGGTTGTTGAAGGTGAGGACATTGTCCTTGTATGCCTCATCCCACATGATGCTCCAGCTGTCGGGCGTACCCTCCACCATCGTGGTGTTGTAGATCAGACCGACCATGCCCACCGTGTAGGGGACGGAGTATTCGTTGTTGGGATCGAAGAACACGTTTTTATACTGCTCGTCGATGTACTTGTAATTGTCGATCTTGGAAAGATCGATCTTCTGGATCATGTTCTCGTTGATCAATCTTTCGATCATATAATCGGAGGGAATGACGATGTCATAAGAAACAGCACCGCTCTTGAGCTTGGCATACATAGCCTCGTTGCTGTCGTAATTGATGTAATTGACCTTGATGCCGGTCACCTCTTCAAACGCTTTGTTGATGTCGAGAGAGCCTTCGCTTCCGTCGGAGATGTTCTGTCCCCAGTTGAAGACGTTGATGGTGGTGCCTTCCAGATCACGGGTGAAGGTGCCGGTCAGCTCGCCGAGCTGATACTCTTCCACGCCGCAGGAGGCGGAGAACAGGGCAACGGAAATCACGAGGGCGCAGAGGGTGAGAAGAGTGAACGCTTTTTTCAATTCATTTGTCTCCTTTTTGTTCTTTGGAATTTTTGATTTGTTCTTTGGAATTTTTGATGCTGCCGAAATTTATGATCAGAAGCAGGATAAGCACCGCCGCGAAGATGACGCTGGAAAGCGCATACATGTCGGGCTTGACCGTCTTCTTGGTCATCGTGAAGATCTTGAGAGGGAGCGTCTGAAAGTCGTTTCCCGTGGTGTAATAGCTGATGACGAAGTCATCGAGAGAAAGGGTAAAGGCCATCAGAAAGCCGGAGAGAATGCCGGGATAGACCGAGGGAAGGACCACATTGAAGAAGGCACGGATCGGCGTGCTGCCCAGATCCTGCGCGGCCTCCTGCAGAAAGGGATCGGTCTGCACCAGCTTGGGCATGACGTTGAGGAACACATAGGGGATGTTGAAGGTGGTGTGCGCGATCAGCAGCGTAAAGAAGCTGAGATAGTTGGCCAGCCCCATCAAACGTCCGATGAACACAAACAGCAGCATCAGCGAAACGCCGGTGACGATGTCGGGGTTCATCATGGGAATGTCGTTGACCAAAAGGATGGACTGCCGGATCCACTTGCTGCGGAGCTGGTAGACTCCGATGGCGGCTACCGTGCCGATCAGCGTGGCAAGAACAGCCGAGCAAATCGCTAAAATCAGCGTGTTTCGCAGGGCATTGACCGTGTCGCTGCTGGAAAACAGCTCCATGTACCACTTGAGAGAGAATCCGGTGAACACCGACGTGCTTTTTGACTCGTTGAAGGAGAAAAAGACCATCACCAAAAGAGGGGCATAGAGCAGAAAGAACACCAGCGACATATAGATGCGTCCGACGATCTTGCTCATACGATCACCCCCGAATCCGAGGAAGTAAAGCGCCGCATGACGGCCATGCAGACCAAAATCAGGATCATCAGCACCAGCGAGAGCGAAGCGCCGAGGTTATAGTTGTAGGACATCTGCATCTGTCTTTCAATGACGTCGCCGATCAGCAGGATCTTGCCGCCGCCCAGCTTCTGGGAGATGTAGAAGGTGCTGACCGAGGGAACAAAGACCATGGTGATGCCCGAGATCACGCCCGGCATGCTCATGGGCAGAATGATGCGGAAGAGCTTGGACAGGCTGTTGGAGCCCAGATCCTCGGCCGCCTCCAGAATCGACGGATCGATCTTGGACAGCACCGTGTAGATCGGGATGACCATATAGGGCAGGTAGTTGTACACCATGCCGAAGATAACCGCTCCCGGTGTGCCGATCATTTTCAGCGGCTCGATGCCGATCGTGCCGAGAAGGGAGTTGAGCAGACCGTTTCTCTCGAGAATGTTCATCCACGAGTAGGTACGGATCAGCAGGTTCATCCACATGGGGAGCATGATGAGCATCATCATCACCTTTTGCGTGGAAGCGCCGCTTCGGCTGACGAAGTAGGCAAAGGGATAGGAGATCAGCAAGGTGATCAGCGTGGCGATCAGCGAATACCAGATGGAGAGAAAGAAGGTGTCGGAATAGTTGGCCAATTCGGTGATGTTTGCCAGCGTAAACGCGCCGTTCTTGTCGGTGAACGCATAATAGGCCACGATCAGAAGCGGGACGACGATGAAGATCGCCGACCACAGCACATAAGGGGCATTGAGCAGAAAGGACCCCAGCGAAAAGCGTTTCTTACTCATCGTCGTCATCCTCGCGGATCTCGTTGAGCGAATCGAATTCGTCGCTGTACGAGCTGTAGTCGCCGTACTGCCCCGAATATTTGGATTTTTTCATGATGTGGATGGCATCGGGATCGATCTTCAGACCGACCTTCTCGCCGGCCTTGTGCTCGTCGGTGCTCTGGATCATCCATTTGAAGCCGCCGATGTCCACGATAAATTCAAAGTGTACGCCGCGGAAGGTGACCGAGGCGATCTCACCGATCAGCTGTCCCTGCTCGACGGGAACGATGTCCACGTCCTCGGGGCGGATGACCACATCCACCTCCTCTTTTTTGCCGAAGCCGCTGTCAACGCAGACAAAGGACTTGCCCGCAAAGGCGACCTTGTAGTCGTCGAGCATGGTGCCGTTGAGGATGTTGGACTCGCCGATGAAGTCGGCAACGAACGCGTTCTCGGGCTCGTTGTAGATGTCGATGGGGGTACCGATCTGCTGGATCTTGCCTTCGTTGAGGACGACCACCGTGTCCGACATGGACAGGGCCTCCTCCTGATCGTGGGTGACAAAAACGAAGGTGATGCCAAGCTGCTTCTGGATGGTCTTCAGCTCGTTCTGCATATCCTTGCGGAGCTTCAGGTCAAGAGCGGCCAGAGGCTCGTCGAGCAGAAGGACCTTCGGGCGGTTGATGAGGGCGCGGGCGATGGCAACGCGCTGCTGCTGTCCGCCCGACAGTTTATGAATGGTGCGCTTTTCAAAGCCCGACAGGTTGACTAAGCGGAGCATTTCCTTCACGCGCTCCTTGATCTCTGCCTCGGGCGTTTTGCGGACGCGCAGACCGTAGGCAATGTTTTCAAACACATTGTAATTGGGGAAGAGAGCGTACCGCTGGAAGATGGTGTTGACCTGGCGCTTGTAGGGGGGGAGGTCGTTGATGACCTTGCCGTTAAAGAGCACCTGGCCGCTGATGGGCGTGATGAAGCCGGCGATGATGCGGAGCAGGGTAGTCTTTCCGCAGCCGGAGGGACCGAGAAGCGTCATGAATTCGTTGTCGTGAATGTCCAGATCGATGCCGTCGAGAATGACGTCGTTCTCAAAGCCCATGCCGATGTTTTTCAGTTCGATGATTTTGTTTTGGTTCATTTCCTTGTGTGCTAACTCCTTACGTTTTGGTTTTTCGCCCGACGTTACGGGCGGGAAATGAGGCAGGCCGCCTTTGACGGGTTGTGTCCTGCAAGAAAAAAACACCCCCAAAATCGGAGAAGGCTCCGAACCAGAAGTGGAAAACAAATCTGCGAGGATCGGCGCAAAAAAACACCGAAAAACACAAACCGTACGGCGCGCAATGTTTCCCCTTGCGGCCTACAATGACATCATAACAGAAAACGCCCCAAAATGCAATACCCTGAAAAAATATTTTTGATATTTTTTGTTGAAAGAAGGGAGGGGTTGTGGTATAATGGAAATCGAGAAGAAGCGGAAAGCTAAATTCGCCTTCGGCGAGCGAAATGTGCCTTTGGCACGCTAAATTGCTTCGCAGCGAAATTGACCTGCGGTCAGCGATGAGGCACGGGATACATCAATGAATTCCAATACAAACCGATTTTGAATACTTGCGGTCGGTATCCGCAGAATGTTGATTTCATCGATCAATACAGTTAAAGAGAAAGGAAAATGAAGATGTCCTATCTGTATGAAAATGATTGCAATATCTTCGACGTATCGAAGGTGGAAGACGGAAACCTGCTGGTGAAAGTGTGCGTCAAAAATTTTTCGGGACAATATGTCTATTGCATCGGAGAATGCAATTTGAAAGGCTACATTCAGTCCTTGCAGGAATTTGACAAAGCGGAAAGCGGAACGTATCAATTCTATGATATGGACTCGGATTCCTATATTGATTTTGAAAAAACAGAGTACGGACATATGAAAATCAGCGGACAGCTTGGCTGTACATTCGGGAACAATTATCTTATGTTTGAAATGGAAGCAGATCAAACGGTGATAACCGCATTGATTGAACGACTAAAATAAAGTTTACGAAAGGAACCAACCATGTACGAGATCAAAGACATCAACCTTGCCAAGTCGGGATGCGACAAGATCGACTGGGTGAAGAGCTATATGCCCATTCTGAACAGCATTTATAAGGAGTTTGAAGTGACCAAGCCCTTTGCGGGTAAGAAGATCGCCATGTCCATCCACCTCGAGGCCAAAACGGCGTATCTGGGCATGGTGCTCCGCGCGGGCGGTGCCAATGTGTATATGACCGGCTGCAACCCTCTGTCCACGCAGGACGATGTGGCCGCGGCCATGGCCTCCAAGGGCTTTTCGGTCTTTGCCTGCCACGGCGAGAGCGAGGCTGAATACACCGAGCATTTGAAGAAAACGCTGTCCTGCTGTCCCGATCTGATCATCGACGACGGCGGTGACCTGATCAACCTGTTAGAGGGCGAATGCAAAGAATACGGCAAAAATCTCATCGGCGGCTGTGAGGAGACCACAACGGGCATCCACCGTCTCTTTGCCCGTATGAAGGCGGGGCTTTTGCATTATACTATGATCGACATCAACGATGCCGACTGCAAGCACCTCTTCGACAACCGCTACGGCACGGGACAGTCTACCTTAGACGGCATCATGAATTCCACCAACCTCATCATCGCGGGCAAGACCGTGGTGGTGGCCGGCTACGGCTGGTGCGGCAAGGGCATCGCCATGCGCGCCAAGGGCATGGGGGCGAAGGTCATTGTCACCGAGATCGACGCGGTCAAGGCCATCGAGGCCTGGATGGACGGCTTCACTGTCCTGCCCATGGACGAGGCAGCACCTTTGGGCGATTTGTTCATCACCGTCACGGGCTGCTGCTCGGTCATCCGCCGCGAGCATTTTGAAATGATGAAGGACGGCGTTCTGCTGGCCAATTCTGGTCACTTTGACGTGGAGATCGACAAGGAGGCGCTGGCGACCATGGCCGACAAGATCGAACAGCGCAAGCCCAACATCACCGGCTACTATCTGCCTGACGGACGCATCCTCAACCTGTTAGCCGAGGGACGTCTGGTCAATCTGGCGGCCGGCAACGGACACCCCGCCGAGATCATGGACATGAGCTTCGGTCTGCAGGCTAAGTGCCTGGAATATCTGGCCAAGACCGCGGGCAAGCTGGAGAAAAAGGTGTATATGGTCCCCCGCGAGATCGACGAAGAGGTGGCTGCCATCAAGTTGGCTTCTCTCGGTTGCGGACTTGACCGCCTTTCCGACGAGCAGAAGGCTTACCTCGACCGCGTGGACTGATGGGCGCCGTTGACCGCTATTTGCAAGAGCAGCACATCGACCGCTATGCGTTTCTGCCTTTTTCCGCCTGCCGCATTCTTCAGCCGCATAAGCTGAGAAACTGCGGCGAGGTCAAGACTGTCCTTTTGCTGCTCACCCCCTATTACGACGGCGATGCCGCTGACCGCAATCTGTCGCTGTATGCGGTTCCGAGGGATTACCATCTCTTCTTCCGCGAACTGTTTGCCGGGCTTCGGGAGGCGTTTGCTCTCGATCATCCGGGTGCTTCCTTCCATGCCTTTGCCGATTCCTCCCCCATCGATGAGGTGGATGCCGCCGCCAAAGCGGGACTGGGACTTTTTGGGGACAACCGTATGCTGATCGAGGAAAGATACGGGCCGTTCGTTTTCATCGGCGAGGTACTGACCGATGCGGACATCCCCTGCGAGAGCGGCGAGGTGCGCGAATGTGAGCATTGCGGACGCTGTGCCTGCTCGCATGAAGTCTGTCTGTCGTCGCTGACGCAGAAAAAGGGAGAGCTGAGCGGGGAGGAGAAGGCAGCGTTGCGGAATCATCCTCTCGTGTGGGGGTGCGATGACTGTCTGCTTGCCTGTCCTCACGCAAAAAACGTTGAAAAAACGCCCATCCCCTTTTTCAAGACGGACAAGCAGTACCGCCTCACGCATGAGATGCTGGAAAACATGGATGAGGAAGCCTTTTCCTCCCGTGCCTATTCCTGGCGCAAGCGTGAGACCGTCCTCCGAAATCTGTCGCTTCACGGAGAATAAAATAACAAGCCCATGAATCCCAACCCCGATCATTCCGACACCCTGCTGCACTATACCATCCGACGCCTGAAGAATACGAGCCTTTTTGAAGTGGTTTCAAAAGCGGTCAAGTATATCAGGCGTTCTTTTTTGGTATCCCGCATTCTGCGGTATACGGCGGCGGTCGTCCTGTTCGTTGAGACCAGTGCGATCCTGCTGGCGGTGCTGACCGCTTTTTTGATAACGGTCCCGGCCATTGCCGTCGTTTTGCTGGCGCAGTTTCTCTATGCGAGAGAAAAATCCAAAGCCTTCGCTTTTGCCCGTATGAAAAAAGAAGCCCCCCTTGTTTTGCATCTGACCGACGGGGAAGCGGAGAATGCCGATCGTTTTGAAGACGGAGAACAAAAGAAACATACAAATTGTCTTACCAACGGAGAACGGGCGGAGCCTTTTTTGCTTCTCAATCCCTCTCTGCTTTGTCTTTTTCAGCCTCCCAAAAAGAGAGAAGGGCACACCGAAGTCAGCGCCGTGTTCCTTTTTGTGATCAAAAGAAACAGATATCCGTATCAAATTCTCAAGAAGGAAACAAATAGTGATAATAATAACAACAAAACATGATATTAGTAAAATTATAAAATATTTTTCATAAATTTCGAAAAAACACTTGACAAAATGCAGAAAGTGTGGTATTCTATAGACACAGAAAGGGAGGGCAACGGCATAAGTCCCTGACCCTGAAGAAAGGATTGAGTCCCATGGCAATAGCGTCAGAACCCCAAGCGGCTGTAGCGTCGTCTATGGCCATGATCACCAACCCTTGAGTTTGGAATGCTGAAGGAGGAAATGCCCTTATGAAACTGATCTTTATTTCCTTCCGATCCTTTCGATAAATCGGAAGTCCGTTTTCCCCTCAGGTCTTATCGTTGATCTGCAGGGCAATCTTCCCACCATCGGGACCGCATCGGTTTTGCCTCATGAGAGGGCTGCAAGGCCGGCTGTCGTGTCGATCGGACCCGACCAAGAAAGGATCCCGCCATTAAAAATTGTGTTTGTCTGATCCCCGCGATTCTTTATCTTCTTATATAGATCATATAGCATCCTATAGCTAGCATCCTATAGTGAAAAGGTGAAAGGTCAATCCGAAGAGTTCAGAGAAACCGAAATCCAAACAAAAAACAACCGCAATTAAAAAACGGGGACGCCTCATAAAAGGGGCGTCCTCTTGTTTTATGTTTTACTCGCTTAAGCGGAAGGTCTTTTGTCCGTCAATGACCGAATAGAAGCCGTTTGCGAATGTACACAGAGACGGGGAGGCGAGATGGACCTCCTTTTCTTTTTGGCAGAAAAAGGCTGTCTTGACCAGCGGTCCGTGCTGACCGTATAAAAGCGTATCGCAGTCTATGGAGGCGATCTCCTCTCCATATCCGGCTTCGTGAACGACGGCGGATGTGTAGAGCAGAGAGGAATCTCCGCCTTCGAAGAGAAGCGTCACCATCGGCTGAACCGAGCGTTTGATAAAATACGGTTCAAACAGCGTAACGCTCACGTTTCCGCAGGCAAGAGGCTGTCCGTAATCAAAATATTCGACCGAGACACCGTTCTCGGAAGCGGTTGCCGCAATGCGGGCTGCCATGTCGGTCTCCTCCTCATCGAGGGGACGCGGGAGGCGGACGATTGACAGATATTCGCTCTCGCAGAGCGTTTGAAAGGTGGAGATGTGGCGCTTGTGATAGTGCGTGAGCGTGTAAGAGGTGATCCGCGTGGCATATTGCTCGGAGGCGATGGCCAGCGAACGGCGCATATGGCGCGAGGAGCCGTCGGTGACGTCGAACAGGTGACAGCCGCCGTCTGAGAGGAGAACAAAGGTCTCGTTGCTTTTGATGTTGGAGGCGGTCAGATTGGACACGTTCTTGAACAGGGTGTGATGGATCGAAAGCCCGATGCCGTAAGCGAAAAGACCGGCGAAAATGGGGATGAGATAGAGCATCGGACGTTTCTTGCGGTCAAAGAAAAAGAGAAGAAAGAAGATCAGCACGCAACCGCAGACGATGGGGAGAACAAAGGGATAGCGGAGCGAAACGCAGTAGCCGAGCGGACGCCCGAAGCGGTCGGCGAGCGTGAGAAAGAGCTGTGTAAGCGCATCGGAAGCATCCGCAAGCGCAATCCCGAGCAGGGGCAGGTCCGCCGACAGAAGCAGAAGCATACCGCAGTAGAGCAGAAGCGACAGCAGGGGGAGAAAAAGCAGGTTGGAGAGAAGCGACATCACCGACACCTCGCCGAAGGAAAGGCTCATGATCGGAACGGTGAAAAGCGAAGCGGCAAAGCTGATGCAGACCGTTTCGCAGACAAAGCGGATGGGAGTGCGCAGAAGGGAGGGAAGAGATCTCAGCTTCTCGCGCAGAGACGATGTCATCGGAAGACCCAGCACCAGAATGCCGAAGGTGGCGGAAACCGACAGCAGAAAGCCGGTGTCGAGGATGCTGTGCGGGCTGATCAGACAGATGAGTGAGGCGGCGGAAAAGAGGTTGGTCAGCGAATCGCTTTCGCGGCGTGCGAAAAAGGCCAGCTGAAAGAGAATGTACATCAGTCCGCTTCGCAAAACCGATGGCGAAAAGCCCATCGCGCCCATGAAAAGGACCGTCAGCGCGCAGAGCAGCAGACAGCGGAGCTTCTTATGGACGGTCAGCGTGCGGAGGAGCCATTCGATCCCGCCGAGGACGATGGAGAGGTGAAGCCCGCTCACCGCCAGCACGTGCGATATGCCGAGAGCGGAAAAGTCACGCTTGATCCGCGGTGAAAGGCCGCTGCGGTCACCGAGAAGAATGGCCGACAGAAAGGCATACCCGTCGTTTGACAGCATACGCGCCAGCCGTTTCTTTCCAAAGGAGGCGATGCGTTCAAAGAGTGTCTCGCCCGTGCCGATATCGGAGAGAAACGCAGGCTCCTCCGAGCAGACGGCCTTCAGCAGAAAGCCTTGGCTGTATTGGTAAAGCTTTTCGGGAAAGGAGTCGGCGCTCACTTCAAAGTCGGAAAAGACGGCATGGAGCAAAAGCACCTGCCCCTTTTCGGCCGCAAAAGGAAAATCGGTCTCCACCACCGCGCGGAAATCGGCCTCTTCACCGTCGATGGCCGTCACGTTGAGCGTGAAGGTGGCCATATAGGTGGTCTCAAAGGTCATTTCGATCACCTCGCCCTCCACTTCGTGCGTCTGTCCGTCGATGAGAGGGTGATAGGTCTCGATGGGCAGCTCAAACGTGAAGTAGGAAAGAACAACCGCGGCCAGAACCGAGGCAAAGAGAAGCACAAAAGAAACGATCTCCTGACGGCGGAACAGGATCAGGAGCGAGCAGAGCAGCAAAACGCCACCCAAAAGAGCCAGCTTGCCGATCAGTGGCAGAAAGAAGGCAAGCGCCGAAGCGCCCAAAAACGCCATGCCGAGACAGGCCATCGTCCGCTCTTTGAAAACACCCATGCTTTCTCCCTCCTTTTTGCAACGTGCCTCTATCATATCAAATCCGCCTCCCGAACGCAAGAGGGAATGGAAGATTTTTTGAAAAAAGATGAGTTCACTTTTTATAAAAGCCACTCCGCTTATTGTAATGATTCGAAAGATGTGATACAATTGTTTTTAATGGAATTTTTTTCTTTTTTCAAAAGGAGAAGCATCATGAAAAAACTGTTTTTTGCTGTTCTGATGATGACAGTTCTGCTTTCCCTGCCCGGACTGTTTGTCTCGGCTCTGCAGGACGGAAATTTTTATTATACTGTCAACTCTGATGGCACTGCCACGATCACGGACATCAAAAACGCAAACACGGAACTCAACATTCCTTCGACTATCGGCGGACGCCGTGTAACGAAGATCGGAAATGGTGCTTTTTGGGGCTGTACAAAGCTAACCGGCGATCTTATCATCCCCGATGGCGTAACCGAGATCGGAAGTGACGCATTTTTCAATTGCATGGGTTTGAAGGGAAAACTCGTCATTCCCACCAGTGTCAAAACGATCGGCGATGCCGCATTTTACGGATGCAGCGGCTTGACGGGTGAACTGGAGCTCCCATCCGAATTGACAACGCTTGGAATGGCTGCTTTTTACTGCTGCAGTAGTTTGACAGGTGAACTAATATTTCCGAAGGGCATAAAAACAATTCCGGATGGTGTTTTTGGATATTGCGAAGGGTTAACGGGCGATCTTGTGATCCTGGAAGGCATGACCGTGATCGGCGATTCTGCCTTTTCAGGTTGCAAAGGCTTTACGGGAGCTCTTGTCATTCCGGAGGGGGTAACAACAATTCGCGAAAATGCCTTTTCGTATTGCACCGGCTTAACGGGGGATCTTATCATTCCCGAAGGTGTAACCGGCATTGGATCCTGCGCTTTTTATCAATGCAGCAGCCTGACGGGCGATCTGTTGATCCCGGAAAGCGTGAAAGCGATTGGCAGTTCGGCTTTTTACGGATGCAGCGGTCTGTCTGAAGCCTATTTCTATGGAGATGTTCCGTCTGAATGGGGGAACGATGTTTTGAAAAATACCGCTTCGGACTTTACCATTTACTATCTTGAGGGCAAATCCGGCTGGACATCGCCTGCATGGACCTCTCCTGACGGAATTGTTTACAACACGAAGGTGCTTAAGCAGGGAGGAGACGATGACTCCGCCTCCTCGCTGAGAGACCTGACCGAGGTGGATTATCTCGCGTTGTCTTCACTGGTCTACCGTGACTGTCAGGAGGGAAAAACCGTTTATGATATCCTTGCTGCGCAGTGGGACGGATATTGGGATGAAGCCGAAATCACCAACAGCCGGTTGTATCAAAATCTCCGCGATTGGAAGGTTTTGACAATGCATGAAGTGCCGCATACCGGCTTTTACGCAGCCGCATTTGTCAACGACATGGGTGAGACTGTGATCGCCTATCGGGGCTCGTCGGAGGGCAATCTGGAAAACTGGCTCAATGACCCCGACTGGGGACCGAACGATTTTAAAATGTTTTTCACCGGTCAGGAGGGCGAGCAGGTCAAACAGGCTTTCTCCTTTTACGAGAAGGTCAGCGGAATGACCGCCGGTAAGGAGATCGCTGTAACAGGTCACTCACTCGGCGGCGGCCTGGCGGATATGGTGGCGGCGCGGTACGGCCTAAGCGGACGCTCGTTCAATTCCGCCCCCTTCTTGGATGTGGCTTACTGGCATTATCCGGAAGAAATGGCGAAACATTTTGAAGGCGTGAATGCCTACCGCTTTATCGCGCACGTGAACGAATTGGATCTTGTGGTGGGAAACTGGCCGGAAGCCATGAAGCCGAAGCTTGTCCATCAGAACAACGAATACGGAACCGATGTTTTTTCTGCTCACAGCCTTCGTTCTATGGTGGAAAAGAGCGAGGACGGCACTCTTCGATTAACGCCGGTTTTGAGAAATGAAGTGCCGCAGGACTCGGTCACGCAGGGAGCCGATGCTTCCAAAACGCAATGGATATGCTTGGGAACACTGGGGATCGATTCGCTGTTTCGATCGGACCTGAAATTGATGAACCGATATTATGTTTTTGCAGGCCGTGGAAATGACAGTATCACCGGCGCAACGATGATATGCGGCGGTCCCGGCAACGATATGATGGACGGCGGTTTCTGGGGAGGTACGATTGCAAACAATACATACATTTACTGGAAGGGGCAGGGTGTTGACACCATTCGCGACATTGATGGCACCGACACGCTCCTCCTTTGCGGCTTCGATGAGAGTGATGCCATATTTGTTAACACCATCGATTCGGAGGATTATATCCTGATTCAGCTGAACGGCGAAACCATCATTAACATCCATCGCGACCGCAATTTCTTCGGAGGAACGTTCACTGTTAAGGGCGCAAATATCGTCGAAACCGATATTACGTTTTGGATGCGCTATAAGGAGTTTGCCGACTTGCTTGTGATCTCCTGCCCCGTCGATATCGAGATCCTCGATGCGAACGGCAACGTGGTCTATACCGTTAAGGATGCCGAAGAGGGCGCATACTACACCGAATACGGCAACTTCTATGTCTACAAGGAAGAAAACGGCGAATACGGCAAATTCCTCCGCATGATCGAGGGTTACACCGTCCGCATTGTGGGCGTTGGCGAAGGCACGATGGATGTGCAGGTGCAGGCCGCCGCAGATGACGGCTCGCTTCTTCCCGTGCAGAGTCTGGAGGCGGTCCCTGTGACGGCGACGACCACGGCGACGGTTGAAAAGGACACGCAGAACAACGCTTCGCTTCATGTGGATACCGACGGCGACAGTCAGACCGACAGCACCCTGACTCTCACCTATACGCTGGAATCCAATGCCTCCTCGGCGCTGACCTTTACCGAGGACGGTTATGTGAGGGGGATCTCGGCCGGTCTGACGGCGGCGGATCTTGCGGCCTGCTTTGCCACTGAAGCGATCCGCATCACCGATTCAAACGGCGTTGTATTGGCATCCGATGCCGGTCTGAAGACGCTGTACCGCATCGAGCTTCTTGCTGCTGACGGTAAGACGGTTCTTGATGAGGCGACCATTCTTGTCACCTGCGACATCAACTGTGACGGCGAAAGCAATGTGCTTGACCTGCTCAGAACGCGCCAGCTGATCGAGAACAATGAAATCACCGATTGGGAGAAGATGATCGCGGACCTCAACGAAAGCGGTGCGCCCGATGTTTATGACCTGATCGACATGATCAAGACCATCCTTGCTTAAACAACACAATATGACAAAATCCCCCGTGAGGTGTCAAGGCCTCGCGGGGGACTTTTTGCTGTACAAAAAATGCCTTTCGAAAAATAATTATCGAAAAACGATAAAAAGATATTGACAAATGGTTGATTCTGTGCTATGCTGATAACAGAAAAAGGAAAGGGAGGAAACAGCGGATGCTCACCATACTGCTTTGCCCGGATCGGATGGGGCTTGTGACGTTTCTATTTTATACCGCCTGCCTTCTGGCCGCCTTGGTCTGCTTCTCGGCCTTTCGGCAAAACCGAACGGGGCGTGGCAGAGTACGCCTGCTCCTTGGCATTCTGGCGGCGGAGCTTGCCTGCGACTTCGCGTGGCTGTGGATGTTTGTCATCCGTTCGGCCAATTACGGGCTTGGCGGCTCGTATCTGCGGCTCTCCTTATGGCCTTTCCTGCTTGCGGTCTTCGGGATCGCGGCAACTCTGCTCAACTCAAAAACAAAGACCGTCACAGAAGACGGTGCGAAAGGAAGAAAAACGATATGATTCCAAGAAAAAGCTCGGAAATGATTTCTTTGATCCTCACATTGGTCTTTCTCGCTCTCTGCGTGATCGCCCTTTTTGTCCTGCCGCCGGTGCTGAAAAGGATGATGCTCTTTTTTGAAAAGGATCTGGCGAGCGGATATCTGCCCACGCTGATCTGTGCTTATGCGGCCTTTGTCCCCGCCATTGCCGCGCTGGGGACGGTCGCCGTTTTCATGCGGCGCGTGATGCAGGGCGAGATCTTCTGCTCGGGCAACACGGCCTGCCTGCGGATCGTTTCCTGGTGCTGCTTTGCGGAGCTGATCCCCTTCGGTGTGCTGTCTTTTTATTACTTTGTTGCTCCTTTTGTGGCGGTCAGCTTTGTGTTTCTCGGGGTGATCGTGCGGGTGATCAAAAACGCCTTTGCACGCGCCGAAGAGATCAAAGAAGAAAACGATATGGTAATATAAGGTGAAGACATGATCATTGTGGATTTGGATGTGATGATGGCAAAGCGGAAGATGCCGCTGGGAACGCTGGCCGAATTGGTTGGCATCACCCAGGCCAATTTGTCGATTTTGAAAAACAACAAGGCAAAGGCGATCCGTTTTTCCACGCTGGAAAAGATCTGTGAGGTGCTGGACTGCCAGCCCAGCGATATTTTGCGGTATGAAAAGGAGGAGTGAAGATGAATGCTGACAATGCGCTGCCTGTGACGGTGGAAGCGCCGGTTTACAAGCGTGAAAAAGGATGGCTTTTCTGGCTGTTTTTCCTCGGCGGTTATCTCTTTGTCCGCTGGACGGGAGACGTGGATGCCGGCTTTTCGCACACATTGTTTTACTTGCTCTTTTCGCTGCTTTCTCTTTTGTATCTGAAAAAGGAAGGTATCAGGCTGACCGCAACGGCGAAGGTCTGCTATGGGCTTTTGACGCTTCTTTCGCTCTCCTTTCTTGTCTGCCCGGCCGAGCCGATCGTTAACGTTGTCGAAGCCTTTCTGCTGCTGGCCTATCCGCTGCTGATTCTGTACAGCTGTCAAAACGCCGTCTTTCCGCCTGAGGAGAATTTGATCGGCTTCGATGTTCTGAAGTCGGCTCTGGTCATTCCCATCGCCAATGCGGGAAAGCTGTTTACGCAGTGCGGAGAAAAGGAGAAAAAGGGGAGCTCTTGGAAGGTGATGCTTGGACTCCTTCTGTCGATCGTTCCAAGCTTTGCGGTTTTGCTGCTCCTGCTGTCGGCGGACGGTGCCTTTGCGAATGTGTTTGATCGGATCGACAAAACGCTGACCTCCGATACGCTGATGACCAACATCGGCTATGTGATCCTTGCCGTTCCCGCCGCGATGTACCTGTTCGGTGTTCTGTACGGCAACGTGAACGGAGCCTGCCGAAAGAGTCTGACGGCCGATTCCGCCAAGCGCTTCTGCGATGCCATGCGCTTTCTTCCGGCCGAGACCGCTGTGGGGATTGCTTTCCCGATCCTGCTTCTGTATGTGCTCTTTTTCCTCTCCCAGCTTTCCTATTTCACATCGGCTTTTTCGTGGATCCTGCCCGAGCAGGTTACCACCTACGCCGAATACGCACGCCGCGGCTTCTTCGAGCTGTGTGCCATCTCGGCGATCAATCTGGTTGCTCTCGTCAGTCTTTACGCCTTTACAAAAGCTGACACGAAGGGGAAGCGGACGGCGCTGAAGATCTGCCATGTTCTGTTTGCGGTCTTCACGCTGGGCTTTATCGCCATCGCCCTGTCAAAAATGGGGATGTACATCGGGCAGTACGGCCTCACGCGCCTGCGCGTATACACCTCGCTGTTTATGATCTTTCTCGGCATCCTCTTCCTGCTGGTGCTGTTGAAAGCGATCCTCCCTCGATTGCGCGTGGTTCTTCTCTCGGTGCTGACAGCCTTTGTTCTCATCAGCGGAACGGCGTTTGCCGATGTGGATCGGATCATTGCCGATCACAATGTGGATCTCTATGTGAACGGTGTCACCAAAACGGTGGATGTGCATTTGTTCTACGATCTGTCGGAATCGGCGCTCCCTGCCGTTCTGCCGCTTCTTGACGATGAGGATGCGATCATCCGCCGCGAAGCTCAGACCTATGTGACCAATCTGTACAACAAGATGGAGCGGATGACTCTCCGCGAGGAAACGCTTGCTTCTCTCCGCGCAAGAAAGCTTCTGGAGGAGCTGGGCTATTATGATGAGAAGATTCCGGAACAATCAGGACTTTTAGGACAGAAAGAGCAAGCATCTTATGAATGAAAAAAGGAAACACAGAAGAAGCGCACCTTTGTTGTACAGGCTGCAAATGTGCCATTGGAACAGCCATGCGTGAGATGCGAAACATGGAGCTGATTGTATAGGAGTTTTTTTGTGAATTGGTTTGGTATTCTCTCTGATTGGATCCCCATCCTTTGCTGTTTTATCGGCGTTTCGCTTTTGGGGTATGCCGTTTGGCGGAGAAAAAAGCGCTTGCCTTGCCTGCGATTTGTGATCACGGCGATCCTTCTGTTGCTGATTGCGATCGCGCCGGTGCTGCTTCTTTTCTTCGCCGTACTTCTTGGCTTTGGGCCGGTTCCCACTTGATTTTTCCGTGCGTTATCGGCCGAACGGCTTGAAAGGCATAAAAAGAAAATCCAAAGATACGTTTTTTGTACCTTTGGATTTTTTGTTTTGGATGAATGGCGGCGATCAGTTTCTCTCTTCCATCGGAACATAGGAGCGGAGGGGAGAAACGGTCTGGTAAGCAGGACGGATGATGCGGGCGTTGGTGGTCATCTCCTCGATGCGGTGGGCGATCCATCCCGAAATACGGGAGGCGGCAAAGAGGGGCGTATAAAGCTCCTGCGGAATGCCCAGCGTCTTGTAGACGATGCCGGCATACAGGTCCATGTTGGCACAGATCTTCTTATCGCTGCCCTTGATCTTGTAGAACAGCTCGGGCGTCAGACGCTCCACGGTCTCGATGAGACGGAATTCGTCGCCGAAGCCCTTTTTCTCGGTCAGCGAGCGCGCCTGATTCTTGAGAAGCTTGGCGCGGGGATCGCTCAGCGTATAGATGGCATGTCCCATACCGTAAACAAGACCGCTGCGGTCATAAGCCTCTTTTTTGAGGATTTTGGTCAGATAGTCGGCAACCTCGCCCTCGTCATCCCAATTCTTCACGTTCTGCATGATGTTTCCGATCATGTCAGAGGCCTTGATGTTGGCGCCGCCGTGACGGGGACCCTTCAGCGATCCGACGGCCGCGGCGATGGCGGAATAGGTGTCCGATCCCGTGGAGGAGACCACACGGGTGGTGAACGTGGAGTTGTTGCCCGCGCCGTGCTCGGCGTGAATGACCATGCACAGATCGAGAAGAAGCGCCTCCTCGCGGGTGAAGGTCTTGTCATCGCGCAGGGTACGCAGGATGCTCTCGGCGGTGGACTGGTCGTTTTTCGGGAAGTGGATGGTCAGGCTGTCGCGGTCATAGAAATGGCGCTTGGCCTGATAAGCATAGGCAAGAAGCATGGGGAAGCGTGCCACAAGCTCGATGCCCTGGCGCATGAGATTTTCCAGACTCATGTCATCGGGATTGCTGTCGTAGGAATAGAGGCCCAGCGTGGCACGCGCCATCTTGTTCATGATGTTGGGGGAGGGGGATTTGAGGATCAGATCCTCGGTGAAATATTCGGGGAGAAAGCGCAGATTGGAGAGAAGGTCGGTGAAGGCATCCAGCTGCTCCTTTGAGGGAAGCTCGCCGAAGAGAAGCAGGAAGGAGATCTCCTCAAAGCCGTAGCGGCCGCCGGTCATATAGCCCTGAACCAGGTCCTCCAGGTCGTATCCGCGGTAGTAGAGCTTGCCCTCCACGGGAGTGTATACACCGTTGCGGATGTCATAGCCCACAACGTCGCCGATGCGGGTGAGACCGGCCAAAACACCGGTGCCGTCGGCATTTCGCAGACCGCGCTTGACGTTGTTGTTGATGTACAGCTGGGGATCGATGTGGTTGTTGCGGCGGTATTCCTCGCAGAAATCACGCATAAAGGCGGCGCATTTTTCGGCGTTTTCGTTGGCAATGTTATCTTTCATGGTGAATCCTCTTTTGTCAATCAAATGGTTTAAGTAAAACAATCATAAAGTTTAAATGCAAAACCTTATAAAACTCATAATACACATTATACAAATAAAATCAAGAAAATCAAGGTGAAAAGAAAACAAATTTTCGGTAAAAAAGAAGCGCCTTTATGTTTAGTATGACCAAAAATGAGGCAGATAACGGCAAACAGCAAGAAAAAATAGATTCAAAGAACAAAAAAAAGACCGCCGAATCAACGGCGGCCGGAGATGATATGTTCGATCAGATCACAACATCCGCAAAGGCGGGAGAGTGGTCGGACAGAGGGAGATAGTATGCAGGGGAATAGCGTTCGAAGCGGCGGACGGAGCCATCCTCAAAGCCGCGGAGAAAGATGTGATCGACAGCGGAGGTGAAGGGTCTGTCGGAATAGAACGGATCGAAGCCCCATGGGAAGCAGCGGTGGTAACCGGCGGTGTTGTCGGCATAGTCCGTGGCAACATCGTGTGCGTGGACAAAGCCGTGCTCTTTTGCGGCAGTGACGGCAAGGGAGGGATAGTCGGCATTGAAATCGCCCACGATAACAGCCGGGCATTGATAGGTCTTCTGAAATTCGCTGACCTTGTCAATGGCAAGCCCGATCTGATAAGCGCGCGCCTCATCGGAAAAGGGCTGGTAGGCACGGGATTCGGGGTTGTTGCTCTTCCACCACAGATGCGTGGACATGAAGAGGAAGAGATGACCGTTCTCCTTCACGCGGAAGACACCGAGGTTGTAAGATTTTGTCTTGGCATTGTTGAAGCAGCCCTCATAAGACGGACAGGCGTCGGGATAGAGCTCAAAATGCGAATCCACCAGCTCAAAGCGGTCGGGGCGGTAGACAATGGGCGTATCTCTCCCCCACAAAAGGGCATAGCGAAGCCCCTCCTCCGCGCAGTAACGGATCATCTTGTCCGCCATGACCGCAGAGGTCTCCTGACAGCCGATGATGTCGGGCATCGTCTCTTTGTAAACGCGGACAAAGCCTCTCATGCGGACGGAAGCCGAGCAGTCGAGCCCTTTTTCCTCCCACGCGGGCTGATTGTTGTCGTTTTTCCATTGGTTGTGCGTCATCAGTCGAAGGGTATTCATCTGCATCTCCTTATCCGTATGTAGAAAGATCGGAATGCCTTATCCAAGTCCTTGATTGAACTGTGTTATGCCGGGTTGATCCAGCTATGGAGGTACCAATGACCGCCCTCGCATTCAAATACGGCAACGGTGCAGTTGCGGCAAAGGAAGGTGTCACGGGGGACGGGGAAGGTGAGCACCTCGTCCAACATCGCCGAGAGAACGCCGCCGTGGGAAAAGACGGCGATGCATTGTTCGCTGCAGGTTTCCAGGTGCTTCATAAAGGAACGGATGCGCGCTTGGAACACATCGCGGTTCTCGCCGCCGAAGGAAGCAAAGCCCTCCGCATCCCGTCTGCTTTTTTCCTCCTCGGTCAGAGAGGTGGTGAGACGTCCTGCCAGCGAGCCTACGTTGATCTCCCGCGCCATCGGGTTTTCGGTATACTCACACCCGGGCAGGGCGGTTTCGGCGGTCTGCTTAGCACGGATCAGGTCGCTGGATTCGATGCGGTCAAAGGCGATGCTTTGCAAAAGCGGACGAAGGGCCTTTGCCTGCTCGATCCCCCTGTCGGTCAGACAGACCTGGGACCAGCCGCAATGGCATTTTTGTATGTTCGCTTCGCTTTCGCCGTGGCGGATCAGATAGAGCTTCATGGTTGTCCTCGTTGTTTCTTTTCATAAAAGGCGGAGTCAGATACGGTCTTCATACCGCTCGGCAACCGATGCTCTTAGCATAAGATAATCAATAGGTAAGATAAACCTTCATGTCCAGATAGCGGTTGACAACCTTCTGCAGTCCTGCCATCTCCTCGGCGGATGCGAGAACATCAACAAAGTTGGTCTTCTTATCGTATTTGTAATAGGTCGCGCGGTACTTGGCTGCGCTGAACGCAGAGTCGATGGAGGTATCGGTGCAGAAGGAATAGGGCTGACCGATGGCCGTCTCGCCGGTGATGGAGCAGTAAACCGTCAGCGCGGTGAGGTAGCCGGCGAGCATATTGGGATGATAGCCGTCCTTTTCGGAGGCGGCAACGATAAAGCTGTTTCCGTTATAGGTCTGCTTGCTTCCGGGAACAGAAGCCGCGCCGCGGATGACATCGGCGATGGGAAGTCCCCAGTCTATCACCTGAATGCCCTCTTGTTCCAGCTTTTTCATGGCCGGCATCTGACGGTAATAAGAATAATGGGGCATTTCCAGCTTATAGGTGTGATAATAAACGGCGGTGTGGATGGCGTAAAGGATTTTCACATCGGGATTGGCATCGGTGAAGATCTTGGCATAGCTCTTGATCTGCTCAACATACTGATCGACGCTTTCTCCTTTGGGCTGGTTCAGATCCTGCAGGATCACGTAGTCAAAGGAACGATCCTTCAGGTCGCTCAGATGGCTGGTGCCGGCACAGTTGGTTCCCGCGTCGCACGTATCGCTGAGAATGTCCTTCAGCTTGTGATTGCCGTAGGTCCAGTTGGTGACCGAAACATCGGCGCCGTTGGCCTTGCAGAGCTGGTAGAAATAGCCCTCGTCATCGCTGCGGTCGGTCTGGGATCGGACGGTGTTGGTTTTCTTGATGACCGCATGGCCGTAGTAGATATAGGAGCAGCCGACAAACAGCACCTTTTTGCCGTCGAGAAGGTCCTTGCCTGCGCCGACAGCGGAAGCTTCGCTTGTCTTTCGTCCCTGCTCAAAGGTGTCCTGTCCCATCTCGCCGCAGGCGCAGGAGAGGTAATAGAGCGTGCCGTGGTCGGCATCGGCATCGGCGGCGAAGTGCTTGGCATCGGCGGTTTTTACGTCAAAGGCATGGACGTGCTGAGGGGCAGTTGTTACCGCGGGGGCGGACGTAGTCTGTTCGGGGGAAGTGGTGCCGTATCCATCGGGCGCAGACGTTTCGGGAACGGGGCTGAGGGTTTCGCGATGGTCGGGATGCGTGGTGACGGGAGCAGACGTGCTTTCCGTGGGCACGACTGTGGTGCTTTCCGTGGGCACGACTGTGGTGTTTTCCGCAGACTCGGACAGTGTTGCGCCTTCTTCGGGCGGAAGAGGCTGAGGCGAAGAGTCACAGGCGGACAGAAGCAGAAAGAGCGATAAGAGAAGAGTGAGCAGGATGATTTTTTTCATGAGTGGTTCCTCCGAACATGTAATGGATTCAGGCAGCAAGCTCTTTACCTGTGCCGTTTGCAGAAGCCCTTGTATCCGCAGTGCGGGCATTTGGCCAAGCGCTTTCGTCCGATGTGGATGCACACGGAAAGCTGATACCATTTGGGCTTAAAGACCGTTTGGCACTTCGGGCAGACAAAGGAGAAGCTCATCAAAAGAACATAGGAGAGAAGGAAGATCACGCAGACGGGAAGGACGACGAAATACCACGGTACCTCGAACGATTGCCCGAACCAATTGACCTTGCATGAACAAAGCAGAAACATGAGCGACAGGGTGAGAAGGAATAAGAGTGCTTTTTTCATTTCAAAACCGCCTTTCATCTATCATAATACCATAAATGCCGCCGTATGGCAAGGGAATGCAAAAGAATTTTTTCTTCTGCGCCGAACCCTGCCTTTTCTTGACAAAAACCGTGCCTTTGTGGTATAATCGGAATCAAGTACGATACAAGGCGGTGGTCTTCCCATGGATCTCATTCAAATCGTGTGGCTGGCTGTCATAACCGTGATCGGCAGCTACATTCAGAGCGTGAGCGGCTTCGGCTTCGGCATTTTTGCCATGCTGTTTTTGCCGAATCTGCTTCTTTTCACCGAAGCGAACATGCTCTCGTCCATTCTCAGCCTGCTGACATCGGCCACCGTCGTTCTGGCAACCTTTCGTCAGATCCATTGGAAAAACATCACCTTTCCCGCACTCGGATGCATTGCCGCCTCGCTGTTTGCCGTAGCCTTTGTCAAGTCGCAGAAGAATGAAACGATGGTGCTTCTTCTGGGCATCGCCATGTGCCTGTTGAGCCTGTATTTCTTTTTCTTCTCGGGCAAGATCAAGATCAAGCCGACCTGGTATGCAGGATTGATCGCTGGCGTTTTGTCCGGCATTATGGGCGGCCTGTTCTCGACGGGAGGTCCACCTGCGGTCATTTACTTTCTGCAGTCGGAGGAGGATTCCGACCGCTATCTGCCGACGATTTCAGCCTATTTTGTGTTAACGAACTTCTCTTTGATCGTAACGAAGGCGGTGGCCGGCTTCATCACGGTGAATGTGTGGCTGGGGCTTGCAGTCGGTGTTGTGGGCATGATCGTTGGTTCTCTGATCGGCAAGTCCACGCGCGAAAAGATCAAGCCCGCCGTGCTGAAAAAGATCGTGTATGCGGTCATGGCCTGCGGCGGCATCGTGAACATTTTGAAGGTTTTGATGTGAGAATGGGTTGAAACGGGGAATCAACCATTTGTGATTCGGATGAGTTCTTCAACGTGACATGCCTGCTTTGCCAACGTGGCGTTGCTTCACTTCGATTCTTTTCAGGCGAATAAACCGAGCAATTCCAAGCCAAGGCGTTGTCTTCCTGCGGGAAGAGTGCGCTTGCTCACCAATCAAGGTGGCAGTCGAAACAGAAAAGAGCCGATGCGGAACGAAATCCACATCGGCTTTTTTACTGTCCTCAGGCATCAAATGCACAAAGCTGCAGAATCCTCTAACATCATATTCTCATTCGGCTTCGGAGATCCAGATCATGTCTGAGCCGACGCCGAGGATCTGCACATCCATACCGTCGCTCATAAGCACACTTCCTTTTACAACGGTATTCTGTTCGATCCGATCTTCAAATGTAAGGCTGTATTGTTTGTCAGGATCAAGGCCGTCCATCACCACGCGGTAAACATTTCCCGCATCCTTGTTCGGCTTGAAGAGGAACACGACACCCTTGATCTCCTGATCGGAATCGGGATCCGCATACATGACACCGTCCCAGTTCTTGCCGTCAGGTCTCGGCAGAATATGGTAAAGCTCTCCGTCGCGGACGAGCGGACGCACCTTTTCGCGGTACATCTCGGCATACTGCTTGATATACTCACGCTCGATCGTCAGGCTCCCGGAACTGAACATCGGAGTGCCGAGTATCATGGTGCGATATCCCATATCAAGCATCGTATCCTTCCAGTTTTCGGCATTTGCCGTCGGATCGGGCTCCACCTTCGGATAAAAATACTGGGGCGTGTCGGGATTGAAGGTATCCATATTGACCGGAAGCTGAAGCTGGGCGGGATGGATCACGTAAGACGAATCGTAAAAGGTAGTACGCAGACTGAGATAGTTTGCCGAGTCATCGCAGTTGATGACAACCGCCTGTGTCGCGGTAAAAAGATCCTTCATCGATCCGCCGCTTGAACAGCTTTCGTATCGGAATCCCTCCACATTGCGGTAAAGATGCTGTATGATGTCTCTGAACCCGACCGTACACCAGTACATAACATCGCTTCCGTTTGCACTGTGTCGGTTTTCGTTCGGCGAGGTATAACTGATCGGCTCGAAGTCAGAGCGCCATGTTGAGATTTTGTTTCCTTTAAAAAATTCGGTAAGCGCTGTTTTCAGATACTCGACACACGCTTCGTTTCCCAGATCCGCGCTGCGTCCGGTTGTGATGTGTCTGTTCCCGAACCATTCGGGATGTGTGAGCGAATTGAATTCACCGAATTGATCCGTCGGATTGAGATTGGCATCAACCGTATCGTGCAGGAGAAGGTACGTCGTCCAGCTCAGTCCTTTTCTTCCGACCAGCCGTCCGAAATCGGTAAGGGACGTGCATCCGTAACCTTTCAGCACACCGATATAAGCATCGTTTCTCAGCATCCACGAGCCTTCAAGCGTGCTCCAGGCGTGATTGACGGCAGTCTCGTTGGTCCACCAGCCGTAATCCCATTTGATCGCCTCAACGCTGATGTCCACCGCCTCAATGCCGATCTGCATATCCATTTGAGTCAGAGGCTCGTTTGCATGATCCCGCAGAACCGCAGGAACCTTGCAGTCAAAGAACCACGCTTTGAAACGGTTGCTTCCGTCATCAACGGATCCGTCATAAACGCCGTAATAGACTGACGGGAATACGAACGTTTCGCCGGACGGAACCTTTGTCTTGAAATACCCCTTATTCTCCGAAACACCGTCCATATCGACCGACAAGGTCAGGCTGTTGTTCTCACCGCCTTCTGCCAGCACACGGCCGGATGACCACTCAAGCGCCGCGTAAATGCCGTTTTCCGATTGGTTGTTCACGTACACCATCGGCAGATATCCGCTCGCATTGAAATTCTGGAAGGTGTTGACCCACGCCTCGACGCTCAGATTTTTCCGCCATTTGTTTTCCTTGATGGCGTTTCCGACAAAGACCGTACCGTCGTGATGAACATGGCCCTGAGCGATGCCGCTTTCTTTTTTGACGGTGAATACGGTCGTTTCTTCGCTGAGAGACGTCAAGGACAGCGAGGAAAAAGAAGACGGAACGAGAATCATATCTTCACTTGCGTTGTTGGTGAAATGGGTTATAAATTCGAACGGGCCGTTCAGACTCTCTCGTGCAAGGCATGACACATCAAGCGACAGCTTTCCGCTCAAGTCGGTAAAGCGGAATGTATAACCGGTTACAGGCACTCCGTTTTCCTCGGACGATCGTTCGATACGGTCATGAAACTGCCATATGATTTCCGTGAGTTTTTCGTTCTGCTCATCATCCCGATAATATTTCGGGAGAGCATAAAAAGAAGAATCCGATACAAAGCTTTTAGCGGATGATGTTGTCGCAAGATAGGTAATGCGGAGCGTGTCACCGGAAGGCTTGAGACGGATCTCGGAGTCTTTGCTGAACAGAGACACTTCGCCGTCCATGGGAATGGGCGCATCTTCGTCCGCATCCTTCGAACATCCGTTGAACAAAGCCGCCGTCAACAGCAGCATGGAGCAAAGAAGACGTTTTATGCTTTTTTTCATACGTTGATTTCCTTTCAGCTCATGTGTTTCTAATTGAAGTATATCACAGGCAATGGATCGTGTCAAGCATAATGGATCCGATCGTCTCCGCGCGCGGTGTGAGCCATGAGCCCGCTGTCCGCAGCAAAGGAGCGGGACGGGCGAAGGATCCAATTTTTCATTTTCCCGCTCTTCTCTTGAAAAAGAGAAAACAATATGATACAATGAGACAAACGGTCCTGCGCGGCAAAAACGAAACGAGGGTGCTCCTTTTGGGCATTGCCAAGTGCCTGTTGAGCCTGCATGTCTTTTTCACCCCCGCGCAGAATCAATCCCGCCGTGCTGAAAAAGATCGTGTGTGCGGTCATGGCCTGCGGCGGCATCGTCACTATCATCAGGTATTTTCTGTAAAAATGATTGTATGAAAGGGGTATGACCATGAAGCATTTTGATTCGTTCGGCGTTATGATCGATTGCTCGCGCAATGCCGTTCCGAGCGTTGCGGGGCTGAAACGTTTTTTTGATGTCATTTCCAAGATGGGCTATAACTGTGCGATGCTCTATACCGAGGATACGTATGAGGTCAAGGACGAGCCCTGGTTCGGGTACAAAAGAGGACGCTATTCGGCAGAGGAGCTGAAGGAGCTGGATCGGTATGCTTCTTCTGTCGGCATCGAGCTGATCCCCTGCATTCAGACGCTCGCCCATCTGAACGCGATCTTCCGCTGGAGCGAGTACAAAAAGGTGCAGGATATCGATGACATTCTGCTGATCGAGGACGAGCGCACCTATCAGCTGATCGAGAATATGTTCAAAACGCTCTCGCAGACGATCGCTTCGAGAAGGATCCACATCGGTATGGACGAGGCGCACCATGTCTGCCGCGGCAAATACCTCGACCGTCACGGCTGGGGCGATCGGTATGAGGTCCTTTTGCGCCATCTGAACCGTGTTTGCGAGATCGCGCGGAAGTACGGCTATGAGCCGATGATGTGGAACGATATGTTCTTCCGCATCGCCAACGGCGGCCCGTATTATGTGGATCAGCCGCTTGCTTTTTCAAAGGCGATCACCGAAAAGGTGCCGTCCGACTGCGCGATGGTCTATTGGGATTATTACACCGGGACTGCCGGGCGTTACGATGCCATGCTAGAATCGACCAAGCTGCTGTCCGATAAGGTCTGGTTTGCGGGCGGTACATGGGTATGGGGCGGCTTTGCTCCTCACACCCGTTACAGCGCCGAGCGGAACCGTCTCGCCATCCCCGCCTGCATCCGTCACGGCGTCCGAAACGTTTTCTTCACCATGTGGGGCGACAACGGCGGAGAATGTCCGTATGCCTCCGCGCTTGGCGCTTTGATGTACGCTGCCGCTCTTGCCGAGGAGATGAGCGAGGAGGAGATGAAAGCGAAGTTCAAGCAGATCACGGGGGAGGATTACGATGCCTTCACCTTGCTGGATCTGCCCAACTATGTTTACGGTGAGGAGACCTTGGTCGGAACGGCCAATTACAGCAAGAACCGCCTGTATGACGATCCCTTCCTCGGACTGATGTCGGCCAATGCCGAGGGCGCCGACGGCTCGGTCTATCACGAGTATGCGGCGCGTTTGCATCAAAAGGCCGAGGAGAGCCAAACGGTCTATGGCTGCCTGTTTGAAACGATGGCCTGCCTCTGTGACGTGCTTGAGGTGAAATTCCCGCTTGCCGAGCGGACAAGAGCGTTGTACCGTGCGGGCGACCGTGAGGGGCTGAAAGCGCTGGCCGAAAAGGACTATACGATGGCTCTGGAGCGTCTGGAGTGCTTCTATGAGGCCTTCCGCAAGCAGTGGTATACGATGAACAAGACCTACGGCTTTGAGGTTCAGGATGCACGTCTGGGCGGTCTCATGCGCCGATTGAAAAACTGCAAGGAGCGCTTGCTCGCGTATGCAGGCGGAGAGGTGCCTACCATTGAGGAGCTGGAAGAGGATGTTCTTTCACTTCAGGACGGACGCAATTCCTATTCCAACTGGCAGCAGGCTGTCAGCGCCAATATTTTGTAAGGTATAAGAAAAATCCCGATCGGTTTTCGCCGGTCGGGATGCTTTTTGTCGGAGAAAAGAAGTATTCGTGTCAATCCTTCGATAGGGAATAGCTGTCGGAAACAGGCTTCTTTGGATCAGCAAGTTCTTTCCGCCTTTTGATCAATCGGTAAACGATGCCGATCAGTGTTAAGAGAATGCCGAGAACAAGCGCGGCTTGAACACCAAGCCTCCCGATCATAAGCGTAGCACCGTCGGAACTGATATTGGTATAATAGAGGTGTAACTGCACAATTGTGCTCGCGGTGCTTGAAGCAAGCATGACCATATTCAACATCGAAAAGGATACGATTCTTTTTGTCCACTGAAAGTTCAAAGCGCTGATGAAGATCTGAAGGACAAGCACCATCATGGTGATCGCGAGTCCTCCTTGATACAACAGGCAGGAAAGTCCGAAAGGAAGCATGCTGATCAGAAGGGCAAGACAAAATCGGACAGCATCGTTTTTCATGATGGTTGTTATGATTTTGTTTTTCATTTGATTCTCCTTTGTCGAAATCGACTCGGTCTTTTTCTAAGTGTTCTGACCTTATATAGATGCAACAGATGTCATATTGGATCATCCGCAATTACACAAGCGCCTTTTTCATAAACGAAGACATCACCGTCAACAGCAGCACCGTGATATGCACAAATATATTTATCGGTTATTTTAAAAGAATATATTCTCCCTGACAGCTTGTGTATCAATGTGGATTTTTTTGATTCAAAATCAACATAGCTCAGTTCACCCTTTGAATCAAGTACATATATTCCGTTCTCATCAAAATCTATGATTTGTTTTCCTTCTTTGCTGTACTCATAAATGGTTTCAATTTCATTCGTTTCTGAATTGTATCTCTTCATTTCTGACTGACGTATGCTCTCATACAATGGCGCTCCGGAATTATAGTGACTGTCGCTGCTTACCACAAGAGAAAACCATGTTTCCTCACCCATAGGCTTTGCCAATCCAACAACAGCAGAGGAGTTTTTTACTTGTTTTTCATATACATCCTCGGCATAATCAATAATGGCTTGCTTTATTGGGTCTTCATACGCTTCTTTATGGAGCTCCCATAGCGTATCAATTTCAAAATGAAAAGCGTTTATGTTAGAGGGGTTGGTTTTATAAGCTTCTTTCATTTTTTCCTCTGTTAGCGGTTCGCCAATATAGGAGCGTTCTATTTCGCTTCCCTCATAGCTGTACGTTAATATGCACTCATAATATAACGTATCTCCGCCGTTGGTTGAGGCTGTTTTCAAAAAAGTATACTCTTTAAATGATGATTCTTCAAACTCGTATTGATAAGCATAAGGGCCGTAATAATAAAAACTACAAACCTCAGATGGAAGCGGGGCATCTGTATTTGCTTCCAACATACAAATATGACCGTCTTTTTTGTTTATCAAAAAACGATCAATAACCAACCAAGTTTCATCTTCAAATGCCGCATATGTTTCAAGATTAGGCATTGAAGTTCCAAAGTTGAGGGAAGAACAAGACGAAAGTATAATTGTCGATATAAGCAAGAGCACGCAGATAAGTTTTTTCATATGTCCACCGCCTTTTGCTATCTTTTTATTGTTTGTCTCATACGCTTTGCAGATAATATCATAAGCGTATTCTTGTCCTCGTCTTTAAGTGTTTTTTTGAGAAAAGACAGTTTGCATTGCCACAGAGTGAATGTTACTTGATCGTATGGTTTAAGATTTCGCATTTTCGTTCTCTTTTTGGGTGGTAAACACATTATGCCGAAAGAAAGCGAGAATACAAGAAAAGTTTTTGAAAATTATTTGTTGGGTTTATTATAGCATAAAAGTCTTTGTTTGTAAATAGTGAAGTATCGGCTGCGCCGAAATGATGTAGTGCTATCGCACAGTGATGTATTGCTCCTTCGTCGCAAAGTGATGAGATGTGTTCCGCCTCCTCACGCGCGAAGCGCACATCACTTGCGAAGCAAACATCACGCCCGAAGAGCACATCACGTTCCGCGCAAGCGGAACACATCGTTGAAAAAAGACCAACTCACAAGTGAGTTGGTCTTTTTTCTGGCTGGGGTACTAGGATTCGAACCTAGGTAATGACGGAGTCAGAGTCCGTTGCCTTACCGCTTGGCGATACCCCAATGCTCAACGGATGATATTGTAGCACATTCTTTGTCGTTTGTCAATGGATTTTGGAAAAATATTTTTCGAAAAATGCAAAAAAAGTTTGAGGGCGGACTTTTTGGAATTCATAAAAAATTCACAGCCAACCCCCTTGCATAAAAAAGCGAAGTGTGGTATAATATCATGAATTTTGGGAAAGGAACGGAACGGCTGTGATGACGATGACATTGTTCGCTGAAAAAAAGCATACGTCGGAAGCTTTCCGTGTTGATTTTCCTATTTTTTATAGTTAACTTTTAAAACAACGGTTTCGCCGTTGTTTTTTTCAAAAATCAGGACGAGAAAAGCGGAGGAGAAAGAAATGCCAAAGAGAACTGACATCAACAAGATTATGATCATCGGAAGCGGACCGATCATCATCGGTCAGGCATGCGAGTTCGACTATTCGGGAACGCAGGCCTGCAAAGCGCTTCGCAAGCTGGGCTATAAAACGGTGCTGGTCAATTCCAACCCTGCCACCATCATGACCGATACCGACATTGCCGATGTGACCTATATCGAGCCTCTCAATGCGGAGAGACTGGAAGAGATCATCGCCAAAGAGCGTCCCGACGCCCTCCTCCCCAACCTCGGCGGTCAGTCCGGTCTGAACCTCAGCTTAGAGCTGGCCAAGAACGGCACGCTGGATAAATACGGCGTGCAGATTATCGGCGTTCAGCTGGAGGCGATCGAGCGCGGCGAGGACCGTGACAAATTCAAGGAGACGATGACCTCTCTCGGCATCGAGATGGCCAGAAGCTTCCTTGCCTATTCGCTGGCTGAGGCGGAGGCGATCGCAGCCGATCTGGGCTATCCGCTGGTCGTCCGTCCCGCTTACACCATGGGCGGTACCGGCGGCGGCATCGTCTACAACCATGACGAGCTGGTGACCATCGTCACCCGCGGCATTCAGGCCAGCATCATCGGTCAGGTTCTGATCGAGGAAGCGGTTATCGGCTGGGAAGAGCTGGAGGTTGAGGTTGTCCGCGACTCCAAGAACCAGATGATCACCATCTGTATGATCGAAAACATCGACCCGATGGGCGTTCACACCGGCGACTCCTTCTGCTCCGCGCCCATGCTCACTGTTCCCAAGGAGCTGCAGCAGAGACTGCAGAAGTATGCTTATTCCATCGTTGAGGCCATCGGTGTCATCGGCGGCACCAATGTGCAGTTTGCTCACGATCCCAAGACCGACCGTGTCATCATCATCGAGATCAACCCCCGTACCTCCCGTTCCTCGGCTCTGGCCTCCAAGGCCACCGGCTTCCCGATCGCGCTGGTTTCGGCCATGCTGGCTGCCGGTCTGACGCTGGACGAGATCCCCTACTATCGCTGCGGCACGCTGGATAAGTATGAACCCACCGGCGATTACGTGGTCATCAAGTTTGCCCGCTGGGCGTTTGATAAGTTCAAGCAGGCTGCTGACAAGCTGGGCACGCAGATGAAGGCTGTCGGCGAGGTCATGGCCATCGGCAAGACCTATAAGGAAGCGTTCCAGAAGGCCATCCGTTCGCTGGAGAACGGACGCCCCGGTCTGGGCTATGCCAAGGATTACAATCAGAAAACGCTGGATGAGCTGCTGGCTATGCTGGTCACGCCCAACAGCGAGAGACAGTTTATCATGTATGAAGCGCTCCGCAAGGGTGCCACGGTCGATCAGCTGCATCAGCTGACGCGCATCAAGAAGTGGTTCATCGAGCAGATGAAGGAGCTGGTGGACGAGGACAACCGGATCTCCGCCTACAAGGGACAGATGCTCCCCGACGATCTGCTGACTGCTGTCAAGAAGGACGGCTTCTCGGATAAGTACATCGCCAAGCTTCTTGCCATCGACGAAAAGACCATCCGCGACCGCAGAGAAGAGATCGGCGTGGTCGAGGATTGGGAGCCCGTTCCGGTCAGCGGCACCGACGACAATGCCGCTTACTACTATTCCACTTACAATGTCAGCGGTGAGTCCAAGCATGAGATTCCCCAGACCGAGAAGAAGGTCATGATCTTAGGCAGCGGTCCCAACCGCATCGGTCAGGGCATTGAGTTTGACTACTGCTGTGTCCACGCTGCTTTCGCTCTCCGCGAGCTGGGTTACAAGACCATCATGGTCAACTGCAACCCCGAAACCGTTTCCACCGACTATGACACCTCCGACCGTCTCTACTTTGAGCCTCTGACCATCGAGGATGTCATCAGCATCTACAAGGCCGAGAAGCCTGTGGGCATCATCGCTCAGTTCGGCGGACAGACGCCTCTGAACATCGCTGCCGAGCTGCAGAAGAACGGCTGCCGCATCCTGGGAACCAGCCCCGAGTCCATCGACTTTGCCGAGGACCGCGACGAATTCAACAAGATGATGAAGAAGATCGGCATTCCCATGCCCGAATCGGGTATGGCTCATGACGTACCCTCGATCCTCAAGGTTGTCGATGAGATCGGCGGTTATCCCGTCATGGTCCGTCCCTCCTACGTTCTCGGCGGACGCGGCATGGAGATCATCCGCGACGAGCAGAATCTGATCCGCTATATGAATGAGGCTGTGGGCGTCACGCCCTCCAATCCCATTCTGGTGGACCGCTTCCTCTGCAACGCCATCGAGACCGAGGCCGATGCCATCGCCGCCGGCGGTAAGGCGTTTGTTCCTGCCGTCATGCAGCACATCGAGCCGGCCGGCATCCACTCCGGTGACTCGGCGTGCATCATCCCCTCCAAGGATCTTCCGCCCAAGCACGTGGAGACCATCAACCGCTACACCGAGCTGATCGCAAAAGAACTGAATGTCTGCGGATTGATGAATATGCAGTATGCCATTGAGAACGACATTGTGTATGTTCTGGAGGCTAACCCCCGCGCTTCGAGAACCGTTCCGCTGGTGTCCAAGATCTGTAACATCCAGATGGCCAAGATCGCTACAAAGGTGATCATCGCCGAGCTGGAGGGAAGCGAGTCTCCCATCGATTCGCTCACGCACAAGACCATTCCGTATTACGGCGTCAAGGAAGCTGTGTTCCCGTTCAATATGTTCCCCGAGGTTGACCCCGTCCTTGGCCCCGAGATGCGCTCCACCGGTGAGGTGCTTGGCATTTCGCCCGATTTCGGCGTGGCGTTCTATAAGTCTCAGGAGGCTACCCAGCAGCCCATTCCCTCTGAGGGCACGGTGCTGATCAGCGTCAACGATGAGGATAAGCCTGCCGCTCTGGATATGGCCCGCCGCTTTGAAGCGCTTGGCTTCAAGATCGTGGCGACCGGCGGTACCTACCGCTACTTTAGCGAAAACGGCGTCAAGGCCGAGGAGATCAAGAAGCTGCACGAGGGCAGACCGAACATCATCGATGCGATGACCAACCGTGAGATCGATCTGATCATCAACACGCCCCTGCCTCGCAGCGCGCAGGCCGTCAGCGACGATTCCTACATCCGCAAGACCGCCATCCGCCGCCGCATCCCGTTCATCACCACCGTGGCGCTGGCGCAGGCGGCTGTCACCGCACTCGAAACGCTGAAAACGACCAACAGCCACACCGTCAAGTCCCTGCAGGAATACCATTCCGAGATCCATTAAAACCTATAAAAAGAGAAGGACGGACAGTTTTAACTGTCCGTCCTTTTGTCGTATGAGCGGTTATTCCTTGCCTTCCCAAACCAACACCATCGGTGGACAGCAAAAGTCAACCCCTTTCAGATGCAGGCCCTTGTCATAGGCTTCGCGAACGATGGACATAACAAAATATGTCGTTGCTTCTATGTATTGAAAAAGCTCGGGAACAGAGGTCAAGTGCTTTGGGAGAGAGGTTTTCAGCGACGTGATGAACGAGGCAAATTCCTCTCCGATTGCCGATTCCAACTCCTCGGTCGCCTTTTTTATCGCCTCGATTACCTCCCTGTATTCACTTACCGTCAGAACAGGAATGTTTACATAGGCTTTGTTCTCGGTGTGCCCGATGACACCGAGTGTTTCAAGTGTTGGAATATAGGAGATAAATTCGTTTGGAATATCCGAGTTTTCAAGGGGAATACCATCGTAAAGATGCCAAAGAAGCGGAATGATATACTTGAAATACAGCGTGTACGCTTCGCCAAAGCGGTGAGGGCTGTCCCACAAGGTTGTATCGAATTCATAAAGACGGATCCGCTTGGTTCGTCCAACCGATACCGCCTCCGATGTACGGTGACCTCCGTGTATGCAGTATTCAGATGCTTCCATATATTCCTTTGCATTATATCCGGCATCAAAGGCTATTGCCTGAGCAAACCACCGTCCGCCGTCCTTGCGCTTTGGAAATTTCGGTCTTTCGATTCTGCCCGTTCCAACATGCTGAAAATCTTGCAAAGCCTTCAAAACGGCGTATCGATCAAGCTTTGTCCTCTCCTTTTTTCCCATGGCTTGAACAAAGGGCATTTTGAAAATGGTATCCGACATTTTTTTCAGAATACCCCATATTTCATTAAAATGCCTATGCGCGAAATTCTTTTGTAAATCAAAGGTTTTCAGAATATCCTGCGCCTTGTTGATGATAAAATCCGTATACACCCTGCCGCTCTCTGTCTGCACCATCAATTCGCCGTCCGCAAGCTTTTTCAGGATGGGCTCTATGTATGCAGAGGGAATACCGATCGCTTTGGAAAGCTCTGTTATGGAAATCGGCTTTTCGTAAGCAAGAATCAGAAGGTTTTGCGCGATCAAATCGTCCTCAACGAGCGACATGGGCTCCCCCTTTAAGCCGTCCGTGCCGCCAAAGGACAAATTCAATTGCCCGGGTAAATGGTTTTCTTTTTTCTCCATTGTTTCAAGTCCTTTCTTCATCTGACTGCGGCCGGCGGATAAGCGGCTTTTTACCGTACCCTCGGGAATGGCGAGCCCCTCGGCGATATCAGCAACGCTTTGCTTGCCAAAATAATGGCGGATCAGCACCTCACGCGTCAGAAAGCCGAGGTGATTCAGCTCCTTTCGTACATTCGCCGCTTCTTCCGAGGTAAGGTATTCCTCTTCATCCTCTTCCTGCGCGATCTCAAAGCCTTCATCGAAGCACACCGTAACGGGCGTGCGGTACTTTTTTCGAAGTGCATCACTGTGTTTGTGGCAAAGTGTATTGGCCAGCCAGCTTTTCGGGTGCTCGATCCTTCCGCCTTTGCGGATATAGGCAAGGGCCGCAAGCATCGTATCGCCCACAAGGTCCTCTGCATCAGACTGTGAATGGCATTTCGATATGGCGAGCCGCATCAGATCATCATAATAACAACGAATGTTATCGTTTGTCATGGCTTTTCCTGCTTTCCGGAATGCAATTTTCTTTGGAACGTTCACCCATATAGTCGTAAGAAAGGGATTTCGGTTCATGCTTTTTTTGCTATTGTATCATAAAAATCCGAAAAAGAAAAGGCAACACAGGCATATCCCTGTCTTGCCGATGGAAAGGTTTGCTTTGCGGAGGCTTTTTTATAAAAAACGCTTCAGTCTTTCAATGGCGCGGTGGGAGCAGTTGATGAACTGTTGACCAAGGGCAGAGGTGTCGGCCGAGAGAAAGGAGCGGTTGTCGTTCATGGCTTTGGTGATAGCAACGATGTTGGCATTGGCGGCGTGGATCAGAAGCTTGGACAGCTGAGAGGGGGAGGAATCCAATAAAGAAGAGATCTGCAGCCCCGCTCGGGCGGGAAAACGGGAGAGAGGACGGATGGGCTCGGTCTGATAGCCCAGCGAGCGCAGAAGACGACGGGCATCGGAGGCAAAGGTGGCATATTCCATGTGCTCGCCCGTCATTTCGTTTTGCAGCATCGGATCGTTTGTTTTGGACAGCAGGGAGGCGGCCGTTTCGGCGGAGGCCTCCGCTTTTTTATAGATCTCCTGCAGGAGAATACCGTTTTTGTTCATGAGACTCCTTTCGTTTTTGCGGCGGAAATGGCGATTGTTGGCATATCGCATGCCGCTTTTGTCCATACTGTATCTGTATTTGTTCCCGAATGAGGAGGAAAATATAATCATGAACATTGACAAATCATCTTATCAAAAATTTGCCGAGGGACGGGCAAAACGATCAAAGCTCCTGCCCGACTGCGCAAAAGCGTTTGTTGTGGGGGGAAGCATCTGTACGTTCGGTCAGGGGCTGTTGGACCTCTACCGCTTTTGGGGAGCAAGCGAGGCTCATGCGAAAATGCTGGTGTCGGTGACCATCGTTTTCATCGCGGTTCTGCTGACATCCTTTGGTATCTTCGACAACATCGCCCGCTTTGCGGGGGCAGGGACGTTGGTTCCCATCAGCGGCTTTGCCAATGCGGTGGTCTCGCCCGCTCTGGACACCAAGGCCGAGGGCTGGGTGCTGGGCGTGGGCGCAAAGATCTTCACCATCGCCGGCCCTGTGCTTTTGTACGGCACATTGGCCTCGGTGCTCTACGGCGTGTATTATTACCTTGTCGGTTTGTTCGGATAAGGGGGTGTGGGTATGATCTTGAGATTTCCTCATGCACCGCGTATCCTCTCCCACGCTTCGGCTGTGGGCAAGAAGGAAAGCGAGGGCTTTTTAAAAGGACGCTTTGACCTGTCCGACGAGACCGACCTGTTCGGACAGAAGACCTTTGAGCAGGCCGAGAGCGAGATGCTGCGTCTGTCATTCAATGCGGCCGCCGCCAAGGGAGGCATAAAGGAAAGCGAGGTGGAATGCATGCTGGCGGGCGATTTGATCAATCAATGCACCTCCACCTCCTACGGTCTGCTGGATTACAACAGCCCCCACTTCGGGCTGTACGGTGCCTGCTCCACCTGCGCGGAGGGGCTGATCTTAGCGGCCGTTCTGACCGACGGCGGTTACTGTCGGCTGGTGTCGGCCTCCACCTCCTCGCACTATTGCTCCGCCGAACGGCAGTTCCGCTACCCGTTGGAATACGGCGGACAGCGGACGCCCACCGCGCAATGGACGGTCACAGGAGCGGCGACCTTTCTGGTGGGCAGAGAGGGAGACGGACCGCGGATCACCGAGGCGATGCCGGGCATTTCGGTGGAAAAGGGGATCAAGGATGCTTCCAACATGGGCGCGGCCATGGCTCCCGCCGCCATCGAAACGCTGACACGTTATTTTGAAGAAAGCGGGACAAGCCCGTCCGATTTTGACCTGATCGCCACAGGCGACCTGGGCTACGAGGGGCATGCCATCGTTCACGCCTATATGAAGCAGTACCACCTGTTCAATTACACCGACTGCGGGCTTTTGATCTATGACCGCGAACAGCAGGATATGCACGCAGGCGGATCGGGATGTGGATGCTCGGCGGTTGTGCTTTCGGCGTATCTTCTCGATGAAATGAAGAAGGGAAGACTGAATGACATTCTTTTCATCGGAACGGGCGCGCTGATGAGCCCCCAAAGCGTCCAGCAGGGATTGCCGATTGCCGGCATTGCCCATCTGGTGAGACTGCAAAACGGATAAGAGAGGGAAAAAGATGGATCTTCTGATGTATGGAAAGGCTTTTTTGGTGGGGGGATCGCTGTGCGTGATCGCCCAGATCATCATCGATCTGACAAAAATGACGCCGGCGCGGATCTTAGTGGGCTATGTGTGCGCGGGCGTTCTGCTGACCGCATTCGGCGTGTATGAGCCGTTGGTGGACTTTGCCGGGTGCGGCGCCACCGTTCCGCTGACGGGGTTTGGTCATCTGCTGGCCAAGGGCGTTGAGAGGGCGGTGGATGCCGAGGGGCTGCCGGGTGTGCTGATGGGAGGCTTGACCGCGGCCTCGGGCGGGATCACCGCGTCGATCGTCTTCGGCTATATTGCCGCCTTGTTTGCCAACGGAAAGCCCAAATAAGAAAGGAGAAGCCATGAATCTGTATGTGATCTTGAAAAAGAAATACGGCGCAAGCGATGATTTTTTCATCATGCGCCATTTTGCACAGCAGAAGGGTGTATGCGGACAAAGCCATACGGGACGCTTCTTTCATTCGCTTGTCGATGGGCTGCATGAGAAGTCCTTTTCTTTGGATGACAAGAGCCTTTTTCGTATGCTGGATGTCATCGCGGCAAAAGAGGAGCTGACCGACGGCGAGCTCTGCCGTTTGACCGATCATATGGCCTTTTGCCTGCTGACCGCCCTTTGCCGCAAGGAGACGGACGAGCGTGAACGGAATCGGATCGTCTCCTCGCTTTTTTATCTGCGAAGCTATGATTTTGAGGCGGTGTATGAGCGGTATTCGACCGTCAGCCGTCTGCTGACTGCCTGCGAGTGCTATCAAAGGAGCGATGAGCAGACCAAGGCGCTCTACCGCCATCTGCTGGCAAGGCGGCAGAAAAAAGGGACGATCACGAAAGCCGACGCCGAAGAGGTGCTGAGCGGGCGGGATATGCGAAGCGCAAGACGGCTTGGGCTTTGGTATTTTCCCGCCGCCGGCTTTGCTTTTTTCACCTTTTTCTTCCTTTTTGGCGTTTTGACCGACTTTTCCGTCCTCCATCTCATCGTGGCGGCTTTGCCGCTGTGGGAGGGGGCGCGGCGGCTGATCTCACACCTGTTTTCCAAAATGGCAAGAGTGTATCCGCTTCCCAAATACGAGATATCTGAGGACGATGAGTCGGCCCCCAAAACGCTGACGGTAATTACCACCCTCCTCGACGAGGGGGATGAGAGCGTCTTCCGCGACTTGGAGGATTTTTATCTGACCAATCCCAACCGCTGGTCTGCCTTCGGTCTTTTGGCGGATGTGAAGGACAGCGATCGGGCATGGAGCGAGGATGACGATCGGGCGGTCCGCTGGGCGGAGGACAAGATCCGAGCGCTCAATGAAACATACGGCCATGTTTTCTGCCTGTTCATACGCAAGCGCGCGTGGTCGGAGTCGGAGGGGCGGTATATGGCCGAGGAGCGCAAGAGGGGAGCGGTGGAAACGCTGGTCTCCTATCTGCGCGGCGGCAATATCCCTTTTGCTTCAGTGATCTGTCCTGAGCCCTTTCACCGCGAGACGGTGTATGTGATCACTCTCGACAGCGACACGCATCTGAAAATCGGCATGGTGAAGAAGCTTGTGGGCGCGATGGAGCATCCGTACAGCGCTCAATACGGCTTTTTACAGCCGCGGATGGATGTGTCGCTGGACTCCCTCTCTTCCTCTCGGTTTGTCCGCCTGTTCTGCGGAAGCGGCGGCAATGACATCTATGCCTTCGCCTCCTATGAGCTGTATTCAGCCTGCTTCGGGAGGGGCAGCTTCTGCGGCAAGGGGATCTTTCGCGTGGATGCCTACCGCGAGACGATCTCGGACGTTTTTCCGAAGGGCTGTATCCTGAGCCACGATTTGATGGAGGGTGAGCGTGCAGGGACGCTTCTGATCGGGGAGCTGTCCTTCACCGACCGCTTTCCGCACGATGTTTTGGCCTATTTCAAGCGGATGCACCGCTGGATCCGAGGGGATCTGATGGCACTTCTGCTGGCGAAAAAAAGTCTGTTTCCCCGTATGATCTCGCGGTATAAGATGGCGGAAAACCTGCTTGAGGCACTGCTTGCGCCAAGCCTTATGCTCGCCTTGCTGTTTTCGCTGTTTTGGCCGACGTTTGCTTTGCCTCTCGTTTTTCTTCCTCAGCTTCTGCCGTTTTTCTTCGCCTTGCCCGAGGGACTGCGTCTGCGGAACCGCCGCACCTTTTCTTCGCTTCAAACGCCCTTTTTCGCTTCGCTGTTCCGTCTTTTTTTTGACATCGCCTCTCTGCCGTATCAAGCCTATGTAACGGCCGATGCGCTGATCCGCGAGCTGTGGCGCGCTTTTGTCTCGCATCAGAATCTTCTTCAATGGACCACCGCCTCCGAAATGGAAAAGGTGAAAAGCGGCCTTGGCAAATACCTTTGTACCATGTGGTTTTCCGAGGCTGCGGGGCTTGTTTTTCTTCTCTTCGGCGGATGGACGGCTAAGGCATTGGGGGTGCTTTGGCTGTCTTTTCCCCCGATCGCTTATTGGCTGTCACAGCGGGGGAGGGTGAAGCCATCCAAGCAAGAGAACGCCGATCAAAAGACGCTGCAATCTTATGCTTCCGATCTTTGGCGTTTTTTTGCCGAGAGCGTGAGCGAAGCGGATTCTTATCTGCCTCCCGACAACATTCAGCTGGCCCCTTCCGATGAGACCGCTCACCGCACCTCGCCCACCAACATCGGGCTGTATCTTCTCTCCTGCGCCGCCGCCCACCGTTTTGATTTCATAAACGAGGAGGAGCTTGTGCGCCGTTTGGAACAGACCTTTGCCACGCTGGACCGATGTGAAAGCTGGTGCGGCCATCTCTACAATTGGTATGACACCCGCACACTGGAGGTTTTGGGACACCGCTATGTGTCCACGGTGGACAGCGGCAATTTTGTTGCCTGCCTGCTGGCGTTGGAAGGATATTTGTCAATGCACGCAGACAAAGCGTGTGAAGACCTCCGCGCCAAATGCCGCGCTTACGCCGAGCGTGCGGATTTTTCCGCGCTCTATGACAAGCGTCGAAAGCTTCTCTACATCGGCAAGGACACGCAAAATTGCATCAGCGGCGAGAATGTGTATGACATTTTGATGAGCGAGGCGCGCACCACCGCCTATATCGCGCTCAGCCGCGGGCAAATTCCTGTGGAGTCGTATCACAAGCTGTCGCGGCAGCCGATCTTTCACGATGGCTATGCGGGGCTGATCTCCTGGTCGGGGAGCGCGTTTGAATATTTCATGCCCCATCTCTTCCTGCCTGCTCCCAAGCTTTCTCTCAGTGGAGAGGCGCTGGCCTATGCCTGCCGTTTGCAGAAAAAGGATACCGTGGAAGGGCTGTTCGGACGCTCGGAGGGTGCTTACTACGCCTTTGATGCGGAGATGAACTATCAGTATAAGCCGAACGGTGTCTGTGCGCTGGCCATCCAGCGGAATCGGACGGAGGAGCGCATCGTCAATCCCTATGCTTCCTTTCTCATGCTGGAGCAGGACAGACGGGCGATGCTGGACAATCTGGACACCATGCGGAAAAAGGGGCTGTACGGCCGATACGGCTTTTACGAGGCGCTGGATGCCACGCCCTCCCGCACCCCCCGCGGGGGAGTCATTTTGTACAGCTATATGTCCCACCATGTTGGCATGAGTCTGGTTGCCTGTGCCAATGCTTCCTTTGACGGTCTGTTCCGCAAGGCCTTTATGAGCGACAAGCGTCTGCGTGCTTACGATGAGCTGTTGGAGGAAAAAATCGACCTGTCCCTTGCTCCGAGCGGAAGTGAGCTGTCCCTTGTCCGCCGTCCGAGACGGAAAAAAGGACACAATGCTCAGCCTGTGAGCAGAACGGAAGAGGAAAACGGTCTGCCGCGCTCGCATCTGATCTCCAACGGCAAAATGCGCTTCTGTGCCACGTCAAGAGGGGACATGGCACTGTATAACGGCAAGATCGCCCTCACCCGTCCGAGCTTTGAGCTTTACGGACTGCCGCAGATGCAGCTTCTTGTGAAGGACGGAAGCTCCATCCGTCTGCTGTCGTGCGGCGAAGCGGTCGAACGCGAGGGAAGGCTGAGCATCCGCGGCGAAAGAGAGCGCGTGAGCTTTTCTCTTGAAAAAGGGAAGAGTCTGTTTGAAATGGAGATCACCTCTTCCGATAAAAGGGAAAAATGCCTGCTGCTTCTCTTTGAGCCCATCCTTTGCGCCGAGCAGGATTACCTTGCCCATCCCGCCTATGCCAAGCTGCCCATCGAAGCGTTCTATGATGAAAAGGAGGGGATCGTTTCTTTCCGCCGCCGTCCCAAGCAGGCAACCGACCGCGAGCGCTGGCTGGCCGTTGCAACTGACGCAAGCGCTTTTTCCTTTGACACGCGCAAGGACGATCTTCTGGCGGTCCCTTACAGGCAGAGCGATCTTGCAGCCCTCTTTTCGCACCCGTTTGAAAACCGCGTCGGGGCCTGCATCGAGCCCTATTGCGCTCTCAAGGGGAGCTTTGAGCGGAAAGCATCGATCCTGATCGCGTTCGGTCACACGCAGTCCGAAGCGTGCGAGATGATTCGGGAAAAACGCCAAAGATCAAAGAAAGCGGCGCTGTTTGCTCCGCCGCTGGCACCCAAACACGATCGTCCGCCTCTGCAAAGCGCCGAGGAGCGCCTGCGCGAGCGGTATCTGACGATGGCTTTATACGGTGCCGATCTGGCTGTTGACCGAGGGCGAGAGCCGGTCCTTTGCCCCTATGCCGATCTGTGGAAAAACGGCATTTCGGGAGATCTTCCCATTCTTTCCGCCGAGATCGAGGGAACCGACCGAGAGGCCTTGCAGACCGTGCGCCTTTTGCTCCGCGTCCATCATCGGCTGACGCTGGAGGGCTTTCGGAGCGATCTGGTCTTTCTGTACGGAGAGCGGGATGTGTACACCGCTCCCGAACGCCGTCGTCTGCTTCGTCTCTGTGAGGAAGAAAAGGAGGACGCCTTTGTCCATAAAAAAGGGGGCGTGTTCCTGCTTCCCATGAGCGAACGGGAAGTGATCGCTTCCTTTGCCGATTGGACGATCCGCATTGAGGAGGGAGCAGCGGTGGAAACGATTTGCGCCAAGCGGGAAAAGGGCGGTATTCTGAGCGAACGCCCGCAGACCGTCGAGATCCCGCAGGCGGACAGGAAGGAGAGCGGCATAATGGAGAGCGACGGCTATACCATCCGCAAGGGCAGAAGCCGTTTCCCGCAATCCTTTCTCTATTGCTCGCGGGTGTTCGGTACGCTTCTGACGCAGAATTCGCTCGGCTTCACCTATTTTGCCAATGCCCGCGAAAAGCGGCTGACGCATCACACCGGACAGCGCCTGGAGGACAACAACGGCGAGCGTCTGCTGCTGAAGGGGGAGGACGGGCTCTGGCACGATCTGGCGCTGGAGTCGAAGGAGGTCATCTGGCGGGAGAGTAAGGGCATATACAGCGGCGAATGCGGACAGATCGGGTATAAGATTGAAGTCGGCGTAGGGGAAAAGGACTGCGTGAAGCTGATCGTGCTGACACTGCAAAACAAAAGCGGCAGGCGCCGTTCGCTTTCCTTCTGTTACGATCTTCTGCCCCTGATGGGGGAAAAGAAAAAGGACGCACGCTTTGTCTGGCGGAAAAAGCAGGACGATACGCTCTTTTTCGGAAGCACGGCCGTTTTTACCGATATGATCGGCTTTTTGAGCGGCGGAGCACAGCAAACGGTTCTGGAAAAGGGACAGAGCCGCCGTTTTCTCATCCTGCTGGGGGTGTTTCCCACGGGCAACGACCGCGCCTACCGTTACTATCGGGAAAAATACAAAATGCCCGAGGATGCGGACAAAGAATGGAGCAAAAAGGACGGGCAAGTGCTGACGCTGGACAGCGGAGATGCCGAATTTGATGCGATGGTCAACTTCTTTCTGCCCCTGCAGACGGTAAGGGCGAGGCTTTGGGCGCGGAGCGGCTTCTACCAGTCCAGCGGTGCTTACGGCTTCCGTGACCAGCTTCAGGACGCCATGGCGCTTCTGCCTCTCGATTCATCCTTCTGCCGTCAGCAGATCCTGCGAAGCGCGGCAAGGCAGTACCGCGAGGGGGATGCCATGCATTGGTGGCATGAGCCGAAACGCGGTCTGCGCTCGCGCATTTCCGATGACCGTCTCTTTCTGCCGTATGCGGCGGCCGCCTATGTCCGCTATACCGATGACCGTGCGCTGTTGGATGTACAGGTTCCGTTTTTGCTCTCGAAGCCGCTGGGCGAGCAGGAGGAGGACCGTTTCGAGCAGCCGCCCTTCAGCGAGGAAAGGGCAAGCGTGTATGAGCATTGTCTCCGCGCCATCGACGTGAGCCTGAAAAAGGGGGAACACGGACTGCCCCTCATCGGGAGCGGCGACTGGAACGACGGCTTCAACCGTCTCGGACTCCGCGGTAAGGGAGAAAGCGTCTGGCTGGCGATGTTTCTTTTGTTGGTCTTAAAAGACTTTGTGCCCTTTGTCCGCGAACAGGAGAGGAAAGCGCGCTATGAGGCGGAGATGAGAGAATTGGAAAACGCCATTGCCAAGAGCAGGGAAAAGGGCTGGTTTTTGCGTGCCTATGACGATGAGGGACGTAAGATCGGCTCGCAGAGCAGCGAGGTCTGCAAGATCGATCTGCTTTCCCAGGCCTATTACGCCATTTTGTTCGGCAAAAACGAGAAGAGCGTCGGCGCATTGGGAAGTGCCATGCGCTATCTGTATGACAGCGAAAACCGTTTGCTGAAGCTGTTGACGCCTGCCTTTGAGCCTCGATCGGGCGCAGGGTATATCGGCTCGTATCCGTCGGGAGTAAGAGAAAACGGCGGACAGTACACCCACGGTGCGGTCTGGGGCGCTTGGGGATTGCTGGCGGCGGGTGAGCACAACAAGGGCGCGCAGGTGCTGAAGGATCTCTGTCCTCCCTGCCGCAACCGTGACAAGCGGCTGAGGGATGCCTACCGCCTGGAGGAGTACTGCTTAGCGGGCGATGTCTACACCAACTACCGCCATTACGGCCGCGGCGGCTGGTCGCATTACACGGGCGCGGCGGGACAGTTTTTGCGCGTGGTATACGAGCAGCTTCTCGGCTATTGCGAGGAAGGAAACGGCTTTTCGATCCATCCGCGCCTCAGCGACCGCTTTTCCTCCTTTACGCTGACCGTGCGGAAAAAGGGAACGCGTTATACGATCAAGGTCAGCGAGGGCGTGAGCGACAGCATCCTCCTCGACGGCAAAAAGAGCAAAAACCGCTTTCCCTTTGACAAAAAAGAGCATTTCGTTGAAATAGTGGTTGAAAAAAAGGCGCGAATGTGATACAATCATCTTATCTGTTTCCATTTTTTGAAAAACCAAATGAAAAGGAGCGGCTGCATCATGCTTGCGGAACGAATTGCCATCGGTGACGGTGTCACCCTTTGCTATATTCACACCGAAAAGTTCAAAACCAACCACATGTCGATCAATTTCATCGACGAGCTGAGTGAGGAGCGCGCGTCGGAGAATGCGCTGATCCCTGCTGTTCTCATGCGCGGAAGCGAGACATATCCCTCGATGGCTCTGCTCAACCGGCGCTTAGATTATCTCTATGACGGCGGCGTTGGCTCCCGCGTGTATAAAAAGGGCGAACGGCAGATCATGGCCTTTCAGTTTTCCTTCCTCGACGATTCGTTTGTGGAGGAAACCTCTCTGCTTTTTGACGGTATGTTTGAAATGGCTGAGGAGATCCTGTTCCATCCGCTGGTGAAGGACGGTGCGTTTGACGCCGATTTCACCGAAAGCGAAAAGCAGAATCAGATCGATGCCATCCGCTCCAAGAGAAACAACAAAAATTCTTATGCCGTTCTCCGCTGTCGGGAAGCGATGTGCGAGGGAGAGGCTTATGCGGTCAGCGAGCTGGGAAGCGAGGAGAAGATCCGCCGTTGCGACGGCGCGCTGCTGTATCAGCGTTACCGCGAGATGATAGACACCTGTCCGGCGGTGATCTTTTACATCGGCCATGCGGACAAACAGAGCGTTTGCGATAAGCTGAGTGCGATGTTCGGCGGAAAGCGAAGTGTGAAAGCCATCCCCGACTCCGTGTATAAGGATGCGCCTTCGCAGGTGAAGACGGTGGAGGAGACGATGGCCGTGGGACAGGGCAAGCTGACGCTGGGCTTCCGCGCACCGACGCTGATGGGAAGCGATAACGCGGCCGCTTACAGCGTGTTTTGTGACATCTTCGGCAACACGCCCAACGGCAAGCTGTTTATGAACGTGCGCGAAAAGCTGTCGCTCTGCTATTACTGCAGTCTGCTCAGCGAAATGAACAAGGGCATTTTGTTTATCACCTGCGGCATCAATTTTGCCGACAAGGACAAGGCGAAGGACGAGATCCTCCGTCAGCTGGAGGCGATCCGCCGCGGCGAGATCAGCGAAGAGGAGATGGAGGCCACCAGACAGGCTTTGAAGAGCGGCTACAAGGAGCTGGAGGACAGCCCCGCGTCTTTGGAAAACTGGTATTTCAACCGCATTCTGGCAGGGCTGGATACAACGCCTGAGCAGTCGCTGGAGAAACTGTTGGCGGTGGATGTAAATCAGGTGGTGGAAGAGGCGAAGAAGATCGCGCTCGACACGGTATACTTTTTGAAGGGGGAAGAGGCATGAGCGGAGAAGTGATCCGAAAGGAAAGCAAGCGCCTGCGCGAATACTATTACGAAAAGACGCTGGACAGCGGACTGATCGTCTGCGTCTTCCCGAAGAAGCTGTCCACCTCCTATGCCATCATCGGCACGCGGTACGGCTCGATCGACAACGCCTTCAAGACCGAGGGCGAGGCCGAATTCACTGCCTATCCTGAGGGCATCGCCCATTTTCTGGAGCACAAGCTGTTTGAAAACGAGGACGGCGTGGACGCCTTTGAGCGTTATGCCAGGTTCGGCGCAAACGCCAATGCCTTCACCACCTTTGATAAAACCGCCTATCTGTTCTCGGCGGCCGACTCCTTTTATGAGTCTCTTGAGGTGCTGCTCGACTTTGTTTCGCATCCCTTCTTCAACGCCGAAAAGGTGAACAAGGAGCAGGGTATCATCTCGCAGGAGATCCGCATGGGTGAGGACAATCCCCACCGCCGTTTGTTCTCCGAATTGATGAAGATCATGTATCAGTCCCATCCCATCCGCATGGACATCGCGGGAACGGTGGAGTCGATCTCGCGCATCACGCCCGAGGTGCTGTACGCCTGCTACAACGCCTTTTACCGCCCGTCCAATATGGTGCTGTCGGTCTGCGGCGATCTGGACGAGACGAGAGTATTCGAGATGGCGGAGCGCTTCTTCCCGCCGCGGGAGGAGAAAAAAGTTATCACCGCTCCCATCGAAGAGCCCCGTGCCGTTCTCAAACAGAAAACCGAGTGCCGGATGGACGTGGCAAAGCCGCTGTTCAACATCGGCGTGAAAAATCCCGATGTGGAGGATGATCCTCTGGAGCGGATGAGGACCTGTGCGGGCATGTCCATTCTCAGCGATATGCTCTTCAGCAAGAGCGGTCACTTCTACAATTCGCTGTATGAAAAAGGTCTTCTTTCCAACAGCTTTGATTACGGGTATGCGGCCAGACGCAGCTTTGCCTTCTTTGATATGTCGGGCGAGAGCCGCGATCCCGATGCGGTGTATGAGGCCTTTGCCGCCTGCATCGAGGAGGCGAAGACAAACGGACTTTCGCGCGAGGATTTTGAGATCAACAAGCGTGTGACCTATGCCTCTACCATCCGACAGTTTGAATCGACCGAGGACATCGCCGTGGAGATGATGGAAGCGGCCATGGACGGCGACGGTCTGTTTGCTTATTCGGATATTGTGCAGTCTGTCAGCTTTGAGGATGTGGAGCGTCTGCTTCATGAGCGCTTCTTAAAAGAGTATTTCTGCATGTCGGTGATTTTACCCCAACAGACCGACGGAGAGGGGGAGAGCGCATGAACACGCTGTCTTTTCCCGGGCTCGGCATCGGGGAATTCACCGTCAGCCGCACGGCGTTCACGATCTTTGGTCATGAGATCCGCTGGTACGGCGTGATCATTACCCTTGGCATCCTCCTCGCCTGCACCTACATTGCCTGGCGTGCCAAGCAGGCAGGGATCAGCGTGGACGATGTGCTGGATTACGCCATCTTCACCGTCCTGTTCGGTATCCTCGGCGCAAGGCTATACTTTGTTCTGATGAATCTCGATACCTATCATTCTCTTTATGATGTGCTTGCCATCTGGAACGGCGGCCTTGCCATCTACGGCGGCATCATCGGAGGGGCGCTGACCATCCTGATCGTCTCCAAGCACAAGCGGATCGATCCGCTTCTTATGCTCGACTGCGTGGCGCCGGGTGTCATGATCGGGCAGATCCTGGGGCGCTGGGGCAACTTCTTCAACGTGGAGGCCTTCGGCTATGAGACCGATCTCCCGTGGCGCATGGGCATCATCACCAAGACCGGTACGGTCTATGTCCACCCCACCTTCTTATATGAGTCACTGTGGAATCTGCTGGGCTTCGCTCTCATCAATCTCTTTTACAAAAAGAAGGCCTACAACGGGCAGATCTTATTCCTCTACATCGCATGGTACGGCTTCGGACGGATGTTTATTGAGGGACTTCGTACCGACAGCCTTTATATCGGTCCTGTCCGCGTTTCACAGGCGTTGGCCTTTGTGAGCTTCGTCGCGGCTGTGGGACTTTTGCTGTACTTCGGCATGAAAACGAAAGGAGAAAAGGAACATGGCACAGATCATTGACGGAAAAGCCATCTCTGCGCAGATCCGTGAGGAGATGAAACAGGAGGTTGTCCGCCTGAAGGAGCAGGGCATCTGCCCCGGGCTGGCAGTCATCATCGTCGGAGAGGATCCGGCATCGAAGGTGTATGTGAGAAACAAGAAGAAGGCGTGCGAGGAGATCGGCATTTACTCGGTCGTTCACGAGCTTTCCGAGCAGACCTCCGAGGAGGAGCTGTTGGCTCTGGTGCGTCAGTTGAACGGCGATGAGAGGATCAACGGCATTCTCGTCCAGCTGCCTCTGCCCAAGCACCTCAATTCCGATCTGATCATCAACAACATTTCGCCGAATAAGGACGTGGATGCCTTCCATCCGTTCAACGTGGGCAAGATCATGATCGGCGATTACGATTTTCTCCCCTGTACGCCTGCAGGCGTGATGGAGCTGATCGAGCGGAGCGGCGTGGATGTCAACGGCAAGAACTGCGTGGTGGTCGGGAGAAGCAACATCGTCGGCAAGCCCCAGGCCATGCTGCTTCTGCAGAAGAACGGTACGGTCACCATCTGCCATTCGCGTACCAAAAATCTTGCCGAGATCTGCCGTTCGGCCGATATTCTCGTGGCGGCTGTGGGCAAGGAAGCGATCATCACCGCCGACATGGTCAAAGAGGGTGCGGTGGTCATCGATGTGGGCATGAACCGCAATGCCGAGGGCAAGCTCTGCGGTGACGTGGATTTTGCGGCGGTGGAAAAGAAGGCATCGTTCATCACGCCCGTTCCCGGCGGCGTCGGTCCGATGACCATCACCATGCTGCTCAAAAACACGCTGAAAGCGGCAACGCTGAAAAAGTAAGTACATCATTCAAAAAGCGGAGGCAATCGGCAAGTCCTCCGCTTTTTCTGTTGCAAAAAGGAAAAAGATGTGATAAAATAAGAGTAAGAGAAACGACTTGTCCACGGAGGGGAAGAGCATGAAACAAATGAACTGCCTGCGATGCGGAGAAAGCATGCGCTATCTGGGAAAGGAAAAGCTTCAGCTGGGGCAAACGGGCTGGCTTCTCGGCGATCTGCCCAACCTTTGGGCGGGCTCGATGGAGGTCAATCTTTATGTCTGCTCGCATTGCGGCAAGCTGGAATTCTATCTGGCCGAGGAGAGGGAAGACGATGCACTTCCGCAAAAGCAGTGCCCGTCCTGCGGCAAAACGCACGATTTCGATTACCCCAAATGCCCCTTCTGCAAGCACGAATATTTTTGATGAAAAAAGACCTGATTGCTTCGGCGGACGCTTTCATACGATGTTCAAGCGCGAGCATTGTCTGCTGACAGCCAGAAAAGAGAGGAAGGACCATGCTCCATTTTGGTCTGCTTGATATCAAAACCGAATATTTTGTGTTGATCCTGTCCACGCTGTTTTTTGTCATTCAGCTTTGGCTTTGCTTTCGCGTGAGAGGGAAGATCCTCCGTCTGCTCCCCGTCCTTTTGCTTGCTATTTTAACTGTCGCCTTTTTGATTCTCGCCCTTTTGTTTGACGGCTGGGACAGCGTCGGCTTTGTCTTCCTTGCCATCGGAACGGCCATTCTGCTGCTGGTCTGCGGCATCGGCTGGGCGGTTTGGCGGATCGTGAGAAAGAAAAGAGAAAAGCGTCCGTAAAAAGGTAAGCGGTCTTGGGCGGCGATGGGACATTTGAAAAAAGCGAGCGGCTGCTTTCTTCTTGCAAAACCTGCCTATATGTGATATACTGAATTTGTAACGATCCGAGAAAACGAATGAACGGGGAGAGAGGCATTCGCATGAAAAAGATTGTCGTTTGGCTGGCGGTCATATCCATTGTCGTGTTTGTTGTGGCTTGGGGAATCGTCGGCGTGAAGATTTTGGATCACAACTACGATTTTTTAACGGAAGCATACATCGCCTATGGTTCGCTGGCCGTCTTCTTCCTCTGCCTGATCGGGTTGAGAGTGACCTCCCGCTGTCCGCATTGCGGCAAGCCGAAGCTGTTTTTCGGAGCATACTGCCCATACTGCGGCAAGGAAGTCAAATGATATATGGTTTAAACAGAAAGCTTGAAATGAACGAGAGGAGAAGGATCGTATGAAATGTCCTTATTGCAGAAAAGACATGGAGCTTGGATACATTCAGTGCCGTGACGGTGTCACATGGACGCCGAAAAAGCAGCTTGTGGCGGCGTTGTCCTGTTTTGGCAGGGGCGGCGTATCGCTTGCCAACGGTGCGGCTCACAATGCGGATGCTGTCTATGCTTACCGTTGCGGTGACTGCCAAAAGGTTGTCATCGATTATGCGCCCGCCAGCAAAAAAGAAGAGGCATCCGAATGAAAAACGCAAAAAACAGCTCGATGCTGCTCTTCGTCGCATCGGCCTTGTTTTACATCGCGGCGATCATCAGCTTTGCAAGCGGGAACCACCATTCCGCCGCTGTGGTGTGGCTGTGCTTCGGCTCAACCTTCCTCTGCCTGGGCTCATCGTATCTCAATCGGTCCAAAACGAACGGTGAGGACAAGGACAACGAGAACAAGGACGGCGCGGAAAGCAAGGACGGCGATGTCGGAAGCGACAGCGAAAACAATACCAAATAAAGTTGAAAAGTCTAATCCATGAGACAGCAAAAGCGGAGGAAAAACAACCTCCGCTTCTTTATTTTGTTTGCATCGTTTTTGCCGAAGGATCTAAGAACAAACGATCAGAACAATAGACTGGTTTTTATGAATAGCGATTGCGTTATTCTTTGTAAGCACCGCCTGTATTGTCTTTGTTTAAAGTTCCTTCCATCTCGATTAAAAGGCACTTGACCAATGTCTTGCAGACAGGACGATGCTTCGTGCCTTTGGGGATGAGTATACAATCGCCCTCATGCAAATGTGTTGATCCATCCTCGAATTCGATGTCGAACTCTCCTTCAATGCAATAAAACATTTCATCGGAATGTTCGTGCACATGAAAATCCAAAGTCCTGTTTTCAGCCTGTAGTACATTTAACATATGATTGTTCAGTGTGCCGACTTTCTTATATCGGAACAGCTCATGGATCGAGTTAGCACTATCTTTTAAATTTATTTTTTGTATCATTTTACCTTTTATCTTCCCATCAAATTGGAATTTGTCATTGATAATATTTATCTATACCACCGTATCCGACGATTGTTTTTCCTTCACGAGTCTTTTTTATAAAGCTTTCAAGGCGTTTCTTGAACTCGACGGGGCGTTTTCTAGCCGCATCTATATAAGCAATGCGGATACGCTTATACGGCTCGGATAATTTCCCATAGTTTTCCCACGCAACCATATCTGCTTTTATGGCATCAAGTATATCGCTTGGGAAGATGTATGGGGCGCGAATGATGGGCAATATGTCATCTCTCACGCTTGGGTGGATCATACCGCGTTCGTCAAGCCGGATCAGACGTTCAATATTCGGTCGGGAATATGGACTGCCTTTTTTTCTCGGTGTGAACCGTTGCGCACGATGTGTAGGATCAATATGCTTAATTGTGCTATCAATCCAGCCAAAGCAAAGCGCTTCTTCTACTGCATCGTTATATAAAAGCGACTTATCGCCCGATTCCTTCATAGGAAAAACAAACCATATTTCGCTTTCTGTTTCAAAATTTTCTGCGAGCCACATTCTCCACTCATGTCTGTCGCTCGTATAAAACGTTTTTCGGTGTTTCATTATCCACCTCGTCAAATTCTTCTTTCCCAAACGCTTTCACACATTCAGTATATCATACATCTTCCGCTTTTTCAATCTGAAGTTTTTAAAAGGCGAAGAAAAAGCGGAGATTTGACTCTCCGCTCGTTGGGTTTGTTTTCCTTGTGTTTTATGCTTTTTCAAAAGCATCCTTGCCCAGACCGCAGATCGGGCAGAGCCAATCCTCAGCAACAGCCTCAAAGGGGGTGCCGGGCGCGATGCCGTTGTCGGGATCACCCTTGGCAGGATCGTATTCATAGCCGCAGGGGCAGATATATTTTTCCATGTTGAACTCCTTTTCATGACGCAGGGGCGGGAAGAACCCGCCCCGTTGGTTTTGTTTGATTCTTATTTGCCGAAGTATCTCTCAAGCAGACCGGCGAAAGCCTTGCCGTGACGGGCTTCGTCACAGAAAGCCTTAAAAATGCGGTAAAAACGGGCATTTTTAACCATTTAGCACAAAATTAGCACAAAAGCATAAAAATCTATACAGTAGATTTTTCCTCATAAAAAATTCAAAAATATTTTTATGAATGGAAAAATCAAATGTTTTGTGTAACGGTGTGCGATTCAAACTTTTTTGAAATATCTATGAGGAAAAACTATCAACAGACCGACAAATTGAATTTTGACATTTCTAAATATTCATTGATACTTCCATATCATTTCAATTCTTTTCGCATAACAATGCAGTTCTCTAGAACAGCCACTTTAATAAATCCAACCTTCTCATACAATCGAAGGGGACCTTTACAATCCCATTCAAAGCGTATATCTCGTTTAACTGGATAACTTTCGACAGCTTTATATCCAGCTGCTTTTGCATCATCAATAACACGCTGTAAAAGTGCAGTAGCAATTCCTTTCCCTCGATATTCTGGAGCTATCTCAAAACACACCACGGCTTTCTCACGCTTTTCAAACGGTGCATAAAAACTCTCACCAGTACAAGATTCAACGGGAAAGTTTGCTTTATCGTTTGCATTGCACCAGCCAATGACAATCCCATCGACATAAGCCAGATATCCCTGAAGTTTCCCTAAATAAATTTGCTCTTCGGCAATTTTTCGTGATACTTGACCTATGTCAACATCAGCTATATTATAGAACGCAGTCTTTTGTTCTTCCTTGGTCATTTGATATACTTGACAGTAACATCGATAAGGAGAATTGTCTGTAAATGCTCGATTTTCAAAAAAATCAAAGTAATCTGCAGAAAGTCTCGGTGTAAGTGGTCTAATAATAATATCCATATCTTTCTCCCCCATTAATCACTTCAATCTATTCGCCAAATTCTTGTTTATCGAACTGTTTTTCACATATCCAGTATATCATACATCTTCCGTCTTTTCAATCTATGATTTCCTAAAAAAACAATAAAACAAGCGGAGATTTGACTCTCCGCTCGTTTGGTTTGTTTTCCTTGCGCTTTATGCTTTTTCAAAAGCATCCTTGCCCAGACCGCAGATCGGGCAGAGCCAATCCTCAGCAACAGCCTCAAAGGGGGTGCCGGGCGCGATGCCGTTGTCGGGATCACCCTTGGCAGGATCGTATTCATAGCCGCAGGGGCAGATATATTTTTCCATATTGAACTCCTTTTCATGACGCAGGGGCGGGAAGAACCCGCCCCGTTGGTTTTGTTTGATTCTTATTTGCCGAAGTATCTCTCAAGCAGACCGGCGAAAGCCTTGCCGTGACGAGCTTCGTCTCTTGCCATCTCATGAACGGTGTCATGGATCGCATCGAGGTTCGCCATCTTAGCCATCTTGGCAAGCTCAAACTTACCGGCGGTAGCGCCGTTCTCAGCGGCAACTCTGGCCTCGAGGTTCTCCTTGGTGGAAGCGGAAACGCACTCGCCCAGCAGCTCAGCAAACTTGGCAGCATGCTCAGCCTCTTCATAAGCGGCCTTCTCCCAGTAGAGAGCGATCTCGGGATAACCCTCTCTGGCAGCGGCTCTGCCCATGGCCAGATACATACCGACCTCGGTGCACTCGCCCTGGAAGTTTGCGCGCAGGCCCTCGATGATCTCTTCGGGAACATCCTGCTTGCCAACGCCGATCACATGCTCGGCAGCCCAGGTCATGGCCTCTTCTTTTACCTCAACAAACTTCTCGGCAGGAGCCTTGCACAGGGGGCACTTTTCGGGAGCAGACTCACCGGTAACGATTTCGCCGCAGATAGAACATTTCCATTTTTTCATGATTTGATTCCTCCAAAATTCTATAATTAAAAAATATTTTAAATTCAGGGTTTGAATTTATTTTTTGCAGTCGGGACAGAGACCATTGATGTAAACATCGGTGGTGCTTGGGGCATAGCCGTCGGGAGCAAGGGAAGCGCCCAGCGTGTCGTCGATATGGAAGTCAAAGATCTCGCCGCACTCGCTGCAGCGGAAGTGACCGTGGTCGGCGGCGGTGGCGTCGAAACGCTGTTCCTTGGCCTCGATGTTGATCGATCTTACCAGCTCGGCGGCGACCAGAGCGGACAGAGAATTGTAGACCGTCGTTTTGGAAAAGGACGGATACTTCTTCAAAACCGCTTCATAGATGGTGTCGGCCGTGGGGTGGATGGGGTGATGGATCAAGTAGTCATACACGGCAACGCGCTGAGGCGTAACGCGCAGATTCTTGCTTTCGAATAAAGAAACGATGGCTGATTGTGTCATACGGTACTCCTGTAATCAGTCTTATCTTGTAACGGTTACAATCATACCACATCTTTTTCGATTTGTCAAGACCTTATTTCAATTTTTTTGAAAAATTTTTCGACGGGAGTTTTTTCTTGTGTGCTTCGATGATGTCCAGCACCTCGCGTTTGCTTTCGGTGGTGAAAAGAAAATGCAGATCGTTCAGCCCGGTCTTCTTCAGATCGGTGATCTTTTCGGCATTATAAAAAGGAACAGAGTTGAGTACGATATCTCTGGAAAACTCGCGGATGACGGGGAAGTCGGCCTTTGTGCGGTCGGTGAGCGATCCGGCGCCGCAGGGCTTATACAGGCTCATCAGCGGCAGACGTCCGTAGACGATGGCGGACTTGGGGAAGGGGATGTCTCGGATCTGGGGAAGCGTCAGCTCGGGGGATAGCATCAGCGTTTTGAAATCGGCCAGAGACAGACAAAGCTCGTGGGCGGCGGTGTTGAACAGGTTGAGGCGGTAATCGCCATGGAGGGTAAGCCCGCTGTCCTTCAAAAGCGGAAGCTGTCCGATGTGCGTGACCAGCACGTTCTTTGCACCCTTTTGGACCGCCTTGTCGATCAGAGCGGCCGCCTTATGCTCCTCGCGGTCAAAGAGGAAGGGGGGCATGACGATGCCGTTGGCGCCGCAATCCGATTCAAAGCTCTCGATCGGGAGATAGATGTTGTCAAAGTAATCGGTTTGCGGAATGGCATTCGGCGAGGAAAAGCGCGCGGAGCGGGTGAAGAAATAGGGGCGCTCCTCGGTGATTTTGGGAAGATCAAGCGTGATCGGCAAAGCCTTGCGGTTTTCGATCTTCGGATTTTTGTGCCCGACATCGCGGATGGACACATGAACCTGCTTGGTCTTGCTTTTGTCGCTGTCGCGGCGGATGCCCACCATGGCCGGGGTGATCTTCTCGGTGAAATACCCATCGGTGAAGCCGCTGCGTGAGAAGACCGACTCCATGCGCTCGATCTCCTTGGGCGAGGCGTTGCGCTTTTCGTCCAGCAGACGGCGGTAGGTGGACACGACGCTGTACACATAGTCGGGGCTTTTCATCCGTCCCTCGATCTTCAGCGAGGCCACGCCGCTGTCAAGGATCTCGGTGATGTGGGAGGCCAGACACATATCCTTCAAGCTCAGCGGAAAGGCGTTGCCGTTGTAGGCCATACGGCAGGGCTGAGCGCACTGTCCGCGGTTTCCGCTGCGGTTGCCGACCATGGACGAAAACAGACACTGCCCCGAAAAACAGACACAGATGGCGCCGTGGACAAACATCTCGATTTCGATGGGACTGGCTTTGGTTAGTGTTTTCAGATCGCTCAGGCTGTATTCACGGGGGCAGACCATGCGGGAGAAGCCGAGCGAAGCAAAGGCCTCCGCGGCTTTGACCGTGGAACCGCAGGCCTGTGTGCTGGCGTGCAGTTCAAAGTCGGGCAGGTGGCGGCGGATCAACGCAGAAAGTCCCAGGTCGGCTGTGATCAGCGCATCCACGCCGATGTTATACAAATAGAAAGCGTATTCCAGCGCCTGCTTCATCTCGCGGTCGAGGATAAGAGTGTTGAGCGTTACATATACTCTCACGCCGCGTTCGTGGCAAAAGCGTACCGCCTCGGCGAGAGCGTCGTCGGTAAAATTTTTGGCGTTCATGCGGGCGTTGAAGAGACTGCCGCCCAGATATACAGCGTCGGCACCGCCGAAAACAGCGGCCTTCATGGCTTCAGGAGAGCCGCAGGGAGCGAGAAGTTCGGGTAAAGACATGATTCGTTCCTTTGTATTATATGTATTTTATCAATTCGTTTCGGATATCATACGGGAAATGTAAAAGTTTTGCTGTTTTTCTATTGACTTTTTTCGGAGAACGTGGTATAGTATTAACGCATTAAAATATTAAACTTTGGAGGTATTTTACCATGTTTAAGAAAATGATGGCCGCAATCGTTGCATTGCTTATGGTCCTCACCTGCTTCGTCGGCTGCTCCGGCGACGCTTCCGAACACGCTGTTTCTCTGGACGGTCTGTACACGCCCGAGGGCTGGACCGAAGAGAAGGGCACGCTCACCATCGGTCTGGACGACACCTTTGCTCCTATGGGCTTCCGCGACACCGAGGGTTACCTCGTTGGCTTTGACATCGATCTGGCTGTTGCCGTCGGCGACGAGCTTGGTATGCAGGTCAAATTCCAGCCCATCGACTGGAACAGCAAGGAAGTTGAGCTTGACTCCGGCCGCATCGACTGCATCTGGAACGGCATGAGCGCCACCACCGAGAGGCAGGAGATCATGCAGCTGACCAATCAGTATCTGAACAACCGCATCGTGGTCATGGTCAAGAAGGGCGTTTCGGTCAATACCGTTGAGGAGCTTGCCGCTCTGAACATCGGTACGCAGGCCGGCAGTGCTTCCTTTGAAGTGATGGAGGCTCACGAGAAGTTTGCCGATTTCTCCGCCAAGATCCAGACCTACGATACCTATGATGAAGTAATCATGGCTCTCGACGCCGGCCGTGTAGACTGCATGGTCGTTGACGAGGTCCTCGGCAGCTATAAGAACAATCAGGCCGGCAATCCTTACGAGGTCGCTGCCTTCAACTTCGGCGATGACTATTATGCCATCGGCTGCAAGAAGGGCAACACCGAGCTGGTTGACAAGCTGAACAACGCCATCAAGACTCTGATCGACAACGGCGAGGCCGCTGAGATCAGCAACAAGTGGTTCGGCAAGAACGTCGTGATCTTCGAGGGTTACGGCGAATAAGTCAGATAACAACGCCGATTGATTCGGCAGCAAGGAACTTGTAACTATGCAGGAAATCATTCAATCGCTGCAAGGAACAGTGGAATATATGCTTATGATCCTCCCCGCGCTTTTGCGCGGGGCAGGGTTTACCTTGGCGCTGTTCGCCTCAACGCTGGTGCTCTCACTTCCGTTGGGGCTTCCTTTTGCGCTGGGAAGCATCGGCAGAAATCCGATCTTTCGCTTTCTGTCCCGTTTCTATATTTGGGTGTTCCGCGGAACGCCTCTGATGCTGCAGCTTTTCTTCTTTTATTTCTTTTTGCCCAAAATGTTTCCCGCTCTGATGCTGGACGCCTTTTCCACCGCTCTTCTCACCTTCTCGCTGAACTATGCGGCGTATTTCGCCGAGATCTACCGAGCCGGTATCGAGAGCATCGACGGCGGACAGTATGAGGCGGCCAATTCGCTTGGCATCTCCCGCACGAGAACCATGTTCGGCATCATCATTCCGCAGGCCGTCAAGCGCGTCATTCCGCCCGTGGCCAACGAAGCCATTGTCCTCATCAAGGATACGGCTCTGGCCTCGGTCATTTCCTTCTCGGAGCTGATGAAAGCCTCCCGCGGAGCAGTCAACCGTGATGTGCGCGCCGACGCTTATCTGATGGCGGCTGTGATCTATTTGATCCTGACCTTCCTGATGACGATGCTGGCCAACCGTCTGGAAAAGAAATTCTCGGTATATGAGGTGGGAAAATGAGCGAAGCGCTTTTGAAAATCGAAAACATACACAAGCGTTTTTCCAATACCGTGGCGCTTTCCGGCGTTTCATTGGATGTTAAGGAGGGCGAGACGGTTGCCATCATCGGCCCGTCCGGCTCGGGAAAATCCACCATGCTTCGCTGTGTCAATGCGCTGGAGCGGATCCAGTCGGGTTCGATCTGCCTGGCAGGGGAATACCTTGTGAAGAACAATGCCAAAAGCGAGGCGGTTTATGCCGATGAGCGTACCGTCCGCAAGATCTGCTCGAACACGGGTATGGTCTTCCAGTCCTTCAACCTTTTTCCGCATTTCACCTGCCTGAAAAACATCTGGTATTCACCGGTGCATGTGAAGAAGGAGAATCGTGAGGAGGCCGAGGCTGAGGCGAGACGGCTTTTGGAGCTGGTCGGACTCAGCAACAAGGCGGATGCTTTCCCCGGTCAGCTGTCCGGCGGACAAAAGCAGCGCGTTGCCATTGCCAGAGGACTTGCCATGAAGCCGAAGATCATGCTCTTTGACGAGCCGACCAGCGCGCTGGATCCGGAGATCACCGGCGAGGTTCTGCATGTTATGCGTTCGCTGGCCGAGACCAACACGACCATGCTTGTGGTCACCCATGAAATGGGCTTTGCCAAGGAAGTGGCGAACCGCGTCTGCTTCATGGACAAAGGTCAGATCCTCGAGGAGGGAAAGAGCGAAGAGATCTTTGAAGATCCGAAGAATCCCCGCCTCAAGGAATTTCTCAGCAAGATGCTGACGGTAAACTGAGCCGTCTTTTTGAATATGAATAAACGCTCGGGGTGTTGTTTTTTGGACAGCACCCCGTTTGTTTTGTTCTGTTATCTTCTCTTTTCGTTGATCTCATCCAGCAGATCGTTGATGAACGCATCCACATCGGGCTTGCCCATCTCGCCCTGCTTGCGGGAACGAACCGAAATGGTACCCTCCTGCGCTTCCTTTTCGCCGATGATGACCATGTAAGGGATCTTCTGGAGCTGAGCGCTGCGGATCTTATAGCCGATCTTTTCGTTGCGTGTGTCGATCTCAACGCGCATGCCCTTGGCGGCAAACTTGTCAGCCAGCGCCTGGGTGTATTCCATTTGCTCGTTGCCGAAGGGCAGGAAGATGACCTGCGTGGGAGCGAGCCAGGTGGGGAAGGCGCCTGCATATTTCTCAATGAGCAGAGCCAGCGTACGCTCATAGCAGCCCATGGAGGTGCGGTGGATGATATAGGGACGAACCTTCTTGCCCTCCTGATCGGTGTATTCCATGCCGAACTTTTCGGCCAGAAGCATATCGATCTGGATGGTGATCAGCGTGTCCTCCTTGCCGAAAACGTTCTTGATCTGGATGTCCAGCTTCGGACCGTAGAAGGCGGCCTCGTCGATACCGATCTTGTAGTTGATGCCGAGGTCATCGAGGATCTCCTTCATGACGCCCTGGGCATGGTTCCACTGCTCGGGGGTGCCTTCGTACTTGGCGGTGTTGTTGGGGTCCCACTGGGAGAAACGGAAGGTACAGTCTTCCTTGAGGCCCAGCGTTTCCAGACAGTAGTTGGCCAGCTCGAAGCAGCCTTGGAATTCCTCGGCCAGCTGGTCGGGACGGAGGATCAGGTGTCCTTCGGAAATGGTGAACTGGCGGACGCGGATCAAGCCGTGCATTTCGCCCGAATCCTCGTTGCGGAAGAGCGTGGAGGTCTCGCCGAGACGCATGGGCAGATCACGGTAGGAACGGCCGCGGTTGAGGAAGACCTGATACTGGAAGGGGCAGGTCATCGGACGGAGGGCAAAGCACTCCTTGGTCTCATCGTGAGGATCGCCGAGGATGAACATGCCGTCCAGATAATGATCCCAGTGACCGGAGATCTTATACAGCTCGCGCTTGGCCATCAGAGGCGTTTTGGTCAGCAGATAGCCGCGCTTCTGCTCCTCATCCTCGATCCAGCGCTGCAGGATCTGAATGGCACGGGCGCCCTTGGGCAGCAGGATCGGCAGACCCTGGCCGATGGCATCAACGGTGGTGAAATATTCCAGCTCGCGTCCCAGCTTGTTGTGGTCGCGGAGCTTAGCCTCTTCCATAGCAGCCAGATGGGCATTCAGCTCGTCCTTCTTGGGGAAGGCGACGCCGTAAACACGCTGCAGCATCTTGTTCTCGCTGTTGCCCTCCCAGTAAGCACCGGTGCACTGAGTCAGCTTGAAGGCCTTGACAGCGCCGGTGGAGAAGAGGTGCGGACCGGCGCAGAGGTCGGTGAATTCGCCCTGCTTGTAGAAGGAGATGTCCTCGCCCTCGGGAACACGTCCGATCAGCGATACCTTATAAGGCTCATCCTTTTCTTCCATCATTTTGATGGCCTCATCGCGGGGAAGGGTGAAGCGCTCCAGCTTCAGATCCTCTTTGACGATCTTGGCCATTTCAGCCTCGATCTTGGAGAGGATCTCGGGGGTGAAGGCAACTTCGCTGTCGAAGTCGTAGTAGAAGCCGTTGTCAACGGAGGGACCGATGGTCAGCTTGGCTTCGGGATACAGACGCTTCACAGCCTGAGCCATGATGTGGGAGGCGGTGTGCCAGAAGACCTTCTTGCCTTCGATCTCTTCAAAGGTGAGGGCCTTAACCTCGGCGCCGTCGGGGACTTCGCGGGACAGATCGATGACCTGACCGTCGCAGGAAGCGGCCAGAACGGCTCTGGACATCACGCCGGCTTCCTTCAGAATTTCATAAGCGGTTTTCATAGTTCTATACTCCTTATCATAAATTCCGTAATAAAAAATAAAAGGACATGATCACTCATGTCCGGGGTGTGGTAATGTTACCGCACGGTTCCACCCGCATCTTTCACTTTTGGGTATGCAATTGTATAAAATATGAGTGGTACCTTTCGCCTCTTCGCGCAAGCGGCTTTCAGCGGACACCGCTCTCTCTGTGGGGGAAGAATGGGAAAGACTTGTCTCATAAGTGTTGACAAAGACGAAAAACAATGGTATAATTAACTTGTATCAGAATATCGTTTATCATCATAGCACAAATTTTTCGCCTTGTCAAGAGAAAAAAGGTACAATACGATGGAAAACAAAAGATTTTTGCTTTTTTCCTCCGAAAAACTGCTGTCCTGCTCGGCGAGCGGGATCAACAACGATATTGCGGCTCTCAACGCGGTGATCGCGGAAAAGGGCCTGTACCTCACGCAGAATGATGTGCGCGAGATTGTGCGTGTGCGCATGCGCGCGCTGGTGGAGAACTGCCGCTTTGAGATCGGCATCGCTTCCATCGAAAAGATCGTGAATTCGATTTACACCTCTCCCTTTGTCAACCGTTCCAATTTCACCGAAACGCTCTGCACCTTCATTCGCCTTTTCTATTATATCAAAACCGCCTCCTATGATTCGATCTCCGACGAGGACGTGATCCGCGTGCTGAAGGATATGTATGAAAACGTATGCTATGGCTCGCTGAAGGAGATGAAGGGCAAGGAGGTTGATATCATCCTGAATTATATCGACCTGGAACGGAAGCGCAGACAGCCCTCGGAAGAAGCGGAGGTCGGAACATGATCGAACGGACAACGGCAAAGATCCCGCCTTCGGGGCGCATGGAAAAAAAGAACATCCGCTATTCGCACTATGCCGAAAGCCTCATCACCGAGGCTTACCGCGTGGGGCTTTTGGACCGCGCCGAGCGTGAGCGGCTGAAAAACGAGCTGGCGGAGATCTTAAAAAAGAACATCGAGCGATACACGTCGGCTTCCTCGGCATCGGTTTCCACTGACCGCGGGGAGGATATGATCCGTTCGGTTTTGTATACCGTGGATGTATATCTGATGAGCCTGTCCTCGGACACGGGAGCGTTGGAGCTGCTCCGCACTGTCCCGATGGAAACGCTGTATTATCGCGGCATTCGTCTCATCCGCTCGTATGTGTTCAAGTCAGCGGGGCTGTATGTGCGGACGCGGAATGCGCGTTCGGCGGTCAGCTGTGAGGCCTATAACCAAACGCTGGATCAGAAGATCCGCGGGATGCTGTCGCGGTATGACCTGTTTTATGCCGCGCACAAAATGCCCGCTTTTCCCGATTACCACACCGTGCTCATGCCGACGAAGCTGTGCGGCATCCTCTTTTTGATCCGCTATCTGCAGAATCTGTATGCCGAATCGCTGTTCTGCCGCCGCTTTGAGGCCGGGGAGCTGGAGGTGCTTCGTCAAAGGCGTTTGTCCTCGGACGAAAATTTTTATTTTGCCGCACTGACGCTTACCATTGCCCATGCGTTGGGCGATGGGGATATCACCTCGCTTTCCCGGGACGAAAATGCGGACAAACGGGCAGCAGCAGTCATCAAGCGTTTGTCTGAAGGGGAAAAGCGCCGCCTTGTCAGCGAAACGGCTGAGCAGATCACGGCAAACGATCCGCCCTTTGTGCGGACGTATGTCCTGCGGTGCGCAGAAAAGTACGGCAAACAAATGGCAGAGGCCATCCGAAGCGGAGATCCCGCGGCGGCTGAGTATGCACAGAAGCCATAATCACATCGGTTTATTATTTTTTGTTTTTTGAAAGGATATCAAAATCATGTCAGGCAAACTCAAAGTCGGAATCATCGGCGCAACGGGTATGGTGGGCCAGCGCTTCATCACCCTGCTTGCCGATCACAAAATGTTTGAAATCGCGGCTCTGGCCGCTTCTGCCCGCTCCGCCGGACAGACATACGAAAAGGCCGTTGAGGGCCGTTGGAAGCTGAAGGAGGCCATCCCCGCATGTGTGAAGGCGATGCCTGTTCTCGATGCTTCGAATGTGAAGGAGGTCGCCTCGCAGGTGGACTTCGTCTTCTGTGCGGTGGATATGAAGAAGGACGAGATCCGCGCGCTGGAGGATGCTTATGCCAAGGAGGAGACTCCCGTGGTCTCCAACAACTCCGCGCACCGCTGGACGCCCGATGTTCCCATGGTGATCCCCGAGATCAACGATTCTCATCTGGCCATCATCGAGCAGCAGAAGAAGCGTCTCGGCACCAAGCGCGGCTTTGTGGCCGTCAAGCCCAATTGCTCCATCCAGAGCTATGTGCCGCTTCTCACGCCGCTGCTCCCCTTCGAGCCCGAAACGGTGGTCGCCACCACGTATCAGGCCATTTCCGGCGCCGGCAAGACCTTCAAGGAATGGCCCGAGATGATCGATAACGTCATTCCCTATATCGGCGGCGAGGAAGAGAAGAGCGAGCAGGAGCCCCTGAAGATCTGGGGCAGCATTGAAAACGGCGAGATCGTCAAGGCCAAGAGCCCGGTCATCACAACCCAGTGCATCCGCGTTCCCGTGTCCGACGGACATCTGGCAGCCGTGTTTGTGACCTTCAAGAAGAAGCCCACCAAGGAGCAGATTCTCAAGGCATGGGCTGAGTATTCCGGCAAGCCTCAGGCGCTCGGACTGCCCAGCGCACCCAAGCAGTTCATCACCTATTTTGAGGAAGACAACCGTCCGCAGACCGGTTTCGACCGCGACATCGAGGGCGGCATGGGCATCACGGCAGGACGTCTCCGCGAGGACAGCCTGTACGATTACAAGTTTGTCGGTCTTTCTCACAACACCCTGCGTGGTGCAGCGGGCGGAGCGGTTCTGATCGCCGAGCTGCTGACAGCCGAGGGATATATTCAGGCTAAATAAAATAACGCATCAAAAAAGGACTGTCAGAAGAACGGCAGTCCTTTTTGCATGGGATCATATGAAAGGCTTACACCGATCGGCAGGGAGTCTCACACCGCCCAGCGGAGCGGCTCATGGACCGATTCCTCGATCCGCTCGCATCCGACAAAGGCGTATTGTCCCTCGTCGGTCAGCTTCAGCTCATAGCGGTAGAGGTGGCTGTTGACGATCTTCGACGCATCGGCATAAAAGCGAACGGTGACCGATGTCCCTTGCCCCGATTCGGAGGGCTCGGCGGAGAGAATGTCATACACGATGCCGTGTCCGCCGTGAGGAAGAATGTCATACAGCCCGTCTGCATGACGGTGTCTGTCATCGGGGGTAAAGCTTGAGATGCCAAGGTAGGTCTCTGCGTCTGCGATCAGCTCGGCCTCGCTCATAACGGTTGATCCATCGGCTCTGGTCTTGCCGCGGCGCGCGCAGAGGTATTCGGTGATCGACCAACGGAAGGATTCGTCCATATCGTCGCTTGGCGGAATGTGGTAAGCGTAGGACCAGTCCAGATAGAGATCGATCGTCTCCCTCACCTGCAGGTGGATATAAGGCTCATTCGCTCCGCCGCTCAGATAGGTGCCGTTGATTCCCTCGCAAACGGTGAAGCGGAGCGGAATCCCAACGGGCAGCGAGTCGATGTCCGACTGAGAAAGCATGACGTTGAAGCCGACATCATCGCCGATCCGATAGGCGGTGTACGTTTCAAAAGCCAGGTCGGAAACAGCATCGTAGGAGCCTTTCGGAAGAGCGGACGCGCAAAAATTCTCCAAAGCATCGCTCTCGCCGTCAACAAAAGCCTGCAGGAAGCGGTAACGGGAATCGTTTGCATCCAATCCAAGCTGATCGGCTGAGACTAAGTGATCGGTTGAAAAGGGAAGGTTTTTTGATGGATAGCGGATCCCCTCGATGGGCCATTGATAGCCGAGCATCATTCCCGAATCGATCGCGCTTTCATGAACAAAGGAATAAACACCATGCTCTTCATTTACATTGTAATACGCATATTCGATCCCGTTTTCATACGTGAGCTCGGCGAGCATGCCAAGATGATCGGCAGCACCGCCATGGTTGGCATATAAGGCCTTTATGCTCTTCACGCCGCCCGGCGTACCGGTGATTGCGCAGGGCAAAAAGGACTGCCCGAAATCAGCCGTGCGGTAAATTGCGGTGCTTCCGTTTTGCTCGAAAAAGAGAAAATACTGCGTGTCCGAAAGGCGGTTGCTTGTAAAGAGAAGGTCAGAGCCCTCACTCGGACGGAAGGAGAGGATCGTATTCTCAAGGTCGGAAATCAGCGCTTTGAGCGCATCGGCGGTGTTGTTTTTTGCCGTGAACAGGTGGATGCTGCCCTGTGCGGCAGGACGCCCGTCGTGAAGCGAAAGTATGCCGTTTTCATAAACCGAGAGGATGAAATCCCACGTGCTCAGACGAAATACGGGATCGACCGCATCGTGAGGATAAGAAGCTTCGGTCCATGAGTCAACATCAAGCGCAGACAACACCCGTCCGCGGAGCTCGATCTGCTCGGGTGGAATCGACAGCAGACCGAGACGGTTTTGAGACGCGCTGTATAAGCTGAGCGCCTTACCATCGGTCAGATCGGCGGAAAAGTCATCTTTGAGCGCAGAAAGTGTCTCCGGATCGCTTTGGATCTCAATCGTGAGCTGAGAGACGATATCGTCAAAATCCTGTACCTCGTCCTCCTTGATCGGCAGACGGTCGGAGGGAGAGAAGGTCAGGATCAGATACAGATCGTGGTTGTCGACCGAGAGGGCATACATGTATTCGCGGCGTGCGGTAAAACGCTCGTTGTCCTCTTTTGAGTATTGGGCAAGGTCTTCTTCGCTCATGCTGTGGAGAAAGCGTTCGCCGTAAAGCCCGTTTTCGAAGCGGACGGAGGTCTGTCGGCTGATCCGATACACGGGAGCCGCGCCCCAGTAAGCAAGGTGGAAGATGTCTTCCAGCGGCGTTCCGTATTCACGGCAGGAAACGACCGACAGACGATCGATGCCGTACAGATCGGCAACCGACTCGTTGAAGGGAAAGGTGATGACTGCCTTGCCGAGCGAAGGTGTGCTTTTGTCAAAGGAGACGGTTTTGTAATCGAAGATGGGCACCGTCCGCTGACAGCGGGCATCGCTCTCCTCCGCGGGCAAAGTGGGATCGTGAAGCGCATCGGTGTCGGCGACGCTAAGGATCGGCTCGCCGCCGCAGGGCTCTCGATCGTTACAAGCGGAAAACAGCAGCAGCGGCGTGAGAAAAAGCAGAAGCGTGAGAAGAAGCTGAGATGAAAACCGTTTCATGAAAAACCTCCTTTTGCCACAGACGGTTGGGTGGCGGTCACTGTTTTTGAAGATTGGACGATCAATGGGACAAAATGGTTCCGAAAAGATCAAAAAAGCCCCTGAAAGGGCAGAAAAAAGGCCTTTGCAACTGTCAGTTGCGCGTTTTCAAATTCAACTTGATGGACAAATGCACGCTTTTGTGATAAAATTAAGAGCGTTGGAAGCGATGGCTTCGTGCGATCGGCGCCTGCACCGACACGCAACATCGAACCAATACGCAACATCGCACAAACACAACAACATGGAGGAAACCTATGAACGCAGAAACCACCACGCTGGGACAGCGGATCTATCAATACCGAAAGGAAAAGAATCTGTCGCAGGAGCAGCTGGCCGATCTTCTTGACGTTTCGCGTCAGTCGATCTCCAAATGGGAGACCGATGCATCGGTGCCCGAGCTGGAAAAGCTGCTTCGGATGAGCGATATTTTTGCCGTCTCGTTGGATGAGCTGATCCGCGGGAACGAGAAACCGGGAGCGCATGAGCAGGGAAAGACAACGCCCTGTGTGCCGCGTGAAGCAGTGCCTTCTCAAGCGGCATCCTTTTCCGTGCAAAAGATCATCGGCATCATCCTGCTTTGTACCGGCGGCCTTATTTTTGCGATCCTGACAGCTCTCGGAGGCTTGTTCGGAGGGCTGCTGTTTTCTTCGCCCTTTCTTGTCTGCGGCATCCTCTGTCTTGCTCTCAAAAAGCGCATCGGACTCTGGTGCGGATGGGCGCTCTATTTTCTCATTGACCTCTATCTCACCTATGCAACGGGTGCGAGCCGCGCGGCCATTCTGATGTCTCTGCGCTGGACGAGCAACATGAATTACGGCATTCTTATCCTTTCTTGGATCTGGTTTCTCACGCTGTTGGCGATGTTTGCCGCCACACTTGTTTCCTTCCGCCGCACTTCGCTGAATACAGACCGCAAAACGCTGACCGCCCTTGTTTTGTCTGCGGCCCTGCCCGTCGCGTCAGCCATTCTCTCGACTGCCGCCGGCCATGCGCTGAATGAATTTCTGATGAATATGCCTGCAAACAGCAATTCCCGCGTTGAGATTTATTTATACCAGACGACCAACTTTGTGTTATCGTGGATGAGCATCATCGGCGTTGCGGTGTTTCTGACGCTTCTTTTCGCTGTGATCCGCTTCCGAAAAAGCCACCGGAAAGAAAAGAACGAAAAGAGTTGAACAAGCGGGCGGGATCTGATATAATAAAGAGTGAAAGAAAAGCATCGGAAAAAGGAGGGATTGCCTTGCTCAAGCTATATGCCGCATCGACCGAGCCGCTTTCGGACGAGCGGTTGTTTGCATCCCTTTGCCAAACCGTTACCGAACAACGCCTTGAAAAGATCAACCGCCTGCGATCGCAAGCGGAAAAAAGACGTTCGCTGGCGGCATCCTGCCTTCTCAGCCGCGTTTTGCGTATGAACGGCGTGGACTCGCAGACATCGCATTACGGTGAAAACGGCAAACCGTATCTGACCGATGCGCCGACTGTGTTCTTCAATCTGTCCCATTCGGGCGAACGGGTGATGTGCGCTTTGTCCGATCGCGAGGTGGGGTGTGATGTGGAGAAGATGCGTGACATCGATTGTTCAGTGGCGAAGCGCTTTTTCCATCCCGATGAATACAAGGCTTTGCTTGCGGCAGATGAGGAGGCAAGGCAGGATCTGTTCTTCCGCCTGTGGACGCTGAAGGAAAGCGCGCTCAAGGCGGCTGGGATCGGCATGGCGTTTCCTCTTTCCTCCCTGCGATGCAATGTTTTGTCCGAGCCCTTCCGATTGAAAGCGGAGTGGAACGGGCTTTCGTTCTTTGCAAAGGAGATTCCCTTTGAAAGCGGCTACCGATATGCGGTCTGCAGTCTGTGCGAGCCGAACGGTGAGCTTGAGTTTCTCAATCTGAGTGAATAAAACAAGAGAGGTACCTGTTCGAAAAAAACAGGTGCCTCTCTTTTTTGCTTGGGGCAGGCGGTCAGATGCCGTATTTGGTTTGGATGCGGTCCAGCTTTTCGCAGAAGGGCTTGGCAAACAGCCAAAGGAAAAGGAGATTGGACGCGCAGTAAAGCGCGGTGTGGGGAAGTGCGGTAAGAGCGGCGCTTGCCAGCAGAGAAAGCGAGACCTCTCCGCTGTACCAGGCCACCGACCACACATCCATGAGCAGTGAATAGAGAATGCCCGAACAAAGGCCGTAAACAAGCAGCATCGGGCGGCTTTTGCGAAGCAGGGAAGACAGGGGCGCGGATAACAGACCGATCCCGCCCCAGGCGATCATCTGAAAGGGCGTCCACGGTCCCTGCCCAAAGGAAAAATTGGAGAGCAGAGCGGAGAGCGCCCCCACCAAAAAGGCGGATTCGCCGCCGAGGGTGATGCCGGTCAGGATCGCAAAGGCGGTGACAGGCTTGAAAAAGGGGATGAAGCGCCCTGCCACCGAAAGCGCGGTGATCACCGATACCAGAACCATACGGCGTGAGCCGATTTTTTTGTGCTCAAAGGAGGCAAAAAACAGGAGAAGCGCGAGCATGGCAACCGCCAGCGAGAGAGGAAGATACCGCTTTTCCCCGGCAAGCAGAGAGAGGATCAAAACGATCGGAAGACCGGCGGCGGGGACCAGAATGCGAAGCGCTTTCCGCGCTCTGGGATTTTGAATGACAATCATAACGGCGATCCCCCATTCAACTCGCAAAGCGAGAGCAGATCGCGCAGGGTGACCGCGTTGTCGTAGAAGCCGTCGCTCATGCGGCGTGCGGCGGTGGTATAGAAGCTGTTTTGCGCAAAAAAGGCGTTGGGAGCATCGGCAGACAGGATCTCGCCGCGGAAGAGAAACGCGCATCGGTCGGCGGTCTCAGCGGCAAATTCCACATCGTGGGTGACGATAAGGACCGTCATGCCGCGCTCTTTCAGCGCACGCAGGACCGTCATCAGCTGTTTCTTGGCAAAGGCATCCAGTCCCTTGGTGGGCTCGTCCAGCAGAAGCAGACGGGGAGAGGACGCCATCACCTTGGCCAATGCGACAAGCTGCTGTTCGCCGCCGCTGAGGTCATACGGATGGCGCTCGGACAAGGGGGTGAGGTCAAAGGGAAAAAGACTTTGGTCGAAAGACACATCGGCCAGCTCCTCGCGCACGGTGCTGCGGAGAAAAACGGTCTGCACATCCTGTGGGAGAAGCGAGATGCCGCCGCGGCAGAGCGAACGGTTGCGGTAAGAGCGAAGCTCCCTGCCGTCGAAGCAGATCTTGCCGCTGTAAGGCGACAGCACGCCGCAGGCGTTCCAAAGGGTGGTGGACTTGCCTGAGCCGTTTCCGCCCAGCAGACAAAGGATCTCACCCTCGTAAAGAGAAAAACTCATGCCGCGCAGGATGTCATCCCCCTTTTTCTCATAGCGGAAGAACACGTCGCGGAAGGAAAGGATTTCCTTTGCGGTGTTCGCATATCTCTCTTGTGGTAGCGTTTTGATTTCATTGCGGAAGTGTGATTCGAGAAAAAGCCGTCCCTCGCGGATGGTCAGCGGACAGGGCGGAGCGCCGATCTTGCTCTGTGCATAGAGACGGGATGCGGCGGGAAGTGCAAGGGAGAGGATGGGATGACCGCTCAGCTTTTCCGCGATGTCCCTCGTCTGTCCGCAGGCGATGAGCCGTCCGCTTTCGAGAACGATCGTTTTGCTGCTCATAGGAAGCAGATCCTCCAAACGGTGCTCGATGAGCAGAATGGTCATCGAAAGCTCGCGGTTGAGCCGCTGAAGCGTTTGCAGAAAGGCGGCGGCCGCCAGCGGATCCAGCTGGGAAGTCGGCTCATCCAACAGCAAAAGCTTGGGACGCATGGCCACCACCGCCGCCAGATTGAGCAGCTGCTTTTGTCCGCCCGAAAGGGAGTCGGTACGTTGGTCGAAGCAGTCCTCCAGCCCGAAAAAGGCGGCGCTTTCAGCCACACGCCGACGGATGAGCTCCTGCGGCAGCCCCAGATTTTCCAGCCCGAAGGCCAGCTCATGCCACACCTTGTCCGTCACGATCTGCTGTTCTGGGTTCTGCATCACAAAGCCGATCTCGCCCGCCGCGGTCTTTTCGTCCAACGCATCCAGAGGCTGATCCTGATAGAGAATGCGTCCGCTTTTTTTTCCGCGCGGAGCCAACTGCTTTTTCAGCATGCGGAGAAGCGTGGATTTTCCACTTCCCGTTTCGCCGATCAGAACGGCAAAATCGCCCGGATCGAGAGAAAAGGAGATGTCGGTGAGCGTGTTTGTTTGACGGTTGGGATAGGCAAAGCTCAGATGCTCGAGCGTAAGAAGTGCCATTTGATCTTCTCCTTTCCTTCGTATAGAATGGGGGTGATGACAAGAAGGATATGGGACGCGTATGCGGTAAGAGTGAGCGGCGAGCGGAGGGGCGGTTGGAGCTGCGGGTAGTAGGTGATCGAAAAAGCACCGCAGAAAAGACCGATCAGCACGGGGAGAAAAAGAAGAGCCATCACAAGCAAAAGCAGACCGTCCTCTCTTCGAAAGCGGAAGAGCGAAAAGGAGGTGCGCTTTCCGATGCCGTAGCCCCTTGCCTCCATGGAATCGGCGGTAACGATCCCATTCTCCAAAGCCCATGTGAGAAGGATCGAGCCGACGCGGGCATGACTTCGGATCGAATCGATGGCGTTGTCCTTTTCAAAAAGCCCCAGCGCTTTCTGAGACATTTCGATCTTCCGCATCTGCCGCCCGAACAGCGGAACAAACCGCAGCGTGGAGGAGAGCAGAAGTGCTGTCTTCGGCGAGAGCGAAGAGAGAAGATAGAGAAGCTTATCGGCGGTCATCATCAGAGAAAAGGCGCGGAAGAGAACGATCACCGCCACCAGCATCAGAGAGGCGCTGATGCCGTAAAGAAGTGCCTCCAGCGTGATGGGGTTGTTGTTGAGAAAGAACAGGATGGTGACGCCGTTGTGGTAAAACAGGGGATTGATCAGCGAGCCGATCAGGAAGAGCAGAAGAAGCGGCAGAAGAAAACGCAGGGAGATTTTTGACATGACCGCATTCAGCGCAAGCGCACCGAACAGCGTGAAAAGCCCGGTCAGCGGATTGACCGCCGCCATCGCCGTCACGCTCACAGCGGCATAGTAAAAAAGAAGCACAAAGGGATTGCGCTCGCCAAACGAGGACATGGCAAGACCTCCTTTCATAAGAATGTTTATCCGTTGTCCTTTCCCACCGTGCGGACGTAGCGCCATTCGATGGCATCTCCGTCAGAGGGCAGACAGTGTCCGCATCCCACCGACGGGGACTCGCCGTTGACAAAGTAGCTCCAACCCGACAGGTCGCCGTAATCGAATTCGTAGAGATGGCCGATGCCCGCGATGTAGGCGGTGCTTTCACTTCCGCCGCTGTTGTCCACGGGAAGTCGGCTTGCCTTGGACGCTTCGATCAGAAGATCGTAAACGCTGTCGCCTTCATGGAGAGCAAGGACGGTCTCCTCCAGCAGAATGCCGTTTGCGGGGATGCGTTCGTCCTCTTTTTGTGAAACTCCATCCTCAACGCGGATGGTCAGCGTCACCTGTCCGATGATCTCGCCGCGGTCAGATGTATCCGACTGATAGAAGCTTTCGGGGCTTTGAATGTCGGTGAGCAGGATCAAAGCGAGCAAAACAAGAGCGATCACGCCGAGAAAAAGAAGGTTTTTGGCGCTGTGTTTTTTCAAAAGAAGGAGAAGAAGCGAGACGCCGCAGAAACAAACGAGCACAACGAAAACGGCAATGACCTTATATCCCACCGGCTTGCTTTCCTCGGAAGGATCGCTGAAATCGGACGGGTTGCCGATGTGCATTGGAGAATCAAAAAGGTAAAAAGTACCGTTTTCAAGGTGTTTGAGTGCGGTGAGCGCCATAAAGGCCTGTGTTGTGGCCATTTGACTGTAATCCTCGCCGAGCGTATGGGCAAATCGACCGTCCGGCAGGCGGAAGGAGAGGAGAGCATCGAACGGGGAAGCACCGTTTTTGATGAAAGCGGAATGCGTGCGCGCATCGATTCCCAGAGAGGAGAGTGCTACTATCACCTGCGCGGCGCTTTCGGCATTCTCCACGCCGTAGGAAACAAAGCCGCCGTTTTCGGTCTGGATGCAGGAAAGCAGAGCCAAAGCCCCGTCGATCGCGGAAGCAACTTCATCTGACGCGTCGGCATATGGTGCCAGCGCCTGCAGAGTCATGGCGGTGACATCGGCTTGCGAAACGCTCCCGTTTAACGCCCATCCGCCGTCGGAAAGCCGAAGCGACAGCAGATGGGAAACAACGTCATAAGCGCTCATTTCCTCGCAGTCCGCACCGTTGTTCATCAAATGCAGACCGAACACATAGCTCATGATCCCCTGCTTGCCAAGCGTTTGTGAAAGCGTTTGATCCGCGATGGGACTGTCGTAGCCGCAGGCGAACAGGCAAAGGGCCAGCCGCTGTCTTGTGGTGGCCGAGGAGATGCTTTCCGTTTCCAAAAGCGATTCGATCTTTGCGGCGTAGTGCGAGAGATCCGCGCGCGGCTCGTTATGTGCAAGAGAGAGAATAAGCCAGTCGGCGAAGGAGCCTGCGTGTTCGAGAAGATATGTGTCGATCAGCGTCTGCACATCATCCGCACTGCCTTCGCTCATCCAATGGGAGAGGAGTTCGCTTTGGATCGGATCGACCGACGGCTCTTCTGCAGCGGCAAGCGGAAAGAGAACGAGCAATAGCAGAGCGATCGGAAGAATAAGAAGAAAAGAATGGGTCTTCATTTTTTACGGCGCAGGAAAGCGATGATCACAGCGATGGTGAACAGAACGGCGGCGCAGATCAGGACAACGGTGATCGAGCTGACCGCTTGTCCGCCTCCGTTCGCTTCAACCGCGCCGTTTCCGACCGTCAGCAGGCAGACAGGGGGAACCAGCGTTTGGCTGTCGGAGGAAGCGCTGATGAGGTACACGCCGTCTTTCTCAAACGACAGCGCGGCTTTGCCCTCCGCATCGGTGGTGACAGATATTGCTTTTCCGTCGACGGTGATGACAGCGTTGGCCACAGGCAGGGTGATCCTTGCCCAGTTTTCGTCAAAGCCAACCGAGCTCAGCGTGAGCGTGAGCGGTTCGCCAACGGCAACTGCGGCAGTTTCCTTGTCAAAATAGCTGTAAACATCTGACCAGCCGACCGTGTCTTGATAAACATAAGCGGTGATGCTGTCCCCGTCGGCGATCGCATCGGAGAGACTGCTCGGCGAAGCGTTGTTGTGATAATAGCCGTAAGCACCGCCGTTGTCGATGCCCCAAAGCTTGGTCAGGCTGAGTCCGTATTCGGTGGAGGCCGAGCTGTAACCGGCGGCGGCTCCGCCCTCAAACTTCGCTTCGTGTGCGGCATACAGCGCATCGTGAATGGTCAGCTTGCCGTCGGCATCGGTGTCGGTGACGGTGACTTCTTCCGCGGTGAGAGCGAGAGTCGTACCGTCGAAAACGGTGACGGTGACATGAGCCGAATCGGCGGCCAAGACCGAAAGAGAGAGCAGAAGGAGCGTGAAAAGGACGGTGAGAATGAGTTTTGAGTGTTTCATGACAGTTCCTCCAAAATGTTTTTTTGAAAATCAGGATTTGTTTTCTGCCTGTTTGTTTTTGAGCAATTGCCGACGCTTTTGTTTGGCGCGGATGCGCTTTTCGCGGTTCAATTCTTTGCGGTCATCGCTTCGTTTTTCCTTGATTCCGGCCGCCTCCAAAGCGCGCGGCCAGGGACCGAAATGCGCCTTGATGGCCGCAACCTCCTGATCGGAAAAATCCGATCGGCGGGGAAAACGGTTCTCCCCCGCAAGGGACAGCTTCTCCGCTTTTTGCCGAAGCAGATCAAGACACAGCTCAGCAGTATCGTGATTCAATGGCATAACACCTCTTTTCATCCAAAAGGCAGCAAACAAAAAGGCGCCTTTTGCTTCCCATACACCTTGAAGCAAAAAAGCGCAACGATCCTTGTTTTTCCGCAACAAAAGAAGCCGAAGCCGAAAGAAGGCTGCGGAAAACAAAAACGGCTGCACTTTTCATACCCAAAAATGTTTGACCGATCAACGGTCGATTGGCCGATACGCCGCGGCAAGTATTCCGACTTATGACGCTGCTGACAGCATCAATCACGGTAATGGCGGTTGCGACGGAATTTCACCGAACTTCCCTCTGATCCGCTTTTTTTCAAGCGGAACCGCGGCGCGCATATTCCATTTTTCTTATTGTAGCACAGCTGTCTGTTTTTTGTCAAGAGAAAAACGCGATGCGAACTGTTTTTGAGCAAAAACGGGCGAAAAATGGAACAATCCGGAAAAGCATTCGTCCAAAAAAACGATCACGGCAGGACATTCAGACGCAAAAAAGGAACAGCAAAAGGAGAGACAGAAAATGAAAAAAGCATTCTTTCGGATCGTGATGCTGGTATGTGTCATGATGTTCACGATATCGGCCGCTGCGCTTTCGCCCGGCGAACGGATGGGATGGGTGCTTCACACCGATATCATCGCATACATCAATGACAGCCCGATCCGTTCTTATAACATTGGCGGAAATACCTATGTGGTTGCCGAAGAGCTGGCGGATTACGGATTCAACGTGAACTGGGATGCGACCGATGCCGACGGCGTTCTGCGTATTTCGGAAGGAACGGGGATCGTTCGTTCGACCTACACGGTTAAGCCGAACAGCCACCGCCCGGGAGATACGGCCATGCCGTATGTGTTCACGGACATTCTGACGTATATGGCCGGCCAACCCGTCTGGGGGGCAAACATCGACGGCAAGACCTGTGTGAGCGTGGATGATCTGGCATATTTCTTTGCGGATCGCTATGCTTGGGATCCTGCCGCAAGGGAGCTGCGGATGACGCTTCGCGAAAACGGAGCCTCTGTGGTACCCGATCGTTGGTCTTTTTCTTATCAAACGCCCGAATATGATAAGGATGTTGCCGTGAGCGGAGAGGAAGCGATGTGGGAATTTGCCAAAAACGACGACGGACTTTTTGAGTTGACCGACAGCGCCGGCGAAACGCTGTTCACACCGCAGATCGATTTCGGTGACGATCGGATGAGTTATCAGGTCCATTTCGAATCGCGGCAGCTTGGATTGGCCGGATCGACTTTTTTCACCAGCGCTCCTCATGCCATCAAGCCGCACAGCACGATCGAGCACACGCTGAACGAGCAGAATCTGTTTTTGGGAAGCTTATACGGGCTCTCTCCCGCACCGGGGCATTTCCGCGGATACGTTATGCAAAACAAAGCCAAGGCGGATGAGCTGCTTTCCAAAGCCGCCGAGGCAACGGCACGCTGGCGTGTGTATATCAACGGGGAATGGATCAGAGGACTCCCCGTTACGATGCCGAGCGGGTATTACAATGCTCTTGACGGACGCATGAAAACGAGCAGGGAATTTGTTTATCTGTATGAGCGCCGCGTGCCTCTTTCGGAGGTCAAAACGGTACGTATTGAAATCGGAGACTGATGGGCTGCATCGTCAGCTTTCCTGAAAAAACAATCGGATATTGAATAAGAGAAAGGCTCCGTTGACATGGCGGAGCCTTTTTTGCATCATGGATTTTGTATAAGCAGAAGAAAATGGCGCGATATCCGCTTTCACTTCTGCCAACTGCATTTCGCATAATAGCGATTGGCGGAAAAATGGATGTAATGCTTTTCGCCGTCCTTTTCAAACACGTGCATGCTTCCCATCTGCTCCTCGGTTATTTCCCGGTAGCCCTGCTCGGCCAATGCTTCCTTGGCGATGCGGTAAGGGCTCTTCTCGGCATCGACCAGCCAGACGCGCGGACTTTTTTGAATCTCAACGATCTGTGCATCGGTCAGCCAGATGCGGCACAGACCAACGCCTGCGGAGAGAACATTCGGCGTGTCAAATTTGAGATAGGAAAAAAAGGAGAGTGAGAGAGCCAGCAAGAGGGCAAGTGCTGAAACAAGGACGGCGCGCCGTGTTCTGCGGATGCGGTGAGAAAGGCGGCGGATGCCTTGCACCTCCTTCGCGGAGAGCGACAGACTTTCACCGACCGAAGTCTTTTTGTCGGATTCCAGCGTTTTGAGCGCTTTGCGGCAGTGCCCGCAGGATGCCAGATGCTCGTCGACAACCGCTTTTCCCTCATCGCTCAAGGCGTTGTCAGCATAGAGAGGCAGAATGTCAGCGATCAGATGGCAGATGGATGTCATATCCGTATTCCTCCTTCAATTTGGTTTGCAAAAGCCTTTTTCCGCGGTGGAAGAGCACCTTGGAAGCGCTTTCGGTGAGACAAAAGCGGTCGGCAAGCTCTTTGTAGGGCGTTTGACAGTAGATGCGCAGAAGAAAGATGCTTTTCATCGGCTCGCGGAAGGAAAAGATGACCGCAAAAGCATCCTCCAAAAGCCGCCGTTGGTACAAAATGTCGCTTGGGTCGGGCGCTTGTTCATCGATGATCTCGGTCAAATGGTCGGATAACGGGAAAGAGGCGTTCTTTTGCTTGCGAAGCCAAAGAAAAAAACGCTTTTTGGCGATGGCAAACAGCCAGCTTTTGACCGTACTCTCTCCGCGAAAATGGGGAAGAGAGAGATAGGCGTGATAAAAGGTGTCCTGCGTCAGCTCCTCGGCCAGATCGGCATGGAAGCCGCAAAGACGGGAAAGAAAACAGAACACATCCCGATAATGCCCTTGATACAGCTCTTCAAAAGCTTTCATCGCTCTCCTCCTTTCCGCAGTTTGTATCCCTGTCATATCATTGGTTGCCTTTTTCTTTCAAAGGTTACAGACAAACGGCAATATTTTTAAAAATAAGAAACAAAAGCCCTTCATCGCATGGCAACAAAGGGCTTATTGTCTTAAAACAAGGTGATCTGGTTGGTCATGGGCATGCCTTCGAACACACCGTTTTTCTCAAGCAGCGTCATCAGCGACTTGGAAAGCTTGGCGCATTGCTGGAGATCCTCCACGGAATGGACGATGCCCTTTTCACGCTCGGCGATGATCTTTTCGGCGGCGTTTTCACCCAGCCCCGGGAGGGCGGAGAAGGGGATACGGATGTTGTTCCCCTCGGGCAGGAAGGCCTTGCCGTCGGATTTGAGGAAGCTGACGGGCAAAAGCTCGATGCCACGCGAACGGCATTCGCGGACCAGCTGAAGGGCGGTCAGCTGCTTCTGCTCATTCTGCGTGGCCTTGACGCCCTTGGCTTCAAGCTCCTTCATGATGCCGTTGAGAACATCCATCGGCTGGGTGATGATCTCCGCATCCATGCCATCGGGAACAACGGTGAAAAAGCCGGCATAGAAGGCAACGGGGTGATAGATCTTGTACCAGCCCAGACGGATGGCACTCATCACATACGCGGCGGCGTGCGCTTTCGGGAACATATACTTGATCTTTTTGCAGGAGGCGATGTACCAATCGGGCACCCCGTGCTCCTTCAGCATCTGCTCGTGCTGATAGATCAGGCCCTTGCGGTTACCCTTACGCACGTCCTCCATCACGTCAAAGGAGGTCTTGTTTTCCACGCCGTAGCGGATCAGGTCGAGCATAATACCGTCACGGGTACCCACCACCTGCGAAATGTCGCAGATGCCCTGATCGATCAGATCCTTGGCGTTGCCCAGCCACACGTCGGTGCCGTGCGTCAGACCGGAGATCTGCAAAAGGTCGGCGAAGTTTTTCGGCTTGGCATCGAGAAGAACCTGCTGGATGAAGCGCGTGCCGAACTCGGGAAGCCCATAGGTGCCAACCTTCGCGCCGATCTGCTGCTCGGTCACACCCAAGGGCTCGGTGGATTGGAAGAGCTCATAAACCTTGCGGTCGTTCATGGGAATGTCGGCAAAGCCGATGCCGGTATACTTTTCAAACATCTTCAGCTTGGTGGGCACATCATGGCCGAGAATGTCAAGCTTGAGGATGGTGTCATGCAGATAAACAAAGGGGAAGTGGGTGGTGATGATGTTGGTATCCTTCGGCGGATGCTGGATGGGGGTGAATTCGTACACGTCATACTCGGCAGGCACAACGATGATGCCGCCGGGATGCTGTCCCGTGGTACGCTTGACGCCCACGCAGCCGTCCTTCAGACGCTCAACCTCCGCCTTGGGCAGGGAGATCTTGCGGCTCTCCAGATACTTCATCACGTATCCGTAAGCGGTCTTCTCGGCCAGCGTGGTCAGCGTTCCCGCACGGAACACGTTTTCCGCGCCGAACAGCTCCTCGGTGTACTTATGGGCAACGGCCTGTACATCGCCCGAAAAATTCAGGTCGATATCGGGAGATTTGTCGCCGTAGAAGCCGAGGAAGGTCTCAAAGGGGATGTCGTGGCCGTCGGAGCGGTACTTGGCGCCGCAGAGAGGACAGGTTTTGTCGGGCAGATCAAAGCCGCTGCCGCAGCTGCCGTCGGTGATGAATTCCGAATGCTTGCAGGAAGGGCAGACATAATGAGGGGGGAGGGGATTGACCTCGGAAATACCGGCCATGGTGGCAACAAAGGAGGAGCCAACCGAGCCTCGCGAGCCGACCGAATAGCCAAGACTGACGCTCTTATACACCAGCTTCTGCGCGATGATGTACAGCACGGCAAAGCCGTTTTTGATGATGGAGGCCAGCTCCTTTTCCAGACGCTTTTCCACGATCTCGGGCAAAGGATCGCCGTAGATCTCTTTCGCGGTGTTGTAGCAGATGGTCTGCAGCTCTTCGTCTGAGCCCTCGATGTTCGGCGTGTAGGTGCCCTTCGGAATGGGGCGCACAGGCTCGATCATATCGGCGATGAGACGGGGATTTTTCACCACGACCTCGTAAGCCTTTTCTTCTCCCAGATAGGAGAATTCCTTCAGCATTTCATCGGTGGTGCGGAAATAGAGCGAGCTCTTGCGGCCGTAGTCGGGGAACTCCTGACCGTGCAGAAGGATCTGACGGTAGATCTCGTCCTCCTCGTTGAGGAAGTGGGCATCGGTGGTGGCCACAACGGGCTTGCCCATCTTTTCGCCCAGCTCCACGATGCGGCGGTTGAGGTTTTTCAGCTCCTCAACATCCTTCACAAGTCCCTTATCCAGCATAAAGGCGTTGTTGGACAGAGGCTGGATCTCCAGATAGTCGTAGAAGGAGGCGATGCTTTTCAGCTCCTGCTCGCTCTTGCCTCCGAGCAGAGCGGTGAACAGTTCTCCTGCCTCGCAGGCCGAGCCGATGATGAGTCCCTCACGCAAATTGGTCAAAAGGCTCTTGGGCAGACGGGGGTGCTTGTAAAAATACTTCAGCTCGCCCTCAGACATGATCTTATACAGATTTTTCAGTCCGATCTTGTTTTTCACCAGCAGGATCATGTGGTTGGTACGGAGCTTCAGCGGATCGGCGCGCTCTCCCATGGCATTGCCCATTTCGGCGATGGTGAAAACGCCTTCCTTGCTCAGCTTTTCGCCCATGCGGACAAAGATTTTGGCCAGCATTTCGGCATCGGCGATGGCTCTGTGGTGATTGAATTCTTCGAATTGGTAATATTTTGCGATCACGTCCAGCTTGTGACGCTTCAGATCGGGGTTGACATAGCGGGACATGACCACCGTGTCGATGTAGGTGTTCTCGAAAGGGAGACGGTGATCCTCGCAGGCCTTGCGGATAAAGCCCACGTCAAAATTGGCGTTGTGGGCCACGAGAATGTCATTGCCGATGAAGGCGAGAAAGTCGGAAACGGCCTCCTTGGTCTTGGGTGCGCCCTTGACCATCTCATCGGTGATGCCGGTCAGCTCCACGATGTTCGGCGGAATGGACATCTCGGGATCGCAATAGGTCAGGAAGCGGTCAACCACCTCGCCGTTTGTGATCTTCACCGCACCGATCTCGGTGATCTTGTCGGTCATGGCCGAAAGACCGGTGGTCTCTATATCAAAGACAACGAAGGTGCCCGTGAACTTCTGATCGCTCTCGCCGTAGACCGCGCGCGCGGTGTCATCGACGTAATATGCCTCAATGCCGTACAGAACCTTGAAATTGCGGTCGGGATTGGCTTTGGCCAGATCCTCTGCCTTGGCCATGGCGATGGGATAGGCCTGCAGCGTGCCGTGGTCGGTGATGGCAACAGCGGGATGCCCCATGTTGAAGGCGGTCTCCACCAGCTCCTCGGGCTTGATGATGGCATCCATGGTGGAGAGGTTGGTGTGAACGTGCAGCTCAACGCGCTTCTCCTCGGCCTTGTCGGTGCGGGCGATCCGCTTGATCTTGCAGAGGGAGGCGGGGCTTATGTAGATCTCGTTGTCGAATTTGTCTTTTTTCAGCGCGCCGAACAGCGCCACATAGCCGCCCTTACCGATGGCTTTCTTGATGGGAAAGGCCTCGTCGGTGGGGAGGTACATCTTGGCGTAAATGCTGTTGTCGCCGTCGGAAACGGCAAAGGTCACGCCGGTCTTGTCGCCCTTTTTGGTGGGGCGCTCGTCATAGAGAAAGGCCTTGCCGACGATAACGGCATTGCCGCTGGCGCTGCGGATGTTGCGGATCGGGATGGGCGAGATCTCAAACTCCTCGCCGAACACCGTCTCGGGGGAGGAGATGTCAAAGTGCCAGCGGCCGATGGCAACCTCGTTTTCACCCACCTCGAACAGGCAGTCGTCGTCATACACCGAAACGGCGCGGGGAAAGACCTCGCCCTGCGGTGCGGATGTCTGTGCTCCTGCACCAACCGCATCCTCACTGCCGCTGTGACGGTGGACGGGAGGAGGCGGAGGCGGAGCCTTTGAAAGCATATCCATCTCTTTTTCGCGGATGAGACGGGTGAAGCGGACGCTGTCCTCCTCCTCTGAGGAGCCGATGATGGAAACGGCAAAGGACAGCGAAAATTCGTCTTTGATGATATCGGTAAGAACCTGGGGCGTTTCGGCCTTATAAAGAAGGTCCACACCACCGCCCGAAAAGGGAACGGTCACACGGATCTCATGGCCGTCAACCTCGGTCTTGCAGTTGTCGAGAAAGCCCTTGGAGACCTTGCCCAGTCGGAAGGACTCCTTGATGACCTCGGGCAGATAGTCGGGCGTAAAAAGGGAGCTGTCGTAAACGGGCACGATCCGCATATAGGAGAGTTCATACACGGTGCGGATCTCGTCCTCAATGGCATACAGCTCGTCCTTTGGTACCAGCGCGGGAAAAGAGACCTTGACCTCGATGGACTTGCTCTCGCGGCCGATTTTCAGTTCGACAACAGAAGCGTTTTTCAGAAAACGCTCGTGGTCAAAGCTCGGCACATACCGCTTAAATTTTTCCAAAAACTGAATCTGCATTCATTCACCTGCATTCAACCGTTCGATTTCTTCTAACAGCTCTTCGATCAGAGTTTCCTCGGGGATCATACGCACCTTTTTTCCCTTTTTGAACAGAAGAGCCTCGCCCTTGCCGCCTGCGATCCCGATGTCGGCACCGGCAGCCTCACCCGGACCGTTGACGGCACAGCCCATCAGAGCAATGTCCAGATGACGCTTGGGCGTGATGGATTCCAGCGCTTTTTCCACCCGATTGGCCAGATCGATCAGATCGATGCAGGTGCGTCCGCAGGTGGGGCAGGAGATCAGATTGAACTGCTTTTCTTCGGAAAGCGAGAGGGAAGCGAGCAGCTTTTTCGCTTCCTCCACCTCGCGGACGGGGTGGTCGGTCAAAGAGATGCGGAGCGTGTCGCCGATGCCGTCGCAGAGGAGAGAGCCGATGCCCACAAAGGACTTGATGCTTCCCTTGGACACCGTTCCCGATTCGGTCACGCCGATGTGGATGGGGTACTCGGTCTGCTCGGCAACCATTCTGGTGGCACGGATCATGGTCCGCACGTCCGAGGACTTGACAGCGACAACGATGTTGTCATAGTCGTTTTTCTCCACCTCGCGGACATTGAGAAGGGCGCTTTCGGCCAAAGCCTCGGCGCAGACACGGTCGTATCTGGCCAGCACTTCCTTTTGCAGCGAGCCGCTGTTGACACCCACGCGGATGGGAATGTTTTTGACCTTGCAGGCATTGACCACCGCTTTGATGCGGCCGCTGTCGCCGATGTTGCCGGGGTTGATGCGGATCTTGTCCGCGCCGGCATCCACCGCCTCGATGGCGAGACGGTAGTCAAAATGGATGTCGGCAACCAGCGGCAGATCGGGATAGGCGTTTTTGACTGCTTCCACGGTTTTTGCACACGCATGATCGGGATAGGCCATACGGACGATCCGGCAGCCTGCTGCTTGAAGCTGTCCGATCTGCGTCAGCGTAGCGGTGACATCGTGCGGATCGGTGTTGGTCATCGATTGTATGGCAATGGGACGGTCAAGCCCGATCGCGGTCTTACCGATCGCGGTCAGGCGGCTTTTGCGTCTGAACGAATTGTATTCCATCGGATAGCCTTTCTCTCAGGAAAAAAGAGTGAAAATGTCTTTGAAGGTGACAACCACCATCAACAGCATCAGCAGAGCGAGTCCGATAAAGTGGATCATGCCCTCGGTGTCCTGCTTGATGGGCTTGCCGCGGATCATTTCAAGAAGGATGAAGACGATGCGTCCGCCGTCCAGAGCGGGGAGGGGGAGAAGATTGAAGATGCCCAGATTGAGGGCGATGATCGAGCAAAGGAATCCCAGATCGGCAAGCCCGCTTTGAGCGGCCGTACCGATGGCGCTGGTCACGCCGACAGGCCCCGAAACGCTTTCAAAGCCGATCTGCCCGGTGACCAGATAGACCAGCGATCGCCAGATCAGCTCCACATAAGCGACCGAGCGGTAAAAGGTGAATTTGATCACGGTGAGAGGCGTTTTGTCCACCAGCCCCACGCGGAAGTCCACCAGCCCCATGCTCATGCCGCTTTCGCTGGCGGTGGGGAAGACCACATCGCAAAGAACCAGCGTTTCGCCCTTTCGCACAACGGTCAGATCCACCGGCTGATTGCCTGCAAACATGATCTCGTAAGCCAGCTGATCGGCAATGTGAACGCTTTTGCCGTTGACCTTTGTGACCGTATCGCCTACCTGAAGCCCGTAATCGACCGAGGTGGAGGCGTCCACAAATTCTCGAACCTCCGTTGAGCCCAGGTTGGGGGTAAGCACAACCAGCAGAAAAACCAGAACAAAGCCGAGCAGAAGATTCATGAATGAGCCGGCGGCCAGAATGATCAGCCTTTGCCAGGCGGGCTTTTTCTCCAAAGAGTTGGGATCGTCGCTCTCCTCATCCTCGCCGTACATGGAAACAAAGCCGCCGAAGGGCAGCAGACGCAGCGAATAGGCGATGTCGGTTTTTTTAGAGGTATGAGAGAAGAGCTTCGGTCCCATGCCGAGGGCGAATTCCTTGATGCGGACATGGAACAGACGGGCGGTGAGGTAATGACCAAGCTCGTGAACGAAGATAAGCACACCGAAGACAAGCAGGGCAGTCAGGATGGTGAAAACGGTTGAGATGGCGATCAGCTCCTTCAAGCAATGCGGTTGTGGAAAGCTTCATAGGCCGCTCTCTCGGCGCTTGCCACATCCTCCAGCGAGAGGAGGGGAGCATCGGGAACGGCGTTGACGGTTTCCTCCACCAGCGTAAAGATGTCGGTGAAGGAGATCTTTTTGTCGAGATAGGCGGAAACGGCCAATTCATCGGCCAGATTGAGAACGGCAGGAGAAATACCGCCCTTTTGCAGGACCTTACGGGCGAGGGGGAGAAGGGTAAAGGTCTCCTCGTCGGGCTCATAGAAGCTCAACGAGCCCAGCTTTGCCAGATTCAGCGGCGGCAGAGAGGTCTCCTTCCGCACACCGCCCGTCAGCGCATACTGGATGCAGGAGCGCATATCGGGCACACTCATCTGCGCGATGACCGTATGATCAATGTACTCCACTGCGGAGTGAATTATGCTCTCGCGGTGAATCACGATGTCGATTTTTTCAGCAGGAACGCCGAACAGACGGACGGCCTCGATCAATTCAAAGCCCTTGTTCATCAGCGTGGCTGAATCGACGGTGATGCGTCTGCCCATCTTCCAGGTGGGATGCGCGAGAGTCTGTTCGGGCGTGACGGCGGCCAGCTCGTGCTTTTTTTTGCCGAAGAAGGGACCGCCCGAGGCGGTGAGCAGAATGCGGCTGACCGTTGACGGATCCTCGCCTCTCAGGCACTGCGCCATGGCACAGTGCTCGCTGTCCACGGGAAGAATGGTGACACCCTTGGCCCTTGCCTCCGCCAGAATCAGCTCTCCTGCGATCACAAGAGTTTCCTTGTTGGCCAATGCCACGTTTTTGCCCGAGCGGATGGCAGCCAGCGTGACGGACAGTCCGTTCCGTCCGATCAGAGAATTGAGAACGATGGGGGAAGAACAGCGGTCGATCATCTCCTCGTTGCTCTCTTTGCCGGCAAGAATGACCGTTGACGTATCGGCCACACGGATTTTCAGCTCTCTTGCGGCCTCCTCGTCGAATATCGCGCAAACGGAAGGCGAAAAGGCACGGATCTGCTGTTCAACTATGGGAAGATTGCTTCCGAACGAGGAGATCGCTTCGATGCGGAGATTGTGTTTTTGGGCAACGTCGGTGGCTTGTCTGCCGATGGAGCCGGTGGAGCCGGCAAGGATCATGCTTGTGTATTCCATGAGCTTGTAGTCCTTTATCTTCAACGTGATGATGCAAAGGGGCAGAGACATGCTCTGAGAAAGAAAAGGGCTGTCGCTGAACGACTGCCCCACTTTTTTTGATAAAACGCAGTTAGGAGAGGATGGGAGAAACAAATTCAAAGATGGCGCAGATCATATAAAGGAAGGGGGAAACGGCGATCATTGAGTCACAGCGGTCAAGAAAGCCGCCGTGACCGGGCAGGACGTTTCCGAAATCTTTGATTTGGTATTTTCGCTTGATGCTGGAAAAGATCAGATCGCCGAACTGGCTCACACAGGCGGAAACCAGTCCGAGGAAGGCCAGCGAGAGATAGTTGAGCTGCTCGCCGAACCATCTTTCCAAGAAGAGGCCGAAGATCAGAAAGGCGATGATGCAGAAGAGCGTGCCGCCCACAGCACCCTCCACCGTTTTCTTCGGGCTGACCTCGGGGCAGAGCTTGTGCTTGCCGAAAAAGCGTCCGGTCAGATAGGCGAAAATATCGGTGGTGAAGCAGGCAACAAAGATCGAAAGATACATATACTTGCCGCCGGGCAGGTCGCGGAGAAGCACGATGCTGGTGAAGCCCATGACGATGAAAAAGGTCATCGTGAAGAGAATGGCGGCTTCGTCCAGCGGATAGTCCCGCTTGGAGAGCATCGAAAGGCAGAGCAGAGAGAACATATAGAGAAAGAAAATGCCCGTTGCCACAACGATGAAATTGTCCTTTGTCTGGCTCAGCCGCGCCAGCGCAGGCAGCACGGCGGCGATCAGATAGGCAGGGATGGTTTCGGCGATGCGCTTTGTCTGGCCGATGCAGCGAATGATCTCATTCATGGCGATCACCGTGATAGCCGAAACGGCGGCGACAAACAGCCATGTGTGGGAAAGATAGAGAATGGGCAGCAGCAGAGCAAAGGCAATGACAGCCGTGATGGTACGCTTTAGCATGAAAGGTTACACTCCGTCAGGTCATTTGTTCACAAGGCCGCCGAAACGGCGCTTGCGCTGTGAAAAAGCGGCAATGGCCTTTTCCAGCTCGGCCTCATCGAAATCGGGCCAGAGGGCAGGGGTGGCATAAAACTCGGCATAGGCCGCCTGCCAGAGAAGAAAATTGGACAGACGCATTTCGCCTGCCGTGCGCACGATCAGGTCGAGGGGGGGACAGGGCGCGGTGTCAAGATGACGGGAAATGTCCTCTTCGGTCAGCATGGTCTTGCCCTCTGCCAAGGCCTTGTTGGCAGCGCGGACGATCTCGTCGCGGCCTCCGTAATTGAGAGCGGTGTTAAGCATCCAGCGGTTGCCGGCCGAATCGCGGACAAGATCCTCGATCATGGCAGCGACCTTGTCGCCGAAGCGGGAATAGTCGCCGATGAAGCGGAAGCGGACGTTATCCTCCTCCATGATCCTGCGCGCTTTTTTGATGTATTCGTGCAGAAGTGAGGTCAGCGCCTCGATCTCCTTTTGGGGACGGGACCAGTTTTCGGTGGAAAAGGCATAGATGGTCATGCAGGGGATCTGCCTTTTAAAGACCAGCGTGGCGATGTCAAACATGGTCTTGGCGCCCTGCACGTGCCCATACTCACGGGGCATACCGCGCTTCTGCGCCCAGCGCCCGTTTCCGTCCATAATAAAAGCAATATGGGCCAGGCGGCTTTCGGATTGACCGATGCCGCCCGGCACGTTTTCTCTATGATTGAGATTCATCAGATCTCCATGATTTCCTTGGTTTTCTTAGCCGTGACGCCGTCGATTTCCTTGATGTACTTATCGGTCAGATCCTGCATCGACTTTTCGGACAGCTTCTGCTCGTCCTCGGTCATCTCGCTCTTTTTCTTCATGTCCTTGCACTTGTCGTTGAAGTCGCGGCGGATGTTGCGGATGGCAACCTTCACATCCTCACCCATCTTGGCAACCTGCTTGGACAGCTCTTTGCGGCGCTCCTCGGTCAGCGGAGGAAAGGCGATGCGGAGAACCTTACCGTCGTTCTGAGGGGTGATGCCCAGATCGGAGGCGATGATGGCGCGCTCGATGGTCTTCAGCGTGCTGGCGTCCCAGGGAGAGATGGCCAGCGTGCGGGGATCGGGAACCTTGATCTCGGCCATTTGGTTGATGGCGGTGGGGGTACCGTAATAGTCAACACGGATTTTGTCGAGGACAGCGGCGTTGGCTCTGCCGACACGGATGCCGTTCAGATCCTCTTCGTATTTGGCAATGGATTTTTTCATCTTGGCTTCAAAGTCTTTGGTTTCCAGTTTCATGGTAAGTGCCTCCTTATAAATCAAACTTTAATCAAATGCAGGTGTAAGGGAAGGGTGTGCGCCGTGATTACTGAACGATCGTGCCGATCTTCTCGCCGCAGATGGCGCGGATGATGTTGTGGGGCTCATCGAGTCCGAAGAGAAGGATCGGGATCTTGTTGTCCATACTGAACGAGGTTGCGGTGGAGTCCATGGCGCCGAGACGCTGGGAGAGAATGTCGGTGTAATGGATTTCGGAGAGCTTTTTGGCGGAGGGGTCAAGCTTGGGGTCAGCGGTGTACACGCCGTCGATGTTCTTGGCCATCAGCACGATGTCCGCACCGATTTCGGCTGCACGCAGGACTGCGGCGGTGTCTGTGGAGAAGAAGGGGCTGCCGATGCCGCATCCGAAGATGACGACCAGACCCTTGTCCAGATGAGAAACGGCCTTGTTGCGGATGTAAGGCTCAGCGCACTCCTTCATTTCGATGGCGGTCATCACGCGTGTGCCGACGCCGAGGCTTTCCAGCGAATCCTGGAGAGCGAGAGAGTTGATGACCGTGGCCAGCATCCCCATGTGGTCAGCGCGGGTGCGGTCCATTTTACCGCCCTGGCGTCCGCGCCAGATGTTGCCGCCGCCGACCACGATGCCTACCTGAACGCCCATGTCGGTGCATTCCTTGATCACATCGCAGATCTGGCTGACAAAATCGTAATTCAAAATTTCACCCGGCTTGCCTCCGCGGGCAAGGGCTTCGCCGGAAAGCTTGAGAAGAATCCGCTTGTAAACAGGTTTACCTTGATTCATAAAAAACGACCTCGCAATTGGATTTTGTGTCAGAATATACTATCTATACTACTATATCACAGTTTTAAGAAAAAATCAAGTAGAAAATATGAAGGACATACATCGATTTGGCAGAGAGCGAAAAAAGCAAAAAGCACTTGCCAAACGGTGGAAAATGCGGTACAATACAAGAAAAGACACCATGCACAAGCAACGCTTGCGGAGGAAAAAATGGAATTTCTCAAGAAAAAAAGGATCTCGCTTCTTCAGCTTCTGATCCTTGCGGTATGTGTGGCTGCGATCGTTTCGGCAGCGCTTCTTTTGCCGCCACTGTTTAAAAGCGACGCTGCACTGTACAAAACGGCGGTCAGCGATGCGATGACCGTAGAGGAGGACGAGACACAGCATGAGCTTGTCACGCTGACCTCCTATCAAAACGATAAGGTGAAATGGAATGAGGACGGAGACCGCTGCCTGCTGCTGTTCTGGCATTCTTCTCCCGAGCTGTATGCGGAGGGAGAGGAGATCACCTTTTCCTTCGGCGATGTGTTCGCTTATTCGGAAACCGAGTTCAAAATGCGGTATGACGAATGCGTGAAGGGAAGCTCTGATCCCATCCGCCGAATCCGTCAGCTTCTCGGACTGTCTCCCTCCTTTGAGGGCACCCATTTCACCTCCGTGTGGATTGAGCCGGCTTCCGTCCGCCGTCCTGCCTACAATCCCGATGCGGAAAACCCGGTCATATATACCTCCTTTGGAGAAAGCATGAACGATGTAGCCTATCTCGAATGGTTCAACACCCGTCTCATCTCGGCCTATTTTGAGGATTCGATTCCATGGACTCGCCTCGGCTACACCTACGATTGGGCGCGCGGGAGCGGCGAATACGGACTGACCGAATTTTTTATTCCGAACGGTGCTTCGGCTGTGGTGCATGATACGCAGGATAACGAGACCTTTATCGCCAATTTGAAGCTTTCGGAGAGCATTGAGCCGTAAGATAGGGAAACCAAAGGAAAACGGGCGATCGGAAGGATAAAAAAACAGAAACTTTTTTTTGAAACCCTCTTCCATTTTTCACAGGAATGTGGTATAATAGGAGCGTAAGAGGATACCCTCAATTTTATGAAAAGGTGGTCTGAATCTATGAAAATCACGATGATCGGAAGACAAATGGAAGTTCCCGCCGATTTCAAAGCCATCGCGGAAAAGAAGCTGCAGAAATTCAACAAGTTCTTCAAGGATGACGCCGAAGCCTATGTAACTCTTACACGTGAGCGCAATGCCGAGAGGCTTGAGTTGATGATCTCCAGCGGCGGCACGCTGTACCGCAGCGAGGAGGAGAACACCTCGTTCCAGAATGCGCTGGATATCGCTGTGGATGTGATCGAGCGTCAGATCCGCAAGAACAAGACACGCCTGGAAAAGAGACTGCGCGAGGGAGCCTTCAATGCCGAGCCCTTTGACGGGGATATGAATGTGGAGGAAGAGGGCGATTTCAAGATCCGCGTTAAATCCTTCCCCTGCCGTCCCATGTCGCCCGAGGAAGCGATCTTGCAGATGAATCTGATCGGACACGAGTTCTTCATGTTCCGCAATGCCGAAAGCGGCGAGGTGAATGTGGTCTATAAGCGCCGCGACGACAATTACGGTCTGCTGATCCCCTCGTGATCGATCGGGAAATCGATAAATAACAACGAAAGGATGCCTGAAAAGGGCATCCTTTTTTTATAGAATTGCTTCCGTGTACGCACGGATATGCGTTCAAGGCTTCATCGTCCGCCCGTTACCTGCGAGAGCGATTTGCATTCACCGTGACAAATGGGCTTCCATTCCACCTTAGTGAAGAAAGCGTAAAGCGCGATGGGGAGATAGGAGAACATGAAGATGGGGAAGGTGAACACCGACAGGATCTTGGCCTTCCGCGAAGCATGAATGCTTTTCCATTCGAAGGAAACGACATAAGCGGCGGCAGAAGCAAAGATGAGGTAGGTGAAGATGGTGGAAAGGAAGAGCATTCCTGTCTCAACGTGTCCGAGAACAGCCAGCTGATAAATGCCCGATGCCAGGCTGACCGCACTCATGACCACCGAGAGAAGCGTAGTGCCGAAAACGGTCAGAGACAGATCGAGGAAGGAGAACCAGTCGGAGGAGGGGATGCGGCGGATCATGGCAAGACCGTAACGGAAGAAGATCTGCAGGATTCCTTTGGCCCAGCGTGTCCTCTGACGGAAGGATTGAGCAAAGGAGACCGGCTGTTCATCGAAAAATTCGGCCTTCGCACAGTATCCGATCTGTTTTCCCTTCATCCGCTCGCAGACGGTGAATTCAATGTCCTCGGTCAGCAGATGGTAGGGCCAGCCGCCGTTTTCTTCGATGATTTCCGCGGAAAACAGGAAGCCCGTGCCCGAAACCGCACAGCAGGTGCCCAGCTGACAGCGGACGCTGTTAAGAAAGGTGGATTCCCAGAGAAACCAGAGGGAGTTGGCGGATGCCACCCAGCCCGAGCCGAAGTTTTTGCTGTTGCGGCGGGAGGTCACGATGTCATAGCCGGAGCAAAAAGCGTCGTTCATACAGCTTACGTAATCGGTCGAAAGAAGGTTGTCCGCATCGATGATGAAAAAGCCCTCGTATGTATGCAGGCTTTGCTCACTTTTCAGCCAATGGAAGAAGCTGTCCAGCGCATATCCCTTGCCGACGAGGTGCTTGTCTGTGCGCCGATAGACCTTCGCTCCGTGACGCTCTGCTGTTTCTGCGGTGGAGTCGGTGCAGTTGTCGGCGATCACATAGGCATCGAGACACTCCTTGGGGTAGTCCTGTTCGCGAATGCTGTCCAACAGATGACCGATCACGCCCTCTTCGTTCCGCGCGGGAATGACGATGGCATAGCGCTTTGCTCTTGCCTTTTCAAACGATTTCGGCTTTTGAAACAGCGGAAAAAGGAGAAAGATGAATTTGTAGGAAACGGCGAGGAAAAACAGAAGCGAAAGAATGAGATTGATGCAGGAAAAAACAGCCAAAACGGGCACTCCTTTTGCATGAGCCACAATCGGGAGGTCAGTCGTTCGGCGTGTTGTCGCGGAACGCTTCGCTGACTTCACCGATCAGCGGGAAGAAGATGGAAACCTTGAAAAGATCGCCGTCAATGGCAATGTCAAGCCGTCCGCCCTGAAGCTCGGTCAGACTTTTGGCGATGGAAAGCCCAAGCCCGTGTCCCTCGGAGGAGCGGGAGGAGTCGCCGCGGACAAAACGCTCGGTCAGCTCGGAGGCGGAGATGTTGAGCGGGGAGGCGGATATGTTTTTGAAGGTGATGACGGCGGCGCGCTCGATCCTCTCCAACGAAAGGTAGGCGCGGGTATTGGGCAGCGAGTATTTGCAGATGTTGGCCAGAAGGTTGTCGAAAACGCGCCAGAGAAGGCGGCCGTCGGCCAAAACGGTGATCTCCTGCTCGGGGCGGCTGACGATGACCTCCACGTTATGTTCGGCGAGAGCTTCGGCGTATTCACCCGCCGCCTGGGAGAGCAGCACGCCGATCTCGCAGGGAGCGGCATCGACCTTGATGTTGCCGGTGGAGGCCTTGGAGGCTTCGATCAGATCCTCGATCAGCTTCTTCAGCTTGGCGGAATGGGTGGAGAGGATGTTGAGATATTCCTTCGCCTGCTCGCTGTCAATGTCCTCCCGTTTGAGCAGATCGACATAGTTGATGATGGAGGTCAGCGGCGTTTTGATGTCGTGGGAGACATTGGTGATCAGCTCAGTCTTGGTGCGTTCGCTCTTCATCATCTCGTTGACCGAAAGCGTCATGCCCTTGCCGATGTTGTTTAAGTAATGCCCGTGCTTTTTGAAATCGTGGAACATAAGGGCGGTGTTGATGCGGAAGGTGGTGTCGCCTTCGGACATTCTTTTGGCGCCGTTCTGAAGCCGCATCATGTGGAAGGCCACAAACACGGTCAGCAGGAAGAAAAACAGACGGGTGATCAGCCAGAAGGGGATGAAATCGCCTGTGGAATAACAGCTCAAAAGCGCCAGAAATTCCACGAAAACAAAGCCCATCACAAACAGCGCCGCTTTCCAGACCACGGGCAGCATGCGGAAGAAGCTGAGGATCCCCCTGCCGATGAGACGGAGCAGACGGAGGAGAAGATGGAGAACAAAGAAGATGACGGTGTTTTTCCACCATTTCCCCACCTTAAGACGGGTGGCGAAGGTCATGGAGAAGGCCGCGAAAGCGATGATCGCACACAGGCAGAGCAGAGCAACAGCCGCCAGAAAGGGAATCGTTGACCAATAGCGGACGATGTCAAAGAGAAAGGCCAGGGCAAGCGAGACAAGAAAGACAAGAGCGGCAATGTAAAGATCAAAGGGAATGCGGTCGATGAGATTGAGCGCAATGACCTTTTTTCCCTCGCTGTCGATCCTCCAGCCCGCGCCGCAGAGAAGGAAGATGTAGGCAAAAATGGTAAAAAGCGCCTCGGCGATGAGCAGAACGATCAGCGTGTAGCGGTATTTGTGCAGGGTACGGCAGAGGTCGTTGACCAGCGTGTACTTGTCGTTTTCGCCCAGATCGGTGTCCAGATAGCCGATGATGGTCTTTTGCTCGTCGCTGTGCTCGCCGAAGGGCATTTCATACGATTCCTCAAAATCCTTTACTGTGATCGGCTGAGTGCCGTAGAGGTAGTTGCCGTCGGCATCGGTGATGGTGAAGTAAAAGTTGGTGCCGTCCTGGCGATAGGGCCCTCCCTCGTAGTCGGTGACCCAGTAATAGCGGTTGGCCATCTCCACTGTGTCGGATGACAGAATCGAATATAAATAGCTTTCGATCTTGGGATCGATCGGCTCATCATAAAAGCCCTGATCGGCCATCAGGACCAGCGCAAAGCCGGACAGCGCGGTGAAGGCAGTCAGCAGGACAAAAAGCGTGAACACCAGCGCCTTGGCGGCAAAGCTGTATTTCATCGAGATGCACTCCTTTCAAGAAAGGGACTGTTTTCGTTTGCTTATCCCTTGTCCTTTTCGCTCCGTCCTTTTTCGATTTTATAGCCCTGTCCCCACACCACCTTGATGTGGCGGGGGGAGGCGGGGTCGATCTCCAGCTTTTCACGCAGGTGGCGGATGTGGACAGCCACCGTGTTTTCGCTTCCGACCGAGGTGCCGCCCCACACCTTTTCATAGATCTTTTTGGGCGGAAAGACGATGCCGGGAGAGGTCATCAGAAGCTTGAGAATGTCGTATTCGGTGGGCGTCAGCGCCACGTCAGCGCCGTCCAGCGTCACGCGCTTGGCGCCGTCGTCCAGCTCGATGGGACCGGCGATCAGCGTTTGCGTGCCGTCGCGGCTGCCCAGCTGCATATAACGGCGGAGGGCGGAGCGGACACGGGCGCATACCTCTGCCGGATTGAAGGGCTTGGTTATGTAATCGTCCGCGCCGATGTCAAGGCCGAGGATCTTGTCGCTGTCCTCGCTTTTGGCGGTGAGAAAGATCACGGGCAGGTTGCTGCTTTCGCGGATGCGGGAGAGCACCGAAATGCCGTCCATGATCGGCATCATGATGTCGAGAAGCAGAAGATGAATGTCGTTTTTTTCGCAGATATCGAGAGCCGTTTTGCCGTCATAGGCTTCAAACAGCGTGTAATCGGGTGAATTGAGATAGATTTTCAGCGCATGGACGATGTCTTTCTGATCGTCGCAAATGAGAATGTTGTACATGGTCGATCCCTCCTGTGTTTCTATTATCGCACAAAAAGATTTAATATGAAAGTGGCAAAACCCTTAAGATTTTATGAATTTCTTGTGCAGTTTTGACGAATGTCTTGTCCAAGGCTCACGGTCGGATAAAATCCGTTGCATCGTAGTGGCAGATGCGGCCGCTGTCCAGCGAGAGAGACAGAGAAACGCGATCCTCTCCGCGCTCAAAAACCGCATGGAGAAAGCCATCGCTCTCCTCCGAGCCGACAAGCGTGAGATTACCTGCTTCCTTAAGATGCTTTTTCAGCCATTTGCGGCAGAGGTCCAACGCTTTTTCACTTGAAATGACCGCACTCTGCGGGGTATAGGACCGCGAGAGCTGCACCAAAGTTCCATCCGTTTGCCTGAGAATGGCAAAGGCGGAGTCACCGCCGTAGCAGATGCATCCGGCAGGGGATGTGAGCGCTTGCTTTGCGGGCATCAGATAGCTTCCCAGCGCATCGGCGGCACGCTTTGACAGCTCGCGCTCCGAAAGGGGGGCGTTGTAGGCAGGCTGAGAGGAATCTTCGCTTTCATCCGACAGCGAAGAGGGGGTGTAAAACAGATTGCCGATGTGTGTTTCCAGTTCTTTTTTGGACGTGCGGGAGGAAAGAAAGCCGGACAGCAGAAGCGAAAAACGGCGCAAACGGTCCTGTCTGTCCGAACGGTCGGCAAAATGGTCTTCGCCTGCAGAAAGGGAAGTTTCCGCATCGGCTTCAAGAGCTGAGAGAAAGACGTTCAGCGGCGGCGATTCGATCTGAGACAGCGTCAGAAACGTCTGCATGGCGCGGATGTGAGACAGCACGCGCCCGCTTGAAAGCGGAATGGTCCCATTTTCCTCAAAGGCTCGAAGCTCCTCTTCAAGTTCGACGCTCGACTCGTACAGAGCCGCCGTCAGCGAGAGAAAACGCTCCTCCTTTTCCTGTTCTGCCGCTTTCCTCAGAAAAAATGACTGCAGGAAAAAGCCGAGCGCAATCAGCCCCAGCCCCAGAAAAAACGAGACAATACGGATCCTTTTTTGATTTGCAAACATGAATTTCGTGTTTCCCATGAATGTTTCCTTGACAATGGCGTTCGGATTTGATATAATATAGTATAAAGGAAAAAGCAAGGACTAAACCAACCAATATGAACCATTCGACGGGAGGAACCACCATGAAGCTTTTGATCGCCATTGTCAACAACGATGATGCTTACCGCGTCAACACCAATTTGATCAAGATGGGGTTTGTTGCCACCAAGATCGCCTCCACCGGCGGCTTTCTGATGAACGGAAATTCCACGTTTCTGATCGGCATCAAGGATGAAGATGTGGAGCAGGTGACCGACATCATCGCGCATTACAGCAAGAAGCGTGTGGTGCCCACGCCCACCGATCCGGTCTACAATCCTGCCTCGGCGGGTGCGCTTCCTGCGGAGGTGACCGTTGGCGGCGCTCATATTTTCGTGATGGATGTGGAGTCGTATAAGCGCGTATGAACCTGCTGCTTGATCGGCTGAAGGGAAACGACCGTCTCAAACGGCGGCTGTGGACGCTTCTGCAGACCGATTCGCTTCCGCATGCGCTGATCATCGAGGGCGGAGAGGGAAGCGGAAAAACCACGCTTGCTTTTCTTTTGTCGCAGGCGCTTGCCTGCAGGGAGAGCGATGCGCCCTGCGGTGTGTGCGAGATCTGCCGTAAGATCGAGGAGGACATCTGTCCGGATGTGATCACCGTGGATGTGGCGGAGGATAAAAAATTCATCACCGTCGATCAGATCCGCGCCCTGCGTGAGGAGGCTTTTATTCGCCCGAACGACTGCGAGGTCAAGATCTTCATCATCCGCAATGCGCCGCGGCTGAATGTGCAAACGCAGAATATGCTTCTCAAGATTCTGGAGGAGCCGCCGAAGGATACCTATTTTTTCCTGCTTTGCGAATCGTCGGCTGCTCTGCTTCCCACGGTCCGATCCCGCGCGCCCATTGTGAAGATGCAGCATTTTGATGAGCAGACGCTGTCCGAGTGCCTGTGCGATATCTCCTTAAACGCCGTTTCGCTGCAAAAAAATGATCCGTCATCCTTTGCCCGCCTGCTTCAAAATGCGGAGGGAAGCATCGGAAAGGCGTTGTCTTTGCTGGAAAACAAAAACGGAGGGGAGAACGGTTCAACGCAAAAGACCGATGAGCTGCTCGGCCGTCTCTGTGGAAAAAGGCCGATCGACCGCTCCGATCTGCTTCTCTTTGCACAAACGATTGGTACGACCCGCGAGGAGGCGACTGCTTTCTTCGATGAGCTTCTTAAGGCTCTGCGCGATCTGCTGGCGGTGAAAAAGAGCCGCAGGCATTGCCGCCTCATGTATTTCCGCGATATGGAAACGGCGGCGGACTATGCGTATGCGCTCTCGCACCAGTCGATCTGCACGCTGAGCGAGGAGACGCTTCGGGCCCGCAGCTTGGTAGCCGATACCAATGCCAACATGAATCTGATCAAGCATACCTTTGCCGACGCTGTGTACAGTGCGGTGTAAAGTGAAGAATACGATGAAAGAACAGAATTGGAATAGAATTATGGAAGAAAAAGCAAAAGAATGTGAAACCAATCTGCCGCAGACCGAAGCGGCGGAGGAGACTCTGCCCGAAAAGGTGGAGGTGATCGGCGTCAAGTTCCGTCAGAGCGCCAAGGTCTATTATTTCGAGCCCAACGGGCTGAATCCCGCTGTGGGCCAGCATGTGATCGTGGAGACCGCCCGCGGTCTGGAGTACGGAACGGTGGCGCTGGGGCTGACATCGGTGTCGCAAAGCAGCATTGTGCCGCCTCTGCGGAAGGCTCTGCGTGTTGCCACCGCGGCCGATGACCAGAAGATGAAGGACAATCTGAAAAAGGGCGAGGACGCCTTTGATATCTGCTTGGACAAGATCGCCGAGCATCGGCTGGAGATGAAGCTGATCGACGCGGAATATACCTTTGACAACAACAAGCTCCTGTTTTATTTCACCGCCGACGGACGCGTGGACTTCCGCGATCTGGTGAAGGATCTGGCGTCGGTTTTCCGCACGCGCATCGAGCTCCGCCAGATCGGCATCCGCGATGAAGCCAAGTGCATGGGCGGATTGGGTGTCTGCGGCAGACCGTTCTGCTGTAAGACCTTCCTGCCCGATTTCACGCAGGTGAGCATCAAAATGGCCAAGGAGCAGAATCTGTCGCTCAATTCCTCGAAGATCTCGGGCACCTGCGGACGGCTGATGTGCTGTCTGCGCTACGAGGCGGAGGCGTATGACTACGAGATCCGCCGCACGCCGAAGGTGGACAGCATCGTCAAAACGCCGGACGGCGACGGTAAGGTGGTGGAGGTCAGCCCGCTGGTGGGTATGCTCAAGGTCCGTCTGGACAATGCGCCCGACTCGCCTCCGAAGAGCTACCACCGCGATGCGGTGAAGGTGCTGGAGCTTCCCAAAAAGGGCAAAAAGCGCGACACCACCGACGAAGAACTGAAAAAGCTGGAGGATTGACCTCCTTTTGACGGTCTTTCCGCCGATTCTTTGGATTTTGTTTCTGTTTTTTGCGGAAAAATCATTGCATTTTGAATCAAACTGTGGTATAATCATGTTGAAAATGGGTAAAACCGTTTGTATTTTTAACGGAGGTGTATGAGAAATGGCATATAAGATCAATGACGAGTGCATCGCCTGCGGCGCTTGTGCTTCCGAATGTCCTGTGAACTGCATCAGCGAAAAGGACGGCAAGTACGTCATCAACGCAGCTGAGTGCATTGAGTGCGGCGCTTGCGCCGGAGCATGCCCTGTTGATGCCCCGAAGCCTGAGTAAAGACTGACGAGAAGCGGCGAACCGAAGGGTTTTGCCGCTTTTTGTTTTATCGGCGGATTGGATCCGCGGATTGATTTTGGGAGAGTCTTATGATTCGGATCGACAAGGTCAACGAAAACCTCATCATCAAGCAGAGAAGCGACGGTCTTTTGTTTGGGACCGACGCTCTTTTGCTTGCTTCTTTTATGAAACGCTCGCCGAAAGCGGTGGCGGTGGAATTCGGCAGCGGCAGCGGGATCATCTCGCTTCTGTGCGCGAAGAAGGGCTTTTTTCAAAGGATCTATGCCGTGGAGCTTCAGCGCGAGTGCTTTGAGCTTTTAGAGGAAAACATCGCCCAAAACGGGCTTTTCGACCGTGTCACGCCGCTGTTAGCCGATGTGTCGGATGTGAAGCAAAGCGATTTCGGAGGCGAGGTGGATGTGGTCTTTGCCAATCCGCCCTATATGGAAAAGGGAAGCGGAAAGGAATCGCCGTATCCCATCCGCAACATATCCAGAAGCGAGGAATGCGGCGGACTTGCGCTCTTTTGCGAGAGTGCGTCCCGTATCCTGCGCTCCGGCGGCCTGTTTTATGCGGTCTACCGCCCCGAGAGGCTGTCCCACCTGTTTGCTTCGCTGAAAGAAAACCGTTTGGAGCCGAAGCGGATGGTGCTGGTCTGTCCGCGCCCCGAAGCACCGCCCTGTCTGGTGCTGATCGAGGCGAAAAAGGACGCCTCCCCCTCGCTGATGCTGCCCAAGATCTTTTGCCTGAAGCATGAAGACGGAAGCGACACCGTCGAGATGAGCCATACACTGGAAAAGGGAGAATTTCCGAATGAATATACCGATCGACAGCCAAAAAAATAAGGTGGAAAAGGGAAGATTGTATCTGGTGGCCACCCCCATCGGCAACATGGCGGACATCACCCTTCGCGCGTTGAAAACGCTGGAGGAGTGCGACTTCGTTGCCGCTGAGGATACGCGCAACACGGGCAAGCTTCTCGCCTATTATGACATACACCGCCCCCTCTTTGCCTATCACGAGCACAACAAGCGTACCGCAGGCGAAAAGATCGCCGAGCGGCTGTTGGCGGGCGAAAGCTGCGCGCTTGTGACCGATGCGGGCATGCCGGGCATCAGCGATCCGGGGTTTGATCTGGTCTGCCTGTGCAGGGAAAAGGGAATCGGCTATACCGTTGTTCCCGGTCCGTGTGCGGCCGTGACGGCGCTTGTGTTGTCGGGCATGGCCGAAAAGGAGTTTGCTTTTGTCGGCTTTTTGAGCGGAAGTGACCGTGAGAAAAAAGAAAAGCTGGAAGCCCTTTCTTCCGAAAAGCGCCCGCTGATCCTGTACGAAGCGCCCCATCGTCTGACCGACACGCTGACGCTGATGCGAGAAAGCTTTGCGGAGCGGAAGATCGCCTTCTGCCGTGAGCTGACCAAGATCAACGAGGAGGTCGCGCAGATGACGCTCGAGGAGGCGCTGTCCTTTTATCAGGAAAGGGAGCCCCGCGGCGAATATGTGCTGATCGTGGAGGGCGCACCCGATGAGGCCTGCTTCTGGGCGGAGATGGATGTCCCCTCGCACGTGGCCTTTTATCAGCAGCAGGGCATGAGCAAGATGGATGCCATGAAGGCCGCCGCACGTGACCGCGGCTGCTCGAAAAACGAGATCTATAAGCAGATGATCGATGGCTGATCGGTCAATCGAAAAGGAGGATGATCCATTCGCCTCCTTTTTTTGTGAGCGTACTTGACAGCGGAAGAAAAATATGGTAAAATACAAAAAAAGTAACAATTCATAGGAGGCGCTGGTGATGAAACGATTGATAAGCTTTGTGGTTATGGTTTTGCTGTTGAGTGGGTGTCATGCAGAGAAAGTTCCGATCACGAAGGAGAATACAATTGTTGGATCGGAAGGCTCCTTGATTTTGGAAGCACAAATGAACGTGCTGGAAAGCCGCGATTTCTATTATCGTGTATATGACAACGGAGTATTGGATATTGTCGTTGGTGATTTCCGCTTTGACGCACCTTTTAGCGACAGGAAGACGGAAGAGGCCCATAGAATAATATTGGAAAAAGAAGAAGTGGCGTTTCTTACCGATGTTTTTGCCGGAAAAGAGGAGGAAATTGAGTCTGATGCGTCGTATCTCTTTGCTTTAGAGCTATATACGGCTCTCAATGTATGGCTGAGAGGTGCAGACGCTACTACATTCGGCTTTGCTTACGGAACGTCTCCCGATTTGGATGATGTGGTGTCATGGCTGATCGAAAAAACGCCGATCGGGATATACGATCACGAAGGAAACCCGATACAAAAAGTGGAGAAAGGATCCATTCATCCGCCCACTCCCATATCAAGACCGCTGTATGATAACGAAATAGCTCGTTTTCTCGTCCATGATTCTCCCAAAATGGTAGATGATGTTTATATCCTTTATACAATTGAAAAAGACGGAACGATTCAAAGGCAGGAGAGCGGCTCTTTGTCTCTTTCGCTGACGCTCCTAAATTGGGTGGAAAATGAAATGTCTGTTAGCACAACAGCGGAACAGATGGAAAAAATCGAAGCCGATCTTAGCGAAATCAAATTGCTTGAGTATCATCCGCCGTTGACTCTGGATTCTCGTGATCCTGAGTTGACCTTGCAAACATGCGAACGAGAGATTTGCTATGTTTCGGAAAGCCAAGAGGGGTATTCTCTTATTGAAGATTTATATCTGTTCTTAGAAAGCTTGTTTAGAAAATAATCAAAATTTTCTAATCTTTCTTAACAACGGAAAAATATGGTATAATATAAAAAATCAAACAAATGGTTGCGGATTGAACGGAGGAATATTAGGATGAAAAACACTCGAATCTGCATTCTTTTCGCTCTTTTTGTGATTTTGTTGCCCTTGATCGTGGGGTGTCAAGCTCAAGAAGAAGAGCAAGCGAAAGTCATTATGGAATTTTGCTACCAAGGCTCTTATTATACATCGAAAAAGATATCCTGTGTGTTGTTTGACAACGAAAAACTGTTGATTCGGAGCGTAGATAATTATGAAATGATGGAGATGCTTGCCGACAACCGGAAACTTGATCCGAAAAGGGCGTTGGAATCTTTAGATCGCTCTCGGATGTCAGTTCTTTATCAACTGGATCAAGAAGACTACGAAACAATCGTTAATGCTATTGCTCAAATGGAGAATGAGGCGGATGTCTTTGCTTACAGAGAAAACTATTTGAACGGTTCGGATATCCTTGTGAGAACCGAAGGTGGTGTTTACCGATATGCGAACGGCACCGGAGTTTGTGAGGTGTTGACAGCTCAAAACATCAATGCCGATAACGAAACGATTGAACAGTCTCTTCTGACGATCGACGAATTGCTTGTCCCGCTTATGACAGAGTGCTATGAAAAGCTTTTGATTTACTATCACTTCCGTATATATTGATGAAAACAGATAATATTCAAAAGGCGAGAGTATATCTCCCGCCTTTTTGTTTTGCAAAAAAGAAAGGAGACATTCTTTTCGAATATCTCCCGACTTTTTGATCTTACTTGAACTTGCGCTTTCTGGCTGCTTCGGATTTCTTCTTGCGCTTAACGCTGGGCTTCTCATAGTGCTCTCTCTTGCGGAGCTCGGCAAGAACGCCAGAACGAGCACACTGTCTCTTAAAACGACGAAGAGCGCTGTCCAAAGATTCTTCCGGTTTGAGTCTTACCTCTGCCATATTTTATCCCTCCCTCCGCATTGGAAACGGAACAATAAATGATTCCACAAATGATTATAACGCAAAACGCTCCAAAAGTCAATATATATTTTTCATTTTTTTTGAAATTCTTGAGCAAAAACTTTCTTTTTTCTCCGAGTAAACTGCCGATTGAGCGATGAATGCCCCAAAAAAGGCCGTTTGGCTGTAAAAAAGAGCCCCTCTGCTGTCGCTTTTGACGAGAAATGTTCCGGAAATTTGTTCAAAATCACATTTTGACGAATCGCGCGATTTGTGGTATACTGGATGCATTGCGAGGTGTACCGATGAATTCTTATAACAACAGACCAAACCCAACCCAAAACCATACCGACCGTCCGAACCGCACAGCCACCCCCGATCCGAACCGCGCGGTCAATCCCAACCCCAACTCGGCATCCAATCCCCGTTGCCAGCCCTACACGCCGTACCCGACTCCGCCGATGGACCGATACAACAAATCCATCATGCGGACCACGCAGATCCGCCGCCGCAGACAGCGCAGACGGCTTTTGATCGTTTGTTGTGCTGTTCTGGCGCTTCTGATCGGTCTTGTTCTCTTCCTTTTTCTGCGGACCGACCGAAGCGTTTCGGGCAATGTTCCGTATGATCCCGAGCTGTATGAGCCGGCCGAGCCGCCTGTCACCACCGAGGCTTCCGTTCCCACCACCTCTGCTCCCGAGACAACAGCTGCGCCCGAGGAGAAGACGTTCACGGTTGTGGTCGATCCCGGTCATGGCTATGACGATCCCGGAACGGGCGAGGGACTGATGGGCGATCTGAGCGAAAAGGATATCACCCTTGCCATTTCGCTGAAGCTCCGCGATCTTCTGATCGCAAAGGGCTTTGACGTGATCATGACCAGAGAGAACGATGAGAAGCCGGCGGACAAGGCAGGCGAGACCTATCTGTTCAATCCTGCCGCTCGTGTGGCGTTCACGCAGGCGCTGGAGCATTATGACCTGTATGTATCGGTGCATGTGGATGCCTTCCCCTCGGATGAGAGCGTGAGAGGAACCCGCGTGTATTATTATCAGGACGGACATCCGCAGGCGGGAGCATTGTCCGCTCTGCTGGTCGATGCCATCGAGTTCCGCACCGGAACGGATAAAAAGCCGCTTTCCATCGGTAAGGATTACGACGGTGCTTACCGTGTGATCCGTGATATCGTGGAGGTACCGTCAGCGCTCATCGAGATCGGCTTTGTCACCAACGAGAGCGACCGCACCAATATGATGGATGCCTCCTGGCAGGAAAAGATGGCCGAGGGCATAGCCGATGCTGTCGGACAGTATGCGGATACATACGCCGACAAGGAAACGGCTGCTTCTTAAACCGAAATCATAATCAAAGGCTGACGCCCAAATAAGCGGCAGCCTTTTTTGTTATCCATCCCGCGGCTCATCCGGAATCCAGGGCAGCGGGAGAAAAAATTCCAGATCAAAATGCGGAGAAGGGAAGTTCGGAGCATCGTAAGGGTAAGGATTATGGCCGCAAAAGACCGCAGGAGAGCGCGGCTGTGCGGATGGCTCTTGGTAAGTGCCAGCGATGCGATACCCGAATTGGTAGAGCCAGCCATCTGCGTTTGACTCCAAAAGACACACATAAGTGGCTTTCTGCGGATCGATCTTAAGCGTATCCAACACGCGGAGAACAAAATCGGGAAGCATCCTTCGTTTGGCAAGCGCGAGAAAATTGAGACAGTCGCCGCACTCACAGCTCCAAATGCCTGCCTGCTTGTAATAGCGGCTGGTGGCCTCTTCATCGATGTCTGCAAGATAACCGAACAGATCGTGACAGCTCATATTTTTCCTCCTTTTTCCCTCGAGCTTACAGCAGCAGTATATCATATGAAGCGCTTTTTTGCAAGAAATCGGGAAAAATTCAATAAAGTTCATCAGATCTTAACTTGACAGGGCAGACAATGAGGAGTACAATAAGGATGTATCTTTTCTCCGTTCTGCGTGCAGGGCGGAGTTTGCGCGAGCACTCTCGGGAGGAACCTGTTTTGACCGCGAATACCACAAGCAAAAACAATACAAGAAAAAAGAAGATTCTGTCCGTCTTTCTGCTGACCGCCGGCAATTTTTTGCTGTTTCTGACCTTATGGCTGTTTCAGAAATACGACAAGATCGTGATCGATCAATTTCTTTTTCAACTAAAAACCACATCCGAGGGCGTGGATTTCAGTCTCGTCTGGAGCTGTGTTTTGCGAGTGTGTCTGCCGACAGCGGCACTTACGCTGTTTGACCTGTTTGCCTATCGTTTTCTCAGCGGGCGGATGACCAATCTCGGAGCGGATCATGCCCGTTATCGTACATACAAAGGATCAAAGCCCTGTGCTTTTTTCGCTAAGCGAATGCTTTCGCTGTCTTTTGCCGTTTTTTTGATGGGTGTGATCGCTCTTGTCGCTGTTTTGCGCATCCCCTCTTATCTTGACGCCGCCACCACCGAATCGGATTTTATCGAGGATCATTATGTCGATCCGCGAAGCGTGTCCGTCATTTTTCCCGAAACAAAGCGGAATCTTGTCTATATCTTTCTCGAATCGATGGAAAGCACCTTCGCCGATCCGACTGCCGGCGGAGCGATCCGCGAGAACTACATTCCCGAGCTGAGTGCATTGGCGGAGGAAAACATCTCTTTTTCCCACACGCAGGGTATGGGCGGAGCGCAGTCCTTTTCCGGCACCACATGGACGGCCGCTGCCATGGTTTCGCAAACGTCCGGCATTCCCATGAAGGTCAAGCTGGGCGCGGATGCTTACGGAAGCGATGAGGTGTTCATGCCGGGCATCGTGTCGCTGGGCGAGATCTTGCAGAAAGAAGGGTATAACCAGCTTTTGCTTTTGGGCTCGGATGCGGAGTTTCACGGGCGCGAACTCTATTTTCTCCAGAACGGCAATTATGAGATCCTGGACACCGAGGCAATGAAGGCCGCGGGACGTTTGCCCGAGGATTACCGCGAATGGTGGGGGTATGAGGATGAGAAGTTGTTTGCATACGCCAAAGAGGAGCTGACGCGTCTGGCTTCGGAGGGACGTCCCTTCAATTTCACCATGCTCACCGCCGACACCCATTTTCCCGACGGCTATCTTTGCCGTCTGTGCGGAAACGAGCACGAAGAGCAGTATGCCAATGTGCTGTCCTGCTCCTCGAAGCAGGTGTATGCCTTTGTATCGTGGCTGAAGGAGCAGCCCTTTTATGAAAACACCACCGTCATCATCAGCGGCGACCATTTGACCATGGACGGCGCCTTTCTGAAGGATACGGATGAGAACTACACACGAACCATCTATAACTGCATTCTCAATGCGCCTCTTCAGCCGATCCGCGAGAAGGAGCGTTCCTTTGCCACCTTCGACCTTTTCCCCACTACTCTGGCGGCACTCGGCGTCACTGTGGAGGGAGACCGTCTTGCGCTCGGGACCAATCTGTTTTCGGATCAGGAGACTCTTGCCGAGCGGTACGGCTCTGCTGTATTGGATGAGGAGCTGAAGAAGAATTCGGAATATTATAACGCTCGCTTTCTCGGCATGGAGACAGAGACGGCCGACTCGGCAAAATAAAACACGAAATCGTTGACAATACGGAGGACTTCCGCGATGGATCGCAAGCAGGAGTTTGATAAAAAATTGTTTTTCAGCCCGCAGGTACAGCAGCCGTGGGCGGTTCACAAGCAGGCGTTCGGTCCTTTGCTTGAAAAGGTCTTCTCCGATGATTATACGACTCTTATCCGTTTGGTGAGAGCATTGAGTGTCATCAGCCAAAGGCGGTTTGCGGAGGGAGAAGCGTTTCTCGAGGAGATACGCTCTGCCTGCCGATCAGACAAAGATTCCGCTGTCCTTGCCTTTTTTAAGGGACTGTGCCGCGAGGGGCTCGGAGATATGCACAGCGCTTTTCTGCTTTTTCATGAGTGCAACCGCGTCGATCACGGCCTGTGTCTGGCCTATATGAAGGAGGGGCGCGTCGCGCTTATGCTTGGTCGATATGAAAATGCCGGATATGCTTTTGAGAAGGCGGTGGATCTGCTTGAAAAAGAGCCGCAATCTGTGATGCAGCGCGTGTTCCTGTCCAGCTGTTATGCGCAGCTGTCCTCGGCGCAAACCATGCTCTTCCGATACGAAGAGGCGGTCACATCCATGAAACAGGCTGAATTGCTTCACGCCAATCAGCCGGGACGCTGCGGCATCAAGGCGATGCTGGAGGCCGCGATGGGAAACTTCGACAATATCGATGCCTACATTGCTCAGTTAAGGCAGGAGGCGCCGCAGATCAGCGAGGGCTATATCCGCCAGATTGAGCTGATCCGTCAAGGGACGCATCCGCACTTTTTCCGCCGTCCGCTGTCGAAGAAACAGATCCACGCCTTCTGGGAGCACTTTGAATCCAAAAGCGATGCGCTGACCGATGCCGTTCGAAGAGGTGACGATGCCGCTTTGCAGACTCTGCTGGAGCCGGAGCTGAAAGCACTTTTTCCTTATATTGAACAAAAGCTGTTTGTTTTCGGTGAACGCGATGGGGATGTCAGCGTTATCGTCCTTCACGATCTGTATATGACCAGCCTTAGCTTCGGCATGGGAGAGGTGATCGATGCCTGTCCGATCGAGCTGAAAAAACGCTTCCGCTTCATGGTCAAGCATTGAAGCGAAAGCATAAACAAAAGAAAAAAGATGAGACTGCCGCATCCGAAAAGGAAACGACAGTCTCTTTTGTTTGTTCTCTCAGATCTTGTGCTCGCAGTAGGCACAGAACTGCTTGTCGCCCACGCGGTCCACGATCTCGGGCAGATAGGGCTCGAAGCGGGTGATGCAGCGGGGATTGGAGCAAACCTGCTTCTTGGGCAGAGGATACGTCTGGGTGACGCTCTTGCGCGGAATGTCGCACATGGAGAGGATCAGCGCCATGCGGATGTACATGCCGTTTTCGGCCTGCAGGAAGTACTTGGCGCGGGGATCGTCGTCCACCTCATAGTCGATCTCGTCCACCTTGGGCAGAGGATGAAGAACGACCAGATCGCTCTTGGCGGCATCCATCTTCTCCTTGGTCAGAACATACACACCGGACTGGGCGCGGTATTCCTCCTCGGAGGCAAAGCGCTCCTTCTGGATGCGGGTCATGTACAGCACATCCAATTCGTTTATGCACTCGTCCAGCGTTGAAACCTTGGAATAGGAGATCTGCTTTTCTTCCAGCATATCGGTGATGTATTCGGGCATGGAAAGCTCGGGCGTGGAGATGAAATAGAAGTGGTTGCCGGGACGGGCAGAAAGCGCGCGCGTCAGCGAATGGACGGTGCGCCCATTGAGCAGGTCGCCGCACATACCGATCTTCAGATGGTCGGTGCGTCCCTTGGTGGAGCGGAGCGTGTACATATCCGCCATGGTCTGGGTGGGATGGAGGTGACCGCCGTCACCGGCATTGATGAAGGGAACGCGGGAGTAGAGCGAGGCAGCGTATGCGGCGCCCTCCTTGGGGTTGCGCATGACAATGATGTCGGCATAGCCCGATACGATCTTGATGGTGTCGCGCAGGCTTTCGCCCTTGGAAACCGAGGAATTCTGCGGATCGGCAAAACCGATGACCGTACCGCCCAGACGCTGCATGGCGGTCTGGAAGGAGAGCTGGGTGCGGGTGCTGGGCTCATAGAAGAGGGTGGCCATCACCTTGCCGCGGCAGGCGTCGGCATATTTGGCAGGCTTGTGACGGATGTCGTCCGCCAGATTGCAGAGAATGTTCCACTCCTCGGGAGTGATGCTGCTGAAGTCGATGAGATGCTCAATTTTCATGTGTATTGTGTTCCCCTTTCGGCTTACTTACCGGTATGGATTGCGTGTATGGTTGTGTTTAATCGCGTTGCTTGATGTATTCCACAACTTTGCCAACGCACAGATCGTTGTCAAAATCGTCAATGACATACAGAGCCGCACGCTTGCTGTACAGGTATCGCATCCAGCAGGCGTCGATGAACTTGTGGCGGTCACCGTTGTAGGGCGGCAGAAGATAGGCCATGCCGTTGTCCACAATGTTCTTCACGCTCTTTTTGATCCAGATGGGATGGGTATGCGTCTGCAGCTGCTTGAGCGAATAGGGAGCGGTCACAAGCCCGTCGCCGCAGACAAGGATGGTGTTGCGATCGCCCTGCTTGTCCAGAACCGAGAGCAAAACCTCACGCTCCAAACGGCGGAAGGCGGTTTCGCCCTGTTCGGTAAAGAGATCGCAAACGCTTTTTCCGTGTTTTTCCTCCAGAAGCAGGTCGGTGTCAAAAAAATCGAAGCCGAGCAGCTCGGCAGACTCCTGTCCGATCGTGCGCACATCGCTTCCGGGAATGGCAAGAAGAGAATAAATCATAATCCAAAAGTCCTTATAAATTTTTCGCGCAGGATCGCGCAGATTCCAACGTCCACATACTTTTCCTTTACATACATCGAGGAGAGGTGGATCCCCTCAAAATGCATGCCGCACTTTTCCATCACGCGGCGGCTGGCGCTGTTGCCCACCATATAGCGTGCCTCGATCCGCTGAAAGCCCATTTCGGAGAATCCGAAGCGGAGAACGGCGGTCACAGCCTCGGTGGCGATGCCGATGTTGCGGTAGGCGGGATTGATGACATACCCGATCTCGGCGGAGTTGTTCACCGTGTCAATGGTGGTGAAGCCGCAGGTGCCGATCATCTTATTCTTTTCCTTGAGAATGATGGCCCAGTCGTAGAAATCGCCGCTTTTGTACTGGCTCTGCAAAAAGCCGAGGTATTCTCTGGTGTGATCCACATTCGGGTGGGGCGACCAGAGCAGATACCGCGTTACATCGCTTCTTTTGGCATATTCAAACATATCCTTCGCATCGGTCACTCTCATCTTCCGAAGCAGAAGCCGCGGCGTTTCGATGACGGGAATGCGGGAAAAAATGCTTTTGATCTTTTCAAATTTCATGGGACAAATCCTTTTTGACAAGATTTATCTTGACATATCATCTTATTATACAACAAAAAACAATCAGATGCAAGGATATTTTGAAAATAATTGTATTTTCGTGCGAGATCTGTTTTTTCGATTTGTGCAGGCAGTTTGTGCAGGAAAGAGCAGATGGGAAAAGAAAGAAGAGAAAAAGCAAGAGGATGTTAAATTTTTGTGCGCGAAAAACGAATAATTTGAAATTTACGGTAGAGAAAAACGCATTTTTTCGATTTTCGCACGCGATTGTTGACAGAAAATGACGGAAATGGTACAATTTTATTATCAAAAATAAGGCAGGTTGATTCTATGGATATCATCGGTATTTTGTTGGTCCTCATATCTCTGGCCCTGCTGATGTACTCGGCCTTCAAGGGCATTTCGGTCATCATCATGGCGCCCGTTCTTGCCGTTTTCACCTTCCTGATGGAAAGCCTGATTCTGGGCCGTCCCATGGCCTTCTCGGTTCTGACCGAATACTTCATGAAGGGCATGGCCGATTACGTTTTCAGCTATTTCCTCATCTTCCTGCTGGGAGCCATCTTCGGTAAGATCATGGATGCCAGCGGATGTGCGATGAAGATCGCCACCTTCATTTCCGAAAAGCTGGGCAAGAATCTGGCTCTGCTGGCCGTCATCCTTTCCTGCGCGGTGCTGACATACGGCGGCGTTTCGCTGTTTGTTGTGGCCTTTGCCGCATATCCCATCGGCGCGGAGCTCTTCCGCAAGAGTGATATTCCCAAGCGTTTCCTCCCCGCCACCATCGCGGTCGGTGCCATCACCTTCACCATGACCGCGCTTCCCGGATCGCCTCAGATCCAGAACGCCATCCCCATGAAGTATTTCGGCACCGATGCTTATGCAGGTCCCATTCTCGGCATCGTGGGTGCGGTCATTATGCTGGGCGGCGGCTATTTCTGGCTCTATTTCCGCATCAAAAAGGCCAAGGCCAACGGCGAGGGCTACGGTGAGGCCGATGAGAGCAGCGCCAAGACGTCTGAATCGAAGGCAGACGTGCTGCCCAACATCGTTGTGGCCTTCCTTCCCATTCTGGCCGTGCTGGCCATCAACTTCATCGCCAGCCGCTATGTTTTCCCCAACATCGATCTTTCCTATCTGCAGGATACGTTCGGCAAATCCCCCTCGGACGTGATCGGCAACTGGAGTTTGATCACGGCGCTGATCCTTTCGGTGATCCTCTGCCTTGCCACCAATCTCAAGCGTTTGAAAGGACGCGTCATTCCTTGTCTGGATGAGGGCATTGTCGGCTCGTTCCCCGCCATCATGAACACCGCCGCCGTTGTCGGTTACGGCGCTGTCATCAAGCATCTGGGCGCTTTCGTCACCATCAAGGATGCCGTCACCGGCTTCTCGGAGAACCCGCTGATCGCCACCGCTGCCGGCTCCACGCTTTTGGCCGGCATCACCGGCTCGGCCTCGGGCGGTCTGACCATCACGCTGGATGCGCTGGGCAGTGAGCTGATCGCCATGGGCGGACAGATGGGCATCGGCAACGAAGTGCTGCACCGCGTTGCCTCTCTGGCTTCGGGCGGTCTTGATTCGCTCCCCCACAACGGCGCGGTCATCACGCTTCTCGCCGTGACCGGCATGACGCACAAGAAGTCCTATTTTGACATCTGCATCTGCTCGGTGGTCATTCCCCTGATCGCCACTGTCGCGGCTGTCATTCTCGGCACGCTGGGCGTTTGCTGACTGTTTGATCGTATGAACATCAAAAGAGGTAGAGCGATCTGCCTCTTTTTCATTGAGAATGGGCAGAGTAATGAAAACAAAACTACCCGAGAAGAGAGTTTTTTTACACTCTTTTTCGGGTAGTCTTTTGTTGCAAGGAAAAATCAAACGCCGAACAGTACGTTTCGGAAGAGGGAAGCGGTTGCCTCTTCGCCGAGGGATTTTTTGAACACATCGGTGGAAGGTCCGCCGTTTGTCAAAAGCCCGTTGACATAGCGGGCGGAGAGCATACGCTTTTTTTCGGTGTCGGTCACATCGGAGGCCGGTGCATTCAAATAGAGAGAAAAGTGCTCGATGGCCAGCTTGTCAAAGGCGGGTGTGTCCTTCTTTTTGCTCTTTTTGGACAGGCTCTGCGGCAGCTTGATGCTGTCATACCAATGCTTACCGGCATCGCGCTCGGGAAGGTGGGAATAGGCCTTGTTCAGCCGATCCAGAGCGGAGAGATCCAACGGGGCAAGCAGGGTATCGTAAAGCTCAACGATCAGCGTGTCGTTTCCCATGGCGTAGATGCGATCGTAGGAATACAGCGGCAGATCCTTTTCAAAGGGAACGACCATCAGCGTATCCATCTTCATCAGCCCGAAAAAGCCCTTGGCCTTCATGAGAGACACGTGGCCAAGCCCTTTCGCGGCATACGCTTTGACGGTGAAGGTCATGCCGTTGGCCTTCAGCGAGGAAAATGCGCCCGCATCTAGCTCGCTCAAAGCGTATCGGCTTTCCAGCAATTGCAGCAGCGTATCGGTCATGCGCTTTCACCTCCGCTTCGGAGTGAGACCGTGGACAGTCCGCTCTTGTGAAGCAGGACCGTTCCGACCAAAAAGGTGCCCTGACCGACAACATTCACGCCCTCAGCGATCCAGTTCATGGAGGCTTGCGCAAAGTCGCGGCTGGACAGATACCCCATACAAAGCGAGCAGAGGAAGGACAGAGCAAAGAGGGCAATGAGCGCCGGCTTTTTCTGCTTTCCGCACAGAATGCAAAGAACGGCATCCAGAATGCCGAGCCCTGCAACCATCAGTCCGACAAAGACAAACGTGCCCGAAAAGACGGGCGGAGCGGCCGCCAAAAGCGAAGCATTGCTCTTTTTTTGAACGAGCATGGTCAGCATACCGATCCCTGCCAGCAAAAAGCCGATGGACTGCACGGGAAAGAAGATGGCATCAAGGGCCTCGAAGTTGCAAAGCCCCGCCGCATACATCAGCTTCCATGCAGCCTTCAGCGCGCCGGCGATGGTAACATCGATCACACCGGCTGAGAAGAGGGCAAAAGCCCCCTTGCTCATGCAGTGGTAAAGATCGCTCATAAGGAGAATCGAGGCGAGGGCGAAGAAAAGAACGGGGATGAAATCCACAAGAGCCATCGGAATGGAAAATTCATTCATGATCGTATCTCCTTGTGCGGTCATTTTTTCTTGTTGAGGTGATAAATGGGAAGCAGGGGAATGATGATGGGCGTTTTGTCGGCATAGGCGTTGTATTCCTCGTTGTTGCCGTAGCGCGCCATCTGACGCTTTTCCAGTCTCTGGGCGCCGTTGAACATGATGAACACGATGCAGATATAAGCGGCAACGGCGGTGATCCACTGGCCGACGGTCAGATAGGCGGTGATGCCGCTGACAAACACACCCGTCCAGAACAGGATCTCACCCAAGTAGTTGGGGCAGCGGCAGATGCGGTACAGACCTTTGGTGGCAACCATGTCGGGGCGTTCCTTCTTTTGAGCGGATTTCTGTTTGTCGGCTGCCGATTCAAGCGCAAGACCGAACAGAGAAACGGCAAAGCCGATGACGGGAACGATCACATCGGCCGCCGCATTGTCATAACGGAAGAGCATGGGGCTGACCTGCGCCACATACAGGATCGAAACGCTGATCCAGATGGCAGCAAGGACAAAGACAGGCATCTTCTTTTCGCCGTTTTTCGCCAGCGTATCCTTGGCAACGTCGGTCTTTTTGAAGGTGGCATTCTTGAATTCGCGCACCAGCAGGAAGCCCGAAAGACGCATGCCGTATGCGATAAAGAGAGCGGTCTGCACCAGCACGATCCAAAGAGGTGTTGCACTCGGGTTAAGAAGATACATCACCAGCACGGCGATGCCTCCGCCCGCAACGGCAAAGCCGTAACCGATGGAGAGAAAGTAAACAAACTTGTAAAAGCCTACGGCGCAGGCGGCGGCGCAGACGATGAGGAGAATTCCGAGAAGCGTCCAGGGCATATCAGCGGCTCTCCTTTCCGAAATAAGACTTTATGTAGGCGGCAAAGCTCTTCTCGCCCACCTCGGTATCGCCCACAAGATCGTGGCTGAGCGTCCATTTGGAGAAGAGGATGATGTCATGCTTGCCCGCCTTCTTGATCTTGGGAAGGTTGGCAAGGATGCCGAACAGCCAGATGGGTGCCCATTTGATGGCAAGAGGCTTGCCTGCGGCATCGAAGCACATTTTGGCCATTTCCTCGTAGGTGTAGGTCTCCTTGCCGCCCACGTTGTAGGTGACGTTGGTGTCGTTCATGTGATCGACGATGAAGCGCGCGAAATCGGGGCAGTCGACCACATTGGCCTTCACGCCGCCATAGCCCTTGAGAAGCTGCATCTCGCCCTTGTCCACATAGGGCTTGAAGACCTTGGCGATGTCGTAGAAGTAGCCGGTGGGGCGGTAGATGACATAGTCCATCTTCTGCTGCTTGATCTCCTGCTCCACCAGATACTTGGCGTGAAGCATGGGAACCTTTTCCGCCCCCTTTTCATCGCAGGAGATGACCGAGATGTAATTGAATTTTTGAACGCCGGCGGCCTTGGCCTCGTTGTAAAGGTTGATGTTGCCGCGGTAGTCGATGTCGTAAGAGGTGACCTTGGTGGAAGCACCGGTCAGTCCAACGGTGGTGATGACAACGTCAGCGCCGTCGCACAGACCCTTCATCGTTTCGGGATTGGTGGCGTCGATGGCCTTGAAGGTGTATTTTCCCTCACAGCCTTCCACGGCCGTTTCGCGGATATCGGCGGCAACGACCTCATGACCGTCCGCGCAAAGGCATTTGAGAATTTCTGCGCCTAAATTGCCAAAGGCGCCTGCAAGAACAACTTTCATTTTCAATTATCTCCTTTTCTTCGATCGCTTTTCGGATTATTTTTTGCTTTTTTCCTTTGAACGCTTGTCGTTGATGATCTTCATATGCTCCTCGGTGATCAGCGTGACGTTGTTTTCCTTTGCCCAGGAAACGCAGCCCTTGAGCACCACCGAAAGGAAGACTCTCGGCACGCCGAGAATGGTCATCAGCGCTTCGTCGGTGAATTTGACCGTATCGTCGGCGCGGTCAGCCGCATAGCGGACCGATTCCAGCGAGGCCTGACGCATCTGAAGCAGCTCGGCTCTCATGCGGCTCTTGCGATGGAACCAGAAATTTTTTGAATCGCGGTAGCCGTAGTCAACGGGGAGGGAGGGGAAGTCCTTGGCGCGGACACCGTTGATGATCGCATCGCTGTATTTCTTCTTCATCAGGATCCTGTCAACGCGCAGGATGAAGTGCGCGCCGAACTTGGAGGTAATGCCGTTGAAGTCGTGGTAAGGACCTTCATAGCCGTTCAGCTCGCCTGCCTGATCGCGGTCAGCGCCGTCCAGCTCGCGCATCCAGGTGCATTCGATCGCTTCAATGGCGTCGGTGAGGATCATCGGTCTTGCTTCGTTGGTCTCCTCTTCGATCATGCTTTTTTCCAGCTTGAAATTGCATTTGGGCATCTTTTCCTCGGGCTTATCACCCGGCCAGGACAGCTTCACCGCCTCCTTGAAGGTGGAGGGCTTGTCGTCAATGAAGTTGATGGCGCATTTGCCGTTGCGGAGAATGTTCTGCGCGGTGTTGGAGGAGTTGCGGCAGCACAGAAGCATGGCGTAGTAGTCCTTGCCGGCCACATAGTAGGGCTGAACCAGGGAGTAAGGGCCGAGGGTGGTGGAGCCGTCCTCGCAAAGGGTGGAGATGATGACGGTGGGCATCGGGAAGAACAGGGAAGTCTGGTAGAAGTTATCCACGATGCGAAGGTTTTCAAAGCTGCTCATGGTTGATTTCTCCTTTTATGTCAATATTTTTTATGTGCGGATGATTTTTTCAAGCAGGGGGAAGATGACATCAAAATCGACACCCTCCATCGACCAGCAGATCAGCGATTCAGCAACAAAGGATGCGGTGAAAGACGGATCGGCCGAGGCATTGGCTTCGCAGAGCGGAAGAACAAAGGATGCGATCTGACCGCGAAGCATCCTGTGACGGTCGGAAGACCCGACGGCGGCCAGCTTGGCGGCGTCCGAATCGGAAAACAGCTTTTCGTATTTGGCTGCAAATTGGGTGAGCGAATCGTATAGCCCCTTCAAAAGCGGACGGGGCTCGCCGCAGGGCAGGCTCTGCATTTGAGACAAGGCCTGCTTCCAATCCTCATACACAAACGAGGCGATCAGCATCTCCTTGGAGTCAAAGTAGTTGTACACCGTTCCCACGCCGACACCGCAGGCGCTCGCCACCGAACGGACGGTGGTAGCGGCATACCCTCTTTCTTCAATTTGTTTTTTTGCCTCCGCCAGCAGCTGCCCGCGGACATTTTCGATGATCTTCGGCACTCAGTTTTCTCCTTTCGCCGTAAAGTCGGCAATATAACGGGCGGTTTGGCGGATCTGTTCGTCTGCGGAAATCAATGGTGTTCCGTCCCCCTTTTGCAGACCGTACATGCCAAAATAGGCGTGGCATCCGCCCTCGATGGTGATCTCGGTGAGATCGGTTGGCAGATTGCTTCTGCATTGTTCATATGTTTCGCGGTTCATAACACCGTCCTCGCTTCCGACGAGCGAAAGGACCGAGAGCGCGCTTTGGGAAAGATCGGCTGTGGAATAAGAGCCGAGAAGCACCAATCCGACAAAGTCGGTGACGTGAGCGGACAGATAAGATGCGGCCATAGCACCGCCCAGCGAATGTCCGCCGATGAACCAGCGCTTGATTTCGGGAAAACTGTCCTGCACATCCTCTGCGGCATCCGCATCGAACACGGCGAGGTTGAAGGGCATTTCGATCAGCACGCAGAGAAGCCCTTGCGAGGCAAGCAGACGCATCAAAGGCTCATATGCCGCACACTCCACCTTCCCGCCGGGATAAAAGATCAAGCCTGTGTCGGCGCTGCTGTTCCCGAAAGCAGTCATGCGATCGGAAAGAACTGCTGTCGGCACATTGTTTTTCTCCGCAAAGGAGGAGATCGCTTCTTCATCGGCGCGGTAGCTATCGGAAAGATACAGCGCACATCCGCCGATGCACAGGAAAACGATCAGCAGGATCGACACGCTCCAAAGAAGCCGCTTGTTTCTTATATTCTTTTTCAAATGGCAGCCTCCTTTTGTGAACCTGTTCATAATAACAGTATAGTCCGATTTTTCCTGCTTGTCAAGACAAAAAATGCAAAAGATAAGGACAGCCGTTTTTTCTTGCAAAGACAAAGAAAACGATTGACACAGACTGAAAAAAATGGTATGATAACAATGAAAGAATGTACCAATCGGAGGTTTTCCATGAAACAAATTTACCGCCTCATATCTCTTGTTCTGGTGCTTGTTCTTTGTCCGTTTTCTTCGCTTTTGACGGTCGGAGCTGCTGTCGAAAGCCCCTATTCGGCGGACAAGCAAGGCTGCATCACAGCCATTGAAATGCGGTCGTCACAGCCTCTGACAAGCGCCGCCACCTATTACACCGCCAAGGTCACCTCCCATATGCAGGGCGAGACCACCCGCGCGGCCATTCCTTATCTGACGCATGGGGTTATCGGTTCTTCCGAGACAAAGATGTTCGTCTATTCGGTTGGGACGGCGGACGATCTGGACTACACAACGGCATCGGTGAAGACCATCGTGGAGCGGTTCGAGCAAGAGAATCCCGCCTGGAATGCGGTGGCTGCCGTCAACGGCGACTTCTTCGACATCGAGACAAAGGTCACAGCCTGCTTTGGTGAGAGCGAGGGCGCCATGATCCAGAACGGATGCGTATACAAGGGCGATCCCTCCGATGCACGCGGACGCGGTCTGGTGGGAACAACGTCTGATGGCCGCATGGTCTATCACACCATCGGCGATATCTACAAGCAAAAGGGCTATGGCATTCCCTTTGATATCCTCACCTACCATACCCTGCAGGTGATGGATGAAAGCGGAAAGAACCCCATCGACTCCTATACGGTCTATGCACAGCCCTCTGCGGACAAGGACCGTCCGATCATGGTCACACCGGACGATGCAGCCAGCGATCTGAGCGGATACAAGGTCTATTCCGTCAAGTGCGATACCTACCGCCGCGCTCACATCGGCATCAACGGCTATGACAAGGGGACGCAGGGGTATTATTTCGAGGGAACGATCGTTTCGGCCGCAAGCGGTGGAAACGGCAAGCCGTCGAAGGGTACTGTTTGGCTGGCGTTTCCCAACAGCTCCGCCTATCGGTCGCTGAACATCGGTACATTGGTACGCTGTCAGAAGGCCCTGCGCGGCGAGTGGACCGAGGTGGACAATGCTGTCGGCTTCAAGCAGCAGGTGCTGGCCGAGGGCGATATCCTGCTGAAAAACTGTTATGGTACCTACAACCAAAAGGGTGATCGGGAAGAGACGCTGAAATGGACCGACGACATCTATGACTATCCCTTCTGCTGGAAGCACCGCACGGCCATCGGCTTCCGCGAGGACGGTACGCCCATTCTGCTGGTGCTCGAGAAATCCTGTCATGCCGATACCTATAAGGGCATTGCCGCTTCTTACTATGAGATCGGCGAGCAGTTCCTTGCGCTCGGATGCAACAACGGCTTTCTTCTTGACGGCGGCGGCTCGTCAACGCTGGTGCTCCGCCAAGATGACGGCAGCTTTTCCAACGCCTTTGTCGGAGAGGGAAGCGGACGCAAAGTGGCAAATGCCGTGATTTTGGCGGTGCGCGATGAGAGCGTTGAGCTGTCGGATCCCGATCCTGTTCCGAGCGATATCATGCCCGACCGATCCTATACCGTCATTGATGCCATCCGTCTGGCCAAAGCCATCGCGGGCGGTGAAACGCAGGCGAATCCGTCCGGCTTTGCTTCAAGCGACCACGACGGCGACGGCAAGGTGACAGCAAACGATGTCATCGCTCTCGTCGACCGTATCCTGGGACTGCTTCACTGACTCTCCGAATCGGAGAATTCACTCAACGATTTCATTGTTGACGATGCCGTGTCAATCTGCTAAAATAAAAACAGAGAAAATAAAACAGAGAAAATTAAAACAGGGAAAAAAGGAGATTCATCATGAAAAAACGCTTTGCATTTGTTCTTTCAACCGCCCTTCTGTTTGTTCTTTTCCTGCTTTCGGTTTCCGCCGCGGACGAACCGCTTCAGGACGGGAATTTCTATTACACCGTCAACGAAGACGGAACGGCAACGGTCACGGGTATTGCAATATATCTGGGTGAATTGAATCTGCCTTCAACGGTCGGCGGATATCAAGTTACGGCGATTGGAAAGGATGCTTTTCGCGGCAGAAATGCACTTAGCGGAGAGCTTGTGATTCCAGAGACGGTTGAAACAATCGGTGACGGTGCTTTTGCCTATTGCTCCGCTCTGACAGGCAATCTTGTGATTCCGAGTCGAGTGAAATCGATCGGCGATAAAGCCTTTCAAAACTGCACCGGTTTTACGGGAAGTCTTGTCATTCCCGACAGCGTAAGCTCGATCGGGCAGTATGCCTTTGACCGATGCTACGGTTTCACGGGCGATCTTGTGCTTTCGAAAGGATTGTCTTGCATTCCGTTCAGCGCTTTTACATCCTGCTCCGGATTTCAAGGCAAGCTGGTTATCCCCGAGGGTGTTACCGAAATTGCCGCCTATGCTTTCGACGGTTGCAATGGCTTCACGGGGGACCTGATTCTTCCGAAGGGATTGGCGACCATTGGGGAATGTGCATTCCGAAGATGCTTCGGTTTCAACGGTCGTCTTGTTCTTCCCGATAGCCTCACTTCGATGGAAGAATATGTGTTTAGCGGATGTTATGGCTTTACGGGTGATCTTGTGCTTCCAAAGAGTCTTTCAAAAGTTCCGTACAGCGCATTTAAGGATTGCAGAGGCTTTGACGGAACGCTGACGCTTCAACCCGGTCAAGATATTTCTCAATATGCTTTTCAGAATTGTTCCGGTTTTACGGGCGATTTGGTGATCCCGGCGGGCGTAAAGAATATATCGTTTAATGCGTTTTCCGGATGTCACGGCTTTACGGGTAATCTTGTGATCTCAGAGGGAACGGAGTCCATCGAGTCGGGGGCTTTTGCCGATTGCTACGGTTTCAGCGGTACGCTGACGCTTCCTTCCACCTTGAAAACGATCGGCGAAAAGGCGTTTTCAGGCTGTGACGGCTTTACCGGAACTCTCACTCTTCCGTCTCAGCTGTCAAGCCTTGGCATCCGTGCCTTTGAGAATTGCAGCTCCTTTACGGGAAATCTGGTGTTGCCGAGCGGCATTAAACAAATTCCGGAAGCCTGCTTTGCCGGATGCAGCGGCCTTGATGGACGCCTCACGTTTTCTCCTGCTACGACCGAAATTGGCGAATCCGCTTTTGCCGGCTGCAGCGGCTTGAGCGGCGCCTTGGTTTTGCCTGACACCGTAACAGTGATCTATGATTATGCTTTCGAGGATTGCCGCGGTCTTAACTCGCTGTCGCTTTCTTCAGGACTCATTGTGATCGGAAACTTTGCATTCAGCGGCTGCAGCGGTTTGCAGGGGACGCTGAGCCTCCCGACTACGCTTCGCGGCATCGGAGCGGCGGCCTTCTATGGATGCTCCGGGATCACGGGAACGGTCACTATACCGAAGACTGTTGAAATTCTCGGTCAGCTGGTTTTCTTTGGCTGCACGGGTTTGCAAAACATCAGTGTCAACTCGCAAAACACCGTTTACAAAAGCATCAACGGCGTTTTGTTTGACAAGACGGGAGAAACCCTTCTTTGCTATCCTGCCGGAAAGTCGGCCGGCTATTATGCCATTCCCGAAACGGTGAGCGAAATCGCTCCCGCCGCTTTCGCTTATTGCTCAAAGCTGACGGGCGATATCTCCATTCCCGCCTCTGTGACGACCATCGGTATGGAAGCGTTTGTGCTTTGCGGAGCGAATCGCTTCTATGTGAATGAAAACAATGCGTATTTCTCTGCGCAGAACGGCGTTTTGTTCAATAAAGATGGCACGACCCTTCTTTACTATCCCTACGGCAAGACGACTTCTTCCTATTCCATTCCCGAGAACGTAACTGAAATCGGCGATACCGCTTTTTATGGATGCCGCTTTCTGACCGGTGAGCTGAAGCTTCCTGCGGGATTGAAAACCATCGGTAGTCTGGCCTTTGGCGGTTGTGACGGCTTTACAGGCGAGTTGAAGCTTCCGGAAGGCTTGAAGACAATGAAATCCTCTGCCTTTGGGGCCTGTACCGGCTTTACGGGTGAGCTTGTGATCCCTACCGGGATTACTTCGATCGAATCGTCGGTCTTCCGTGAGTGTACCGGTCTGCAGACCGTCACGCTGCACGACGGTGTGAATCTGATCATGGATTCCGCATTTTATGAATGCACAGGGCTGACGACCGTCCGTTTCCCGTCTCGAATGCAGGACATTCGGGCGTATGCTTTCTACGGCTGTATCAATCTCAAGCATGCGGAGCTGCCGAAACAGCTAACCACAATCGGTGACATGGCCTTCTTCGGCTGCATGAGCCTTACCGATGTGACGCTGAGCACCAGTCTGACCTCAATCGGCACGGGTGCATTTGCCTTCTGCACGAGTCTGACCGATGCTTATTGTCCTGGTTTTCCTCCGCAGAGATGGGGAGCATTGGCTTTTATGCCTTCTGTGACCATTCATTATTATGAGAACTTCAATGTGGGCTCTTACGCCTGGACAACCCCTCTTTGGACAGCGCCGAACGGTATGCAGTACCGCACCAAGCCCATCGATATGACCAAGTTGGATGGTTTGGCACCGTCAACGCTGGTTGTTACAAAAGAAGGCAGCGTTGCATACATCAGCGGAAGAATTCCCCATGGTACGACCGCTTCCGACCTCGCCGATCAATTTTTTGCGGGCACATTCAGCTTCTTCCAAACCGGTTGGATCCCGTTGGATGGCGATGCTCAGCTGAAAACCGGTGACAAGATCTGCCTGCATTCGGAGGGCGGTACCTATTTTGTAGATGAAGCGGTCATCGTGGTCACGGGCGATATCAACGGTGACGGCGCAATGGATGTTCTGGATCTTCTGCGTGCCAAAGCCATGCTTGTTTCTGCTGATGGAACATATGCAGAGTTCTTGGCGGCCGACATCGACAGGAACGGTTCATTGGATGCGGAAGATTTAACCCTTCTGCTGAAGGCGATCCTGAGTTAAGGCATAAAAAAGTTTTCTGTAAATTCAATACAAACAAACGCTGTTCGACTTAACCTCGGACAGCGTTTTTTTGTGATGTTTTTTTCTTTATCCCTTGAAAAAACGACGATGCTGTGCTACACTATATAAAGTATACATTCGTATGAGCGGAAGGCTCATAAACAAACTATTCTTTATTATCAGCGCAAGAAAGGGAAGACATCATGAAAAAACTCCTTGCGGCCGTTTTGATAACGGTTTCACTTCTGGTTTTGTCTCTTTTGCCCGCTTCTGCGGCTGAGCAGAAGGACGGCGACTTTTTTTACACCGTCGGGCAAGACGGTGCCACCATCACGCACACAACGCTCACGGAGGGGGAACTGAAGATTCCTTCATCTGTCGGAGGTTATCCGGTCATCGCGATCGGTCCTTGGGCTTTCGCGGGGCTTGGCGGGCTTACGGGCGATCTTGTGATTCCGCAGAGCGTGACAAAGATCGGCATGTATGCCTTTGAAAGGTGCAGCGGCCTGACGGGTGATCTTGTGATTCCATCCGGTGTAACGAAGATCGAGGAAGGTGCTTTTTCCGGCTGCAGCGGTCTGAACGGTGAACTGGTGATTCCCGAGATGGTTACGGAGATTCAAGCGTTTGCTTTTCAAAATTGCGGCGGACTGAGCGGTAAGCTGGTCATTCCATCCGGTGTAACGGTGATCGGTGCAAGCGCTTTTGCCAACTGCAGCGGCCTGACGGGTGATCTTGTGATTCCGTCCGGTGTGACGAATGTTGCATCGAGTGCTTTTTACAGCTGCAGCGGTCTGAATGGCAAACTGGTCATTCCCGAGGGCGTGGAAGCGATCGGATCGGCTGCCTTTTATAACTGCAGCGGACTGACGGGGCAACTAACCATTCCCGAGAGCGTGGAAGCGATCGGATCTTTTGCTATTTCCGGTTGCAGCGGTCTGTCGGGCGATCTTGTGATTCCGTCCGGCGTGACGGAGATCGGCGCGAATGCCTTTTATAACTGCAGTGGACTGAATGGCAAGCTGGTCATCCCATTCGGTGTGGAAACGATTGGCTCAAGCGCTTTTTACGGTTGCAGCTTATTGTCCGGCGATCTTGTGATCCCTTCAAGTGTGACTGCGATCGGCCACAGCGCTTTTTACGGCTGCAGCGGTTTCACAGGCAAGCTTGAGCTGCCTTCCGGGATCAAGGCAATCGAAAACAATACGTTCCGCGATTGCAGTGGATTGACCGGTAAGCTGGAGATCCCTTCGGGCGTAACATCCATCGGCAACTATGCATTTTATAAATGCGGCGGCCTGAACGGTCATCTCTTGCTCCCATCCGATCTGACCACGATCGGCAACTATGCTTTTTACAACTGCAGTGCATTGACCGGCGAACTCAATCTCCCTTCCGGTCTGACTGCGATCGGAAACAATGCGTTTCAAGGCTGTACCGGCTTGAGCGGGGATCTGATCATCCCGAAGGGCGTGACTGCAATCAACAATTCTGTTTTTGACGGATGCGTCGGTTTGAACGGCAAGCTGTCGATTCCGCAGGGTGTTCTGTCGATCGGGAAGTACGCGTTCCGCAATTGCAGCAGCTTGATCGGAGCGCTCGAGCTTCCTTCCGGTGTGACATCCATCGGGGACTATGCGTTCCGCTATTGCCGCGGTCTGGACGGCAGGCTCACCATTCCTTCGACTGTCGCCTCGATCGGTTCTTATGCCTTCTATCAATGCTCCTCTCTCACAGGTGATCTTGTGATCCCGTCGGGCGTGACGGTGATCAATTCCTATGTCTTTGACGGCTGCAAAGGCCTGACCGGTAAGCTGGAAATCCCCGAAGGCGTGACATCCATCGGTAACTATGCGTTCCGCGGCTGTAGTTCACTCAACGGCGATCTTGTGATCCCTTCGAGCGTGACCATGATCGGTTCCGGTGCTTTCTATAACTGCAGCGGTTTGACCGGCAGTCTGGTCCTTCCGAAAAATATCACCATTGTCAGCTTTGGCTCCTTTTACAACTGCAAAAAACTCAGCGGCGATTTGACCATCCCGAGCGGTGTGAAGACCATTGGAGGCAGTGCTTTTTACAATTGCAGCGGCTTTGACGGCAAGCTTGAGATCCCGAACGGTGTTGAATCGATCGGCAATCAAGCCTTCAGCAATTGCTCCGGCTTAAGCGGCACGCTGACCATTCCGAACAGCGTCAAATCCATCGGTGCTCAGGCTTTCTTAAACTGCAGCGGTCTGAGCGGCGATCTGACCATTCCGAATACCGTGGAGACAGTCGGCATGGAAGCGTTTGCCCATTGCAAGGGCTTCGACGGTAAGCTGACGCTCTCAACGGCGCTGAAAGCGTTGAATGCGAGACTTTTCTTTAACTGCAACGGCTTGACAGGAGATCTGGTGATCCCCGAAAGCGTTACGGTGATCGATCACGGCGTTTTCTATCGCTGCATCTCCCTTGACGGCAAGCTGACCATTCCGTCAAGCGTACAGATCATCGGCAATCATGCCTTCTTCGACTGCGGAAAGCTGAGCGGTACGCTGTCTTTGCCCAACGGGATGACCTATCTCGGCAAGTGGTCCTTCGCAGACTGTGCCTCTCTGTCCGGCGATCTTGATCTTCCGGGCGGATTGACCTTCATCGGCGAAGCAACCTTCTGGAACTGCAGAGGCTTGAGCGGTGATGTTGCCATTCCCGAGGCTGTTGAGTCCATCGGTGCTTATGCATTCGGAGGCTGCAGCGGTCTCAACGGCACCCTGACTCTTTCTCCGAGTCTGAAAGCGATCGGCGAACACGCCTTTGACGGCTGTATCGGGCTGAGCGGTACGCTTTCCATTCCGACAAGCGTCAAGCAGATCGATCGGTATGCCTTTTTGGATTGTCGCTCGTTTACAGGCAGTCTGACCATCCCCGACGGCATGGAAACGATCGCGGAGGGAGCCTTCTTCGGCTGCAGCGGCTTTGACGGCGTCTTGATCCTTCCGTCTTCTCTGACCGCCATCGAAAAGGGAGCCTTCCACGGCTGCGGAAGACTGAGCGGTCAGCTGTCCATCCCCTCCTCGGTTTCTCAGATCGGAAGCTGGGCCTTCCGCGATTGCGGCAGCTTCACGGGTGATCTGATCCTTCCCGACGGCATGACCGAGATCGCCGAGTACGCCTTTACCAATTGCAGCGGCTTTAACGGACGTCTTCTCATTCCCGCGAGCGTAACGGTGATCGGAAACGAAGCGTTTGCCGGCTGCAGCGGATTGAACGGTGCGCTTCTTCTTCCCGAAAATCTTCAGGAGATCGGCTGGGGCGCTTTCTACAACTGTGAAGGCTTTGCCGGCGGTGTGGTGATTCCGAAGAGCGTGAAGAAGATCGGCGCAGAGGCCTTCCTTGCCTGCCGCAAGCTGGTGAAAGCGGATTTCGAGGGCGATGTTCCCGAGCAGTTCGGATACGGTGTCAGCAGTACGATCGCACCCGTTTTTGATGAAAATGCCAACGGCTTCGTCATCTATTATCACAAGGGTACGATTGGCTGGGAGTCTCCTCTTTGGTCGGCGCCGGACGGCAAAACCTACCAAACGGCTTTGTTTGACAGCGACAAGCTCTCCTGCAACACCACCTCTGATGTGGCCTTCCATGAGTCCGGTCTTGCAAGCGGCATTTCCGTTGGTACAACGATCGAAACGCTTGCGGATCAGTTTACCACCGATTCGCTTGCCTTTACCGATAAGGACGGTCAGCCTCTGGCGGCCGATGCCAAGCTGAAGACGGGTGACAAGGTCAGGCTGATGGCTGATGACGGCAAGACCGTTCTCGATGAGGTGACCGTCGTCATCACAGGCGACGTTACCTGTGACGGCGAAAGCAACGTGCTTGATATGCTGAGATCGGCGCTGTTGACCGAAGGCGGTTCCGCCGAGTTCTGGGAAACGCTTGCCTGCGATATGGACGGAAACGGCAGCGTGGATGTGTTTGACATCATCGAGATGATCAAAACCATTGCTGCATAACCGAAAAAACGAATAAAAAAACGATCCCCCTGCGGCTTTGGACCGTAGGGGGATTTCGTATATATCAAAAGATGAAGTTTACGCTTGTTGAAAAGATGCTTGTCGTTTTTTTTTGGAAGAAAGCTTAGCGCTCCTCGCGGAAATAGGGAAGACCGAGAGCAGCAGGCGGCTGATTCTCACGCTTCTTGCTGACGCTGGTGACGATCAGCACGACGATGGTGACTACATAAGGAAGCATCTGAAGCAGAGGCGTTGCGCTCATGTCCAGACGGATGCCGAGAAGCGTGGGCAAGTGAGAGCCTGCCAGATACAGCATACCGAACAGGATCGAGCCGATGATGCTGATGTGGGGGCGCCACAGCGTAAAGATAACCAGCGCGACGGCCAGCCAGCCCAGAGCCTCAATGCTCTTGTAGGCCTCGTAGGAGCCCGAATAGTCCATGATGTAGTAGAGACCGCCCAGAGCCGCGATGCCGCTTCCGATGCCCGTAGCGACGTATTTATACAGCGTAACGTTGATGCCCACCGCATCGGCGGTTGCGGGGTTTTCGCCCACGGCACGCAGGTGCAGACCAACCTTGGTGCGGGAGAGCACAAACGAAGCGGCGAGGGCAATGAGGATGGCCACATACATCAGCACACCGCAGTATTTCAGCGAAGTGGAGCTGTCGGCAAAGGGGAAACGGAAGTAATCCAGCGCATAGAGATAGCTCATCGCTTCGGTGGCAAGGCTCGACATGATGAACTTGGTCGTACCGACGCCGAAGGTGGTCATGGCAAGACCGGTCACGTTCTGATTGGCCTTCAGCGACACGGTGAGGAAGCTGTAGATCATCCCCATCAGAACACCGCCGGCAAAAGCGGCAAGAACGGCGAGGATCAGGATCAGGAAAGGCGGAAGGGCCGATCCGTACATCACATGAAGCGCCAGACAGCCGCAGGCACCGCCCATGCACATGATGCCGGGGATTCCCAGATTCAGATGTCCCGATTTTTCGGTGAGGATCTCTCCCGTACAGCCGAAAAGAAAGGTCATGCCCAAAGGAATGGCTGTGAGCAGATAATCAAGAAACATATTCATTTGCCGGCGCCTCCTTTTTTGGCATTTTGATCCGAATCGCGGAACTTCAGACGGTAGCTGATGAAGAATTCACATCCGATGATGAAGAAGAGCACAATGCCGACCACCATATCGGGGAAGGAGGAGTCGATGTTGAAATTGGTGGAGATCTGTGCCGATCCCTGATCGAGGAAGGTGATGAAGGCCGAGGAGCCGATCATCACGATGGGGTTAAATTTCGCCAGCCAGGAGGCCATGATGGCGGTGAAGCCGAGACCGCCGACGGTTGTGGTGGTGATGGAGTGGTCGAGCGCACCGACGATCAGGAAACCGGCAAGACCGCAGATAGCACCCGACACGATCATGGTACGGATGATGACCTTGCCAACGCCGATGCCGATGTAACGGGCGGTGTTTTCGCTTTCGCCCACCACCGAGATCTCATAGCCCTGCTTGGTGCGGCTGAGATAGATGTGGACAACAAAGGTGAGGATCAGCGTGATGGCAATGAGCAGGAAATATTCATGGAAGACGATGGGCAGATGTCCCACCGAGAGAGCACCCAGAACGCTGGAGCCGCTGGGCGTCCAGATGACCAGGAAGAAGGACACAAGACCGGTGGCCACGTAATTCATCATCAGCGTGAACAGCGTTTCGTTGGTCTTCCAGAGTGCCTTGAAGATGGCGGGGATACAGCCCCAGACCGCGCCTGCAAGGACGGCGGCGAGAAGCATCAGCACCAGCAGAACGGTGTTGGGAAGGCTTCCGCCCAGATAGAAGGCAACGGCGACCGCTGCCAGCGCGCCGATCAGTGTTTGTCCCTCTGCGCCGATGTTCCAGAAGCGCATACGGAATGCAGGCGTAACGGCCAGCGAGATGCAGAGCAGAACGGCGGAGTCCTTGGCCAGCTTCCAAAGGCGGCGGGCGGAGCCGACGGCACCGTCGATGAGCGTTTCGATGAATTCGAAGGGGTTGGCGTTGATCAGAAGCACCGAAAGGACCGAGCAGAGCAACAGAGCTGCGGCGACGGCGGCAACGCGGATGAGCATGGCTTTTCCAAGCGGAATGGTGTCCCGCTTGACGATATGAAAGGCAGGCTCGTGCAGGGAAGTGTTGTTTGGCTTTTTCACGTCAGTTGCCCTCCTTTTCGGTAAGCTCAGGAGCGTCAGCACGCTCGGCTTTGGTCATCAGCAGACCGATCTCTTCCTTGGTGGTCTTTCTGCCGTCCAGAATACCGGTCACGCGGCCGCCGCAGATGACCAGAATGCGGTCGCACAGCTCGACAAGAACGTCCAGATCCTCGCCGACGAAGATGACCGAAACGCCTTGCTCCTTCTGCTTGGTCAAAAGACCGTAGATGGTGTAGGAGGAGTTGATGTCCAGACCGCGGACGGGATAAGCGGCCATCAGGACGGTGGGGGCGGCGGCGATCTCACGGCCGACCAGAACCTTCTGCACGTTGCCGCCCGACAGACGGCGGACGGGTGTGTGCGTGCTGGGGGTGGAGACCTCCAGCTCTTCAACGATCTTCTTGGCCAGATCGCCCGGCTTCTTGCGGTCAACGAACATCGAATGCCCCTTGCGGTAGCTGCGGAGCATCATGTTGTCCACCAGGTCCATGTTGCCGACCAGGCCCATGCCCAGACGGTCCTCGGGAACGAAGGAAAGACGGACGCCCAGCTCACGGATGGCCACGGGATCTTTATCGCGCAGGTTTTCTGTGGTATCGTTTTTGGGATTGTGGTAGAGGATCTCGCCCTCGATGGGGTGGCAGAGACCGGCGATGGATTCAAGAAGCTCCTTCTGACCGCTGCCCGCGATGCCGGCAATGCCGAGGATCTCACCCGAACGGGCGGTGAAGGAGACATCGTCAAGGATCTTAACGCCTTCGGCATCGGTCATGCTCAGATGCTTGATCTCCAACCGGTCGGTAACGTTTTTCGGCTCGGGCCGATCGATGTTCAGCTCCACCTTTTTGCCGACCATCATTTCGGTCAGCTGCGATTCATTGGTCTGCGCCGTTTCCACTGTTGCCACATGCTCGCCCTTGCGGAGAACGGCAACACGGTCGGAGATGGACAGAACCTCATGAAGCTTGTGGGTGATGATGAGAATGGATTTGCCGTCTGCGCGCATACGGCGCAGGATATCGAACAGCTTATCGGTCTCCTGAGGCGTCAGCACGGCGGAGGGCTCATCGAGAATCAGAATATCGGCACCGCGGTAGAGAACCTTCAGAATCTCAACGGTCTGCTTTTCGGAGACCGACATTTCGTAGATCTTCTTTTTCGGATCGATGCGGAAGCCGTACTTGTCGGCGATCTCCTGAACGCGACGGTTGACGTCGCGGATGTTGAATTTTTCTTCGCTGTCAACACCCAAAACGATGTTTTCCGCGGCGGTGAAGAGATCGACCAGCTTGAAGTGCTGGTGGATCATGCCGATTCCGTGGCGGAAGGCATCCTTGGGCGAGCGGATGACCACCTCCTGCCCATCAACGGCAATGGTACCGTGGTCGGGGTAGTAGATGCCCGCGATCATATTCATCAGCGTTGTCTTGCCGCAGCCGTTTTCGCCGAGGATCGCCAGGATCTCGCCGCGGTATACGGTCAGGTCAACGTCTTTGTTTGCTGCTAACGTTCCGAAATACTTGGAGACCTTCTTCATCTCCAAGGCAACCGGCTTGTTCATGTATGTTCCTCCAAAATGAATAGAAGTGATAACAAGACTTCAGCAAGCCGCTCCCGTTTGTGAGAACGAAAACGGGTTGCTCAAGCCTTGTAAAAAAGGAGAGACGGGGATGCCGCTGAAAGAAGCGACACCCCGTCTGTGTTTGTGTGTTGGATTAGAACTTGGCGTTCAGCAGGGTAATGCCGTCGATCTGGATGTCGAAGCAGGGAGCAGAACGGAATTCAGACTCATGGAAGTAGCCGTCCTTGATCACTTCGGTATCAGCGGTGTAAGCGGCATCGGTGTCAACGTCAGCCATATAGCTGGTCAGATTGCCGTTGGCATCCACCTTGGCGTTGACATTCTTGGTGTTCTCACCCTCGGTGACAACGGTCACGGTGAACGTGGAGGTATCGAATACCTTCAGAGAACCGTCAACCAGCTTTGCCTTGATCTCGTCGATCTTAGCCTGGGTACCCTCGGCAGCAGCCTGGGTGTTGACTTCGGCCAGAGCAACCGAGCCGGTGGAGATGGTACCGGTCCAGTCAACAGCGATCTCTTCGCCGTTCATGTAGCTGTTGCAGATGTAGACAAAGTAAGGAGTCCAGTCGATCTTGGAGGAAACGATGAAGGTGTTGGGGCAGGAAGCAACGGTGCTGCCGTTGTAAGAAACGTTGGGAACGCTTCTTTCCTCGCAAGCGGTAGGAGCACCCATGGAGTCAGCGTGCTGGCTGATCAGGACGCAGCCGTTGTTCATCAGAGCGATGGCGGCGTTCTTCTCTTCGTTCTCATCGTACCAGCTGCCGGTGAACTGAACGTCCATGGTCACGCTGGGGCAGATGTACTTGGCGCCCAGATAGAAAGAGGTGTAACCGGAGATAACTTCAGCATAGGTGAAAGCGCCGACATAACCGATCTTGGCCTGCTCGGCGGTGATCTTGCCGGAAGCGATCATCTCGTTCAGCTTCAAACCGGCAGCAACACCGGCGAGGAAGCGTCCTTCGTAGATGGAAGCGAAGGCGTTGTGGAAGTTGGCAAGGCCCTCGGTGTGAGCCATCGTACCGGTAGCGTGGCAGAACTGAACATCGGTGAATTCCTTAGCAGCCTTGATCATGTAGGTCTCATGGCCGAAGGAGTCGGCAAAGATGATGTCGCAGCCCTCGTCAACAAGGTCTGCAGCGGCTTCGTAGCAATCGTTGGATTCGGGGATGTTCTTCTTCATGATGACCTGGCTCTCAGACAGACCGAGCTGCTCGGCGGCGCGCTCAACAGCCTCGATGAAGTTGAGGTCATAGGTGGAAGCTTCGTCGTGAAGCAGGATAACACCGAGCTTGAACTCGTCCTCGGTCTTGTTGCAGGAGACCATGGAAAGGCAAACAGCGGCGACCATGATGACCAGCAGAGAAAGGGTTAAGATTTTCTTGAACATGATGCATGTTCCTCCTCATAATGTTTTCGGCGCCGCTTTCTCCGATGCCGAGCGCGGAATACATAGCCGCATGAGACCGATCGGCTGTGTATTTCGCTTTCGTGCGAAGAGATCGCGGTCTGCCGTATCTACAAAAGCATACGCTTTTATAAATCGTTATTACGGTTCGCGGAAGCGAACGGTTTGCGTGGCGGCATCCATGGATTCGACGATGGCCAACGATTCCAGATGATAGCCCAGATTGCGGATGCTTCGCCCGCCGAACTGGAAGCCCTTTTCGATGGCGATGCCGATTCCTTCAACGGTTGCGCCAGCCGCTTCGGTGATGGAGATCAGCCCCTGCAGGGCACAGCCGTTGGCGAGAAAGTCGTCAACGATCAGCACGCGGTCGTCGGAAGACAGGAACTTTTTGGACACGATCACCTTGTTTTTGTTCTTGTGGGTGAACGATTCCACCTCAGCGGTGTACATATCGCCGTCGATGTTGATGCTCTTGGCTTTTTTGGCAAAGATCATCGGCACGCCGAAACAGCGCGCGACTGCATAGGCGATGGCGATGCCGGAGGCCTCAATGGTCAGCACCTTGGTGATGGGCTTGTCCTTGAAGCGGCGGTAAAACTCCTCGCCGATCTGATCGAGAAGCGCCACATCCATCTGGTGGTTCAAAAAGCTGTCCACCTTCAGCACGTTGCCCTCCTTGACCAATCCGTCTTTCGAAATGCGTTCTTCCAAAAAATTCATACACACACCGCTCCGAGCTTCGAATATTACATCTATTATACACTTATTGTTGTTTTTTGTCAATCGAAAATGAATCATTTGGACATAAAATTTAAATTTTTTCGTAGCAAAAATCTTGTGAAAAAGAAACAAACGGATCTTAAACGCCGCAAAAGAGTGGATAAGAAGAATTTTTCAAAAAAAGGGGGTGACAAAAGGGAGAAAATCTGTTATGATAAAAGAAAGATAAAGAAATGCCGACGTTAAAGGAGTTTATCATGTATCAGAAGGATTTACATAAGGTTTGGCTGGCAACCGGGGAGAAAAAGGTCTATCTGGAGCCGTCGATGTCCAACCGCCACGGATTGATCGCAGGAGCTACGGGTACGGGTAAAACCGTCACGCTGAAGGTGCTGGCCGAGTCGTTCAGCGACATGGGCGTACCGGTCTTTGTGGCCGATATCAAGGGCGATCTTTCGGGTATGTGCAAGCCCGGATGCGAGAACAAGCACATCCGCCGCAGCATCGACACCATGGGCATCACCGATTTCGAGTATGTTTCCTATCCCGTTCAGTTCTGGGATGTGTACGGCAAAAAGGGACTGCCCGTGCGAACCACCGTCTCCGAGATGGGACCGGAGCTTCTGGCCCGTCTGCTGGGACTGAACGACACGCAGAGCGGCGTTCTCCGCATCGTCTTCCGCGTTGCCGACGACAAGGAGCTTCTGCTTCTCGATCTGAAGGATCTGCGCGCGATGGTGCAGTATGTGGGTGATCACGCCAAAGAGTATAAGCTGACCTATGGCAACATCTCCTCCCAGTCGGTGGGAGCCATTCAGCGCGCCCTGCTGACGCTGGAGGATGAGGGCGGCGAGCTGTTCTTCGGCGAGCCCTCTCTAGAGCTTTCCGACTGGATCGAATGGGATGAGCAGGGACGCGGCACGATGAACATTCTCGAATGCGCCGAGCTCTTCCAGCATCCGCTTCTTTACGGCACCTTCCTGCTGTGGATGCTGTCCGAGATCTACGAAATGCTTCCCGAGGCGGGCGATCTGGAAAAGCCGAAGCTGGCCTTCTTCTTTGATGAAGCGCATCTGCTGTTCGACGATGCACCGAAGGCGTTGGTCGATAAGGTGGAGCAGGTGGTCAGGCTGATCCGCTCGAAGGGTGTGAGCGTGTGGTTCATCACGCAGAATCCCTCCGATATTCCCGACAGCGTGCTGGGGCAGATCGGCAACCGTGTTCAGCATGCCCTCCGCGCCTATACGCCAAACGATCAGAAGGCGCTGACCGCCGCCGCCCGTTCCTTCCGCATCAATCCCGCATTCCGAACCGTCGATGCCATTCAGGCTCTCGGCGTGGGCGAGGCGCTGGTGTCGCTTCTGGACGAGAACGGCGTGCCGTCCATGGTGGAGAGAGCCAACATTCTGCCGCCGAGAAGCAGCATGGCCGCGGTGGAGGATTCGCTTTTGCAGGATGTGGTGAGAGCCAGCTTCCTGCGCCGCAAGTATGCAGAGGAGGAGGACCGCGAATCGGCCTTTGAGATGCTGACCGAGGAAAGGGAAGAGCAGGAAAAAGAGGAGGCCGAGGCGAAGGAAAAGGCTGCCAAGGAAAAGGAAAAGGCCGCCAAAAAGAAGACGAGCTCGGGCAGAAAAAAGACCTCGTTGGTGGAAAAAGCCGCCAACAGCGCCGTCAACACCATCGGCCGTGAGATCGGACGCAAGATCGTCCGCGGTTTGTTTGACACGTTTTTGAAATAAACGATCAGCCGAAACAAAAGAACATAAAGGAGTTTTTTATGATAAAAGATCCCTTTAAACAAATTCTCTCGTTTCTGAAGGCGAAGAAAAAGCTGAAACGTCCGACTAACATTTTTCCATATATCTATATGTTTGTTGACGAGAACAAAAATGTCGTGATTTTCCCGACAAACTGGACAAACGAACCGATCGAACAAATGAGCGGCGGGCCTGAGCCCGAGATGGCTTATGCTTATCTTTCCTGCTATTATCCGATTGAGTTGAAGCATCCGTATACCACAGAGGAGCTTTCCGAAAAAATCAAAGTTGGATTGGACGAATGCGGCAAGCACGACTGCCACACAGAGCTCAGCGGTCAAAAGATAATCGAAGCAAAGTATTATGGCGTCAAAAGCTTCAAACGGGCGACATACGGAAAGCGACATATCACTCTTTCGTATGATCCTGAGGGTGAAGACGGAGACGTAGCTCTGTTTCTTCCCACAACGACGGCCTATTTGTATATGAGTCTGTTTCCGGGGAGAAAAATGCCGAAGGGTTCAACGCTGATGGATTATGCGAAGGTTGTCATGGAGTTTATCGAGATGGATGTGACACAAGCGGACGAATTCAAAAAGAATCGAAAACGGCTTAACTGGCCGAATGATCCTGTGTGATCGAACTAAATAAAGCAAGAGGCGGATTTTTTCCGCCTCTTTTCTGTTTGTTTACCGAATGAAATTGGTGCGCAGCGGGCTTTCCCTTTCGGGGAGACCGAACGCTTCCTTGCCTAGCGCGATGCTCTTGATGAGGAAGGTCATGTTCTGCGCCAGCGTACGCATGCTCTGCAGTCCTTCCGCATCCTGTGCGGCCTCGCCTGCCTCGCGTCCGTGGACGCTGTTCCAGTACTGTCCGGAAGCGACGGGCATGCCGGAAATGGTGAAGTATTTGTTCAGCTGGTCAAAGGTGGCCGAAAGACCGCCTCTTCGCGCTGCCACGACCGCCGCACCCACCTTCATGCGCTTGTCGAAGGGCGTGCTGTAAAACAGGCGGTTGAGGAATGCGGTCAGCGTGCCGTTGGCGGCGGCGTAATACACGGGACTGCCGATGACAACGCCGTCACACTCCTGAAGCTTTTTCGCCGTCTCGTTGACGATGTCGTCGAAAGCGCAGCGTCCGTTTTTGTGGCAGAAGCCGCAGGCGGCGCATCCGCGGATGTCCATGTTTCCCACGTGAAGCGTTTCGCATTCAAAGCCGTTTTGCAAAAAGATCTGCTCCATCTCCTTGAGCGCCAATGCGGTGTTTCCTTCTTTGCGGGGACTGCCGTTGATCATCAGTATGTTCATGGTCTGTTCTCCTTTGTTTCACTCGGGGCGCGCCCCTCTCTTTGCGATCTATTAACAACTATATTATACAACAGCGTGCGTATGCAAAGTCAAGAGGAATTTGTAAACATTAAAGGCCGTTGGGTGCATAAAGGCGGGGGCAGAGAAGCAAAATAAGAGAAAAAAGGAAAGAGGAGATGTTTATTATATGAAAGCCTTTGCCATGCGGAAGATCGGTCAGACCGGCTGGATCGAAAAGGAGGCCCCCGTCTGCGGTCCGATGGATGCGGTCTGCAAGCCCATTGCCCTCGCCCCTTGTACCTCGGATGTGCACACCGTCTGGAGCGGAGCCATCGGTGACCGCTGTGATATGGTGCTCGGTCACGAGGCGGTGGGCGAGGTGGTTGAGGTCGGCAGAATGGTGAACGATTTTAAGGTCGGCGACCGCGTTCTGATCTCGGCCATTACGCCCGACTGGAATTCCTACGCAGCCCAGGAGGGGTACGCCATGCACTCGGGCGGCATGCTGTCCGGCTGGAAGTTTTCCAATTTCAAGGACGGTGTGTTTGGCGAGTATTTCCACGTCAACGATGCCGACGGCAACTTGGCACATCTGCCCGAGGGAATGGATCTGGGCGCGGCCTGCATGATCAGCGATATGGTGCCAACGGGCGTCCACGGTGCGGAGCTGGCGGACATTCAGTACGGTGACAACGTGGCGATCATCGGCATCGGACCCGTGGGACTGATGTCGGTTGCGGCTTCGGCCATTCGCGGTGCGGCCAACATCTATGCGGTCGGATCGCGTAAAAACTGCGCCGATCTGGCCCGCGAATTCGGGGCAACGCACATCATCAATTATAAAAACGGCGACATCGTTGAGCAGATCCTTGATCTCAACCGCGGCCCTGTGGACAAGATCATCATTGCCGGCGGTGACAACGACACCTTCGCTCAGGCCATCCGTATGCTGAAGGCGGGCGGACGGATCGGAAATGTCAATTATCTCGGTGAGGGGGATACGGTCGGCATTCCGCGCGCCGAATGGGGCTGCGGCATGGGACATAAGCTGATCACGGGCGGTCTGATGCCGGGCGGCCGTCTCCGTTCGGAAAAGCTGGCGCGGCTGGTGATGAGCGGGCGTCTCCATCCCGAGCGTCTCATCACGCACCGCTTCAACGGCTTTGAAAACGTGGAGCAGGCGCTGATGCTGATGAAGGACAAGCCTGCCGATCTGATCAAGCCGCTTGTCCTTGTGTAAAAAATCGATAAAAAACGAAAGGCTGTCGCTTCATTCTGCGGCGGCCTTTTTTATTGAAAAAACAAGAATGGCTTGACGAAAGGCGGCGGATTATGGTACAATAGAAATCAGCCTGTTTGACGGTTTGATATCATACATACGAAAGGATAGGAAAATGAAAAAGGGAAATGCTTGGGCGCTTTTGCCCATTGGCGTGTTTTTGGTTCTTTATCTGGGAATGGGCATCGTATTTGAATACGTGCTGGACATCAACATGGGATTTTACAACATCCCCATCGTAGTCGCTTTTATGGCGGCGCTTCTCGTTGCCTGTCTGCAGAACAGAGGCTTGACTTTTGACAAAAAACTGACTCTCATGGGACAGGGCATCGGCGATAAGAACATCGTGACCATGATCCTGATCTTCTTGGTGGCCGGCATCTTCGTCGGCGTTGTGGGAAGAACCAGCGCCGAAAGCGTGGCTTACTTCATGCTGTCGATCATGGATCCCCGCCTTGCGGTTGCCGTGCTGTTTGTGGTCAGCTGCTTTGTTTCGCTCTCCATGGGAACGTCGGTGGGCACCATCACGCTTCTGACGCCCATTGCCGTTGCGGTTGCCGGTGCATCCGGCTTTGATATGGCTCTTTGCGTGGCATCGGTCATCGGCGGTGCCATGTTCGGAGACAACCTCTCCTTCATTTCCGACACCACCATCGCCGCCTGCAACGGTCAGGGCTGTGAGATGAAGGATAAGTTCAAGGAAAACTTCTTCATCGCTCTTCCTGCTGCGGTCGTGACGCTTGTTGTGATCCTTCTGCTCTCCTTCAACACCGATATTCAGGGCAGTGTTGCCAAGGACTATCAGCTGATCCAGATCATCCCCTATGTGCTGGTGCTGATCGGCGGTATCATCGGCATCAATGTGTTTGCCGTTCTTCTGATCGGTATTGTGTCGGGCTCGGTGATCATGCTGACCACCGGTGCGACAACGGCCACCGATATGCTGGCGAGCATGGGCAAGGGCGCTTCGGGTATGTTTGAGACCATTGTGGTCACCATCCTTGTTTCGGCTATCTGTGCGCTGATCCGCGAGCATGGCGGATTTGATGCGCTTCTCAACGGCATCAAGCGTGTGTTCAAGGGCAAAAAGGGCGGTCAGATCGGTATGGGAGCGCTGGTCGGCGTTCTGGATGTGGCCACGGCCAACAACACCGTCGCCATCGTTATGGCCAATTCCATCGCGGAGGAGATCGCAAAGGATTACGGCATTTCCAAGAGAAAGGCTGCCTCCATCCTCGACACCTTCTCCTGCATCGTGCAGGGCATCCTGCCTTACGGCGCGCAGATGCTGGTTGCCATCACGGCGGTCACCGAGCTGGGCGGTCAGATCTCGGCGCTGACCATCATCCCCTATCTGTTCTATCCCTTCTTCCTCTTTGTCAGCTCGATGGTGTACATCCTCTTTGTTCCCTCCAAGGAAAGAACCGAATAAAGAAACACTGCATGAAAGAAGGCTGTCGCTTGGCACGGCAGCCTTTTTGTTATGGGATCAAACGTCCGGAACCTCTTCGTTGGTTTCGTTTTTGTAGATCTGGGTTTCCGGTGCGGCCTTTTGCTTGCCAACGATGGCTTCCAGCTCCTCCAGCGTGCGGTCGGGATCAAAGGTTTGATAGCGCAGGAAGAGACGATCGCCAACGCCTATTCCGCCTTCGCTCCTCAGCGTGGTGTCGGCTTTTTGAACCAGCAGGACGGTGCAGGTGGGAGGCAGAAGCAGATCGCGGATCTCTTTACCGATGATAAACGCTCCCGGCATGACGGTCATATAGGTTTCCACGATCTGTGAGACCTTGTTTCGGTTTGCGCGCTCCGTCTTACCCTCGATGACCGTGTCGGTGAAGGGCAGGGGGGAGGAAAACTCCACGACCAGATAGGCAAAGGCAACGCCTACGATCACAGGCAGACTGTTGGACAGACCGCACAGCGCTTCGATGGCAAAGGTGATCGCCATCAGCGGTGTGTGCGAGCAGGCACCGAGAAAGGCGGAAATCCCGATGACCACGAAGATCGGATAGCAGGAAGCAGGGAGCAATCCCAGTGCGATCAAGGCGGATGCGCAGAGCGAGCCGATTCCCGCCCCGAACGCCAGTGTGGGGACGAAAAGTCCGCCTGTCACATCCGAATTGTTGGCCGCAACGAGAAGCAGAACACGAACAGCAAGGATAAACAGCAGCCGATACCAGATGTCCGCTTTCTCCAGCAGATGTTGAGTAAGGTGATGCCCCGATCCGATGCTGTCAGAGGAAAGAAAGCCGACCAGTGCGACCGCAACAAAAATCAGAACGATGCGGAGCGTAAAGGGGATACGTGACAGTCTTGTTTGGATAACCTGTCTCGTCAGACGATAGAGCCTTGTGAAGCCGACGGCGGCCAGTCCGGCGATGAGTCCGAGCACAATCGCTGCCCACAGGTGGCGGAGGGGAAGCGTTGCGGGAGAGGTCAGCTCAAAAACAGCGAAAGGCGTGTCGGTCAGCGCACAAAGCCCGTGCATGACGGCGGTGCCTGCAATGACGGACATGGCGCTTCCCATAAAGATCATGGGTGAAAAGCGTCGATGAGCCTCCTCAAAAGCAAAAAACATACCCGTCAGCGGAGCACCCGTGGCGGCGGCAAAGCCAGCGCAGGCTCCTCCTGTCATCAGATACCGATCAAAAGCGCGGTTTTGTTTGGCGAACAGCCGTGATGTTCCGCATCCGACCGCCGTTCCCATCTGCACGCTCGGGCCTTCGTTGCCAAGCGGGACACCGCCCAAATAGGTCAGCATGGCGGAAGAAAAGAGACAGAGAAGACTCCGCAGCCAGCGGAAGGTGATCAGTCCGCGCAGAAGAGCAATGGCCGTAGGAATACCGCCGCCGCGGCAATCGGGCTCAAAGCGCAGGATGAACGCCGCCAAAAGACCGATCAGCGCCGCTCCCGGAAGGAGAAGCACCAGATAGATTGGCTGAGAACGCACAAGCGCATAAAGCATTTCGGAGAGTGAGACGACCTGTGCGGCAGTTAATTTGAAAAGGAAGATCAGCCCTCCCGTCAGCATGCCTGCGGCAAGGGAGAGCAGAAAATAGGGAAGATAGGTATTTTTTTGGCTTTGGTGGTTGTTTTTGTTCATATTTGTCTGTGAGATCGTGTAAAAGAAGAAGGAACGCAGGGATCAAACCATACGTTCCGTTTTTTTTATTCGAGATAAGCGAGAATGTCCTCGGCATTGGTGTCGGGCTTGACCTTGGGCATGATCTGCTCGATCAAACCGTTTTCATCAATGAGGAAGGTCGTTCTCACAACGCCCATGGAGACCTTGCCGCACATCTTTTTCTCCTGCCAGACACCGTAAGCCTGAATGGCGGTCAGCTCGGGATCGGAGAGGAGAATGAAAGGCAGATCAAACTTTTCAGCGAACTTTTTATGAGAAGCCACGCTGTCCTTGCTGATGCCGATCACCTTCACATCCTTTGCGCGGAAGCGCTCATAAGCGGAGGCAAAGGCGCAGGCCTGACGGGTACAGCCGGGCGTGTTGTCCTTCGGATAGAAATACAGAACCACCTTCTTGCCGAGAAAATCGGAAAGAGAAACAAGCTTTCCCTCGGCATCGGCCAGCGTGAAATCGGGGGCTTTGCTTCCAACAGTCAGCATAACGTTTTCTCCTTTTTCTCAAGATGCGTTTCTTCTTTGATCAAGGCATTCAACTTGTCCATCAGCTCCTCACTCGGCTCGGGAATGTGAGCGAAGGGGAAGGGGCGGGACAGGCTGTCATACTTGACCTGGCAAATCTTGCGGAAGGGAAGAAGCTCGATTTTGTCGATGCAGTCATGCTTGTTGACGATCTTCGCAAGCGCACGAATGTTGTCCTCGTTGTCGTTGATGGTGGGGATGATGACCTGACGGATGGTGGTGGGGATCTTTTTCTCATCCAGCTTCTGCAGGAAAAAGAGCACCTTTGACAGCTCACAGCCCACGTGCTGACGGTAGTCCTCCTCGTTGGTATACTTGATGTCGAGAAGAACGCGGTCGGTGTGGGAGAGCAGAGAATTGATCTCCTCGTTCCAAAAGCAGCCGGAGGTATCCATGCAGGTGTTCAGCCCGTTTTCGTGGCAAAGACGGAAGAAGCGCTCAGCAAAGCCGGGCTGCATCAGTGGTTCGCCTCCCGAAACGGTAACGCCGCCGTCATGCCCGAAATAGGTGCGGTAATGCGTTGCCTTTTCCGCCAATTCCTCGGCGGTGATCTCCTTGCCGTCCTTCAGATCCCAGGTGTCGGGATTGTGGCAGCAGCCGCACCGCAGCGGACAGCCCTGAAAAAAGACAACAAAGCGTACCCCCGGGCCGTCGACCAGCCCGAGGGTTTGAAGAGAATGTATTTTTCCCGTGTACGCTTTTTCGTTCATGGTTAGATGGTTTCGTGGAAGGTACGGCTGATAACCTCGCGCTGCTGCTCGCGGGAGAGCTTGCAGAAGTTAACGGCATAACCGGAAACGCGGATGGTGAGGTTCGGATAAGCTTCCGGATTCTCGTAAGCATCGATCAGCGTCTGACGGTTCATCACATTGACGTTGATGTGGTGAGCGTTCTTGCCGAAGTAACCATCGAGGATGGAGACGAGATTGGTGATGCGCTCGTCCTCGGTCTTACCCAGCGTGTCGGGCGTGATCGAGAAGGTGTTGGAGATACCGTCGCGGCAGTCGTCGTAGCAAATCTTGGCAACCGAGTTGAGGGAGGCAAGAGCACCGTTCTCCTCGCGGTTGTGCATGGGGTTGGCACCGGGAGCGAAGGCTGCGCCGGCAGGACGTCCGTCGGGAGTTGCGCCGGTGTGCTTACCGTAAGCAACGTTGGAGGTGATGGTCAGAACCGACAGCGTGTGGGTAGCGTTGCGGTAGGTAGGAGTCTTGCGGAGCTCGGTGATGACCTGGTGAGACAGATCGCGGGCGATGGTGTCAACGCGGTCGTCGTCGTTACCGTATTTCGGGAAGCTGCCGGTGGTCTCGAAGTCGGTGATGAAGCCGGCCTCATCCTTGATGGGACGGACATTGGCATACTTGATGGCGCTGAGAGAGTCGGCGACAACCGACAGACCGGCGATACCGAAGGCCATCAGACGGTCAACGTTGGTGTCGTGCAGAGCCAGCTGAGTCTTCTCATAAGCGTACTTGTCATGCATATAGTGAATGACGTTCATGGTGTTGACATACAGCTTGGAGAGCCACTCGATGTAAATGTCGTAACGGGCCTTGACTTCCTCGTAGTTCAGCTTGTCGCCCTCGAGGACAGGCATCTGAGGACCGATGTGCATCTGGCTGGTGGTATCATAACCGCCGTTGATGGCGATGAGAAGCAGCTTGCCCAGGTTGCAGCGAGCGCCGAAGAACTGCATCTGCTTGCCGATCTTCATAGCGGATACGCAGCAGGCGATGGCATAGTCATCACCGAAGCGAGGACGCATGAGGTCGTCGTTCTCGTACTGGATGGAGTCGGTGTCGGCAGAAGCCTTGGCGCAGAATCTCTTGAAGCCCTCAGGCAGGTTCTGAGACCAGAGAATGGTCAGGTTGGGCTCGGGAGAAGGGCCGAGGGTGTAAAGGGTGTTCAGGATACGGAAGCAGGTCTTGGAAACCAGCGTGCGGCCGTCCTCGCCCATACCGCCGACGCCCTCGGTGATCCACATGGGGTCGCCGCCGAACAGCTCGTTGTACTCAGGGGTACGCAGGTGACGGGCAATGCGGAGCTTGATTACGAAATCGTCGATCAACTCCTGAGCATCGGTCTCGGTAAGAGTGCCGTTGGCAAAGTCGCGCTCGAAATAGATATCAAAGAAGGTGGTGACACGGCCGAGGGACATGGCGGCACCGTTCTGCTCCTTGATGGCGCCCAGATAAGCGAAGTAGGTCCACTGAACAGCCTCGCGTGCGTTGCCTGCAGGCTCGCTGATGTCGTAGCCGTACATAGCAGCCATCTTCTTCAGATCGCCGAGGAACTGGATCTGCTGAGAGAGCTCTTCAGCCAGACGGATCTGATCGACATTGAGATCAGCCTCAGCCAGCTTAGCCTTATCCTTTTTCTTCTCTTCGATCAGACGGTCAACACCGTACAGGGCAACACGGCGGTAGTCGCCGATGATGCGGCCGCGGCCGTAAGCATCCGGCAGACCGGTGATGACGTGGCTCTTACGGGCAGCACGCATCTCGTCGGTGTAAGCGGAGAAAACGCCGTCGTTATGGGTGGTGCAGTAACGGAACTGCTCCTCGATCTTATCGCTCAGCTTGTAGCCGTAAGCCTCGCAGGCCTGTCTGGCCATACGCATGCCGCCGAAGGGGTTAACGCCTCTCTTGAGAGGACGGTCGGTCTGCATACCGACGATCAGTTCCTTATCCTTATCGATGTAGCCGGGGCCGAAGGTGGTCAGCGAGATGATGGTGTTGGTGTCAACATCCAGCACGCCGCCCATCTGGCGCTCCAGCGTGAAGAGAGCCTGAACTTTCTTGAAAACCTCTTTGGTACGATCGGTGGGACCGGCAAGGAAGGAGGAATCTCCCTTGTACTCGGTGTAGTTGGCCTGAATAAAGTCGCGGACATTGATCTCGTCCTGCCATACACCCTGCTTGAAGCCATTCCAGTTGTTGTGCATCATGATATTACTCCTTACTGTAAATCCGCCGCCTCGCTTGGGCGTCGGTTTGCATAATTAATGATAATGTTGTTGCCGTGACGGACAGCAGTATCGCGCCTTTTTTGAATGCGGATCCGTCAATTCCGCATAAAAAGCATAGCTTAACATATAAAGTATAAATTTTATACATTTAAAAGTCAACGGCTTTTTTTAATACAAAATTTTTGATAGTTAAGAGCCGTAAAAACTTTAAAAAATATATTTTTTTACGCTATTTTTGAATAAAATTTTGTGAAAAGAAGAGAGGATAAGCTGTTTGCAGAGGAAAAATTTTGTCACAGTCACGGATCGGCGCCACGGCCGGGAAGCTTATGCCGTCTGCCGGTATGCCGAACAGACGGATGAGGCATTCGATCCACTGCGCTGACAGGACATCGGAAAACGGTGTGCTCTTCCTTACAAACGCGAGGAACAGTCAAAACCGCGGTCATGAGATCACCTCTTCAATGTGTCGGAAATTCAAGATGTAACTTGTTGGAATCAATACTATCTTGTAACAATTACAATTATACACATTTTTTCCCGTTTGTCAATACCTTTTGCAAAAGTTTTTTCAAAAATTTTTATGGCTCGGACGGAAGGAAAAAACTCTTGAGATTTTGCTCCGAATGTGGTATGATGGGTCATAACCATTGCGAAAGGAGAAGCATGATGATCCAAGTGCTGACCGCCGAGCGTCTGTGCGACGTTCACACTGCCAACGATCCTTTTCCGATCCTCGGACGCCTCCGCCTGAACTATAAAGAGGGTGTTTGGACAAGCGAGGAATGTCTGTTTGAAACGGCCGCCGAAAAGCGGTATCCGATCTACGACGGAGCCTTGCCCGCCGACTACCTTGACAGCGAGGACCGCATCCTGTATTTAGCATATGAAGCAAACCGATGCATCGGGCAGATCCTGATCGCACGGGCGTGGAATCGGTATGCACATATTGAGGACATCGCGGTGGCAGCGGATCACCGCGGAAAGGGCGTGGGAAGCGAGCTGATGTCCCATGCCCGCACATGGGCTCTCAGCAAGGGATTGCGCGGGCTTTCCCTTGAAAGTCAGGATAACAACCTGCTTGCCTCCCGTTTCTTTCAAAAGCAGGGAATGCATATCGGAGGCGTCAATACCTCGCTTTACCGCCATCTGGGAAAGCCTTATGAGGACGAGACTGCTGTCTTTTGGTATCTGGATTTTTGATATGCGTTATGCTTCTGTGATCAAAGGGCGTTTTCTTGCCCGCCCCAACCGTTTTTTGGCAAGAGTTGACATTGATGGAAAAGAAGAGACCGTCCACGTGAAAAACACGGGACGGTGCGGCGAGCTTCTTCTGCCCGGAAGCGTTGTCTGGCTGTCGGACAGCGGCAACGCCGCGCGCAAAACGCGGTATGATCTGATCGCCGTCGAAAAGCAGACCGAACGGGGAAGCCTGCTTGTGAACATCGATTCGCAGGCCCCGAATGAGGCGGCAGCGGAATGGCTTTTAAGCAGCGGACTGTTCTCACAAAAGGCATCGGCTCGCCGCGAGGTGCAAAAGGGAAGCTCACGCTTTGATCTGGCCGTGGATGACGGCGGAAGCATTTCCTATATTGAAGTGAAGGGCGTGACGCTGGAGCGGGACGGCGTTGCCCTCTTTCCCGATGCGCCCACCGAGCGCGGCGTCAAGCATGTCAAGGAGCTGATCGAATGTGTGAAGGAGGGATTTGGTGCCTATCTGCTCTTTGTCGTTCAGATGAAAGGGGTTCACACCTTTTCGCCCAACGATGAAACGCACAAGGCCTTTGCCGATGTCCTGCGCGAGGCGAAAGCGTCCGGCGTTATGATCTTGGCTTATGACTGTCTGGTGACACCCGATTCGATGGCATTGGATGCTCCCGTTCCTCTGTCGCTGTAATATGAAAATATATATAAGGAAAGAGCGTCTCCCATGCAGGTGAACGCTCTTTTTGGACTTCTTTATTCTTTTGTGAGCGAGCGGATCTCATGAACACCGCTGATCTGAAGCGGATAGGTCTCCATCACCAAGCCGTCAAAGAAGATCAGGATGCTGTATCCCTTTTTCACCTCGTCTCTCAAGCCTTGTCTGCTGACAGAAACTTGGTCTCCCTCGCGGATGCCGCCGCTGCTGCTTGTGCTTTCCACCAGCAGAGAGGATTCCGTGCAGGAGAGCACCTTGGCGGTGAAAAAATAGCATCCGTTTTCATCGGTCCCGACCGCTTGTGACATGCCGCTGTCGTCTGTAACGCTCCGAGCGCAGGAGAACAGCGAACCGATCAGAAGCAGCACGAGAAAAAAGGAAATACGTTTCTTCATGGGAATCATCTCCTTAAAAATGGCTTTGTGATACATCAGACGCGCAGGAAAAGAAAAGGTTTCATAAATTTGATTGTTCCCAACGAAAAAACACCTCTCTGTATGTGGGGTGTCAAGGTCTGAAAAAGTTTACCGCCGTGAGTGATCGTTTGGTTGCTCGCGGCGGTTTTGGTGTGGTGTCTCATACAAAACAGACACAATTCTGTGCCACATTGTCTGTTCACAACGGATACCGATTGTGATATAATAAAACCGATCATGATCATGCTGTTATCATAAAACGAACATGAGGGTGGGATTTTTATGGAACTGAAAAACAAACTGAAAGAACTGCGAACCGCACGCGATATGACGCAGGAAGCTGTCGCAGAGCACCTTGGCGTGTCCTCTCAAACCGTGTCAAAGTGGGAACGGGGCTTGCTGTCACCCGACATTGCTCTTTTGCCCAAAATCGCCCTGCTTTTCAAATGCTCGATCGATTCCTTGTTCGACATGGAATTGGTGTGGAGCACGGAGCATCGAAAAGAATTTGTCGAGAAGATTCATGCCCTGCATGAGAAAAAGGATTGGGAGGGCGTATATCAGGCATGGATTCATGAAATCGAGCTGAATCCCGATCGTTACGACAATTATGCCGATGTTATGCTTCATGTATACCGAAAAAAGCTCTATGACAACGATCGGGTGAAAAAAATGATCTCTCTTGCCGAACACGCTGAAAAGTGCTGTACCGATGATGACAAACGCAATGAGATCTATCGAATCATGCTTCAGCTTTGTTCCGAATCGAAGGATCCTGACATTCGGGAAAAAGGAACGTATTATTACAAAAAATTGCCGTCCTTGCGCCATAGCCGCGAGGTATACGCGAAGTTTGTCATGGACGGTGAAGAATACCGATCGCAGGTTTTGAAAAACATCATTTACACGGTCGATCTTACGGAATGCTCGGTACGGCAGCTGATCTTGCCGGATATGCCTCTGCAGGAAAAGCTTTTTTACTATAAAAAGGCGGCAATGCTGTATGAGACGGTTTTAGACGGCAAATTTTCCGGATTTTACGATCCGCCGCTGATTGCGGATTATTATGACATTGCAAAAATCTACATGAAAACAGGCCAAATGGATGAGGCATCGGAATATATCGACCGCATTCTTATGATGTTGGAACGGCACATGAACGAAAACGAGAAGGAAAACAAGTCAAAGCTTTTGTATGCTACCGTTTTTCCGAATCATACACCGTTTGAGCGGACTTGCCGGAAGCAGCTGGGACAAATGCTGAAAAATCCGATCTTTGAGCCGTTTAGGGATAAAATTCAAGACATGTACGAAAGATACAGCGCGTATGTTTCGCTGAAAGGAGAATCAAGATGAAACAGTTATCTGCCATTGTATCCGCTATTTTGCTTGCAACAGTTCTTTTCGGTTCCTGCGGGCAAGCACCCGAGAAGTCGCATCCTATTGATACTTCGGATAAAGCGGATACAACAACCGATATATCAGAGCCTGCTCCCGATCGGTTTGCAAAGGTCCGCACAAGCGGTGAAGAGTGGCTGTCATACGGCTTGTCAGCATACGAAAGTGGCAAATCCGTGCAGGATTTGAAGGACTTTTTTGCTGTACCTTCAAATATGACATATCTCACCTTATACGATCATTTTTTCACGTATGACAAGGAAAAAACAGTCCAAGTGGCAGAAGCGCTGTTCCGTTTTATCGCGGATGAATACGGCGCGGATGCTCTGCTTGACTTGGAAAAACGCAATGAATATAAGAGCACATACCTGAAATCGCTCGGACTCGATACCGCATACTCACAACCGCCGGCGATTGACTCTCTGCTTGCTTCCATGGTGTTTTCCTCGGATGGTACATATAAGTATATCATCGCTTTTGACAATGTGACTTACTATTTCAAGGATTTCGGTGCGGGCAGCCCGACGCAATATCACGGATTTCTCTATTACAGTACGACCGGCCTTTTTGAGATGATCGAGTATCTGAAAGCTAACAAGTTAAGCGACGGACTGGATACCGACCGCGATTTCCATTTTTACATGACCTTGGATGGAAGCGGTTACTCGAAAACCGTTTATGCTGACGGCAGCATGTATATCAACGACGGTTATTCAACGCTTCACGAGGCACTGCATGCAATGGGGATCACCAGGAATGACAACATCTGGCTGAGCGAGGGAATCTGCAATTATTTCGGAAAAATGTTGGGCTTCAACGATCAGATCGCGCTGTCGCATATGCAAATGATGATGATGGCAAAGCAGGGTTATTTCGATGAGCGTGCCGCTTCCGGTGATCAAAGCGCTCAGATGCACAAACAGATCTATGAACGGTATATCGCACGCGGCGGCAAGCTTGATTCTGCCGATCGCTTTGATCTGCGCTTGTACATCGACACTGTCGCATCGTTGGAGCTTGAAGGCTTTCAAAATGTAACGCTTGGCGAAGCCTATGAGCTGGTGAACAAAAAGAAATGCACGTCCATAGGAAGCGAATTGACCTATGAGCAGGCAAGCTCGCTGATAACCTATCTTGCCGACACCTATGGCATCAGCAAGGTTCTCGAAGCGTATCGCACGCAGGATGTTGAATCGGTATTCGGGAAAGGTTATGAAAACTTGAAGTCGGAATGGCTGGCATATTTGAATCAATAAGCACTCTGAAGTCTGAAAATAAGGTCTTACGACACATACAAATCGATACCAATCATACAACCGCCGAGAGGAACCGTTTGGTCGCTTTCGGCGGTGTTTGTTTTATAGACTTGTTAATTTAACGTGCAAATATTAAGCATCACAAAGAACTTTCTCGATTTCTTTAACTGCGTTTTTATAACGTTCCGACTTTGTGAAATCATTATCTTCACTTGAATACAAACCACTAAAGCTATATGCCCAATGAGGTGTTTTCTCAGCAAAGAATTTGTAATCTGCCAAAATTTCTTTATCCTTTGTCTTTCCTTTTACCCATGCAAACATTTCACACGCAGTTTTTGCGGCTTTGTCAAGTGCTGTATATGCAGCATCGTAATCATTATTCAGTAAATGCATTTTGCACATCATAGTGTATGATGTGATCAAATAGCAATAGGGCATCTTTTCATAAGAATTAACGTCAAGAGTTGTTGCATCCAAATACAAAGATACTGCCGTTTTGGCAATACTTTCGGCGTGTTCCAATATCGAAATGGATTTGCCTGTCTCATACACATCGGAATTCACACTTTCATACAATGCTCTCAAGTAATCCAAGCATTTTTCTTTGTCTGCAACCAATTTCGCTTGATTTGCCTTGTCAATCGCTTTTTGGGCATACAACACTTTGCTTTGTGCCGCGTTCTTTATTCCGCATGTTTCCGGGAGCATCTCAACAAAGTGTAGAGCTTCATCAAAGTTATCGTCCAAGAGCATAAGCCTGATCATCAACTGATTGGCATTTATCTGAAGCTCTATAACTAGGGTGTTGTTACAAATCGAAGAAAGCATTGATTTGCACTGAGTGTAGATTGATTCATAGGTATCTGCTTCAATATGGAATCTTCCTCTTACCTTGACTACCAAGAGATAATCATATAAAGCTAATGCGCATTTATATTTTACTTCATAATCGGTAGGATACTTGCGCAGATACTCCTTATAAAGATTGGCGACTAACAAATCGGCATTGTTTTCTTTGGTGTTGACAGAATAATTGGCCCAAACAGTATTCACGTTGCGGAGAAGTGTTTCATGATCGGCTTTCTCGTCAAATCCGACTCCAAGCAAATAATCGGTTGAAACGCAAAGGATGCTCGCAAGCGGAACAATTTGAGATATATCCGGCATTGTGTTGTTACATTCCCAGTTGGATATAGACTGAACCGAAACACCAATGTGTTCAGCAAGCATAACTTGCGACATGCCTGCATCCGTGCGCAGCTTTTTAATTTTTTGACCAAAATTCAACATATTCATTCCTTCTTTCATTGTTCAATTGAAAGATCGTAGCTACTCTTTCTGATCACATTATAGCAGAAAACATTCAAAAATTAAATATAGTAAATCGTTAACTCAACTATAAACGCATTTATACACCACGATATATTAGGCGGTTGATAATTCAGTCTGCAGTAAATAAGCGCGTTTAACTCGTATTCATTATACCATATTTTCGTAAAAAATTGAAGAAAGAGATTCAAATATTTATTTTTATGGATTACCTAACGGGGAAATGCATCCGCTTAACAACAAGCCGCCGAGAGGAACCGTTTGGTCGCTTTCGGCGGTGTTTGTCATATGGATAAACAAAAAAACAAATCCGAACCGTTCCGTTACAACGAAGCCGTTCGGATTTGTTTGCTTTGGTGGAGACACGGGGGATCGAACCCAGGACCTCACGGATGTGAACCGTACGCTCTGACCAGCTGAGCTATGCCTCCAAGTACTTTGCTATTATAGCTCATTTACGGCGGTTTGTCAATATCTTTTTCGAATTTCTTTTGAGAAAAATGAACCGAGCACCTCATATCGCATCTTTTTCGCACGCTCCGTCTTGACAAAACATAGGAAAGAATGATAATATAATATAAATATACTTTAGAGAAGCAATGATTTCAAAATACAATATGCTTTGAAGGAGAATGTACTTATGAACGGACTGTATGGCATCGGATTTCACCACATCGCTCTGAATGTGTCGGACATCGACCGATCGGTCGCTTTTTATACGGAGGGACTGGGCTTCCGCGTGTACCGCAGCTGGACCAATGCCGGAAGCGGCACCCGTGCGGCCATGATCGATTTCGGTAACGGCTGTCTGGAGCTGTTCGGCGGCGCCAAGCAGGGCGAGATCACGACACCTGCAGGTGCCTATCCGCATTTTGCCTTTGCCGTTGAGGATGTGCAGGCTGCCTATGATCATGCCATCGCGGCAGGAGCAAAGCCGAAGAAGGAGCCTTCCGATGTGACCGTTCCCTCCGAGGTCCCGCTGAACATCACCATCGCCTTTGTCTACGGACCGGACGGCGAGCAGATCGAATTTTTCAAAGAGAACCGATAAACAACGGCAATCAGCAAACGGAGAAACACAACATGAAGCAAGGCTATCGCGTAAAAAGTGCCGAGATCCTCTGCGTCGGCACCGAGATCCTCATCGGCGACATCATCAACACCAACGCCGCTTACATTTCCACCCGTTTGGCGGAGATGGGCATCAACCAATACCATCAGGAGGTGGTGGGCGACAATCCCGACCGCCTGCGCTACTATCTGAAAAACGCTCTTGACCGTGCCGACTGCATCATCATGTCGGGCGGTCTCGGCCCCACGTATGACGATCTGACCAAGGAAACGGTTGCCGATCTGATGGGCAGGGAGCTTCATATGCACGAGCGCTCCCTTCAGAGGCTGGAGAGCTATTTTGCCGGCCGCAAGATCAAAATGACCGACAACAACCGCAAGCAGGCCATGATCCCCGACGGAAGCGTGGTCTTTGACAACGACTGCGGAACCGCTCCCGGCATGGCGGTGGAGGATGAGGAGAGGGGCAAGATCGTCATTCTTCTGCCCGGTCCGCCCAGAGAGCTGCATCCGATGATGGACAATGCGGTCATTCCGTATCTGTCGCAGTTTACCGAGTCGGTCTTTTTCAGCAGGAACATCAACATTTTCGGCATGGGAGAATCGACTGTGGCCTCCATTGTCGATGACATCATGCAGACCAGCGAAAATCCCACCGTTGCGCCTTACGCCAAGGACAGCGAGGTTCGCCTCCGCGTGACGGCCAAGGGCAGCGACAAAGAGGCTTGTGCATCTCTGTGCGATGAGATGATCGAGCGCATCCGACAGACCGAGGTGGGAGCCTGCATCTACGGCGTGGATACCTCGCTGGAGGAGGCGCTGGTCGCCCGTCTGAAGGAGAAGGGACTGAAGATCGCCGTTGCCGAATCCTGCACGGGCGGTATGGTGAGCAAAACGATTACCGATGTCCGCGGCTCGTCCGCTGTTTTTGACGGCGGCGTGATCTCCTATGCCAATGAGGTCAAGCAGCAGCTTCTCGGCGTTTCGGCTCATACGCTGGAGACATATGGCGCGGTCAGCGAGCAGACGGCAATGGAAATGGCCGAGGGCGTGAAGAAGCGGATGAATGCCGACATCGGGATCGCGCTGACTGGCATCGCCGGCCCCGACGGAGGAAGCGAGGAAAAGCCTGTGGGGCTGGTCTATATCGGCGTCAGCGGCAAGGCCGGTACGTTCGCAAAAGAGCTCCGCATCCGCAACAACGGACGGGACTACATCCGTGTATCCGCCACCAAAAACGCGCTTCACGCCGCCATCTGCGAGGCTGAGAGAGCGTAAAGTAAAGATAGTTTTCGATCAAAATTTGATATGAAAATTGACGTAAAAAGAGGTGAGAGTGTTGTTCTGGTATGCTGTTGGCACCCTTGTGCTTGTTGTGATCGCTTACCCTTATCTGCGATGCTTGTACAAGAGATTAGCATTGGCGAGAAAAATCAAAACAGTATGTAAGAAAAAAGGGCATGCTTTGCATAAGACACACCTTTTCTGGTTCCTCGGCTCAAAGCAGACAACTTCATGCGATTTTTATGTTGAAGGCGCGAACGAAGTGTTTGCCGTCAAGCTGTTCGGAATGCCGAAGCGGCTCTGCACGTTGATTTTTAATGAGGACGGAAGTTATTTTATCCGACGGTTCATCGCTTTTCTTTCCTATGATGCCTCGGCTGTGCGCTTTCCGATCGACGGCAAGGCAAAAGCAATGCCATCTTATGATTTTCGCTTTCGCTACCGAAACGAATGGGAGATCAAAACGCCTCGCCGCATCCTGTTGGTCCATCCGGTTTCGATGGAGATCCGCCGCCGCTCTCTTCGCGGAAACGAGACCATTGTCGGCGCGGGAGAAATTGTCAACGGCATGGAGATCGATTCCTTGCCCTGTCTGTTGAATGATCTGGAGCATGCACGATGAAAACGGTACCCAAACTGTTACATGTCAAAAAAGACCATCCGATTCCTCTTGATGTGATTTCCGATCTGCAGCTGGATCGGCTGTTGAGCAGGGAAACGCTTTCGGTTCTGCAATACCCCTGCGGAGAAAGTGAGATCAAGCGCCGCTTGGACGTGTTTGCTTTCCTTGAAAAGGGCGAAAACATCGATCGGCTCAAAACGGCATGCTCGGCTTTGACGGACGCAGAACGTTCCCTGTATCGGTTGAACGAAGCGGATATTCCTCTGAATCGGTACCATTGCTTTGCCCAACTGCTCGCTTCTTATCTCACAGCCTGTGAGAAGTTGACTGCATTTTCGGATTCGGGAAGCCTGCTAAAGGATATCTCCGATTTTTATACATCCGTGGAAAAGCAAAATCTTGTTTCTCAACTGAAAAAAACAGAGGGACGGATCAACGCTCTTCTTGAAAAGATGCGCGTGGGGCTGCTGTCTCTTTCTGATAAAAATTGGCTCACGCCCGATCGTGAGGCCGTAAGTGAATATGATCGGATCGGCGCCTGCGCACAAGAGATCGGTCTGACCGTTCCGCACAAGAAAGAGCTGAAGCGCAGGATCAACCGCGCTCTCTCCGATGCCGTGTGTCGGCTTTACGAGGAGGAAACGGCAGAAATCGAAGCGTTGATCGATCGATGTGCCGATGTGGATTTCCGCGAGCCGCTTTCGTATATCGGTCAGATCAAATTCTTTCTTGAGATCCGTACCCTTGTTGAAAAAGCAGAGAAGATCTGCGCTTCACACTGCCTGCCAACCATTTCCAAAGAGCGTCGTTATGCGGCAAAGGATCTGTATGATGTGTCGCTGTTGGCGAAACATTGCGATGCCATCGTCCCGAATGATGCCGATTTTACCGAGGAAGAACCGTTCGGTTTTCTGATCGGAGCAAACGGCGGCGGCAAAACGACCTATCTGCGTGCGGTGGGAATCAATCTGCTTCTCTTTTTGTCCGGCTGTCCCGTTTTTGCAAAATCGGCCGAGATTTTCCCATTTGATGCGGTTTATACCCATTTTCCGAAGGACGAACGGTTTGATTCGGTCGGACGTTTGGACGAGGAAAAGCAGAGGACAGATGAGATGTTGGAAGAAGCAAGAGGGAAAAACGTCTTTTTGCTTTTCAACGAAACGTATAGCGGCACCGACGAAGCCAAAGGCTTTGAGCTGTTGAAAAAAGCGGCGGAACAGATTCAACAAGACGGGCATTTCGGGCTGTATGTCACGCATTTTCATGACGTTCTTTCTCTCGATCATCCCATTCTTTCGGCGGAAGTGGATCTATCCGATGAAAACAAGCGTACCTTCCGCATTGCCAAAGCAAAGGGAAAGGCTTCGTCTTATGCGTTGGACATTTTGAAAAAATACCGTCTTGACAAACGGTCTCTTGCGGCAAGGAGGGAAAAAGCATGACCATTTGTCTCCTTCATCGGGAGAGCGCCGCTCCGGCGAAAAAAGCTGCCGGTGAAAGAACCCTCTATCGCTTCTCTCTTGACCGCTCCTTTGCCTATATCTGTGCGGATGTAAAAAAACGGGAAAGCTTTTTGTCCGTGCTGGCGTGCTTGACCGATGATCGGCAGGAGATCCGCTACAGGCAGGAGATCTTAAAGGATTTTCAGAAAAATCCATCCCTGCTGGAACAGCTGATTTCTTTGACCGATCGCTTTGAGGCGCTGAAAGAATCGCAGAAAAGCGCAGGCAGGGAAGAATACCGCATGCAATCGGAGCGGACAGCATCGTCTTTGGCCTCGAAAAACATCCTGCAGCTGCAAGCAATTTCCTTCAAGCGTGCGCTGTTGTTCGTCAAGGCCTATAGCGATCTTTTGTCGGCTTGCGATCTGCAATCAGAGGGGCTTCTTGCCTTCCTTGAAGAATGCAAGCTTATGGCGGATTCGCCTGCTTTTGAAAAGCTGATTGTCTTCTGCTCAAAATATGAACGTTTCAGCCAAAACGATTTCTGGGATTTCAAAATATCTCTGAACGAAGACGGACGGCTTTGCGCATGTGAATCGATCGATCACCGTTTTGTTCGCATCAGCGATCCCGATCAGAAAAAGAAGGGGATTTCGCTGTTTAAAAGAAAAGAAGAAGAATCCTTTCCCTGTGCCCGTGTTTATCCGGACAAGGACGGATTGCTTGAGGAGCTTTCCGTTGCGGCTTTTTCCGATCTGTCGAGGCTTTTTGAGAGCTTGTCAGAGCAAGTTTTCGAAGCGTTTGCTTTTCTTGCCGAGGATCTGGTTTTTTATGATGTCGCGATCGCCTATCTGAATGCCTTGCAGAAAAAGAACATCTCTTTCTCTTATCCTCGTTTTACCGACAGCGGGGAGATAAGCGTCAGCAAGCTCTACGACCTGCACCTGCTGATGTCAAAGCCGAATCCGAGTGAGGTTGTCCCAAACGATTTTGCTTTGTCTGAAAAAGCGGGCGGGCTTTTGCTGTTCGGAGGAAACGGCAGCGGAAAAACCTCTTATCTTCGTTCGATCGGAACCATGCAGATCCTGGCGCAGGCAGGCTTGCCGATTCCTTGTGAAAGAGCAGCTCTCCCCTTGGTCTCGCAGATCGCAACGCAGTTTTCCGAGGCGGAAAAGGAGTTCTGCGAGGGCAACGATGCAGGGCGCTTTGAGCAGGAGGTGCGGGAATTGGCCGCTATGGTCGAAAGCTTGCAGGAAGGCGCTCTCGTTTTTCTCAACGAAACCTTTCAAAGCACAGCCTATGAAGAGGGAACGGAAGGCTTATATCATATTTTAAACTATTTTTCCGCACAGAACATCCGCTGGATCCTGGTTTCCCATCTGACACAATTGGAGAGATATGTTCAAAAAAACGAAGCGGATATTCGATACATCAAGCATTTTGAAGTATGTTAAAAATCCATTGAAAAAGGAACGGTTGACGCATGGCAGAACAGCATTCGCGCTTTGTCTCCGAAAAAGAGCTTGACAGACAGAGAGCGTTTATCGAAAAAATACGAAAAAGAACAGCGGCTTTTACCGCGGAAAAGGGAAGACCGCCTTATTACCACATTCTGACCTTCGGCTGTCAGCAGAACGAGGCGGACAGCGAGATCCTGTCAGGGCTGGCTACCGAGATGGGGTATTGCGAGAGCGAGGACCCCGCACAGTGCGAGCTGATCGTGATCAACACCTGCGCGGTGCGCGAGCATGCCGAAAAAAGGGCGCTTTCCATCACAGGCCAGCTGAAGCACCTGAAGGCCGCCAATCCTGCGATGAAGATCGCCATCTGCGGATGCATGGTCTCGCAGGAGCATCGGCGGGACGACATCAAGTTCCGATACCCTTATGTGGACATTCTCTTCGGAACCGATAAGCTCTACCGCTTTCCCGAGTATCTTTCCGCGCGGCTGGACGGGGGCAAGCGCAGCTTCTCGATCCCCGACAGCGAAGGCACCATCGCCGAGGGACTGCCCGTCAAGCGTAAAAACGCCTTTTCCTCTTATGTTTCGGTCATGTACGGCTGCAACAATTTCTGCACCTACTGCATCGTCCCCTATGTGCGGGGCAGGGAACGCAGCCGCCGCCCGGAGGATGTGGTCAAGGAAGTCAAGACGCTGGTGGAGGCCGGATGCCGCGAGATCACGCTTCTCGGACAGAATGTCAATTCCTACGGCAAGGATCTGGAGCGTCCGTATGATTTTTCCGATCTTCTGAAGGAGATCGACGCCATTGAGGGCGATTTCTGGATTCGTTTCATGACCAGTCACCCCAAGGATGCCTCCAAAAAGCTGATCGACACCATCGCAGACGGAAGACACATTGCCCATCAGCTTCATCTGCCTCTGCAGTCGGGAAGCGATGACGTGCTCAAGCGAATGAACCGTGTGTATACCTTTGCCCAATACCAAGAGCTTGCCGCTTATGCCAATGAGCGCATTTCGGACCTGGCCATGACCAGCGACATCATCGTCGGCTTCCCCGGTGAAAGCGAGGACGATTTTGCCAAAACGCTGGAAGCGCTTTCGGCTGTCCGCTTTGATTCGATTTTCTCTTTCCTGTATTCGCCGCGAAAGGGGACGCCTGCCGCTTCGATGGAGGACCAGATCGGGGAAGCGGTGAAAAAGGAGCGGTTTGAGCGGCTGCTTCAGCTGCAGAACAGCATTTCCAAGGAAAAGAACGACCGCTGTGAAAAGAGTGTGCAGAAGGTTTTGGTGATGGGAAGAAGCAAGACCGACGACAGCACGCTTACCGGCCGCAATGAGCAGAATAAGCTTGTCCATTTCAAAGGAAGCGATTCGCTGATTGGTCGTTTTGTCCGCATAAAGATTACAAAAGCCGAGACCTTCGCCCTGTTCGGTGAGCTTGAGGAGGATTGACTCATGACACCCATGATGACGCAATATTTTGAATTCAAGGCGCAGTATCCCGACCACATCCTTTTTTTCCGTCTCGGTGACTTTTATGAGATGTTTTTTGACGATGCCAAGGTAGCATCCAAGGAACTGGAGCTGACGCTGACCGGGCGTGACTGCGGAGAAAAGGAGCGCGCGCCCATGTGCGGTGTCCCCTTTCATTCCGCGGACGGTTACATTGCGCGGCTGGTGGCGAGGGGCTTCAAGGTGGCCATCTGCGAGCAGACCGAGGATCCCGCCTCCGCGGTGGGGCTTGTCAAGCGCGATGTGGTGCGCATCGTCACGCCGGGAACGGTGTTTGAGGGCGTTCTGCTCAACGAGAAGGAAAACAACTACCTCTGCTCGCTCTGTCTGGGCGAAAAGACTGCCGCTCTCTGCTTTGCGGACATCTCCACGGGCGAGGTGTCGGCCACAGCGGTAAAGGGCGAGGGGATCGCTCAGCGGCTGATCAACGAGCTGAGTCTCTATTCCCCCCGTGAGCTGCTGCTCAATTCGCCTCTTTCGGTCTCCCGCGATCTGGAGTATTATGTCAAGGACCGCCTGAGATGCCTTGTCAACGACAGCGCCGAGCACCGTTTCGGGATCGAGGATGCCTCCAAGCTTGTCATCCGTTATTACGGACGCCTGCCCGACGGGGAAAACAGCGTGGAGCTGACGCGGGCCATCGGTGCGCTGCTCGGCTACATCGAGGAGACGCAGAAGACCGATATTACCTTCAACAAAAAGCTGAATGTATACGAAAGCGACCAATATCTGTCCATCGATTCCAACACGCGCCGCAATCTGGAGATCACCGAAACGATGCGGAGCAAGGAAAAGAAGGGCTCTCTGATCTGGGTGCTAGACCACACCAAAACCTCGGCAGGAGCAAGACTTCTCCGCAAATGGCTGGAGTTTCCGCTGGTCAACGACAGGCAGATCCTCTCCCGCCAAAAGGCGGTCACCGCTTTTTTTGAGGATTATATGCTCCGTGAGGAGACCGCCGATCTTCTCAAGGGCGTTCTCGATCTGGAGCGGCTGATGACAAAGGTCAATTTCGGAACAGCCACAGGCAAGGATCTGCGCGCCATTGCCAACACATTAAAGCTGGTTCCGCAGGTGTATGAGGTGCTGGAGCGCTGCGAAGAAGAGGAGATCGCCGATCTCTGTGCCTCTCTCGATCTTCTGAGCGATGTTTCCTCGCTCATCGACACAGCGCTTGTGGACGAGCCGCCTTTTTCGATCCGCGAGGGAGGCTTCATCCGTGAGGGCTATCACACCGAGGTGGACGAGCTTCGCACGATCATGACCGGCGGCGAGGATTTCAAAAATCAGCTGGAGGCCAAGGAACGGCTGGAGACCGGCATCAAGAATCTGAAGATCGGATACAACCGCGTGTTCGGCTATTACATCGAGGTGTCAAAATCCAACCTGTCTGAGGTTCCGCCCCATTACATCCGCAAGCAGACGCTGGCCAACGGCGAGCGGTACATCACCCAGGAGCTGAAGGATCTGGAGGCCACCATCCTCGGCGCCAAGGACAAGCTCTGCAGCCTTGAATATGAGCTCTTCCAGGAGCTTCGCTCAAAGGTGGCCGCCGAAAGCGAGCGCATCCAGCAGACAGCCAACGCGCTGGCGCTTCTGGATGTGTATATCTCATTGGCCGATGTGGCGGTGAAGAATCACTATGTCTGCCCCGAGGTGGATTACAGCGATGTGATCGACATCAAGGAGGGGCGCCATCCGGTGGTGGAGCGCTTTGTGTCCGATGGCTATTTTGTCTCCAACGACACGCTCCTTGACACCAATCACAACCGTTTGCTTCTCATCACCGGCCCCAATATGGCAGGTAAATCCACGTATATGCGTCAGGTGGCGATCATCACGCTGATGGCGCAGATCGGCTCGTTTGTTCCCGCCAAAGAGGCGCGGATCGGCATTGTCGACCGCATCTTCACGCGCGTGGGTGCCTCCGATGATCTGGCTTCGGGACAGTCCACCTTCATGCTGGAGATGAACGAGGTTGCTTACATTTTGAAGAATGCCACACGGCGGAGCCTGATCATTTACGACGAGATCGGCCGCGGTACCAGCACCTTTGACGGCATGAGCATCGCCAAGGCGGTGGCCGAATATACGCTGGGCAAAAAGATCGGCGCCAAAACGCTGTTTGCCACACACTATCACGAGTTGACCACGCTTGAAGAGGAGCAGACCGGCGTTGTTAACTACAACATTGCCGCCAAGAAAAAGGGCGATGACATCACCTTCCTGCGTAAGATCGTCCGCGGACGCACCGATGACAGCTATGGCATCGAGGTCGCCAATCTGGCCGGCATTCCCACCGCCGTCATCCGCCGCGCCAAGGAGATTCTGGCCAAGATCGAGGCCGAGTCTGCCAAGCCCCGCGTGCTTGAGCAGGAGAGGGCAGAGGAGAACATCTCTTTTGATGATCTGAAAAAAGCGGAGGTCATCGATAAACTGAAAAACACCGATGTGAATCTGATGACGCCGATGGAGGCGCTCAATTTCCTCTTCCAGATCAAAAAAACGCTGGATTAAACAACAAAGGAAAGGAATCCGATCAGGCATGGGACACATTCAAGTTCTCGATTTTGCGGTTGCCAACCTCATTGCCGCCGGTGAAGTGGTGGACAGACCATCCTCCGCGGTGAAGGAGCTGGTTGAGAATGCCATTGACGCCGGCTCGACCGGGATCACCGTCGAGGTCAAGCGGGGAGGCATCGCCTTTCTGCGCGTCACCGACAACGGCTGCGGGATGTCGCGGGAGGATGCGCAAAACTGCATCAAACGGCACGCCACCAGCAAGATCCGCGAGGCAAGCGATCTGGACAGCATTCTCACGCTTGGCTTCCGCGGGGAGGCGCTGGCGGCCATTGCCGCTGTTTCCAAGCTCCGCATCATGACCAGATGCAGGGGGGATGAGGTCGGCACGCTGGTCAGCTGCGAAAACGGGGAAGAGGTCACTGTCACCGATGCGGGCTGTGCCGAGGGAACGACCATCATCGCCGAGGAGTTGTTTTCCAATGTCCCGGCCAGACGGAAGTTTTTAAAAACCGATGCCACCGAGACGGCTTCGGTCAGTGCGGTGGTGGAGAAAATGGCTCTCTCTCATCCCGAAATTTCGTTTAAGCTGATCACCGACGGCAATCTGCGCTTTTCTACGCCGGGTGACAACAAGCTGATCAATGCCGTTCATGCGGTCTTCGGACGGGATTTTGCCAAGAATCTGATCCGCGTCGGCGGTATGACCAACGGCATCGAAATTTACGGCTACATCGGCTCGCCCTCCAACATCCGCAAGAACCGCAATTTTGAAAATTTCTTTATCAATGGCCGTTATGTCAAGAGCCGCACCGTCGCGGCAGCCCTGGAGCAGGCCTTTGATTCCTATATTCCCGAGGATAAATTCCCTGTCTGCGTGCTGAATGTGCGCATTCATCCTGCTTTGGTGGACGTGAATGTACACCCCGCCAAGCTGGAAGTCAAATTTTCCAATGAGCGGCTGATCTTCGATTCGGTCTATTCGGCGGTGCGTTCCACGCTGATGGAGAGCATACGCAGACCGGTCATCGAGCTGGACGAAGCGCTGAAAAGCGAGATGGAGGCGGTGAAGATCGATTCTCCCTTTGTTCCGCTCCCCGACCGCACCGTGCAGAAGCCGAAGGCAGAGTCGCCGTATGCGCCTCTGTATGAAAGACCGGCATCGGCTCCGCCGCAGAGCAAACCCTCTGTGCCCATTGAGCGGGCAGAGCCGAACCCGATGCCGCAGGCAGAGTCAATCAAAGCAGAAGAACCGATCCAAACGGTGGAAGCGATCGCCGCAACAGAGCCAATGCCGATCATCCCGCCGTCGGACGATGAGCCGATGCCCGTTTCTTCGATTTCTGCTCCGAGCGTTCCAAACGAAAAGCCGGTGGTCACACCGCCTTTGCCGCAAAAGCCGGATGCCCAAACGGTGAAGAGGGAAGAGATCAATCCGATCACGATCGCAACCGCACCGTCAGCGGAGGAAAAAGCGGAGCCCGCCATCCCCGAGCGTCTGGACGAACGGGAGAATGCACCGGTGTTCAAGATCGTCGGCGATGTGTTCTATTCCTATGTCGTTGTCGAAACGCCCGACCGCATGCTGATGGTGGACAAGCACGCTGCCCACGAGCGCATCCTGTTTGAAGAGATGAAAAAGAGGATGGACGGGCAGAAGGTCTCCTCGCAGATCTTAATGATGCCTCTCCGCACCCATCTGTCGGCTGAGGAGTTGGCTGCATCCGTTCAGTACCGTGAGGAATTTCTCAAATTCGGCTTCGATTATGAGCCGGTTCAAAACGAAAGCGCCGTCAAGCTGATCCAGATCCCGTCGGATCTTGCCGTTTCCGAGGCGCCGATGACCTTCCAGCAGATGTGTGCGGATCTGATCGCGGGGCGTGACGCTTCTGTTTCAAGACAGATCGCCTTCGAAAAAGCCATCTATCAAACCGCCTGCAAGGCGGCGGTCAAGGCAGGACGTGTTCACAGCGATGAGGATTTGCAATACATCGTGGACAAGCTTCTGCGGCTGGACAACATCAAATATTGCCCGCACGGACGTCCCGTTGCCTTTGAGATCACAAAGCAATGGCTGGACAACCGCTTCAAGCGGTCGTAATTACAATATCAAACAGAAAGGTTTATCATAATGCTAACGATCAATGCAACCGAAGGAAGAGCCAGACAGTGTACCTTTCACACCGTCCACGGTGATATCGAAACGCCTGTCTTCATGAATGTCGGCACCAGCGCCGCTGTCAAGGGCGGCATCTCCACCATGGACCTGCGCGAGGTCAAGTGTCAGGTGGAGCTTTCCAACACCTATCATCTTCACATCCGTCCCGGCGATGAGCTGATCAAGAAAATGGGCGGACTTCACAAGTTTTTCAATTGGGAACGCCCCGTGCTGACCGACAGCGGCGGTTTCCAGGTCTTTTCGCTGGCCAAGCTGCGCCGCATCAAGGAGGAGGGCGTCTATTTTGCCTCCCACATCGACGGCAAGCCCATCTTCATGGGACCGGAGGAGAGCATGCGCATCCAGTCCAATCTGGCATCCACCATTGCCATGGCCTTTGACGAGTGCGTGGAAAATCCCGCGCCCCGTGATTATGTCAAGCGCTCGGTGGAAAGAACCACCCGCTGGCTGGTGCGCTGCCGCGATGAGCTTCGTTTCCTCAACAGTCTGCCCCGCACTATCAACCGCGATCAGATGCTGTTCGGCATCAATCAGGGCGGTACGTATGACGATCTGCGCATCGAGCACATGAAGGAGATCGCCAAAATGAATCTGGACGGTTATGCCATCGGCGGTCTGGCTGTGGGTGAATCGGCGGATGAGATGTACCGCATCATCGATGCGGTTGAGCCCCATATGCCCTATGACAAGCCGCGCTATCTGATGGGTGTGGGCACACCGGTCAACATTCTTGAGGCGGTTTACCGCGGCGTGGACTTTTTCGATTGTGTTATGCCCAGCCGCAACGCCCGTCACGGCAATCTGTTTACCTGGAAGGGCAAGATGAATGTTCTCAATGAAAAGTATATCGACGATCCCCGTCCCATTGATGAGGATTGCCAGTGTCCTGCCTGCCGTCATTATTCCCGTTCCTATATCCGCCACCTTTTCAAGGCTCGTGAGATGCTGGGTATGCGTCTCTGCGTTCTGCACAATCTCTATTTCTATAATGACCTGATGGAACGCATCCGCGCCGAAATCCGCAATGGCACTTACACCTCCTTCTATAACGAGTACCGCGTCATTCTCGGCGAACGCGAAAACGGCTGACTGACTCATAACGGTTCGTGAACGGCGCTTCGGCGCCGTTTTCTTCTGTGGAACAAATGTCCGATGTATTCCGTCTGACAAGCAAAAAATCGTCACAAGAAATTGGAGGCATTGCTGTGAAAAAGAAGATGATTTGGATTGGCATTCTGTGTGCCGCCGTTCTTTGGATTGCTGCTGCAACCGTTGATTTTTTGATGGTAAAGCATGGCCGCTTCCCGCTTTTCTGCATTGGAACAGAGCTTGCCGATGACGGCGGTTCGGGAGATTATGTCGGTCTTGGCTATTCATTTGTGATAAAGGGGAATTTTATGCCCGAGGATCTCCCTTTCGGCATCACCTCGTATCGCGGTTATCTTTTCGGAATCGAAGTTGTTTCGCTTGAGGAGGCGATTCCCGATCACGGCTTCGAAGAAAGGGACACACTTGTGAAATCTCCGCCCGCTTTAACGGTACGCTGCGGTGAAGAGCAGATTGAGGCTTTGATGGGAACAACTTCCTGGACATACCGAAATGCGGACGGTACGGGGCAGGGCTTTCAGGCCGACAGCTCGCATCCTTTGGAAAGCAAAGCGTATATGACGCCATTGGTGCTTTCGTCTGTTGGCGAATCTGCGATTGCCTTTTTACATTGGGATCCCTTGCCCGACAAGGTGACGATCCGCTGCTTTGACGGGGACTCCTTCGGTCAATATGATGCCGAGGGGGAGACGATTCCTGTTTCTGCGAACCAAATCGAGCTGAAAACGGGTGCCTTTGTGTATGAAGTCATTGCCGAATGGAACCTGTCTCATACATGGGGTGGGACAGTCCATTACGGATTCTATACCGTAACCGGTTCAGACACATAACCTGTCAAGTTCGAATTTTGAATGAAAATTTTCGAAAATGTCTTGACATTTACCTAAGGTGAAAGAGTAAAATCGAGGCGAAAGGAGCTGATCGTATGCGAATGAAAGAGGTCTGCGAGAAAACGGGGCTGACCGACCGTGCGGTACGCCTGTACATTGACAGCGGACTGCTGTCGCCTGCTTCCGAGAGCAGCTACACCGGACGGCGGTCACTTGATTTTGCGGAAAAGGATCTGACCGCTCTTGATGCGATCGCCACGCTTCGCAAGGCGGATTTTTCCATCGCCGATATCAGGTCCATGCAGGAATCGCCTGAGCGGATCCCCTCCATCCTCCGCGCTCAGATGGAGAAGATGGAAAGGGAAGCGGAAGCCAAAAAGCGTATTTTGCAGGATCTGGAGAGGATCCCGCACGAATGCGTACCCGATTATCTTGCCGTTGCCTCCGAGCTTCGCCGATCGGCCTCCGTTCATACTCTTCCAAAGGAGGACTCCGCCATGAGTCAAACCGATTTGAATCGTGCCATCACCCGCCGCATTTTCCCCTTCTTCTCTCTGCTTTTCCTGTTTTTCAGCCTCGTCACACTGACACCCATTGCCATCCGCGCTGTGTTTGCCGATGCGCAGGTGCTGGCGGGCGGCGGCTACCATTTGAAGTATCTTTTCACCGCTGAGCGCTTTGCCGACGGTCTTCCTCTGTTGGCGGCTCTGCTTTTGTTGGCAGCGGCATTTGTTGCCATGCTGATCCATCTGATCCGCATCAAACGGCCGCTGATGGTTGCATCAACGCTCTGCCTTGCCGCTGCCGTTGTTCTCTTGGTGCTTTTGCCGTCCGAACTGCGGAATGCCCTTTATGCCTTTGAGTTTCTATACTATCGGTATTCCATTTTGTTCCATTTGTATTGGTCTGTTGACGACGTGTTCGATCTCTTTCTCATGTCGCTCAAATTCATTCCGATCGTTTTTTCGTCGGTTTTCGCGCTGTGCGCGATCCTTACCGAGCGGCGCAGCGATTGAGCAAAGAAAAGGTCGTGGGGGAGGGCATCCGGTTCTTCCCCGCTTGTGTTTTCTGTCGATGATTTTCACGTTTTTTAAGGTGGAAATTGCAATAATCGATTCGAATATGGCAGAAATGCACAAAAGAATGGTGAAATATGAAGTATATTTTGTGCTGAATGAGAATTGAAAAAAGGGGCACAATATGGTAGAATAATATCACTTTGGGGGCATAGCTCAGCTGGTTAGAGCGCATGCTTGACATGCATGAGGTCACTGGTTCGATTCCAGTTGTCCCCACCAAAGTCCACCTTGGACGTCATATTCCCGTGGGGGTATAGCTCAGCTGGGAGAGCGCTTGAATGGCATTCAAGAGGTCAGCGGTTCGATCCCGCTTATCTCCACCAACGAAAACGGAAACATCGCTTGCAAAAGCGGTGTTTTGTTTTTGTATTGACGAGGTGGTGTGCGGGAGCGAACCGCTGAGTTCTGATCCCGCTTATCTCCACCACAAAACGGAAACATCGCCTGCAAAAGCGGTGTTTTTGTTTTGTCCATTGGTGGTGTGCGGGAGCGAACCGCTGAGTTCTGATCCCGCTTATCTCCACCACAAAACGGAAACATCGCCTGTAAAGGCGGTGTTTTTGTTTTGTCCATTGGTGGTGTGAGGGATGCGGCGTTTAAAAAATGCTTTTGTTCGCCAAATTGCGTTAAAGTGAAAGGATTTCACCTTATCTTCTTGACAAGAAAAAACAAATCTTGTTATAATAAGTAAGATAATATCTTTTTGATTAAAAATCGAAAGGGAAGAATCATGAAAAGATTTTTGTTTGTTCCTATGCTTGCCTTGCTTTTGTTTTTCTCGCTGGCGCTGTCTGCTTCGGCTTTGGTCACCTTTGAGGAAAACGGCTTTGTTTACACGCTGATCTCCGATTACGGCAATTACACATCGATCATCACCGGGTACAAGGGCGGTGCCGGTCCATTATCCATTCCCGACACGCTCGGAGGATATCCGGTCAGCGCGATCGGAGGCAATGCGTTCAAGGACCGAACCGATCTGACGGGAAACCTTGTGTTCCCCGACAGCATCCGCAGGATCGATTCCGCCGCTTTTCAGGGGTGCACCGGGCTGACGGGCACGCTCACCCTGCCGAGCAAGCTGACAAAGATCAGTCCCTATGCCTTTGCCTCCTGCAGCGGCTTGACCGGCTCACTTGTGATTCCAAACGGCGTTGCCTCTATCGGATATAATGCATTCGATGGCTGCAGCGGATTTAACGGTACTCTGACCATCCCGAACAGCGTGACCGAGATCGGTAGTTATGCCTTCCGACTCTGCAGCGGTCTGACCGGTTCGTTAACCATCCCCGACAGCGTCACCACCATCGGCTACTATGCCTTTGATGCGTGCTTGGGTCTTAACGGTACGCTTACGCTGTCGAACAAGCTGACCGTGATCGACTCCTGCACTTTCCGAGGCTGCGGTTTTACAGGAGAGCTTGTCATTCCCGATTCGGTCACCGACCTCAATCACATGGCCTTTTGCTATTGCGCGGGCTTTACAAGTGTCAAACTTCCCGCTTCGATCGACACCATTCACGGCTACGCCTTTTACGACTGCGGCGGTCTGACGGGCACGCTGATATTTCCTGCCGGTCTGAAGGAGATCAAGGTCGGTGCTTTTTCTTACTGCCGCAAGCTCACAGGAACACTGTCTTTCCCGTCGAGCATTGAAAGGATCGGCGAAAAGGCCTTTTATGAGTGCACCTCGCTGACAGGCGATCTTGTGCTTCCCGAGGGAGTTACCGAGATCGGAGCGTCTGCATTCTATGGCTGTACCGCTATGAGCGGACGCGTGCTGATCCCCTCCACGCTCACGGTGCTTCCGAGCAAGCCATTCCCGAAGAACAGCGAAGGGAAGGGGGAGTGGTTCTTCTACGGCAATGTGCCGACGACGTGGGAGGATGACGAGACTCCCTTTGCCACCATTTATTATTTGCAGAACAAAACAGGCTGGGCCACCCCGACCTGGACAAGTCCGTCTGACACGGTTTATAACGCCACCCCTTTTGATCCGGCAACCATGAAGCCCATCGAACCCATCGAACCTGAAAAGCCGACCTGCTCGCTCAGTGAACTGGATGATGTGGATTATCTGGCTTTCTCCTCCTTGGTGTATATGGATCTTCAAATTGGCCAAACGGTTTGCGAGTATCTGAACGAACGCGGCCTATGGGGCAAGCTCTGGGATGATACCGATATTCGTTATAACGAATTGTTTGCCGATCTGGCAAACTGGCATATTGACAGCATTTTGCAGTTTGAATCATCCGGTTTTTATGCTGCTTCCTTTATGAACAACGATGGTGAAACGGTGATTTCCTATCGCGGTTCAACGCCTTGGGGGGATCACCCTGTTGACGTTGTGCTCAATGATCCCGACTGGTTGGATAACGATGTATACATGATTTTTGGAGGCGAAGGTGCACAGGTTTCGCAGGCATTGCGGTTTGCAGATTCGGTTTTGAATGACAGCGATGTGACCAACATTGCTGTGACCGGCCATTCCTTGGGAGGCGGTCTTTGCGATATCGTTGCCGCGCGTCACGATGTGATGGGAACAAGCTTCAATTCCGCTCCTTTTTTGGACATTGCCTATTGGTATTATGATAGACAAATGGGCGAGCATTTTACGGGAATTGACAATTATTCCTTCATCGCACACGTGAACAAAGAGGATACCATGGTCGGCAACTGGCCCGAAAACGTAAAGCCGAAGCGTATTCACAACGGAATTGAAGGAAAATTTCCCCATTCGCTGAATTCTTTGCTGATAAGAGAATATGATGGAATGCTGAAATTAACCGGTACGTACAGTTCAAGAATTCCTACCAATGTTACTCTGCAATTTTTGAAATCTTCGGAATTGATTATTCTCGGGACAAGCGAGAATGATACTATCAGGACGATTCCACATACGAAAACAAAAATTTTCGGCGGTGACGGTCATGACATCATCCAGGGGGGGGATGTGATTGTCGGCGGACGCGGCAATGATACCATCGATAGTTACAACACTGACAACAATACCTATATTTACTACAAAGGCGACGGTATTGATACCATCAGTGACAGCGAGGGAGATGATCGACTCATCCTTTGCGGCTTTTCCTCTTCGGATGTGATACATGCCTATTCCGATCCGGAGGATGATTTTATTACCGTCTCCTGCAACGGATATCCGATTGTCTACATTCGACGCGACCGTTCGTTTTTTTCCAAAGGTACGTTTCTTTGTACGGCAGAGGAAATAGGCGGCTATGATCTGATTCCGTTGATGAAGCAGAAGAAATACTTTGAAGCCATCCGCATCTCCTGCCCGGTTGACATCGAGATTCTCGACAGCGACGGCAAAGTTGTCCACACCGTCAAGGATGGAGAGGAGAGCGTTGCCTACACCGATTACGGTGATTTCTATGTCTGCGAGGAAGAGAGCGGCGAATACAGCAAGTATATCCACCTTGTGGAGGGCTATGATGTCCGCATCGTGGGCGTTGGCGAGGGAACAATGGACATTGAGCACCGCTCGTACGATCCCGCAGGCGGCAAGACGGCTCTCCGCGTTGTGAACGATGTTCCCGTTTCCGAAACGATGACGGCCACTCTTCGTCAGAATGGGTTGGACAGCGTCACGCTTCGTTTGGATTCCGACGGCGACGGTGTAAATGAGCAAAATCTTCCGCTGTCCTGCACGCTGGAAGCGAATGCCTCTGCCGCGCTGACCTTTGAAGAAGGATACATCAGCGGCATCCCGGTCGGCTACACCGCGGCGGAGCTGGCTGATTGCTTCGGTACCGATAAGCTTGCCTTCACCGACAGCGAAGGAAACACGCTTGCCGGCGATGCCGTGCTGAAGACTCGCGATGTGGTCAAGCTTCTTGCCTCCGACGGAACGACCGTTCTTGACGAAGCGTACATCGTGGTCACAGGAGACGTGAACGGCGATTGCACGTGCGATGTTCTTGACCTGCTCCGCGTCCGTCAGATGCTGGAGGAATTCGCGGCCGGCTATTGGGAATTGCTGGCTTCCGATTTGAACAACAACGGTGCTCCGGACACCGATGATCTGATTGCCATGATCAAGGCCATTGCAAGATAAATAAGTACAACAACATACAAACGATCCTTCTGCCTTTTGCGGAGGGATCTTTTGTTTTCCTCACAAAGCGCTTCTGCATGATTTGCCTTTTCTTCGGACAGAATAAGCAAAAAAGGAGTGATAACAATGTCTGTTTCGGAAGAAATCGTATCCAAACTGATCCGCTGTTACGGCGTGACACCGCCTGAGGCGACGGATGTGCAGATGTTTACGGCTATGAGCCTTTGCGTGAAGGATCTGATGGCGCAAAAGAGGCGTCTGTTCCGTTCGGAGGAGAAAAAACAGCGCGCCAAGCGTGTCCATTATCTCTGCATGGAGTTTCTCATCGGAAAGAGTCTGAAAACCAATCTGATCAATCTGGGGCTGGAAAAGGAGTGCAGTGAGTTCGCAAAGCGCTACGGCTATTCGCTGGAGGATCTGTATGCCTGCGAGCCCGATCCCGCCCTTGGAAACGGCGGCTTGGGGCGCTTGGCCGCCTGCTTTCTCGATTCGCTGACCTCACTTTCCTATCCCGCAACGGGATATTCCATCTGCTATGAATACGGTCTTTTTAAGCAGAAGATCATTGACGGCGAGCAGCTGGAAAAGCCCGACATCTGGCTTCCGCACGGCGAGGTGTGGCTGATCCCCCGTCAGGATAAGAGCTGCCGTGTATACCTCGGCGGACGGGTGCGCGAGGACTGGTCGGGCGGAAAAAACCGTGTCAGTTTGGAAAACGCCGAGGAGATCGACGCTGTGCCTTATGACATGATGATCAGCGGACGGAATGGCAAGGCGGTGAATCTGCTTCGTCTCTTCCGCGCCCAGAGTGCGGAGAAGATCGATATGCGCCTCTTTTCTCAGGGGGAGTATATCAAGGCGGTGCAGGAGAACACCAACGCCGAGACCATTTCCAAAATGCTCTATCCGCCGGACAATCACGTGTCGGGGCGTCTGCTTCGCCTGTCCCAGCAGTATTTCCTTTGCTCCGCATCCCTGCAGTCGATTCTGTCCGACCATGTGAAGCTCTACCGCAAGCTTGACAATTTTGCTCAAAAGAATGCCATTCACATCAATGACACCCATCCTGCTTTGGTGATCCCCGAGCTGATGCGCATCCTGATGGATGACTATGACTATGGCTGGGACAAGGCATGGGAGATCACCACGCAGTCGGTTTCCTATACCAATCATACCGTTATGCCCGAGGCGATGGAGTGCTGGCGGGAGGATATCATGGCCATCCGTCTTCCTCGCATCTATTCCATCTTAAAGGAAATGGACGAACGGTATCTGGCGCGCTTTCCCGATACGGGAGAGGAGTGCCGTATTCTCTCGGGCGGTCATGTGCGGATGGCGAATCTGAGCGTGATCGGTTCGCACAAGGTCAACGGTGTGTCCGAGCTGCATTCGGAGATTCTGAAAAAAAAGACCTTCCATGCCTTTGCCAAGCGTGAGCCCGAGAAGTTCACCAACGTCAACAACGGCATCACCCATACCCGTTGGCTCTGCGGTGCCAATCCCGCGCTTTCCGAGCTTTTGGATCAGACCATTGGTCCGCAGTACCGCGAACAACCGCAGCTGCTGGAGAACCTCATCGCCTTCCGTGAGGACAAGTCGGTTCTGGAGAAGCTCGAACAGATCAAGCGAACCAACAAGGAAAAGCTGACTGCCTATATCAAGGATGTGCACGGCAGACAGATCGATCCCGAGGCGATTTTTGATGTGCAGATCAAGCGCATGCACGAATACAAGCGTCAGCTGCTGAATGTTCTGCGTATTCTCTCGCTGTTCGACGAGCCGACAGGTCCCAAGCGCACCTTTCTCTTTGCGGCCAAGGCGGCATCCAATTACGACATTGCCAAGGAGATCATCCGCCTCATCTACCATTTGGGAGAGGAGATCCGAAAGGACGAGCGGCTGAGCAAGCGTCTGTCGGTGGTCTTTTTGGAGGATTATAATGTCTCGCTGGCCGAGCGGATCATTCCCGCCGCCGAGATCAGCGAACAGCTTTCGCTGGCCGGTAAGGAGGCCAGCGGCACAGGCAACATGAAGCTGATGATGAACGGCGCGTTGACCGTGGGAACGCTGGACGGTGCCAATGTGCAGATCAGGCAGGCGGCAGGCGAGGAGAACTTCTACCTCTTCGGCATGAATGAGAATGAGGTGGATGAGCTGTGGCGCAAGGGCTACCATGCCGGACATTTTCTGCGGAGCAGTCTGCGGCTGCAGGGAGTGATGGAGCGTCTGAAAAGGGGCATCAACGGTCAGAGCTTTGAGATGATCGAGAATTATCTGACGGGAAGCGGCTTTCCCGATCCGTATATGTGCATGGGCGATTTCGATTCCTATTGTGCCGTCCATGCTGTGGCCGATGCCGATTACACCAATTCCGAAAAATGGAACCGCATGTCGCTGATGAACATCGCCACCTCGGGCGTGTTTTCCTCCGACCGAAGCGTGCGCGAATATGCCGAGCAGATCTGGCACATCAAGCCTTTGGAGTAAGAAAAAAGATGAGATATATCACCAAAAAAATCAGCGGGCGGGATGTCAGCCTGTTTTCCGCCTTTGAAGAGCAAAAAACGCTTTCGATCCTCTTTCACAGCGACCGTGACGCGAGAGCCGTTCTGCATCTGAGGCGAGACGGTGAGGAGGAAGCGAAGGCATATGAGATGAAGTGGAAGGGGCGCGAGGGACGAAACGATCTTTTTGTGTGCGAGATCATGACCGAAAAAGGACTTTGGTTCGGCGAGATCAACGGCTTCTGCTTCCGACTGCTTATCTACGACAAGGATTTCACCACCCCCGACCGCTTCAAGGGCGGCATTCTCTATCACATTTTCGTGGACCGCTTCAGCCGTTCGGGAAAAGTCAAAAGCGCATCATACGGGCGGGAGATCGCCGACTGGTATGCCTGCCCCGAATATCCTGAAAAAGAGGGAGGACCGCTTGCCAACGACACCTTTTTCGGCGGCGATCTGTGGGGCATTGCCGAAAAGCTGGATTATATTGCTTCGCTTGGCGCGGACACGGTCTATCTCAGCCCGATTTTCGCTTCGCCCTCCAACCACAAGTATGACACCGCCGATTACGAGCATGTGGACGAACGCTTCGGAGGGGACAGGGCGCTGACGCATTTGATCGAAAAGGCGCACAGCAAGGGAATTCGCATCCTGCTGGACGGCGTGTTCAACCATTGCGGAAGCGACAGCCGTTATTTCGATCAACGGGGGCAGTATGCCGATGCGGGTGCCGCGCAAAGCAAGAATTCCCCTTATCACAGCTGGTTCACCTTCTCGCAGTACCCGACGCATTACGATTGCTGGTGGGGGATCGGCATTCTCCCCAAGCTGAATCAGAATGAGCCAAGCTGCCGTGAGTATTTCTTAGGCGAAGGCGGGATCGTGCCCCGCTATCTGCAAAAGGGCATCGACGGCTGGCGGCTGGACGTGGCCGATGAGCTGTCCGATTCGTTTTTAAGCGAGCTTCGGGCGCGGGCCAAAACAGTCAATCCCGACAGTCTGATCTTGGGCGAGGTCTGGGAGGACGCCTCGGACAAGATCGCTTACGGTACAAGGAAGCAGTATCTGTGGGGGCATGAGCTGGATGCGGTGATGAATTATCCTTTGCGCGAGGAGATCATTGCCTTTGTGATGAGCGGAAACGCCCAGCGTTTTGCGCAAAGCACCGCCGCGCTCTATTCACACTATCCCAAATGCGTGTCGGACTGCAACATGAATTTTCTCTCCACGCACGACACCATCCGCATTCTGACGCTGCTGGGCGGCGAACGGGGCGAGGGGATGAGTAACGGGGAAAAGGCAATTTTCCGCCTGTCGGACGAACAGCGCCAAAAAGCGATCGAACGTCTGAAGCTGGCCTATGTGATCCTTTTCACCATGCCGGGCATCCCCTGCCTGTTTTACGGGGATGAAGCAGGGCTTGAGGGCTTTTCCGATCCCTTTAACCGCGTCACCTACCCGTGGGGCAGAGAGGATCGGGAGCTGATCGAATTTGTCCGCCGTCTGGGCAAGCTGCGGAAAGGGCTGTCCGACTTCAAGGCCGGCGAATACCGCATCGTGTATGCCTCGGGCGGTATGCTGGTCTACCGGCGGGGCAAGCGGACCATCGCCGTCAATCTGTCTTGCAGAAGCCGCGTTCTTCGCTTCAAGGGGAAAAAGCGCGAGCGTCTTTCGGGCGCGGACTGCCTCTCCGAGTATTGGCTTCATCCCGGTCAGGCGGCTGTATTGTAAAGATACGGCGATCGAGTTCGAGGTCGGTTCGAAGCGCAAGTGAGAAGGCATGGCAGACAGTCGCCATGATAAGAAAACAGGGCACCGCTTTTTGGCAGTGCCCTTATCTGTTTGGTTTTTATTCTTATTGGTAGGCCTTGATCCCCTGTCGGATCTCTTTTTTCACCGAGGCGATCATGTTCCGAACGTTATTGCCCTTCAGTGGATTGTGCAGGCCGGCTTCCTTGAGCAGGTCGAAGTAGCCCAGACTGCCGCCCGCTCTGCAGAGCCGCATATACTGCTCCCAAGCGCCCTGCGGATCGTCCTTCGCCTTTCCGTACAGCTCAAACGCGCAAAGCTGGGCGAGGGCATAATCGATGTAGTAGAACGGGTATAGGAAGATGTGCTGCTTCTGCATCCAATAGCCGCCCTTTTCCAAGAACTTGTTGCCGTCATACTTGCGCCAAGGCATGTACTTTTTCTCCAGCTCGCGCCAGATGCGGCGGCGTCCCGCCGGAGTAATGGATGTATCCTCGTACATACGGTGCTGGAATTCGTCCACGCACACGATGTAGGGGATGACCGCCAGTGCCGAGCAGAGATGGGTGAAGCGGTAAGCATCGGCCTTTTCTCCGAAGAATTTGTCCATGTAAGGATAGGTGAGAAACTCCATGGCCATGGAATGGATCTCGTTGACCTCGCTGGTGGAGGAGATGTTGTCGTCAATGGTCTGTGTTTTGGCGGCGGTGAAGTGCTGGAAGGCATGACCGGCCTCGTGGGTGAGCACGTCCACATCCGCGCTGGTGCCGTTGAAGTTGGAGAAAATGAAGGGCGCGCCGTAGGACGGCAGATGCGTGCAATAGCCGCCGAGATGCTTACCCGGTCTCGTTTCCAGGTCAAACAGCTCATGCTCGCGCATGAAGTCGAAGAATTCACCGGTTTCCTTTGACAGCTCGTGATACATCTCGTTGGCCTTTTCCACCATCACACCGCTTTCGTGAAGAGGAAGCGCATTGCCGTCGGGGAAGAAAAGCGTTTCATCGTAAAGCTGGAGATCATCGATGCCAAGCCGCTTGGCCTGTGCTTTGTACATCTCTTCACAAAGAGGCGTGATGTGGAGATACACCTGCTCGCGGAAGGCGGCAATGTCCTCCTCGGTGTAATCAAAGCGGTGCTTGCCTAGATAGGCATAGCGGGTGAAGGAGGAAAAGCCCAGCTTCTTTGCCATTTTGTCACGCTGACGGATCAGCGCGGTATACTGTTTGTCTAACTTGTCGGACACGCTTTCATACAGATCGGCCCATGCGAAAAAAGCTTCACGGCGCTCCTCGCGGTCGGTAGACTGCATATGCTTCAAAAGACCGTAGAAATTGCAGGTCTCGCCGCGGAAGTCGGTTTTGCAGGAGGCGGCGGTCAGCGAATATTCGGTGGAAAGGTTGGCTTCGTTGATCTGCTGGGTGATGATCTTTCTGTCCTGCAGAAGAAGGTCGCTTTCATATGTCTTGGTTGTGATCTTGCCGAATTCCTTTTCAAAATTCTTGCGGAAGGGGGAGGCCAGCAGCGCTTCGATCACCTTCTTCTGTGCGGCGGCGAAGACGGGGAGAGATTCGTTATAGAACGCGATCTCCTCCGCATAGAAGGGATCGAGGGTGTTCATGGTGTTGCGCACATACGCCAGCATATACTGCGTGTCGATCTCGCGGACGAGGGCTTGCAGATCGAAATAGACCGCGCGGTAGGCTTCGTAGGAATCGGCCTTGCGGAAGCGTCTTGCAAAGGCACTCATCTGCTTTTTCGCTTGTTCCAGATCGGGACGGCTGTACGGCATTTCGCTGAATTTCAAGGACATGAAAAATACCTCCTTATGAGACAGACGCCGCCCTTCACAGCGGAATCGGCGGCGTGGTCGGTTTGAATCGTTTTTTTCCTTATCTTACTTATGATAGAGCTTTTTGGTGTGATATTGAGGCTCGCAGGTCAGATTGATGCCCAGCTTGCGGTAGATGTCCTCGTCGACCTGAGAGAGAATGACCGTTGAATGGGCCTCGCACCCCTGCAGGAGCGAAAGCTTGCTCAAAGCTTCCTTGCTTTGCTTATTGTTGGTCGAGCAAATGGAGAGAGCGATCAGCGCCTCATCGGAGTGGAGACGGGGATTGTGATTGCCGAGACGGTTGACCTTCAGCTGCTGGATGGGCTCAATGATGTGGGGCTGAATGAGGTGAACGGATTTGTCGATGCCGCTCAGCTTCTTGATGGCGTTGAGCAGGGCAGCGGAGGCAGCGCCGAGAAAAGCGCTGGTCTTGCCGGTGACGATCTGCCCGTCGGGAAGCTCGATGGAAACAGCAGGCTGGTTGCCCGTGTCAATGGACTTCTGAATGGCGGCGGCCACCACCCTGCGCGAATCGACGGTGATGCCGGCCTGACGCATGAGGATCTCGATCTTTTGCACGGCCTTGTCGCCGTTGCCTTTTTTTCGCTTGTCGCACATGGCCTTGAAATAACGGCGCAGGATCTCCTGCTTGGCCGCCTCACAGCTTGCTTCATCGTTTGAAATGCAGAAGCCGGCCATGTTAACGCCCATATCGGTGGGCGAACGGTAGGGGCTCTTGCCCGAGATCTTCTCAAAGATGGCGTTGAGGACAGGGAAGACCTCCACATCGCGGTTGTAGTTGACCGTTGTCTGACCGTAAGCCTCTAAATGGTAGGGGTCGATCATGTTCACGTCGTCAAGATCGGCGGTTGCCGCTTCATAAGCCAGATTGACCGGATGCTTGAGCGGAATGTTCCAGATGGGGAAGGTCTCGAATTTGGCATAGCCGGCGGGGATACCGCGGATGTATTCATGATACAGCTGAGAGAGGCAGGTGGCCATCTTGCCGCTGCCGGGACCGGGGGCGGTGATGACGACCAAGGGACGGCTTGTCTGAATGTAATCGTTCTTGCCGAAGCCCTCGGGGCTGACGATGTGAGACAGATTATAAGGATAGCCCTCAATGAGATAATGCTGATAGACCGAGATGCCCTGAGAGACCAGAAGGTTTTTGAAGGCATCGGCCGAGGGCTGATTGTTGTACTGGGAGATGACCACGCTTCCCACATACAGACCGATGCCGCGGAAGGCGTCGATCAGACGGAGCACATCGGTGTCATAGCGGATGCCGATGTCGCTTCGCATCTTCGTGTTTTCAATGTCGCTTGCGCTGATGACGATGACGATCTCCACATCCGAGGCGAGGTTGGTCAGCATCTTCACTTTCGAGTCGGGCGCAAAGCCGGGAAGCACGCGGGATGCGTGATAGTCGTCAAACAGCTTGCCGCCGAATTCCAGATAAAGCTTACCGCCGAAGTCCCGAATGCGTTTTGAGATCTGCTCGGACTGCATTTGAATGTACTTTTCGTTGTCAAAACACGTTTTCAGCATGAGGATGGTCCTGTCCCTTCGAAAATCATTTACTTATTATTATAATACGGTTGCAGAATAAAGTCAAGAGGATTGAGCGAGGAAAAAGGAAAAAAGCGGCTCGCAATGAACCGCTTTCATCATCCTGTTGTCAGATGTTTTCCTTAACTCTGGATTCCACAGGAATCCGATACGGAAAAAGGAAAAAAGCGGCTCACAATGAACCGCTTTCGTCATGTCGTTGTCAGATGTTTTCCTTAACTCTGGATTCCACAGGAATCCGATACGGAAAAAGGAAAAAAGCGGCTCGCAATGAACCGCTTTCGTCATCCTGTTGTCAGATGTTTTCCTTAACTCTGGATTCCTTACCGACTCTGTCGCGCAGGTAGTAGAGCTTAGCTCTTCTGACCTTACCGCTGCGAATGATCTTCACGCTCTCAACGTTGGGAGAGTGAACAGGGAAGGTTTTCTCAACGCCGACGCCGTAGCTGATGCGTCTGACGGTGAAGGTCTCGGAAATACCGCCGCCGTGACGAGCGATGATGGTTCCCTCGAACATCTGAATTCTTTCTCTGGTACCTTCTTTGATCTTGTTGGCAACACGAACGGTGTCACCGATGTTGAGAGTCGGTACATTCTCTTTCAACTGCTCATTGGTAAAAGCCTTAATCAGATCCATGATGGCCCTCCTTAAAATACAAGAACATTCATGCAGAGCAACGCAGCGGACTGTTCCGAAATGGTGCCGTATATCCATAGGCATGGGTACACAACATATCAATTATATATAAACACATTCCGAAAAGCAAGAGAAATGGCACGATTTTACAAAAAATTCACAAATCAAACGCTTCTCATTCGGCCATGCGGTAGAAAACCTCGATCTCATCGGTGTTGCCAAGCTTACGCTCCGACAGACGTGTGGCATAGGCATCGGCCAGCGCAGGCTCTTTGAGCAGGCGGCAGATCCCGTCGGCGATGGCGGAAGGATCGATGTCCACCACCATGCCGATCTCACCGTTTTCCAGCTGCTCGTTTGCGGAGAGATAGTTGGTGGCCACGATGGGTTTGAGCAGGATCTTGGCTTCCTCGACGGTGATCGGCTTGCCCTCATAACGGGAGGGCTGTACATAAATGTCGCAGTCGCGCATATAGGTGTAGGGGTTGACCGTAGGACCGAGCAGGATCAGCATATCGGCCACCTCTTCGCGGATGGCTGCGTCCTTCAATGCCTCCACCAGAGCGGGATCGCCGTCGCCGACGATGTACCAGCGGACGTTGTCAAAGCCCGTATCCTTGATCTGTCTGAGGATGGGAACGATGAAATCATAGCCCTTCTGCTCGCAGATGCGGATGACGCTGAGCAGACGCTTGCCGGTGAAGTGGGTGTCAGGGAAGGTGTCGCCGCGGAGAGCCAGATCGCGGATCAGCTTCGGATCGTTGATGTTCTCCATGCAAACGCACTTGTGTGCGATCTCGGGAAGCTTGTCGGCCAAAGCCTTGTTGACCGTGTCGGAGACATTGACAATGGCATCGCACTGTCGGAAATAGGGCAGATAGATGCTGTCATCTCTCGCAGGGAAGCGGTAGTCGAAATGGAGCCACGCCAGCTTCTTTTTCGCCTTTACCTTGTCGCAGAGGTAGAACATGGTGCGGTCGCCCCAGTAGGCCAGCGCGATGTCATACTCCTCCTTGGGCGCGGGGATGCTCTGCATCAGCCTGATCCACATTTTGGTCGCTTCGGACGTGCGCTTTTTCGGGCAGAGGACGATTTTGAGGAAGTGAGGAAGCAGCTTGAAAAAGACAAGCGGATCGTCCTTGAAAAAGGTCTTTTTGACCAGCGAAACGGCGTTTTTGCCGCTCATCAGGAAGAGATCGCCGTATCGCTCCATTTCCAGAACGCGGATGCTTTTCGGCAGAAGGGGAAGGAAAAGCCCCTCCTTTTTTGCCAACAGCAGATCCACGTCGTATTCATCGTAATTGAGATTCTGCGCGAAGGAGAGAAAGGATTTTTCCGTGCCGGCATTGTTCATCATGATGCCGACAACCAGCATTTTCTTTTTCATCGGGAAATCTCCTCATCTGAATTATTTCTTCTTTTTGATCGCATCCCAGTAGGCCTTGGCCGCCTGCTCGTTCTTGTTTTCGCCGAAGGTGTAGTAAGGGCCGCAGTTGGGGGGCAGATACTGCTGATCCACCCAATGCATGGGATAGTCGTGGGGATACTTGTATTGGTCAGCGTTTTTGGCCTTGAACAGCTCGGGAACGATGCCAGCTTTGCCGGCGGCGATATCCTGAGCGGCGGCATCATAAGCCAGATATGCGCTGTTGGACTTGGGAGCGGTGGCAAGCAGAACGGCGGCATGGGCGAGGGGAATGCGCGCCTCGGGCAGACCGAGAGCCAATGCGCTGTCCACGCAGGCCTTGACGATGGCAGGCGCCATGGGGTAGGCCAGTCCGATGTCCTCGGAGGCGATGACCTGGAGGCGTCTGCAGGCGGCCAGCATATCACCGCCCTCCACGATGGCGGCCAGATAAAACACAGCCGCATCGGGATCGGAGCCTCGGATCGATTTCTGCAAAGCGCTCATCAGATCAAAATGGGAGTCGCCGCTTTTATCAAAGGACTGCCCCGAGGGCAGAAGCGGATCGAGATGCTGGCGCTCGATTCGATCGTCAGCGGAGAAATATGCGCTTTCAAAGGTGATCAGCGCCTTACGAACGTCTCCGCCGCAGGCCGAAGCGATCAGCGCATGGCAGAGAGGATCGCAGGTTTTGGAAAGACCGTTTTCTTCGTTTAAAAAGGCGAGGGCGCGTTCGAACAGAAGAGACATATCCTCTGCTTGGACCGGCTTGAATTCAAACACCAGCGAACGGGAGAGAAGAGCGCCATAGAGGTAGTAATATGGATTTTCGGTGGTGGAGGCGATGAGAGTCAGCCGTCCGTCCTCGATGAATTCGAGAAGAGACTGCTGCTGCTTGCGGTTGAAATACTGGATCTCGTCCAGATACAGCAGAACACCCTGACGGCCGAAGAGCGTGTCGGTCTCGGCGATGACCTGTCTCACATCGGACAGCGAGCAGCTGGTGGCGTTCAGCTTGTGCATGGTCAGCCCCGAGCGGCGTGCGATGATGTTGGCGGCGGTGGTCTTGCCGGTGCCGGGCGGACCGTAAAAGATCAGGTTGGGGAGATGATCGCGGTCAAGCATGGCGGATAAGGCACCCTTTTCGCCAAAGAGGTGCTTTTGCCCCACGATATCGGAAAATTCGGTCGGACGCATGCGGTCCGCAAGCGGTTTGTTGTTCATCGGCAGGTCCTCGGTCGTGATTTTTTGGCGTGAATGCCCTGTGTATCTTACCCATTATCCCATAAAAATGGAAAAAAGTCAAGGGAAATGCGGCAAGGGAGGCAAAAAGAGCGGGAAAACCGTTGTGCATATTGAACAAAAAATCATCAAAAAGGTTGACACATAGCCTCAAAAATGATATAATCAGTATTATGGAGCGTAATGTGCATTTTTCGGCTCGGACTGTTTTCGGGCGGAACATGCGGATTCACGATGAAAATGAACGCTCCAAAAGAGAGGATTTGCCCTTGATAAGAAAATCGATCAAACAAAGCGTTGCGGCTCTTCTGCTGTTCTGTCTCCTTTGTGCCATGACGCTGACTGCGAGCGCTTCCGGGCTTGCTTCCGGCCGCATTACCGTGCTGACCGACGAGCTTCCCGAAACGACACAGATGCTGACCGACGGTGTTTATAACATTATCAACAAAGCAACCGGTGAGTACATAAACGCATATGAGCTGAAGTATGATGCGGACGGCAGCGCGGTTCTCAGCCCCTCGCAGGGCGGAGACGGACAGTCCTTCCTCATTCGTCTGCGCGATGACGGAACGTATGCGTTCTATCCGCAGAACGACGGCGGCGAATATGCCCTCTGCTATGCACAGGACATCATTGAAAAGCAGGTGCTCAGCAAGACCAAGCAGATAACGCCCTTCATCGAGTTTCATCTGACCGCTGTTTCCGACAACGAGTATATCATTTCCCCCGCCTTCACGGTGGATTCGGACATCGTCCTCGGTGTTTCCTCGCTGACGACCTATCTGGGACATCACTATGTCGGCATGCAGGTTTACAGCGGCGATGACACTCAGAAATGGGAGCTTGTCCGCGTCGGTTCCCAGTCCCTTAGCATCAGCACCACCTTTGCCACGGCGAAGGTCGGCGGTTATACCAAGCTGCACGGCATCACCCAGCCCTCCTATCTGGCAAGCGGCATCACCTGGTCCAGCGACGATCCGTCGATTGCCACGGTGGATGCGGACGGCAGAGTGTACGGCGTCAGTGCCGGTCAGACGGTCATCCGCGCCGCACTTGGCGAATTGACGGCCTCGGCCACCGTTGCCGTGACCGATCTTCCTGCATTTGCCTGGTACAGCCAGCATAACGTCAAAGGCGGCGGCTGGTATGCTTCTGCGGTCTCGAATCTGTATTTAAGAAGTGCCAGCGGTCTGCGCAAGGTCTTCTTTGTGGATGGCTATAACGGCACAGCCGACTGGATGGACGAGGGCTGTAAGATCAGCTGTATCGCCATGGTTTTGCGCAATATGGATGCCAAGCTTGCCACGGGCTATGATGTCCGCACCGGCAAGAGCGACAATCTGGAGGCCGATCCCTTTACGGTCATGCTGGCCAATGCGGGAAGCAACGGCAAGGATCTGACCACACGACGGCTCAACGGCTCGCCCATCGTGGCTGCTTACGGCAACATTTCCTCACGCTTTGAGGTGGACGGAAAGGCCGTGGAGAGCAGTCTTTCGGGCGTGAATAAGGCAACCATCAAGCGCCTTCTGGACGATCATCCCGAGGGAGTTATCGTCGGCTTCAAAAATTATGCCAGAGGCACCTCCCACTATCTGGTGTTTACCGAGTGCATCAATCCCGATGCTCCCAATCCCAATCAGTATGAATTCCGCGTTTGCGACCCCGTTGCATCCGATCCTTCGGAGGGCAACAACGTTCTGTTCACCGAAAGCTATTCCTATAAGAAGATCGGCTACCGATATTCGCACATGGTCGATATCCAGGTGTACAATGTTGTGGAGTAAAAAGACAAGCGGAGATGCTTTGATCGTAACGGCGGTACTTTGTATCGCCGTTGCTTTGTTTTTCCTTTTTTCAGGCGGAGCCAAAGCATCGGACACGGTGATCGTTCGCTCGGAGAGCGGGGAAGAGCGTGTGTCTCTTTTGGAGGACAGATGCTTTTCGCTCACCTCTCACGGGATCACGCTGACGCTTGAGGTGAAGCAGGGGGAGATCGCGGTCGTTTCCTCGGATTGCCCCGACCAGACCTGCACGCAGATGAGGCCCATCGGCATTCACAACGGCGGATCGATTGTCTGCCTGCCTGCTTTGGTGGAGATTCGGAGCGAAGGGAGGTCGGACGGCCATGACCAACCGCACGCTGTCGCTTACTAAACGGCTGACGCTGGATGCGATGCTGGTCGGCTTTGCGCTGATCCTGTCGTATCTGGAGACTCTTCTGCCGCTGACGGCCATGATCCCAATCCCCGGCATCAAGCCGGGACTTCCCAACATCTGTGTGATGCTGACCTATTTCGCCATTGGCAGACGGGATGCGTTTGCTGTCTCGCTCGTGCGCGTCTGCATGGCAGGGATGCTGTTTTCTTCGCCGGTCACATTGCTCTTTTCGCTGTGCGGTGCGCTGTTTGCTTTCGGCGGACTTCTGCTTTTGGAGCGTGCGTGGAAAAAGGAAGCGGTTTCCTTTGTCGGTGTTTCGGTTGCGTGCGCTTCGCTTCACCAAATCGGGCAAACCCTTGCCGCTTCGGTACTCTACCGCGGAACGGCCATCCTGCACTATCTGCCTCTGCTTTTGCTGGCGGCTGTTGTCACGGGTGCGCTGACGGGTTGGCTGCTGAATCTGATCTTTGCTCGCACACAAAAGCTGATTCGTTTGTCATGATAAAAATTGTCCCGCGATCGGGGCGTAACGAAGGAGAAAAGCAATGAACATTCTGCTCATAGACGGACAGGGAGGAAAAATGGGTAGGCGGCTGGCAGAGGAGATCACCGCGCGCTTTCCCGAGCAGACGCTGACGGTGGTCGGCACCAACAGCGTTGCCACCTCCGCCATGCTCAAGGGCGGTGCCTCTCAGGGGGCAACGGGTGAAAATGCCGTGATCGTCTGCAGCAGACGGGCGGATGTGATCGTCGGCCCGATCGGCATTGTGATCGCCGACTCGATGCTGGGCGAGATCACGCCGAAAATGGCGCTGGCTGTGGCGCAGAGCGATGCGGTGAAGATCCTGATTCCCGCCAATCGATGCAATCATCTGGTGGCAGGCATGAAGGGACAGTCGCTGAGCGAGCTGATGGAGGACACGTTGGAAAAAATTGCCGAGCTTGCCAAAGGATATTGATTTTTTGCTTCAAATATGATATACTGTTTTCACGAGAGCCGATAAGGCCAACCGAAAGAAAGGACAGGAAAGATGCCGCCAAAGACAAGCGGCTTCTTTTGCAACAGGACTGACGCATGAAAAAACTCATAAGGACCTCAGTGGATTCGATTTTCGCCGGAGTGATGATCGCCATCGGTGCGGCCATCTATCTCAACTGCCCAAACCGTATCGTTGGATCCTTTTTGTTTTCCATCGGTCTGATCACCATTATGGAGCTTGGCTTCGATCTGTTCACCGGACGGGTGGGATATATCCGAAGCCGCGAGGATGCTCTTAACATTTTTCTGATTTTTCTGATGAATGCCGTTGGCTGTCTGTTCGTTCTGCTTCTGCCCTCGGGGCACGACGCGCTGGAGGTTTGGACGCACCGTTTGGAGGTTCCGCTGTATTCTGCCTTTTTTGAGGGCGTTGTCTGCGGTATTCTGATCTATATCTGTGTCCATCGAAGCAAGACCCGCCCGCCGATCGTCACCGTTGTGACGACTCTTGTGGCCATTCCCGCCTTTATTCTTTGCGGCGTGGAGCACTCCATTGCCGACATATGCTTCATGCTGGCTGCCCGTCATTTCACTTGGGAAGGGATCCTGTTCATTCTGATCGTCGCTGTCGGAAACGCAGTCGGTGCGCTTGCAGTCTCGCTTTGGGTGGCGCATCGGCATGATTTTGTGAAATAAATGTGAACTTTCGCGAAAAGCCTTGACAGTATCACTTTAGCGTGGTAAAATGTCACCAATTCCATAACAACAAAAGCGATGACGAAGAATGGTCGCGGAGAGTTGCCTTTCAGAGAGCCGATGGTCGGTGCGAATCGGTGTGCATATTCCCGTGTCCTCTCACTTCCGAGCCGGAAGCCCGAGGCTGCAAAGCGTGTAGGACAACCCGTGTGTGCTACGTTAGTGCATAGAGGTTGATAGACTTCGATGATAAAGGCGTCGATGAAGACGGAAACAGCAACGAATTTCTCAGAGAGTCGGGGAGGGTGCGATCCCGATAAAGGACTGCTGATTTCCCATCCCTTCTGAGCCGGAAGCCCCAAAGGTTTCAACACCCAGTAGGCGTTTCCCGTGTGTGCTACGTCAGTGCATAGAAGTTGTTGGTCTTCGAAGAGGTGGCGGATTGTCAGATCCGCAATTTGAGTGGTACCGCGAGTGCTGATTTTGATTTCACACCCGTCTCAAAGCAAAACAAAGGCTTTGAGGCGGTTTTTGTTTTTCGCCCCAAGGCCGCCCATCCATTGAAAAGAAAAAGAAAGGCGGAAAAATCATGCTCTCACTTGACAAGGTCTTTAACGCACAGACGGTGCTGAAAAGCATCATCCGTGAAACCAATGTCGTTCGCGCATACGGCATCGCGACCGACTGCGAGCTCTACCTGAAGCCCGAAAATCTACAGATCACCGGATCGTTCAAGGTCCGCGGCTCGGCTTATAAGATTGCCATGCTGTCCGATGAGGAGAAAGCCAAAGGTGTCATCGCCTGCTCGGCGGGAAATCACGCACAGGGCGTGGCATTGGCAGCAACAAAAAACGGCATCAAATCGCTGATCTGTCTGCCCGACACCGCTCCCATCTCAAAGGTGGAAGCAACCAAGGCCTTCGGCGCCGATGTTTGTCTGGTGGAGGGCTGTTACGACGACGCCTACCAAAGAGCATTGGAGCTGAAGGAGATCGAGGGATATACCTTCGTCCATCCCTTTGATGACGAAAACGTGATCGCCGGGCAGGGAACCATCGCTCTGGAAATCTTCAACGAGCTGGATGACATCGATGCGATCGTTGTTCCCATCGGCGGAGGCGGTCTGATCTCGGGCATTGCTTATACCGTGAAGCAGATCCGCCCGTCAGTGAAGGTATACGGGGTACAGGTGGCCGGAGCTCCAAGCATGTACAATTCGGTGAAGAACGGCGGGATCGAATGCCTCAATTCGGTTTCCACCATTGCCGACGGCATTGCCGTGAAGAAGCCTGGCGAAAACACCTATGCGCTGGTTAAGGAGTATGTGGACGAGATCACTCTTGTAACCGACGATGAGGTATCCAGCGCTATCCTTGCTCTCATTGAGAAGCAGAAGATGATTGCCGAGGGCGCGGGTGCAACGGCCGTCGCAGCTGTGATGACCGGCAAATTTGACCTGAAAGGAAAGCGCGTGGTGGCGGTGGTTTCGGGCGGTAACATCGATGTGACCAGTCTCTCCCGCGTCATCGATCGCGGACTGCTCAATTCGGGACGTTCAACAAGCCTGCTCATCGAGCTGATTGACAAGCCGGGACAGTTGAAGGACATCTCCCGCATCATCGCCGATTGCGGCGGCAACGTGACCGGAGTTCACTATGAAAAGGGCAACACCGAGAGCGTTAACGGCTGTTTTTTGCGCATCGAAATGGAAACACGCGATTTCAAGCATGTCAACCTTATCATGCAGACACTGCGTGAGGAAGGTTTTAAGATCGTATAAAGGCATCAAGTGAGTATTAAGAAAGGAAGATTGTTATGATTCAGAACATTCAGACAAAGAACGCCCCTGCGGCTATCGGACCTTATTCGCAGGCTGTTTGCGTTGGTAATCTTATTTTCACCTCGGGGCAGATCCCGTTGGATCCCGAAAGCGGACTGGTGGTTGGCAAGGATATCACCGAGCAGACCGAACGAGTGTGCATGAATCTCAAAGCCGTGCTGGAAGCGGCGGGAAGCTCGGTGCAGAGCGTTGTCAAAACCGTCTGCTTTTTGAGCGAGATGGCGGATTTTGCGGCCTTCAATGAGGTATATGCAAGATACTTCACCGAAAAGCCTGCGCGCTCCTGTGTGGCAGTCAAGGCATTGCCCAAGGGGGTTCTGGTCGAGATTGAGGCCATCGCCGAAAAAGAGTAAAAAGGACAGTCAGGAGTCGAACAACATGATGGACGCAAGCAAATATCGCGTTGGCTATTATCCCGTTGGGAAGGAATACAACAAATGGGTGGGGAAGGATCACGTGGAAAAAGCACCGGTCTGGTGCAGTGTGGATATGCGCGACGGCAACCAAAGCCTGGTGATCCCCATGAATTTAGAGGAAAAGTTGGAGTATTTCAAGGTGCTCTGCGACGTGGGCTTCAAAGAGATCGAGGTGGGCTTTCCCGCTGCCAGCGAGACCGAGTATGAATTTTTGCGCACGCTGATCGATCAGAACCTGATCCCGCCCGATGTGACCGTTCAGGTGCTGACACAGTGCCGCGAGCACATCATCCGCAAGACCTTTGATGCCTGCAAGGGTGCGCCCAATGCGATCATCCATTTTTACAATGCAACCAGCGTGGCACAGCGCGAGCAGGTTTTCAAAATGTCAAAGGAAGAGATCAAGCAGATCGCGGTGGAGGGAGCCGAGCAGGTAAAAAAACTGGCGGACGAATATGAGGGCAGCTTCCGTTTTGAGTATTCCCCCGAATCGTTCACGGGAACCGAGCCCGAGTATGCGCTGGAGGTCTGCAACGCCGTTCTGGATGTGCTTCAGCCCGGCGCAGAGAACAACGTGATCATCAATCTGCCCGTGACCGTGGAGATGAGTCTGCCTCATGTGTACGCCTCGCAGGTGGAATACATGAGCGAGAATTTGAAGTACCGCGAGTTTGTCACCCTGTCGCTCCATCCGCATAACGACCGCGGAACCGGCGTGGCCGATACCGAGCTGGCTCTTCTGGCAGGAGCTGACCGCGTGGAAGGAACGCTGTTCGGCAACGGCGAGCGGACCGGAAACGTGGATATCATCACCTTAGCGCTGAACCTGTATTCCCACGGCGTGGATCCGAGGCTGGATCTGTCGGATATGAATACACTGGTGGAAAAATACGAGCGATGCACCCGCATGCACGTCTACGAGCGTGCCCCCTACGCCGGTGCGCTGGTCTTTGCCGCCTTCTCGGGCTCTCACCAGGATGCCATCGCCAAGGGCATGAAATACCGTGCCAAGAACAAGATGCACCGGTGGAATGTCCCTTACATTCCCATCGATCCGACCGACATCGGACGTACCTACGATGCCGACGTGATCCGCGTCAACTCTCAGTCTGGCAAGGGCGGCATCGGGTATCTGCTGGAGCAGAGCTTTGGCTACAACCTGCCTCCGAAGATGCGCGAGCATTTCAGCTACGTTTGCAAGGACATTTCCGACCGCGGTCACAAGGAGCTCAAGCCGGACGAGATCTTTTCCATCTTCGAGGAAGGCTACCTCAATCTGGACAGCGGCATTCGCGTGACCGATTTCGACTTTATGCGTGAGGGCGATGCGGTGAAGATCACCATCACCTTTGAGCGTAACGGCATCGAGACCGAGATGGAGGCTGAGGGCAATGGTACGCTGAACGCAGTCAACAACGCTCTCCGCCAATTCACGGGTGAGCAGTATACGCTGGAGGTCTTCTCCCAGCACAGCATGCAGGGTCAGGGCTCTCGAAGCGTTGCCGCATCGTATATCGGGCTCGAGCGTGAGGACGGCAGACTGTTCTGGGGCGTCGGCACCGACACCGACGTGATCCGGGCCAGCACAAAAGCGCTTTTAAGCGCATTCCATAACATGACCAAGGGAGGTATGTAAGTATGGGCATGACGATGACACAAAAGATCCTTGCTTCTCACGCAGGATTGGAATGCGTATCCGCCGGTCAGCTGATCAACGCGAAATTAGACATCGTTTTGGGGAATGATATCACCACTCCCGTTGCTGTCAACGAGTTCAAGAAAGCGGGCTTTGATCGTCTTTTTGATCCGAACCGCGTGGCAATCGTTTTAGACCATTTTGTGCCGAATAAGGACATCAAGGCGGCGGAGCAAAGCAAGACCTGCCGTGAATTCGCCTGCGCGCACTGCGTCAGCCACTTTTATGACGTGGGAAAGATGGGCATTGAGCATGCGCTTCTTCCCGAGCAGGGCGTTGTCACCGCAGGTGACTGCATCATCGGCGCGGACAGTCACACCTGTACTTACGGTGCGCTCGGCGCGTTTTCAACCGGCGTCGGCTCCACCGATATGGCCGCGGGGATGGCAACGGGCATGGCTTGGTTCAAGGTTCCTTCCGCCATCCGCTTCAATTTGAAAGGCAAGCTTCCCGCCAATTGCAGCGGTAAGGACGTGATCTTGACCATCATCGGCCGCATCGGCGTGGACGGCGCGCTGTATAAGAGCATGGAATTTACGGGGGAGGGCGCGCACAGCCTGTCGATGGATGACCGCCTCTGCATCTGCAACATGGCCGTCGAGGCGGGGGCCAAAAACGGCATTTTCCCCGTGGACGAGGTGACCATGGCCTATCTGAACGGACGAAGCGAGCGAGAGCCGGTCGTCTTTGAAGCCGATGCGGATGCGGAATACGAGCAGACCATTGATATCGATCTTTCACAGATCGTTCCCACCGTCGCCTGCCCACATCTGCCCGAAAACACTCATCCGGCAAGCGAGCTTCATCACATCAAGGTCGATCAGGTGGTGATCGGCTCCTGCACCAACGGCAGGCTGGAGGATATGGAAGCCGCTTATCGCATCCTCAACGGCAACCGGATTGCAAACGGCGTTCGCTGCATCATCATCCCCGGCACCATGCAGATCCTGCGCGAATGCGTCCTGCGCGGCTGGTATACCGCCTTTCTTGATGCAGGTGCAGTGGTCTCCACTCCCACCTGCGGCCCCTGCCTCGGCGGCTACATGGGCATTCTCGCGGCCGGTGAGAAATGCCTTGCCACCACCAACCGCAACTTTGTCGGACGCATGGGGCATGTGGAAAGCGAAGTGTATCTGGCCTCGCCCCACACCGCCGCGGCGACCGCTCTTGCCGGATACATCACCGAATATCAGGAGGGCTGACATGAACACACAGGGAAAGGTTTTCAAATACGCCGACAATGTGGACACCGATGTCATCATCCCTGCCCGCTATCTGAATACGCCCGATGCCAAGGAGCTGGCGCTTCACTGCATGGAGGACATCGATAAGGAGTTTGTCAAAAACGTCAAAAAAGGCGATGTGATCGTGGCCGGCTGGAACTTCGGCTGCGGCTCCTCCCGCGAGCACGCACCGCTGGTCATCAAGACCTGCGGAACAGGATGCGTGATTGCCAAAAGCTTCGCGCGCATCTTTTACCGAAACGCCATCAACATCGGTCTTCCCATCCTCGAATGCGAGCAGGCGGCGGAGGAAATCGAAGCCGCTGACGAGGTGGCCGTGGATTTTGACACGGGGCTGATCACGAACCTGACTACGGGCAAAACATACAAAGCCCAGCCCTTTCCGCCCTTCATTCAGAGCATCATCCAAAGCGGAGGTCTTCTCAAATCCCTGAAAGAAGGCGAAGGATATGAATAAAACCATCGCGCTCATCCGCGGCGACGGCATCGGTCCCGAGATTGTCGAGCAGGCGCAGAGGGTATTAAACAAGGTTGCCGAGCTTTACGGACACCGCTTCTCTTACACCGACGTAGCCATGGGCGGATGTGCCATCGATCAATACGGCGATCCTCTGCCCGAAAGCGAATTGAAAAAGTGCCTTGCATCCGACAGCGTTTTGCTGGGGGCGGTCGGCGGACCGAAATGGAACGATGTTCCCGGTACCATGCGTCCGGAAAAGGGGCTTCTCCGACTCCGTGCCGGCATGGGCGTGTATTCCAATAACCGTCCCGCTAAGATCTGGCCGCAGCTGGCCGACGCCTCTCCGCTGAAGCGATCCATCGTCGATGAGGGCATTGATTTCATCATCGTCCGCGAGCTGATCGGCGGCATCTACTTCGGCGAGCATAAAACCGAGACCGTTGACGGGAAAACGACTGCCATTGATGTGCTGACCTATGGCGAGCACGAGATCGAGCGCATCGGCCGCATCGGCTTCGAAACCGCACGCAAGCGCGGCAAAAGGCTTTGCTCGGTGGAAAAGAGCAATGTGCTCGATTCCAGCCGCCTCTGGAAAAAGGTGATGCACCGACTTGCTGAGGAATACCCCGATGTGGAGCTGTCAGACATGCTGGTGGACAACTGCGCGATGCAGATCGTGAAAAATCCCTCTCAGTTTGATGTGCTTGTCACCGAGAATATGTTCGGCGACATTCTCTCCGACGAGGCGTCCATGATCACGGGCTCCATCGGTATGATACCGTCCTCAAGCTTAGGATCCTCCGCCTGCGGTCTTTATGAGCCCATTCACGGATCGGCACCCGACATAGCGGGCATGGATCTGGCCAATCCCATCGGCACCATCCTATCCGCGGCGATGATGCTTCGCTTCAGCTTCGATCTGCCGCGTGAAGCCGATGCCATCGAAAAAGCGGTCGCCGCCTATCTTGACGCAGGCTACCGCACCGCCGACATCATGAGCGAAGGCATGAAACAGGTCGGCTGCCGCGCATGCGGCGACATCATCATTGAATCTCTTAGAAAGGAATGAACGATATGATTCTTTCAGGCGCAGACATCCTTGTGAAAACCTTGATCGAGCAGGGTTGTGACACCGTCTTCGGCTATCCGGGCGGTCAGATCCTGAACGTGTACGAAAGTCTGTACACCTATCAAAACGAAATCCGCCACATTCTCACCGCCCATGAGCAGGGTGCATCCCATGCCGCCGATGGCTATGCGCGGTCCACAGGCAAGGTGGGTGTTGTCATCTCCACCTCCGGCCCCGGAGCCACCAATCTGGTCACCGGTATCGCCACTGCCTTCCTCGATTCCATCCCCATGGTCGCCATCTGCGGCAACGTGCCCACCACGCAGATCGGCACCGACAGCTTCCAGGAGCTGGATATCACCGGCGTTACGCTGCCCATCACAAAGCATAATTATTTTGTTCGAACGGTTGAAGAGCTGGCCGATACCGTCCGTGAGGCCTTTGTTCTCGCACGCTCCGGACGTCCCGGTCCCGTGCTGATCGATATCCCCAAGGATGTGCAGATCGCCAAATGCGAGTATACGCCGAAAGCTCCCTTTGAGGCGGAGGAGGCGCAGGCCGCCAAGGATGTCCGCATCGAAGAGGCCGCTTCTTACATCAACAGCGCGAAAGCGCCGTACATCTACTTCGGCGGCGGCCTGATCAACGCCGAGGCGCAGGAGGAGATGCTGGCTCTGGCCGACAAGATCGATGCTCCCATCGGATGCTCGCTGATGGGCATCTCGGGTATTCCCACCGACCATCCTCGCTTCCTCGGAATGCAGGGCATGCACGGGCATTATGCCTCCTCCATGGCCATGCACAATGCCGATCTGATCATCTCGCTGGGTGTCCGCTTCAACGACCGTGTGACCGGAAACCGCGCCAAATTCGCAACGGGTGCGAAGATCATCCACATCGATGTGGACGGCTCCGAGCTTTGCAAGACGGTCAATGCGGTCTGCGGACTGCGCGGCGATGTGAAAAAAACGCTTCAGAAGCTGCTTCCCCTTGTCAACGAGAGCAGGAAAGAGGACTGGTCGGCTAAGATCGCTCAGCTTCGTGAGGAAGAAACAACGGTCACCGACAACCGCGAGGGCATGACGCCCCGTCGCGCGATCCTCACGCTGAACAAGCATTTGGGCAAGAACACGGCGGTCTGCACCGATGTCGGACAGCATCAGATGTGGGCTGCTCAGACCGTGAAGATGCAAACGCCCCGCCGATTCCTGTCCAGCGGCGGGCTCGGAACGATGGGCTTCGGCTTCGGCGCTGCCATCGGTGCCGCCTTCGGAACGAAGGAAAGAAGTGTTCTGGTAACGGGTGACGGCAGCTTCGGCATGAATGTCAATGAGCTGGCTACTGCCGTTTCTTATAAGATCCCGATCGTGATCCTGCTTTTGAACAACGGTGTTTTGGGCATGGTCCGCCAGTGGCAGACGCTCTTCTTCAACAAGCACTATTCCAACACCATCCTGGATCGCAAGACCGATTTTTGCGCATTGGCGCATGCCTTCGGTGCCGAGGGCGAGACGGTCAAAACGCCGGAGGAGCTGGATGCCGCTCTGGCAAGAGCCTTCCGCTGCGAAGGACCGTATGTGGTCGATTGCCGCATCGATAAGGATGAATTTGTTCTTCCCATGCTTCCGCCCGGCGGCAGTATGGATGACATCATTGTAAAACTGGAGGTGGAAAAATGAACCGTTATACCGTAGCCGTTCTGGTTAAAAACCAATTCGGCGTCCTCAACCGTGTGACCAGCATGTTCCGCCGCCGTCAGTTCAACATCAATGCTCTGACTGTGAGTGAGACCGAGTCCAGTGACCTTTCGCGCATCACCGTCGTCTTCGGCGGTGAGGAGATCGAAAAGAAGCAGCTGATCAACCAGCTGTACAAGCTTCCCGATGTCTGCTCCATCAAGGAATTTGAGGAGGACAGCTCGGTCAGCTGCGAGCTTTTGCTGATCAAAATGAAGAACGATACCGCCACGCGAGACGACATTCTCACCGCTGCAAAGGCCTTCGGCGCCCCGATCGTGGAGTATTCCAAGGATTCCATTATCCTCCGCCTGACCGACACCACGCGCCGCATCGACGATTTCATCAACCTCATGCGCGATTACACCATCCTCGAGATCTGCCGCACCGGCAGCGTATCGCTGGAAAAGGGAAGTACCACCATCCGACAAGCCATCTATTTATAAAAGATATCGAATCCACATTACAATTCATCATATACGATCCGTTTCAAACGGACATCAGAAAGAAGGTAACAGATATGGCAAGAATTTTTTATCAGCAGGACTGCGATCTGCAGAAGCTCAGCGGCAAGACCGTCGCGATCATCGGATACGGCTCCCAGGGCCACGCACACGCTCTGAATCTGAAGGACAGCGGCGTTGACGTTGTGGTCGGACTTTACGAGGGCTCCAAGAGCTGGGCAAAGGCCGAGGCACAGGGTCTGCGCGTGATGACCGCCGCCGAGGCAACCAAGGCCGCTGACATCATCATGATCCTCATCAACGACGAAAAGCAAGCGGCGCTGTATAAGGAAAGCATCGAGCCCAATCTGACGGAGGGCAAGACGCTTGCTTTCGCCCACGGCTTTAACATTCATTTCGGCTGCATCAAGCCTCCGTCCGATGTCAACGTCATCATGATCGCCCCCAAGGGCCCCGGCCATACCGTCCGCAGCGAGTACCAGGCCGGCAAGGGTGTGCCCTGTCTGATCGCCGTTGAGCAGGATGCCACGGGCGATGCATGGGATCTCGGTCTGGCATATGCTTTGGGCATCGGCGGCGCCCGTGCAGGCGTTTTGGAGACCAACTTCCGCACCGAGACCGAAACCGACCTCTTCGGCGAGCAGGCCGTCCTCTGCGGCGGTGTGTGCGCTCTGATGCAGGCAGGCTATGAAACCCTTGTCGAAGCCGGCTACGATCCGCGCAATGCCTATTTTGAGTGCATTCACGAGATGAAGCTGATCGTGGATCTGATCTATCAGAGCGGCTTTGCCGGCATGCGCTATTCCATCTCCAACACCGCTGAATACGGCGATTACACCACCGGTCCGAAGATCATCACCGAGGAGACCAAGAAGTCCATGAAGCAGATCCTGAAGAACATCCAGGACGGTACGTTTGCAAAAGACTTCCTGCTGGATATGTCCTCCGCAGGCGGTCAGGTCCACTTCAACGCCATGCGTAAGCTGGCAAGCGAGCATCCGTCCGAGGTGGTCGGCGCCGATATCCGCAAGCTGTACAGCTGGAGCGACGAGGACAAGCTGATCAACAACTGAGAAGAGGGAAGCGTATGAAAAAGGAAAACATTGTTGACGGCGCGCAGAATGCGCCGCACCGCAGTCTCTTTCACGCGCTTGGGCTGACTTCCGAGGAGCAGTCGCGTCCGCTGATCGGCATCGTCAGCTCTTACAATGAGATCGTTCCCGGGCATATGAACATCGATAAGATCGTGGATGCGGTCAAGATCGGTGTGGCCATGGCCGGCGGCACGCCCATCGTCTTTCCTGCGATCGCGGTCTGTGACGGCATCGCCATGGGACACACGGGCATGAAGTATTCGCTGGTCACCCGCGATCTGATCGCCGATTCCACCGAGGCGATGGCTCTCGCTCACGGCTTTGACGGTCTGGTGATGGTGCCCAACTGCGATAAAAACGTGCCCGGTCTGCTGATGGCGGCCGCGCGTGTGAACATCCCCACTGTCTTTGTCAGCGGCGGTCCCATGCTGGCAGGACGGGTAGACGGCAAAAAGACCAGTCTTTCCAGTATGTTTGAGGCGGTCGGCTCTTACGCCGCAGGCAAGATCAGTGAGGAGAAGCTGACCGAATACGAATGCAAGACCTGCCCCACCTGCGGCTCCTGCTCGGGTATGTACACCGCCAACTCCATGAACTGTCTCACCGAGGCGCTCGGCATGGGACTGAAGGGCAACGGCACCATTCCCGCTGTCTATTCGGCGCGCATCGAGCTGGCCAAGCACGCGGGCATGGCGGTGATGGAGCTTGTGCGAAAGAACATCCGTCCGCGCGATATCATGACCGAAAAGGCGCTGATGAATGCGCTCACCGTGGATATGGCGCTGGGCTGCTCGACCAACAGCATGCTGCACCTGCCGGCCATCGCGCACGAATGCGGCGTGGAGCTGAATCTGGACATTGCCAACCGCATCAGCGCCAAAACGCCCAATCTCTGCCATCTGGCCCCTGCAGGGCGCACGTATATGGAGGATCTGGACGAGGCTGGCGGTGTGTATGCGGTGATGAACGAGCTGACCAAAAAGGATCTGCTCTCCACCGATTGCCTGACCGTCACGGGCAAGACGATCGGCGAAAACATTGCAGGTTGTATCAACCGCGATCCCGAGGTCATCCGTCCCATCGACAATCCGTACAGCGAAACGGGCGGCATTGCGGTCCTGCGCGGCAATCTGGCCCCCGAGGGAAGCGTGGTCAAGCGATCGGCGGTTCTGCCCGAGATGCTGGTCCACAAAGGTCCTGCCCGTGTGTTCGACTGCGAGGAGGACGCACAGGCGGCCATCAACGCCGGAAAGATCGTGGCAGGCGATGTGGTGGTCATCCGCTATGAGGGCCCGAAGGGCGGTCCGGGTATGCGTGAGATGCTCAATCCCACCTCGGCCATCATGGGCATGGGGCTGGGCAGCAGCGTGGCGCTGATCACCGACGGACGCTTCAGCGGCGCCACAAGAGGTGCCTGCATCGGTCATATCACTCCCGAGGCCGCTTCGGGCGGACTGATCGGCGTGGTGGAGGAGGGGGATCTTATCAGCATCAACATCCCCGAAAACCGCATCGAGCTGTTGGTGGACGAAGCGATCCTGGCCGAGCGCATGAAGCACTTCGTTCCCAAGAAAAAGAAGCTTTCTGGCTATCTGAAGCGCTATGCGGCGCTGGTCTCGGGCGGTGCATCGGGTGCGATCCTGAACGATCCCGAGCAAGCATGAAGGAGTTATACAACAGACTGAAAACCCTCTGCGTTTTCAGAGAGATTTTAAACGATTCCGTAATCGCGGCTCTGCAGAGCTTTCTGGAAAAGCCGGACAGCTCTGCTTATGCTGCCTTCGCGTCGGCGCTGTACGAGGCCAACGGCGGCGATCTGGCAGCCCATGTACGGCTCCTTTGCGAAAACAGCGCGAATGTGTATGTGAAAACGGTCGGTCGGGGCGAAGAGCCCGCGCGCTTTGTTTACAACGCCCTTCGCGCTGAGCTGGAGCTGCTGCAGCGCGTGTGCGCGCTGACCAAACGTGACCTCTGCTCGCAGATCGGTGAAACGGCAGATAGTGCCTTTCTGCCCGATTTTGCTTCGGAAGAGCTGCCGCTGAAGGAGATCTATCTCCACCGAACCGAAAACATTGGACGGTATGGTTATGGCATGTATGCCCGCCATACGGCGTTTGCCGTGGATGAGGAGAAAGGCATCGTTCCCGTCCGCCACCCCGACAAAATCGCGCTTTCCCATCTGATCGCCTACGAAAGAGAGCGCGGGATCGTGCTGAACAACACCAAGGCGCTTTTGGCAGGCAAGCCGGCGGCCAACATCCTGCTCAGCGGCGATGCGGGCACGGGCAAGTCCACCACGGTCAAGGCCGTTGCCAATGCGCTGAGCGGTGAGGGACTGCGGATCATCGAGATCCGTAAGGATCAGCTGCGGCTCATTCCGGGCATTCTCGACGAGCTGTCCGACAATCCGTTGAAGTTCATTCTCTTCATCGATGATCTCTCCTTCGGTAAGGATGACGACAGCTTCAGTGCGCTCAAAGCGGTGCTGGAGGGCTCGGTCACGGCGCGATCAGGCAATGTTCTTGTGTATGCCACGTCCAACCGCCGACACATCGTCAAGGAGACCTTCTCCGACCGCGAGGGTGACGACATCCACCGCAATGACACCATGCAGGAGCTTGTCTCGCTCTCCGAGCGCTTCGGCATTCACATCACCTTTTCCCGCCCGACCAAAGAGACCTATCTCCGCATCGTGCGCCATCTGACGGCGGAAAAGGGAATCGACATGGACGACACCGAACTGACGCTGTCGGCTGAACGCTTTGCGCTGGAGCGAGGCGGACGGTCGGCACGTCTGGCAGGGCAGTTCGTTGACAGCCTGCTATCGAGGTGAGTGCAATGTCTGACGGCGATCTTGTGCACACCAATGTCACCGAGGCGATCGCCAAATGCCGACCGATAAGCAAATACAAAAAAGAAACGGTATAACACACATGTTATGCCGTTTTTTGTAAAAGAAATATCCCCCCGTAAAACGGGGGGGTATTTCAGTTTCGGGCAAAGCCCTAATACTGCTGGCAGCGCACGAGTGCGCTTTCAAATAAACAAAAAACCGAAACACCAACAGGCATTTCGGTTTTTGCTAAGCGGATAATCAAATAGATATCGAGGACATTCTACCTTCGGAAAAAATTCAATCGGTTCGCCGTGCTGTTATGCCTGCAATAGGTTTTCTTCCTTTTCCTGTTGCTGCATCAGCGCGGCATAGCGCAAAAGCTGCTTGAGAGAGTTGATGCCAAGCTTGCTGTAAATGTTTTTGTTGTGATAATAGACAGTACTTTCTGCAATACCGCTTGCTTGGGCAATTTCCTTTACAGTCATACCGGCAAGATACATGTCAAACACTTTTCGTTCCGTCAAGGTCAGCGTTTTCACGCCGGACAGGAAGTGTGCATAATCATCCGGATCGATCTCCGCTTTGCGGGAATAAGCCAGACGGGACAACTCCAGCTGTGCTTTTTCATATTCGGTCTGCAGATGCTCCTTTTCCGAGGTGACGGCATGGTGCTCGCTTTTCAGCAATTCATGCTGCGCGAGCATTTCCTGCTTTTCCTGCGAAAGGGTATGGACAAGCGCAGAGTGCTGGCGGTCCTTTTCGGAAAGGAAAGCGAACAGGTCGTCGATTTCCGGAATCGAAGTCTGCTCGTCCAGCGAGTCATTGGCCTTGATGCGTTCGATGCTTTTCAGCAGCGGGATCAGGAATTTTCGGCTGAAATAGAAGCACAGGCAGACGGCGGCGGCAACGATCAGAATCCAAATCAACAGCGTTTTCAGGCTTTCGGTTGTTTTGTCCCGATCAAAATCCGATTTCCGCATCAGAACGCTGAGCGTGTAGAGAGGATTGTTGGGGGAGAGGGAAATGCTTCTCGAAATGCCGACATATGACAGTGCACTGCCGGTATATCGGTACAGACCGTTTTCCAAGCCCTCGGCCGTCAGCGTTCCGGATGGGATTCGGTAATACCCGTCGGATTCACCGCAGCTGAAGCCGGCTTCCGTGTCGATCACGCTGTCAACGCCGGGCGTAAACAGGTAGGTCAAGTAATCCACCTTGGTCGGCTGAGCGTAATAGGACATAAAATAGCTTTCGCTGATCTCAAAGCCGCAGAGTCCGTAAAACCGGTTGTTTTCGCCGACCAGAGGAACGCACAAAAGCATGACGCGCATTTCGGTTCCCGGAATGACAAACAGATCGGTAAAACGATATGTGGCAGCGGCCGGCTCGTCGGTACGTCTTTTGAATTCTTCATAAGAAGGGAAGAGCCGGGTGTCAAGTTCAAGATGCCACTGTCTGTGCGGCATCATGTCGTTCGCGCGGGCGATGTCCGCATTTCCGTACAGCATCGAAATCGGGTTATAGGACGACTTGTATCCGTTTGTCTGCAGATACAGACAGGCGCGGGAACTTTCGGCGTCTTCCAAGCGGCTGTTGACCGTGGTGTCAAGCATGATGTATACACCCGAGCAGTTTTCCTGATTCAACTGCTGAATCAGCGATTCCAAAAACAATTGTTGCAGCTCAGCAATTGTTTCGGCGTTGTCGGTCAGATCGGCGAAGGACAGGGCGTTCTTTTCCAGATAGCCTTCCAAAGAGGAGGTTGCATTTTTTGAAAGGTTGATACCTGCCGCGGCGATGGAGTCGAAGTGATCGAGAACATACTTCTCGTATACCTCCATCTGCATATCCAGCGCGTCATACGCTTCCTGCTCGGCGGTGTTGTACTGACCGGACAGGAAAAAGGCGGTCATAAGAAACAGGATCAGCAGGCAGGCGAGAAGCAGCATATAGCCGAACAGTTTGCGCCTCAATGACCACGCAGAGGCGGTGCTTTCCATGCGTCTGCGGACTTTTTTGATGAGTTTGGGACTATGGATCATCATGGCGCGTTTATTGGATGGTTTTGAAGAACTCCCAGGCTTCTTCTGCGAGTTTCTTGCCGTCCTCACCTGCGGCAGAGCGCTGCTTCAGAGTGGGCTGCATCTGACGCAGACCGTCGTAAAGGGTATTGGTTTTGGCGTAGAAGCCATCAAAATCCGGACGGGAAATCGCCGTGTATTTTTCGTGCATGATGCGGATGGCCGCGAACAGGCTTTCATAGGCGGCATTCGGGTAGGCGTAGTCGTCGATTTTGTCGTAAGCCTCGATGCAGACCGGCATATATCCCGTTTGAACCACAAAATCCAGATTGCGCTGGCCCTCGGTGAACCAGCGGACGAAAACCGAAGCGGCTTCCGCCTTCTGCTCTGTGGTTTTATATGCGGCCAGACCGACGCCGCTCTGGGGAATATACTCCACCTCGCTTCCGCTCATGGGGAGGGGAAGAACGCGCAGATTGATCGGCTCGGTTGTGTTGTCGGGATAGGTTACCGTGTCATTGAAATAGGTGATGGAAGCGGTGGAGCCGATACCGCAGACCATCTGACCGGTGGTGACGTGCGTGTTGGAATATTGCTCGGAAACGGCAATATAACCTTTGGCAAGAGGCTCTGCGAACATCATAAAGGAGTCGTAAACGGTGGAATCATCCGTATTGAACCAGCCGTTTTCTTCAAATTCGGGAGAGCCCTTTTTGGACTGGATATCCAGCTCGACGTGGCGGATCAGATAGTCCAAGGCGCAGAAAGTTTTGCCCTCCGACCAGGTGTAATATTTTTCGGCCGCAGCGAAAAAGCCTTCCCATGTGGCAAGGTCATCGTAGGTCACGCCGGTATCGGCAGAAAAACGATCAAACTGCGAGCCGTTGATGAACAGCGCATAGCTGGATTTGGATACGGGAAAAATCGACAGTCCACTGTCAGTTCTGCCGCTTTCCACAAATTCGGGAACATATTTCTTCAGTTCCTTTTCGCTGAACCAGTTGTCCCAGTTCACCAGATTTTCGGCACCCAGAAGCCCTGCGTGAGAGGTATGGGCGGAGAAGAGATCCGGCATCTCGGGAGATCCGGGCTCGCCGTTCATGGCAGCCTTCAGCTGTCCGCCGATTTTGGAGGTGCTGGTAACATTGGTGACAGTCACAACAATGCCCTTTTCCTGACCGACCGTGGCGTTGAACTCCTTCACAAGCCGATTCATAGGAGCATCGGCTTGCTCACCGTAAACGTGCCACAAGGACAGCGTAACGGGAGCGTTCGGATCCAGCAGTGACTTCTGAGTGCAAGAAACAAGACCTGCCATCAAAAGCAAAGCGGTGAGAAAAAGGATGATGAGTTTTTTCATGGTGAGATGTTCCTCCTTGACAGGTAGCAATATGGTTTTCTCCTGACGGCTCACATGCTCCGTATTTTCGAGGGCAAGCAGAGAGAAAACCTAAAAAGATGGGGGCAAGCAATGCCGAAGGAGGGTATAAAAGGCGCCTCAAGCAAAGAGTGTCTGAGAGGTTTGCAGCGGAACGCTCTGACCCGCCGTTCACTCTCTGCGCTACGCTACCAACGAAGCAGAGAGCTCTTTCCCCATTTTGACACAATCATTTTTCTTCACTATTATAACACAAAAGCTTAAACAGTTCAATAGTTTTTTTGCAAAATCGGTCGAAATCGTCCGTATCGTTACACAAGAGAATATTTACCTTTTTTTTACAAATTCGGGGCGTTTTTATAAAAAAAGATCCACTCTCCCCCCAATTTGGGGTGTTTTTGGGGGGACAAAAAAGGATTTTCACGATAAAATAAACCTGCAAGCATGCTAAAGGAAGGGTATAGGCAGTGCCTCAAGCACGTGAAGGAAAGAGTACCCAAAGCTGCAACGCCCTTTCGGCCGAGCAAATCTCTTCGGCTACGCTACCAACGAACGAAGAGCACTTTTTCCTTCACACCTTATTTACGGATCAAAACAAACTGCTTCTGACAAAAGAAAAGAGAGGGGGATGGCTTTGTCCAAAACAGCCAATTACAAAATTGTCAAAGATTCCGGCGGCAATCGTTATCGTTTTTTTTGCGAGTTATCCGGCATGGCGGTGCATACCACAAAGCCTTTCCTGGAGGCATCTCCCGAGAACGAGCTGGAGAAGGCTTGGGAAGAGGATGGAGTCCGTTATTTCGACAAATGCCATCGGTGCGGGCGCTGGGTATGCGGTGAGATGTACAATGCGGACGTGCTGGAATGCGTGGAATGCACCCCATGGGAGAACAAGCCGAATTTCTGCCCCTCCTGCGGAAAGGAAGTTACTTTCGACGATGTTTTCTGCAGCAGATGCGGTTTGAAATTGCAGTACAGAAAGGTGGATGCTCATGACGGCTGAAAAGTGTGAAGCCATTCGGCTGGAGACAATGGAGGAGTTGGGTTTTGGCCCCGAGGCCATGAAGCGGATCAAGGTCTGTCCCCGCTGCGGTGAGCCTTCAGAGTCATCGGAAAAGGTGTGCCGTTATTGCCGCTCGGAGCTGCCGGAGGAAACGCTTTTTCATATCTACCGCGGCAAGCACTCTTCCTGCTCGAACTGCGAAACCGTGGTCCCGAAATGGATGCGCTTCTGTCCTCAGTGCGGAATGCGGTTGAAGCCCGAGCAGTAAGAAAAGTATGCAAATCCATTTTTTACATATTATTATAAATTATTATAAAAAACACGATGAAGTTTGGAGGAAGACTGTTATGAAAATCAAGCAAATGGATCTTCACCGGATGCGAATCGCTCTTGCGGTGCTCTGCATGATGGCTGTCCTGATGGCAGGCATGGCTGTTTCAGCTTCCGCTGTGTATGCAGCCGGCGATATCCCGGATACAACGGGAAGCGGCCAGACCTCGGCTGATCCGGTCGTTGTCAACCGTTTTGAGGAGCTGAAGGCTGCATTGGAGCATCCCGATGTGCGCTATGTTCGGCTGAACAATCTGAAACAGATGTCGAGCGAGGCCAAGGGTCAGCAGGCTTTGCCTTACCGCTCGCAGAATGATAACGCGAGTGCTATTGTGGTTGTCGGAACAAAGAGCCTGTATATTGCGGGCGATGTTACCTTCGTCTCAAGCGGAACACAGTACGGCCAGTTATTTCAGATTGGCAACGGTGCCGATCTGACCGTTTCGGGCAGCGGCAGCCTTACCTTCCGCAACAGCGACGGCCGTCTCTTCTGGATGTCGGATGCAACCGCTGTGCTGACCATTAACGGAAATACCTCTCAACGGCCGAGGCTACGCTGTGAGGCAGCCCCCGACGGAAAACGAAATATTTTTAACTACGCCATCTATGCCGCCCGCGGCACGCTGAATATCAACGGCGGTCTTTTAGAGGGCTCTACCTATGAGGGTGATACAGAAGCCTTTTACGAAGACAAGAGCAGCGGTGCGTATTCTCTCTACCGCCACGGCGGCGTGACGATTTTCTCGAATGTGAACGCGACCATCACAGGCGGTGAATTCCGCACGGGCAGTATGCTGAAGAGAAGCGATGGCACATTGTACTGGCAGACAATTTCCACCCCCGTCGGTCTTCAGATAAACGCTTTTGATGGCGCTCCCGATCTCAAACTGCAAGGCGGTATCTTCTCGGGTATTTACTATGAGACCGCAGATAAGACCGCAGCAATCGGCGACTTTATTCCCAGCGGCTATCTGCTGTTCGACACAGCTGCAAGGCAGCCCTCCCTCGCAAAGAATGACGGCGAGGTTACCACACCTTATGTTGAGCGAGATGCATACACGCCGAATTATTACTTCAGCTGGAACTCGATGGAGGTTCTGAATCTGAAGGACAGCGTGAGCTTTGTCAATCAGATTCCCGCTGTTTCGGAAAGCTCCGGCTATCTCAGCCGCTTTGTGGGCGATGGCGAGACCTTCAGCTTTGAGGCAAATCTTTCCAAACAGCTTTCCGATCTGGGCTTCACCGTAACAAAGGGTTACCGTCACGCCTTGGCGGAAAACCTCTCGTCCGCCGAGTGGAAGCATGACGAGGATGAGAAGGCTTCGTTTTATGTGAGCTATCCGGCGCTCGGTTCTGCGTCGAGATATGACATCGTGGAGTCTTTGCAGGTTCGCTTCGGAAGCGGAAACACGGTGTATTATTCCGAGCTGTTCCAATACCATGTCGATCTGGCGGAAAAGGATGAAATCAAGCGTGTTCGTATTTCCGTCAAGGAGCCGAAGGATCTGGATATGCTGTACAGCGGCGTTTCCGGCGGTGTTGATACATACGATCCGAGCTTCATTCCGAAGATCGAGTCGGTGAGTTCTTCGTCTTTCAGTTATGATGCCGAAAACGCGCCCTTCACCATTTCCGAGTTTTCGTGGAAGAGTGTCATCGGAAGTTCGATGTTGGGCGATGATCTTCCGACCAATACGGTCTTTAACGCAGGCGAGCGCTTTGCCGTTCGCGTGGCATTGACTGCTAAGGATGGCTATCGATTTACAGAAAAAACGCTTTCTTTGGGCGGTCAGTTTTCGGTGGAATTTGTTTCATCGACCAGGCTGGTGCTTCTTTACATCGACGATGTGGATGAGCCGATCGAGTCGTTTGTGCTTTATATGATGCCTCCGATTCACGGATATGCGCCGAACGATAATTATTGTGAAATTGAGCTTACGCCGGAAGCCGAGGAGATGCTTTGGGCTTCTAAGACGATCCAATGGGAAAAGAAAGCGATCGATGGCAGCGAATATGTTGCCATGAATGGTGCCGAATTGTTCAAGGCCGGCTATGACTACCGATGCACGGTCCAATTCCATGCCAACCATAACTATGACTTTCTCTCGACGACGGAGGCTGATGTGTGGATCGGCGATCCCGATGTTCAAATGGTAAGCTACGATCGGGACACTGTGGAGTATTGCTTTACGTATGAGTCCTACCGCATTCAGTCGGCTAACGTTGAGATGCTTATTCCCGTTCCCAACGACAAAACGGATGATTCGGTCATCCAGCCGAAGAACCTGACCAATGGTGTTCAAAGCCTGACTTACAAGTGGATGAAGAAGATTGACGCATCGACCTATGAACTGATGGGAACGGGTGAGGCGTTTGAAGGCGGAAAGGAATACCGGATCGAGTTCGTTATGAAGACGGACGGCATTCACTCGATCGTGGACGGTGCTAAGGCTTATGTCAACGAAAATGAGGCCGTTGTCACCTCCTGTGCGAGCGGACAGATGATTTTCCGCTATGACTTTGAGGTGGATTCCAACAACTTCATCTCTTTGGAATATCCAACGCCCGAGGCCGGTCAGCTTTCGGCTGATCTGAACGGCATGGATCTGATTTCCAGCAGCTTCCAGTTGAGTTCGGTTGCTTCGATCAGCACGACGGTTGAATGGCTGACCGAAAACAAAAAATCCTTCAACGGTATGTTCGTTTCGGGCGAAACCTACTACGCCCGCTTTACCACGTCGGTTTACAGCAGCGAGGGCGGGCAGATCATCCCGTTCGATTTCCCCGCTGACACGACCATCAAGGTCAACGGCGAGAAGATCGTTTGGACCGAGAACGCCGCAAAGGGCACGATTTCCTACGACGCGCGTGTCTTTGTTCCGGTTTCCGAACTGACCTATTCGGTTGAGACGGGCGGCAGTGAATGGAAGGTTCTCGGCCGCGGCTTTGTGGATACCAACCTGATGCAGGAGCTTTACCCCGATTTCCATGCAAGCAATCGCATTGAAAACAAGACCGTCTGGCACAAAATCGACAAGGACGGAAACGTCAGCATGCTCGAGGCCGACAGCTTCCGCATCTACAGTTACAGCCCCTACATCTGCAAGATTCTCCCCGAGGACAGCGGCTGCAAGATCTTTGCGGTTGAATACTTCCGCAACAACAAGGGCGTGGAAGCTGCTGTCAGCAGTAAGGTTTTCCAGATCCCCGAATGGAATCTTGCGGATGACGGCCTGTTTGAGAGTGTACAGGTTGGCAACGTTGTGTATCCCGTTCGGAGCTATGGAACGGATCTCTTCGTCACAGGCTTCCATGATGCCGAATATCCCGTTAAGTTCACATGGAATTCCTACTCTGCCGATAAGCTGGAGCTGCTTGAAAAGCTTGGCTACGAAGTCAAGGTTTACGCCGAAGAGTACAACAAGCTTTACGGGACCTGGGCTTCGTCTGAAATCGATTTCGATACGCTGATCGATAACTCTGACAGCATCCACTGTTATTACAGACCTGTGAATGCAGGTGAAAGCGTCCGTCTGAGAATCGAGGCTTCTGACGGAACAAGCACCTTTGAGGCAACCCATATGTTGACCGTCAATGGTATGGACTGGACTCCTGCCGATGTCCACACCGATGTATCGTTCAACGGCAAGCCTCTCGGAGTCAATCCCTCCATGCAGGGCGGTATCGACAACAAGACTCACCGTCTGACCTTCACCTGGCGGCTGCCTGAAGATGCTCTGTCTTCTTATGAGGCATACCTCCCCTACCGCGATTTTGGCGGAAACGTGATTGAAAATCAGACGCTGAGCGGCGCCGGCTATCAGATTACCGCACAGTATACGTATGCTCTGTCTTCGCTGTTGGGCGGAGCTGCCGAAAGCGAGACTGTGACCATTGAGCCCGAATACCTCGGCGAAGGTCTCTATGCCTATACCGCCGAATTCAGCGCTGGCAGCGGTTATACATACGCAGGTTCGCTTACCCTTTCCGTTGAGAAGGATTCAACTCCCATTGCTTTGGCTGTTCCCACCAATGCTGTAACGGTTCTTCTCCTTGCGAGCACCGAAGTGACCGGCTCCACCGTCAGCGGTACGATCACCAGCTTTGACGAGGAACCCGTGACCGTTGCGCTTCTGGATGACAGCAATGCCATCGTGTACAGCACCACGGCGGTCGGTTCGAAGGCAAACTACTCCATTGAGGGCGTTGCCGACGGTACCTACACCATGCGCGTCAGCAAGAACCATTACGGTCAGTATCTTGTGACGATCACCGTTGCCGGTGAGGATGTGGTGAAGGACATTACCATGCTGCAGACCTCTGCGTCGGGATCGTTCACCTTCTACGGAACGGTTTCGGGTAAAAACGGAAGCGAGACCACTGTCGCTCTGAGCAGGGAAGGCTATATCAAGCAGATTAAGAGCGAAGGCGAAGAGATGGTCTTCAGCTTCCCCAATCTGGAACCTGCTGTCTATCAGCTGTACATCACCAAGGCCGGCCACCAGAGCTATGAAACGACAATCAACATCGTGTCCGAAGACGTGAACGAGGACATTTCGCTGATCTATATCGAAAAGCAGATCAGCGGTTCGGTCAAGGTTCTCGATTACAAGGATAGCACCCCCGTCTCCATCCGCGTTTATGAGGGCACCGATGCCACAGGTGTTCCCGTGCGCGAAAGCATTGACGCAAACTGGTTTACCACGTTCGAATTCGCAAATCTCCCCGCAGGTACTTACACTCTGGCGGCTTCGGCTCCCGGTTACTCCACCGCCACCAAGCAGATCGTTCTCCCCGGTGACTATCTCTTCATGGAAACGCTCATTCTGCTGCCGTTGGAGAAAGGCTACACTGTCAGCGGAACGATCCGAAGCGCCGGCGAAGGCGATACGGTCACCATCCGTCTTCTTGCCGATATGGGTATCGTAAAAGAATTCACCGGAAAGGGAAGCGAGCTTGCCTATTCGCTGGAGCAGGTTCCTGCCGGTACCTATGGGCTCCGGATCACCAAAAACGGCCACTATGAATACAGTTCAACCCTCGTTGTTTCCGACAACGTAACCTTTGATCTCACGCTTTATCTGTATACCGCAAATCACGCTATGCTGAGCGGTACGATCACATCGCTTGCCAACTATCCCGAGGCATATGTCGAACTGCTGCAGGGCGATGAGGTGATTCGCAGCATGTCGTCCGAGGGCATGAGTTTCTCGTATGAGTTCACGTACCTGACGGCAGGCACTTATACGTTGAAGGTTACTAAGGAAGATCACCATACCTTCTCCAAGGAAATTCAGATTGATGGGAAACTTGCGCTTGACATCATGCTTCTTCCCACCTACACGGGACAGACCGTGTCGGGCAAGGTGGTAAGCACGGTCGGTGCGGACAAGACGACCACTGTCCTGCTGTACAAGGGAAGCGCTTTGGTCGCTGAAGCATCGGGCATCGGAACCGAGTTCGCCTATGAATTCACCAATGTTCCCGCAGGCGATTACATTCTGACGATCAAAAAGGATGGTCATGAGACTGAGGAAAAGGCGATCACGGTCGGCGATACGCCGTTTGTTGCAGAGAATGTTGAGCTGACTTTCCTCGGCGTCACCGTCAGCGGCATTGTGACCTCCGTCATTGGTGAATCCGATCCGATCACCGTCCAGCTTCTGCAGGGCGGAACGGTGAAGTACACCGCCTCCTGTATTGGTCTCAGCGCATCTTATACCATGGAGAAGGTTGCCGCCGGTACCTATACGCTCCGCGTTCAGAAGAGCGGCCACGCCGCACGCGACTATACCGTGACGGTGGATGCTACGGATGTGACGCAGAACGCTGATCTTCTCAAGAAGGGCGATATGAACGGTGATAGCATCGTCAATGTTCTCGATGCGTTGAGCGTAAAGCTCTTCCTGGATGCGCCGACAGAGGACTATGCCAAGTCCCTTGCCGATTTCAATGAGAACGGAACGGTTGATGCCAACGATCTGATCGCGCTTGTGAAGGCAATTGCCGAAGGCGAGACGGCCTGAGCCAATCGAATATTCAAAACATGAACCGATAAAATCGAAGAGGGGGAAGCCCTTTCCCCCTTCTTCTCAAAGTGCTTCGCCTTTTGTTTTGCGGGAGAAGCACCTTGAAAAGAAGACATTCTTCAAAACAATACAAAATCAGGAGGATACCACCATGTCAATTTTCGACAAACTGAAGAAGGGTGCCGCCGATGCGGTCAAGACGGCTGCTCAGGGGGCGGCCAATGCCATCGGAAAGCAGGAAGAAACGTTTGTTTTCAAGGCACTGCCGGAGAGCCTTGCCGAGTTGCAGGCCTTGCCTGAGGCTTCGTTGGATTCCCCCTTCAAGACTGCCGCTCTGACGGTTTGCGCCATCTGTGCCTATGCTGCCGATCCGGAGATCGGGAAGGAGATGCTGAACTGGCTGCGCGGTCCGCGTCCTTTGGGCAACACCGACATTTCTTTTCTCAACGACCGTTTCCGCGACGGAAAGACCTATGTGCCCTTTTCTTACTTCAAGGGTGCAAAGCCGGACAACGATTACACGCCCGCCGAACCCTTCACACTGACGGTTTTCACCAATCCCTATTCCGCGGCAAACGAGGGCTATATGAAGCTCTTCTTAGAAAGCGGCGGCGCGGACAATCCCCGCGAGATCGTACTGAGAAAGCGTGAGAGCGACGGCAAGTGGTTCCTTTGGGAACAGTTTATTCTTGTCGGTATCCGCGATCCCAAGTCGGCCGACCCATGGGCATAAAGTTGAAAATGGCAAAGCGTGTGGGGGTGATGCTGATGACTTTGGGCTTTCTTGCCTCCCTGTTCGGATGCTCGCAAGCCAAAGATCACGGTTCATGGACTTGTTTGATTGTGAGCAACATTTCACCCGACAGACGGGATTCCTACAGTTTCCGTGTCAACGTTTCCGAAACCGGTGAAATGGTTCTTTTCGGATACTGCTATGACGAAGAGAACGAGTATCGCTCGGATGAGGGATGTGTGCTCTCTTCAAAGACTGCCGAAAGACTCCGACAGATGGAGATTGAAAAGCTTTCGACATATAATATCAAAAGGAAGCGCTGGCCGGTTGAGGTCGTAGATGACGTGGAAAGAATCGCACAAATCACCTACGAAGACGGGACTGAGTTTGCGATCTTTCTGTACAACGAACAGAGAACAGAAATCGTTTCTCTTCTTAAAGGCGAGCTGATCGCGGCGGTATCTGTCGAGATGCACGGAGAATGGGATAAGCTGTGGCTGAACTTCAGAAACGACAATTATTCTGAATGGTACGATTTTGAAGTGTGTCAGAACAGTGCCGGAGAGTGGATCGCAAAAGGGTTCTGCTCGGATGAAGAGTACCGCCGATACGAAAGCGAAAACGGGATTGTACTATCCGAGCAAACCATGGAAGCAATTCGCGCAATGAACCTTGACCGGTATGTAGCCGTACGGAAAGCGGAGCCTGATCCCGAAATGGAAGATGTGTTGATCCTCGACGATTCCTCCGGTGGCCTGACGCTCGGATATGCAGACGGGTATCAAGTGGAAAAGGCAACGCCGTCGGAAGTGGATGACGCGATTGC
>SVTL01000002.1 GCA_015063795.1 Oscillospiraceae bacterium
TAAACTTGCTTTTCTCCAGCTAGGAGCTATTCTTCAAGACACAAACATTTAACATTTATAAAAACAAAAAAAGGGGCAGACTTTACGAAATTAATCGTAAAATCTGCCCTTGATATCTGTTGAATTTTGTTCAAGTCCTCCCCGAAAGCCGTTTTTGGCTTAGGATATCGATTGAGTTTCACTTGAAAATATGGGATAAAAAAATCCAGTAACCGTTGTGGTTACTGGATTTCTTGCGCCGATATCTAAATCGGTTCGCATTGTTGGTTGCGGAGGCCGGATTTGAGGGACCGCCAAGCAAAAGCAGCAAGCGTCTTCTTGCTTCGCGTTTCGGCAAGCGGCGCTCACAGAACAAAACAAAAACAGCCACCTTATGGTGACTGTTTCCGTTTTGGTTGCGGAGGCCGGATTTGAACCGACGACCTCCGGGTTATGAGCCCGACGAGCTACCAGGCTGCTCTACTCCGCGATAGATTGAATAAGACCGGTTTGGCGAGGGAATGGTGCCGGAAACCGGGATCGAACCGGTACGGGAGATGAGTCCCACGGGATTTTAAGTCCCGGGCGTCTGCCAGTTCCGCCATTCCGGCATTTCGACTACTCTTATATTGTAGCACAGAACTTCCTTTTTGTCAACAGGAAAACGAAAAAATCCTGCCTGTTTTTTTCGTACAGGCAGGACAATTTCGCATCAATTCTCTTATTTTACGACAAAGCTGATCATTTTCTTGGGGACAAAGATCTCCTTGATGACCGTCTTGCCTTCCAGGTTGGCGGCAATACGAGCATCAGCCTTGGCAGCGGCCAGAGCGGCATCCTTCTCTACATCGGCGGGCAGAGCGACCGTACCGCGGAGCTTGCCGTTGATCTGAACCGCATATTCCACCGTGGAATCGACCGTCTTGGCCTCGTCGTATTCAGGCCACTTGCCCAGCGAGAGCAGGCCTTCTCCGCCCAGATATTCCCACATTTCCTCAGCCAGGTGAGGAGCGAAGGGGCAGAGCAGGGAAATGAAGGTCTTCAGCTCATCGACGGTCATGTGGCCGACGTTGTAGATCTCGTTGACCAGCGACATCAGCGCGGCGATGGCGGTGTTGAACTTCATCGTGTCGATGTCATTTGTGACCTTCTTGATGGTCTTATGGAAGAGGACTTCCAGCTCGGGAGTGGAGCCGTTGCCCTTGGCGATGTCGGTCAGATAGGCGATACGCTCCAAGAAGCGCTTACAGCCGCGCATGCTGGACGTGGACCAGGGAGCGGTCTTCTCAAAGTCGCCGATGAACATCTCATAGAGGCGGAGGGTGTCGGCGCCGTAATCGCGGACCACGTCATCGGGGTTGACCACGTTGCCGAGGGATTTGGACATCTTCTCGCCGTTCTCACCGAGGATCATGCCGTGCGCGGTACGCTTCTTATAAGGCTCCTTGCAGGCAAGGATATCGATGTCATACAGGAACTTGGCCCAGAAGCGGGAGTAGAGCAGGTGCAGGGTAACGTGCTCCATACCGCCGTTGTACCAGTCAACGGGCATCCAATAGTTGAGGGCCTCCTTGGAGGCGAGAGCGTCCTTGTTGTTCGGATCGCAGTAGCGGAGGAAGTACCAGGAGGAGCCGGCCCAGTTGGGCATGGTGTCGGTCTCGCGCTCGGCATGGCCGCCGCACTTGGGGCAGGTGCAGTTGACCCAGTCGGTCAGCTTGGACAGCGGGCTTTCGCCGTTGTCGGTGGGCTCATAGGATTCCACGTCGGGCAGAAGGACGGGCAGCTGATCCTCGGGAACCGGCACCCAGCCGCACTTTTCGCAATAGACCAGCGGAATGGGCTCGCCCCAGTAGCGCTGGCGGGAGAAAACCCAGTCGCGGAGCTTGAAGTTGATCTTGCTCACGCCCAGCTTCTTCTCGGTCAGATATTCGATGATCTTCTTCTTGGCGGAGGGCACATCCAGGCCGTCCAGAATGCCGGAATTGACCATGATACCGGTCTCGCAGTCGGTGAACGCTTCCTTTTCCACGTCGCCGCCCTTGACGACCTCGATGATAGGCAGGCCAAACTTCTTGGCGAATTCCCAGTCGCGGGTATCGTGGGCAGGGACGGCCATGATGGCGCCGGTGCCGTAAGTAGCGAGGACATAGTCGGAGACAAAGATCGGGATCTCGCGGCCGTTGACGGGGTTGATGGCATGGATGCCGTCGAGGCGGACACCAGTCTTATCCTTGACGATCTCGGTACGCTCAAAGTCGCTCTTCTTGGCGGCTTCGGCGCGGTAAGCCATGATCTCGTCGTAATTCTTCAGCTTGTCCTTCCAGCTCTCGATTTTAGCGTACTCAGGCGCGATGACCATGTACGTAGCGCCGTAAAGGGTGTCGGGACGGGTGGTGAAGACCTTGATCTCATCGCCCTCGCTGGAGGTGAAGATGACCTCTGCGCCCTCGCTGCGGCCGATCCAGTTGATCTCGGCGGTCTTAACCTTTTCAATGAAGTCCACGTCAGCCAGATCGTCGATCAGGCGCTGCGCGTACTCGGTGATCTTCAGCATCCACTGGCTCTTGACCTTGCGGACGACCTCGCCGTGGCAGCGCTCGCACACGCCGCCGACGACCTCTTCATTGGCCAGAACGATCTTACACTTGGTACAGAAGTTGACGGCCATTTCCTTCTTGTAGGCCAGTCCCTTCTCATACAGCTTGAGGAAGATCCACTGCGTCCACTTGTAGTAGTCGGGATCGGTGGTGTTGATCTCACGGGACCAGTCGAAGGAGAGGCCGAGAGACTTGATCTGCTGCTTGAAGCGGGCGATGTTTTTCTCGGTGACGATCTTGGGGTGGATTTTGTTCTTGATCGCATAGTTTTCGGTGGGGAGACCGAAGGCGTCCCATCCAATGGGGAAGAGGACGTTGTAGCCCTGCATACGCTTTTTACGGGAGATGATGTCCAAAGCGGTGTAGGGGCGGGGGTGGCCGACGTGAAGGCCGGCACCGGAAGGATAGGGGAACTCGACCAGCGAATAATACTTGGGCTTGTCGGAGTCGTTCACAGCCTCAAAGGCGTGCGCTTCGTCCCATCTGTCCTGCCATTTTTTTTCAAAGCTCTGATAATCGTGTTTCATGATTGATCCATCCTTTTATCGTAGAGGTAATTTATTTCAAGAGAGGGGAGAGATCGATGTTTTCGGAGTCTCTCCAAAGGTTGTCAAGGTTGTAAAATTCGCGGGACTGGCGGTCAAAGATGTGAACGATGACACAGCCGTAGTCAACCACGATCCAGTTGGCGGTGTCTACACCCTCCATGTTGCGGGGATTAACGCCGCAGCGGCCGGTCTGGTACTCGATCTCGTTGGCCAGTGCGCGGACCTGAGTGGTGGAGCTGCCGCAGCAGATGATGAAATAATCGGCCAGAATGGTCTGCTCCTCCACGCGGAGAAGCTTGATGTCCTCGGCCAGCTTGCTGTCCAGCGTTTTCACGATGGCATCGGCAATGGCGCGGGGCTCGCTGTCGCTTGTGATGTTCAAATTCAGATTCAGTTCCATAGAGCAATCCTTTCTGTATGATCAGGGAAGACGGGGGATATAGATGGAGTCCTGATTGATCTGCTCGGCCGACTTGATGTCGAACTCATCGGAGAGATCGGTGTGGTAGATCTCCATGATATGCTCCTTGTCCTCGGAGGTGAAGGCGAAATTCTTATCAAAGATATCGTTGGAGATATCCTTTTCATAGACATTGAAATAGCGGTTGATGATGGCCAGCGAATCGGCGCGGTGGATGATATAGTACCAGGCGCCGCTGTCCACGTTGGCACGGGCATCGGTACCGGGCATGGTCAGAAAATGAATGGAGGAGAGGTCCACCGACAGCGCCTTGGAGGCGAAGTGCGTGGCATCCACCAAAGACATATCGGTCTGCACGCGGTTGACTACGATCTCTGCGATCTTGCCGATGGTATCAAGCGTGAAAGAGGATTTGATCTGCTTGACCATGGCGGAGATGAAGATCTTCTGAGCATCGATGCGGCCGATATCGGCGGTGACATAGCCGCTGCGGAAGCGGATGAAGTCCTCGGCCTTGTCGCCGTTCAGCCACTGGGGACCCTTCTTCAGGTGGATATAGAGATCCTGATCGGGATCTTCATAATCCATGTCGTCGGGCACATCCACATACACGCCGCCGATGGCGTTGACGATCTCGGAGAAGGCGGCCAGATCCACCAAGAAGGTGTAGTCGATCTTCATGTTGAGATTCTGCTGCAGGATGTCGGCAAACTTGGCAACTCCCTCCTTGGCGGGCGTTTGGGTGTTGCCGCCGTAATACTCCTGCACATACAGGTAGGCATAGAGGGAATTGATCTTGTGGGCCTTGTCGTGGTATTCGATGTAGGTATCGCGCGGAAGCTGGAGGATGGACACCTCACCGCTGTTGACATTGTAATTGACGATCATGATCACGTCGGTGTTCAGCCCCACGCGGTCCTTGCCGATGACGAGGAAGTTGTAGCATCCGTCCTTGCGGATGTACACTTCTTCAACGGGGGGCGTTGTCTGATCGTCCACACCGGGCTGTGCGGGCTGGGTGGAGACGGGATCGGTGTGGAAGGGGGGCGGATCGGTGGATACCGGCGGCTTGTAGATCTCGGTGACGTAATAACAAAGGCCGCCGGCAAAGATGCCGATGAAGAGAAGAGCGGCGAGGATGGCCAGCAAAATCGGTTTCCAGACCGAAACGCCGCGCTTGTGCGGGGTACGCTTTTCTTGTGTGTTTTTCACTTGTGTTTCCTCATTTGGTCGGTCGTGCATGGACGGTGTAGTGGTTATAGGCCTCAACGGAGGCGAGGGCGATGGGACGGTTCTGCTCGCTCAGATGGGCGATGGTGCTTTTTAAGCACAGAAGCAGAGTGCCGTCAACAACAGCAAGGGGATCGCCCTGCTGCAGACGGGTATAAAAATGCAGCCGCATTTGTTGACAGAATTCGTGCTTGCGGCGCGGCTCGATCACATCGGCGAGAAAAAGGATCTTCTCGGCTGTGGTCATCGCGGGCTTTCCTGTGGTGTGCGAGAGGATCGGGGAGGTGACCGCAGGGCAGCTGCAGGCGGGAAAGCGCTTTTGGATCAGCAGCGGCGAGGTGCGCTGGTGCAGGATCTCCTCGCTGAGCATCTCGTCGGCGGAGGGAGAAAGCCCGTTCTCTTTTAACAGAGCCAGATGTTCCTCCACTGTCATCTCCTTGGTCAGGTCGTGCAGCAGGGCAGAGACGCGGAGCGCGGAAAGCTCCTGCTCATGCAGAGAGCAGACCTTGCCGATCACGGCGCATTCGCGCTCGACTGCCAGCGTGTGGAGCAGGCGGGGCTGAGACATATAAGGCTCGATTGCTTTTCGCAGATCGGCGAGAAAGGCTTCGTCAAAAACCATGGTGCTTCACTCCTTCTCAGAAAAGCCATAGAGATTCCGCTCGCGGATGAAGCGGCAGGCGGCAGGGGGGACGAGGTGGGAGATGTCCTGCCTTTGGGCAAGACGCTCGCGGATCTCGGTGGAGGAAACGTCGATGGGGGGCATATGAAGATCCACGATCCCAACGCCGTAAGCCTCCTTCAAATGACGCTTTTGCGCCTCCACTTTTTCCTTTACATGCGGCTCGATGCGGCGGATGTTGTGGGCAAAGCGGCACATAGCGAACAGATCCTCGAAGCGGTACCAGCTTTCCAGTGTCAGAAGCATATCGGTGCCGCAGAGGAAGAAAAAGTCGTCATCGGGGTAAAGGCTTTTGAAATACTTCAGCGTGTAATAGGTGTAGCTTTTTTCCATGCGGCGGATCTCATAGTCGGACACGATGATGTTCCGCTTGCCTTTCGCCTCATAAAAGGAGCCGATGAGCATATTCAGACGGTCGGCAGGCGTCACCTCGGTGATGGCCGCCTTGTGCGGAGGGAGAAAGGAGGGGACGATGTAGAGACGGTCCAGTCCGCACTCATCGTAAAAATCCAGGGCGTTGTTGATGTGCCCGTTGTGGACGGGGGAAAAGCTTCCGCCGTAAAGTCCGGTTTTCATGGCAGCTCCTCGGTGAAAGGGCGATCAAAGGATGATCTTTTTGTTGTCAATGCTTTCGCGGTAGAGAATGAAGCGGGAGCCGATGACCTGAACCACGTCCGCGTTCGTCTCTTCGGCAATGCGGTCGGCGGCCTCGCGGGAGGAGAGCTCGCAGTTGTCTAAAACACGGAGCTTGATCAGCTCGCGGGCCTCCAGGGCGTTGGAGATCTGTTCGGCCATGTTGGCATTGATGCCGCCCTTGCCGATCTGGAAGATGGTATCCATATCGTTGGCGAGGGAGCGGAGATAAGCGCGCTGTTTTGATGTTAACATATTACAGTATTCCTTGCAGTTGTTTTGAAAATTCGCGGACGGCGATGCCGCGGTGGCTGATGGCGTTTTTTTCCTCGGGCGTCAATTCCGCGAAGGTCTTGCCGAGGGAGGGGAAGAAGAAGAGGGGATCGTATCCGAAGCCGCCGTCTCCCTTTTGCTCGGTGAGCAGGAGACCGTCGCAGATGCCGAGAACCGAAAGCGGCTCGCGCTTATCGGGGAAGACACAGCTGACCGCACAGACAAAGTGGGCGGTGCGCTTCTCTTCGGGAACACCCTCCATCTCACGGAGGATCTTTTTGTTGTTTTCCGCATCGCCTTTTCCCGAATAGCGGGCGGAGTAAACGCCGGGGCGTCCGTCGAGATGGTCTACGGTCAGTCCCGAGTCGTCGGCAATGCCGATGTACCCCATCGAGGCGGGGACGGAGGCCTTGATGAAGGCGTTTTGCTCGAAGGTGGTGCCGTTTTCCTCGATCTCACCGTGAAAGCCGATGTCGTCGAGGGAGAGGATCTGTATGTCTTTGGACAGGCTTTCCTTCAAAATTGTTTCAAATTCCGCGATTTTTTTGCGGTTGCGGGAGGCAAGAACCAGTTGAATCATTCGAACAGCGCCTCCACAAAGCTTTGGCGGTCAAAGGGCTGCAGGTCGTCGGCCTTTTCGCCCACGCCGATGAATTTCACAGGCAGGTCCAGCTCCTTTTTGATGGAGAAGATGATGCCGCCCTTGGCCGTACCGTCCAGCTTGGTGAGAATAAGCGCGGTGATGTCGGCGGCATTCTTGAATTCCTTGGCCTGGTTGACGGCGTTCTGACCGGTGGTGGAGTCGAGGATCAGCAGCGTTTCGCGGGTGCATCCGGGAAGCTCGCGGTTGATAACGCGGTCGATCTTGGCCAGCTCGTTCATCAGATTCTTCTTGTTGTGGAGACGTCCGGCGGTGTCGATGATCAGCACGTCGGCTTCGCGCTTTTTGGCGGCATTGACTGCATCAAACACCACTGCGGCAGGATCGCTGCCTTCCTCGTGCTTGACGATGTCCACACCCACGCGGTCGGCCCAGATCGAAAGCTGATCGATGGCGGCGGCGCGGAAGGTGTCGGCGGCGGCCAGCATCACCTTTTTGCCCTGATCCTCCTTCAGAAGGCGGGCCATTTTGGCGATGGAGGTGGTTTTGCCAACGCCGTTGACGCCGATGACCAGGATGACCGAAGGCTTTGAATCGAGCTTCAGCGGCTGGTTTTCGCCGATGAGCCCGACCAAGATCTCCTTCAGCGCGCTCTTGGCCTGCTCGGGATCGGAAATGCGCTCGTCCTTGATCTTCTCGCGGAGCTGATCGATGATCTCCTCGGTGGTCTCAAAGCCCACATCGGCGGTGATCAAAAGCTCCTCCAGTTCTTCCAACAGGTCCTCGTCCACCTTGACAAAGGATTTGAACAGGTCGTCCACCTTGGCGAACACGCTCTCCTTGGTCTTGGACAGACCCTGCTTCAGTTTTTCAAAAAAGCCCATAAAGGATGTCCTTTCCTATAAACAAATGCGTTGTGATCAGTTGGTTTTCACACCGGTCTTCTGCTCGACCTCGTTCACGTCCAGAGACAGAATCTTGGAGATGCCCTTTTCGTACATGGTCACGCCGTACAGCGTGTCGGCACGTTCGATGGTTCCCCGTCTGTGGCTGATGAGGATGAACTGCGTCTTGCCGGTGTAGTTTTTGATGTAATGCGCGAAGCGCTCCACGTTGACCTCGTCAAGCGCCGATTCGATCTCGTCGAACAGGCAGAAGGGCGTGGGATTGACGCGCAGGATGGCGAAGAAGAGGGCAATGGAAACAAAGGTCTGCTCACCGCCCGACAGCTGCATCAGGCTCTTGATGATCTTGCCGGGAGGGGCAACGTTGATCTCAATGCCGCTTTCCAGCACATTGTCGGGATCCTCCAGACGGATCTCGGCCTTGCCGCCGCCGAACAGCTCACGGAAGACCTCGCCGAAGTTGGCATTGATCTTCTCAAACGAGTCGAGGAACATCACGCGCATCTCGCGCTCCAGCTTAGCGATGACGTTGATCAGGCTGTCTCTCGATTCGATCAGGTCGTCGGACTGGGTCTTGAGGAAGTCGTACTTTTCCTTGACCTCTTTGTATTCCTCGATGGCGCCCACGTTGACATGTCCCATGGCGCGAAGCTTGTTTTTGCATTCACTCAGTGTTTTGGCGGTCTCGGCGCGGTTGGAGGCATCGGTCTTGGGATAATCCAGCGCCTGTGCGTCGGAATAGGTCAGCTCGTATTCCTCCCAGATCCGCTCGGAGATCTTGTCGCTTTCGCTCTTCAACTGCTCAAAGCGGCTCTGCAGCTGGGTGTGCTGCTTGAAGGTCAGCTCTTTCTTGGTTGCCGCGCCCTTCAGCTCCTCGCGCAGGGCGTTCATTTTCTTCTCGCGCTCCTCGATCTGGATCTTCAGCTGTTCGCAGGTCTTCTTGGTTTCTTCGGCAGCCTGTGCGATCGTCTGAAGCTTCTCACGGGTGAGCGTCAGCTTGTCGCCGCCCGCCGATTCCTTGAGCGAGAGCGCGGTGATCAGCGCGTTGTCGTTTTCGATCTGCAGCTGCAGGGCATTGTGCTCTTCGCTTGCCAGCGTGATCTCGGTCCGGCAGGCGGCAATGTCCTTGCGCTTTTCGGCCAGAGCGATGCGCAGAGCGCTGTTTTCCTCACGCAGGGCATCGATCTGCTGCTGCTTGCCGTCGTTTTTCGCCTTTTGCTCACTCAGACAGTTGTTTTGAGAAGCGATCTTGTCCTCCACCGCGGCGATGTCCCGTCCGATCTCGGCTTTTCTTGTCTGCTCCTCGTCTGCCAGCGTAGCCAGCGAGGCGAGCTCATTCTCGATTTTTGCCAGTGCGGCGTTGTCGCTGTCCAGCTGGGTGTCAAGAATCTTTTTCTGTGTATCCTCCGCCTGCATCAGGGAAGCGGTCAGCGTCAGGAAGTCGCGCTTGCGCCCGGCGTCCTTTTCGCTCTCCTCCAGCAGAGCGGTATGCTCGTTCAGCTCCTTTTCCTTGTCGGCAAAGGTCTTCTGAAGCGAAGCGATCTCTTTTTCGATGGCGGCGATCTCCTCGCGGCGGGTGAGAATGCCCGAATCGCGCTTGACCGAGCCGCCCGTATAGGAGCCGCCCGCATTGATCAGCTGACCGTCCAGCGTGACGATGCGGTGCTTATACCCGCCGGCCTTGGCGGTGAGCGAGGCGTTGTCGATGGTGTCAAACACCAGCGTGCGGCCGAGGATGTATTCGAGAACGGGCGCATACTTCGGATCGTAACCGATCAGCTTATGAGCCACACCCACAAAGCCCTTGGCTTCGGTCAGCGTCTTGTCGGGGACAATGGGAGTCGGACGCATGGCGCTGATGGGGTAGAAGGTGGCGCGTCCGGCGTTGTTTTCCTTCAGCAGACGGATGGCGGACTTGGCGGCGTCCTCATCCTCGCAGATGATGTTCTGGATGTTGCCGCCGAGGGTGGTCTCGATGGCGATGCCGTATTGCTTTTTCACCTCGATCAGATGGGAGATCGGACCGCAGATGCCGCGGAGACGCCCATCGTCGGAGGCCTTCATCACGTGCTTGACGCTCTGGGAATAGCCCTCAAACAGCTCCTCCATCCGCTTCAGCGACGCGCATTTTTCTTTTTTCGATTCGATATGCAGGTAGAGCTTATCCCGCTCGGCGGAGAGGAGACGGCGCTTTTGCTCGCCCTCGGCGTTTTCAGCCTCGATGGCCGCGATCGCGCTCTTGGCCTCGGCAACCTTCTGCTCATAGGCTTCGATGGAACGCTTGGCCTTGGCGATGCGCTCGGAGATCAGACGGACATTGCCCGCGATCTCTTCCTTTTCACTTTCCAGAGCGGCCTTTCGCTCAAACTGACCGCCCGAAGCGCCCTCAATGGTGGAGAGAAGCAGGCGCTTGTCCATGATCTCTTTTTCCAAAGCGGCGATGGCGGTGAGAATGGCATCGGCCGCCTTTTCGCCTTCGTACAGCTCGATCTGCTGCTGCTCCAGACGCTCGTCGTTTTCTTCAAACTGCTTCTGCAGTGCTTTTTCCTCTTCGCTTTCGGACTCCATACGGCACATGGCCTGCTTGACGCGCTCGTCGGAACGGATCAGTGCTTCTTTTCGCTCGGAGCGGGAGGAAGCGGCGGTGGTTTTCTGTGCCGAGAGATGCTCCATCTCCTGCTCGGTGAGCATGACCGTGGATTCCAGCGCGTGCTTTTCCTCCTCTAAGCGGCGCAGCTCGGTTTCCGAGGAGGCCTCAAGCATCTTGTTCTGCTGCTGTTCGAGGAAGAACTTGTCGTTGTTGTTTTCCATGCGGCGAAGCTCTTCTTCGGCAATCTCCAGCTCCTTGGCGGCGACGGCCAGATCGTTTTCGGTCTTTTCCAGAGCCTCGTGGGTGTTTTTGACGTCATACAGCCAAAGCGAGATATCCGCCCGCTTTTTGCTTTCAAACACCTCCAAATAGCGCTTGGCCTTTTCGGCCTCCTTGCCCAGCGGAACCACACGCCCCTCCAGCTCGGAGAGAATGTCGGTCACGCGGTCGAGATTGTTTTTTGTTGCCTCCAGCTTCCGCTCCGATTCATGCTTTTTGTAGCGGAATTTGGAGATGCCGGCCGCCTCTTCGAAGATGGTACGGCGCTCCTCGCTTTTCTGGGACACGATCTCGGCGGCCTTGCCCTGGCTGATGATGGAATAGCCGGTGCGGCCGATGCCGGTGTTCATGAAAAGCTCGTAGATGTCGCGCAGACGGACGGTCTTGCGGTTGATCATGTATTCGCTTTCGCCGGTGCGGTAATAGCGGCGGGTGACCTCCACCTCCTCGAAATCCACGGGCAGGCGGTCCTCATAGGACGAGGAGTTGTCGATGAGAAGCGAGACCTGGGTATAGCCCATGGCCTTTCTTGAGGCGGCACCGCCGAAGATGACGTCCTCCATTTTGGTGCTTCTCATGTTTTTGCTGGACAACTCGCCGAGAACCCAGCGGATGGCGTCGGAGATGTTGGATTTACCGCTTCCGTTCGGACCGACGATCACGGTCACGCCGTGTTCGAAATTGAGGACGGTTTTATCGGGGAAGGATTTGAATCCCAGCAGTTCGATGGATTTGAGCCTCATGCGTGACCTCCTTTTCTTGTGATGTAGTCTTGATGGATGGGGCTTCTGTTTGGTTTATCGGATGTCGATTCCCACGGTATAAAGCGGCAATCGGGGGTCTTCGATGAAGGAAAGGCTGCTTGCCCGGTAAAGCGAGGGCAGCCGATCGGCGTTGCTTTTTTTGTGGCCGATGACCTTGGAGCGTTCTCCGGGCGGGCAGGCGATCACAAGTGCTTTGCCCCGGATGTCGCGTTCACCGACCGCTTCTTGCAGGCGCTTGCCGTACACATAGCTCATCACCTCTTCGCCGAGGGCGGGGGAGTAGTATCCTCCGACAGCGATCGACGGATCGGAGAGCGAATCGCTCTGCTGAAGTCCGATGCGGATGACGGGGACGGATGCCTTGGCCAACACATCAAGCACTTCGCCTGCACGGGCGATGGCCTCCTCGCGCTCAGGCGGACGGTAGGCACCGCTTTGAAGCATACCGCAGAGCGGCGTGTCGGCAAAGACCACAAGCGGATAGATCCGTGCCGCGTCAATGCCAAGAGAGATCATTCTCTCCGCCGTTTCGATCTCATCGCTCGGCGTAGAGGCGGGAAGAGCGGTCATCATCTGCCCGGTCAACGAAAAGCCGTATGCCTTGATGAGACGGCAGGCTCTTTCGCTGTCCTTGGCCGTATGCCCTCTTTGGCAGGCGTTAAGCACAGGATCCGAGAAGCTTTGAATGCCGAGCTCGATGTTGGTGACATGATGCTTTTTCAGAAGGTCGAGGATCTCTTCGTCGATGTAATCGGGACGGGTGGAGAGACGGATGGACGAAACGCGCCCATCCTCCACATAGCGCGAGGCGGTCTGAAGCAGAAAGAGCATCAGATCGCGGTCGATTCCCGTAAAGCTGCCGCCGAAAAAGGCGATCTCGGTTTCAGAAGAGGGATCAACGGTGGCAAGAGCGCTGCGAATGTCCTCATCCGCCTGCAAAGGATCAAAATCCTGCTTTCCCGAGATTTTTTTCTGATTGCAGAAAATGCAGTTGTTGGGGCATCCCAAATGGGGGATGAAGAGGGGAATGTTGACGTGACGCTTATGCATTCTCGTTTTCGCCGAAGAGCTTCAGCGCTTCCTTGGCCGCGTGCTGCTCGGCGTCCTTCTTGGAGCGTCCGGTGCCGCGTCCGATCACGTTGCTGTTCAGCCTTGCCTCGGTGTAGAAGGTGTGGTTGTTCATCGGGCCGGATTCGCCCACCACCACGTATTCGAGAATGTCGCCCGGGCTCTGCTGGATGATTTGCTGCAGCAGCGTCTTATAATCCTTGGTGCGTCCGCATTTGATCACCTCGTCCACCTCCGCGGTGATGCGGGGGAGCAGGGAGGAGGTAACGGCCTCCGCACCGCCGTCGAGATAAATGGCGGCTAACAGCGCCTCAAACGCATCGGCGAGAATGGAGGGCTTGCGCCGTCCGGCCGAGGTCTCTTCGCCGTGCCCGAGCAGGAGAAAGGCACCCAGATGGATGTCGGAGGCGAAGCGGGACAGCGCCTTTTCGCAGACGGTGCTGGAGCGGACGCGGGACATATCGCCCTCGGGCAGATCGGGGTAATGCAGATAAATGTACTTGCTCACCTCGATGGACAAAACCGAGTCGCCCAGAAATTCCAACCGCTCGTTGGAGGGATGGTCGATGTTCTTCGAGCGCATCTCGTTGGTGTACGAGGTGTGGGTGAGGGCGTTTTTCAACAGGCTTTTGTCGCGGAAGGTGTAACCGATGTGCTGCTCCAGACGGGGCAGGTCACGGTCCAGTTCGGTGTAATCCATTATGCTTGTTCCTTATCGCTTGTGATGTGATGATCCGCTTGATCGCTGCCTTGCGCGAAGCGGTCAAAATAGTCCAGCGCGCGCTGGGCAAGATAGTCGTAGCGTGCGCGCTTTCCGCCCTTGATGCGGGTCTCGGGAGGCGCAACCAGACCGAAATTGGCATTCATCGGCTGGAAATCGGAAACGTTGGGATCGCTTATGTAAGCGGCCAGCGAGCCGATGACGGTCTGCTGGGGGAAGACAAGAGGTTCTTTTCCCAAGGCAAGATGAGCGGCGTTGATGCCGGCCAAAAGCCCCGAGGATGCCGATTCTACATACCCCTCAACGCCTGTCATCTGACCGGCGAAGAAGAGATTGGGATGCGAGCGCATGGAATAGGTGTTTGTGAGCAGGCGGGGGGAATCGATGAAGGTGTTGCGGTGCATGACGCCGTATCGCAGAAAAACAGCGTTTTCCAATCCGGGGATCAGCGAGAAGACACGCTTTTGCTCGGGGATGGTCAGATGCGTCTGGAAGCCCACCAGATTGTACATGGTCATGCTGTTGTTTTCGCGGCGGAGCTGAACGACCGCATAGGGATCGCGTCCGGTCTTGGGATCGGGAAGACCGACCGGCTTCATGGGACCGAAGCGGAGGGTGTCCACGCCGCGTTTTGCCATGACCTCCACGGGCATACAGCCCTCAAAGACCTTCAGATCGCGGTCAAAGTCGTGCAGTTTAGCTTCTTCGGCGTGGATCAATGCGTCGTAAAAGATCTCGTATTCCTCTTTGCTGAACGGGCAGTTGAGATAGGATGCCTCGCCCTTGCCGTAGCGGGAGAGGGCATAGACTCTGTCGTGATCGATGCTTTGTGCATCCACGATGGGGGCGCTGGCATCGAAAAAGGAGAGATAGGGATGCCCCAAAAAGCTTCCCAGATATTCGGACAGAGCGGGAGAGGTGAGAGGACCGGTGGCAATGACCTGAATGCGGCTGCTGTCCTTTGTGTCAAAGGAGGTGATCTCCTTTTCCTCAACGACAATGTTGGGATGGCTTCTCACAGCGTCTGTGATATAGCCCGAGAACGCGGTACGGTCCACCGCCAGCGAGGCTCCGGCCTCCACACGGGTGGCATCGGCTGCCTTGAGGATCAGGCTGTCCAAACGGCGCATTTCTTCTTTCAGCAGTCCGACGGCGTTGAAGATCTGTGCCGAGCGCAGCGAGTTGGAGCAGACCAATTCGGCAAAGAGATCGCTGGTGTGAGCGGGGCTCTTTTTCTGAGGCTTCATCTCGAACAGACGAACCTTCAGTCCGCGCTGAGCGATCTGGTAAGCGGCCTCACAGCCGGCAAGACCTGCGCCGTAAACGAAGATCTCATTCATCGCCTTCGCCGTTCTTTCCCTCGGGCTCGGTGTCCTTTTTGTAACCGCAGGATTCGTTGTGGCAGATCAGCTGGCTCTTGCCCTTTTTGCGGAAGAGCATCTGACCGCACTGCGGACATGTTTCGTTCAGCGGCAGATCCCAGGAGGAGAAGCCACAGGTGGGGTAATTTTCACAGCTGTAGAACACGTTCTTGTTCTTGCTGCGCTTGACGACGATCTTGCCGCCGCAGAGGGGGCAGGGAACGCCGATATCCTTGTGGATCTGCTTGGTGTTCTTGCAGGTGGGGTAGTTGATGCAGGCATAGAAGGAGCCGAAGCGTCCGGTCCGCAGAACCATTTCCGCGCCGCACTTTTCGCAGACCATATCGGTCTTTTCGTATTTCTTTTCCGCGCCGGGCTCGGTGGGCTTGCCGTCCTTACCCAACGGGCGGGTGTTCTTGCATTCGGGATAGTTGGGGCAGGCGGCAAACTTGCCGTAGCGACCGTTCTTGATGATCATGCGGCGTCCGCATTTGTCGCAGATGATGTCGGTTTCCTCCTGCGGCAGGTCGGCTTTTTTCAGATTGGGGTTGTTTTCCGCCGCCTCCAGGCTCTTGGCAAAGTCGCGGTAGAAGGTGTCGAGCACCTCGTTCATGGAGTGGGCGCCGCTTTCGATGCCGTCCAATTCATCCTCCAGCTGGGCGGTGAATTCGTAGTCAACGATGTTGGGAAAGCTTTCCTCCATCAGCTGCGTGGTCACCTCGCCCAGCTGCGTGGGACGGAGGGACTTGCCTTCGCGGGAGATGTAGCCGCGGGCGAGGATGGTGGTGATGATGGGAGTGTAGGTGGAGGGACGGCCGATACCCTTTTCCTCCAGGAATTTGATCAGCGAGGCCTCGGTGTAGCGCGGAGGGGGCTCGGTGAAGTGCTGCTCGGGCGTGACCGACTTGGCGGTGAGACGCTCGTCCTTTTCGATCTCGGGGAGCTTGTTGATCTTCTTATGCTCGCCGTTTTCTTCGCTGTTTTCCTCCTCAGAGGCTTCGTAAACGACCATATAGCCGGGGAATTTGACGGTGTAGCCGCCGGTGCGGAAGAGGTAGCCGCCGCTTTCGATGTCGGCGCTGACCGTATCCAGCAGAGCGGAGGCCATTTGGCTGGCAAGGAAGCGGTCCCAGATCAGCTTGTAGAGCTTATACTGGTCGGGCGTGAGCCAGCTCTTGATCTTGTCGGGCTCGTATTTCAGATTGGAGGGACGGATCGCCTCGTGCGCGTCCTGAGCATTGGCCTTGGACTTGTATTCGCGGCGCACCTCGGGGGCGTATTCATTTCCGTACTTGGTCTTGATATAGGCAGCGGCGGCCTCGCCTGCTTCCTTGGAGATGCGGAGCGAGTCGGTACGCATGTAGGTGATCAGACCCTGCACGCCGCCGTTTTCACTGCCGATGTGGATACCTTCATACAGCTCCTGCGCCACACGCATGATGCGCTGAGACTGGAAGCCCAGCTTACGGGAGGCCTCCTGCTGGAGGGAGGAGGTGATGAAGGGCGGGGCGGGGTTACGGCTTCTGACCGCTTTCTTCACCGAGGTGACGATGAACGGCGCGCCGTTTACCGCAGCCAGCACCTTGTCGGCATCGGCTTTGTTGTGAAGCTCGATCTTGCCCTTCTGATCGCCGTAGAAGGAGACCTTGAAGCTCTTGCCCTTGGTGTTGTTAAGAAGAGCCTCGATGGTCCAGTATTCGCTGGGGACGAAGGCGCGGATCTCTTCCTCGCGCTCAACGATGATGCGCGTGGTGACCGACTGCACTCGTCCGGCGGACAAGCCGCTCTTGATGTTTTTCCAAAGGATGGGGCTGGTCTTGTAGCCCACGATGCGGTCGAGAATGCGGCGCGTCTGCTGGGAGTTGACCAGATCCATATCGATGTCGCGGGGCGCCTTGATGGCGGCCTTGATGGCGTTTTTGGTGATCTCGTTGAAGGTGACGCGGTAGGTCTTCTCGCCGGGGAGCTTCAGCGCATTGGCCAGATGCCAGGAGATGGCCTCGCCTTCGCGGTCAGGGTCGGTTGCGAGGAAGACTTTGTCGGCGTTCTTCGCTTCCTTCTTCAGCTCGGTGATCAATTCACCCTTGCCGCGGATGTTGATATATTTGGCCGCAAAGCCGTTTTCGATGTCCACGCCCAGCGTGCTTTTCGGCAGGTCACGGACATGGCCTTTGGAGGCGACCACTTTATAATTGGAGCCGAGGTAGCTTTTGATGGTATTGGCCTTTGCGGGAGACTCCACAATAACTAAATTCGACATTTGGAAATTGTTCTGCCTTTCAAGAGTATTTTTGAGTGAGTGCTTGCTTTGTATAGCATAGAAGGATTGGCTGTACTTTATACCGCATCGGTCCGATGTGCGGCAGGAAGGAGGTCAGTTTTTGAAGAAGACCTTGCCCGGATACATGATCACATAGTTTTTGATCTCAAGGATGAAGAGTGTGTTGAGCAGATCGGTGACCGTGTGCTCGCTGTCGCCCATGGCATCGTGAAGACTGTCCACATGGTATTCGGTGCCGTACTGCATGAAGTCGTAGATCTGCCTCTCGTATCCCTGCAGAAGCGAGGGATCGGGACGGGGCAGTTCCTTCGGTACAGCATGGGAGGGAAGGTCGTTGACGAGAAGCGAATCGCGCCTCTTTTTCTTCTTCGCGGGTGCGGGAGCGACTGTTTCGGGTGTCGGATCGGGCTCTCGGGGAGCAAAGGCTTCGCCCTTGCGTTTGCCGGACGGCTGCGTCAGATCAAAGAAGGGATGGTCGGCATCGGTCGGCTTTTCGGAGACCCAATCGGTAGGGGGGCGGGAAAAGCTCTTTCGCTCGGCATCGGCGCGGTCAAACACCGACATGGTTTCGTAAATGCTCTTGTCCTCGGCCGCGGGAATGAAGTCGATCGGGAGGCTGCCGCCTGTCTCGGTGTCCTGTGCATACCGCTTCGGATCGGTCTCGCGCATCAGCTCCACAAACGGATCGGGCGGAAGCTCGGACAGCGGGCGCTGACGGGTCCGGATGATCTTTTCCTCGGGCGGGAGGACGGTGATGTTCATTTTTTCATCCCGAACGATGGGTGTGTATTCAATCTTTTCTTCCCGAAGCGGACGCGAGGTGTCGAACGCATCGGTGGGAGCAGCAACTTTATAAAAGCCGGCGCGGTCGTAAGGATCGGCCTGCTTTGTCTGGGGAATGCAGTCGCCGATGCGGCTGGGAATGAGCGATTCGGGATAATCCTTTTCGTAGCAGTCGAGAATGTCGTGGGTTTTCAGCACGATCTTCGCGCCGTCACGGATCAGAGAGTTGGTGCCGCGGCTGTTGGATTCACCCACCTCGCCGGGCAGGGCAAAGATGTCGCGTCCCTGGCTGTCGGCGGTGTGTGCGGTGATCATCGCGCCGCTTTTCAGATCGGCCTCAATGACGACCGTTCCGCGGCTGATGCCGCTGATGAGACGGTTGCGGACAGGGAAGTTGAAGCCGAGGGCGGGGGTGCCCGGCTTGAATTCGGAGAGCACCGTTCCGAAGCGGGCGATGTTGTTGTACAGATCGTGATTGCTCCGCGGATAAATGACGTTGATGCCGCTTCCGAGAATGGCAACGGTCTTGCCTCCGGCGTCCAGTGCGCCCAGATGGGCCTGACGGTCGATGCCGTTGGCCATGCCGCTGACCACGATCGCACCGGCCTTGGCCAGATCGTAAGAGAGCGTGTAGGTGTTGCGCGTGCCGTAATCGGAGCATTTTCGTGTGCCCACCACCGAGATGGTCAGGTTGTTTCGGAAGTCGGGCAGGTTGCCGCGGTAATAGAACAAAATCGGCTTTTTCTCGATCTTTCGCAGAAGATCGGGGAAGAGATCGCAGTCGTAAGGAAGCAGCCCGATGTTGTGCTGGATGCAGAAGGATTGGAGCTGCTCCGCTTCCTTCATGTCGCGGGCGAGGATGGTTTCCTTGATGCCCTCGTCGAGTTTGAGTGCCTTGATCTCATCGTCCGAGGCATTGAAAAGCTTGTCGGGCGATCCAAAGGCTTCCAGCAGGTAATCGGCCGTTTTGGCACCGGGACGGCAGAAGCCGCTCATCCAGAGCCAGTATAAAACGTCGATCACGGTTGCTCACCTCCTTGTGGCTTGTCGGTCGTTTGTTGAGTGTTATTTCATCTGCGCGATGATCAGATTGCCGCCGCCGTACATACGGCGCAGAAGCGGCTTTTCGATCTTACCGGTGGGGTTGCGCGGGACTTTTTCGAACAGGATCGTGTGCGGGCGCTTGTAGCGGGGAAGCGTTTCGCAATGGAGACGCATCTCCTCCTCGGTGCAGGAAAAGCCCTTCTTGATCTCGATGATGGCGGCAACCACCTCACCCAAACGCTGGTCGGGAATGCCGATGACGGCAACGTCCTTGACCGCATCGTGCTGGCGGATGTGGTCCTCGATCTGGACGGGGAAGATGTTTTCGCCGCCGCTGATGATCAGGTCCTTCTTGCGGTCCACCAGATAGATGAAGCCGTCCTTATCCTTCATGGCCATGTCGCCGGTCAGCAGCCAGCCGTCCTTGATCGATCGGTTGGTCGCTTTCTCGTCCTTGTAGTAGCATTTCATCACGCCGTCGCCCTTGACAGCCAGCTCGCCCACATCGCCGTCCTTGACGTCGTTGGCATTGCTGTCCACGATGCGGACCTGCCAGCGGTAGCCGGGAACGCCGATGGCACCGACCTTGTGCGTGTTCTCCACACCGAGGTGGACGCAGCCGGGGCCGATGGACTCGGACAGACCGTAGTTGGTGTCATACTGGTGAGTGGGGAAGCGCTTCAGCCAGCGGTTGACCAGACTGGGCGGAACGGGCTGAGCGCCGATGTGCATCAGACGCAGACGGGAGAGATCGTATTGCGATAAGTCGATGTCGCCGCGGTCGATGGCATCCAGCAGATCCTGTGCCCACGGCACCAGAAGCCAGATGATGGAGATCTGCTCCTCGGACACGGCCTGCAGGATCCACTGAGGCTTGACGCCGCGCATCAGCACGCCCTTGCCGCCCACCAGCAGACTGCCGAACCAGTGCATGATGGCTCCGGTGTGGTAGAGAGGGGGGATGCAGAGGAAGGTGTCGTCCTTGGTCTGGGAGTGGTGAGCCTGTTCGGTCACGCAGGCGCAAACCAGCGCTTTGTGGCGGTGCAGGATGGCCTTGGGAACGCCGGTGGTGCCGGAGGTGAAGTAAAGAGCGCCGTCGTCCTCGTCGTCGATGGCAATGTTCGGACGGGCGGAGGACATGTTGGCAGCTTCCTCCTCGTAGCGGACGGTCAGCGCAGGATGACCGTCGCCGACAAAAATGCGCTTTTTCAGCTGAAGAAAGTCGCTGATCGATTCGATCCGTTCGATGAATTCGCTGCCGTAGATCAGAAGCGAGGAGTCGGAGATCTTCAGGCAGTTTGCGATCTCCTCGGCGGAATAACGGAAGTTGAAGGGAACGGCCAAAGCTCCTGTTTTCAGGATGCCGAAGTAGATCGGAAGCCATTCCAGGCAGTTGGTCAGCAGGATGGCGATCTTGTCGCCCTTGGTCACGCCGTATGAGAGCAGGAGATTGGCGAAGCGGTTGGCGGCATCGTCAAATTCCTTCCATGTGATGGCACGGCGGGCGTTTTCCGCAGGCGTGCGTTCAACAAGGCAGATATCGTTGGGATAAAGGTCTGCGTTTTTTTCGAGAAATGCGGTGATTGGCATAAAGCGATTGTAACTCCTTTGTATGTAAAAAAGAGAGATTGTTTGAATAAAAAGGGCATACTGCACGATGATACCCAGTATTATACCACATTCTTTTTCTTTTGTCTACTATTATAATAAAAATAAATAGTAGAAAAAACGAAAAAAAGGCTGCCGCACGGGAAGCGACAGCCTTTTGGTGTGTATGAGCTTACTGATTATCGTTTTCTCTGTTTCTGCGGAAGGGAGTGCGGGAGCGGAAGGGCTTCTTCTCACCCTCACCCTCGGCCGAAGCGGGTTTCTCTTCGCGGGGCAGCGTGTCCTTGTGAGAGAGGTTCATACGGCCCTTTTCGTCAACGCCGAGGAACTTGACCTTCATCGCATCGCCGACGTTGCAGACATCCTCAACCTTTTCCACGCGGCTGTGAGCCAGCTTGGAGATGTGGACAAGACCTTCCTTGCCGGGAGCGAATTCAACGAACGCACCGATCGGGATGATACGGGTAACCTTACCCTCATAGATCGCGCCTACCTCGGGCTCAAAGACGATGCCCTTGATGATCTCTTCGGCGGCGATGGCGGAGTCGCGGTTGACAGCGGCGATGTAGATGGTGCCGTCGTCCTCGATGTCGATCTTGGCACCGGTGTCGGCCACGATCTTCTGGATCACCTTACCGCCGGTACCGATGACCTCGCGGATCTTATCGGTATCGATGTGCATGGTGATCATCTTGGGAGCGAAGGGCGAAACCTCCTCGCGAGGAGCAGGGATGGCCTTCAGCATGATGTCGTCGATGATGTAGTCGCGGCCGCGGTGGGTGGTTTCCAGTGCGCTCTTGATGATCTCGGGGGTCAGACCGTCGATCTTCAGGTCCATCTGAATGGAGGTGATACCCTTGTGCGTGCCGGCAACCTTGAAGTCCATGTCGCCATAGAAGTCCTCAAGACCCTGAATGTCGATCATGGTCATCCATCTCTCACCCTCGGTGATCAGACCGCAGGAGATACCGGCAACGGGAGCCTTGATCGGCACACCGGCGTCCATGAGAGCCAGAGTAGAGCCGCAGACCGAAGCCTGAGAGGTGGAGCCGTTGGAGCTGATAACCTCCGATACGCAGCGGATGGCATAGGGGAACTCGTCCACAGAGGGAAGAACGGGAACAAGAGAACGCTCAGCGAGAGCGCCGTGACCGATCTCACGTCTGCCGGGGCTGCGGGAGGGCTTGGCTTCACCGGTGGAGAAGCCGGGCATATTATAATGATGCATATAGCGCTTGGATTCCTCGGGATCGATGCCGTCCAGCATCTGTGCCTCGCCGATGGTGCCCAGCGTACAAATGGTCAGAACCTGAGTCTGGCCGCGGGTGAACATACCGCTTCCGTGAACGCGGGGAAGAACAGCGGCCTCAGCAGCCAGAGGACGGATCTCGTCCAGACGGCGGCCGTCAACGCGCTTGCCGTCGTCGAGGAGCCAGCGGCGGACGATCTTCTTCTGGATCTTATAGATCAGCTCACCCATGATGGCGCCGATCTCGGGATATTTCTCGGAGAACTTCTCCACAATGGCGTCCTGGATCGGAACCATTCTGGCGTCGCGGATCGTCTTGTCGTCGGTGTCGAGGGCAAACATCACGTCCTTCTCGCAGAAAGCGAACACCTCGTCGAACATATCGTGATCCAGCTCGCAGGAGGGATATTCAAACTTGGGCTTGCCCACCTCGGCAACGATGCTGTCGATGAAGGAGCAGAGCTTCTTGATCTCCTCGTGAGCGAGCATGATGGCATTGAACATATCCTCGTCGGATACTTCCTTGGCGCCGGCCTCGATCATAACGACCTTCTTGTGGCTGCCGGCAACGGTCAGCTCCAGAGCGCTCTTTTCCTTCTGCTCATAGGTGGGGTTGATGACGAATTCGCCGTCAACAAGGCCGACAAACACGCCGGCGATCGGGCCGTTCCACGGAATATCGGAAATGGACAGGGCGATGGAAGCGCCGATCATGGCGGCGATCTCGGGGGAGTTGTCGTTGTTGCAGGCCAGAACGGTCAGGTTGATGGACACGTCATTGCGCAGATCCTTGGGGAAGAGGGGACGGATGGGACGGTCGATGACGCGGGAGGTGAGGATGGCCTTCTCGGAAGGACGGCCCTCTCTCTTCAGATAACCGCCGGGGATGCGGCCGACCGAATACAGACGCTCTTCGAAATCCACCGACAGGGGCAGGAAATCGATGCCGTCGCGGGGAGCCTTGGAAGCGGTGGCTGAGGCGAGAATGACCGTGTCGCCGTAACGGACCAGGCAGGAGCCGTTGGCCAGACCTGCCATCTTGCCGGTTTCGATCACAAGCTCTCTGCCGGCGAGGGTGTAAGAAAAGGTTTTGTAATTCTCGAACATGATAGTTCCTCCGTTTTGATTTTCGGCGAACGGTTTAGCACTTAAAGGCACGGAAAAACGCTGTGAGGCAGGGAAATACAGGTTTTTTCGCAGCTTTAACTGCTAATCCATTCCGCCGTTTGGTGGGTTTGTTTTTAAAAAAGGGAAAAAGATAAAAGAAAGACTATCCGAAAGGAATCGAGCCCTTTCGGATAGACCTGCTTTTCGTGATTACTTGCGGATGTTGAGCTTGGCGATGATATCGCGGTAACGGTTGATGTCCTTCTTCATCAGGTAGTTGAGAAGGTTTCTTCTGTGACCGACCATCTTGAGCATGCCGCGGCGGGAGTGGTGGTCCTTCTTGTTGGTCTTCAGGTGCTCGGTGAGGTCGCTGATTCTCTTGGTGAGAATGGCGATCTGCACTTCGGGAGAACCGGTGTCGCCCTCGTGAGTCTTGTAGGTTTCGATGATCTGCGCTTTTTCTTCTTTCAGAAGCATGGTTTTCACCTCATAAAAATAATATTGTCGCCGCCGGACGGAGGATACGGCGGGTGAAAAATCGGAAGCGGACCCGCCAAAAGACGGCGTGCATCGATCTTATATCCGTAACCCAAGCCCGGGGTGCTTTCGCTATTATATCATACTTTCTTCAAAATGGGAATGTTTTCGCAAATGTTTACATTAAATTCACATTTTCTGTCAGCCGATGTGCTGCCCGGCACTCAGAAGCTCTTGAGAGCACGCTCCAAAGCGCCTCGGCGCTGCTCGATGAGATCGGCATAGGAACGGTTTTCGTTCAGCGCCTTGTCCAGAGCGGAGGAGGCGGCATCGGACACCGCAGGGTAAGCGGAGCCGAAGGCGGCGGAGAAATCGTAAACGGCGCTCTTGCCGATGAGATCGGCCATGTTCAGCGAATCGTTCTCTCTGGCATAATCCTCGATGAGTAGATCCACATAAGAGTCACGGATCGTCTCATGGGAGGCGGCGAAGAGCGTCTGCAGGAAGTGCCCCGCTTTTTCGGAGACGCTGCTCTCGGCAGGGACGGCAATGACCGCGGCAGAGGGCGAGACAAGCGAAGCATAGGACTCCTGCTTGGCGTCGCTCTTCGGCAGGGGGAGGATGCCCCAATCGTCGCTCATATCATGGAACCACGGAAGCTTGCCCAGCGTGTCGATGTAGAAGAGCATCTTGCCGTCGTAGAAGGCGTTGAGCGCCTTGCCGTCGTCGTGGAAATAGCGGTAGGAATCGTCGTAAAGCGCGCGCAGGCGGTCGATGACGCTTTCCTCCGCGCCGTTGAGCAGAGGACGGCCTTTTTCATCGTAAGAGTAGAAGGCGCCGCCCGAGGCAGTGAAAAAGGCGGAGGCCATGGCCTCACGGTCGATGTCGTAGCCGAAGCCGTAGACACCGAAGACGGCGGTTGAGGATCTGACTGCCATGTAAAAGCGGTCAAGCGTCCATTCGCCGTAGTAGACAGCGGAGGCCGGATTGCCGATCTCCAAGGTTCTGGCCAGCGTGTTGTTGATGAACAGACAGAAGAGATCCTCGGAAAAGGCGGTGGCACTGCCTGCCGCGGCATAGACGCGGTTGTCATAGGAAAGCTGGCGGATCGCCGACTGCGAGAAGTACTGAGCGGACAGGTCCACATGGGGAAGAATGTTCAGATTCATCAGCAGTCCGCTCTTCTGCAGCGTACCAACCGCCGAAACGGGAATGGCGATCAGCTCCGAATAGTAGGTGCCGGAGAGGGTGGAGGCGCGGATCGCATCGGCGATGGTGGACAGATCGGCGGCCTGGGTGATGACCGTGGTGTTCAGCTTTTCCGCTACCAGACGGTTCCGCTTCAGCAGGGCTTCCGAGATCGGCGAATCGTCGTTTTCGGGCGTAAAGCGGTTTGTGTCAACCGCACAGGTGATCAGCGAAGCGACTTTTTCAAAATCGGCATCGGGGAGCGATGCCACAAGCTCCTCAGCGGTCGGACCTTGTGCGGGAGAGATCACGGCGGGTGAAGCCGCCGTTGTCTGCTGAGAGGGGGCAGTGCCGGGCACTGTGACGGCCGTTGTTTCCCCGGAGTCCTGCGGACGGTTCACGTCGTTTATGGTGATGATGCCGCAGGAGGCAAGGAGGAGCAGAGCGGCCAGCAAGCACAGAGCGAGCAGGGCGGAAAGCCGCGGAAGACGGAGCGTCACGGCTTATTTTCTCCTGAATTTCACGCCGGAGGGCGTATCTTCCAGAAGGATGCCCATTTCAAGAAGCTTGGCGCGGATGGCGTCAGCCTCGGCGTAATTTTTGGCTTTCTTGGCGGCGGTACGCTGTTCGATCAGCGCGAGGATCTCGGGATCAACGTCGGCTTCCTCTTCCTTTTCCTCCACGACCTTGTCCAGCGACAGGGAGAGGATGTCGTCGCACTTGAGGATGAGACGGTAGACCTCGTCGGACTTGGTCTCCAGTCTGGCCATGTTCCACACAAGACCGAGCGCCTTGGGAATGTTCAAATCGTCGCAGACAGCCTCGCTGAAGTCTGCCTCCAGCTTTTTCAGCACGTCTGCATCGGCCTTGCCCTCTGCGCCCTTGTGCTTCTGCACGGCGTTGCGGAGATTCTTCAGCGACTTCTTGGCCGAATCCATGCCTTCAAAGGTGAAGTTCAGCTTGGAGCGGTAGTGGGCATTGAGGCAGAAATAGCGGAAGTCCAGCGGATCATAACCCTTTTCGATCAGCTGATCGATGGTGTAGGTGTTGCCGAGACTCTTGGACATCTTGCCGTTGTTGACCAGCATGAATTCGCCGTGGAGCCAGAAGCGAGCGGCAGGGTGGCCGAGAAGGCCGCAGGTCTGTGCGATCTCGTTTTCGTGGTGGATCGGAATGTGGTCAACGCCGCCGGTGTGGATATCAAATTCCTCGCCCAGATACTTCAGACCCATGGCCGAGCACTCGATGTGCCAGCCGGGGTAGCCCATGCCCCAGGGGGATTCCCACTGCATGATGTGCTCCTTGGGAGCCTTTTTCCAGAGCGCGAAGTCGGCGGGATGCTTCTTCTCGCTGTTGACCTCAACGCGCGCGCCGGCCTGCTGATCCTCCAGAGAAATGCCGGAGAGCATACCGTAGCGCGGGAACTTTTCAATATCATAATAGATGCCGTCGCTGGTCTCATAGGCATAGCCCTTGCCGTCGAGCGCGACAACAAAGTCGATCATTTCCTGAATGTGCTCGGTGGCCTTGGCGATGATCTCGGGACGCTCGATGTGGAGACGGTCGATGTCCTTGAGAAAGACGCCGGTGTAGTAAGCGGCGATCTCAAGGGGCGTTTTCTTCTGCTCGCGGGCGGTCTTGGCCATCTTATCCTCGCCCTCGTCGCCGTCGCTGACCAGGTGGCCGACGTCGGTGATGTTCATCACGTGCTTCAGATCGTAGCCGCCGAAGCGGAGAGTGCGGCGGAGCAGGTCCATGAAGATGTAGGTGCGGAGATTGCCGATGTGGGCATAGTTATAGACGGTGGGACCGCAGGAGTAGATGCGGACGGTGTTGCCGTCGAGGGGCTTGAAGTCATCCTTTTTTCTTGTGAGGGTGTTGAAAAATTTCAGTTCGTTCATTGCTCTTTATCCTTTTCAAATTTCGCAAGCTTTTCTTCCAGCTGCTGGATTTTGATTTGCATTCTGCACAGCTCCTGAGACACGGGGTCGGAGATGTGGATCTGGTCCATATCGTTTTTGGAGATGCGTTTGCCGCCGACGCGGACCACACGTGCCGGGATACCGACGGCGGTGGTGTTTTCGGGAACCTCGGCCAAAACCACCGCATTGGCGGCGATCTTGGAGTTGCTTCCCACCTTGAACGGTCCGAGCACCTTCGCGCCCGCACCCACCATCACGTTGTCGCCGAGGGTGGGGTGGCGCTTGCCCGTATCCTTACCGGTACCGCCCAGCGTCACGCCCTGATAGAGCGTACAGTTTTCGCCGATCTCGGCGGTCTCGCCGATGACAACCGCCGTCCCGTGGTCGATGAACAGTCCCTTGCCCAGCGTGGCGCCGGGGTGGATCTCGATGCCGGTCAAAAATTTGGCGGCCTGGCTGATCAGACGGGCGGGGACGTACAGCTCTTTCTTATACAGTGCGTGGGAGATGCGGTGCGCCCAGACGGCGTGAAGCCCCGAATAGAGGAAGAGAACCTCCAGATCGGATTTGGCGGCCGGGTCGCGCTCCTTGATCACGCGGATATCCTCCGCCATCTCCTCTTTGATGTCCTGCAGCTTTTTGCAGGCGTAGCAGCTGCCGGTCAGCTCGCGCAAAAGGCGCTTGGAGAGGCAGCGGATCTTCTTTTTGGTTTGCGTTTTCATTCTCTTCAGCCTCCCTTGCGCTGCAGGATGTATTCTTCTAAGCAAAGCCCGGCTTCGTATATGGCCGTGGCGTGCTGTCTGCCCACATAGCGGAAATGCCAGGGCTCAAAGCTGATGCCGGTGATCTCGGTCTTGTCCTCGGGATAGCGGAGGATGAAGCCGAATTTGTGAGCGTTTTCCTTCAGCCAAACCGCGGCCTTTTGCTTGGCAAAGGCAACATCGGCCGAGCCCAGATTGTGCATGTCGCAGCAGAGACCGGTCTGATGCTCGCTGGTGCCGGGACGGGCAGAGTAGGTTTCGGTGATGGCCTCGGCCTGCGCCCTTGTGAGCGAGGGATTGCGGCTCATCTCCTGATCGGTATACATATTAAAAAGGTACGACTGGTACGAATAGGCGCGGTAGGCGCTGGTGACCGACACGTCGGTGTAGCCGCAGGCGCGAAGCTCGATGAACATCGCTTCTAAGGCTTTGGCGGCGTACAGACGCATCTGTTGGGTGTTGCGTCCGTCCTTGCGGGTGTCGGCAAGGTCGGTCAGATCGTCGGGCACATGGGATGCATCCAGCGTGCTTTCGGAATTGACAAGCAGAAGATACTCATCACCCTCGGGATTCATATACATTTCATAGTCATCCAGATCCGAGAGGAAGTCGGGCTTGGACGTGTATCCCGGGATGGTTTCAACGGGGACGGTCTCAAGAGGAGCATCGGCGGCAGAGCTTGCCAGCGGCTCCTGCTGAACGGAAGCGGATGTGCTTTCCTCGCTTTCGCCTCCCGAACGGCCCGGCAGGACGAACAGGAAGAAGACCGCGGAAAGAACGCCCAGCATCAGAAGCGCCAAAACAGCCGCAACAGCGGCTCTGGCCAGAAAGAGGGAGACATTCGGTTTTCTTCTGCGCCGTCTGCGGCTCGGCGCGGACGGACGGGGACGGGGTTGCTGGTTCAAAGCGCTTCCTCCTTGTCGGGCATTGAGAGATTAGGGAATATCGTTTATGCTGACCGCCTGACAGGGGGCGGCATGCTTGAGAACAAAGGAAATGGATTCATAAAGGGCATTTTCGCCGTTGTGGCCGATCACGATCCGCGTTACGGTCAGCTCGGCATCCTTTTCGGAATAGTCGATGTTCAGTCCCTTGACGTAGGTCTGGAAGAAAGCCAAGGGAAGATAGACCTCGCCGTCCTTTTTCACGCAGGGAGAGGTGAGACGGATGGGCATACCGTTGACCACAGCCTCGGTGGAATTCAGCGTGACGAGGATGTTTTCATCACGGGAAAGATCGGTGATGTAGCGGAGCTTCTGACGGTCGCCTGTGGTGGTGAAGCCGTAAAGCTCGGCCATGTCGGTCATGTTCAGATAGGGCTCGCCGCCGATGTAAAGACGGTCGCCGCTGATGCTCTTGAGCTTTTCGCCCTCGCCGTCGGTGGCGCTCATCAGAAAATCGACCGAGTCGGGAAGGGTGGAATCCGCGGCGGTCAGGTTCAGGAAAAAGAGACCGACCGAAACGGCCAGCAGAACGGCAAAGAGAAGCAGACAGATGCCCGCGCGGTTGAAAAAGAGACGGATCTGCTTCTTCCGCTCTTTTTTGTAGCGGAAGGTCTGCATCTTCACGTGCTGCTTTCGGAGAAGCTCCTCCTCGGGGGAGAGAGGGGGCTGCATACGTTGGGGAGGACGCTGGGGGCGAGCCGTTTGCCGTGTCGGCTGAGCGGGACGCTGAGCGCGGGGATGCGAGCTCTGCATAGGGGGCTGTCCGCCTTGAACACGGGGACGGGTGCCGGACGGCCTTTGGGCAGAGGGGGCCTGTGAGGGGGAGGGGGCTTGACGGGGGATCTTGCGGACGGGCTGCTGCCCGTTTTTTTGCGGCATGGGCCGATTGCCCGACATTGCCTGCGGATTCTGTCCGCGGCGAGCCTGTCCGTCGGTCGGACGTTGCGGCTTGCGATCCATCGCATTCCCTCCTTTTCTCGATTTTGCGGTAAGCTTTTCGCCGTTTTGCTCGTCAAAGCAGTAGGTTTCTTTTAATTATACCACAAAATCGAAAAAAAGCAAGAATTTTTTTCAATATTCTTTATGATCGCCTTTTCCCATGCCGCAAACACGGATGCGGTGGCTTTTTGCCCCGGTCACTGCCTCGATCAGCTCGGTGATCTTCTTTTGAAGCGTCGGGTCGTCCCCGCCTTGACAGATGACGGCAACGCCGCGGATCTCGGGCGCCTTCCGATCCACCAGATTCTGCATGGCATACACGCTTTCGCCGCCGTTTTCGGTGGTGAGCAGAACGCGGCTTCCGCTCTTTCCGCAAACGGTATCCACCAAAGAGGCAATGCGGGCTTCCAGCTCGGAGGCGTAGGTGAGCGTTTCCGACCGTTTTGTTTCGCCGCCGGGCAGAAGCACCAGACAGAGCCCGATCAACAGCATGGCGCCCACCGTCAGCGGCAGGCGGAAGCGCTTGAAAAGAGCCATCGCCTTATTCCTGTTCAAGAACGATCACCTCACAGTCCAAGCGGTCACGCAGATAGCTTTCCACGTCGCCGATCAGCCAGCCGCGGCTGTTTTGACCGAGCACGACCGTCACGCATCCGATCCCGCCCTCCCTGAAAGAAACGCGGACATCGGCCTCATCACGGCTCAGACCGAATTTGTCAGCCAGCATCTGCCGCACACCGCTTTCGAAGCGGTAGACGGATGCGATGCCGTCTGCGGTGCTTTCTTTCGCCGTTTCGTTGCGGAAAAGGGAGGGAAGAGAGAGAGCCGAAAGGGCGGTGTCCTTCAGCGGCAGGAGAAGGGAGGCGGTCAGAGCAAGGGTGAGAACGAAGCGGATACAGCGGTCAAGCCCGGCGTTTTTCTCCGAGGCGAACACCGAAAACACACCGCTGCAGAGGCAGGCGGCACTCAGCGCCTGCAGATAGGCAGAGGACATCATGGAGCACTCCTTTCGCACAGATGAGCGGATGTTGATGAGCGGATGTTGATGAGCGGACAGCGGATGCAGGCGGCTTCAGGCGGCGGCATAGGTCATGCTGACAAACAGCGCAAAGGCGATCACAAAGATTACCGCCGCCGAGCAGACCGCCGCCAGCATCAGACTGAGGATGTCGCCGAAGCGTCCGATGGCGCTTCCTTCCTCCTTCATGCCCATCACATCCGCCGCGGTCTTGGCGGTCATCAGCGCGAGCTTTTGAAGCACCAGAGACAAAAACACGGGCAGAACCAGCAGAAAGACCACCGCCAGCCCCAGGTAGCCCAGCGTCCCCTTGACCACCGAAAGCCCCGAAAGCACCGTGCGCACCGCATCGCCCAGCGAGGAGCCGACAACGGGCACAAAGCTTCCCGCAAACTTCATCCCCCTTGCCGCCGCGTTGTCCGCTGAAAGTGACAGTGCATTCTGAAAGAGCAGGACGATGGAGAGAAGGCTCATGGCCGAGGCGAGCAGAAAGGAGTAGACCTTCTTGATCAGCGAGAGGACGGGAGAAAGATCCAGCAGCGGAGAAAAGGAATCGGCGATCGCCAGCGTCAGAGAGACCTTGATCAGAGGCGAGAGGGCGTAGATGCAGAGATTTTCCACCAGCGTCAGCGCCAGCAAAAGCCCCGCGCTCTGGGAGGCGGCGGTGACGGCATTTCCGCCCGAGGCGGTCAGCAGCGTCATGTAGGGCAGCAGCGAGGAGACAAAGACGGTCACCGTTTCAAGAAAGGAGAGCACGCTCTGCAGAAGAGGATCGATGCGGCCGTACAGAAGTGCTGTGAGGCAGACGACCGACAGCATTTCCTGCAGACGGGCGAGAGAAGGCGAGACGATCTCCTTTCGCAGAGCGCTGAGCGCCGAAGACAGCAAAAGAAAGCCGAACAGCGAGGCAAAAGCGGCGGTCAGCGAGGGGAAGAGGGCAGACACCTGCTCGCCGACGGCATCAAAAAAGGCATCCGCACCGTCAAACACCGGCTTTTGGCTGTCATAGCCATCCCCCAGCCTGTCCCGCACTTCTTCGGGGATCAGCGCATTGATCTCCTCATCGGAAAACAGATCGCTCTCCGCCTGACAGGGCAGAATCAGAATAACGGCGGTAAGCACCAGAAAAAGGACGGCCGCCGATGCGTACCGAACACCTCTCCCCCTCATGCGCCGAGCCTTTCCGCGAAAGCAAACAGCTCTTTGACCATCGGCAGAGCCAGCAGCAGGATTTCGGCCTTTCCCACCGTTTCCAAACGGCCTGCCAAAGCGCTTTCTCCGCTGTCACGGCAGAGATCGGCGCAGGTCTGCACCAGCAGAGACACACCGAGGCATTTGAACAGAATGCGTGCATAATCGGAAAAGGCGGCGCCTTCGCTTTGCTCGCGCAGATAGGTCAGCACCGGCATCAGCGCGGTCAGAGCGGCGGAGAGCAGGAGCAGAGAGCAGAGAAGGGAGGAGGCACGGGCAAATTCCTCGTTGCCTTTGCGGATCATCAGCGACAGGGTAACGGCGATCAGCGCGCCGCCGCACAGCTTGAGAAGTTCCATTTTTTCAAATCCCGAAGATGGTTTTGATCTGACCGATCAATTCGCCCACCTCGCCCACCAGCATCAGCAGGACGATCACGATCCCTGCCAGCGAGACCAGCATCGCCTGCTCGTCCCGTCCCGATTTGGAGAGCAGGATGCAGGAAACGCTGACCAGAAGCCCCGCGCCTGCCGTTTTCAACAAAATGGCAATGTCCATTTTCGATTCCTTTCGTTTGATCGTTTTCTGTTGTGTTTCTCATTCAAAGCATCAGATCAGCAGGATCACCGGCAGAAGTCCGCCTGTCACGCCCAGCCAGAGAGAAAGCCTTTCATCCTTTGCCCCCTGCTCGCGCTCACTCTTCAGCGTCTCCTCCAGCAGCTGCAGATGATGGCGGCAGAGGTCGCTTTGGTGAGACACGTCGCTCTTGCCAAGCCCCTTGCCGAAGGAGAGGAGAATGGCTTTGATCTTGCTTGAAAAGAGCCCGTCGGTCCCCTCGATCGCCGCCTCCCACCCGCTGTTCCGCAAGAGCGGAAGAAAACCGCAGTTCTCCAGCGGTTGGTTTTCATATGCGCCGAACAGTTCCGGCAGAGGAACGCGGAGCGTTTCGATTCCGTTCTGAAGAAAGCGGATCAGATCGGTCATGGCCTCGCTTGCTTCAAGTGTACGACGGATGCGCCCGGCGCGGACATAGCCCATGCAGAACGGACCGAGGAAGAGAAGAAAAAGCCCGATCGCTTTCGGAAGCGTCATCGCCGATCATCCCCCCTTTCCATAAATCCTGTCGGTCTCGGTCAGCGTCAGACGAAGCGCGTCGCTGAGCCTCCGAAGCCCAACGTAGGCATCGAACACATCTCCGTCCTTTAAGACGGCAAACAGCGGCCTCGCCAGCAGAGAACGAAGCGACTCGGCATGGCAGGTGGCGATCACCTCGGCACCGCTTTTTTTCGCCTCAAGCAGAGCGGCCGCGTCCTCCCTGCTCCCGATCTCATCGCAGAGGATAAACTGCGGCGAGAGGGTTCGGAGCGCAATGGAAAAGCCCTTGTCCTTGGGGCATCCCGACAGGCAGTCGATGAAGGTGTCGCTCATCGCTTCGGCATCAAACAGCTCGCCGCGGCTGTCGATCAGGCACACTCGCTTCTCTCTGCCCAAAGAAAGCGCCAGATCGCGCAGAAGGGTGGTTTTTCCTCCGCCCGGCGGCGAATAGAGGAGCAGGGAAGCGCGAAAGTCCTTTTCTTTCAGAAAGCGCATCAGCTCGCCGCCAATGCCGTAAAGAAAACGGGGGATGCGGATGTTCAAAGAGGAGATGTCGGTGAGCGTGCGGATCACGCCGCTGTCGGTCACGGCTCGTCCGCAGACTCCCACACGGCAGGCGCCGAAGCGGAGAAAGCCCTCGGTCAGCGTGTCGGCATGGGCATAGAGCGAGCCGCCGCAGAGGGCAAAAAAGAGCTTCTCCAGCGCTTCGCCCCGGCAGAAGACGGCCGTGCGGCGGCTTTCGCCTTTCACGGTCAGCGAAACATGCCCGTCCCGCCGGAAACGGATCTCATCCACCGAGGCCTGCTTGGTACATTCTTCGCGCAGAGCGTCCCCCATCTCCCTCGGCAAAAGAGAGAGGATGCGTTCGATCATCTTGTCCATGGTAGAATGTATGCGGCCTTTTGCGGAAGGATTCCTGCGAAAATATTTGTTTTTTGTAATATTTTGATGAACATTTGGTGAAAAACGGTTGATTCTTTTTAGAATATCATGTATAATAGATATAATAAGTACTGATTCCGATTGGATCCAAGCTGTCAAAACAGCTGGAAGAACGGGGGTTACCATGGCTGGAATGGAAAACAAAACCGCAGAGCGCTTTCTCAAAGCGAAGCGCGCGCTGTTTGATAAGAAGTTCGGCTTTCTGAACGAAGCGCAGAGAGAGGCGGTCTTCACCGTCAACGATCCGCTGCTGATCCTGGCGGGTGCGGGAAGCGGAAAAACGACGGTTTTGGTCAACCGCATTGCCTTTATCATACGGTACGGAAACGCTTATTTTGACCAGCGTCTGCCCGAGGGGTTGAATGAGGAAGAGATTGCCCGCCTTGAGGGCGCGTCCGATCTTTCGCCCGAGGAGATCGGCGAATTGCTGGATGAATATGCCGTTTCGCCCTGCGAGAGCTACCGTGTGATGGCCATCACCTTCACCAACAAGGCGGCCAACGAGATCAAGAGCCGTTTGAACGCCATTCTGGGCGATGCCGCCGAGGAGATCTGGGCGGGCACCTTCCACTCCATTTGTATGCGTATGCTCCGCCGCTTCCCCGAAAAAGCAGGGCTTGCCGCGGGCTTCACCATTTACGATGCCGATGATTCGAAAAAGCTTGTTACCGAGTGCATCAAGCAGCTGAACATCGACGAAAAGAGCCTGCCTCCCAAGGCGGTGCTCACCGAGATCAGCCAGGCCAAGGACCGCCTGTGCGATGTCAACGAGTTTGACGAGACCGCTGGGCAGGACTTCCGCCTCCGCATGATCTGCAATGTCTACCGTATGTACCAGCAGCGGCTGGAGGAGGCCAACGCCGTCGATTTTGATGATATCATCATGAAAACGGTGGTCATGCTCCGCGATCATGAGGATGTCCGCTCCTTCTATCAGAAGCGCTTCCGCTATCTGTGCGTGGACGAGTATCAGGACACCAACCATGCCCAGTTCATGCTGGCCAAGCTGCTGTCGGGCGGATACAACAACCTGATGGTGGTGGGCGATGACGACCAGAGCATTTATAAATTCCGCGGCGCCACCATTGAAAACATCCTGCATTTCGACCGCGAGATGCAGAACGTGAAGATCATCAAGCTCGAGCAGAACTACCGTTCCACGCAGAACATTCTCGGTGCGGCCAATTCGGTCATCCGCAACAACTTCGGAAGACGGAGCAAAACGCTCTGGACCGACCGCGGCGAGGGTGAAAAGGTACATATCAAAAAGACCGAGAACCAGAACGAGGAAGCCAAGTTCATCATCAATAAGATCATGGAGATGGTGATCCGCGAGAAGCGGAAGTATTCGGATTTTGCGGTGCTCTATCGCTTCAATGCCTTCTCGGGCGGACTGGAAAGCATCTTCACGAAGAGCGGCGTGCCGTACCGCATGATCGGCTCGCTCCGCTTTACCGACCGCAAGGAGGTCAAGGACATCTTTGCCTATCTGTCGGTGATCAACAACCCCTCCGACAACCTGCGCTTGAAGCGCATCATCAACGAGCCCAAGCGTAAGATCGGCGAATCGACCGTCTCGGCGGTGGAACGGTTGGCCGAGCTGCATATGGAATCGATGTTTTCCATCATGGAGAATGCCGAAAGCCATGCCGCGCTGGTCAAATCGGCCGGCAAGCTGAAGGAATTTGTGGAGCTGATCCGTTCCTTCCAAAGTCTGGCCAAGGAGCTTCCGCTGGACCGTCTGGTGGCCGAGGTCATCGACCGTACCGGCTACCGCGCCATGTTAGAGAGCGGCGGCGAAAGCGAAAAGGAAAAGATCCAGTATGTGGACGAATTGATCTCCCGTGCTGTGGAGCATGCCCGCGAAAACGAGCAGGCGGATCTGGCCACCTTCTTGGAGGAATATGCGCTGGTGTCCGATATCGACAACTACGATGCCGACAGCGATGCCATCGTGCTGATGACCATCCACAGCGCCAAGGGACTGGAATTCCCCGTGGTCTTCCTGCCCGGCTGGGAGGACGGCGTGTTCCCCAGCGAAAAGGCGGTCATTGCCGATGAGGAGCTGGAGGAGGAGAGACGTCTGGCCTATGTGGCCATCACCCGTGCCAAGGAAAAGCTCTTCTGCTCGTATGCCCGTGAGCGTCTGCTGTACGGACGCACCATGTACGGCCGCCCGTCCCGCTTCCTGTCCGAGATCCCTGCGGAATTTACCGATTCCGAGCAGCCCAAGCCCTTGAGCGAGGTGCAGGCCGAATCCGATCGCCCGGCCAGACGGAGCCGCTCGCGCGAGGCTTCGATCTCCAAGGAATTTTTCAAGCAGCCCGTGGTCACAGGCAATGTGGGGCGCACCACCGGATACGAGCGCTTCCTGCCCGGCGAGGAGGTTGTGCATCTGACCTTTGGTAAGGGTACCATCCTCTCGTCCAAGGAGATCGGCGCGGATATTCTGTATGAGGTCGCCTTCGATTCGGTGGGAACCAAAAAGCTGATGGCAACGTATGCCAAGCTGAAGAGAAGCGGCGGTCATTGAAGCGCAAGCCGTCTTCGCTTGAAAAATCAAAAAAAACAAACATAAAACCTCTTTCTTTGGGTACACTAAGGCTGTACTTTCAAAGAAGGAGGTTTTTTGACATGAACAACAACACCAACAACACCAATAACACCAACACCAACAATTGGTGCTGCTCGACCAACCGCTCCATCGAGTGCACGGTCAAGCAGTGCAAGAACCATTGCGGCAGCGAGAACTATTGCTCGCTGAACAAGATCCGCGTCGGCACGCATGAGGCAAACCCCACCATGATGCAGTGCACCGACTGCGAGTCCTTTGAAGTAAAGTAATCCGACAGCAAAAGGAGAAAGAGGGCGTTTTTCAAAGACGTCCTCCTTCTTTTTTTATCATAACGCCGCTCCTGCCTGCATATACATGAACCAAAACCGAAAGGAGACGGTGACAATGGAAAAAGAGAAGAATACCTTTTTGGTCCGCGTGAAGGAAAAAACGGCGGGCATGGGCAAGAAACTCAATGAGCTCCGCAAGAAGGGGACGGCGAAGCAGCAGGTGATCGTGGCAACCTCGATTCTGATGCTGGTGGCGGCCGTTTACCTCAATTATGCGTTCTTCGGCGGCTTACCGACAAACAGCGAGCCGGACGATGCCACCATCGGGCAGTCGGCTTATGTCAGCGGCGAAGTGTCGCAAAACGAGGACTATTTCTCCATGGTGGAGCTGACCAGACAGAAGGCGCGCGATGAATCGATGGAGGTGCTGCAGCTGGTGGTGGACAACGAGGCCTCCATCCAGAGTGCCAAGGACGAGGCCATGCAGCGCATCCAGCAGACCGCCGACGAGATGCAGGACGAGGCCAACATCGAGGCGCTGATCGTCTCCAAGGGCTTTGAAAACTGCGTTGCCGTCCTCTCCGAGGGCAAGGCCAACATCGTCGTCAAGTCCGAGGGGCTGCTGCCCAACGAGATCGCCCAGATCAAGGAGATCGTTTACGATCAGGCCGGCATCGTGCCTGCCAATGTGAAGATCATTGAGAAAAACGGATAAAGAAGCCAAAGCCTTTCCGCCCGCGGAGCCAAAAAACTCTGCGGGCTTTTTTTTGAAAAAATTTTCTGAAAGCTCTTGACAAACGGCTGCTTTTGCTGTACTATTGTATTAGTACAGTAGTACAGTCAAAAAGAAGGAGGAAACGCAGATGGAATGGCAGATGGACAAACGGCGTCCGATCTGTCCGCAGATCGAAGAACAGATCAGCGCAAAAATTGCCTGCGGAGAACTGCTGCCGGGCGAACGGCTGATGTCGGTGCGCGAGGTGGCGATGGGAGCAGGCGTCAATCCCAACACGGTGCAGAAGGCGTTCAAGATGCTGGAGGAGCGCGGTCTGATCCATTCGGAGCGCAGCACCGGCTGGTTTGTCAGCGACCGTCGAACCGAGGCGAAAAGGACGGTGCGGGCTCTGGCCGAGGAGAAAACGGCGCTGTATCTGGCGGACATGGAGATGCTTGCGTTGAGCAGGGAAGAGATCGCCGGATTGATCGCATCGTATTATGAAAAGAAAGAAATGGAAGAGAAAGCAGGAAAGGAAGGAACGACAACATGAGTGAATTGCTCCGCTGTGAAAACCTGACCAAGCGGTACGGGGCTCTGACCGCGCTGAACAATGTCAATCTCACGCTGGAGAGCGGCAAGATCGTCGGTCTTCTGGGGCCGAACGGCTCGGGCAAGACCACGCTGATCAAGCTGGTCAACGGTCTTCTGCAGCCCGATGGAGGACGCATCCTCATCGACGGACAGGAGCCGGGCGTGGAGAGCAAGAAAAAGGTGGCCTATCTGCCCGATCACAATTTTCTCAACAATTGGATGACCGTCTCGCAGATGGTGTCGCTCTTTGCCGAATTCTTTGAGGATTTCCGCAAGGAGACCGCCTATGATATGCTGGAAAAGCTGGGCATCGCCCCAAATGTGAGGCTGAAAACGCTGTCGAAGGGCAACAAGGAAAAGGTGGCGCTGATTCTGGTCATGAGCCGCAAGGCGCTTTTGTATGTGCTGGATGAGCCCATTGCAGGCGTGGATCCCGCCACAAGAGATTACATCATCTCCACCATCATCGGCAACTACAACCCCGAGGCGGTGGTGCTGATCTCCACCCACCTGATCTCCGACATCGAGTCGGTGCTCGATGAGGTCCTGTTCTTGAAGAACGGACAGCTTGTGATGCAGAAGACGGTGGATGGCATCCGTGAAGAAGAAGGAAAGAGTGTGGACGAGCTGTTCCGGGAGGTGTTCCGATGGTAAAGAAGCTGTTGAAGCAGGATTTTTCCGCCCTGCTGCGTACCCTGCTGCCCATGTGGCTGATCCTGTTGGGCATCGCGCTGCTGACGCGTTTTGTGTATCTGTTTGAGGCCGATAACACCACCTTCCGCATCATCGGCGGCTCGTCGATCGTGGCGCTTGTGGTCGCCGTCATCGTCTGTCTGGTGATGACCGAGGTGCTCTGCATCGTCCGTTTTTACCGCAATCTGTATTCCTCGGAGGGCTATCTGACCTTCGCCCTGCCGGCAACGCACGCCGAGCATTTGTGGTCGAAGCTGATCTCTTCGATGGCGGTCACCTTTGCCTCGGTGCTGGTCACGTTGCTGGCCGGTGTTGCCGCCACGTCCTTTGATATGCTGGCCGAGCTGTTGAGGCTGCTCGCCTATTTCTGGAAGAATGCCTACCGCGAGATCGGAGCGGATCTGCCGATTTATGTCGCAGAATATCTGCTGCTTCTGATCACGGCGATCTCTGCTTTTTATCTGCTGCTGTATACCTGCATCACCATCGGACAGATGGCGAAAAAGAACCGCATTCTGGCCGCCTTCGGCGTGTATTTCGCCTATTACATGATTATGCAGATCCTTTCGGTGATTCTCATGATCCTTCTGACCGTGTTCATGGCGACCGATTCTTTCCTCGTTCTCAGCGAATGGATCGAGAATCATCCATGGTCGACCGTACACATCGCGCTTATCGCCTCCCTTGTGTTCAGCGTTGTCTGGAATGGGTTCTGCTGGCTGCTGACGCACCGCTTGATGAAGAAAAAGCTGAATCTGGAATAAGGGGGAATACACCATGAAACGATACACCAAAACAGTCCTTCTGCTTCTGACGTTTGCTCTGCTTCTGCCCGCTCTCACCTCCTGCCTGCTGGTGGAGGATCTGCAGGCGAAACGAGCCGATTGGGCGGACGAAACGCGGACGGATATCGTCTTTGACGGGCAGACCTATAAGCCGCTTCTCGACCTGCCGCTTGATGCGGAATTGTATCTGGACAGCCAGCCCCGCTGCTATGTGGTGGACAAGGACGTTCCGCTTCTGCTGCTTGACACGGTCGGCGATGCGATCTATCACGATCCGGATAAGAAATATCTGCGCTTCAACGGCAACTATTATCACAAGAATGATTGGGACCGCCCGATCGTCTATTACTGCCGCGCCGATCTGTTTGAGGAGATGAGCGAGAGGGTGAAGACCATTGCCTTCGACCGCTTTTACACCATCATCCATAAGGAGATCGTGGACATCAGCGGAACAAGCTTCGTCCGTCAGCAGCTGATTTTGAGCGAGGAGCAGTCGGCGGCGATGAAGGCGGTGCTGGAGACCGAGCAGGAAACGGGCGAGCTGCTGGCGTTCAAAAACGCGAAGGACACGCTTGTCTCCTTCCACCTGTATCCCTGCAGCGAGGACGGCTTGTTTACCAAAGAGGAGTACATTCTCTTCTATTACGACACGGCAGCCGACCGCTACTTCCTCACGTCCGATAACAAGTATCATCTTGTCCCCGCCTCTCAGAATGACATCTTCCGCGCGATCGCAGAGTGGTATGAGCAGATGCTCGCTCCCGGGCAAGAGCAGGGTACTGCCGTCCAGCTTGCGGATTGAAATGGGAAAAAACGACCTCCGTTTTTTGCGGAGGTCTTTCTCTTTTTTTGCCAAAAGGTCTTGCATTGGGGAAGAAAGTGTGATATAGTAATGCTGTTATTCAACAAAACAGAGTAGAAAAGAGAGCGTAAAGTGCCTTGCGTACAGGGAGTTGACGCAGGGACGAAAACGAAACAAACGTTGCGGTTCTCTTTTCGCATCCCGCTGTTCATATTGCAGGGCAAAGCGACCTTTTTTTGCGCAAATATTTCGCCGCCTCCCTCTTTGTGACATGAGAGATGTTAAAAAGAAGGAGGATTTTTATGCTTGAAAAACGAAACACACACCTGAAAAAGCTGGTCACCGCCTCGCTGTTTGTGGCCATGAGCATCGTTCTGGGCAAGTATCTGGCCTTTTCAACCGATCTGTTCCGCATCAGCTTTGAGAATCTGCCGGTCATTCTGGCAGGCATCTGGCTGGGACCTTGGTACGGCGCCTCGGTGGGACTGGTGGCGGACGTGGTCGGCTCGATTCTGGTGGGGTATGCCATCAATCCCGGCATCTCGCTGGGGGCTTTGTCCATCGGACTTGTTGCAGGGCTTCTCTGGAAGCATCTCCCGCTGAAGCACGATCCTGCGCGGCTTGTGCTGTCGCTGATCGCATCGCATCTGGTCGGCTCGGTGCTGATCAAAACCGTCTCGCTTGCGATCTGGTTCGGCTCGCCCTTTCTTCCCACGCTGGGGCTCCGCATCCTGAACTATCTGGCGGTGGGTGCGGCGGAATGTCTGGTGCTTCTGCTTCTTCTCCGCACGCCTGCCTTCCGTTCCTATTTCGGAAAAAGGAGTTAACCTATGACCTATCAAGAGGCGCTCGCCTATATTCACTCCATCAGCTGGACGGGCAGCCGTCCGGGTTTGACGCGCATCACCGAGCTGTTGGAGAAAATGGGAAATCCGCAAAACAGCCTCCGCTTCGTCCATGTGGCGGGCACCAACGGCAAGGGCTCGTTCTGCAAAATGACCGAATCGATCCTCCGCGCCGCGGGGTATAAGACCGGGCTTTACCTCTCGCCCTATATCCGCTTTTTCAATGAGCGGATGCAGATCAACGGACGCATGATCGCCGATGAAGCGCTGGCCGAGCTGACGGCCTATGTCAAGACCTTTGCCGACACCATGGACGACCAACCCACCGAATTTGAGCTGATTACCGCCATTGCCTTTGAATGCTTCAAGAGGGAAGCATGCGATGTGGTGGTGCTGGAGGTGGGCATGGGCGGACGGCTGGATGCCACCAACGTCATTGAGCGTCCGCTGCTCAGCGTCATCACGGGCATTGCCCTTGACCACACCGCCTATTTGGGTGACACCGTTGCCGCCATCGCAGGCGAAAAAGCGGGCATCATCAAAGAAAATGTCCCCGTTCTCTTCGGCGGAATTGACGAGGAGGCGTATGCGGTCATACAAGAGCGCGCCGCAGCCCTGCATGCGCCCTGCTCCCGCACCGATTATACTGCGCTGACCAACATCAACTGCTTTCTCGGCGGTGCCGACTTTACCTTTGGCGGCAAGTCTTACCGCATCCCGCTTTCGGGACTTTACCAGCCCCGCAACGCCGCCACCGTCCTCACCGCCGTCAGCCTTCTGCGGCAGGTCGGACTGTCTCTGCCCGAGCAGGCAGTGATTCAAGGCCTCTCGCAGGTGGAATGGTCGGGACGGTTTGAGATCCTGTCAAAGAAAGATCCGCTGATCGTCTTCGACGGCGCCCACAATCCCGAGGGCATCGCCGCGGCGGCAGCCTGCATCCGCCACTATTTCGGCGGGCAAAAGGTCTGCCTGCTGTCGGGCGTGATGGCCGATAAGGATTACCGTCTCATTGCCGAAACGCTGGCCCCCTTTGCCGCGAAGGCATACACCCTGCGCCCCGACAATGTCCGCGCCTTCGACAGCGAATCTTACGCCGATGTTTTCCGTCAGGCAGGCGTGGAAGCGGATGCCTCCTCCACCGTTTTGGAGGCGGTGTCGCGCGCGGTTGCCTATGCAAGGGAAAACGCCTGTCCGCTGATCGTGCTCGGCTCGCTGTATCTGTACGGCGACGTGGTCAATGCGCTGGAAAAGCTTTTCTGAGTTGCACAAAAGATGAATAAGCCCCCCGCCTCTGCGCTATAATGGTAACGAGGTGAGGGGCTTGTCATATCTGCCGGAAAAAGGCTATAAACGCATCATGGTGCTGACCTTTTACGCTCTGCTGGCGGCAGGAGCGTTTTTTCTGCTGTTCCGCCATCTGTTTTTTATGATCCTGCCCTTTGTCATCGCCTACGGCATTTCCTTGCTCTGCCGCCCCGTGTTCGACTACCTTCAGCGGCGGACGGGAACCAGCCGAAAAGCGCTCAGCTTTCTTACCGTTCTGCTGTTGCTGCTCCTTGTTGCGGGGATCGGCGTTTTGCTGATCAGCCGTCTCTGGCGCGAGCTGCGTCATTTTCTCGACTATCTCAGCACCGATTCGCAGACCATCATCGACAGCGCGGTGGATTTTATCTACGACATCGGCGAGCGGCTGCCGTTTTTTGACGGCGGCGGACAGATCGTGGATCTGGCGGTGGAGTGGGTGAAAAGCATGGTCTCCGCCGTTTCGCTGAAGATCCCGGAGCTGGTCACGCGGATTGTCAAGCGCTTGCCCGACCTGCTGTTTTCGCTGATCATCACGGTCATGGCGCTCTACTACACCTGCGCCGATCACGAGGCCATCAACCGCTTTCTGCTGGGGCTGATGCCGAAGGAGATGCAGCAAAAGGTCTGCGTGTGGAAAAAGCATTTGTTTTCCGGTCTCGGGAAGATCCTGCGCGCCTATCTTCTGCTGACGCTGATCACCTTTCTGCAGGTGCTGACCGGGCTTTTGATCCTGCACGCAGAGTATGCGTTCACGCTGGCCTTTCTCATCGCCCTTGTGGACGCTCTGCCCATTCTGGGCGCGGGGGCGGTTCTGCTCCCCTGGTCGGCCGTTCAGCTGATCCGCGGCGATTATTACATCGGCTTCGGGCTTCTGATCCTGTTTGCCGCTGTGTGGATCACGCGCCGCATCATCGAGCCGAAGGTGGTGGGGAGCAGCATGGGGCTCAATCCGCTGGCAACGCTTTTGTCGATGTACATCGGCTTCAAGCTCTTCGGGCTGGTGGGACTGCTGTTTGCCCCTTTAGCGGTTCTGATCGTGCGGAAGCTTCTGAGTGAGCGGGAGAAGCGGTCTTTTTGAAGGTGTCAGTCCTCCCAGATGAATTTTTTCTTTTTGTCCTTGCCGCCGTTTCCGCCCTTCAGCTCGCCGACGTTGACTAAGATCGTGTCGTCGCCGATGCGGTCGATCCGTTCCCAGGGAATGGTGATCTCATCGCCCCTGCTCAGCAAAAAGCCCTTGCTTTCGCCCGGGACGCGGATGGCGGCAACTTTCCCGTCGCAGATGTTGATGTCAACGTCGCATACATAACCAAGGCATCGCCCGTCGCAGACGTTGATGACCTGCTTGTTCCGCAGATCGCGGATACAGCAAAAGGAATGCATGATATTACCTCCTTGTAACACATTGTACACATTTATCCTGTATAATAAAGTGATATATCTATTTTTATACGGGTTGGATGATGAATATGACCGATTACGACGTATATCTGTTTGATTTTGATTTCACGCTGGTGAACGCGCTTCCCGGCATCGTGAAAAGCTATAACTATGCCTTCCAGACCTACGGCCTTCCCGCCAGAGACGATCTGACGGTCAAGAATACGGTGGGGCTTCCCGTGCCGACCAGCTTCATGCTGATGAACGACCGTGTGGACGAGACGCTGGCGAAGAAGCTGGAGGATACGTTCACCAAGGCGGCGGATGTGTATATGAACGCCAACACCTCCTTTCTTCCCGGAAGCCGCGCTTTTCTGGAGAAGCTGACCGCGGCAGGAAAGCGGATGGGCGTTGTCACCACCAAGAAGGCTTACCGCATCCATGAATTTTTCGCTTCGCAGGGCATGGCGGACTGCCTGTCGCTGGTCATCGGCGGCGAGGAGGTCAAGGTGCACAAGCCCGATCCGGAGGGACTGCTTCTCGCCTGCGCGCATTTTCAAAAGCAGTTCGGCATCCCGAAGGAGCGTGTGCTGTACATCGGGGACAACGAGGTGGATGCCGGTGCGGCCGAGGGTGCGGGGGTGGATTTTGCCGCCGTGCTGACGGGCACAACACCGCGTGAGGCTTTTTTGAAGCATCCGCACAAGCTTCTCTGCGCCGATATGACCGCCCTTGCCGAAGCACTTTTGGAACGAAAGTGAGGAGACCGCCTATGAAAGCGATTCTGTCTTTTTTGCTGGCGATGAGCCTGCTGCTGTCCATGGCGGCCTGCACATCGACTCAGCCGGGGCAAACGCCGTCCGATGATACATCGGAGGAGTCTGTTTTTGATCTGACCGCCGACGATTCGGTCGTCATCCGCGAGGAGCGAAGCGAGACCAACAAACAAAATCCGCTGATCGTGGGCATTGCCGACGGCGACGGCGGACTCAATCCGCTGTATCTGGCAAAGGAGAGCGAGTATGACATCGCCTCTCTGCTGCACACCCCTCTTCTTGAGCTGTCCGCCGATGCGCTTCCCACCGCGGGGCTGACGGCGAATGCTCTTTGCTATTCCTATGCGGTCACCGATCACGAGGACGGCAGCTCGTCCTATGACTTTATCCTGAAAAACGGCGTCAAGACCGCCGACGGCAAGGTGGTCGGTGCCGAGGATCTGTTAGCCACGCTGTACGTCATGCTCGATCCGCTGTATGACGGAACGGTGACGCTGAACGCCATGGACATCCGCGGCCTGAAGGAGTATCTCTTCCAGCCGACCGGGGGCGAGAGCGCTTCCGATGCGGAACAGGCGCTGCGTGATCAGGCGCGGGCAAGACTGGATGCGGTGGTGGACGGCAGGAGCACCGATGCCGAGGCGATCGCGGTCGTGGACGGCTTTGTGCGCGATGCCATCGCTGCCGATGCCGAAACGCTGAAGAGCTATCTGAACGAAAACGGATGTGTGCCGGATATGAGCACGCTGGGGCTGTCGGGCTTCCCGGCAAATGTCCCGCATAAGCTGGCGCTGGCGGCTTATTTCGGCGCTTTGTGCTATGAAAATGAGACCTATCTCTTTGCGGATGAAAGCGGTCTTTCCGACGAGAAGAGAGAGGATTATACGCTCGAACAGATCATCGACGGCTGTGCTGCCTATGTGAAGGCGGCCATGTCCCCTGCCTCCTTTGACAAGCGTTACGACTGGAACTGCGTGACCGACAACGGAGAAGGGAACCGTTCGCTGGAGGCGCTTTACCGTGCCGGCTATGCCAAGCGCATGGAGGAAACGTCTTTCCCCGTCAAGAGCATTTCGGGACTGGAAAAGGGGCTTGTCACCTGTGAGGACGGCATCGTCCGCGAAAGCGTTACGCTGACACTGAACAGCATCAACAGCAACGCCCCCTGGACCTTCAATTTCTTTGTCCTTTCCAAGGATGTTTTTGCCTTCGGCACAGGCGATACGAGGCTGAATGCGGTCGGTCTCCCCTTTGCCTCCGAGGCGTTTATGAGCCGCATCCGCACGCTGGAGCTGACAAGCGGCACCGGTCCCTACCGTCTGGACCTGCGCGAAAACGGCGAGATCCATCTTTCGGCCAACGAGTCCTTCTTCTTAGGGCGTTCGGAGGTAAAAACGCTGATCCTGCGCGAGGTATCGCAGACCGACAGCTTTGAAAAGGTGATGAGCGGCGAGATCCATTTTGCCAAAACAACCGCCTCCTCCGATAAGATCACAAAGCTGAAGAGCGATGCCAAGTATGCAGGCATGGGATATTTGACCGTGGATTTTCTCGGCTATGGCTACATCGGTCTCAATCCCGCACTGATCGATACGGTACAGGAGCGACGCGCGCTGATCAGCACCATGGACACCTCGCTGTCCCTGCTGTCGTATACCGCTGATCTGGCGGAGACCATTCACCGTCCCAATACGCTCAATTCCTGGACATATCCCGACGGCGCTGATGCCTATTATCCCTATGACGAAAGCGGCGAAACGGCCAAGGCCCTCTTCCTTGAGGCAGGCTTTGTGTATAAGGATGAAAAAATGCTGGATGCCGACGGCCACCAGCTCTCCTATGTCTATACGCTGGCAACCGACCTGAACAAGCACCCCGCCGGACGGACCTTCCTCAAATCCAAGGAGATCCTGGAAAAGGTGGGCGTGCGTGTGGAGATCGTCACCGACGAGGCTCTGGCCGATGTGCTCATCGAGGGCGATACGGCGGTGTGGGCGGCGGCATGGACCTCCTCGGCCGATGCGGACGTGTTCTCGATCTATTGCTCGGATAAGAAGCTGAACACCTCCTCGGATCTTCCCAATGTCTTCGGACTCTTCCGCCTGTTTGAAAGCGGGAGCGAGGAGGAGAAGGCCATCTGCATCGAGATCAACGAAACGCTGTATGCGATCCGCCGCACCAGCGACATCAAATCGCGCAAGGCTCTCTACCGCACGCTGTATGACAAGATCATGGAGCTGGGCGTGGAGCTTCCCACCTATCAGAAGAAGGATCTGTATGTCTATAACCGCGCCGTGATCGACGAAAGCACGGTCCTTCCGCAGGAGAAATGCGGGTATTTCCTCCTCCCCACCGACCGCCTCTGGCAGATCCGCCTGCTGGGAAACTGAAACGAATACACATAAGGAAAGCCCCCGTTTTTCGTGAACGAGGGCTTTTGTTTTGGCTTATAATTCTCTTTTTTGATAAAACACCACCGAAAGATACCAGGAAAGGGCATAGAGTGCGATGCCGATGAGGCAGATGGTTGGCAAAACGGGCAGGAGGGAGGCTGCAAGCACTTGCTCTCCGAAGCGCTTGGCAAACAGATTGGCGAACAGGATGCTCATCGCGCAGACCACACCGATCATCACCGAGTAGGCGATGCGCCCCTTTTCCACGCCTTTTTTGAACATAAACGGCAGGGTGATGGAGGAGGAGATCATCGACAGGATCAGAAGAAGAAGCATCATCGCCAGATAGTCGCCGAAGCGAAAACTCCCTCTCATCTGCAAACGGATCGCCTGCACGATACCGCTGACAAGAATTGTGGCTCCCTGCGTCATCAATCCGATCAGATATTTTCCGCTGACGATCTGTTTGCGGGTATAGGGCATGGTTTCGCTATACAGGCACCAGCGGCTTCTTTCGTCGTAGCCGAGGAGATTGACGGGGATCATGCCGCAGAGAATGCAGGGATAGAAAACAAAAAACAGATTTTCATCGCTGAAAAAGGATATCACGAGGAAAACGACCGCGAGGAAAAGATAAGCGCGGCAGTATGTTTTCATCATGTACCAATCCTTCAGAAGAAGTCCCTTCATCTCAGCTACCCCCTTTCATCATAAACACGAACAGCTCCTCAAGGCTGATCGGATTGACCTTGATCGCATCGGGAACGTCCTGCCGCTTCATCAGCAGCTCAACGCCGTAGGGCGTTTCTTTTTTGCAGCGAATGGGCTTGCCGTCGAAGAAAGAGAACTGCTCTTTCGTGCAGAAAACCGTGCCGTATTCGCTCAAAAGCCGATCCTTTTCCTCGCAGAGCAGAAGCGTTCCCTTGTGAAGAAAGGCCGCATAGTCGCAGATCTTTTCCAGATCGGTGACGATGTGTGAGGAGATGAGGATCGAATGGGATTCGTCTCTTGTAAACTCAGATAACATTTCCACCACTTCGTCGCGGACAACGGGATCCAGTCCGTTGGTCGGCTCATCGAGGAGAAGAAGCTTGGCGTGGTGGGAGAGGGCAATGGCGATGCCGAGCTTTGTTTTCATCCCGCGGGAAAAATCCTTGAAGGGCTTGTGTTCGGGCAGAGACATTTTTTTGAGCAGACGGTCGTATTCTCCCTCATCCCAGCGGGCGAAGGTGTTTTTCATGACCTTCCCAACCTGCTTTGCCGTCAGGCATTCGGGGAGCCCGATCTCGTCGGTCACAACGCCGACATCCTCTTTGATCTGATGGCTGTCGCTCACGCTGTCCTTGCCGAGGATGGTGATGCTTCCGCTTTCCTTGGCGATCATGTTCAGCATCAGCTTGAACAGCGTGCTTTTGCCCGCTCCGTTTTCGCCGATCAGCCCCATGATACAGCCCTGCGGCAGGGAGAGACTGACATCGTCGAGAAGAAAGCCGGGAAAGGCTTTTTTCAGATTTTGAATGTCAATGGCATTCATTGTTTTTCCTCCATTTCAAATGCGATCATTTCGGCAATGTCCTCCTTGCTCAATTGGCAGGACACAGCCAGCTTGGCGATCTGCGCGATGTGTTCTTCGATCTTCTTCAGATTTTCTTCCCGCAAAAGCGCAGTGTTCTTTCTCGCCACAAAGCAGCCTTTGCCGGGGAGCGTGTAGAGAAAGCCCTCCTTTTCCAGCTCTTCATAGGCGCGCTTGGTGGTGATGAAGCTGATGCGGAGATCCTTGGCCAGCCCGCGGATGGAGGGAAGCATCTCGTCCTCCTTCAGCTCGCCGCCGATGATCTGCGCTTTGATCTGAGAATAGATCTGATTGTAGATCGGCTCGCCGCTCTTGTTGTCGATAAAGAGATTCACGGAGTCACCCTCTTCTGTTATAACTGTATATACCGATTATATACAGTTTATCACGTTTTGTCAAGCCCTTTGGCAAAAAAGGCAGGAAGGAAAAGAAAAAAGACGCTCTGCTTGACAAACGGGGAAAAATGGGTATAATAAGAGGTAAGTACCGGGAAGCGCGGTCGCGCGATATCATGCCGAAAGGTCGTATCGTGAGGAAAGTCCGGGCTTCGCAGGGCAGGATAACGGATAACGTCCGCCGGAGGCGACTCCAGGGAAAGTGCAACAGAAAGCAACCGCCTCTCTTTTTGGGGAGGTAAGGGTGGAAAGGCGAGGTAAGAGCTCACCGGCGCGGATGGCAACACCGCGCAACTGTAAACCCTATCCGAAGCAACACCGTATGCGGATTCGCTATAGCGACGGTTGGCCCGACCGATGTCCGCGGGTGGCAGCGGGATCTTGATCCCCGAGCAGCGATGGCAACATTCTGCAAAGATAGATGATCGCGGGGGGCTTTTGCCCCAACAGAACCCGGCTTACATTCCCGGTACCTACTGCTTAAAATCCATTGTTGAGAGGCCGATATGCTCAAATACATCCGTTTTCTGCAACGACTCGGCAAAGAGAAGTATTACATCGCATCCGCCAAGCGGTATCTGCTGATGCCAATGGTCTGGTTTTGGGGAGTGATGTTCCTTCTCTTTTTGTTTTTCGGGGGCGATTCGTTTTCCTACACGGTCGGACCGATCCTGTTTCTGATGATCTGGCCGGCGGTCTGGTACTCGCGTTTCTTTAAGATCTTCGGCTATAACCGCCTGTTTTACTATCTTCTGTTGGTGGGCGTTCTGCTTGTGTTGTGCTTCATAGGGCGGACGCTTCACCCGATGCTGTTTGCGTTTCTCACGCAAATGCTGTGAGGCAGAAGACCATGCGAATGCAAAGGAGTGGAAGACCATGTTTGAGAATCTGATCCGCAAGGATACCGAGGTCACATCGGGAAAGATGATGCCCTATCTTCGGGGCGTTTTTTCCGAGATGGGACTGGATAAGCTGCTGACGCGGGACGCGGCGGACTATTTCACCACCGATGCGGACGTGATCCGTGAGCGGCAGGCGTTTTTCTGCGAGGAAAATGCCGCTTTGACCGATGCGCTGTTGCTGCTGGATGAGAAGCTGAAGGAATATGCCGAATACCGCACACCCAACAAGACCGAAACCGATCAGCTTTTCCGCCAGGTGGTGGACGCCGCTTTTTATGTGAAGCTGACCGATGCGCTGTATGAAAAGGTGAAGCCGCTGGAGGGAAAGCTGGCGCAGGGCTCGGCAAAGGAGTTTGTTTCGTATGTGATCGCCGAGGCCGAGAGCGAGGCGTATAAAAACTTCAGGCAGGGGCTGGAGACGGTGGCAGGCAACATCATGAACGTGAAGAGCGTCACCATCGGTGTCAACCTCAACTCCCAGCTTCGCCCGAAGGAGGCAGGGCTGGTGTCCATCAACACCGTCCCCTTCAAGTCGGGCGATCTTCTCGACCGTATCCTGCGGCTGGATTTTGTCCACGATGAATTTCACTGCATCAGTCCGCTGACCGCGGTGGCATCCTCTCTGCCCGATGAGCTTCAGCCTGTGGTCAACGAGGAGCTGAATGCGGCCTTGGCGCATATCCTCATCGATGCGCTGCGGAAGAGCCGCGCCCAGATCAGCCGCTATTTTTATGAAAAGATGGAGGTCTATGAGCGCATCAGCCGCGAGCTGACCTTCGTTCTGGCGGTCTATCGCTTCCTGGCGCGCATGAAGGAGGACGGCATTCCGCTCTGCGTGCCGACGGTCAGCGAGAACAACGAAACGCACATCCGCTCGCTGTATAATCCCTTCCTGCCCGATGCCAGACGTGCGGACAAGATCGTGCCCAACGACGTGAATTTCGACAACAGCGGACGGCTGTATATCCTCACCGGTCCCAACAGCGGCGGCAAGACGGTGTATGTCAAGGCGGTGGCGACCGCTCAGCTGCTCTTCCAGCTGGGACTGCCCATTCCTGCCAAGAGCGCGGAGATGAAGATCATGGAGGGCGTGTTCCTCTTCTTCCCGCGCAATCAGGCCGAGAACAAATCCAGCGGACGGCTGGAGGAGGAATGCCGCCTGCTGGCCGACATCCTCAAGCTGGTCAACGAGAATACGCTGGTGCTGATGGACGAGACCTTTTCCTCCACCAGCGCCAAGGACGGCGCGGTGCTTGCCGAAAGCTGTCTGCAGAAGCTGCGGGCAAAGGGCTGTATGTGCATCTTCTCCACCCACATCCATGAGCTGGCGGGACAGGTGGAGCGCATGAACGCCGTCGGCGGCGGAAACGACCGCATTGACCTGCTGGCCGCCGAGATCCGCGACACGCTCCGTACCTACCGCATCCTGCGCGGCTACACCGACGGAACCAGCGACGCGAAGACCATTGCCGCCAAGTACGGACTGCTGTCCTGAACCGTTCCCCAATTCGGAACGAAAGGCTTTTATTCCGAACGAAAAGCTTGTATAAACTTGTATAAAGAAGAAAAACGGAAGAAAACGGACGCAAAACAAGAAGCAAAGAAGAACCAAAAATCCCCCGACGGCATAACCTGCTATCGGGGGTGTTTTTTTGAAAAATCGAGCCAAACGACTGCTTTTGAGGGTGTTTTTATACCTTTTTCTCCTCTTTTCGCTTCTTCTTTTGCTGGGCGGCTGCGTGGGAGGCAGGCTCAGACGGCAAACGCTGTCCTGCGCCATTCCCGCGGTGAAAAACGAGGTGACACGGCGGATCAGCCGCGAGGCGGAGAAGGCCTTGGAGGCAGAGGAGAGCGACTTTCTCTCGGCGCTCACACGGGATGCGGAGGGACAGGTAACCTCGCTTTCGGTCAACATGGCGGCGGTCAATCGGGTGAAGAACCGCCTGACCGAGGCGCTGACCGCCTCAAACGGGGGAGCAGGGAAGGAGAGCGCCGCTTTTATGAAGGTAGGCATTCCCTTGGGCAATCTGTTCGGAACGCTCCTTCTGTCGGGCAAAGGACCTCTTTTCGAGATCCGTCTGCAGCAGAGCGGTGCTTTGAAGACCGATATCGCCAGCGAGTTTGCCGACGCGGGCATCAACCAGACGCTGCACCGTGTTTTTCTGACCGTGGAGAGCGAGTATCTGCTGATCCTGCCGCTGAAGAGCGAGAGCGTCAGCGTCAAAACCGATGTGCTTCTCTCCGAGACGGTCATTGTGGGCCGCGTTCCCGATGCCTTCACCGATATTTCGCGCTTCAGCGAGGATTCGGCGGAGGAGCTGATCATCGATGACATCTACGATTACGGCGCCTCGCTGACCGAGTGAGGAAACGCAGGTCAGGCGTTTTCGAGGATGTGGCAGATCACGCGGTAGAATCTTTTGCAGGAGGAGATCGAGAGCCGCTCAGAGGGGGTGTGGATGTCGAACATGACCGGACCGACCGAGATGGCATCCATCCCCGGCACGCGCTTGCTCATCAGACCGCACTCCAGCCCGGCGTGAACGGCGGTCACATACGGCTCCTTGTCGGAGAAGAGGGTGCGGTAGGAGTCGATGTATCGCTTCTGGATGGGCGAGCCGCTGACAAATTCCCAGCCGGGGTAGCCGTATCCCTCCTCATAACGGGTGTCAAACTCCTTGGAGATGAATTTGTGCAAGGTGATCAGCTCGTTCAGACGGCTTTCCTGCATGGAACGGAGCGAGCAGGTGATCGAAACGGTGTTTCCTTCGGTCTTGACCACGCCCACATTGGAGGAGGTGTCCACAATGCCTTCCAGATCTTTGGACATATGCAGAACGCCGTTGGGAACGAGGGCGAGGAGCGTGAGCAGACGGCGGGTGTCGCGGTAGGAGAAGCAGCTTTCGCGCATGGGGGCTTTGGACACGCGGAGAGAGAAGCGGGCATCGTCTTTGTTCAGCTCCTTGCGGATCTCCTTTTCCTTGGCGGCGATGCAGGCGCTGACACGCTTCACATCGTCTGCGGCAATGAGAACGGTCCCCTCGCGGGTGATGGCGGTCAGCTTGGTTCCCGCATCAAAGGAGACCAGATTGAAAACCTCCTGCTCATACACATCGAGAAGCACGCGGGCGAGGATACGGGTGGCGTTGGCGCGTCCGAGATGGATATCGGCGCCCGAATGACCGCCCGCCAGCCCCTTGACTTCGATCTTGAGCAGCTTGTTTTCGTTGCGGACGGCATCCAGCTCCAGACGGTGGAGGATGTTGATGCCTCCCGCACAGCCGGCGGTGATCTCGTTTTCGCCCGAGGCGTCGAGGTTGATCATCCGCTTGGCGGACAGACGGCTGTAATCAAAGGCGAACGCACCGTCCATTCCCGTTTCCTCGTCGGCGGTAAACAAACATTCCAGCGGCGGATGGGAGAGGGAAGGATCGTCAAGGATCGCCAGCATCAGCGCCACACCGATGCCGTCATCGCCGCCGAGGGTGGTGCCGTCGGCCTTGAGAAAATCGCCGTCGATGACAAGATCGATGCCTTCTTTGAGAAAGTCATGCTCACAGCCGACCAGCTTTTCGCAGACCATGTCGGTATGAGCCTGAAGCATCAGCGGCGCTTCGTTTTCGCGCCCGGCAGAGCCGCCTTTTTTGATCAGCACGTTGAACGTGTCATCGGAATAGCAGTCAAGCCCGCGCTGTTCGGCGAAATCGCAGAGAAAGGCTGTGATACCCTTCAAATTGCCCGAGCCGCGGGGGATCGCGGAAATGTCTTCAAAAAAACGGAAAAGCGCTTGAGGCGCAAGCGAGTCGAGACGGTAGCTCATAAGGCGGATCCTTTCACATGGTTTTCTTTCTTTATGTCGATTTTTGCAGGCTCTTCAAAGATCAGGCTCTCGTAGATCCCGCAGGCATCGGCGGCGCTCGGATCGCGGAGCGTCCAGGCGATCAGCACGGGGGAAAAGAGCGTGCGGCAGAGGCGGTAGCCCCAGGCATCGTCCTTGTAGCAATAGGCGATGAAATCGGGACGCCCGATGGCGTTGACAAACAGATTGGGGAGCATAAAGGCGCGAACAGCCTCTTTTCCCTTGCCCCATTTCATCCGGCAGGCCAGCTGACCGCGGATGATGTCGGGACGGTTCTTTTTGAACCATCCGAGGATGAAGGGATTGAAGGATTCAACGATGATGTTGCCTTGATAGGTGTCGATCAGTGCAACGGTCAGCGGACAGGCGGACGTGTTTCGAAGTCCCCCCTGCTCCTTGATTTCGCAGACGATGCTCACGCCGCCGAGGACCTCAAGCACCTCTTCAAACAGCGGGATCTTCTCCTCCGTCCCTTTTAAACGGAAGGCAGAAAGCTCTTGGTAGGTAAAGTCGGCGATTCTTCCGTTAACGCCGCACATACGGCGGAGGTCGCCGTCGTGAAAAACCACGATCCTGTCGTCCTTGGTGCGCTGAACGTCCAGCTCCACGCCCAGCCCCAGCGAAGCGGCTCGTTTGAAGGCGGCCAGCGAATTTTCGGGGATACCCATCGCCTCGTTGAAATAGCCGCGGTGGGCGTAGAGGCGGTCAAAGGCAAAGCGACGCTTTTTGTTGGGCTTGAGAGCGAACAGGAGAAGGAACAGAATGAGAAGCAGCAGGATCAAAAGGCTCGAAAGAAGAACGATCATATGGGGTTCTCTCCTTTGAAGAATTATGTTTCGGTCTGATCGGCAGGGGCAGGGATCTCGCGGTTGTCGCCGTGCTTGACAAAGAGCATGGTGCAGAAGGCGAGAGCCATGAAAAGAGCGGCATAGGGGAAGAGGGTGTGATAGCCCACGTGCTCGAGGAAGAAGCCGGAGAGGACGGGCGTGATGATCTGCGCGGCCATGGAGAAGGTGTAGTAATAGCCGGTGTATTTGCCCGTCTTGTTGCCGCTGGCCAGCTCAACGGCCATGGGGTAGGAGTTGACGTTGATGATCGCCCAGCCGATGCCGACCAACAGGAAGAAGGGGATCAGAATGTTGGAATAGGTACGGACGAAGATCATGGCGGAGAAGGGAAGGATCATGAGAAGAACGCCTGCCAGAATGCACTTTTTGCGTCCGAAGCGGGAGGCCAGAGCGCCTGCGGGAATGTAGGTGACGATGGCAGTGGCCATGGCGATCATAAGAGGATCGGCGAAGCTGCCGTCTGCCAGACCGAGATAGCTCTGTGCATATTTGGAAAAGGCGGTGGTGACTGCGTTGTAGGCCATGTACCACAGCGCAACGGAGGAGAGCAGGAAGAAGAGACTCTTTTTCACCGCGGGCGGAAGCTTGTCGTCCTTGTCGGAGCTTGCTTTGCCGATGGATTCCGCCTGATCGGGCTCTTTGTCGGAAAGTGCCTCGGCCAGCTTGTTTTCGTTGACTGTGAAGAAGAGGATTGCCGCCGAGATCAGCATGACAGCCGCGACCGTTCCGAACAGCAGAGCGTGCTCACTTGAGCTGCCGCTTTTCAGAAACAGACGGATCAGCAGCAGCGAAACGATGCCGCCGATGGCGCCCATCAGATTGATGACGGCGTTGGCACGGGAGCGCAGGGGCTTCGGCGTGATGTCAGGCATCAGAGCCACGGCAGGGGAACGGTAGGTACCCATCGCGGTCAGCGTGAGGAAGAGGGCGGCGGTGAAAAAGCCGAAGTGGCGCATGCTTTCGGCCATGGGCAGAAGCAGCATGGCAGCGGCGGCCACCAGCGTCCCACCAAGGATAAAGGGCATACGGCGCCCGATGCGGGTGTGGGTACGGTCGGAGAGCGTGCCGAAGAAGGGGAGAAGGAAAAGCGCGAGAATGTTGTCAGAGGCCATGATCAGTCCCGAAACGGTGTCGCCCAATGAGAAGGCGTTCTTCAGCATCAGCGGGATCAGGCTGTCGTACAGCTGCCAGAACGCGCAGATCGAGAAGAAGGCGAAGCCGATGAGGACCGTGTTTTTGTAGTTCAGTTTCACGAGGGATCTCCTTTTTCTTGTTGGTTATGGTAGGGGCAAATTGCCGTCATTCATTTTATTATATCACAGTTTTTTCCATTTTTCAATATGCAGTCTTTTCTTTCAAATTGCTTTTGACCGTTGTTTGTCGCTTTTTTGAGAAAAAATTTTTCAAGAAAAAAGGGATTTTACGTTTTTTTGCGTATTTTATACATGAAAGGCGAAGTTTGCGCCTTTTCCAAAAAAAGTCTTTTGGTGAAAAACAGACAGTAAGTTCGCCATACAACTTGTCACACACAGAAAGGAAAGCAAACAATGAAATACGCATCCGATTTTCGAACCATTGCCCGAAACGCCCTGCGCGGAAAATGGCTGATTGCCGCGCTGACCGCCTTTGTTGCCTCTTTGATCGGTGCGCTGATCTTAGGAGGCAGAAGCGGCGGGGCAACCATTGAAAACGAAAGTAACAGCGGCTTTTCGTTTCAGGATTTGATCCCTGCCCACCTGCTGCCCGTTCTGCTTCTTGTGTTTGGTCTTCTTGCCGCGCTCGCCTCGGTCGGGGCCGTTGTTGCTTTTCTCATCGGAGGAGTGGGCAAGCTGGGATATGCCAAATTCAATCTGAATGTGGTGGATCGCAGAGAAGCCCGCTTTGAGGATCTGTTTTCTCAGTTCAACCGCTTTGGTGACGGCTTCTTGATGAATTTTCTCGCGGGACTGTACATTTTCCTTTGGTCGCTTCTTTTCATCATTCCGGGAATCATCAAATTCTTCAGTTATGCCATGACGCCTTACATTTTATACGAGCATCCCGAGTATACGCCCAACCAGGCCATTACCCGCTCGCGTGAGTTGATGAACGGCAATAAATTCCGCCTGTTTTGTTTGAGCTTCAGCTTCATCGGCTGGTCTCTGCTCTGCATGCTGCCCACTATGGTGGCTTTGATTGCGGCCGCTTTCGGCGCGATCGTTTTTCTGCCGCTGATGCTGGTCACGATTGTGGGAGAGTGCTTCCTTTCCGCATACATCGAAGCGGCAGGCGCAGCTTTCTACCGCGAGATCTCGCAGACCGAGGCTCCTGCATTTGAGGCCGATTATACCGTGATTCAGTAAAAACTTAAAAAACAACAAACGAAATCCTGTCAGAAAAAGGTGAAACGATGACCGATTTTCCCCGATACTGCTTTGAAAAGGAGCGTCAGACGCTGTCGCCCTATGCCTTTTTGTCCGAGAACACGAGAGGACGGGAGGAGTACACCGAGCCCTGCCCGTACCGCACCGACTTTCAGCGCGACCGCGACCGCATCACCCATTGCAAGGCCTTCCGCCGTCTGATGCACAAAACGCAGGTCTTTCTCTCGCCGGAGGAGGATCATTATCGCACCCGTCTCTCCCACACGCTGGAGGTGACGCAGATCGTGCGGACTATGACGCGCGCTCTCTGCCTCAATGAGGATCTGGCGGAGGCGGCCGCTCTCGGTCACGATCTGGGGCACACGCCCTTCGGCCATGCGGGCGAGAAGGTCCTGCAGGAGTATTATGACAAAACCTTCACCCATTACCGCCAGAGCCTGCGTGTGGTGGAAAAGCTGGAGAACGGCGGCAAGGGACTGAATCTGACATACGAGGTGCGTGACGGCATCCTCAACCACAGCGGCGACAACGAGGCCTGTACGCTGGAGGGGAAGCTGGTCAAATATGCCGACCGCATCGCTTACATCAACCACGACATCGACGATGCCCTGCGCGCGGGGATCCTGTCGGACAATGACATTCCCGCGCGGCTGAAGAAAACGCTGGGGTATACCTACAGCGACCGCATCAACTCCATGGTGTCGGCGATCGTGCAGGCCAGCAGCGGCAGAGATACCATCGATATGATTCCCGAAATCCGCGAGGCCATGAACGAAATGCGGGATTTTCTGTTTGAAACGGTCTACACCAGCAGCATCGCCAAGCGCGAGGACAAGAAGGCGCAGGAGCTTTTGAAGCGGCTGTTTGACTATTACTGCCGCCATCCCGAGCAGCTGCCAGACGAATACAAGACTGCCATCGAGGAAGAGGGCGTGGAGCGCAAGGTCTGCGACTACATCGCGGGCATGACCGACCGATACGCCATCGCGGTCTATAAAAACCTGTACATTCCGGAGGTCTGGAAAGCATGAGAATACCGGCGGAGATCATCGAGGAGATCAAGGCACGCAATGACATCGAGGAGGTCGTCTCCTCCTATGTCACGCTCAAGCGCGCCGGCTCCAACATGATGGGGCTCTGCCCCTTCCACAGCGAAAAAACGCCGTCGTTCAATGTCTCCTCAGCGCGAGGCATCTTCAAATGCTTCGGCTGCGGAAGCGGCGGCGATGTGATCACCTTCATCATGAAGATTGAGAATCTGGATTACCGCGAGGCGGTGGAGCTTCTGGCCAAGCGGGCGGGCATCCGTCTGCCTCAGGACGAGGAGGAGAGGAAAAAGGGCATCGATAAGCGCCGCTTCTTCCAGATGAACAAGGATGCCGCGCTGTTTTTCCATTCCTGCTTTCAGAACACCGAGGGCGGAAAAGCAGCCTATCAGTATCTGTTGAACCGCGGGCTGTCCCGCAGTCTCATCACCCATTTCGGGATGGGCTATGCGCCCGATTCCTTTGATGCTCTGCACAACCATCTGAGGAGCAAGGGGTACACCGATGCGGAGATGAAGACCGCCTTTCTCTGCGCCGAAAGCCGCAAGAACGGGCGGACATATGACATCTTCCGCAAGCGCGTCATGATCCCCATCATCGATCTGACGGGCAACGTCATTGCCTTCGGCGGACGTGTCACCGATGACAGCAAGCCCAAATACATCAATACCTCCGACAACCCGATTTACAAAAAAGGACGGAACATTTTTGCTCTGAATTTCGCCAAAGAGGGGTGCGGCGAAAGCCTCATCCTGTGTGAGGGGTATATGGATGTCATTGCCCTTCACGGCGCCGGCTTTTCCAATGCGGTGGCCTGTCTGGGAACGGCCATGACGCCCGAGCAGGCGAGGCTGATCGCACGGTACACCAAGAGCGTGTTCATCTCGCTGGACAACGACGAGGCGGGCAAGCGTGCGGTGGACAACGCCTTCAACCGTCTCACCGAGGCAGGGCTTGAGGTCAAGATCCTCGGCCTGTCGGGAGCAAAGGACCCGGATGAATACATCAAAAAGTACGGCAAAGAGCGCTTCTCCCAGCTTCTGACGGGAAGCCGCTCCTGGTTCGATTTCAAGCTCAACGGCATTTTGGAGGGCAAGGATCTGTCGCTGACCGAGGATAAGGTGCGCGCCACCTCCGAGGCGGTCAAGCTGATCGCAGGCTTTCCCTCTCAGTCCGAACGGGATATCTACATCGGCATTGCCTCCAAAAAGCTGGACATTCCCTCCGCCGGACTGAAAAACGACGTGGAGTTCACCCACAACAAAAACCGCCGCGCCGCCGAGCAGGATGCCGGCCGCAAGCGCATGATCCAGACGGCGCGCAACGGTGACAAGATCAACCCCGAGTTTTCCAAACATGTCAAGGCGGCTGCTGCCGAGGAGGCGATTTTGGGCGTGCTGCTGCGGCAGAGCGAGCTGATTCCGCTGGTACAGCAGGGGAAGATCGGTCTTGGCGAGGAAGACTTTATCACCGAGTTCAACCGCGCCGTGTTCTCCCGTATGCTTGACTTGTACGAGGAGGGCGAGCGGTTCGATTTCGGGCTGCTTGGGCAGTTCTTTTCCGCCGACGAGATGGGGCGCATCACCGATATGGCCACCTCCCGCGATAAGATGACCGTCAACGGCGAAACCGTTCTGCGCGACTGCATTGCGGTGCTGAAAAAGGAAAAGAACAAAAACAATATGAATGTTTTGGATATTTTGGAACAAAAGCGTAAAAAATAAATTTACATATACAGAGGAAAAGGAATATGCTGGAAGAAAAGAAATTTGAAATGAAGGATCTCATTGAAAAGGGAAAGGCCAAGGGCTCTCTGTCCAACAGTGAGATCATGGAAGCGCTGGAGGATGTCGATTACGACATCGAGCAAATTGAAAAGCTGTATGATACGCTGGAAGGGCTCGGCATCGAGATCACCGGCTATCTGGACACGCAGGAATTCGAGAAGATCGAGAGCGAGGTCGAGCAGTATGAGAGCGCCGAGGACATGGAGAAGATGCTGGCGCAGGAAGGCCTTGCCATCGATGATCCGGTCCGCATGTACCTCAAGGAGATCGGTAAGGTCCCGCTGCTGGACAGCGAGCGCGAGGTCTATCTGGCCGAGAAAATGTCCAACGGCGACGAGGCCGCCAAGAAGGAGCTGGTGGAATCCAACCTCCGTCTGGTGGTCAGCATCGCCAAGCGCTACGTGGGCAAGGGGATGTTCTTCCTTGACCTGATCCAGGAGGGCAACCTTGGTCTGATGAAGGCGGTGGACAAGTTTGATTACCGCAAGGGCTACAAGTTCTCCACCTATGCTACCTGGTGGATCCGCCAGGCCATCACCCGTGCCATTGCCGATCAGGCTCGCACCATCCGCATCCCCGTGCACATGATCGAGACCATCCACAAGATCTCCCGCGTCTCCCGTCAGCTGCTGCAGAAGCTGGGACATGAGGCGTCGGCAGAGGAGATCGCCGCCGAGATCGGCATGACGCCCGACAAGGTGCGCGAGATCATGAAGATCGCCCAGGATCCCGTTTCGCTGGAAACACCCATCGGTGAGGAGGAGGACAGCCACCTCGGCGACTTCATCCCCGACGACGATTCGCCCGCACCCGCCGATGCCGCATCGTATACGCTGCTGCGCGAACAGCTCAACGAGGTGCTTCATACGCTGACTCCCCGCGAGGAGAGCGTGCTGAAGCTTCGCTTCGGTCTGCAGGACGGCCGTCAGCGTACGCTGGAGGAGGTCGGCAAGGAGTTCAACATCACCCGTGAGCGCATCCGTCAGATCGAGGCCAAGGCGCTCCGCAAGCTTCGCCACCCCAGCCGTTCCAAGCGTCTGAAGGATTATTTGGACTAATTAACAGCAAGACATTAAAATTTGCAGTATTGTCATAACCCTTTTACATTTTTTCGCCCGAGAAAGTCAAATTTTACTTGACATATTTCGGCTATTGGTGTACAATATTTGCAGTTTGTGTTTTGCACAACCACCCACATTGGACGTGTTGCACAATTTCTTTTAAATTATTTGGAGGAATCGCCAAAATGAAAAAAATTCTCACCTGTTTGTTCCTCTGTGCGCTCATGCTCGTACCCGTACTGTTCGGCGGATGCGATAGCACGGAAGAAGAACTCGGAACCAATTCGTCTGCCAACGGCCCGCTCACGCTGACGCTGTACGGCATCACCGATGATTCGACGACGCCTGAAGCCATTCAGCTCGTGGAGGACCAGTTCAATACCTATACCAAGAATAAGTACAATACTCAGATCAAGCTCCGCCTGTTCAAGGAGAGCGAGTACGACGCCAAGGTCGCCGAGGCCTTCAAGGCTGTTCATGACCAGATCGCTGCCGAGGAGGCCGCTGAGGAAGCCAGACGTGAGGCTCAGCGTATCGCCCGTCAGCAGGGTCTGACCTATGTGGAGGAGACCACCGAGGCTCCCGAAACTCTGCCTGCTTTCATCATCGATGAAGAGACCGGTAAGAAGCTGACTGTGTATCCCGAGGCCGGCGAAAACCAGATGGATATCTTCCTTGTCCGCGATTACGAGCAGTTCAAGGAATACATCCTCAGCGAGGACATCGCATCTCTGGATGAATCACTCAACAACAGCTGTAAGCTTCTGAAGTCTTACATCTACCCCACCTTCCTCACCGCTGCGAAGGATAACGGCCTTACATACGCTATTCCCAACAACAACATCATCGGCGAGTACGAGTACCTGTTCCTGAACAAGGAAATGGTTGACAAGTACAGCTATTATCCCACCGATCTCACCACGCTGGCTTCGCTTCTGGATTATTTGGAGACTCTGAAGAAGTATGAGCCCGAGTTCACGCCCTTTGCCGGCGACATCACCGCTCCGATCGAGCTGATCACCGAGGGCGAGTCCTATCTGGGCATCTACAATGCCGAATTGGCTACTCCCGGCGTGAAAACCTCCTTCAAGCCTGCTGAAAACGCACCCAAGAACCTTCTGACCAACGGCGATTACCTCAACTGGATCGAGGCATATGAGAAGCTGACCGTGAAGGAGCTCATCGATGTCGATGCTGATCTGAACGGCAAGGTCGGTGCCAAGATCGTCAAGGGCGACTGCACCATTTCTCCCACCTATGCCGAGGAATACGGTCTGTACAAGACCGACGAAAAGACCGGTCTGCCTTACTACACCGATGAAAACGGTGTTGAGTACTATGTTTCGGTCTACAAGGCTCCCGTTGCCACCAATGCCAATATGTACAACTCCATGTTCTGCGTCAGCGCTCACACCGCCAACGTTGAGAAATGCATGAACATTCTTCTTGAGATCAACACCAACACCGCCATCCGCAATCTGTTCCAGTTCGGCGTTGAGGGCGTGAACTATGAGATCTCCGAAGTCACCGGCAAGATCCATATGCTCAACAACACCTATTCGATGAATCCTGCCTACACCGGCAACATCCTCATTCTCGACCAGTGCGAGGATTGGGATAAGGAGATGATCCGTCTTTCCAACGACAACTGGCAGCTGATCAAGAACCACAATCTGGAGAGCGTAATCAGCCCTCTGCTCGGCTTCTACTTCAATCCCAAGGAGATCCCCGAGTACATCCCGCCGGAGAACGAGGACGAACCCAGCACTCTCTTTGTTGATAAGCTGTACAGCGATTGCCTGCTGGAGATCGAGGCAAAGAGCCTTGAGGCAAAGAAGGAGATCGAAGCGTTTGACGAGCAGCTGGATGAAGACGGCAAGGTCGTCACGCCCTTCAAGACCTTTGTTTCCTCTCTCGGCCTTTTGATGAATTCCGAGACCTATGTTGCCGCTGTGACCGACCCGTGGGGTGCATACTCCATCGCGCCTGTTTACAACGCTTGGCACGCCATCCAGTTCAAATAAGACAAATAAGGGGACTGCCGCTTAAGCGACGGTCCCTTTTTCGGAGTTATGCTATGAATGAGGATGTGAAAAGGCTTCGCGCGGAGCTGATCTCTTACGCTGACGAGGGGTACCGTCTGTTCCAGAGCCGGCTGATGCCGAGCGTGGATAAAAAACGGGTGATCGGAGTGCGGATGCCGATCCTGCGCCGTTTAGCGATCGCTTGTGAACCGGTTCTGGCCTCGCCTGCGTTTGGCTGTGACCTGCCCCATCCCACCTATGAGGAGGACAACCTGCATGCGCTTTGGATCAACGGTCTGAAAGAGTATGACACCTGTCTTCGGGCGTTGGAGGACTTCTTGCCCTTTGTGGACAATTGGGCCACTTGCGACCTGCTTTGCCCTCGTGCGCTGACCTCCCGTCCGCAGGATTTCGAGAGTGCCATCCGCCGCTGGATCGCCTCGGGCGAGACGTATACCGTCCGCTTCGGCATCGGGATGCTGATGCGCTTCTTCTTGGACGAACGTTTTGATCCCTCTTATCCGAAGCTGGTGGCAGCCGTCCGCTCGGAGGAATATTATGTGCGGATGATGGCGGCGTGGTATTTTGCCACCGCGCTGGCCAAGCGGTATGAAGCCATCCTGCCCTATGCGGAAAAGGGACTGCCCGATCCGACCGTCCACCGCATGATGATCCGCAAGGCCATCGAGAGCGATCGGATCACGCCCGAGCAAAAGGCTTATCTGAAAACGCTGAAGGGAAGAGCGGAGAAGCCGAACCCCCGCACCGTTTGAACTGCATTTTTTAACGACGAAAACACCAACGGAGGACATGGACAAGATGAATACAGCCAAAGACTATCAGCCCTATCAGGAGGGAAGGATCCTTTTTCAAACGCAGGTCAATGCCTTTGCGCCCGATCTCGATCACAGCTCCAACTCTCTGCAGGACGGCGAGACATACAATGCCGTCACCGGCCTTCTGATGCTGCCGAAGACCTATTCGCCGAGCGGCAAAAAGACCACGTTGGTCATGCTGGCCCACGGCGCAGACGGATACATCACCGAAACGGTCTGGCGAGACAACAACGAGCAGTGGCTGAAAATGGTGGATATGCTGCTGGAAGCCGGCTATGCCGTTTTCGACACCAATACGGTCAAGGACAACGGAAATGCTCCCTATAAGGCGCCGGGCATGCCCCAGACCGTGCAGAGCTATTATAAGGCTTACCGCCATTGCATCGACCATTACAATCTGTCCGATCAGATCATCACCGTCGGCTGCTCCATGGGCGGTCTTGCGGCGCTGAATTTTGCTTTTGCCCATCCGAATGCGGTCAGCGGCGTGGCGTTTTTTGCGGGGATGATCGATCTGCGCAATCAGGGCTGGATCCGTCAGCTCAAGTCCACACGCGCTCATGTGGCCGCCTGTTTGAATTTTGAGAAGAAGGAGACCTATGAGAAGGAGGACTACGAGGAGGATAAGGCGTGTCCCTATGATCCGATGAAGAAGATCGTCACGATCGATGGCAGGGAGTATGTGTTTGCGCCCTGTCCGCCGCTGAAATTCTGGCACGGTCTGGCGGATACGATCCTCCACGAGATCGACAGCAACCGCCGCTTTATCCATGCGGTGCGGAACGCGGGCGGCATCGCCGAGATGCGCGAGGTGGAAAAAGCCCCCCATGCGCTGGCCCGCGGCGTGTTCACCGATACCGACGGCAACGAGCAGACCTTCGTTGTGGAAGAGCTGATTTGCTGGATGAACCGCATCGCCAAAGGCTGATCGGACTCATAACCGAAAAAACAAAACGATCCCTCCTGCCTGTGAGAAAGCGGGAGGGATTTTGTTGTGTGTAAATAAAAGAGAGTCTTATTCCGCCAGCAGCAGAGCCTTCAGCTCATCGGGCGTCGATACGATCACATCCGCACCGGAGTCTTTGAGAAAACCGCGGTCGCGGAAGCCCCAATCGACGATGATGCAGTCCATGCCGGCGTTTTTGGCGGTTTGTGTTAAACCTTTGGTATAAACCAATTCGGTGACTCAGGAAACAGACCGTCCAAATCCGGAAGCATCGTTTTTTCAAAATCGGAAACAATCGACATTACCTTTTCAAAATAAGCATCCGTTTCCGATTGATTTGTCGGAGTCTGTCCGCTGATTCCCAGTCTATGGTAAAATCCAATGCCTTGGAAGGACAGGATGACATCCACATCATAATGAGATGGTCCGCTGTCAAACGCTAAATGCATGACATTTCCCCGTGCTGTCCGTTTTTCCAGCGCGTACACTCCTCCGTTCCAAATGAGTTTGTAAGCATATCCGTACCGCACGGCAAGTTTTTTCAGTGGTTTTGCTACAGAGTATTTTGAAGGAAAATTGTTTTGCTTTCGTGTATCCGGAAGACGATCTTCAAAAAACGCTCGGCATTTCTCTATCGTCGGTTCTGCCGCCCGATTCACTGCCTCGATTTCTCGCAATTCCTCCTCTGAAAAATAAACATTAAGCGAAGTTATGGTTTTGATATCGGGCAAAAGTGCCTGCATGGATTCGTAATAGGGCGTTGCATCCAACACTTGTCCCTCGTGCAAAAGATCCACGGATAAAACCATATATGAGCTGGAACTACCGCCGCAGCAATCTCGGTATAGGGTGATCCCGGAGCCATAAGGCTGATGCTTGATTTGAAAAGTCGGGTCAAGAGGCGTTTGCTTGCGTTCCGCTTCCTGCTTCGCTCTCGAAAAATCACGTTCGAAATGCGTTTTCTTCCCGAAAAAATCAATGTCGAAATACAACAATCTGCTTTCGAAAAAGCCGTATGAACGATAGATTTTCTTCATAAGGGGAAGAAGTTTTTCTTTCGGAAAACTCTCCTGTCGGTCAATGTTACTCAACCACCGATCCATCTGACCGTTGGAGTCTTTGTAATAGTATCGAATGTCTCCCAAAGAGGGGCAATCCTTCAAAATCCTCTCGCAGCCATATCGACTCTCTGAAGCGGCATCTCGTACACTATCTTCAAAATAATAGAGAAAACGATGGTCGGTAAGATGATTGTCTGATAAAAAACGCTGGACGATGCTTGGCCATTCCGAAAAAGGAATTTTGGTACCGATTTTAAAACAGTAATTTTTGATCACACGCATGGATGATCTCCTTCCTGAATTTTGCTGTTCTTATTCCGCCAGCAGCAGAGCCTTCAGCTCATCGGGCGTCGAAACGATCACATCCGCACCGGAGTCTTTGAGAAAACCGCGGTCGCGGAAGCCCCAATCGACGATGATGCAGTCCATGCCGGCGTTTTTGGCGGTTTCGATGTCCACCTCCGAATCGCCGATGTAGACAGCCTGTCCGCGGTCAATGCCCACCGCCTCCAAAACGGCGTTCACTCCGTCGGGAGCGGGCTTACGGCGGATGCCTTCCTTTTCCCCTGCGGCGGCATCAAAAAGAGAAGGGAAGTACTGCTCGCAGAGCGACTGCACGGCGTAGTCGGCCTTGTTGGAAAGAACGGCGGTCTTCAGCCCCTCTGTGCGTAGATCACGTAGCAGCGCGAGAATACCGTCATAAGGCTTGGTGTTGTCCGCACAGTGGACGGCGTAATGCTCCGTGAAGGTCTCGTGGACCTGCTTTGTTTTCTCCTCCGCCGTTCCTTCGGGGACACCGCGGGCGATCAGCTTGGCGATGCCGTTGCCCACAAAACGGCGCACCTCGGTCCGCGTCCGAGTGGGGTAGCCGTGATGAGCCAAAGCGTGGTTGAGACTGTTGGCCAGATCGTCCAGTGTATCGAGGATCGTGCCGTCTAAATCGAAAACAGCGAGCGTATATTTCATATGGTCGAACTCCTTTGATCGGGATGGAAAGCGCCGTTTCGGACGCTCTTTCAGTATACCACCGAATGCGGTCGAATGCAAGGGGAAAATCGCCGTTTTTGTCAGCGTTTTTTTGGGCTTTTTCAATCCTTTTGACATTTCAAGCAAGAATATATCGATAAATATAAGTAAAATATTCAAATATAACTATTGCAAAAAACAAAAATGTGTGGTATTATAATTATGTATGCTGGCAAGTTATGTTCAAATCTCTGCAAAGTCAAAGAAAGTGCAAAAATCGGAGAATTTTACAAACGAAAGGGGAGGGCGCCATTGAAGCCAACCATCGTACCGCGCGCCACTCTCGGACGGCTGCCGGTATATCTGCAGTATCTGAAATCGCTGCCTGCGGAAGCGGGGAGCAATGTGTCCGCCACCACCATTGCCAAGGCATTGGGCTTGGGTGAGGTGCAGGTCCGAAAGGATCTGAGCGCGGTCAGCGGAGCGGGCAAGCCCAAGATCGGGTATGCCGTGGCCGAGCTGATCGAGCAGCTGGAGGACTGCCTCGGCTCCCGTGACCGAAGCCGTGCGGTCCTGGTGGGCGCAGGCAAGCTGGGACGGGCCTTGTTTGACTACCGCGGCTTTGATGCGTTCGGCATCGACATTGTGGCGGCCTTTGACCGCAGCCTGGAGCGCGCCGAGCATTCCGATTCCGGCAAGACCATCTATCCCATGGAGGAGTTCGGAGCCTTCTGCAAGCGCGAGGCCATCCGCATCGGCATTTTGACCGTACCCGCCGCGGCGGCGCAGTCGGTGTGCGAGGAGATGGTGCGGTGCGGGATCACCGCGATCTGGAGCTTTTCGCCCGGACAGCTCACCGTTCCCGAGGGCGTTGTCCTCAGGCAGGAGAATCTGGCGCTTTCGCTGGCGTATCTGACCATGCAGATCAAAACCGATTCTCTGGGAGCATCCGACGAGGAGAAGGATTGAAAAACGAAAAAAGAAAAATAAAAAAATATAAAAATTATTTACAGTCAGGAGAAAAGAAAAATGGAATTCCGTATTGAACACGATTCTATGGGCGAAGTCAAGGTTCCCGCCGACCGCCTCTGGGCCGCACAGACCCAGCGCAGCCACGAGAACTTTGAGATCGGTGTCAACATCGAGACCATGCCCCGTGAAATCACCCACGCATTCGGTATCCTGAAGAAGGCTGCCGCCATTGCCAACAATGGTCTGAAGCCCGAGAAGATGACCGATGAGAAGCTGGCCGCCATCGTTGCCGCCTGCGACGAGGTCATCAGCGGTTCGCTGAACGATCACTTCCCGCTGGTTGTCTGGCAGACCGGCTCCGGTACCCAGTCCAACATGAACGCCAACGAGGTCATTGCCAACCGCGGCAACGCCATCGCCGGCAAGAAGCTGCTTCATCCCAACGATGACATCAACATGAGCCAGTCGTCCAACGACACCTTCCCCACGGCCATGCACATTTCGGCTGTCATCGCTCTGGAGGACAAGCTGATCCCCGCCGTTCAGACCCTGATCGACACTTTCATCCGTCTGGAGAAGGAGAACGAGGGCATCGTCAAGAGCGGCCGTACCCACCTGCAGGATGCAACCCCCATCACCTTCAGCCAGGAGATCAGCGGCTGGCGTTCCAGCCTGGAGCGCGATGTTGAGCTGCTCCGTCTGGCCGTGAAGCCTCTGTATGAGCTGGCTCTGGGCGGCACCGCCGTCGGTACCGGTCTGAATGCCCCCAAGGGCTTCGACAAGCTGGTTGCCGAGCAGGTTGCCAACCTCACCGGCAAGCCCTTCGTCACCGCTTCCAACAAGTTCCATGCTCTCACCTCCAAGGATGAACTGGTCTTTGCTCACGGTGCCATCAAGGCCGTTGCGGCTGACATGATGAAGATCGCCAATGACATCCGTTGGCTGGCCAGCGGTCCGAGAGACGGTCTGGGCGAGATCTTCATTCCCGAGAACGAGCCCGGCTCCTCCATCATGCCCGGCAAGGTCAATCCCACTCAGTGTGAGGCCGTCACCATGGTCGCCGTCCAGGTTATGGGCAACGACGTGGCCGTCGGCATGGCCGCTTCTCAGGGCAACTTCGAGCTGAACGTGTTCATGCCCGTTTGCATCTACAACTTCCTGCAGTCCGCACGCCTGATGGCCGAAGCCATCCTGTCGTTCAACAAGAACTGCGCTGTCGGCATCAAGGCCAACAAGGAAAAGATGCACCACAACCTGCACAATTCGCTGATGCTGGTCACCGCTCTCAATCCCTACATCGGTTATGAGAATGCGGCTAAGACCGTCAAGAAGGCGCATCGTGAAAATATGTCCCTCAAGGAGGCCTGCGTTGAGCTTGGTTTCCTGACTGCAGAGAAATTCGACGAGGTATTCCATCCCGAACAGATGGTGTAAAAAATAAGGAGAAGAACAGCATGATGAAAATGAGTTATTTTCCCGGCTGTACGTTGAAGACGAAGGCGAAGGATCTGGACGTCTATGCGCGCAGAAGTGCAGAGGCTCTGGGCATCACGCTGGAGGAGATCGAGAACTGGCAGTGCTGCGGTGGTGTTTTCACCACCGCCCGCGATGAGATCGCAACCAAGCTGTCCTCTGTCCGCGCTCTTCTGGCTGCTCAGCAGAAGGATCAGAAGCTGGTGACCGTTTGCTCCGCTTGCCACAATGTGATCAAGCAGACCAACCACGCCATGCAGACCGATGAACGGTTCGCCAACCACGTCAACAACTACCTTGCCGCCGACGGCCCCTACAACGGGGAAGCACAGGTCATCCATTATCTGGAGATGCTGCGCGATGAGGTCGGATTCGACACAATCAAAGAGAAGGTGAAAAATCCTCTCACCGGCAAAAAGATCGCGGCTTACTACGGCTGTCTGCTGCTCCGTCCCAACAAGACGATGCAGATGGACGATCCGGAGAACCCGAAGATCATCGAGGATTTCATCCGCGCCATCGGCGCAGAGCCCGTGATCTATCCCTACCGCAACGAATGCTGCGGCGGATACATCGCTCTCGAAAGCCCGGATCTGGCCAAGGCCAAGAGCAACAACGTGACCAACAGTGCTGCCAACAACGGCGCGGAAATGATCGTCACCGCTTGCCCGCTCTGCCGCTATAACCTGGAGAAGAACGGTTCTCAGATCCCGGTTGTCTACTTCACCGAGCTGCTTGCGGAAGCACTCGGAGTAAAGGAGGATTCCGATGGAAAAGACGAATGAAGCCCTGTGCAAGGAGATCATTTGGAACAGCGGCGTTAACCCGCGCAAATGTATGCGCTGCGGCAAATGCTCCGGCACCTGCCCTGCCTACGATGAGATGGAATACCATCCCCACGAGTTCGTGTTCATGGTGGAGAACGGCGACATCGAGCCTCTTCTGAACTCCAAGTCGCTTTACCGCTGTCTGACCTGCTTTGCCTGCGTGGATCGCTGTCCCCGCGGCGTAGAGCCTGCCAAGCTGGTTGAGGCTGTCCGCCTTGCCGCTGTCCGTCAGCAGGGTGCCAACCACCTGAAGCCCGACGATATCCCCGCGCTTCTCAACGAGGATCTGCCTCAGCAGGCCATCGTCAGTGCGCTGAGAAAATACAACAAATAAGGAGGATAAGACAAAATGCAGAGAATAGGCGTATTTGTATGCTGGTGCGGAAGCAACATTGCCGGTACGGTTGACGTGCAGGCGGTGTCCGAAGCTCTGAAAAATGAGCCCGGCGTTGTCTTGTCCACCAACTATCAGTACATGTGCTCCCAGGCGGGACAGGATATGATCAAGGCAGCCATCGCCGAACATAAGCTGACCGGTATCGTGATCTGCTCCTGCTCGCCCCGTATGCACGAAGCGACCTTCCGCAAGACCGCGGCGGCCGCAGGCATCAACCCCTACATGGTCGAGATCGCCAACATCCGTGAGCAGTGCTCCTGGGTCCATAAGGAGATGGAGATCGGTACCGAGAAGGCAATCATCCTCGGTAAGGCCGCCATCGCCAAGGTCAACCTGAACACGCCCCTCACCCCCGGCGAAAGCCCTGTAACCAAGCGTGCGCTGGTCATCGGCGGCGGTATCGCCGGTATCCAGACCGCTCTGGACATCGCCGATGCCGGCTTTGAAGTCGATATCGTCGAGAAGAAGCCCACCATCGGCGGTAAGATGGCTCAGCTCGATAAGACCTTCCCGACTCTCGACTGCGCCGCTTGTATCCTGACTCCTAAGATGGTGGATGTCGGTCAGCACGAAAAGATCCGCATCTTCTCGTACAGCGAGGTCACCGCTCTGGAAGGCTTCGTGGGCAATTTCACCGCGACCATCACCAAGAAGGCTCGTTTCGTTAAGGAAGACGTCTGTACCGGATGCGGTCTGTGTACCGAAAAATGTCCGCAGAAGAAGGTTCCCAACGAATTCAACCTGGGCATGGACAACCGCCGTGCCATCTACATCCCCTTCGCACAGGCCGTGCCGAAGGTGGCAACCATCGACCCCGATCACTGCACCATGTTGAAGACCGGCAAATGCGGTCTCTGCGCCAAGGTTTGTACCGCCGGTGCGATCGACTACACCCAGAAGGATGAGGTCATCAAGGAGAAGTACGGCGCTATCGTCGTTGCAACCGGTTATGAGCCCATCAGCATGGAGAAGTTCGACGAGTTTGCCTACAACCAGTCCAAGGACGTTATCACCTCTCTCGAGTTTGAGCGTCTGACCAACGCTGCCGGTCCGACTGCCGGTAAGCTGCTCCGTCCCTCCGACGGCAAGCATCCTCACAAGATCGTCTTTGTCCAGTGCGTGGGCTCCCGCTGCGAGAACTGCGCCGAGAAGGGCAAGGAATACTGCTCGAAGATCTGCTGCATGTACACGGCCAAGCACGCCATGCTCACCCGTGACAAGTACCCGGATACCGAGGTTTATGTCTTCTACATCGACGTCCGTACCCCCGGTAAGAACTTCGATGAGTTCTACCGCCGCGCGGTTGAGGAATACGGTGTTCACTACATCAAGGGCATGGTCGGTAAGGTCACGCCCGAGGGCGACAAGCTGATGGTCCAGGCTTCTGACCTGCTGGCCGATAAGCAGCTGCACATCGATGCCGACCTGGTCGTTCTGGCCGCTGCCATCGAGCCCGACAAGTCCGCCCGTCCGCTGGCCACGATGCTCACTGCCAGCATGGACACCAACGACTTCTTCACCGAGGCGCATCCCAAGCTCCGTCCCGTTGAGAGCCCCACGGCCGGTGTGTACCTGTCCGGTACCTGCCAGGGCCCGAAGGATATCCCCGAAACCGTTTCCCAGGCGGGCGCTGCTGCCGCTAAGGTCATCGGCCTGCTTGCCAAGGATAAGCTGACGGGTAACCCCTGCGTGGCTCATTCCGACGAGCTGATGTGTAACGGCTGCTCCTCCTGCGAGAGAGTCTGCCCGTACGGCGCCATTACCTATACCGATAAAGAATTCCGTATGCCCAACAGAACGACGCTGATCCGCCGTGTTGCTTCGGTCAACGAGGCTGTCTGCCAGGGCTGCGGCGCTTGTACGGTCGCTTGCCCGTCTGGTGCTATGGATCTGAAGGGCTTTGCAAGCGAACAAATCATCGCGGAGGTGGATGCCGTATGCAAGTAAACGGATTTAAACCGAAGATCGTGGCTTTCTGCTGCAACTGGTGTTCTTATGCCGGCGCGGACCTGGCGGGCAACAACCGTCTGAACTATCCTGCCGATGTTAAGATCATCCGCGTGCCCTGCTCCTGCCGCGTCAACCCCATGTTTGTTCTCCGCGCCTTCCAGCGCGGTGCCGACGGTGTCATCATCTGCGGCTGCCATCCCGGCGACTGCCACTACACCTCGGGCAACTACTACACCAGACGCCGTATGTCTCTGCTGTTCTCCATGCTCGATTATCTGGGCATCGAGAGAGATCGCACCCGTGTTGAGTGGGTGTCCGCAGCAGAAGGCGCCAAGTTTGCCGCTACCATGAACGATTTCGTTGAGAAGGTTACCGCTCTCGGCGAAAACAAGAGATTGGAGGATCTGCGATGCAAAAGATAACCCGTGAAACGCTGGTCGCCAAGGCATCGGCTCTGCTGGCCGAGGGCATGGTTGACCGTGTACTGGGCTGGAAGAAAGGCGAATTTGCCTACGATGTTACGCCCAATGTCTTTGCTGACGCCGCTTCTCTGGAAAAGGATTTCGTCTATGGCGATTTCTGCGGCGCCAACTTCTCCAAGTATCTGATCGCTGAGACCCGCAAGGGCGAGGGCAAGATTCTGGTCTTCCTCAAGCCCTGCGATACTTACAGCTTCAACCAGCTCCTCACCGAGCACCGCTTTGACCGCGAAAAGGTCTATGTTGTCGGTATCCCCTGCGAGGGCATGGCTGACATCGGCAAGATCAAGGCCGAAGTGGGCGAGGGTATCCTCGAGGTCGAAAGCGATGCCAACGGCTTCACCGTCAAGACTCTGTACAAGGGCGACGTCAAGCTGACCGCCGAGCAGGCTCTCGGTGAGCGCTGCCTGGTCTGCAAGAGCAAGAAGCACGTTGCGTATGATGAGCTGATCGGCGAGGATGGCGTGGTCATCGATTCCGCCCGCTTCGACGAAGTGGAAAAGCTGGAGAAGATGAGCTCCGATGAGCGCTTTGCCTTCTGGCAGAACGAGCTGTCCCGCTGCATTCGCTGCAACGCCTGCCGCGACGTCTGCCCGGCCTGCTCCTGCGAGAAGTGCGTGTTCAACAACCCCAAGTCGGGCGTTGAGAACAAGGCCGTTGCCGATAGCTTTGAAGAAAAAATGTTCCATATCATCCGCGCCTTCCACGTGGCCGGCCGCTGCACCGACTGCGGTGAGTGCTCGCGTGTTTGCCCGCAGGATATCCCGCTCCACCTGCTGAACCGTAAGTTCATCAAGGACATCAACAGCTTCTACGGTGAGTACCAGGCGGGAGAAACGGTCGGATCGAGAGCGCCTCTGGTGAACTACACCACCGAGGACATCGAGCCTTCCGAAGCCGTTGAAAGGGGGAACCAGTAATGCGTAAATGTTCTCTTACCTCTCTCGATGCTCTTCTGAAGAAGATCGCCGAGCAGAATGCAGTTTATCTCCCCGTTGACGACGGAGAGGGAAGAGCTGCTTATAAGCAGTGGGAAGAGGGCGTGAAGATGAGCGATGCTCTGAACACCGTCCGCAGCCCCAAGGATTTCTTCTTCCCCCAGACCGAGAACCTGATGGAGTTCAAGACCGAGGGCAAAAAGATCGAGATCATCGACACCCGCTCCGAATCGGAGGATTTCGTGATCTTCGGTGTCCGCGCCTGCGATGTCAAGAGCTTTGAGGTTCTGGACAATGTGTTCCTGAAGGATCCCGTGGATACCTACTACGCTTCCCGCCGCGAGCACGGCGTGATCGTTTCGATGGCTTGTACCCGTCCCACCGAGACCTGCTTCTGCCAGACCTTCGGTATTGATGCGGCTGAGCCCTGCGGCGACATCTCCGCATGGAAGACCGAGACCGATCTCTATCTGGAAGCCAAGACCGAGAAGGGCGAAAAGCTGATGGCTCTTCTGGAATCTCTGACCGAGGCCTGCGATTCTGCTGCTGTTGAGGCTCAGAAGAAGGAAACGGCCGAGATCATGAAGAAGCTTCCTCTTGCCGGTCTGAGCACTGCCGGCTTCGGCGGCGACAAGACCGACGAGCTGTTCGATGCTCCCGAGTGGAAGACCCTGTCCCAGTCCTGTCTGGGCTGCGGCACCTGCACCTTTGTCTGCCCTACCTGCCAGTGCTATGACATCAAGGATTTCAACACCGGTAAGGAGATCATCCGTTTCCGCTGCTGGGATTCCTGCATGTACAGCGAATTTACCAAGATGTCGGCCGGCCAGCCCCGCTTGAGCCAGGTGGAACGCTTCCGTCAGCGCTTCATGCACAAGCTGGTCTATTATCCCACCAACAACAACGGTCTGTACAGCTGTGTCGGCTGCGGCAGATGCCTTGCTAAGTGTCCGATATCGATGAATATCGTAAAAGTAATGAAAACGATCGGAGAGAAAGCGGAATGAATAAAGAAGCATTGATCCCGAAGCTCGGTGTCATCACCGACGTTCGCATTGATACGCCCGACGTGAAAACATTCCGCGTGGTCACCACCGACGGAGTGAAGCCGTTCGAGCACAGACCCGGACAGTGCGCTATGCTGTCCATCCCCGGCGTTGGCGAGGCAATGTTCTCCATTACCTCTTCGCCGACCAATACTGAGTTCATGGAATTTTCCATCAAGAGATGCGGCTGCGTCACCGAATGGCTGCATCAGGCTGAGGCCGGTCAGCAGGTCACCATCCGCGGTCCTTACGGCAAGCCCTTCCCGGTTGACGATGAGTTCGCCGGCAAGGATCTGGTCTTCATCGCGGGCGGTATCGCCATCGCGCCTCTGCGCTCGGTCATCAACTACTGCCGCCACTACCGCGACCGTTACGGCAAGATCGACATTGTCTACGGCGCACGCAGTAAGGACGATTTGGTAGACTATAAGGAGATCGTGGACGAGTGGTGCACTGACGGCGGCGCCGATGTGCATCTGACCATCGACCGCGAGCAGGAGGGTTGGGACGGCCACGTGGGCTTCGTTCCCAGCTATGTCAAGGAGCTGGCCTTCAGCACCGATAAGACAGTCATCCTCTGCGGACCTCCGATCATGATCAAGTTCACCCTCGAAGCACTCATGGAAATGGGCTTCGACAAGAAGCAGATCTACACCACCCTCGAGATGCGCATGAAGTGCGGCATCGGTAAATGCGGCAGATGCAACGTCGGTTCGAAGTACATCTGCAAGGACGGCCCCGTTTTCCGTTTCGACGAGCTTGACGAGCTGCCCGACGAATATTGATATAAGGAGAAAAGAACATGGAAAATATGGTAAATATCTTTCTGTTCGGAAAGAAATATCAGGTTCCGGACAGTCTCACCATCATGCGCGCGATGGAGTATTCCGGCTATCAGCTGAAGCGCGGATGCGGATGCCGTAACGGCTTCTGCGGCGCCTGCGCCACCATCTACCGCATTCAGGGCGATCGCGAGCTGAAGGCCTGCCTGGCTTGCCAGACCAAGGTCGAGGACAATATGTACATCGCAACGCTGCCCTTCTTCCCGCTGATCAAGCAGGTGTATGACATCGAGAAGGTGTCCATCACCGAGCAGGTCATGATGCAGCTCTATCCCGAGATCTACGCTTGCGTGGGCTGTAACGCCTGCACCAAGGCCTGCACGCAGGGCCTGAACGTTATGCAGTACATTGCATATGCTCAGCGCGGTGAGTTCGAGGCTTGCGCCGAGGAGTCCTTCGACTGTGTTATGTGCGGCGTCTGCTCCTCCCGTTGCCCTGCCGGCATCTCCCATCCTCAGGTGGCTATGCTGGCCCGCCGTATCAACGGCAAGTACCTCGCACCCAAGTCCGAGCATCTTGCAACCCGCGTTCAGGAGATCAAGGACGGTACCTTTAACGAGCTGATCGAAGCTCTCATGCAGAAACCGGTTGAAGAGATCAAAGAGCTCTATAACAACCGCGATATCGAGAAATAAGGAGGGGCTGAACGATGTATCCGGAAAAATTCAGAAAATCGATCGAAGCGGTCGAAGCAGCCAGAGAAAAGAATATCGCTTATGAGCCTGCCCGTATGACCGCAAAAGAGAAGGAAGACCTTCTCGCAGCATTTCATCCCGACTACAGAAAAGAAGAGTTCACCGAGCTGAAGATCGGCCCCAACAAGGGCGAAAAGGTTCCTCATGAGCTGGCAGCCATGCTGCAGGCCAAGAGCCGCATCAAGGCTTCGGACGTGGATCTGACCAAGCCCGATTACGACGTTGACGTTCTGGTCATCGGCGGCGGCGGCGCAGGCTCTTCTGCAGCCATCGAGGCTCACGAGGCCGGTGCCAACGTTATGATCGTCACCAAGCTTCGCATCGGTGATGCCAACACCATGATGGCTGAGGGCGGCATTCAGGCTGCCGATAAGCCCAACGACTCTCCCGCAACTCACTTTGTAGACGCTTTCGGCGGCGGTCACTTTGCTGCCAAGCGCGAGCTTCTGTCCAAGCTGGTCTGCGACGCTCCCGAGGCCATTCAGTGGCTGAACAACCTGGGCGTTGAGTTCGACAAGGACGAAAACGGCGTGATGGTCACCACCCACGGCGGCGGTACCTCCCGCAAGCGTATGCACGCGGCCAAGGACTATTCCGGCGCCGAGATCATGCGTACCCTCCGCGACGAAGTGCTGAACAGAGGCATTCCGGTTGTGGACTTCACCGCAGCCATCGAGCTGATCCTGGACGACAAGGGCAATGCCGCCGGCGCTGTTCTGATGAACATGGAAACCGAGGCGCTCTTAGTTGCCAGAGCCAAGACGGTTGTCATCGCCACCGGCGGTGCAGGCCGTATGCATTACCAGGGCTTCCCGACCTCCAACCACTACGGTGCAACCGCTGACGGTCTTGTGCTGGGTTACCGCGTCGGCGCCAAGCTTCTGTATGCTGACACGCTCCAGTACCATCCCACCGGCGCCGCTTATCCCGCACAGATCTTCGGCGCACTGGTTACCGAGAAGGTCCGTTCTCTGGGCGCCAAGCTGATCAACTGCGACGGCGAAGTGTTCATGCATCCCCTGGAGACCCGTGACGTATCCGCTGCCTCCATCATCCGCGAGTGCAATGCACGCGGCAAGGGCATCGACTTCGAGGAAGCTCACGGTGTATGGCTCGACACGCCCATGATCGAGAAGATCGGCGGCGAGGGCACCATCGAGCGCAGAATCCCTGCCATGATGCGTATGTTCGGCAAGTTCGGCATCGACATCCGCAAGGAGCCCATCCTGATCTATCCCACGCTGCACTACCAGAACGGCGGTCTTGACATCAATGTCAACGGCATGACCACCAACGTGCAGAACCTCTTCGTTGCCGGCGAGGCTGTCGGCGGTATCCACGGACGCAACCGTCTGATGGGCAACTCTCTGCTGGACATCATCGTCTTCGGACGCAATGCCGGTCAGAACGCTGCTGCTACTTACCGTAATGTTGAGCTTGGCAAGCTGACTCTTGACCACATCGCTGCTTTCGAGGCTGAGCGCGCTGCTGCCGGCATCGATTCCGACGAAGTATCGCCCAAGCTGCTTCCCAACTACACCGGAAACACCAGCGGTATCTGAGGATAGAGAGGTAAGAAGATATGACTTTATTAGGAGGCGTTCTCTCCGTTAAGGGCATGGCGTTCCTGATGTTCTCCATCCTGATCGTCACGGCTCTCGGCTATATGCTCGGTCGTATTACCATCAAGGGCGTGTCCCTCGGTACGGCAGGCGTGTTCATTGTTGCACTGCTTTACGGCGCACTGTTCTATGAGGATCTTGCAGCCGTTCTGAAGACGCCCGAGCTGACCTCCCAGTCTTTGAAGGTTGTGGAGCAGCTTGGCCTGATCTTCTTTGTAACGGCGGTCGGCTTTATCGCCGGTCCCAAATTCTTCAAAAATTTGAAGAAAAACTTCAAGTCCTACATTCTGCTCGGTTTGATCATCATTCTGAGCGGCGGTCTGGTAACGGTTGGTTGCTACTATTTCGGTACCGCTACCGGTCTTGGCATGGGAGATCTTGAAAGCAAGGCCGAATTCATGGCCATGCTGGACGGTCTGCTTTCCGGCGCTCTGACCACCACGCCCGGTTTCTCTGCTGCTAAAGAGGCTGCTCCCGAATTTGAGGCTGCCATCACCGTCGGTCACGGTATCGCTTACCTGTTCGGCGTTGTAGGCGTTGTTCTGTTTGTCCAGCTGATCCCCAAGATCATGAAGGCAGACATGGATGCCGAGCGCGCCAAGCTGGTGGATGCCGACACCGCTGAGGTGAAGGAATACACCGGTAAGCTGATCAACATCGACGATATGGGCCTGGGCGCCTTCGCTCTGGCCGCTATTCTCGGTGTTCTGCTCGGCTCGATCAAGATCCCGTTGACCTCGGCCGGCTTCGGCGGCACCTGCTTCTCGCTGGGTACCACCGGCGGTACGCTGATCATGTCTCTGATCTTCGGCCACTTCAGCCACATCGGTCCGATCAATGTGATGCCTCCCAAGCCCACCCTTCAGGTGCTTCGCGAGCTTGGTCTGATGCTCTTCCTCATTGGTGCCGGTGTTGCCGGCGGTGCTGACTTCGTCAAGTACTTCGAGCCCATCTACTTCGTGTACGGCGCCATCATGACCACCGTTCCGATGATCATCGGCTTCCTGTTCGCCAAGTATGTGCTGAAGCTCAGCCTGCTGAACAACCTGGGCTCCATCACCGGCGGTATGACCTCCACCCCCGCTCTGGGCACGCTCATCGGCGTTGCCAAGACCGAGGAAGTGGCTTCCGCCTATGCGGCAACCTACCCGATCTCGCTTCTGGCAATCGTGTTGGTTTCCCAGTTCTTAATGATTATCTGGGGCTAAGGCCGTTAAAAAAACAATACAACACAGAGCCGTCTGCTTCACTCGCGGGCGGCTCTGTTGTTTTAAATTGAAAAAACGCGATGCAAAAAAAGAGCGATGGATGGAAAGAGCGTCTATCCGCCTTGAGCCGCAAGAAAAAAGAGTCTCACCCTCCGCAGCCAATCGGGACGGGAAAGACTCTTTTTTTGGTTTTGAATATTATTCCTCGGATGTGATGATCTTTTTTCGATTCAGCGGAACCTTGCGGTAATAGAGAGTTGTGATGGTGCTGCAAACGATCCAGCCGGCGGGATAGCCCATGGCAATGGGAAGAATGGTGTTGGAGATGTAGTTGGACATAACAAACATATATGCCTGACGGAAGAGGACGAAGGCGAACAGCATAATGTACATGGGAATCTTCGTGTTGCCCGCACCGCGGAGAGCGCTGGAATAGATCTGATTGAAACAGCAGATTACGTAAAAGGGAGTGATGTGCCGCAGAAAGAGGACGCCGTAAGAAAGCATATTCGGGTCACGGTTGAAGATCTGCACCGCATAAGGGGCGAAGATCAGCAGAGGGATCATCAGAATAACGGTGATCAGAACCGTGATCTTCATGGCCACAGAAACGCCTTTTCGGGCACGCTCCTCCTGACCGATGCCGATGTTTTGCCCCACAAAGGTGGTGACCGCCAGCGAAAGCGACTGCATGGGCAGGAACATGATCATATCGATCTTGCTGTATGCCCCCCAGCCGGCCATACAGTCATCGCCGAAGGCGTAGACATAGGACTGGACAAAGACGTTGGAGAAGCTGATGATCATCATCTGCAGGGCTGAGGGAATGCCGATGCGGATGATTTTTGCCAGCATATCCCAATGGATGCGAAGCTTGGACAGGGAGAGGCGGACGCAGGTGGTGGAGCGGAAGAGCACGATCAGCGTCATCAGGGCGGAAACAGCCTGCGAGATGACCGTAGCCCAGGCTACACCCTCCACGCCCATGTCGAAGACCAGAACGAAGACAAGGTCGAGAATGATGTTGATCAGCGCCGAGGTCACGAGAAAGTAAAAGGGACGCTGGGAGTCGCCGATGGCGCGCAGGATGCCGGCGCCGGCGTTGTAGAGCATCAGACCGATCACGCCCGCAAAATAGATGGACAGGTAAGCGGTCGATTCGGGCACAACGTTTTCGGGCGTGTTCATGAAGCGGATCATCAGCGGCGTCATGCCGAGACCGACGAAGGTAAACAAAACGCCCAAAATCAGCGTCATCAGCAAAAAGGTGTGGACCGTTTCGCTGACCTTCTCATGCTTTTTGGCACCGTAGTATTGTGAGATCAAAACGCCTGCGCCGTTGGAAAGACCGAGGAAAAAGCCGATGAGCATGTTGATGATCGGGCCCACCGCACCGACGGCGGCGAAAGCTTCCTTGGAGACGTAATTGCCGACAACCCAGCTGTCAACGGTGTTGTAAAGCTGTTGGAAGAGGTTGCCGATCAAAAGGGGAAAGGCGAATTGGATCAGCTGAAGAGTGATGGGGCCTGCGGTCATATCCATGTCTTTCCGCGGCCGAAAAAGAGTGAGGATTTTTGACATTGTGAAGCACCGTGGTTAAAGGATGAAAGCGTGTGAATCTATGGTACTCCATTTTGGACAACAAGTCAACAGAAAAAAGGAAATTTTTTGCTTAGTATATAATATAAAGAACAATTCTTTTCGTAAGAATCGAATAAAAGTGAATGATATTTTAAAGAAATGATAATGATATTTTGCTATTATCATTGACAGAGTGAATGAAATGTGATATTATAAAATAGTATAAGTATATGTATGCCTTTTGTTCCCAGGCATTTTTCGTACACGGTTTTAACGATAAAGTAACATCGACAGCAGACGGAAATGAGACAAAACGATTGCGGAAAGGACAGGTCATCATGACGGAATCCAAGAAAAACATCCCGTTCAGTCCCCCGGATATCAGTGAGCTTGAGATCGCTGAAATTGCCGAGGTTCTCCGATCCGGATGGATCACCACAGGCCCGAGAACCAAACGGCTTGAAAAGAATCTTGCCGAATATGTGCAAAGTGCATCCTGCGTTTGCCTCAATTCCCAAACTGCTTGCGCGGAGATGGCTCTTCGCCTGATGGGAATTGGGGAGGGTGACGAGGTGATCACCTGCGCTTATACCTATACTGCCACGGCTTCTGTGATCGCGCATGTGGGGGCTAAGATCGTTTTGGTTGACACACAAAGCGACTGCCTGGAAATGGATTACGATGCGATGGAATCGGCAATCAATGAGAGAACAAAAGCCATCATCCCGGTGGATCTGGCAGGCGTTCCGTGTGATTATGACCGCATTTTTGAGATTGTTGAAAAGAAAAAGAGCTTGTTTGTACCCAAAAACGATATGCAGGAAGCCATGGGCAGGATCGCGGTCATGGCCGATACCGCGCATGCTCTCGGTGCCAAGCGGAAGGGAAGAATGGTCGGTTCGATTGCCGATTTCTCCAGCTTCAGCTTTCACGCGGTCAAGAATCTGACCACCGCCGAAGGGGGCGCGCTGACCTGGCGTACCATCTCCGGCATTCCCGATTCGGATCTCTATCAGCGTTTGCAGTTGTTCAGCCTGCACGGACAGTCCAAGGATGCCCTTGCCAAAACCAGACTGGGTGCTTGGGAGTATGACGTGGTGGGCACCTATTACAAGTGCAACATGACCGACGTGGCTGCCGCCATGGGGCTGAAGCAGCTGGAGCGATATGGCGGAATGCTCAAAAGAAGAAAAGAGATCATCGGACAGTATGATGCCGTTCTCCGTCCGCTGGGGATCAAGACTCTGGCGCATGACACCGACGATTGGGAATCCTCCGGTCATCTGTATCTGACCCGCGTGCCGGGGATTACCGCGGAGGAGCGGAACGAGATCATCGTCAAAATGGCGAAAGAGGGCATCGCCTGCAACGTTCACTACAAGCCTCTGCCCATGCATACCGCGTATCGGAATCTGGGCTTTGATATTGCCGATTTTCCCCGTGCTTATGCACAGTTTGTCAATGAGATCACCCTGCCGCTGCATACCCGCCTGACCGATGAGGATGTGGCGTATGTGGCAAATACGTATGCAAGAATCGTAAAGGAGTACGTAAGATGATCTACCGATTTTTCAAACGGCTGTTTGATATCCTCCTTTCGCTGATTGCTCTGCCCTTTGTTCTTTTGGTTTTGTTGATCTTCGCACCGATCATTTATCTGACCGATAAGGGACCTGTGTTCTACAATGCAGAGCGTTTGGGATACAAGGGAAGGGTGTTCAAGATGTATAAGCTGCGTTCGATGTATGTCAATTCACCCAATTTGAAAAACGCAGACGGCTCTACATACAACGGTGAAAACGATCCCCGCGTGACGAAGGTGGGGCGCTTTATGCGCAAGACCAGCATCGACGAATTTCCTCAGTTTTTGAATGTGCTGAAGGGTGATATGAGCTTCATCGGCCCCCGTGCACATTTGACCACCAACTATAAGGGATATGACCTGCTCGATGAGCCTCATAAAAGACGTCTGGACGTGCGCCCGGGCATCACGGGATACAGTCAGGCGTATTTTCGCAATTCCGCAACCTCTGCGCAAAAAATGGAGCATGATGTCTACTATGCGGAAAACATCTCCCTTTGGCTGGACATCAAGATTCTTTTCCAAACGGTGGTTTCTGTTCTCGGCCGCAAGAACATTTATGTAACCGAGGCATCCACCAAGGGGGAGGCCCCCGTTGAAGTGCCGGCCAAAGAAAAAGAACCCGCAGAGGCTGGAAAGAAATGAAAAAACTGTTGATCATCGGCGCCTCCATCCTGCAGCTTCCCGCCATCCAAAAGGCGAAGGACATGGGTTTTTATGTTGGCGTGGTTGACTATAATCCCAATGCGGTGGGCGTACCGCTTGCGGATTCATTTTTTTGCGTAAGCACCATTGATGTGGAAGGTGTGGTCAAGGTCGCCGAGGCGTTTCGCCCCGATGGGATCATGACACTTGCCACCGATATGCCCATGCGCTCCATTGCGGCGGCGTGTGAAAAGCTGGGGCTCCCCGGCATTTCTCGTGAAACGGCAGTGAAGTCTACCGACAAGGGTGAGATGATCAAGGCATTTGAGAAAAACGGCGTGGAGCACCCTTGGTATTATCTTTTGTCATCGCCCGAGGAACTGGACCGGGTTGCGGACAAGATCACCTATCCTTGTATCAGCAAGCCCACCGACAATGCGGGAAGCCGCGGCGTGATGCTGATCCAAAGTGGTCAGCAGCTTCGCGATGCGGTGCTGTACAGCTCACAAAACGGACGGAGCGGAAGCGTCATCGTCGAGGAGTATATGAGAGGGCAGGAGGTCAGCGTGGAAATGATGATCACAGACGGTCAGCCCCACGTGCTTCAGGTGACCGATAAGCTGACCACGGGTGCACCGCATTTTGTGGAGATGGGACATCACCAGCCCAGCATGCTTTCTCCCTCCGATCTGGACAAGATCCGCGATCTGGCCTGTCGCGCGGTAAAAGCGGTGGGGATCGAAAACGGTCCGGCCCATGTGGAGATCATGCTCACCGAAAACGGTCCGAAAATGGTGGAGCTTGGCGCACGGATGGGTGGCGATTGTATCACAACGCATCTGGTCCCGCTTTCGACCGGCATTGATATGATCGAAGCTACGATCCGAATTGCCTGTGGTGAGAAGCCCGATCTTGAGCCGAAATGGAAAAAGGGAAGCGCGATTCGCTTCCTTGATGCACCCTGCGGTGTTATTACAGCAATTGAAGGCGCAGACCAAGCTGAAACGATTGAGGGCGTGCGCGAAATATGCTTTACCAAGCAAATCGGAGACACGGTCAGTGAGATCGGAAGCAGTACGGACAGAGCCGGTTTTGTGATCGCGCAAGCGGATACAGCGAAAGAGGCGGTGGCGGTGTGCGATTCGGCTATGGAGAGAATAACGCTTTCTGTTCAAGAATCGTGTTGATATCGTAACTATCGTAATAATTCTGATAATGGAGATTTCAAAATGAATTTAAACAATAAAACCCTTCTTCTTATGGGCGGCGGTGCCTATGCTGCCGGTATAAAGAAATACAAAGACGAAAAAGGATTTCGTGTTGTTGCGCTTGGAAGAGATGCAGGTACACCCATCGCAAAGATTGCCGATGCTTTTTATCAGATCGATACGCAAAATGTTGATGCCGTTTGTGACGTTGTGAAAAAAGAAGGGGTTGACGGAATCTTTGTTGGTTCATCCGAAGTCAATATTGATCCCGCTATTACAGTCAGCGAAAGAACAGGATGCCATTTCTATGCCAATCGGGAGCAGTGGGATATTATTTCCGACAAGGCGGAGTTTAAAAAGCTTGCCAGAAAATACGGAGTTCCCGTCCCCTGCGATTATCACGTAACTGCCGAGTTTTTGCGCGAGGATTTGGATAAGATTGTTTACCCTGTAATCGTGAAACCGGTCGATTCCAGCGGAGCTCGCGGAATGAACGTCAGCTATAACGAGGAAGAACTGAAAAAGCACTATTCAGAGGCACTTGAATGGTCAAAGAGTAAAAAAATTGTGGTGGAAGAGCTTATTACAGGCGGCAAAGAGGTGTTCTTTCATTATACCATTCAGGATGGGAATTATTCTCTTTCCATGGGCTTTACGAAATTTAAGGTAATCAGCAAGGAACGAGATTACGTCAGCCTTCCTATTTTTCATATGTATCCTTCATCCCATATCGATAAGTACATAGAAAGAGTCGATGAAGCGGCTAAAAAAATGTTCAAATCCATCGGGCTTCGGAACGGAATTATTATGCTTCAGGGATTTGATATTGACGGAGAGTTCAAGTTCTTTGAATCGGGTTATCGTATGGGCGGAGAACAGATGTATATCTTCACCGATCATCAAAACGGCGTTAATTCTCTTGAATGTATGATCAACTATGCCTTGACGGGAAGCATGGCCGATTTTAAAATTGCCGACAAGGATAACGCAAGATTCAAATGGCCTTGCTGCAACTACTATGTGCCACTGAAAGCCGGAATCATAACCCGTGTGGAAGGCTTGGAAGAAGTTGAAGCGATGGAGAACGTACTTAATAATACCAGAATGTTCAACATTGGTGATGAGATTTTGGATACCAATGCTTTGGAACGCGTATGCATGCGATTGCACGTATATGGAAAAACAGCGGAAGAGCTTGCTCATGCTTTGGTCAAAATAAGTGCAACATTGCGTATTTACGATCAAAATGATAATGAGATGCAGATAGAGCATCTTGAATATGACAGATGTTTGAAAGCAATAAAAGAAGGTTGTTTGTTGCACGAATGATCCTTTTGATTGGTTTTAATCTGCCAATCAGTCTGTAATATCAAGTGAGGCATCGAAAAGAGAATTGACATGAAAATCTTAAAATTGTCTTCTTACTATTTTCCCGAAAAAATATCCAGTTCACATCTGTCTCAGGATTTGGAAGATGCATATATAAATGCGGGATTTACAATTGAAAACTACTGTCCTACTCCGACCCGAAACATCACAAAAGAGGTTAGAGAACAATACAAAAAGATCAAATATGAGGTGTTGAAGGACGGGAAGATAATCGTTCACCGCTTTTCGATGTTTCGAGAGGGAAAGAATCCGATTCTCCGGGCAATTCGTTATATTTTTGTGAATCTGATGCAATACCGTGAAGGAAGCCGTGCTGAGGATATATCGGTTATCATGGCCGGCAGTACGCCCCCAACACAGGGTGTACTTTGTGCCAACGTTGCAAAAAAATTATCGAAACGCTATGGAAGAAAAGTTCCGTTTGTATATAACCTTCAAGACGTTTTCCCCGATTCACTCGTAACGACGGGACTTGCCAAAAAAGACTCGCTTCTTTGGAAAATTGGCAGAAAAATTGAGAACTATACCTATCAAAATGCCGACAAGATTATTGTAATCAGCGAGAGCATGAAGCGGAATATTATGGAAAAAGGTGTTCCGGAGAATAAGATTGTTGTAGTCTCAAATTGGATTGATACCGAGGCCACCAAGCCTGTTCCAAAAGAAGACAATCGGCTTTTCGAGGAATTTGGAATTTCCCGAGATAAGTTCAAGGTTGTTTATGCCGGCAATTTCGGAAAAGCACAAGGAGCTGCTGTTGTTCTTGAAGCCGCAGAAAAGCTGAAGGACAACACGGATATTCAGTTTGTTGTTTTTGGTGGCGGCGCTGAGTTTGCCAAGGCTAAGGAGAGAGCTGCGCGGCTGGACAACGTGATCGCTCACTCTCTTTTGTCTCAGGAAAGAGTGCCCGAGGTTTACAGCGTCGGCGATGTGGCTGTGATCACCTGCAAAAAAGGGGTCGGCAACAGCGGCATGCCCAGCAAGACCTGGAGCATCATGGCTTGCAATACCCCGATCATCGCCGCATTTGATACCGACAGCGAGCTTGCGAATGTGATTGAACAAGCAAACGCGGGCATAACCATAGCTCCGGAGAATGTCGAAGCATTGGTCGAGGCGATCCTCGAAATGAAAGACGGCAACAGAAGCCGTTTTGTCGGCGGCAGAGACTATACCGTTCAGAACGCATCGAAGGAAATCTGCACGGCAAAGTATGTTGAGACGGTAATGGCTGCGATGGGAAAAGAAGAAGATACAGCGGCCGAATCATGAACATAGCATTGAGCCGAAGAAGGAGATTACCATGACAAGAGCAACAAATCTAACGGTCAAAAACGGAACACTGAAATTGTTGGATATTGTGTTCCTTGTCTTTTGTCTGTGTCCCTTTATCCTTCCCAACCCTGTTGTGACAACGAACATTCAGCCGTATGCAGCGCTTTTCGGCACGCTTCTCATCGGATGGGAAATTCTGACGCAAAGCGACCGACCGCTGAAAGGCAAAATGTATTTCTTTATCGCGGCATGGGGAACGCTTCTGGTTTCTCTGCTGGTGCTGCTTCTTGGTTCGGAGATCACCGTTTCGTCCTTCCGTGCGGTCTTTAATTATTACTCGGTGGCGATCGTGCCCTTTGCGTTCTATCTGATCTTAAATCGGATCGGCACGCTGCCGGAAACCTTTGTGAAAATTCTGATCGCAGTATGGTTTGCAGTATCCGCGGTTCAGTTTTTTATCGATCGCCGCTTTCTGACCGAGATCATCGGCGGTGTCAACAACTCCATGTCCTACCGCGGCGTTGTGGGACTGGCCTCTGAGCCGTCGTTCCTCGGCATCGCCTGCTTCTATTTTCTTCATATGGTGATCCGTTTTAAGAAGCACCAGATGCTCTTTTTCACCATGACGCTGATCATGGGGGTTGTCTTTGCCCAGAGCATGATGGGCATCCTGTTTATCGCCGTTTTTCTTCTGGTGTATTTGATGGATTCCACAAATACCAAAAAGGGCGTTCTGATCTGGTGCGTTGTGATCTTGGCGGTCATCGCCTTTGTCATTTTGTTTAACACCGTTCTTGAAAAAACAAGACTGCACCATCTGATCACGCTGCTTATGCAAGAGGGAGTAGATGGACTTTTGAACGACGTCAGCGCGGGAAACCGTTACGACTCACTTGCAAATGCCATTGCCGATTCCCTGGACAACAACCTGATGCCGCTTGGATATGAAAAACGCATCGGAAGCGGTTACGGCGGTTTTTTGTGCGAGCTTGGCTTCTTCGCGCTGCCGATCCTGTGCTGTATCTCACTGGCGTTGTCCAAGACCTTCGAAAAAACATTCAGTCAGATCGTCTACTTTGTTTTGGTCACGATCCTGCTGTTCAACAACACGCAGATCGGAAATCCTCTGCTGCTTTCGGTCATTGCGATCAATCTGTATCATGCCTCTCGCTTGAGCGTGCAATCCGTTGATGCGCACGCGTCGTCCGATCTCTCTATGACTGCAGAGCAAACAAAGCGGAAGATGAAAAAAGTTTGATGAGAAGGATGACAAATTCGCAGAAGTGTGATATAATAATAGAACACTCTTCTGTATTGGCTGACGGTTTTCCGATTGAAGCGAAGCAAACTGTGAGCGGCGAATTGACCACTCGGTCCGATCAAGATGAAAGGGAGCGTTTTGGACATGGCTTTCAGTGGAAAAATCAAGCGTCCCGTTGTGGATCTGCTCTATAGCTTCACAGCCTATGCCTTGCCGACCTTTGCTTTGCAGTTTTTGATCCTGCCGTTTATCGCCGGACAGCTTACCGCGGAGAAGAACGGATTGTTTTTGGCTCTGTTCAACGCGGTTCGCCTGTGCGTCAGCCTGTTTATCATTCCGCTGTCAAACATCCGCCTGCTGAAGAAAAAGGAATGTCTTGCCGAGCCAAGCGGAGAAAAGGGCTTTAATTTTCTGTTTCTTCTTGTAACGGCCCTTTCCTCCTTGATCGTGATGGTGCTGGGGCTGTTTTATTACGGCTGGATCTTCGATTTTTCCGCCATGCTCCGACTGATCGCCGTCTTGCTTCTGATCGCCGCACATGATTATTTTTCCATCGCGTTTCGCATCAATTTGACCTATCGATTCATCCTGATCGACAATGTACTGATCGTATTGGGCTATCTTCTCGGCATCGGCTTGATGTGGAAGCTTGGACATTGGGAGCTGATCTTCATCTGCGGCTATGCGTTCGGACTTGCTTATACGATGTTCAAATCCAATCTCTGGCGCAGAGGCGTCAAGGCGGATGTAAATAAGGAAACGGTATCCAAGTATTGCCAACTGAGCGTTTCTTCGGGGCTGAACAATGCGACCACCTATTGTGACAAGATGCTGATCTATCCGCTGATCGGCGGATACAGTGTGTCGGTTTACAACGCTGCCGCGGCGGTGAGCAAACTGATGTCGCTGATCAGTGTGCCGCTTCGGAATGTGTTTTTGAGTTACATTGTGGATCGGGATGCGATTTTTCTCCCCGGGGAAAAGAGGAAAAAGCTGCTTGGAATTGTTTTGGGCGGCACCGCTTTTTTGTACGGCGGCTTTTATCTAGCCAGTCTTTTGCTGTGCCGTCTGCTGTATCCGCAGTATTTCGCGGCGGCGATCGGTTATATCCCGATCATCCTGCTGGCCATTCTCTTTGAAACGTATGCAGGTCTTTTAAAGGTATATCTGCTTCGCTTTGAGAACACAGTTCTTCAGGTGGTCACCTCATGCGTTAAAATCGTTTTGTATCTGTTCGGTGTGCTGATGCTGAATGTGGTGTTTGACTGTGGGCTTATGGGCTTTTGCCTGTCCATTTTACTGGCCGACAGTGTTCATTTTCTTATCGTTTTATTCTTCTTTGCCAAAAATGTGAAAAACAAAAGGGAGGACGCAAAACATGTTTCGTGACAAGGTTTTGATGATCACCGGCGGCACCGGTTCATTCGGCAATGCCGTTTTACAGCGTTTTCTGAATTCCGATGTGAAGGAGATCCGTGTGTTTTCCCGCGATGAGCTGAAGCAGGATGACATGAGACGTCATTATCGAACGGATAAGATCAAGTACTACATCGGCGATGTGAAGGACATCGACTCTGTGCGGAATGCCATGCACGGAGTTGACTATATTTTTCACGCCGCGGCGCTTAAGCAGGTTCCGTCCTGCGAGTTCTTCCCCATTGAGGCGGTCAAAACCAACGTATTGGGAACCGAGCACGTGCTGACTGCGGCCATTGAGGAGGGCGTCAAGAGCGTCATTTGTCTTTCCACCGATAAGGCCGCATACCCGGTTAATGCCATGGGGACGTCCAAGGCGATGATGGAAAAGGTCATCGTTGCCAAGAGCCGTACAACAACGACTACCAAGATCTGCTGCACGCGCTACGGAAATGTGCTCTGCAGCCGCGGCAGTGTGATCCCGCTTTGGATCGAGCAGATCAAGGAGGGAAGAGCCCTTTCGCTGACCGATCCGAACATGACGCGCTTTATCATGTCCTTGGAGGAAGCGGTGGATCTGGTGCTGTTCGCCTTTGAGAAGGGCGCATCGGGCGATATTCTCGTGCAGAAGGCGGCGGCAACCACCATTGAGGTTCTGGCAGAGGCTGTCAAGCGTTTGTTCCGCTATGAGTGCGAGAACCGCATCATCGGCATCCGCCATGGCGAAAAGACTTACGAAACGCTTTTGACCGATGAGGAGTGCTTCCATGCCATCGATCTGGGCAACTTTTACCGTGTCCCCTGCGATAAGCGCGATCTGAACTACGAAAAGTATGTGGAGCAGGGAACAACGCGAAGCGGGCTTTCGCAGTTCAACAGCAACAACACCAAGCTTCTTACCGTGGAGGAGACCATGCAGAAGCTGTTGACCATCCCTTATGTGAGAGATCAGCTGGCTTCGGTTGGCATCGAGTATTAAGAGAATGGCCGAACGCATGAGAGCCGAAGAGTGCCTGGTCAGGATCGTTCGTTCTGTTCTGGAGCCGAATGAGGCGTGTTGTGAGATCGAAATTTCCGATTGGGATCGTCTGATGGCATTGGCGAAGAAAAACAGCATTTTTCCGTATGTTTACCGTTACATCAAGCAATTGCCAGAGGAGAAGAAGCCGTCGGCTGATCGGATGGCATACATCGAACAGCTGGATGCGATGGATCTGCAGACGGCGGTTCTTCAGGATTTTGCCATCGATACCATTCGTGAGGGGCTTGAGGAAAAGGGAATCGATCATCTTTTCTTCAAGGGCTCTGTGACAAAAGACCGTTACCCGGACCGTTTTCTGCGCACGATGGGTGACATTGATTTTCTGTATCGTGACGGACAGCATGAGGCGTTGTGTGAGCAGATGACCGCCATCGGCTTTGAGCGCAAGAGTGTGGGGCGGGTGCATGACGTGTATACCAATGCGAGTGCGATCCACATCGAGGCACATCGCCGGCTGATGAGCCCGCATTCGCCGTATTTTGCCTATTGGAAAGAGATCTGGGGAAGGGTCACACTCCGCGTAGGGCGAAAGCATGAATATGTTATGACGCTTGAGGATGAGTTCCTTTTCAATTTCATCCATCTGTCCTCGCACTTCAAACGGGGAGGCATCGGGATCCGCTTTGTTGCCGATATGTGGATCTATAAACAGTTGGATCTGGATCGGACGTATATCGAAGAGCAACTGAAAGAGCTGAAGCTTCTGTCGTTTTTCCATATTCTTGATGCACTGGCCGAAAAGTGGTTTGGCATCGATTGTGAAAAAAACAGCCTTGTGGATGAGGTTGAGGCTTATATCCTGTCGGGAGGAACGTTCGGCAATCGGGAGCATCGAACCAATGCTTCGGTGAGAGACGGCAGGCTCCGCTATTTTTTTAAGGTCTGCTTTCCCAGCTATGAGGATATGCAGTCGATGTTTCCGTCTTTGAAAAGCCGCGCCATGCTTCCGTTCGCATGGATCCGCCGCATAGCGGAAAGTGCGGTCAATCGCCGCGGAAATGTCAAGGTCTTGATGAATCCGATGCAGAACAGTGACAAGAATTCTGCCGCTGCCATCAAGGATTTTTTTGTCCGCTGCGGACTGGAATGACGCAAGAACCACCGAAGCGTAAGGGAGAAGAATATGATTATACTGGTAACCGGCGCGAAAGGCTTTGTGGGAAAAAACCTTTGCGAGGCGCTGAAAAACATCCGTGACGGCAAGGACAGAACCCGTCCTCAGCTTGTCATCGAGGATGTTTTGGAATACGATATCGATACCGATCCCGCACTGCTGGATGAATACAGTCAAAAAGCGGACTTTGTTTTCCATCTGGCGGGGGTCAACCGTCCGCAGAATCCCGAAGAATTTATGCAGGGGAATTTCGGCTTTTCCGCCACCCTGCTCGATGCGCTGAAAAAGCATAAAAACACCTGCCCGGTCATGATTTCCTCCTCGATCCAGGCGACCTGCATCGGACGCTATGACGGCGAATACGGCCGAAGCAAAAAGGCGGGCGAGGAGCTGATGTTTGCCCATGGGGAGGAGACGGGGGCAAAGGTTTTGGTCTACCGTTTCCCCAATCTGTTCGGCAAGTGGTGCCGTCCCAACTACAATTCGGCGGTTGCCACCTTCTGCCATAACACGGCGAATGACCTGCCAATCACCATAAGCGACCGAGCCATCCGCCTCGAACTGCTGTACATTGATGACCTTGTGACCGAGATGCTGGATGCGCTGGAGGGAAGGGAGCACCGCTGTACCTTCGATGGCATTGAAACCGTTCTCACGCCCGACGGCCGCTATTGCGCTGCGCCGATCTCCCATCATGTAACGCTGGGCGAGATCGTGGATCTGTTAGAGACCTTCAAGGCGCAGCCAACCACGCTTGTCATGCCCGAGATTCCGTACAACTCCTTCGCCAAGAAGCTGTACAGCACCTACCTCAGTTATCTGCCCAAGGAAAAGGTGTCCTTTCCGCTGAAGATGAACGAGGATGCGCGCGGAAGCTTCACCGAGCTGATGAAAACGGCGCATTGCGGTCAGTTCAGCGTGAACATTTCCAGGCCAGGCATCACCAAAGGACAGCACTGGCACCACACCAAATGGGAATTTTTCATCGTGGTCAGCGGCCGGGGGTTGATCCAACAGCGCAAGATCGGAAGCGATGAGGTTCTGAGCTTCGAGGTGTCCGGCGAAAAGATCGAGGCTGTCCATATGCTGCCTGGATACACACACAACATCATCAACCTGTCCGAAACGGAAAATCTCGTAACGGTCATGTGGGCAAACGAATCCTTTGATCCCAACCATCCCGATACGTTTTTTGAAGCGGTTGAATAAATGCCGCTTCCAAAGACCGTGGAAACCGCAACCGATCCGCAGCGGTGCAACCGAATGCGGAAAAGAGCTTGAAGGAAAGCGATGAACTCAAAACAACTGAAATACGTTCTGGTTTTGTCCCGTGAAGGGAATTTTTCCAAAGCGGCCGAGCGTTTGAACATTTCGCAGCCCTCTCTGTCGCAGTATATCAAGAAGATCGAGACCGATGTGGGCATGACGCTGTTTGAGCGGGTGGGCGGGGATGTCCGCCTGACCGATGCCGGACGCATTTACCGTGATGCGGGGGAACGGATCCTGGATCTGGAACGCCAAATGAACGCACAGATGCGCGACGTAGCTGAGCATAAAAAAGGGTCGCTTGTGATCGGAACCTCTCCCTTCCGAAGCGCAGGTATGATGCCAACGATCGCGAGGATCTTTCGTAAGCTTTACCCGGGCATGCACCTTGTCATTGAGGAGAGGGAAAGCGCAGAGCTCCTGAGCGGTACGGAACGGGGCGAATTTGATTTTTGCCTGACCGTTCAGCCCGAGGATTGCCGTCTGTTTGAATGTGAATGCGTGGCGGAGGAGGAGCTGATCCTGGTCACGCCCTCTGACTATCCGCAGTGGGATGCGTCTCCTTTGGAGGGACGAAAATACCCCGCCATCGATGCGAGAGAGATCAGCGGACACCGTTTCGTGATGATCACCGAAAATCAGGTCATGCAAAAGGCGTTGGTGCGCCTGTGCGATGAATACGGGATAGCCGTTGAGACGGCTGCGGTGGTCAAGAGTCTGGAAGCGCAGACCGCGATGGTGCGTGCCGGATTGGGGATCGCGCTGGCTCCGTCGGGAATCGAACGCTTTTGTGCAGAGGGCGAGGTGCGATGCTATTCGTTTGTGCAGGACCTTCCTCGCCGAAAAGTTGTGGCCCTGTGGCGCAAGCATCGGTACCTGTCGCAGATCTCGCGAGATTTGATCGATGCCATTCGAAACATCGAGTGGTGATCCTCTCTGAAAATGAATCAAAAGGCCTTCTGCCGCTCGCCTGACGAACGGCAGTTGTTTTTTTGTTTTTGTATAATGAAATCATTATTCTTTCTATAACCTATTGACTTTTTTCTTCACCTCTTGTATACTAATAGCGTGAGACAAAAAAAGACAATGGAGGTTGATTCCCATGCCTTCGGCTTTCCTCTATCTCGGCATTATGCTGGCCGTGATCATCGTGTGGTTCATGTGGCTGAAACGACCGGTTTACGAAGCGGTTCTGATCAGCTTTGCGGTGCTTCTCACGGTGACGGGCAGATGGGGCAGCGTTGGAGAATATATCCATAAGGGACTTTCCACATCGCTTCTCTATTCCATGACGGCGTTTGTTGCCATGTCGATCATTTTAACAAAAACCAAGATCATTGACAGCTGTATTGCTATCATTTTATCTCTGCTGGGAAGGATCCCCGGCGGCGCGGGATACGTTTCGGTCATTGCGTCTGCTTTTATGGGTGCGCTTTCCGGCAGCGGTCCCGGAAACGTCATGGCGACTGGTACGATCACCATTCCGGCGATGAAGAAGTCCGGCTTTCCTGCGGAACTGGCTGCGAACATCGAAAGCAATGCCAGCTATATGGGAAATATGATCCCCCCCTCTTCCAATATTGTGGCGGCGCTGGGCGCTTATATGGCGCTGTATCCCGAAAGCAGCATGACCACAGGGCAGTTTTGGATCGTTTTGTGGGGCATCTCGATCTGGTTTATTCTTCAGCGGCTTTTGACCGTTTTTGCTTTCTGTCAGTATTATAAAGTCAAGCCCATGGCAAAAGAGGATCTGCCAAGCTTCAAGGAAACGCTTAAGAATGGCTGGCAGGGACTTTTGCTCCCGGTGATCATTCTGCTTCCGTTCCTGTTGGATTATCTGTTTAAGGATACTTTTTTTACCGCACGTCTCGGCGCGGTCGGGGCGAAATACCTGTCAAACAGTCTGCTTCTGTTCATTCCCGGCATCGCTGCCCTCTTCTCCTGCCTGATCGCAAAGGATAAGAGTATGGTCACGCCCCATAAGATCGCGATGATGTTTGCCAAGGGCGTAAAAACCATCTCGCCTGCGGTTGGTGTCTGCGTGATCGGCTATATGATCGGCTCGCTGTTCAGCGATCTCAATGTAGCGGCAGAGATGGAGTCGTTTATTCTCGGAGTCAATTTCAGTAAGTTTGGCCTTGTTTTGTTTATTTCCCTGCTGACCTGCTTCCTTGGCATGGTGATTCCCGGCTCCTCGCTGGTGGTCATCTTCGGCTCGGTGTTTATCACCAGCTTTGCATCGGTCGGTGTCGATCCGGTTCTGGCGGCGGCTATGCTGCCTTGTATCTGCGGCGTGATGTGCGGTATCACACCTCCGCTTGGGCTGGGTATGTATGCGGGGATGTCGCTGGCGGAATCGGATTTTGACAAAACGTTCAAAAACAATCTGTTCTGGGTGGCAGGGCAGTTTGTGATGGAAGTGGTCGTTCTGATGGGCTGGCTGCCGATCATCGGATTATAAGGAGGGACAGACTGTGAAAGAGAAAATGAAAAAGCTTTCGGATGGGCTGAAGGTCGTTTTCGGCTATGGCATCATGTTGACGCTGTTTGTCGGCGGCCTGACCTTTTTCGGTTACCTTGCCGCATTGATTATCGGCGGGGAGACAGCTTCTCTGATTTGCGAATGTATTTATCAAAAGATCGTCCCGGTTATGATCTATGTCACCACGCTGATGGTCCTGCTTGGACTCTTGACCATGTATCTGGCCGGAGAGCTGGCTTTGACCGCCGCCAAGCGGAATAAGAAACATAAGAACGCAAAATAAAAGCATATCCATGCAAAAATCCCCCCGGATCCAATTCCGAGGGGATCGCTTTTTATGTTTGGAGAGACGGCGAAGCTTAATTCTTGCATTTGATGTTCATGTCCCAAAAGGCGAGGGCATTTTGCAAATGAATGTCCCAGTATTGCCACGAATGGTCACCCTCGGAGGTTTCAAGGGTGTGTGCAACGCCCAGATTCGACAAATGGGAGGAAAAGCGCTTGTTGGTCTCCAGCAGGCTGTCCTCCGTGCCGCACCACAGATACAGATACGGCGGGCACTGACACGTTCCGACAAGGGCGAACAGGTCATGCTTTGAGCCCTCCAATTCGTCGGCGCTCTTCAGATCGAAGCCGAAAATCGAGCGCCATTCCTCAAGACGGTAGGGACGCCCCTTCCGCGTGATGTCGAGAGAGCCCGAAAGGGAAGCGCAGAAGCCGTATTTTTCCGGATATGTGAGCGCCGCTTTCAAAGCGCCGTATCCGCCCATGGAAAGACCGATGATGAGATTGGACTCTTTCTCTTCGTGGTATCCCTTGAAGCAGGATGCTATGATCTCGGGCAGCTCCTGCGTGACATAGGTAAAATACGCTTTGCCGTAAGCGGTGTCGGTGTACCAGGAGCGGTCAACGCAGGGCATGACGACAGCAAGCCCGAGCTTTTGTGCATAGCGCTCCACAGACGTATACCGCATCCACGCGCTGTGGTCATCCGACAGGCCGTGAAGAAGCCAAAGCGTTGTGAACCTCTTGTCTTGCTTGCTTTCGGGCAGCAGGATGTTCAAAGACGTTGCTTGGCTGAGCGCTTCGGAGCGAAAATCCATTTGTAAAAAAGCCATACGATCACCTATTTCATATTATATCAAATCAAAAACCATTTTGCAACAGCCGGCAAAAAAATCCCCCCGGATCAAATTCCGAGGGGATCGTTTTTTATGCGGTTGCAGGGAATTTCGCCCGGAAGCAGTGCTTGATAGCAGCCTGAAAAAATTATCGAACAAACTTAACGGCGGTTCCGTACACAATGACTTCGGCCGCGCCCTGCATAACAGCAGAGGACGCATAGCGGATGTTAATGACCGCATCTGCGCCCAATTCTTCGGCTTCGGCAACCATACGTTTTGTTGCAAGAGCACGCGCTTCGTTCATCATTTCATTATAGGCTTTGAGTTCGCCGCCTACCAGAGTTTTTAAACTTTGCGTGATATCCTTGCCGATGTTTTTCGATTGGATTGTGCTTCCTTTTACAAGGGATAAGGTTTCCAATTCTTTGCCGCTGATGTAATCAGTATTTACTAAGATCATCTTCTTCACCTTTCTTTATTTCATTTATTCTTTCTAAACAAACACAAATCATAATCACGGAAAATATAAGGGGGATTATTCCTAACATATATTTCCAAATACCGCCGAGCATGGCGATTAAAAATCCAAAATACACAATATAATAAAGGATTACAATAACGGTAATGATAATCGGCGCGATCATTTTCTTTTTGTGTAAATCCATTTTTGCACCACCATACATTGCTCTTTTCTCTATTGTATCATATATTAGCTCTCAACACAATATCTTTCATAAAAAATCCCTCTGCCGATTTTTTCAGCAGAGGGATAAATTTTACCCTTTGGACGAATTACTTCATTTCCTTAATTGCAGCCTGAGCTGCTATCAGCAAAAGAGGAAATTAAACTGTTAATCAGTAATGTTAAAATACTCCATAGAACTCTTGATTAAAGAATCAATTAACTCTTTGTGCTTTAAATACTCATCAAACCCTGATAACTGAATACTATATTCTTTCCAACGAGGTGTATAGGATATATCCAAGCCGCTTTCTTCACATTTTTGAACAATTTCGGGATTTTCGTTACCCTTATATACAATGTATAAGTAGTTCTTTTTCGGTCTGAACATAAGGAAGTTTTTTGATATACCATCCTTCATCATTCCAATATAGAATTTATTGTACTTTAATTCATATCCGCTCGCATATTCCTTTACACTGTCAAATATCTTATCAACATTTTGAAGCATTTTGGGAGTGCTTCTGCCTTCCCAATATTTTCTGTCAGTTGCTTCATACTGTTCATCTTCATCGTTAACAATAGTTACTCTATCGAGCACTTTTGTAAAAGCAAGAGAAATATCATCACCCTGTTTATATGCAGTTAATTGTAATGCTATAAGAGGAATTGCACCATTAAACAAGGAAATAACATTCATAAATCGACCAGTGATTTCTTCGGCGACAATTACAGCACAATGGTCATATTGTGGGTACCTCTTTCTCTCTGTATCCCAATATTCAATTGTTCTAATAATGTGGCTAGGGTCAGTAGCACCTAATTGTACTTCTACCTCATATCGAGTACCATCATCATCTGCGAGCAGTAAATCAAGCCTGCCTCCCAATGGTTGAATTTTTTCTCTTTGTATTGGAGATAAATCGCCCAACCCCAACACAGAAGGGTCATCAAAAATGAAACTTTGAATCAAATCTTCCTTTATTTTGGAATTATTTTTAAGTTGTACTTTTTCCATTTTAACGATTTTAGCCATACTATTTGCCCCCCTTATTTTTTATTATAACACAGTTTATTATGAAAAACAATCCCCACCGAGAAATCGGCGGGGATTTGATTTGTTTTATAAAGTCAGCAATTACTTGTTGTCTTTAATAGCAGCCTGAGCAGCGGCCAGTCTTGCGATCGGCACGCGGAAGGGCGAGCAGGATACATAGTCAAGGCCGAGGGCGTGGCAGAACTCAACGGACGTGGGATCGCCGCCGTGCTCGCCGCAGATACCAATGTGGAGGTTGGGATTCTCAGCCTTACCCAGCTTGATGGCCATATCCATCAGCTTACCAACACCGGACTGGTCCAGCTTGGCGAAGGGATCGTTTTCGAAGATCTTGGTGTCGTAGTAGGCGTTGAGGAACTTACCGGCATCGTCACGGGAGAAGCCGTAAGCCATCTGAGTCAGGTCGTTGGTACCGAAGCAGAAGAAGGCAGCTTCCTTGGCAACGTCGTCAGCGGTCAGACAAGCTCTGGGGATCTCGATCATGGTACCGACCTCATACTTGAGATCTGCACCGGCAGCGGCGATCTCGGCATCAGCGGTAGCAACCACGATGTTCTTAACGAACTTCAGCTCCTTGGCCTCGCCGACCAGAGGAATCATGATCTCGGGAACGATCTTCCAATCGGGATGAGCCTTCTGAACGTTGATCGCAGCGCGGATGACAGCCTTGGTCTGCATCTTGGCGATCTCGGGATAGGTAACGGTCAGACGGCAGCCGCGGTGGCCCATCATGGGGTTGAACTCATGCAGAGAGGTAATGATAGCCTTGATCTGCTCAACGGTCTTGCCCTGAGCGGCAGCGAGAGCGGCAATATCAGCCTCTTCGGTGGGAACGAACTCATGGAGCGGAGGATCCAGGAAGCGGATGCAGACGGGAGTGCCTTCCAGAGCCTCATAGAGAGCCTCAAAGTCGCCCTGCTGGAAGGGAAGGATCTTGGCGAGAGCCGTTTCTCTCTCTTCAAGGGTGTCGGAGCAGATCATCTCGCGGAAAGCGGCGATACGGTCAGCCTCGAAGAACATATGCTCGGTGCGGCAGAGACCGATACCCTCAGCGCCCAGCTCGCGAGCCTTCTTGGCATCGGCAGGCGTGTCGGCATTGGTACGCACCTTGAGAACTCTGAATTTGTCGGCCCAAGCCATGATGCGGCCGAACTCGCCGGCGATCTCGGCGTCAACGGTGGGGATGATGCCCTCGTAGATGCAGCCGGTGGAGCCGTCGATGGAGATGAAGTCGCCCTCGTTGAAGGTCTTGCCGCCGAGAGTGAACTTCTTGTTGGCTTCGTCCATGTTGATCTCGCCGCAGCCGGAAACGCAGCAGGTACCCATACCGCGAGCAACAACGGCAGCGTGAGAGGTCATACCGCCGCGGACGGTGAGAATACCCTGAGCAGCCTTCATACCGCTGATGTCCTCAGGAGAGGTCTCAAGACGGACGAGGATGACCTTTTCGCCCTTTTCGTTCCAGACAACAGCGTCGTCAGCGGTGAACACGACCTTACCGCAGGCAGCGCCGGGGGAAGCACCGAGACCGCGGCCGAGGGGCTTGGCAGCCTTGATGGCCTTGGCATCGAACTGAGGATGGAGCAGGGTGTCCAGGTTACGGGGATCGATCATGGCAACAGCCTTCTTCTCATCGATCATGCCTTCGTCAACCAGGTCGCAGGCGATCTTGAGAGCAGCCTTAGCGGTTCTCTTACCGTTTCTGGTCTGGAGCATGAAGAGCTTACCGTTCTCGATGGTGAACTCCATGTCCTGCATATCTCTGTAATGATTCTCGAGGATGCCGCAGACCTTGTTGAACTCGGCAAAAGCCTCGGGGAACTTCTCAGCCATTTCGGCGATGGGCATGGGAGTACGAACGCCGGCAACGACGTCCTCGCCCTGAGCGTTTACGAGGAACTCGCCCATCAGACCCTTAGCGCCGGTGGCAGGGTCACGGGTGAAGGCAACACCGGTACCGCAATCGTCACCCATGTTACCGAAGGCCATCATCTGCACGTTAACGGCAGTACCCCAGGAGTAGGGAATGTCGTTGTCGCGGCGATAGACGTTGGCGCGGGGGTTGTCCCAGGAACGGAAGACGGCCTCAACGGCGCCCATGAGCTGCTCCTTGGGATCGGTGGGGAAGTCCTTGCCGATCTTGGCCTTGTATTCAGCCTTGAACTGGCCGGCGAGAGCCTTCAGGTCGTCAGCATTCAGCTCAACGTCCTGGGTCACGCCCTTTTCTTCCTTCATTTTATCAATAAGCTCTTCGAAGTACTTCTTGCCGACTTCCATAACGACGTCGGAGTACATCTGGATGAATCTTCTGTAGCAGTCCCAAGCCCAACGGGGGTTGCCGCTCTTGGCAGCGATGGACTCAACAACCTGCTCGTTCAGACCGAGGTTGAGGATGGTGTCCATCATACCGGGCATGGAAGCGCGGGCACCGGAACGAACCGAAACGAGAAGGGGATTTTCAACGTCACCGAACTTCTTGCCGGTGATGCCTTCCATCTTGTCGATGTATTCCATGATCTGAGCCTGGATATCATCGTTGATCTTGCGGCCGTCCTCATAGTACTGGGTGCAGGCCTCGGTGCTGATGGTGAAGCCCTGGGGAACAGGAAGACCGATCTTGGTCATTTCCGCGAGGTTTGCGCCTTTTCCGCCGAGCAGCTCACGCATGGAAGCGTCGCCCTCGGAGAAAAGATAAATAAACTTTTTCATACTCTTTCTTTTCCTCCATATACACGATATGTTTCTTTGTATACACTATTTTATATACCAAACCATATTATATCACGTTTTTTATCATTTTGCCATATATTTTTTGGTATTTTTCGTATTTTCTTGTTTTTTTAAATAGAAAGGGCAAAAACAAAATTTTTAAAAAAATAGAGAGCCCCCTATTGCAAAAATAAAGTATTTGTACTAAAATGAAAGGTATGATATCAAGATTTTTGAGGAGGACACCATGCTGACCATAACGGAAAATCCGCGCCTGCCGAAGGCATATCGTGCGGACACGGCGCTTTGCTTCAAAAAAACATCCGAGATTGTGAAATGTCTGTTCGCCGCTTTTCCCGAGCAGACGGACATCCGCGCTTTGAACACGGCGTTTGTTCTGGAACAGGAGACCGTGGAGAAGGCGCTGGCACTCTGCCCGACCTGTGGGAAGATCGTTATCGGAGAAGAGGTCATCATCACCAATGCCGGCGGAAAGGGTGAGGTGAAGCTGGAGGCCCCTTCGGTTTTGAGCGTGCAGGATTACCTCGAGGCGGCTGAGGCTTACCGCAAGCGCGTTCTGCTGTCCTTCGCGGAGAAGGGCGTTGTTTTCCAGACCTTTGACGGCGTGGTGATCCATCCCGATGCGGTCATCGGCGAGGGGACTTTGATCTTGGCGGGAACGCAGATCGGACAGGACGTTGTCATCGGCGAAAACTGCGAGATCGGCCCGCGTTCCCATCTCATCTCCTCCACGGTGAAGGACAACACGATCCTCATCGACACCCGTGTGGTGGAGGCGGTGATCGGTGAAAACGTCAAGATCGGTCCATACTGCAACATACGTCCCAATTCCACCATCTGCGACGGCGTGAAGATCGGTGATTTTGTCGAGGTAAAGAACTCGGTCATCGGCCGCGACACCCATGCCTCTCACCTGACCTACATCGGCGACAGCGACGTGGGCGAGCGTGTCAACTTCGGCTGCGGCGTGGTCACCGCCAACTACGACGGATACAGCAAATTCCGTACCACCGTGGGCGACGATGCCTTCATCGGCTGCAACACCAATCTGGTGGCACCCGTGACGGTGGGCAAGGGCGCTTACACCGCCTGCGGCTCGACGATCACCGACGGCGTTCCCGAAAACAGTCTCGGTCTTGCCCGTGCCAGACAGGTGAACAAGGACGGTTGGGCGGACTCCTTCCGCGCCAAGAAAAAGGCCGAGGGGAAAATCAAATAATCGAATAATAATAAGGAAACAATATCAACAGTTGCCATGAGTATCTTTGATCTTTTTAAGCAAATCGAATCGCAGAAAACGCCGACCGGTCCGGTGGAGGCCATCGTGGTCTGCCTCGGCAATCCCGGCGACAAATACACCTTCACGCGGCACAACGCGGGCTTTTTAGCCGCCGATTATCTGACGCAGAAATGGAGCTTCCGCATTGACCGCTTGAAGTTTCATGCCTTGACGGGCGAAGTAACCGTTGTGGGAAAGCGTGTCCTGTTCATGAAGCCGCAGACGTATATGAACGCATCGGGGCAGGCGGTGAAGGAAGCGGTTGATTTTTATAAACTCGATGTCAAAAACGTGATTGTCCTCTGCGATGACATCACGCTTGCGCCCGGGCGTCTCCGCATCCGCGAAAAGGGAAGCGCCGGCGGGCATAACGGACTGAAAAGCATCATAGAATGTATGGGAAGCGATGCGTTTCTGCGTGTCCGCATCGGTGTGGGCGAACGTCCCGATCCGCGGTATGATCTGGCCGATTGGGTGCTGGGAACCATCCCCGAATGCGACCGTCAGCCCATGTTCGATGCCATTTCCCACACGCCGACCGCTCTGGAAATGCTGCTTCAGGGACAGCTTCAGAAGGCGATGGGGCTGATCAACGGCATCGGCAAGCCTGCTCCTGCGCCGAAGGAAAAGAAAGAAAAAGCAGAACCCGATTCTGAGGATAAAACCGAAACGAAAGAGACTCCATGAATCACATCACGCAAGCCATCAGGCAGAGCGGGGAATACCGCTCCATCCTGTCTCTTGCCGAGGAGATCGCACTGCGGAAGGGCAAAACGCCTGCCGCCGTCACCGGACTGTGCGAGGATGCGCGCAAGGCCTTCATCGCCGCCTTCGGGCTGGATACGAGGGAGAAGCGAGGCGAGCCCATTCTCTGCATCCTGCCCGATGAAAAGGAAGCGAACCGTCTGGAAGCGGCACTGACCGCCTGCGGACTGGATGCAGTCATCTACCCGTCAAGAGATTTCAACTTCCATAACATCACAGCCTCTCATGAGTACGAGCATGAGAGGCTTTCGGTGCTGAACGGCATCGTGGAGGGCAGGCACGACATGATCCTGACCGTCCCCGATGCGCTGCTGCAGTATACCATCCCGTCAGAGGTTCTCATCGACAGCGTTTTCACCCTGCGCCGCGATCATGAGGCATCGCCCGAGGAGCTGGTTCGCTTTTTGTCCGAGAACGGCTATATCCGCGTGGATATGGTGGACGGCGTGGGGCAGTTTTCTCAGCGCGGCGGCATTTTGGACGTCTTTCCGCCTTTCGGAGGTGAGCCTGTCCGCATCGAATTTTTCGATACCGAGGTGGAAAGGATCGCTTCCTTCGATCCGCTCACCCAGCGAAAGACCGCCGAGCTGAAGGAGATCGATCTGATCCCTGCAAGAGAGGTCCTTGTCAGTGCTGAACAGCGTAAGGAGCTGGCGGCCGCCATCGACGGACTGATCAAGAAGTGCAGGAGCGAAGAGAAAAAGGATCTTCTGCGCGAGGAGAAGGAGCTGGTGAAAAGCGGCGCCGATCTTCCTTTTATCGACAAATACATCTCGTTGGTCTATCCGCAGAAGGAGTGCCTGCTGAATTATTTTTCCGAGGATGCACTCTTCCTTCTGCAGGATTACAACGCGGTGAAAAGCCGCATCGAGGGCATGGCGTTCCGAAGCCGCGAGGCAATGGAGCCGCTGGCCGAGGACGGCGTGCTGTCTCTGAAGAGCGCCGAGCACCATCGGTACGGCGAGGATCTGGAGCATTTTCTCTCCCGCCATTTCGGGCTGATGATGTCTGGCTTTTCGATCTCTTTGGGAGGAATGCGCCTGTCGGGAAGCTTCAGCTTCACCACCAGACAGACCGTTTCAGTGTGCGACAATTTTCCGCTTCTCCGTGAGGAGCTGGACGATCACCTCCGCGCCCGCTACAAGATCCTGCTTTCCTGCGAGAGCCGCAAGGAGGCGCAGAACCTGCGGGATGTGCTGATGAATGCGGGCATCGTTGCCTTTCTTTCGGAAAGCGTGAACGATCCGGAGGAGGGGCGTCCGCTGATCGTGCACGGCGAGGGCGCGTTCTCCTTTGAAATGCCGACCGACCGCTTTGTCTGCCTGTCGCTCTACCGCGGAGGCGGCCTGTACGGAAGCGGCACGCTGAAAAAGGGGAAGAAGGCACATAAGAAAAAGAGCGCGCAGGAAAAGATCCTGTCCTATGCCGACATCAAGGTGGGCGATTATGTCGTTCACGACACCCACGGCATCGGACGCTATATGGGCCTGCAGACGCTGAGCGTGGAGGGCTTCATCCGCGATTTTGTCAAGATCCAGTATGCGGGCAGTGACATGCTCTACCTCCCCTGCAATCAGCTGGATTCTCTGGCCAAATACATCGGAAGCGATTCGGACAACGAGACGCTGCGCCTCTCGAGGATGGGAGGAAGCGAGTGGGGCAAGACCAAGCAGAGAGTCAAGAGCGCGGCCAAGGATATGGCCAAGGATCTGATCGATCTGTATGCCCGCCGTCTGCGGAAGCCGGGCTATGCCTTTTCGGCAGACGATGCGATGCAAAAGGAGTTCGAGGAGGCCTTCCCCTATGAGGAGACCGACGGACAGCTGGAGGCCATTGAGGACATCAAGCGCGATATGCAGCAGCGCCATCCCATGGACCGTCTGCTCTGCGGCGACGTGGGCTTCGGCAAGACCGAGGTGGCTCTCCGCGCCGCTTTCAAGGCGGTGAGCGACTCAAAGCAGGTGGCGATCCTTGTGCCGACCACCATTCTGGCCCTGCAGCATTACCAAACGCTGTGCAGCCGCATGAGAGCCTTTCCCGTCAGAGTGGATATGCTCTCGCGCTTCCGCAGCAAAAAGGAGCAGACCGAGTCTCTGCGCAAGCTGAAGAGGGGAGAGACCGATATCATCGTCGGCACCCACCGGCTGGTATCCAAGGACGTGGAGTTCAAGGATCTTGGGCTGGTCATCATCGATGAGGAACAGCGCTTCGGCGTGGCGCACAAGGAGCACCTGAAGCAGCTGTCGGAAAATGTGGATGTTCTGACCTTGACCGCCACGCCCATTCCCCGCACGATGAACATGGCCATGAGCGGCATCCGCGATATGTCGGTGCTGGAGGAAGCCCCCCAGGACCGTCAGCCCGTGCAGAGCTATGTGACCGAATACGACGAGACCATCCTGCGCGAGGCCATCCGGAAGGAGCTTCGCCGCGGCGGTCAGGTCTTTTACCTGCACAACAACATCGACACCATCGATGCCTGCGCGGCCCGTGTGGCGGCCATGGCACCCGACGCCCGCATCGCCACCGCCCACGGTCAGATGGATAAGGAATATCTCTCCGACATCTGGCGTGAGCTGATCGAGGGCGAGATCGACATCTTTGTCTGCACCACCATCATCGAGACCGGTGTGGACGTTCCCAATGCCAACACGCTCATCATCGAGAACGCCGACCGCATGGGACTGTCCCAGCTTCACCAGATCCGCGGACGCATCGGACGCTCCTCCCGCCGTGCCTATGCCTATTTCACCTTCGGCAAGGGCAAGGTGCTTACCGAGATCGCCGTCAAGCGTCTCAGCGCCATCCGCGAATATGCCGAGTTCGGCTCGGGCTTCAAGGTGGCTCTGCGCGATATGGAGATCCGCGGCGCGGGCAACCTTCTCGGCGAGGAACAGCACGGTCACATGGCCAAGGTGGGATATGACATGTATATGAAGCTGCTCAACGAGGCGATCTTGGAGGAAAAGGGCGAGCTGAAACAACCGAAGCCCGAATGCACCGTGGACATCAAGGTGGATGCGTATATCCCCGAGCGGTATATCAAGAGCGGCATGGCGCGCGTGGACGCTTATAAAAAGATCGCGCTGATCCGCTGTGAGGAGGATCGAAGCGACATTGCTGACGAGCTGAACGACCGCTTCGGCAAGATGCCGCCGTCGGTAAGCCGTCTGCTGGACATTTCGCTTCTCCGCAGTTTGGGAAGCGAGAGCGGCATGAAGAGCATCGAATACAAAAACGGCTGTCTGCTCTTCTATCCCCATCAGATGAACGCGTCTCTGTGGGCGAGGCTGATCCCCGAACGGCAGGGACGCTTGCTGCTCAATGTCAGCAGCCGGCCGTATGCCAGCCTGCGCGTGAAGAGCGGGGAAGAGTTCCTGAACCAAGCCTGCGCGCTGCTGAGCGACTATCTGCGTTTGAGCGGTGAGGAAAATTGATCGGTGTTTTCCGCCTTTTCACTTTCTTTTTTTAACGATTTTCTTTTTTTGCCGAAAGGATAAAAAAATTACGGAAAAAGTATAGACTTTTTGAAAGAAATGTAGTATAATGTCTCCAAACACCCGCAAATAACATAAGGAAAGGGATTTGTTTTCGGACAAATCGGTGAAGAACAATGAAAATGAAAAGAATTCTCGCTTTGGCACTGGCCTTGCTGATGGCCGTATCCCTTCTGGCCTCCTGCGGCGGCAAATCGTATGACGAAACGGTTATGACCTACAACGGCGTTGAGATCAAGGGTTATATGTATAAATATTGGCTGTCGACCAATAAGAGCTATTATGTCTCCCCCGAGGATGACACGAAGGAGTACTGGGCTCAGACTCTGGGCGACGGTATGACCTATGAGACCTATCTGAAGGGCATCATCGACAACACCGTCAAGACCAATGCGGTCCTGCTGTCCCTGTTCAATGAGAAGGGGCTTTCGCTGACCGATGAGCAGACTGCCGAGGCCGAGGGCTTTGCCGACGATTATCTGGCCGCTTTCGGCGGTGACGAGAAGGCGCTCAATGAGAAGCTGGCTGTGTACGGGCTCGATTATGCCAAGCTGAAGGAGGTCAAGGTGCTGGAGGCCAAGATCCAGGCCGCTTATGACCACCTGTTCGGCACCTCCGGCTCGGAAGCCGTCACCGACGAGGACCTGGCCGCTTACTACAAGAACAACTATTCCAGAGTGAAGATCCTCATTGTCAACAATGTCTTTGAGTATGTGACCGATGCCAACGGCGCGATCGTGTACGATACCGCTTCCGGCGATGCCCAGACCAAGCTTCTCGACGATGCCAAGAAGACCGAGAAGAACAACCTTGCTGCCGACATTGAGAAGAAGATCGCTGCAGGCGAGGACTTTGAGGCTCTGCTGGCTGCTCACAACGATGACGTCGATGCCGCTTACCGTCCCAACGGCTATTACATCTGCCCCAACGATTTTGCCAAGTTCGGCGCGGACATCACCAATGCCGCCAAGGAGCTGGCCGTGGGCGAGACCCGCAAGATCGAGGACGAGACCGGTATCTTCTTCATCAAGAAGTATGATCTGATCGAAAACGGCTTTGCCGATGCCACCGATGCCGAGCAGTTTGCCAACCTGTATTCCTACTGCCTGGCAGATGCCATCAACGGCTATATGGAGTCCTATCTGGCCAATGTGACCGTTGATGAAAAGGCCGCCTCCAAGTATACCGTTGCCGGCGCTTCGGTCAGCGGCAAATAAGAGACGGACAGAGCCGAAATCAACCCGATAACGAAAAAAGAATCAAGGAGGACAACGATATGGCAGACATTCAGGATGCAATGAACACCGTTAAGGAAAAAGCCGGTGCGGTTTATGAAAAGCTGGACAACGCTAAGGATATTGCCAAGCTTTCGCTTCAGGTGAAGCAGGCGAACATGGAGATGAATAAGCTCTATCGCAGGATCGGTGAGATTGCATACAAAAAGCAGATCGCCATCGACAGCGATGTCAACGAGCTATATGCCTCTGTGGACGATCTCCGTGCACAGGTGCTTGCGTACAAGACCAAGATCACCGAGCTCCGCAAGGAAAAGCGCTGCCCGGGATGCGGAAAAAATCTTCCGCGCTCCTTCACGTTTTGTCCTGCCTGCGGTGCCAAACAGGAAAGCGAAGAGGAAGCAGCCGAAAAAGCGATCCTTTCCGCCATCCCCGGCAAGGAAAATGCTTGAAAAAGCGCAAATATTTTGACAAAACCTATTGCAAAATCAATTTTTTTATGATATAATAGGTACAGATAGTGTAAGATGCAGAAGAGTGGTTCGCCACTCTTCTGAGTTTTTTAATCGGAAAAATCGGAGGAAGCTATGGCAGCGAACATAACCGGAGAAGTGGAAAAGCTCATCAAAAGCACCGTGGAGGAATGCGGCGTGTCTCTTTGGGACGTGGAATTTGTCAAGGAAGGCCCCACCCGTTATCTCCGCATCACCATCGACAAGGAGGAGGGCATCGACATCGAGGACTGCGAGCGGGTCCACCGCGCCATCGATCCGTTGCTGGACGAGGCCGATCCCATCGATGTCAATTACAATCTGGAGGTCACCTCTCCCGGCATTGAGCGCGTGCTGAGAAAGCCTGAGCACATTTTGGCCTGCCTGGGGGAAAAGGTGGATGTTTCGCTGTATGCGAAGATCGATGACCGTCGGACTTTCACAGGCGTGCTGGAAAGCTATGACGCCGAGGCGAAAAGCTTTGTTCTTCTCACCGAGCAGGGCGGGATCACGCTTCCTTTGGAGAAGGTCTCCAAAATGCGGACGAAGTTTGATTTTTAAAGGCATACCGTCTGCAACATCACGTTGAAAAATAATAAATATATCTTATAAATGGAGGAAAAAGCCAAATAGGCTTATCGACCGAAAAAATGAGCAGTGAACTGTTTGACGCGCTGAGCGATCTGGAAAGAGAAAAAGGCATTCCCAGAGAGTACATGTTTGAACGTGTGAAAGCGGCCCTCGAGAGCGCGTATAAGAGAGACAAAGAGGGCAACAGCAATGTCAAGGTTGTGATCAACGAAGAGAAGAAGACCATCAAGATGTACCAGCTGTTTGACATTGTGGAGGAGGTTGAAAACCCCATCACGCAGATCACGCTGGAGGACGCGAAGAAGGAAAGCAAGAGAAGCGTTCTGGGCGGCGTGTGCGAGAAGGAGCTGAAGCCCAAGGAGTTCCGCCGTCTGTCCGCACAGACCGGCAAGCAGGTCATCATTCAGGGCATCCGTGAAGCGGAGCGCGGACTGATGATCAAGGAATATGAAAACAAGAAGGAAGAGGTGCTCTCGGCCAAGGTCCAGCGCATCGATCCGCTGACCGGCAATGTCACGCTGGATACCGGCACGAGCATCGTCACGCTGCTGAAGAATGAGCAGATCCCCGGCGAGATCTACCGCGAGAACGAGTATGTCAAGGTGTATGTGCTGGAGGTCCGCAAGGAATCTCACGGCCCCATCGTCACCCTGTCCCGTACCCATCCCGGTCTGGTCAAGCGCCTGTTTGAGCTGGAGATCCCCGAGATCCAGGACGGTACGGTCATCATCGAGGGCATCACCCGTGAGGCCGGCTCGAGAACCAAGATGGCGGTCATGTCCAAGGATGAGAATGTGGATGCGGTCGGAACCTGTATCGGCAACCGCGGCATGCGTATCAACCAGATCGTGGATGAGCTGAACGGCGAAAAGATCGACATCATCAAGTACAGCAAGGAGCCTGAAGAGTACATTGCCGCCGCCCTTTCCCCTGCAACGGTCCGCCAGGTCATCATCGACGGCGAGCGTACCTGCAAGGTTCTGGTGGATCCCGACCAGTTCTCGCTTGCCATCGGCAAGGAAGGACAGAACGCCCGTCTGGCTGCCAAGCTGACCGGCTATAAGATCGATATCAAGACCGACCTGTAAAAGGTCAGGCATCGGAGGACATATGCAAACGAAGAAAGTACCCGAAAGAAAGTGCCTCGGCTGTTCCCAGTCTTTCCCGAAAAGCACGCTGATCCGTGTGGTGAAGGCACCGGACGGAACGGTTTCGCTGGACTTCGTCGGAAAGAAATCCGGGCGCGGCGCCTATGTATGCAGGAAGCTGTCCTGCTTCAAGAAGGCAAGAAAGGCCAAGCGGTTTGAGAGAAGCCTCGACTGCGAGATCCCCGAAGAGATCTACACGCGCATGGAAGAAGAGATCGCGGAGAGCGAAAAGGGAGTGAAAGCGGATGGAGCCGACAAATAACGGGAAGCTTTTGAGTATGCTTGGCCTTTGCAAAAAGGCAGGGCAGCTTGCCTTCGGGACCGATCGGGTGACCGACGCTGTCCGGGGATTCAAGCCGGTGTATCTGGTCCTCTTCGCCGAGGATGCCTCGGCCAACACAAAAAAGCGAATTCGGAATTGCTGTGAATATTACCAAGCCGATTGCCGGGAGGTCGCCCTCACAGGGGAGCAGATCGGAAAGGCGATCGGAAAATTGAGCGACATATCGGCTGTGGCGGTGCTCGACAAGCATTTTGCCGATGCGATCGCAAGCAGGATATAAGCGGAAAGGGTAAGGTAAGAGCTATGTTATCAAACCAAAAATACCGAGTAACCAACCTGTCAAAGGATTTTGACATAAAGAGCAAGGACATCGTGGACACGCTGGCGCGTTACGGTGTGGTCGGCAAGACCTATATGGCAACCGTCGAGCCCCGCGATTTCAACATCATGCTGGCTGTTCTCACCGAGAATTGCCAGATCGACAACATCGATGCCTATATGAACGGCGAGGTGTGGATCGAGGGCTTCAAGCAGGAAGAGAAGAAGCCGATCCCGCAGCCTCCCAAGGCCGAGAAGAAGGCAGATGAGGTAAAGGCCGCACCTGCCAAGGCGGAGGAACAGAAAAAGCCTGAGCCGGCGCAGAAGCCCGCTGCCGCTCCTCAGCCGGCCAAGGCTCCCGAGAGCAAGCCTCAGCAGCAGGCACATCCGCAGGGACAGCCCGCTCAGCCGAAGGGCCAGCAGCCGCAGACTCAGCAGGCACAGGGCCAGCAGGCGAAGAATCCGCAAAAGCCCCAGCAGGCTCAGTCTCAGCAGAATCAGCAGAACAAGCAGAAGCAGAACAAGCCGCAGGCACAGCAGAGACAGTTCCGTCAGGAGATCAAGGTGCAGCCGGTGTATGATCCCAAGCAGGAGAAGAACCGTGTCAGCCAGTCGGCACACATGGGCGGCACCCGCGTGGTGGACACCCGTACCTCTCATGTGGATCTGTCCAAGTACGACGAGCGTCTTGAAAAGTTTGTGCCCGAGGCAAACAACGATAAGAACAAGTATGGCAGCGAGCGTCAGCGCCTGAAAAAGCAGGACCGCAACAAGGACCGTGAGAAGGAAAAATTGGCCATGGAGCGCCTGAAGAAGCAGGAGCTGGAAAAGGCCAAGAAGCTTCCCGTTGCCGTGCAGATTCCCGATGAGATCGCGGTGGGCGAGCTTGCCTCCCGCCTGAAGGTGACCGCCTCCGAGGTCATCAAGAAGCTGATGATGATGGGCATGATGGTCAATGTCAACCAGGTCATCGACTACGAAACGGCCTACATCGTTGCCGACGAATTCGGCGCGCGCATCAGTAAGGAGGTCGTGGTCACCATCGAGGATAAGCTCTTCGAGGAGGAGAAGTCCGATGAGGCCAATATGACCGTCCGCGCTCCCGTTGTGGTGGTCATGGGCCACGTTGACCACGGTAAGACCAGCCTTCTTGATGCCATCCGTCACTCCAATGTCACCGCAGGCGAGGCCGGCGGCATCACCCAGCATATCGGTGCTTACCGCGTCAACATCAACGGCAAGGATCTCACCTTCCTCGATACTCCCGGCCATGAGGCCTTCACTGCCATGCGCGCAAGAGGCGCCAAGGCAACCGATATCGCCATTCTGGTCGTGGCTGCCGATGACGGCATCATGCCTCAGACCGTTGAGGCCATCAACCACGCCAAGGCCGCCAATCTGGATATCATCGTAGCCATCAATAAGATGGATAAGCCGGGCGCCAATCCCGAAGGCATTAAGCAGGAGCTGACGCAGTATGAGCTGGTTCCCGAGGAATGGGGCGGCGACACCATCTGCGTTCCCGTGTCTGCTCTGACGAAAATGGGTCTGGACGACCTGCTGGAGAATGTTCTGTTGGTCGCCGAAATGCGCGATCTGAAGGCCGATCCCTCCCGCCGCGCCAAGGGCGTTGTCATCGAGGCGAAGCTGGATAAGGGCCGCGGTCCTGTTGCCACGGTTCTGGTGCAGAACGGTACGCTCAAGAGCGGCGATGTGGTCATTGCCGGAACGGCTGTCGGCCATGTCCGTGTGATGCTGGACGACAAGGGCAAGACCATCAAGACCGCAGGCCCCTCCGTGCCGGTCGAGATCGTCGGTCTGTCCGAGGTTCCCGCCGTCGGCGACGAGTTCAACGCCGTTGAGGACGAGCGCATGGCCCGTACGCTGGCCGAGCAGAGAAGAGCCAAGGCCAAGGAGGAGAGCTTCAATGCCGGCGGCAAGGTCAGCCTGGACGATCTGTTTGCGCAGATCTCCGAGGGTACGCAGGAGCTGAATGTCATCGTCAAGGCCGACGTGGGCGGCACGGCCGAGGCCGTCAAGTCCTCGCTGGAAAAGCTGTCCACCAACGAGATCAAGGTCAAGGTCATCCACACCGCGGTCGGCGGTATCACCGAAAACGATGTCATGCTGGCCAGTGCCTCCAATGCCATCATCATCGGCTTCCATGTCCGTCCCGACAAGAAGGCCATCGATTCGGCGGAGCGCAACAAGGTGGATGTGAGAACGTACAACATCATCTATGAGTGCATCGCCGAGGTTACCGCTGCCATGCAGGGTATGCTGGCGCCCGAATACAAGGAGGTCATCCTTGGCCACGCCGAGGTGCGCAAGGCCATCCATGTGCCGAATGTGGGAACCATCGCCGGCTCTTACGTGCAGGACGGCAAGATCACGCGAAACGCGCTTATCCGTGTTCTGCGTGACGGCATTATCATTTTCGAAGACAAGATCAGCTCGCTCCGCCGCTTCAAGGACGACGTGAAGGAAGTGGCGCAGGGCTATGAGTGCGGCATCGGTCTGGAGCGCTTCAACGACGTCAAGGACGGCGATATGTTCGAAGCTTACGAAATGGCCGAGGTTGCACGCAAGCTGTAAAGCAGACAGAAACGATTTATGGAAAACGGATTTTTGCCTCTCTCGCGGGAAGAGATGCGTGAGAGAGGCTGGGACGAGGTTGATTTCGTCTATGTAACCGGAGACGCCTACGTGGACCATCCCTCCTTCGGCGCGGCGATCATCAGCCGTGTGCTGGAGGCGCAGGGATTCCGCGTGGCCATCCTGTCCCAGCCCGATTACACAAGCAAAGAGGCCTTCACCGAATTCGGACGTCCGAGGCTTGGCTTTCTGGTCTCCTCGGGGAATCTGGATTCGATGGTGGCTCACTATACCGTCTCCAAGAAGAAGCGGACATATGACTACTATTCGCCGGACGGCAAAATGGGAAAGCGCCCCGACCGCGCAGTCATTGTCTACTGCAACCGCATCCGCGAGGCTTACGGCGACGTGCCGCTGATCATCGGCGGATTGGAGGCGTCGCTTCGCCGATGCGCCCACTACGACTATTGGAGCGACAAGGTCAGGCGGAGCATCCTCATCGATTCCCGCGCCGACCTGCTGTCCTACGGCATGGGAGAAAAGTCGATCTCCCGCATCGCGGAGCTTCTCAACAAGGGCGTTCCCGTGAAAAAGATTCAGGATGTCCGCGGCACCGCGTATGTCACCTCAGCCGACAGAGAGCCGCATTATCCGTCGGTATCGGTCGGCGATTACGACACGATCAAAGAGGATAAAAAGGCGTATGCCGATGCCTTCCGCATCCAGTATTTTGAGATGGACAGCGTGAGAGGAAAGGCGGTGGAGGAGTACTACGACACAAAGAAGGTCGTGGTCAATCCGCCCTATCCGCCGCTGGAGAGGGAAGAGCTGGACGGCGTTTACGCTCTGCCCTATCAACGCACCTTCCACCCCTCTTACATCGAGCAGGGCGGCATCCCCGCCATCGAGGAGGTACGCTTCTCCATCACCCACAACCGCGGCTGCTTCGGCGCCTGCAACTTCTGCGCGCTGGCCTTCCATCAGGGACGCGAGGTGCGTTCGAGAAGCATCGAAAGCGTGGTGGCCGAGGCGAAGAAGCTGACCGAGCTGCCCGACTTCAAGGGGTACATCAACGACGTGGGCGGTCCGACCGCCAATTTCCGCGCTCCCTCCTGCAAAAGGCAGAAGCAGAATGGCATGTGCAAAAACCGCAAGTGTCTGGGGCAGGATCCCTGCAAGGAGCTTGAGGTCGATCACAGCGAGTATGTAACGCTTCTGCGCGAGCTGAAGAAGTTGGATAAGGTCAAAAAGGTCTTCATCCGTTCGGGCATCCGCTTTGACTATCTGATGCTCGATACCGATCCCACCTTCTTCGAGGAGCTGGTGCGCGATCACATCAGCGGACAGCTGAAGGTAGCGCCCGAGCATTGCTCGACCGCGGTGCTCCAGAAGATGGGCAAGCCCGATGTGAAGGTGTACAATGCCTTTGTCAAGCGCTATTTTGAGCTGTGCGAGAAGTACGGCAAGGAGCAGTATCTGGTTCCTTATCTCATGTCCAGCCACCCGGGCAGCACACTGAAAAATGCGGTGGAGCTGGCGGTCTATCTGAAGAAGAACCGCTGCCGTCCCGAGCAGGTGCAGGATTTCTATCCCACGCCGGGCACGGTGTCTACGGTCATGTTCTATACCGGGCTCAACCCCCTGGACGGCAAGCCTGTGTATGTGGCAAGAGAGTTTGAGGAAAAGAAGATGCAGCGGGCTCTTCTGCAGTCGAGCCGCAAGGAGAACGAGGAGACCGTCCGCAAGGCGCTTGCTTTGGCAGGGCGGGAGGATCTGATCGGCTTCGGCGGAGACTGCCTGATCAAGCCGCCTCACAGCGGCAGAGCTTATCAAAAAAACGACAGCAAAGAGCATACCGACCAAGCCAAAACCAAATCGACCGACAGGCGAAAGGGGGCAAAGAACCATGATCGAAGCACTCATGCCGGAAAGGATCACCAACTCCGACACGGAGACCGAGCAGGCCGGACGAGACCTGGCCGCGATCCTCGAAAGGGAAAGCGATGAGTTGATCTGCGTCAGCCTCTACGGCGATCTGGGGGCAGGCAAGACCGCGTTTGTGCGCGGCATGGCAAGCCTGCTTTCCGAGGGAAGCCGCGTCAGCAGTCCCACATACGCCATCGTCAACGAGTACCGCAAGGGAAAGCGCCCCTTCTATCATTATGATATGTACCGTATCGAGGGCGAGGACGATCTGGTCTCCATCGGCTTTTTCGATTTGACTCAGGGCATCATGGCTATCGAGTGGAGCGAAAACATCGAGGATTGCCTGCCAGAAAAGCGGATCGAGGTCCGAATCGAAAAGATCGGCGAGCAAAGCCGCCGCATCACGTTCAGCCGAATCGGCTGAGGCATAGAAAAACAAGAGAAAACAGTGAAAACGAGGGTAAGCGACAGCATATGAAGATCATAGGAATCGAATCGACCGCCGTCACCGCATCGGCGGCACTGGCAGAGGACGACAAGTGTCTGTTCGTCTTCACCCAGACCACAGCGCTCAAACACAGCGAAACGCTGCTTCCGATGCTGGAAAACGGATTGAACGTCACCTCACACACGATGGATGATGTGGATATGATCGCGGTCACTGCCGGTCCGGGCTCGTTCACGGGTGTGCGCATCGGCGTGTCGATGGCGAAAGGCTTGGCCTTCGGCCGCTCGATCCCCTGCGTGGGCGTGTCCACGCTCGAATCGCTTGCCTTTAATTTGAGCGGCTTCTGCGGCCTTTTGTGTCCGGTCATGGACGCCCGCCGCGGACAGCTTTATAACGCGCTCTTTCTTTCCGACGGGGAGACCATCACACGTCTGACGCCCGATCGGCTGATCTCCGCGGAGGAGCTGAAGAAGGAGCTGAGCGAGAGAGAAGCGCAGGCGGTCTATTTCTGCGGCGACGGATACCGTATTGCCCGCGAAACGATCGATCTGCCGTCTGTAAAAGAAACACCGCAGGCTCTGCGGCATCAAAACGCCTTTTCCACCACGCAGATCGCGCGCAAGCTCTATGAACAGGCGGAAAACAAAAACGCATTCACCGATGAAGCCCTTGCTCCTGTCTACCTGCGAGCGTCGCAGGCTGAAAGGGAAAGCCTGGAAAAGGAGCAGAGGGAACAAACGCGATAAATAAGGTAGAAAAAAGAAAAGAGGAACTGATTATGGAAAAGATTCTTGCCATCGCATCGGACCATGCCGGCTATGCGCTGAAGGTCCAGATCAAAAAGCACCTTGACGACAAGGGCATCCGTTACATCGATTTCGGCACCAACGACACCGCCTCCTGCCACTATCCCGATTTTGCCCACAAGCTTTGTGAGGCCATCCAGAAGGGCGAGTGCGACAAGGGCATTCTCGTCTGCGGCACCGGCATCGGCATGTCGATGGTGGCCAACAAGCACAGCGGCATCCGTGCGGCCTGCTGCTCGGACACCTTCAGCACCCACGCCACCAGACAGCACAACGACGCCAACGTCCTCTGCATGGGCGAGAGAGTGGTCGGCCCCGGTCTGGCATGCGATATGGTCGATCTCTTCTTGAACACCGAATTTGAGGGCGGCCGCCATGCAACCCGCGTGGAAATGGTCATGTCCTACGACAAATAAGAAAAAGCAAAGAAACCGCGGCATTCTATGCCATACATACGAAAAAAACAAGACGAGGGGAGGTGAAAGCGTGGTCGTCATCAAGAGTGTGGAAAAGCATTCGGCTGCAGATAAGGCCGGTCTTTTGGCAGGCGATGTTCTGCTTGCCATCAACGGCAACGAGATCTGCGATGTGTTGGACTATCGCTTTTACCTCACCGAGAAAAAGATCGTCCTGACGCTTGAAAGAGAGGGCGTCCGCTTTGAAAAGAGCATCCGCAAGAGGGAATACGATGACATCGGGCTGGAATTTGAGACCTTCCTCATGTCCGAAAAACGAAGCTGCCGCAACAAGTGCATCTTCTGCTTCATCGATCAGCTGCCGAAGGGGATGCGTGAAACGCTCTACTTTAAGGACGACGATTCGCGCCTGTCGTTTTTGATGGGCAATTACATTACACTGACCAATCTGAAGGACAAGGACATCGATCGCATCATTCGCATGAAGATGAGTCCGGTCAACATCTCGGTCCATACCACAGACGAGGACCTGCGCGTGAAAATGACGGGGAACAAGAACGCGGGCAAGGTGCTGTCCTATCTCAAGCGCCTTTCCGACGGCGGCATCGAGATGAATTTTCAGATCGTGCTCTGCCGCGGCATCAACGACGGCGAGGCTCTGGAAAAGACCATGCACGAATTGGCGATTTTGCACCCTGCAACAAGGAGCGTTTCGGTGGTGCCGGCCGGTCTGACCCGTTTCCGCGAGGGGCTGTATCCGCTCTCTCCTTATACCAAGCAGGAGGCGGAAGCGATCATAAAACAGGTGTCCGCCTTTGCCGCCGCCTGCAAGGGGGCATACGGAAAGAGCCTGTTTTACTGCGCCGATGAGTTGTATCTGAAAGCGGAGCTGCCTCTGCCTTGCGAAGAGGCGTATGACGAATATCCCCAGCTGGAAAACGGCGTTGGTCTGATCCGCTCGATGGAGACTGAATTTACCGAAGAGCTTGACTATCTCGACGAGTATGATCTGACAAAGAAGCGGAAGCTGACCATTGCCACGGGCGAAGCGGCATACGATTTCATTTGCAGCCTATGCGAACGGCTGAAGGAAAAGGTGCCGTCGCTGGATGTGAGCGTGGTCAAGATCGTCAACCGCTTCTTCGGAGAGACCATCACCGTGGCGGGACTGATGACGGGCGTTGACCTGTATGAGCAGTTGAAGGGGCGCGATCTGGGCGACCGCCTGCTCCTGCCGGCCAGCTGTACGGAAAGCAGCGGATGCCTGTTTTTAGACAACATGAGTGTAACGGAATTGGAAGAAAAGCTGAACATCAAAATCGTACAAGCCAAAAACGACGGACGCGAATTCATTGGGGAAGTCTTGTATTAAGACAAAACCGGAAAGGAAACCGAAATGGAGAACAAGCGACATGGTTTGAAGCAGGAGCTGAAGATCGTTTTCAGCCCCGAACTGAACGAAGAGTTGAAATATTGTTTTTATCCCGAGCAGCTGGAGAAGATCATCTTCCGTCCCTTGATTTTGGACGAAACGCGCTGGCAGTGCTCCTGCGGCAGTGTGTGTGAGGGCGATTGTTGCCCTGTGTGCGGCATGCAGAAGAACCTGGCCTTCGGCAAGATCAACGCCATGTATCTGGAGAAGCACCGCAAGGAGCGCCTGGCCATGATGTCCACGCTGGTCAAGCCGGCGAAAAAGCCGAAGAAGTCTCTCGGCGGACGTCTGTCGGTGATCGTGGCGGTGATCCTCATCGCGGCGCTTGCCGTTGCGGCCATTGCTCTGATCGCCACCCGCGGCGAGGAAAAGCCGGTGGACGGCACCGTCGATCCGGGGACAAGCGAGTCTGCACCGGCGGTCACGTCGGGCGGCGAGACCGATCCGATCTCCTCGGGTGATGACAGCAGCTCGTCCGATCCTTCCTCGGAGTCGATCGCTTCTCCCGAAACGACAACGGACGCGCCTGAGACGACCGAGACTCCCGAGACGACGACAGACGCACCCGAAACCACCACCGAAGCCCCTGAAACCACCACTCAAGCACCCGAGACGACCACGGCTGCACCTGAGACCACCACTCAAGCACCCGAGACCACCGCAGCTCCTGCGGTCACCGCCCCCGCCCCCTCGGCCAATCTGCCAACGCCCGAATCCTATGAGCCTTCGGTGGGCAATGCCACCATGGGCGGCAAGGTGTACAGCGCCGAGAAGCAGGATTATGTGGTTCTTAACGGCTCTCTGAAGGAATACGGCAAGGACGGCACGGCTGTCCGCACGCTGAAGGACAGCGGCGTTTCGCTGGTCAGCGGCGAGGGACAAACGCTGTATTTTGCGCTGAAGGAGGGTGTGTATGCCCTTGACCTGTCGACGGGCAGGGAAGACAAGCTTGCCATTGAGGGCGAGGTTGATCGGATGACCGCCGTTCACGGCGCGCTCTATTACCACAGCAAGACCGACAACGCTCTCTACCGCTATGCCGACGGCAAGTCCGCTCTGCTGGCATCGGGACGTGTCTATGCGTTGGAAGCCTCGGCCGGCAAGGTCTATTTCTCCACTTCTGACGGACTGTTCCGCGTCAAGGACGGCAGCGCCGATGCGGAAAACATCAATCCCGCAGGCGGACAGTGCTCGTCGATCTGTGAAATGGACAATCTGGTCTTCTACACCGTCTGGAACCAGCTGATGGCGTACCGCGAGAGCGACAACCGCCGCCTCGGTGTCTACGGTCTGGACGGCAACAGCTATACGTCGATCATCGCCTGCGGCAACCGCGTGTACTACCGCGCCGAGAGCACAGCGGGCATCAAGTGGTATGAAACCGACATCCTCTTCACCTACAAGAGAGATACGGGCGTGTCCACCTCCGCTCTGTATGTGACCAGCGGCGGACTCTACGACGGCAATCTGAACTTTGTGAAAATTTCTTGAGGTATTACTATGTCAAAACCAATCATCGCCATCGTCGGCCGCCCCAACGTGGGCAAGAGCACGCTCTTCAATAAGCTGGCCGGCGAGCGAATCTCCATCGTCGAGGATATTCCCGGCGTCACCCGTGACCGCATCTATGCCGACATCGAATGGCGCGGCCGCAAGATGCTGCTGGTGGATACGGGCGGTATCGAGCCGAAGACCGACGATCTGATCAAGCAATATATGCGTGACCAGGCACAGATCGCCGTGGAAAGCGCTGATGTGATCGTGTTTATGACCGATCTGAAGGCGGGGCTGACCGCCGACGACAAGGATATCGCCATCTTCCTCATCAAGAGCGGAAAGCCGGTGATCCTCTGCGTGAACAAGGTGGACAGCATCGGCGAATTGCCTTACGGCTATTACGAATTCTATGAGCTTGGCTTCGACGGCGATCCCGTTGCGCTGTCGGCTCTGCACGGCACCGGCTCGGGTGACCTTCTCGACCGCGCTGTGGAGCTTCTTCCCGAGGAGATCGAGGAGGAGGATGAGACCGACCGCATCCGAGTGGCGGTCATCGGCAAGCCCAATGCAGGCAAAAGCTCGATCATCAACCGGATGCTGGGCGAAAACCGTCTCATCGTTTCCAACATTCCCGGCACCACGCGCGATGCCATCGACACCAATCTGGAAAACGAATTCGGTGCGTATACACTCATCGATACGGCCGGCATCCGCCGTCAGAGCCGCATCGAGGACCGCATTGAAAAGTACAGCGTTCTCCGCTCCAAGGCGGCTGTGGACCGCGCCGATGTCTGCCTGATCCTGATCGACGGCACCGAGGGCATCACCGAGCAGGACGAAAAGATCGCCGGCATCGCCCACGAATCGGGAAAGGCCTCGATCGTTGTCGTCAACAAATGGGACACGGTGGAAAAGGACAACAAAACCGTCCAGGAATTCACCAAAAAGATCTACGATTCTTTGGGCTACATGACCTATGCGCCCCTGCTGTTTGTCTCGGCGAAAACGGGACAGCGCGTGCAGAAGCTGTATGAGCTGATCAATCAGGTCCATGCCAATGCTTCCCGCCGCATCACCACGGGTATGCTCAATGACCTGCTCAACGATGCGATGATTCGCGTCCAGCCCCCCAGCGACAAGGGCAGACGCCTGAAGATCTACTATATGACGCAGACCGGCACCAATGCTCCCGAGTTTGTGATCTTCTGCAACGACATCGAGCTGTTCCATTTCTCATACCGCCGCTATTTGGAAAACTGCCTGCGCGACGTGTTTGATTTCACGGGAACGCCCATCAAGCTTGTCATCCGACAGAAGGGAGATGATCCGGAATGATCCTCGAACCCATGACCTATCAAACCTTCCTTGCCAAGGGAATTCTCGGGCATATCGTTTTTCCTGCCGACCGCGATCCCAATTCGCTGGTCTGGCTGGTGGCGCTGGCCTTTCTGATCGCGGCGGCGGCCGGTTACTTTCTCGGCAGTCTGAATTTCGGTGTCATCCTTTCCAAGACCTTCTTTCATGACGATGTCCGTCTGCACGGAAGCGGCAACGCGGGCATGACCAATATGCTCCGCAACTACGGTGTCAAGGCAGCGCTCTTCACCCTGTTAGGCGATGCGCTGAAGGCAGTTGTTTCGGTGTACATAGGCTTTGCCCTGTTCGGTCGGCTGACCGCTTGTGTGGCAGGTCTGCTGTGTATGCTGGGGCATATTTTCCCCATCTATTATAAATTCCGAGGCGGCAAGGGCGCGGTGACGGCCATTGTGATGATCCTCTTTCTCAATCCGCTGGTGGGCGCGATTCTGCTTCTGATCTTTGCCATCATCGTCATCGGAACGAGGTATGTTTCGCTGGGATCGATTATGAGTGCGGCTCTCTATCCGCTGATCCTGAACCGCATCAGCATCCTGCAGGGGTATACGCCCAACATCATTGAGGTGGTCTGCTCCTTTCTTGTGGCCTTTTTGATCGTCTTTATGCACCGAAGCAACATCAAGCGTCTTCTGGCCGGCACGGAAAACAAGCTGTCCATCGGTAAGAAGAAAAAGACGAAGGAAGATTCCTCCGAAGCGGACAGTATACAGAACAAAGAAAACGAACAGGAGAAATAAAGGTATGCAAAGTGAAATTCAGCAGATCGCGGCCCGCGTGAGAGAGATCCGCGAGATCATGGAGATCAGCGAAGAGGAGATGGCCGAAAAGATCGGCGTTGGGCTCAAGGAGTATAAAGGCTATGAATCGGCCTCCTCCGACATCCCGATCGGCAAGATCTATCAGATCGCCCACATTTGCGGCGTGGATCCCACGGCCATTCTGATGGGCTCTGATCCGAAAATGAGCGACTGCACCGTTGTCCGCGGCGGCGACGGCATGGAGATCGAGCGCTTTAAGGGCTATTCCTTTGTCTCGCTGGCTTATAATTTCATCGATCGCGAGATGAAGCCGATGATCGTATCGCTTCAGCCTCATACGGCGCATCCCGATCTGGTTACCCACGGCGGACAGGAATTCAATTACGTGTTGGAGGGTGTCGTTGCCGTCACCATCCGTGACCGCGATTACATTCTGAACGCCGGAGACAGCATCTATTTCAACCCCGCTTTGCCTCACGGACAGGCGGCCGTCGGTGACAAACCTGCCAAATTCCTCACCGTCATCAACGAATAAGCGAAAGGGAACCATCCATCATGACATTTCTGGACCGATATCTTCCGAGAAAAGATTTCAAGGATTATAAAGATTTCAAAGCCAATTATCAGCTGAACATCCCCGAGTCGTTCAACTTTGCCTTCGACATCGTGGACGGCTATGCCAAAGAGGACCCGGACAAGCTGGCGCTTCTGTATTACAACGACGACAAGGTGGAAAAGCGCATCACCTTCGCTGAGATGAAGCGTCTGAGCGATAAGGCTGCCAATGCCTTCCGTCAGATGGGCATCGGCCGCGGCGACCGTGTGATGCTGATCCTGCGCCAGCGCATTGAGGTGTGGGTCTGCTTTACCGCTCTGTGCAAGCTGGGCGCTGTGTGTATCCCCGCCACCTTTCAGCTGACGCCCAAGGACATCATCTACCGTTGCAATGCCGCCTCCATCAAGTGCATCTGCGCGGTGGACGACGAGGAGCTGGTCCGCTTCCTGCGCGAGAGCCGCGGTGAGTGCAAAACGCTGGAAAACATCTGCCTTGAGGGGGAGAACATCGAGCAGCGCTTCGGCGCCGATGGCTTCCGCGATCTGAAAAAGCTGATCGAAGAGGCCGATGAGTCCTTTGAGCGCACCTTCAAAAACGCCAACGATGAGATCATGCTCATCTACTTCTCCTCCGGCACGACAGGCATGCCCAAGATGATCCAGCATGACTACACCTATCCGTTGGGACACATCACCACGGCCTACTTCTGGCAGCATGTGGAGGACGGCGGTCTGCATCTGACCATGTCCGACTCGGGCTGGGCGAAATTCGGCTGGGGCAAGATCTACGGCCAGTGGATCGCGGGCGCGGCCATCGTTGCCTATGACCATGTCCGCTTTGACGCGGTCAAGACGTTGGAGGCCATCGACCATCTGAAGTTGACCACCTTCTGTGCGCCCCCCACCATTTACCGCTTCCTGATCCAGGAGGATATGAGCAAATACGATTTCTCCTCTCTGCATCATTGCTGCACGGCGGGCGAGCCTCTCAATCCCGAGGTCTTCAACCGTTTCTATGAATACACGGGCCACAAGATCCATGAAGGCTTCGGCCAGACCGAGACCACCGTCATTCTGGCCAATTTCGGCTGGGACGAGATCAAGGTGGGCTCCACCGGCAAGCCCTCGCCTCTGTATGACATCGATATCGTAGATGAAAACGGCAAGCCCTGCGAGGACGGTGTGGTCGGCACGATCATGGTCAAGAATGCTTCCTCTGCGCATCCGGCCGGTCTTTTCAAGGGCTACTTCAATGACGAAGCGGCCATGGCCAGAAGCTGGAAGAACGGAATGTACGATACGGGCGATACCGCATGGCGCGATTCGGAGGGCTATTACCATTTCGAGGGACGCAACGACGATGTTATCAAATGCTCGGGCTACCGCATCGGTCCTTTCGAGGTGGAGAGTGCTCTGATCACCCATCCCGCCGTCGTGGAATGCGCCATCACCGCCGTTCCCGATCCCATCCGCGGACAGGTTGTCAAGGCGACCATTGTGCTGGCGCGCGGCTATGAGGCAAGCGACGAGCTGAAGAAGGAGCTGCAGAACCATGTGAAGAAGACAACTGCTCCTTATAAGTATCCGCGCGTGGTGGAATTCGTCAAAGAACTGCCGAAAACCCTTGGCGGTAAGATCAAGCGCAACGAAATTCGAAAAAATGATGAAAAAAATTAAAAAAACTCTTGCCTTTTGCAGAAAAGTATGATATACTATCCTGTGAAAATGGAATTGCTATTATTCGGGAGGTGTCAAAGAAATGGCAAAGTGTGATATCTGCGGAAAGGGCGTGCAGTTCGGTCTGAATGTTTCTCACTCGAACCGCAAGACCAACAGAACCTGGAAGCCCAATATCAGAAAAGTGAAAGCAGTCGTCAACGGAACTCATAAGACCATGAATGTCTGCTCGCGCTGCCTGCGTTCCAACAAGGTTCAGAGAGCCGTCTGATCAAAGATCAGCGGTTTCTTGGATCCGTAAAACCAAGGCGTTATAAAGGGGTATTGCCAAAAGCGGTATCCCTTTTTTGCGTTTTGCTTTCGGCGGAAGGGAAACGATGTGAAAAGACAACCGAAACGATGTGAAAAAGAAACAAAAAAGTTGTTTGAAAATCAAAAAAATCGGTTTTCCCCCTTGACAAATCGGGAAAATGGGTATATGATAGTCACATCGGCAAAACAATTGCCGTTTGAAGAGGAAACGATCATGAACAGACATTCGTTCGCAGTGGAATATTCCTTTCGCTTTGCTTATTACTTTAAGGGCAAGGCTTGTTTGAGTTTCACTGAAAACGGAAGTTATAACTGATCGAAGAAATGGATCGGCACACGTCCTTTTGGTGAAATTCACCGGAAGGGCGTTTTCTTTTTCAAAGCCGCGGCGGAAGGGCTGCGGTCAACACAGAATATTTTAAAAGCAGCATAGATTGCGGAGGAAAAAATCATGGTAGTCATTTTAAAGAAAAATGCCAATCAGGTGCAGTACACCAATCTGGTGGAGTGGCTGAAGAGCATGAACATCGACATTCACGTCTGTCAGGGTACGCATGAGACCATTCTCGGCCTTATCGGCGACACCTCCAGACTGGACATCAATCTGATCAAAGCGCTGGATATCGTCGAGGAAGTGCGCCGCATCCAGGAGCCTTATAAAAATGCAAACCGCAAGTTCCATCCCGATGATACGGTGGTGTCGGTTGGGGATGACTTCAAGATCGGCGGAGGAAATTTTGCCATGATCGCCGGCCCCTGCTCGGTGGAATCGGAGGAGCAGATCATCGAGATCGCCGAACAGGTGAAGGCGGCTGGTGCCACCATGCTCCGCGGCGGTGCCTTCAAGCCGCGCACCAGCCCGTACTCCTTCCAAGGCCTGAAGGGAGAGGGACTCAAACTGCTTCTGGAGGCCAAGAAGATGACGGGGCTTCCCATCGTCACCGAGCTGATGGATCTGAGCGATCTGCCTCTGTTTGATGAGGTGGATGTGATCCAGGTCGGTGCGCGCAACATGCAGAATTTCGCCATGCTCCGCGAGCTGGGCCATCTGAGAAAGCCGATCCTGCTCAAGCGCGGTCTGTCCTCCACGTTAGAGGAGCTGCTGATGAGCGCGGAATATATCATGGCCGGCGGCAATGAGGACGTGATCCTCTGCGAGCGCGGCATCCGCACCTTTGAGACCATGACGCGCAACACGCTGGACATTTCGGCGATCCCGGTGCTGAAAACGCTGTCGCACCTGCCGGTCATCATCGATCCCAGCCATGCCATCGGTATTTCCAAATATGTCAAGCCCCTGTCCATGGCGGCGACCGCGGCCGGTGCCGACGGACTCATCATCGAGGTGCACAACAATCCGCAGTATGCCAAATGTGACGGTCAGCAGTCGCTGACGCCGGCGGCTTTTCAGGATGTTGCCGACACCGTCCGTGCCATCCTGCCTCACCGTTACACGCTGAATAAGCAGATGTAAAAAGGAAGCGTAAAAGACAGAAAGAGGAGAGAAAGATCATGAACATAGGAATTGTGGGACTCGGTCTGATTGGCGGCTCCATGGCCAAGGCCATCCGTTACAACACCGATCATACCGTTTTCGGAGACGATATTTCGCGCGAGGTCATCAGCCGCGCCAAGCTGTTGGAGGCGATCCACGGCGAATTGACCGATGAGGCGCTGGAGAGCTGTGATCTGCTGATCCTGGCGCTCTATCCCAACGACATTGCCGATTACGTCAGACGGCGTGTTTCGCACATCCGCAAGGATGCCGTGGTGGTGGACTGCTGCGGCGTCAAGGAAAGCATCTGCGAGGAGCTGGTGCCGCTGGCCGAGGAGCATGGCTTCACCTATGTGGGCGGTCATCCCATGGCCGGACTTGAGGTGGCAGGCTTTGCCAACTCCAAAACCGATCTGTATAAAAACGCATCCATGATCCTGACGCCCGTGGGACTTGTCAACTTCAAGGCGGTGGAGATGCTGAAGGCCTTTTTCCTCACCATCGGCTTTTCCCGCATCGAGATCACAACGCCCAAGCGTCATGACCGTATGATTGCCTATACCTCTCAGCTGGCGCACATCGTGTCCAGCGCCTATGTCCAAAGCCCTGCCGCTGTTGAGCATGCAGGCTTTTCGGCGGGAAGCTTCCACGATATGACGCGCGTTGCCAAGCTGAACGAGGACCTCTGGACGGCGCTCTTCTTCCGCAACAAGGAGGAGCTGACCGTGGAGCTGGACGCCATCGTAGATCGCCTCAAGGCCTTCTCCGAGGCTCTGCACAACGAGGATGCGGACAAGATGCGTCAGATGCTGGCCAACGGCCGCAAGATCAAGGAAAGCCTGGCGGAAAGGGGACCTGAAAGTGACTACGGTTCACATTAACACCTCTCACCCTTATGACATTCTCATCGGAAGCGGTCTGCTGGATCAGGCAGGCGAGCGGATGGCGCAGGTGATCTCTCCCTGCAAGATCCTGCTTGTGAGCGACAGCAACGTGGCCCCTCTGTATGCCGACCGTGCCGAAGCCTCTCTGAAAAAGGCGGGCTATGCGGTTTCGCGCTTTGTATTTCCTGCCGGTGAGGCATCGAAGACCATCGACACCTACATTCAGCTTCTCGAGGCCTGCGCGTGTGCCGAGCTGTCGCGGAGCGATGCGCTTGTTGCTCTCGGAGGCGGTGTGACGGGCGATATGACGGGCTTTGCCGCCGCTACCTATCTGCGCGGCATCCGTTTTGTGCAGATCCCCACCTCGTTCCTCGCGGCCATCGATTCGTCGGTCGGAGGCAAGACGGCGGTGGATCTGAAGGCGAAAAAGAACCACGTGGGAGCCTTCTGGCAGCCCTCGCTGGTGCTGTGCGATCCCGATGTGTTTCAAACGCTCTCCGATGCCATTTTTGCCGATGGCGTTGCCGAAGCGGTCAAGTACAGCATGATCGCCGATGCCGATCTTCTCACCCTGCTCGAACAGCACCGCATCGAGGAGGATATCGAGCAGGTGGTCACCCGCTGTGTGGAGATCAAGCGTGATGTGGTTACCGAGGATGAATTTGAAACCGGCGGACGGCGGATCCTCAATTTCGGTCACACGCTCGGTCATGCTGTGGAAAGCTACAGCGATTTTTCGCTCACTCACGGTCAGGCGGTCGCCATCGGTATGATGATGATCATCCGCGCATCGGAAAAGCGCGGACTCTGCGGAAGTGAGATCCTGCCCCGTATGGAAGCGGTGCTGACGAGCTACGGCCTGCCCACCGTCTGCCCGTATCCGCCGAAGGAGCTGTATAAGATCGCCACCGGCGACAAGAAGCGCCGCGGAGGACGCATCGGTGTGGTGTTCCCCCGTCAGGTGGGCGTTTGTGAGATCATCGACCGCCCCGTGGAGGATCTGCTGGCGCTGATCGAAGAGGGCATCGGCTGAAGAATACCGTATATCGAAAAAAACGACTGACATAAGGAAACAACCATGAACTGTACCATCCACCCCGGGCTTTTGTCCGGTGACATTCGGGCGATCACATCCAAGTCGGCGGCGCACCGTGCCTTGATCTGCGCGGCGCTGGCGGACGGTGTGAGCCGCCTTCGGATCGACGATACCAACAAGGACATTCTCTGCACCTGCCGCTGTCTGGAGAGCCTCGGTGCGCGCATTGAGATCGATGCTGAGATCATGACCGTCCACCCCATCGGGGCGGCAAGCGTTGAGGGCACGCCGCTGTTGGACTGCGGCGAATCGGGATCGACACTGCGCTTCATGCTGCCCGTGGCGGCTTCGCTGAGAAACAAGACGGCCTTTGACGGACACGGACGGCTTCCCGAACGCCCGCTGTCCGATCTGACCGAACAGATGAAGCATCACAAATGCGCCTTTTCCGCAGAAAAGCTCCCCTTTGCCGTAACGGGCAAGCTCACGGGCGGACGCTTTTCCATCGCGGGAAACGTCAGCTCGCAGTACATCACGGGACTTCTTCTGGCTGCGCCTCAGATTGGGGAGGAAGTGGAGATTCTTCTCACGTCTCCTCTGGAATCTGCCTCCTATGTGGAGCTGACCACCAACATCATGCTGGAATTTGGCGTCGTGGTGGAGAAAACCGAAAACGGCTTCCGTGTCCCTGCCGGCTCTCGGTATCGCGCTCCGGAGCACTTTGATGTGGAGGGCGATTGGTCCAACGCCGCGTTTTTTCACACCGCCGCGTATCTGGGCGGAGAGGTGCGCGTGAGCGGTCTGCGCGAGGATTCGGCTCAGGGTGACCGCAAGATCCTGCCGATTTTGGAGCAGATGAAGCAGAGCACGTCCGATCTGACGGTGGACGTGTCCGATATTCCCGATTTGGTGCCCATTCTGTCGGTGGCGGCGGCCTTTCGTGAAGACGGCTGCAAAACGGTGTTTGCCAACGCCGCCCGTCTCCGCTTAAAGGAGAGCGACCGCCTGCTGAGCACCGAAACGCTGATCCGTGCCTTGGGCGGACAGGCGGAAAGCACCGAGGATACGCTGAGCGTGTGCGGAGGCGGTCTTCGGGGCGGAAGCGTGGATTCGTTCAACGATCATCGCATCGTCATGGCGGCGGCGGTGGCAGCAACGGCCTGTCGCGTGCCTGTGACCATTGTCGGTGCCGAGGCCTATGAAAAAAGCTATCCCAAGTTTGCGGAGCATTTTGAACAATTAGGAGGAAAGATCCATGTCGAGTTACGGTGACCAGATCCGTTTTACCATCTTCGGCGAGAGCCACGGGAGCGCCATCGGCGTTGTGATCGACGGTCTGCCTGCGGGCGAGGCCATCGACCTTGAAAAACTGCAGTCCTTTCTGGACCGCCGCGCCCCCGGTAAGTCGGCTCTGGCAACCAAGCGGAAGGAGAGCGATACGGTGAAGATCCTCTCGGGGCTTTATGAGGGCAAGACCTGCGGCGCCCCTCTCTGTGCGGCCATCGCCAACAGCGATATGCACTCCACCGACTATTCGTCTCTCCGCGTCACCCCCCGTCCGGGGCACGCCGATTACCCGGCCTATGTGCGGTACGGCGGTGCCAACGACATCCGCGGCGGCGGACATTTTTCGGGACGCCTGACCGCTCCTCTCTGCATTGCGGGCGGTATTGCACAGCAGATCCTGCAAAGAAAAGGGATTACCGTCGGCGCGCACATTTCATCGATGGCAGGCATTTGCGATCGGCCGTTCCCCTTTGAGTTGACTGCCGACCTGCTGGAATCGCTGAAAACAAAGCCTCTGGCCGTGCTGGACGAAGAGGCCGGTCAGCGGATGGACAAAGCCGTCCGTGATGCGGCGGCCGATCGCGATTCGGTGGGCGGCTGCATCGAGTGTGCGCTCATCGGCATCGATCCCGGCATCGGCGACACCATGTTTGAAAGCTGGGAGAGCCGCATGGCATCCATGCTCTTCGGCATCCCGGCCGTAAAGGGCGTGGAGTTCGGCGATGGCTTTGCCATGGCTCACAAACGGGGAAGCGAGTGCAACGATCCCTATCGCCTCCGCGACGGAAGGATCACCTGCGAGAGCAATCACAACGGCGGCATCCTCGGCGGCATCTCCAACGGTATGCCCATCGTGGTAAGAGCGGCCATCAAGCCCACGCCGTCCATCGCCAGAGAGCAAAAGAGTGTGGATCTGGAAACAGGGGAAGAAAAAAATCTTGAGATCAAGGGACGGCATGATCCCTGCATCGTGCCGAGAGCCGTGCCGGTGATCGAAGCGGCCGTGGCTCTGACCGCATTGGATATTCTGCTGATAACGGAGGGAAGAAAATGGAATTAAAGGACATTCGTGAAAAGATCAGTGCCATCGATGAGAAATTTGCCGGACTCTTTGAGGAGAGAATGCGCATTTCCGAGCAGGTGGCTGCCTATAAAATGGAAAACAACATGCCGGTGTACGACGCTTCCCGTGAGCGTGACGTGCTTTGCCGTGTTTCCGATCTGGTTTCGGAGGACATGAGAAGCTATGTGCAGAATCTGTACCGCACGGTTTTCGATCTGTCCAAGGCACGGCAGATCGTTCTGCTCGGCAAAAACAGCAAGACCGAGCAGGCCATCCGCAAGGCCATGGAAGAAACGCCTCCGCTCTTTCCCACTCATGGGACGGTCGCCTGTCAGGGCATCGAGGGGGCGTATTCCCAGCAGGCCTGCGAGAAGATCTTTCCCGAACTGCCTTCGCTGGTCTATTTCCGCACCTTTGACGGCGTGTTTACCGCGGTCGAGCAGGGGCTTTGCGAATACGGCGTTCTCCCCATTGAAAACAGCACCTATGGCTCGGTCAACGCCGTGTACGATCTGATGCGTCGCCATCGTTTTCACATCGTCCGCTCGCTTCTTCTGCCCGTGCGCCACTGTCTGCTGGCGAAAAAGGGCGTCAAGCTGGAGGAGATCACCGAGGTCTTTTCCCATGAGCAGGGGCTGGGGCAGTGCGCCGCCTTTTTGAAGGCACATCCGCACATCAAGGCTACCGTCTGCGAAAACACCGCTGTGGCCGCGCGTATGGTGGCGCAGTCCGACCGCTCGGATGTGGCGGCCATCTCCAGCCGAAACTGCGCGGAGCTGTACAGCCTCTCCACCCTCTCCGACGAGATCGTGGACAGCGACAACAACTACACCCGCTTCATCTGCATCACCAAGGACATGAAGATCTATCCCGGCGCCAACCGCATCAGTCTGATGCTCTCCCTTCCTCATGTGTCGGGTGCTCTGGCCGATCTTTTGTCCAAGTTCTCGGCGGTGGGCGTCAACATTGTCAAGCTGGAGAGCCGTCCGATCCCGGGAACCAATTTCTCCTTCCGCTTCTATCTGGATGCAGAGGGCGATCCGGCCGACGAAAAGGTACGCAGCCTGATCGGCAGTCTGGTGGATGAATCGGATGAGGTGACGCTGCTCGGCTGCTACACCAACCAGATCTGACGGAGAAGAACGATGGCATTTTATCTGATCGGAGAAAAGCTCGGCCATTCCTGGTCGAAGCCCATTCATGAAAAGCTGGGGCATGCCTATGACTTAAAGGAGATCGCGCGCGAGGACTTGGGCGGTTTTCTGCAAAAGGGCGATTTCCGCGGACTGAACGTCACCATCCCCTATAAGCAGGCGGTGATGCCCTATTGTGCGGAGCTGTCGGAAACGGCACGCCGCATCGGAAGCGTGAACACCATCGTCAAAAGGGAGGATGGAAGCCTTTACGGCGACAACACCGACATCGACGGTTTTCTGTATATGTGCGACCGCGCACAGATCGATTTTGCCGGCAAAAAGGTGCTGATCCTCGGCTCGGGCGGAACTTCACTGACCGCACGTGAAGCGGTAAGAGTCCGCGGCGCGCGCGAAACGCTGGTGGTCTCCCGCCGAGGCGAGGTCAATTATGAAACGGTCTATACCCAAAGCGATGCGCAGATCGTGGTCAACACCACTCCCGTGGGGATGTATCCCAACATCGGTATCGCCCCTCTGGATCTTCGCCGATTCCCGTCTCTGGAGGCGGTGGCCGACGTGATCTACAACCCTCTCCGCAGTCAGCTGCTGCTGGATGCCGCCTCTCTCGGCGTGAAAACCGCGGGGGGACTTCCCATGCTGGTGGCACAGGCGGCGCGCGCCTCCGAGCTGTTTTTGGGCGAACCGATCGCAAGAGAAGCGGTCGAGCGGGTGACGGCGGATTTGGCCGCCTCCATGCGGAACATCGTGCTGATCGGGATGCCGGGAAGCGGCAAAACGACCGTGGGAAAAGGCATCGCCCAGGCGCTGAACATGCCCTTTTACGATGCCGATGCCGAGATCGAAAGGAAGGCAGGGAAGAGCATTCCGCAGATCTTTGCCGAGGCGGGCGAGGTCGGCTTCCGCGATCTGGAGAGTCAGGTCTGCTCGGAACTGTCTGCTCTCCGCGGATGCGTGATTTCCACGGGCGGCGGCTGTGTGCTGCGCGAGGAGAACCGAAATGCCCTCCGTTCAAGCGGTCTGGTCATCCGCGTTGCGAGAGACATCGGATCGCTTTCCACCGACGGACGTCCGCTGTCCAAGAGCCGTGAGGCGCTTTGTGAGATGGCGCGTGTCCGCGAGCCCTTTTATTCCGCCTGCGCCGACATGACCTTTGACAACAACGGCCCAGCGGAGGATACCGTTCAAGCCATTCTGAAGGAGATAGAAACGCTATGAAGAAGATTCTCGTCATCAACGGTCCCAATTTGAATATGCTGGGCATCCGCGAGCCGTCGATCTACGGCAGATCCACCTACAACGACCTGCTGGCCTTCGTTTCCTCCCATGCGGAGAAAAAGCAGGTCGAGGTCGACTTTTACCAGTCCAATCACGAGGGCGATCTGGTGGATGCCATTCAGAACGCATATGGAAACACAGACGGCATCGTCATCAACCCCGGCGCGTATACGCACACCAGCGTGGCTCTTTTGGATGCGGTGAAGGCGGTGGGCATTCCCACCGTGGAGGTACACATTTCGGATGTTTCAACCCGTGAACCCTTCCGCAGCATTTCCTATATCCGCGCCGCCTGTGTGAAAACCATCGCAGGCAAGGGCTTTGACGGCTATACCGAGGCCATCGACTTTTTGCTGGAGCATTGAACAAAACAAAAAACGCAGTCTGTAAAAGGATTGCGTTTTTGTGTTCTTGTACTGCTGTTTTTATGCTCTTGCCTCATCTGCCTTGCACTTTTTTCCATGGCATGATACAATGAACCAAACAATATTCCGACTCTGTCAGAAAGGAATTCGCCATGTTTATCTCTCATCCCGATTTTTATAATCTGGAGCCCTTCAACCTGTTTCATAAGGATCCCAAAACCATTCTTGATCCCAAGCAGGCCGAGGCGCTCAAGCCGCCGAAGCATCCCGCGCATCTGCTCAACCGCCATATCCTCTTCCGCAAGAAGGTGACACTGCCGGCCTTTTCCCGCGCGGTTTTGAACATCTCCGCAGACGATCACTATAAGCTTTACATCAACGGTCGTTTTGTGACCGAGGGACCTGCCGCCTCCTACCCCAACCACTATTTCTACAACGAGCTGGACGTGAGCGAGTACCTGACCGAGGGCGAGAACTGCATCGCCGTCCACACCTATTATCAGGGACTGATCAACCACGTGTGGGTGTCCGGCGACCTGCGGCAGATGCTGTGGTGCGAGCTGTCGCTGGACGGGCAGACGGTTCTGGAAAGTGACGAGAGCTGGCTTACCGCCAACCACACGGGATACACCGAAAGCGGCCGCTACGGCTACGATACGGGCATCGGCGAGTGCTATGACGCTTCTGTTCCCGAGGCCGACTTTTACAAGCCCGATTTTGACGATTCCGCCTTTATGAACGCAAAAGAACACCGTCATCCCGAGTGGAAGCTGGTCAAGCAGCCGACCAAGCAGCTGGATATCTACGATGTCGAGCCCGAAACGACCGAAACGATCGAGGGCGGCGTCCGCCTCGCCTTCCATACCGAGGCGGTGGGTACGCTTATGTTTGACGCGGTCGGTCAAAAGGGCGATGAGATCGTGATCCGCTACGGCGAGGAGCTGAACGCCGACGGCTCGGTGCGCTTTGAGATGCGGTGCAACTGCCGCTATGAGGAGAAGATGATCCTGTCGGGCGGAAGCGATTCGCTGATGAATTTTGACTACAAGGCCTTCCGCTATGTGGAGATCCTGTATCCCGAGTCGGTCAAGGTCGAAAACATCCGTATGCGTGTGCGCCACTATCCCTTCGCCGAGGGGTATGCCTACCAAAACGACAACGAGACGCTCCGCTCGGTGATCGACCTCTGCCGCAACACGGTGAAGTACAGCACGCAGGACACCTTCCTCGACTGTCCCACCCGCGAAAAGGGCTCGTATCTCGGCGATCTGATGGTGTCGGGGCGCGCCCATGCGTCTTTGACGGGCGATCTGAGTCTGATCAAGCACGCGCTGGAATGCTTCACGCGCACCGCTTTCATCAGCGAGGGACTGATGGCCATTGCCGGCGGTTCTGCCATGCATGAGATCGCCGATTATTCCTTTGAATTCCCAGCGGTTCTGGCATGGATCTATTCCATCGACCACGACCTGGACTTTTTGAAAAAGTGCGCTCCGTATGCGGTTGGCGTGTACAACTATTATAAGAAATACGAAAACGCAGACGGTCTTGTGGACCGCGTTCTGGAGTGGAATCTGATGGATTGGCCGCAGAACCTGCGCGATAACTACGATTTTCCTCTCACGCGCCCGATCGGCGAGGGCGTACACAACGTCATCAATGCGCTGTGGTACGGCATGAAGCTCGCTTTGGAGGAGATCAGCTCCATTCTGGGAGAGAACGCCGATTATGGCTCGGAAAAGACCAAGGCATCCTTCATCAAGACTTTCTACAACAAGGAAACCGGTCTGTTTGCCGATGCTCCCGGCTCCTCCCACACCGCGGTTCATTCCAGCGTGTTCACGCTTCTGTTCGGTATCGGCACCGAGGACGAGGCTCTCAAAGCCCGCCTGATCGCCCACATCCGGGAAAAGAAGCTGACCTCCATGGGTGTGTATATGGCCTATTTTGCTTTGGCCGCTCTGAAGAAGGCCGGACGGTACGATCTGTGCATCGAGCTGGCTACCGACAGCGGTGCATGGCCGAACATGGTCAAGGAGGGGGCAACGCTGACCTTCGAAGCATGGGGCAAGGATCAGAAGTGGAACACCAGTCTGTGCCACCCTTGGGCAACGGCTCCGCTGATCATCTTCTCCGATGCCGTCCGTCCCTATTAACACATAAAGAAAAGGGCAGAGATTTGAATCTCTGTCCTTTTTTTGTTGCATTACGGTTGTTTTTGAATCGGCGTTTTATTTCTGCGGAGAAGAGAAGTCGGCATTTTCCTTGCGGATCCTGTCCACCGTCTCCTCGCACTTGGCGCGGATGCGGCTCTCGGTCTCCTTCATGAAGGCGTTCAAACGGTCGTCCAGCTTGCTCACGTCGCTCATGATGCCTGCGATCTCCGCGGCGATGCTGTTGGTCACCTCGCTCATGGCGCGGTTGAGGATGGCGGCCTCCTTGCTCTTCAGCTCGGCCGATTCGTTCTTGGCCTTTTCGATGGCGTCGGCAATGATGGCCTCCTTGGTGGCGTTGGCATTGACCATCAGCATCCCGATCTGGGAGCTGACCTTGTCATACATATTGGCCTTTTCGCGGTCGATTTCGGTGGAGGTGACCGCCTTGGCAAGCATCTCCTGCTCGGATTGAGCGGCAAGAAGACCGCTTTTCAGCTCCTCGTTCTCCTTTTTCAGCGTGTCAATGGTCTCGTTCAGCGCAAGGATGATCGCGTCGTTTTCGGAGGCAATGTGGTTGCGGAAGGCCTCCTCCTCGGCGGTCAGCTTTTCGCGGAGCAAACGGCTTTCCTCGGCCAAGTCGGTGAGAGCCTGCTCCTTTTCGGACAGAGAGGTAGAAAGCGCCTCGTTGCTTGCTGTAAGCGACTGGATCTCCTGCTTCAGCTCCTTTTCAGCGTCGGCAAAGCGGCGGTTTACCTCTTCAATGTATCGGTTCACATCCTCCTTGGAATAGCCGCGGAAGGCGGTGCGGAATTCGATCATATCGTTCATGGCCGATCCTCCTTGTGTGGGAAATAGCATACTTTCTTCCATTGTATCACATTTTTTCGATTTTTGCAACAATATTGTGGAATTTTAAACAATTATATTCGGATAAAGTTGTTCTTGAAAAAAAAGAGATTGTGTGATATACTGTAAGAAGAGACTTTATACCGATTTTTTGCGGAGGAAAGAAACAATGAAAAAACAGATCCTGCTTTTGCTTTGCCTGACTCTGACGCTGCTGACCGCGGTCTCCTGCTCAAAGGAGCCTGCCAATCTTCCTGCGGACGAAACGCAGCCTGCTGAAAACGTTGGCGAAGTTGCGCCTGAAACAACGGATGCTGCGTCATCTGACACGGCATCAGCCTCTGAGAATACAGCTGCCGCGGAAACCACGGCCCCGGCTTTGACCGCCCCGGTTGTGGAAACGGGAAGCGACTGGCCGGACAACACCTTCACCAAGCAGATCCCGAAGGCGGATTTTGCCACCGTGATCGGCTACACATCCAGCGAAGCGGACGGCTTTTCGGTCAATCTGAAGGACGTGGATACCGACGAGGTCCGCGCATACATCGATGCGGTCAAGAAGCTTGGCTTTGTCAATTCCCCTGTCGCTGAGGATACGCAGTACGGCGGCTTTGAAGTTGTGAGCTACGAGGCGGACAACGGCGAATACTTCTTCAAGATCGGCTATACGATGAATGTGGCAACGGTCACCGTTGCGAAAAAGTAATGGATAAGAAAAAGAAGGGAATCCTGATTGCCTTTGCCTGCATGCTGGTGTTTGCGGTGGTGGGAAGCATTTTCACCTTCGGCGATTTCGATCTTGCCTCGCTCCTTGAGAGGGAAGAGGAGGAGACAGCGCCAACCGCCTTCTATTTCCATCCGCCGGCTTACGGCGTCGATATTCTGAGCGACGAGGCGTATCGGAACACCGACCGTGCCATCCGTCTCACCGACGGCGGCGTGACCACGATTCTGGAGGAGCCGTACACGCAGTACAGCGAGGCGATCTCCTGCTTGGCAACCTATCTGCAGGCGGCGGTCATGGGCGACAACGAGACGCTCAACGCCTGCTTCACCAAGGCTTATGTTGACAAGAACGGCGAAAAGGGACGCTTCCCCATGCAGCGGCTGTACGATATTGTGATCGAGAAGATCGGCGAATATGCGCTCACCGAGGGCGAATATGCGGGCATGACTCGCTTTGTCTTCCATGTCAGCTATAAGATCCAGAAGAACGACGGCCTTTTCGACAGCGGCATTCCCAGCGATGGGTATAAGGTGCGCGTGTTTGAGCTGCTGGGCGGCATCAACGGTACGCAGATCAACAGCATCGGCGAATACCGCATGGGCTGAGAGGGTACATAAAACACGAAAAACAAAACCGATATAGAACCGAAAGGAAACAACAGAATGTTAAAAGCAGCCATCATCATGGGCAGTGACAGCGACCTGCCGATCGTACAGAAATGTGCGGACACGCTGGATAAATTCGGTGTGCCGTACGAAATGCACGTCATGTCCGCTCACAGAACGCCGCAGCTGGCGGCAGAGTTTTCGTCGAAGGCGAGAGAAAACGGCTTCGGCGTGATCATCGCGGCCGCAGGCAAAGCGGCGCACTTAGGCGGCGTTCTTGCCGCATACACCACCCTGCCGGTGATCGGCATTCCGATCAAGGCCAGCGAGCTGGACGGTCTGGATGCTTTGTTGGCTACCGTACAGATGCCGTCGGGCGTTCCCGTGGCAACCGTTGCCATCAACGGCGCGGCCAATGCAGCCATTCTGGCCGTACAGATGCTTTCGCTCTCTGAGCCCACTCTTGCCGCCAAGCTGGAAGAGGAAAAGATCAAGATGCGCGAGCAGGTTATCGAAAAAGACAGAAAGATTGCGAAAGGAATCGAACAATGAGTGTTGAAAAACTGTTTGAAGGCAAGGTAAGAGCCATTTATGAGGCGGACGAAAAGACGCTTCTCATCGTCACCAGCGACCGCATCTCGGCATACGATGTGATCATGCCCACCGCCATTCCCGACAAGGGACGCATTCTCAACGGGCTCAGCGAGTTCTGGTTTGAGTACATCAAGGACATCCTCCCCAGCCATTTCATCACCTCCGATGTGTCGCAGTATCCCGGACAGTACAAGAACGATGCCTCGCTTGAGGGACGCTCGATGCTGGTCAAGAAGCTGAAGATGACGCCCTTTGAGTGCATCGTCCGCGGCTACATCACCGGAAGCGCATGGGAAAGCTACTGCAAGGACGGCACAGTCTGTGGCGAAAAGATCCGCGAGGGCATGAAGGAGAGCGAGGCCTTTGATGAGCCCATCTTCACCCCCTCCACCAAGGCCGAGGAGGGACACGACATCAACGTCAGCTTCGATTATATGGTCGATAAGATCGGTCTTGAGCTGGCAAGCAAGCTCCGTGACAAGACCATCGCCATCTATAAAAAGTGCGCGGCCTATGCAAGAGAGCGCGGCGTGATCATTGCCGACACCAAGTTTGAGTTCGGTCTGGATGAAAACGGCGAATTGGTCATCGGTGACGAGGTCCTTACGCCCGATTCCAGCCGTTTCTGGCCCGCAGACGAGTATGAGGTCGGCAGAGGGCAGAAGAGCTTTGATAAGCAGTATCTCCGCGACTGGCTGACCGAAAACGGCTTCCGCGGCAAATCGGTGGAGCTTCCCGACGAGGTGGTCAACGTCACCCGCGACAAGTACGTGGGCATCTATGAGATCCTGACCGGCAAAAAATTCAAGTAAAGGCAGATGAGTGCGATGAAAAACATTGCTGTTCTGGTATCGGGCGGCGGCACCAATCTGCAGGCGCTGATCGACGCGCAGAAGAATCTTCGTCTGGTAAACGGCAACATCCGCGTGGTGCTGTCCAGCAAGGCCGGTGCCTATGCGCTGACGCGTGCAAAGGACAACGGCATCGAAACGATGGTCGTCTCCCCCGACGATTACCCCGACCGCAAGACCTATTCGGCCAAGCTGGTCGAGTGCCTGAAGGCATACGAGATCGATCTGGTGGTGCTGGCCGGCTTCATGTACATCCTCGATCATGAATTCATCCAAAGCTACCGCAACCGCATCATCAATGTCCATCCCGCCCTCATTCCCAGCTTCTGCGGGGAAGGGTACTACGGTCTGCGCGTCCATAAGGCGGCGCTGGCACGCGGCGTGAAGGTGACGGGCGCTACGGTTCATTTCGTGGACGAGGTGGCCGACGGCGGTCCCATCATCCTGCAGAAGGCGGTCAAGGTCAAGGACGACGACACGCCCGAAACGCTGCAGAAGCGCGTGATGCAGGAGGCCGAGTGGCACATTCTGCCTGCCGCGGTGGATCTGTTCTGCAACGATAAGATCTATGTGGAGGACGGCTGTGTCCGCTTCCGCGTAGAGAAAAGCGCCGAAAACTGAGATTTGAAATTGTCATAAAAAGAAAAAGCACCTGTGTCGCATAAAAACGATGCAGATGCTTTTTTGCTGCGCCAAAGTCCCTTTTGCATTCCGATAAACAACATGGGGAAATGGACGATAAGACGGTAAATTGGAATTTGACAAACCGTTTTATATCAATTCTTTGACATACAAACGGTCAATTCCATTTCCGTAGTTTACGATGTCTTTCACATAGCGATAGCCGAATGTTTCGTATAAACCTATGTGTTCTGTCGGAATATAGGTTTTGTCAAATCCAATCTCTTTGGCATAGTGATTGGCGAAATCGATGAGTTTTCCGCTTATTCGGTTGCCACGATATTCCTCGCTCACAAAAAGGGTCGATATCCAAGGAAATATCTCAGGCAAAGGATAATAGTCGGACTTCATAATCGTTATCATGCCAACAATTTGTCCGTTCACCATTGCAACAAAGGGTGTTTCCCATTCTTCAAATTCCCAATTTTCAAGCACTCTCACCGTATGCTCTTTTACATCCAGCCAAGAGAAGTTCTTCACAAAGTTCAGTAAGTCATTTGCCGTAGGAGTGCCCTTATCAACTTTTAGAAGTTCAATGGTCTCCATCTTCCTACCTCCCGTGTTTGTAAAATTCTGATTGATCGAACGCAGTATCATAGCCAGAGAACACAATATCGAATTGGGGCTATTGTGATTGGTTGAGGCCGGCTCACGCTTCGCGCATGATCTCGTCGATCAGCGTCGGGAGGGTGGAGAGCAGAAGCTCGGATGCCTTTCTCGACAACTCGGACGGCAGCTTGACCTCCAAGGAGAAGACGCCGTCAAAGCCGATGTCGCAGAGCGCGCGGTAAAAGGCCTTCCAGTTGGCTTTGCCGAAGAAAGGGAAGCGATGCTCGTCTCGAAAGCCGCTGTTGTCGTGAATGTGAAGCGTGCGGATCGCATCTCCGCACAAACGGACGGCATCCGCCGGCTCCACGCCCCGTGTCAGACAATGGCCGGTATCGAGGCACATTTGAAAATGTTCGTCATTCATCTCCCGAACGAAGCGGAGCGTTTCTTCGGGCGGCGCGATCGAGAGCGCGGGAAAGGGCATGTTTTCAAAGCAGATGACGATGCCCAGCTCCTTGGCCAGCGGCAGAAGGGCGCGGAAAAAGTCAAAATTGATCTGCCAAAAGGCATCGCGGTCGGGCTCGGCGCTTGTCCCGAAGGGCATCACGGGATGGATCACCCAGTTCTGGCATCCGATGGCCGCCGTGGCGCGCAGACTCCGACGCATATGCTCCGCGCGGATCGCCCGTTCCTCCGGTGTCCGATCGCGTGGCGGACAGATCCAGGGACCGTGAACCTGCTCGATGCTGACGCCTGCGGCATCGGCGAGCGCCTTGGTATGAAGCGCCTGCTGGATATACTCCTGCTCGCTTTTGCCGTTCAGCTCGCCGTTCATGGCGATGTGCGCATGGGAAAAACCGCATTTTTTGATTTTCTGAAACCGCTCATCCCCGAAGCGGACAAACACGCAATCCGAAATCCCGATTCTCATAACCTTCTCCTTATATACCCATTCCTGTATCCCCCATTATAGCGGACGGCGGGAAAAAATGCAAGTTGCCTTTTGCAAAAAAATGTTTCACTTTTTTTGAAAAATAAGCGATAGCACTTGAAAAATATCATATTTGTGGTATAATGATAGATGAAGAAATATTTTCGCTTTTCACAAGAGGGGCGAAAGCCAAAAAAATCAAATTTTCGGAGGGTACCAATCATGTTGGATATCAAAATTCAGAAAACCGAACAGAAGCGTCAGAAACCGGACCAGACCAAGCTGGGCTTCGGCAATTACTATACCGATCACATGTTTTTGATGAACTATTCGCAGGAGAAGGGCTGGCACGATGCCCGTATCGTCCCCTATCAGAATCTGTCTCTCGATCCTGCCACCATGGTCTTCCACTATGCACAGGAGCTGTTTGAGGGCATGAAGGCGTACAAGGCTGCTGACGGCAGAACCCTGCTGTTCCGCCCCATGAAGAACATTGAAAGAATGAACAACACCGCCAAGCGTCTCTGCATCCCGCAGATCAACCCCGAGGACGCTCTGGAGGCCATCAAGGCGCTGGTCAAGGTCGATGACGAGTGGATCCCCACCGAGCCCGACACCTCGCTGTACATCCGTCCTTTTATCATCGCAACCGATGCACATCTGGGCGTGCATCCGTCCCACACGTATCTGTTCATCATCATCCTCTCGCCCGTCGGCTCCTACTATCCCGAGGGCATCAACCCCGTCAAGATCTACATCGAACGTGAGTATGTCCGAGCCGTCAAGGGCGGTACCGGCTTTGCCAAGGTCGGCGGCAACTACGCCGCTTCGCTGATCGGTCAGGAGAAGGCAGCCCGTCTCGGCTATGCCCAGTCCCTGTGGCTGGACGGCATCGAGCGCAAGTACATCGACGAGGTCGGCGCGATGAACGTCTTCTTTGTCATTGACGGCACCGTTGTCACCCCCGCGCTTGACGAGGGCAACATTCTGCCCGGCGTGACCAGAGCCTCCTGCATCGAGATGCTGAAGAGCTGGGGCATGAAGGTCGAGGAGAGAAAGCTGTCGGTGGATGAAATCGTGGCCGCACACAAGGCAGGCAAGCTGAATGAGGCCTTCGGTTCGGGTACCGCCGCTGTCATTTCGCCCATCGGTGAGTTGAGCAACGACGGCGAAAAGATGATCCTCAACGAAGGCAAGATCGGTCCGATCGCGCAGAAGCTGTATGACAACCTCACCGGTATCCAGTGGGGCAAGATCGCCGATCCCTTCGGCTGGTCTGTTGAGATCAAATAAGAAAGTACGTTGCATTTTGTGCGGATAGCCCCTCTTTTGGGGCTATCCGTTTCATGGGAGACTGTCCATGCTCAAAAAAGCCTATCACGCCCTGCGGGAGCGTTTCTCGCTGTTTGCCATCGTTATTTTTCATCTTTTTGTTGTTACTGTCCTTTTCCATATCGCCTTTTTCCTTTTCCCGCAATTCGCCGATCTTTTCAATCGCTTTCCTTCCTCGGTGCTGCGGGCTTTTCTGTCTTATGTGACCTATCTGCTGCCCTTTTCGCTGGCGGAAACGGTGATCCTTTTTCTTCCGTTTGCCGTAATCGGTTTGATCGTGATCAGCATAAACGTCATGCGTGTGGAGGACAATAAGAGCAAAAAGGAACAAGAAACGCTGAGCGACGAGGAGCTTGAGGCGTTGGAAAAGCGCGTGAGAACGGCGGAAAAGCGCAGCGTGCGCTATCTGGGAAACCTGTTTGCCGCCGTCCTGCTGTTTTATATCGCCTTTGTGCTCACCTTTGCCCCTGCCTATCAGGGGACAACGCTGGATGAGAAGCTGGATATCCCGAGGGATGCGGTCAGCGCCGAGGAGCTGCACCGTACCGCCCGCATTCTGGTGAGCAAGATGGACGCGGTTCTCGACGAGATCGATTTCTTTCATCAGGGGGCCAGCATCATGCCCTATTCGCGGGAGGAGATGAACGACAAGCTGAACGAGGCCTATCGCAAGGCTTCGGAGCGGTATGACTTCCTGCCGGTTCTGAATTCGCGCTTAAAGTACATCGCCATGAGCGATCTGATGACCTACACGCACATTTCGGGTGTTTACAGCTATTATACGGGGGAGGCCAACATCAACCTCAACTACCCCGATTACACCATTCCCTTTACCGCCGCCCATGAAATGGCGCACCAGAGGGGCGTTGCCCGCGAGGAGGAGGCCAGCTTCACCGCATTCCTTGTCTGCAACGAGAGCGACGATCCCTATATCCGTTACAGCGCCTATCTGAGCGTGTATGAGTATGTGACCTCTGCGTTATACTCAGCCTCGCCGCAGCTGTATTCCGACCTGCTGGCCGAGGTGGATCTCCGCATCCGTTATGAGCAGGTGGCGTTCAGCAAGTTCTTCAAGCAGTATGCCGATTCCACCGCCAGCAAGATCAGCGGTGCGGTCAACGATACCTACCTGAAAATGCAGGGGCAGACCGAGGGAGAAAAGTCGTACAATCTCGTGGTCGATCTGGCCGTTGCCTATTACATCGGAGGAAACGAATGAGCAGAAAACAAGCCGCGATCCTGATTGCCGCGCTGTTGCTGGCGCTGTCGGCGGTCTTTCTCATCAGTGTAAGCGGAGCGGAGGACCTGCCCACCATGTTCTGCAACGATGAGGCATGGGAAGGGGAGGAGCGTTTCGGCTTTGAGCGGATCTTTTCTCAGTATTACCTGCCCGTGTCCATGTTCGAGGCCATCGATGGCGTGGAGGTCAAGGAAAACACCCGCTTAGGCACGCTTCTCATCAGCTACGGCAACCGTTACATCTCCTTTGACACGGATTCGAATTTTGCCTACACCGAGCAGGACGGCAGCTTCTTTCTGCGGACCTACCTGCTCAAGGGCGGTGAGCGGTATGTTCAGGCCGAGTCGGTCTGCCGCGCATTGGGGCTGACCTTTGAGGTGTCCGAAGCGCACGGAGCGGTCCGCATCCGCGACAACACGACAAGTCAAACCATCGATCAGCTGATCGCCTCGTATCAAACGCAAACGCTTCCGCCGCAGCAGACGGAGGATCCGACACCGACCGTTCCCGTCCTGCCGTCCGAGACGAAAAATGTGTATCTTTTCTTCGATGGTCTTCCTGCCAATCCCAAAGCGGTTCTGGCGGCATTGGAAGAGCACGGCGCGAAAGCCACCTTCTTTTTGGAGGCGGGAGATCTGAAAGGAAACGTCACGCAGCTGACCGAGCTGATCGCGAGCGGACACGCCGTCGGCCTTTCCACGGCTGACGGTAAGCCTGCGGCAAGCACCGAAAAGCTGATCGCTTCGCTTCATGAGCAGAACGAGATGCTCTTCCGCGCGCTGAAGACCAAAACGCGCCTGTTCCATATGCCATACGGTGCGAACGGACGCACGGTCGTTAACGAAGCGACCGACCGCGCGCTGGCTTCGGACGGATTTTTGCTTTGCCATTCGACCATCGATGTGTGGGATGAGCATGCCGCTTACACGCCCGCGCAGATCACCGCCCGCGTGCTGAGCGAGATGCTGGAGAGTGACCGTCTTGTTCTCCGCTTCGGCAACGGCATGCACACGCAGGCGGTTTTGGAAGGGATCTTGCAGTATCTTTCGCAGAACGCACAGGGCTATCGGCTTTGCGCGATGGACTATTCCTCATACGAGCCGTATTGACGGCTAACATGATTTTGTTTCTTGAAAGGGAAAGACAGTGAACGAGAAAAAGAAAATTCTGATTGTGGAAGACGAAAAGAACATTGCCAATTTGCTGGCGTTCAACCTGATGCAGAACGGCTATGATTTTGATATTGCCTCCGACGGCGAAATGGGGCTGAAAAAGGCGCTGGCAGGCGATCACGACCTGATCCTGCTGGATCTGATGCTGCCCAAGATGGACGGCTTTGAGGTCTGCAAGAAGCTGCGCGAGAAGAAGACCACGCCTGTGATCATCGTCACCGCGAGAGAAGAAGAGGTGGATAAGATCCTCGGCTTTGACATCGGCGCGGACGATTATGTGACCAAGCCCTTTTCCATCAATGTGCTGATGGCGCGCATCAAGGCCAACATCCGCCGCTATGCCAACGAGGTCATCGAAAAGCCCACCCCCGAGCAGAGCGAGGAGCAGAAGATCGTCATCCGCGATATGGTCATCGATCCCGAAAAGTATCTGGTCACCAACAAGGGAACGCCCATTTCTCTGACCAAAAAGGAATACGAGCTGCTGGCTTATCTGGCCTCCAACCGCAACAAGCCCTTCACCCGTGAGGAGCTTCTGGAGCAGGTGTGGGGGTATGAGGATTTTTACGGCGACATCCGCACCGTGGACGTGACCATCCGCCGTCTGCGCGAGAAGCTGGAGCTGGATCCCTCCCGCCCCGAATATCTGATGACCAAGCGCGGCGTCGGATATTACATCAGCTGAGCGAACTGCCATGTACAGAAGCATTTATTTTAAGATCGTATCCATCTTTGCCGTGTTTATGGTCACGGTCATGGTGGTGGTGACGGCGGTGCTGATCAACGGCGTGTTCGGCTTTTATACCAACGAATTTGTTGCACAGCTCGATGCCCATTTCAAAGAGGGAGCCCAGCTTCGCAGCGACCTGGAGAGTGCGCTGTCCGATGAGTCGTATGCCGCTCTGCAGAAGGATGTGCTGACAGCGTACAGCACCGCGCTGGGGATCGACGATTACCGCCATTTCTATATCTGCGACCAAAACGGAACCCGGTTGGAGTCTTCAACGGCCGATGCCGGCTATCTGCAGAAAACGCCAAATTTGCTTCGCGCCATGAACGGAGAAATCGGCGTTGAGCAGACATGGGGCTCGCTTCATACCGACTATGCCGTTCCGCTGAGCAACGGCAGCCGCAGCTGCATCATCTATATCTACGACACTCAGGAGGAAATGGAGGCTCTTGCCTGGCAGATCTTCACCATCATTCTGCAGGCGCTCCTCATCGGCTTGATCATTGCCGTCATCCTGTCTTTTGTGCTGTCCAAAGCCATCACCGCCCCCATTCAGAACATCACCCGCGGCGCCAATCGGATCGCCAAGGGCGAATTTTCCCAAAAGCTGGTCTCATACAGCAACGATGAGATCGGTGTGCTGACCGACACGTTCAACGACATGAGCAGCGTTCTGAAAAACACGCTGGACGAGGTGTCGGGCGAGCGTGAGAAGCTGGAGACCGTCTTCTCCTATCTGCAGGATGCGGTGCTGGCTTTTACCGTGGACGGACGCATTCTGAACATCAACAAGAGCGCCGTTGCGCTTCTGGGGCGCAGCTACAACGAAAATCTCAGCTTTGACCGCTTCCTGGAGCTGCTCGACATCGGCTATGTAAGGGACTACATAGAGAACGGAGAGGACAACGGCGGACAGTTCACTCTGCGCGATGTGGTTTTCGACGATAAGGCTCTGGATATCAACATCGGCCGGCTCCGCTACATCGAGGACAAGCAGATCCGTGAGGGCACGATCGCCGTCATCCACGACATCACCGCCCGCTATGAGCTGGACAAGGCGCAAAGAGAGTTTGTGGCCAATGTGTCTCACGAGCTCCGCACGCCGCTGACCAGCATCAAGGGCGCCACCGAAACGCTTCTCATGTACCCTGATATGAATGCCGATATGCGGGACAATTTCCTGAATATGGCGGTGGAGGAGTGCAACCGTATGCTCCGCATCGTTATGGACCTGCTGACGCTGTCCCGTCTGGATAACCATAAGACCAAATGGAAGGTGGCCCGCTTTGACCTGAAGCAGACGCTGATCCACATCTGCCAGGTGATGCAGGTGGAGTCGGCGGCGCACCGCCATTCGCTCCGTCTGACCGTCCCCGAGAGCCTGCCCGAGATGGTTGGCGATGCCGAGCGCATCGAGCAGGTTTTGATCAACATTTTGTCCAACGCCGTCAAATATACGCCGGACGGCGGCGAGATCGAGGTGTCTGCCGAGCACCGTGACGGCTTCACCGCCGTTTCCATTCAGGACAACGGCATCGGCATTCCGGCTGAGGATCTGCCCCGCCTGTTTGAGCGCTTCTACCGCGTGGAAAAGGCGCGCACGTCCGAGATGGGCGGAACCGGCTTGGGGCTGGCCATCGCCAAAGAGATCATTGCCGCCCACGGAGGAAGCATCAACATTTCCAGCGAAGTGGGGAAGGGTACGCTGGTCACCATCACGCTCCCCCTCGATTCCAAGCTCAAAGGAGAAGAGAATTGAAGCGCAAATCCGTCGAAAGCGTCAAAACGCTGCTGGTTCTTGTGCTGTTCATCGCCATGATGATGCTGGCGCTGATCTATGTGCTGGAGCTGCGGCAGTCGAGACTGAAGGGGCAGAACATCCCCTTTGACAAAATGTGGATCTTCCGCAACGAAGAGAACGCGCTGGCCGACAGCATGGCACGCGCGGATCTTGTCATGCCCGAATTCATCGGCTTCCGCAATTCCATGGGACGCATGGCGGGGGTGTCGGGCGACAGCGAGACGGTGAAAACGCTTTATAAGCAGATCGCGCCTCACATCGGCCGCTACATCGGAAGCGGATACCGCTGTACGCTTCTGGAGCATGAGGAGGGTGCCGCCCGTTGGCTTGAGGCGAAAACGGCTTCCCGCTTCATTTATATCAAGTATCACAGCGAGCTTCCCTCGGCGCTGATCCATATGTTTTCCTCCGAGGAAACGCTGTCATCTCCGGGTGCGATCGCGGAGGGCGAGGTGTTTTTTCTCTCCGAGCTGTTTCTCACCATCGGCGACCGCGGCGTTACCACCGTTCTTGCCAAGGGGAGCGGCGGCTATGCCGAATTTTCCCCCTCCGAGGCGGATAACGAGCTGTTTTTTGACCTTTCTCTGCTGGATGCATATACTGGAAGCAGGAATCTTGTTCCTTTTTCCTTCCATGAGGGGCATTCCTTTGTCAGCGAAACGGCCTATGTCTCATCGAGACAGCCTTCGGCATACCGTCTTCACATCGAGCCCGGACACAGCCAATCCCTGCGCGAGGAGGGCGAGACCAACGCCAACCTGCTTCGTCTGTTCGGCTTCAATCCCGAGTTGGTCAGTCAGTACAGCGAGCCGAACGGCTCTGTTGTATATGTATCCACCGAAGCGCGCATGGAGATGACACAGGACGGTCAGATCCTGTATACCGCCAACGACGGCAACGGCATCGCCTTCGAGAACCTTTTTCATTACGGTCCCGGAAGCGGCGTTTATGATGTGTATGAGAGCATCAAATCGGTGGTATCGCTGGCCGAATCGCTGTATGGCTCGCGCTACATGCTCTGGAACAGCGGCTATCTGCTGATCACAGGCATACGCACCGAGGCAGACGGCGCGATTACACTGGATCTGGATCTGTTTTACGATAACATTCTTTTGTATTTCGGTCAGGATCGCCATGCCGCCTCCTTTACCTTCCGCGACGGACGGATTCTGCATGCCTCTCTGGATGCGTTCGCTTTTTCTTTAAGCGAAAGGAGAGAGACGGTCGTCTCCTCGGAATGGATTTTGCGAAACGCCGATCCGGCGATGATGGGCGAGGGAAGCACGATGTCGCTTTTGTATGATGTCAGCGATAAGAACAGCAGCAGTTCCATTTCGGTCTGCTGGGCGTTCCGCCGTGTCGGTGCAGACGGGGAGGGCAGCGATGAATTGGAATAATGTGAAGACACTCCTGATCGTTCTGCTGCTGGCGGCCAATGTGTTTTTCGGCGCTTTGCTGGTTTTGCAGAAGATCAACACCGATTATATCCGCGAGGAGACAGTGGACCATGCAATCACCCTGCTTCGGAAAAGCGGGATCGGGATCGAAAAGGATGCCGTTCCCAGAGCCAAGAATCAAAACCGCTTTGCGGTGGGACATTTTGACGATTCCTATTATGAGCAGACCGTTTCGGCCATCACAGACGATGCCTCGTATGTGACGCGCACCACCGTCAACGGCATGATCGTTCAGCTGCAGGAGAGCAAGGCCGTGTTTGAATTCATCGAGCCGTTTGCCTTCTTCTATGAGAACGGAAGCGAAAACGGAGCTTTGGTCAAGGAGATGTTTGCCTCCGATTCCTTTGTTCTGCCTTTTTCTGAAACTGAGGAAAAGAAAACGGTTTTGAGTCAGAAGCAAGAAAAGGCGATGGAGCGTTTCCTGTTGGGAGTGGATGAGACAGGCGGGTATGAACTGAGTCTCATCGGTCTTTATGAGGATGCAGACAATGGCTTTGTGTATGCAAAGGCTGAGCAGAAACGAAGCGGATCGGCTATCGGCGGAAACGAGGCCATCTGTGTGTTCGACGGTGACGCTCTGGTCTATGCGGAGGGAAACTGGATCTTCCGCGGCATCGACGAAGCCTATACCGTGGATCTCTACGACCAGATCGATGCACTTTTCTTTGAAAAGCAGTATGCGGAGCAGAATGTGTCGGAATGGAACGAATCGGTGGAGATCGCTTCGGTGGAAAGCCATTACAGTCTGTTCTGGAACAACCTGAAAACCGAATTCTACCTCGTTCCCTCCTGGAAGATCCTGTATACCGGCGGGGAAGAGCGGATCTATAATGCCGTCAACGGCAATTTGTACACAAAATAAAGCAGCTTTCATATCCTTGCAGTTGTAAAAAAACTGTAAATATTTTTACACTCTGTTTCAATCTCCATATGAATATGGTATAATAAGCGGAGAGTATATGTCAGATTCTGCGCTTTTTGCGGCCGCAGCGAAAAGCGATTTATCATATAGTTTTTTATGAACATTTGCAGCGCGGCAGACAGGAGTCTTGTGGGTTAATGGAGAAAATTGTAATCAACGGAGGCAAGCCGCTGTACGGAAACATCGAAGTCAGCGGCATGAAAAACGCAGCGCTTCCGATTATTTTTGCCAATATACTTGTGGAAGACAAGTGTGTGATCGAAAATGTGCCGAACATCAGCGATGTCAGCAGGGCATTGGAGATTCTCGCGGCCATGGGCGCGCACATCCGCCGTCTTTCCAAAACCGTGGTGGAGATCGATTCCACGGGCATCCGCATGGGCAAATCGCCTTTTGAGCTGGTCCGCAAGATGCGCGGCTCGTATTACATCATCGGCGCGGAGCTGGGGCGCTTCGGCTCGTCCTATGTAGCCTATCCGGGCGGATGTGATTTCGGCGTCCGCCCCATCGATCAGCACATCAAGGCCTTTGAGCTGTTGGGCACCAGCCTGAACATCGAGGGCGGATATATCGATGCCCGCACCAACGGCGGGCTGATCGGAAGCCAGATCTTTTTCGATGTGGTGTCGGTGGGTGCCACCATCAATGCCATGATCGCCGCGGTGCGTGCCAAGGGCATGACCGTTATCGAAAATGCGGCAAGAGAGCCCCATGTGGTGGATCTTGCCAACTTCCTCAACACCTGCGGTGCCAACATCACCGGCGCGGGAACCGATGTGATCAAGATCAAGGGTGTTCCGAAGCTTCACGGCTGTAATTACGCCATCATTCCCGATATGATCGAGGCGGGTACCTTCATGCTGGCCGCCGCCGCCACCTCGGGCAGTCTTCGCATCAATAACGTCATCCCCAAGCATCTGGAATCCATTTCGGCCAAGCTGATCGAGATGGGCGCCAGCGTGGTGGAGGGCGATGATTTTGTGATCGTTTCCAGAAACGGTCCGCTGAACAAGGTCAACATCAAAACCCTGCCTTATCCCGGCTTCCCCACCGATATGAATCCGCAGATCTGCGTGCTTCTCTGTCTGGCGAAGGGAACCAGCCTTCTCAACGAGGGCGTGTGGGATAACCGCTTCCGTTATGTGGAAGAGCTGAAGCGCATGGGTGCATCGATCAAGGTGGACGGGCGAACCGCCATTGTGGACGGCGAAACCGATTTTTCGGGGGCCACCGTCCGTGCCGTGGACCTTCGTGCCGGAATCGCCATGGTGATCGCCGGACTGACGGCACGCGGCGTCACCGAGATCGAGGACATCTATCACATCGAGCGCGGTTACGACAATGTGGTCGCCAAGCTTCAGGCGGTGGGCGCGGACATCACCAAAAAGACCATGCCCCCCATGCCCAAAGAGGAATTGGCATAAAATCAAACAGCAAAAAAGAACGTGCGTTGTTTTGCGGCAACGCACGTTTGTAACATAGAGCGATCCTTTGCAGATCAAACGGAGGAACAACATGGACAAGGTTACCTATTTTGGATGCTACGATTACACCGAGGAGTGGTATATGGTCGAGATGCAGATCGGCGTCTCCACCAACGAGATCGTGTGGGAGGAGTTTGTTTGTCCGCAGAGCATCATGCCGTCCCACGCCTGGCCGCGAGCCTATCTGCCCCAGTACCTGAACGAGGAGGGTACGGCGCGCATCTGTGACATCTACCAGGAGCCGGACGAGCCGATTTCGCCTGCGCGCGTGGTCTTTTTCATCTACCGCCATAACCTGCCCGACTCGCTTTTGAAAACGCCCTATGGCGACTTTGATCTGAAGCCGGCCGGTGAGATCCCCGAGCGCCTTGTGGATCACGTGGAATTCGATTGGTTTGATTGAAGCGCGATGCTTTGATCTGCGTGATCGAAGAGGAAGCTTTGACCGGTTTGATTGAAGCGGAAGCTTTGACCGATTTGCCCAAATCAAACTTTGAACGGTTCGATTTTGACGCTTGATCCTCTTGATTGAAACGTGATGCTTAACGAAAAAACAAAAACCTCTTGCCGTTTTTTGACAAGAGGTTTTTTGCATGCTTTGGAAAAATCAAACGCGGAGAGCGTCCACGCCGGTCTTGAGATCCTTGGCCTTGAACACGGCGGAGCCTGCCACAAGAACCGTGGCGCCGGCATCCACGACCTCCTTGGCGTTGGCAGCGGAGATGCCGCCGTCCACCTCAAGCTCGATGTCGCGGCCGCTCTTCTTGATCAGAGCAGCGGTCTCGGCAATCTTGGCGGTGGACTCGGGAATGTAAGCCTGTCCGCCGAATCCCGGCTCAACGGACATGATCAGGATCAGATCCAGCAGAGGGAGGTAGGGCTCCAGAGCGGAAACGGGAGTCTTGGGCTTGATGGAAAGACCGACCTTCTTGCCCAGCGACTTGATCTTGAGCAGCGTTTCCTCCACATTGTCGCAGCTTTCCAGATGGATGGTGATCAGATCGGCGCCTGCCTTGGCGAACTCCTCCACATATTTGATGGGATTGACGATCATCAGATGGGTGTCAAAAACGATGGAAGCATAGGGGCGGACGGCCTTGACCATCACGGGGCCGAGGGAGATGTTGGGCACAAAAACGCCGTCCATCACGTCGATGTGGATGTATTCGGCGCCGGCCTCTTCCACAGCGCGGATCTGGTCGCCGAAGTGAGCAAAATCACAGGATAAAATCGAAGGAGAAACTTTCATGATCAGTACCTCATTAAAATTTTTTTGCCAGCCGTTCTGCGGCTGATGACCGTCTTTTTGCCGTTTTGGAAAGAAAAAAGACGGCTTTTGAGAAAAAACACGCAGGTTGCGCTGACTCCGGTCCGCTTGTGAGACGGTGTCAGTTTGCGGAAAAAGCCATATGATAAGAGTAGTGACCGTTTCGTCACGAAGCATACGCAAAACAGACCATTTGAGACGTGCCGTTTACGGCATACAAAGGACGTTTGCATTTTTTGAAATGGATCGTGTCTTGCTTTCCATAGATGGGGCAGGGTATGCACATGTTTGTGCGGCTCTGCCTCGCTTTTCATTTTTTATGCTGTCAATGGGCGAACAGCAGGCAGACCGCGTGGCATTCGACCGCCTCGCCTCGCCCGATGTCGCCCAGCCCTTCCGCCGTCTTCGCCTTCACATTCACTTGATCGACCGACAGGGAGAGGATCTCCGCGATCCTTGCGCGGATGGTGTCGATGTGGGGGGCCAGCTTGGGACGCTGACAGATGACGGTGGCATCGATGTTGCCGATGCGGTACCCCTTTTCATCTGCCTTCGCCTGCGCTTCCTTCAGAAAGAGAGCGCTGTCAGCCCCACGGTAGGCCTCGTCGGTATCGGGGAAAAGACGCCCGATGTCGGGCAGAGCCGCTCCGCCCAGAATGGCATCGGTGATCGCGTGCAGAAGACAGTCGGCATCGGAATGACCGAGCAGACCTTTTTCAAAGGGGATGTCAACACCGCCGAGGATGAAGGGACGTCCCACCGTACAGCGGTGCAGATCGTAGCCGTGTCCAATGCGAATGGTCATCGTTTTTCCTCCTGCATTCCGTCGGTGCCTGCCTGACGGTGATTCAAGATCGCTTCGGCAAACAGAAGATCCACCGGCTGTGTGATCTTGATGTTTTCGGATGAGCCGTCCACCAGCCTCACCTTGAAGCCGTAGGCCTCAGCCAGCGAAGCATCGTCGGTGACAAGTTTTTTGTCCTTGATCGCCGTATAGGCAACGGCGCGGTAGATGTCCGCATCAAAGACCTGAGGGGTCTGTGCGGCGCGCACGGTGCTGCGGTCAACCGTGCCGCTGATAAAGCCCTGCTTTTCTTTTTTCAGCGTGTCGGAGCAGGGAACAGAGGCGATGGCGCAGCCGTGGATGTAGGCATTGTGGCAGACGTTTTCGATGATCTCATCGGTGACCAGACACCGCGCGCCGTCGTGGATGCAGACAAAGCGGCAGGATTCGCTGACCGCCTGAAAGCCCTTCAGCACCGATGCCTGACGGCTTTCGCCGCCTTTCACAGCCTTGACAAGCTTGCTCAGCCCATATTCGGCTTTGAAGCGGTCGTAGAGCGCAAGCTCCTCCTCGCGGGCAACGACGATGATCTCATTGATATATTCGGATCGTTCGAAGGCCAGCAGGGTATGGACGACGACGGGAATGCCGTTGATAAGCATCAGCTGCTTGGGAACAGCCGTTTCTCCCATGCGCGAGCCCCTGCCGGCGGCCACGATGACAGCGGAGGTAAAATACCGCTTTTTCTCGCCGGTGAAGGCTTTGAATATTCGGTTGATCTTCTTTCCGCTGTCTGTCATGGATACGCTCCGTTTGTTTTTTGTTACATTTCGTAGTTGTAGCCCAGCTCAAACGCCTTTTTGTTGTTCTCGATCAGCTGAGCCTTGGAGGCGGGAATGCCGTCCACCAGATGGGAAACGAACTCCTCCTTGTCGAACATACCGGTCTTCTTGATGAAGTAGCCGAGCATGATCACGTTGGCGCCGCCGGTCAGCCCATTGTCCGAGGCCATGGCGGTGGCGGGGACGTAGTAAGCGGTCACATCGGTGCGCGCGGTCTTTTTGGTGACCAGCGACGAATCGATGAACATGGTGCCGCCGCTCTTGACGGTGGATTCAAACTTGTCAAAGGAGGGGAGGTTGAATGCGAAGAGGATGTCGGGATCGGAGATGATCGGGCAGCCGATCTCCTCATCGGCAACGATGACCGAGCAGTAGGAGGTGCCGCCTCGGGATTCGGGACCGTAGCAGGGGAGCCAGGTGACCTCTTTGCCGTTGTTCATACCGTTCTTGGCGATCTGCTTGCCCGAGAAGAGAACGCCCTGACCGCCGAAGCCGGCGATGAAAATTTTCGTCATCATCTTATTTGTCCTCCTGTGCGGTTTTGTCCTTGTACACACCCAGCGGGTAGTAGGGGATCATGTCGCTTCTCAGCCATTCGAGAGCCTTATCGGGGGTCTTGCCCCAATAGGTCGGGCAGGAGGAAAGGACTTCAACGATGGAGAATCCCTCTTTGTTGATCTGAGTCTGGAAGGCCTTGCGGATGGCGCGCTTGGCGGCATTGACGTTCTTCACGCAGTCCACGGCAACGCGCTCGGCATAGGCAGTACCGTCCAGCGTAGCCAGCATCTCGCAGATGCGGATGGGGTTGCCCTGCAGGTGGACATCGCGGCCGTAAGGCGAGGTGGCGGAGACCTGTCCGGGCAGGGTGGTGGGAGCCATCTGACCGCCGGTCATACCGTAAATGGCGTTGTTGATGAAGATGATGGTGATGTTCTCGCCTCTGGCGGCGGCGTGAACGGTCTCAGCCGTACCGATGGCGGCCAGGTCGCCGTCACCCTGATAGGTAAAGACGATGTTGTCGGGATGGGCGCGCTTGACGCCGGTAGCCACAGCCGGAGCGCGGCCGTGAGGAGACTGGACCATATCGCAGTCAAAATAATTGTAAGAGAAGACCGAGCAGCCCACCGAGGCGATACCGACGGTTTTACCCATCTGGCCGATCTCGTCGAGCACTTCGGCGACAAGTCTGTGAACGATGCCGTGGGTACAGCCGGCGCAATAGTGGAAGGGAGCGTCGGTCAAAGCCTTCGGCTTCTGGAAAACGATCTTGGACATAGTGATTCTGACTCCTTTCTGTTATTTCGCAAGCTTTTCGATCTGCGCGAGAACGTCTGCGGGATCGGGAAGCATACCGCCGGTCCGTCCGAAGAAGGAAACGGGCTTCTTGCATTCGATGGAGACCTTGACGTCGTCCACCATCTGACCCATGTTCAGCTCGACAACGAGGAACTGCTTGGCGGTGTCGGCCAGCTTGTTGAGGGCCTTCTTGGGGTAGGGCCAAAGGGTGATGGGACGGAGCAGACCGGCCTTGATGCCCTTGGCGCGGGCGGCGGCGACTGCGGATTTGCAGATACGGGAGGCAATGCCGTAGGAGACGAGCACGATGTCGGCATCCTCGGTCATGTATTCTTCATACAGAACCTCGTTTTCTTCCACGATGCTGTATTTCTTGAAGCGCTCGACCACCAGCTCCTCCAGCACCTCGGGCTGTATGTAAAGCGAGTTGACGATGTTTCTCTTTCTCTTGTCGCCGTGACCGCAGGCGGCCCAATCCTTTTCGGCGGCGACGGTATTGTCGATCTCGGAGAAATCGACCGGCTCCATCATCTGGCCGAGTGCACCGTCAGCGAGGATCATGGCAGGCATTCTGTATTTGTCGCCGATGGCAAAGGCCTTGCCGGTGAGGCTGGCCATTTCCTGGACGGAGGAGGGGGCGAAGACCAGCAGATGCAGGTCGCCGTGGCCGTTGGCCTTGGTGGCCTGATAATAGTCGGACTGCGCGGGCTGGATGCCGCCGAGACCGGGACCGCCTCTCTGGACATTGAGGATCAAACAGGGAACGTCGCTTCCTGCCAGATAGCTGATGCCCTCGCTCTTCAGGCTGATGCCGGGGGAGGAGGAGCTGGTCATGGCGCGCACACCGGAGGCGGCAGCACCGAGAACCATGTTGATCGCGGCGATTTCGCTCTCAGCCTGGAGGCAGAGACCGTCAACCTTGGGCATTTTCTTTGCCATATATTCGGCAACCTCGGTCTGAGGCGTGATCGGATAGCCGAAATAGTGACGGCATCCGGAACGGATTGCAGCTTCGGCAATGGCTTCATTGCCTTTCATTAAAACCTTGGCCATGGTATCGTTTCCTTTCGTGATTAGTCTTTTTCAACCGTGATGACCACATCGGGACACATGGTCGCGCACATAGCGCAGGCGATGCATTTGGATGCGTCGGTGATCTCGGCAGGGTGGAAGCCCTTGGCATTGAGTGTTTCCTTGGCCAGAGCGATGATCTTCTTCGGACATGCACTTACGCAAAGTCCGCAGCCTTTGCAGCGCTCGGCGTTGAATGTGACTTTGTTCATAGTCTCATACCTTTCTTTGGTTTAGTATAAACATTTTGTTATATTTTTGATGGGGAAGAGATTGGGGACATCGCCATCCAAGCTCTCGTCAGCGGCGGCGGTGCAGAGCAGAGGAAGACCTGCCAGCTCTGAGACCGCATTTGCATAGGGGAGAGCGGAGAGGATGATGCTGCGGTCGGTTTCCGCGCCCAGATTGCTGTTGTTGATCAGATGGGTGGCGGTGAGCGTTGACTGCATCTCGATCTCGCGCAAAAGAGCGACAGCATCGTGCGGATCTTCGATCATCGGACGGTACTTGTTGACCACATACAGCATCTCGTATCCGCTTTTGGCGAAGCGGTCGGAGAAGGAGGCGAGGACGGTGGAGCCGCGGTCATCGCCGCCCACGTCAAAAACGGTGATGCCGTCGTCCTCAAACACCGAATAGATCTCGGGGGAGAGGGCGGGGATGTCCACATTGCTTTTGGCATAGGCAGGGAAGATACAGCGGATGCCGTTTTCTTTCAAAAGTTCTTCGTTGTCCGCCGAGCGGAAAAAGGGATTGACGATGTCGATGTCGATCAGCGTGACCTTTCGATAACGCTTTTTCAGATCCAGCGCCAGATTAACGGCCACATTGGTCTTGCCGACACCGTAATGCCCGGTGACGACGATGATGTTGGAGGAGGGACGGTAAGTAAACAAAGCAAAGCTCCTTCCTGTAACAATACCCATATTAAATATATAAAAAACATTATACCACAGAAAACAACAAAAAATATGAATATTTGAAAAACAATAAAATAATAATTAAATATTAAAAAAACTATTCCCTTTTTGTCAGTTATATGGTATTATAATAGTATTACATAAAAAATAAGCGGGAGAAAACATACATGGATGCCATTCGTACCTTTCTTTCCACTGCCTATACCGCCTTTATCGAGCAGATGAAGACCTTTTCCTTCGGTCTGATCGACGCTGTTGACATTTTTTTGGTCGCGGTGCTGTTCTATTACCTGTTCAAATTCTTCCGGGACAAACGGGCGGGCAAGCTGGCCATCGGCGTGGTGCTGCTGGTGATCTTCCAGATCGTCAGCAACGTGCTGAACATGAAGGCCACGCATTTTATCATGGAAAACGTGTTCCAGGTGGGACTGATCGCCATTCTCATCGTCTTCCAGCCCGAGCTTCGCAAGGTGCTGGAGAAGGTGGGCGGCGATTCGCTGCGCGGCATCAAGAGCATCGGCGAGCAGAAGACCTCCCAGCAGATGCAGAATATGATCAACGGCATCTGCGAGAGCGTGTGCGATATGGCCAAGGATAAGACCGGCGCGCTGATTGTGCTTGAGCGCGAGACCGGCCTTGGCGACATCATTGAAAGCGGAACGGTTGTCAATGCCGATGTCTCTCCCTTCCTGATCCGCAACATCTTTTTCAAAAATTCGCCTCTGCACGACGGTGCGATGGTCATCCGCGGAACAAGGCTGTTTGCGGCGGGCTGCTTCCTGCCGCTGTCCGACGAATCGGATATCGTCAAGGATCTGGGAACGCGGCACCGTGCCGCCATCGGCATGAGTGAGACCAGCGATGCGCTGGTGATCGTGGTCTCCGAGGAGACGGGGACGATCTCCACCGCCTTCCGCGGCGAGCTGAAACGCAATTACGATTACGCTTCGCTGAAAGCGGAGCTTGAAAACAAGCTGGAGGCCGAGCCGAAGAACAATTCCATCCGCCGCAATCTGTTCAAGCGGATCGGAAAAAAAGGACGGAATGAAACCGAAGAAGGAAAGGACGGTGAGTAAAGGATGTCACGAGTGAGCAAGAAAAGCGAACGCTATGATATGTACACGACCGTGGAGGAAAGCGAAAGCAGCGGCGGACAGAGCAAGATCGTATCCTTTCTCGCCAAGATCATCGCCCTTCTGGCGGCCTTCGGCATCTGGTTTTATGCCTCGAGTGTAGACAACACCGTGAGCGAGGCTGTCTTTACCGTGCCCGTGCAGATCGAAAACGCCATCAAGCTGGAAAGCGAAAACGGCTGGTCGGTGATCTCGGGGGCAAACAATTATGTGGAAGTGAAGCTGAGCGGTCCAAAGAATGCCGTCTCCAAGCTCACCGAGGAGCAGGTGGAGGCGTATGCGGACGTGGGCGGCATCACGGCGGTTGGCCGTCACCAGCTGGATGTGACGGTGGTCGCGCCCGGCGAATTCACCGTCAAAGAAAAATCGGTCAACAGCATCTCGGTGTATGTGGACCGCAAAATGTCACTCACCGTTCCCGTGGAGGTCAAGCTGACCGATTACATTCTTGAATCCAACTGCTGGCTGGGCGATCCCATTCCCTCGCTGAAGGAGGTGGCGGTCACAGGTCCCTCCTCGGAGGTGGAGCGCATCAAAGCGGCCCGCGTCACGCTGAGACTGGGCGCCATCCGTCAGTCGCTGACCGCAGGCGGAACGCTGGTGCCCGTGGATGAAAACGGAAATGAGGTCACCGGCTCTTACATGAGTCTGAAGGCCACTGAGGTGACTGTGAATGTCAATCTCTATTCCGAAGCCGAGCTGCCTCTTGTGGTGGGAAACAAATACGGCTTTTATAACGAGAGCAATGTGAAAATCGACGTGACGCCGAGCACCGTCAAGGTCCGCGGTGAGCCGCTGATGCTGGCTTCGCTCAACGGCGTTTTGCTCACCGACCTGAACGAAAAGAAGATGACCGATGAGGAGAACACGGTCGTGGTGCCCATCGTCATGCCGGTCGGGCTGGAGCTGGTGGACGACATCGAATCGGCCACGGTCACCGTCAAGCAGATCGGCACGGTCACCGCCACACAACTGGCGGACACTTTCATCGTCAAAAATCCGAAGCGGCTGAAATACACCATCACCAATGAGAGCCTGATCCTGACTCTGCGCGGTCCCGAAGCGGCCTTTGCCAAGCTGACGGAGGATTCGATCACCCTGCATCTCGACCTGTCCAATGTGACCGGAGGAAACACCACGCTGCTCCTGCCGCTGGAGGTAAAATTCTCGGACGATGTGAGCGGCGAGCTGTACGAGCTGGGCGAATACAAGGTTCAGGTGAAGCTGCAGTAAATGAAAACGAGTGAGATTCTGCTCAAGGATATTCTGCTCCCGGTCGGCACCTCTTCCGCAGAAGCGCTGGCCGAGGGCGAAAAGCGTTTGAAAAAGCGCATTCCCAAAAGTGCTTACAGCGGCCTTTCGATCTTCCGCCGATCGGTGGACAGCCGCAAGGGGCGGGAGCTTCGCCTGGTATATTCGGTGCGTGCGGTCATCGATTCCCGCTTTGCCGAGGAAAAAACGCTGTCCGCGCTCAATGCCATCCTGCTTCCGTCGGAGGAGCTTGTCATCGATTTTGGCAAGGAAAAAAGCGAAGCGCCGCCAACCGTTGTGGGCTTCGGCCCTGCGGGTATGTTCGCCGCTCTTCTTCTGGCTGAAAACGGATACCGCCCCCTGGTTCTCGAACGGGGCGATTCGGTGGAGGCGCGCAGGGAAAAGGTGGAGTGCTTTTACCGTACCCGCATCCTCGACGAGGAGAGCAACATCCAATACGGAGCGGGCGGAGCCGGTACCTTTTCCGACGGCAAGCTGGTCACCCGTGTCAACGATCCGCGCAACCGATACATTCTCCGCCGTCTGACCGAGTTCGGCGCGCCGCAAGAAATCCTGACCGAGGCCAAGCCCCACATTGGGACCGATAAGCTGCTCGGCGTGGTCAAACACATTGAAAACCGCATCGAAGCCTGCGGCGGACGCATTCTGTACCGCACCCGTCTGGAGGGCTTTGATGATCATACTTTGTATACAAGCAACGGCAGCTTTGCCCGCGGACCGCTTCTGCTTGCCATCGGCAACAGCGCCTTTGACACAGCGGAGATGCTGATGAAGCAGGGCTTCACCGCCGAGGCCAAGCCGATTTCGGCAGGCTTCCGCATCGAGCATCTGCAAAGCGACATCGAGCGCGATCTGTACGGCGAACACGCCGGCGATCCTTCGCTGCCCCGAGCCTCCTATTCGCTCTCCCATCGGGTGGGCGACCGCACGGCATACAGCTTCTGTATGTGCCCGGGCGGAGAGGTGGTGGCGGCAACGTCCTCGCGCGGACAGGTGGCGGTCAACGGCATGAGCCGCTTTGCGCGCGACGGTGTCAATGCCAACGCTGCGATTCTCGCCACCCTGCAGCCTGCGGATTTCTCCTTTGACATTTTGAAGATGATCGATTTCCGTCGGCAGCTGGAGAAAACGGCGTTTGCCTGCGGCGGCGGAGACTATTCCGCACCGATCACCACCGTCGGCACCTATCTGGATCCGACAAAAGCCGTCCGACCGGGGCGTGTCTTGCCGAGCTATATGGGCGGAAATGCCTGCAGGGAAGCGGATTTTGAACCTCTTCTTCCGAAGGCTCTGCATGAGTGCATCAAGGGCGGTCTTGCAGGCTTTGCCCGCACCATGCCCTCCTTCCGCATGCCCGATGCCATTCTGACGGGCACGGAGACAAGAACCAGCGCCCCTTGGCGCTTCAAGCGGGATGAGGAGACCATGCTGGCTCTCGGCCAAAACGCGGTCTACCCCTGCGGCGAGGGCGCGGGATATGCAGGCGGTATCACCAGTGCCGCTTTGGACGGATTGAAAACGGCTTTGGCCGTCATGAAAAGGTATTGCCCATATGAAGCAAAAAGCGAAAGTGATTGAGATCAAAAACGGCAAGGCGATCGTCGAATGCGAGCGTGAGGACGCCTGCTCGGGCTGTCACAGCAAGGGAAGCTGTCCGAAGGCTTGCCAAAAGATCCGCACCGAAGCGGTCAACCGCATCGGCGCACAGGCAGGCGACACAGTGGAGATCGAAACGGCGGACGGACCTGTTCTGCTGTATGCCTTTGCTGTGTTTATCCTGCCGATCCTGCTTGCCATTGCCGCCTATCTGCTTCTGCCGGGGGGGGAAGCGATCAAAGGACTTGCTGCGGCGGTCACTGCTTTTGCAGCCTTTGCTCTGACCGCTTTTTGGATGAATCAACGCGCCAAAAGGGAGCTTCGCTCCGAGATCGTGTCGATTCTTGACGTTGTAATACATGAAAGTGAGAAGATAGATCATGAACAAAAGAAAACAATGGAACGTAACGACAACAAAGCCTGAAAGCGCCTCCGCCGTCGCCGAGATCGCGGAAAAGCTTCACATCAGCCGTCAAACGGCCGCTTTGCTGTACAACCGCGGCTTCACCGACACCGAAAAGGCATGGCAGTTCATCAAAAAGGAAACGGTCATGTTTCACGATGCCTTCAAGCTGAAGGACATGGACAAGGCGGTCGCACGCATCATGCAGGCGATTGAGAACAAGGAAAAGATCATCATCTACGGCGACTACGATGTAGACGGCGTCACCTCGGTCAGCATCCTGTATATGTATCTGCGCGACCGCGGCGCCACCGTCAGCTATTACATCCCCTCCCGCACGGGCGAGGGCTACGGCATCAACCCCACCGCCATCGAATCGCTGGTGGCAGGCGGTCTGAACCTGCTGATCACCGTGGATACGGGCATCACCGCCGTGGAGGAGACCGAGTATGCCAAAACGCAGGGCGTGGACGTGATCATCACCGATCACCACGAGTGCCGCAACGAGCTGCCCAATGCGGTGGCGGTCATCAACCCCCGCCGCGAGGACTGTGACTATCCGTTCAAGGAGCTGGCAGGCGTGGGCGTTGTGTTCAAGCTGCTCTGCGCTCTGGAGTGTACATACGCGCAAAAGGGCGAGGGCGATAAGGACTATCTCCGCGCCATCTGCGACCGTTACGCCGACCTGATCGCCATCGGTACGGTGGCCGACGTGATGCCGCTGGTGGACGAAAACCGTCTGATTGTCAGCATCGGTCTGTCCAAGATCGAGAACAAGCGCCGCGTGGGGCTTGAGGCGCTGTTTGAAAAATCGGCCAACCCCAACGACAAAAAGTATCCGAAGAAAAAGAAGAAGATCACCTCCACGCTGATCAGCTATGTCATCGCGCCCCGTATCAATGCGGCCGGACGCATCAGCAACGCCACGCGCGCTGTGGAGCTCTTCCTGACCGAATCCATGCCCAAGGCGCTGGAGATCGCCGAGGAGCTCTGCTCCATCAACCGCGAGCGTCAGAGCGAGGAGAACAACATCATCGAGCAGGCGTATAAGAAGATCCACGAGGAGCATGACTTCGACAAGGATCTGATCATCGTCCTCGCCGAGGAAAACTGGCACAACGGCGTGATCGGAATCGTGTCCTCCCGCATCACCGAGCATTACAACCTGCCCTCCATCCTCATCTCCTATGACGGTGAGACGGGCAAGGGCTCGGGACGAAGCATCAAGGGGCTGAACATCGTCGATGCGCTCGTCCATTGCAGTGACCTGCTGCTCAAGTACGGCGGTCACGAGCTGGCGGCCGGTCTTTCCATCGAGCGCTCGAAGGTGCCGGAATTCAAGGAGCGCATCAACGCCTATGCCAGAGAGCATCTCAAGGGCGATTCGCTGGTCACCAGCGTGGACATCGACTGCGAGCTGCAGACCAAGGATCTGAATCTGGAATTCGCCGAGGAGCTCTATCTGCTCGAGCCCTACGGCATCGCCAACCCCATGCCCACCTTTGTGCTCCGCAACGCCGAGATCGTGGACTGCATGCCCATCGGCAACGGACGGCACACCAAATACACCGTGAAGAAGGACGGCCAGTCGCTGACCGCGCTCTTCTTCGGCAAGCCCATCACCGAGCTGGATTATTACCCCGGTGACGATGTGGACATCGTGTTCACCATCGACATCAACGAATACCAGAACAACAAAAACGTGCAGATGATCGTCAAGGACATCGACTACGCCGCCTCGCTGAAGCAGCGCATCGAGGGCGACCGCGCGCTGTACAACGAGATCAAGGAAGGCCGTAAGATCCGCGCCGATGAGGATATCGTCCCCACCCGCGACGATTTTGTGAAGATCTACATCTACATTCAGCAGGAGGTGCGCCAGGGCAACGACACCATCAGCATCCATTCGCTGATGCACCGCATCAAGAACATGCCCTATGTGAAGATCCGTTTTGTGATCGACATCCTCCGCGAAACCAACATTCTCGGCGTGGAAAAGGCCGAGTTTGAGGAAGATAAGTACATCTTCAAGCTGTATTCGTTCAAAAACAAGATCAATCTCGATAAATCCAATATTTACAGAACGCTGAAATCGAAAGTGGAAAGAATATGATGGAATCCCATCCGAACAATACCGAATATGCCCAGATCGAGCGGCTGCTGTTCCTGCTTGAAAAAACGGGAAAGCCCTATGATCTGGAAAAGGTGAAGAAGGCCTATGTCTATGCGAGGAAGCTTCACTGCGGCCAGTTCCGCGAGAGCGGGGAGGAGTATATCTGCCATCCCATCGCCGTGGCCGAGATCGTAGCCGGGCTGGAGCTGGACACCGATTCGATCTGTGCCGCACTCCTGCACGACACGGTGGAGGACTGCAACATCGAGGTCAGCGAGATCAAGTCTGCCTTCGGAAGCGAGGTTGCCATGCTGGTGGACGGTCTGACCAAGCTGGTCCGCATCCCCTTCGACGACAAGGAAGAGGAGCACATGGAGAACCTGCGCAAGATGTTCCTCGCCATGTCCAAGGACATCCGCGTCATCTTCATTAAGCTCTGCGACCGTCTGCACAACATGCGGACGCTCAGCGCCAAGAGGGAAGAGAAGCAGCGCATCAACGCTGTGGAGACCATGTATGTCTATGCGCCTCTGGCACACCGTCTCGGTATGCAGCGCATCAAGCAGGAGCTGGAAAACCTGTCTCTGTCCTATCTCGATCCGTTCGGGTATGCGGAGGTCAATGCCGACATCGAGAAAAAATACGGCGCCAACCGCGGCTTCATCGAAAAGACGAGAGAGCTTGTTTCCGCTCGCCTGACCGAGGAAAGCGTGCATTTCATGCTGGAGGGGCGCGTCAAATCGGTTTACAGCGTCTACCGCAAGATGTACGAGCAGAACAAGAGCTTTGATGAGATCTACGACTTTTATGCGCTCCGCGTCATCGTGGAGACCGAGCTGGAGTGTTATACCACCCTCGGCATCATCCACGATATGTTCAACTCCATCCCCGGGCGCTTCAAGGACTACATCTCCACGCCGAAGCCCAATATGTACCAATCTCTGCACACCACCGTCATCGGCAAGGACGGCATTCCCTTTGAGGTACAGATCCGTACCAAGGAGATGCACCGCATCGCCGAATACGGTGTGGCCGCGCACTGGAAATACAAATCGGGCGACAAGGGAAGCGATACGGTGGACCACAAGCTGGAGTGGATCTCCAAGCTGGTGGAAAATGAGGATTATAACACCAACCCCGAAGAATTCCTCAACATGCTCAAGATCGACATCTTCCACGATGAGACCTTTGTCTTCACGCCCAAGGGCGACGTGATCACCCTGCCGCAGGGTGCAACGGTCATCGACTTTGCCTATGCCATCCATTCGGCGGTGGGCAACAAGATGATCGGCGCGAAGATCAACGGCATGATCGCGCCCATCGACCGCATTCCGCAGAACGGCGAGATCGTGGAGATCCTCACCTCGTCCTCCTCCAAGGGCCCCAGCCGCGATTGGCTGAAGATCGTCCGCACCAGCGAGGCGAGAGCCAAGATCCGCCAGTGGTTCAAGAAGGAGAAGCGGAGCGAGAACATCCTCATGGGCAGAGCCGAGGTGGAAAAGGAGTTCAAGCGCTTCGGCCGTCCCTATACCGACGAGCAGCGGGATGAGATCCTCATCAAGGTCGCCCAGCGCATCGGCATGCACGAGCTGGAGGATCTGTTCAACACCATCGGCTACGGCGGCCTTGCCGTTTCCAAGCTGTCGGCCAAGCTGCGCGACGAGTTCGACCGCGTGGTCAAGCCGGTCCAGCCCGAGCCGGTCATCACCGATGTCAAGCAGATCCAGACCACGTCCCGCGTGAAGAAATCCACCGGCGGCGTTATCATCGACGGCGTGGAGGGCTGCCAGGTCAAGTTTGCCAAGTGCTGCAATCCTCTGCCCGGCGACCGCATCATCGGCTTCATCACGAAGAATTACGGCGTTTCCATTCATAAAAACGACTGCCCTAATGTCCACGCACACTATGGCGAAGAGCAGTACCGCGACCGTTGGGTGGCGGCCAGCTGGGATGCGCCCGATGTAACATCTGAGCAGGGCGGTCTGTTTGAGGCGCTGATCGTCATTCATTCCAATGACCGCATCGGACTGCTGGCCGACATCACCTGCGCGCTGGCCGATATGCGCGTGAGTCTGATCCAGGTCAACACGCAGAAAAAGGAAAATGACAGCGTGCTGATCAACCTGATCGTGGGATGCAAGAATCTGGACCACTTCCAGTCGATCATTTCCCGTCTCAAGAGCGTTCAGGGCATTTTCAACATTACGAGAGGACATACCTGATCTATGATTTGTGTCATTCAAAGAGTCACCTCCTCGTCGGTCACCGTTGACGGACAGGTGACCGGGCAGATCGGCCGCGGGCTGAACATCCTGCTCTGCGCCGTGCAGGGCGATACTACCGAGGACGTGGAGCTTCTTTCGGAAAAGATCCCGCGCCTGCGTATTTTCAAGGATGAAAACGGCAAAAACAACCTGTCCCTGCTGGATAAGGGATATGCGGCTCTGGTCGTGTCCAACTTCACCATTGCCGCCGACTACAAAAAAGGGAACCGCCCGTCGTATTTCGGTGCTTGCGAGCCCAAGGAGGCTGAGCGGCTGTATGAGCTGTTCCTGCAGAGACTGCGGGAAAAGGGCATCGAGGTGGGAAGCGGTGTGTTCGGTGCGGAGATGCATGTGGACATCCGGAACGACGGACCGATCACGCTGGTCGTGGACAGCGCGGTGCTGAAGAAGACCAATAAGAAATAAAGAAGGAACAAAGAAAACGATGATACTCATAACCGAAGGCGATGTGAACATATACTATCTGCAGACGCTCTGCCTGCTCTTTTTTCCGGGCGAGACCTTTTCGCCCGACGAGGTTGAGAGTGAGCAAACGCCCGTGGTCTCGCTGAGCGTGAAGGACACCGAAGAGGGGATCGAATCGACCTGCACCATCCGTGTGGGCGACCGCGTCCGTTCCTCCACGCACACCGAGCCGCTGTCTGCTTATCCCACCCGTGAAAAGTGCATCAAGATCTCCTCTGGCATAGCCATTTTTGAGGCTGGCAAGCGTTTTCTTGGCTTTTCTCCCCCGTGGGGTATCCTCACAGGCGTCCGCCCCGTCAAGCTGGTGGCGGATATGGTGGCCAACGGCATGGACTATGCTTCGATCCGCCGCAGGCTGACCAAGGAGTATTTTCTCAATCCGAAAAAGGCTTCGCTGGCCATCAACATCTGCAAATTCCAGAATAAGATCTTAAAAAAGCTGCCGCCCGATTCCTGCAGCCTGTACATCTCCATTCCGTTCTGTCCCTCCCGTTGCACCTATTGCTCCTTTGTCTCCTATTCCACCAAAAAGCTTTTCTCGCTCCTTCCCGAGTATCTCGACCGTCTGTGTCTGGACATCGAGCGGACGGTGAAGACCATCAACGAGCTGGGGCTGAAGATCCTGACCGTTTACATCGGCGGCGGAACGCCTACTGTCCTTGACGAGGCGCAGCTGGAGCGGGTGCTGAAGACCGTCGGTGAAAACGTGGACGTTGCCTCTCTGCGCGAGTACAGCGTGGAGGGAGGGCGCCCCGATACCATCACGCCCGGGAAGATGCGGCTGATGGTGGAAAACGGCGTCACCCGCGTGAGCGTCAACACCCAGACTCTGACCGATCACGTGCTGGCGGACATCGGCCGTCACCACACGGCTGAGGATTATTACCGCGCCTTTTCCATCGCGCGCGACAGCGGCGTCAAGTGCATCAACACCGATCTGATCGCCGGTCTGCCGGGCGAGACGTTCACCATGTTCTCCCGTTCGGTGGACGGCGTGATCGCCCTGAAGCCTGAGAATCTGACCGTCCATACCTTCTGCGTCAAGCGGGCGGCCGAGATTTTGCAAACCGACAGCGAGATCTACCACCGCTCCAGCGGCGATGCGGTCAAGAGCGTGGACTATTCCCAGCTGAAGGCCAAGCTGGCCGACTACACGCCCTATTATATGTACCGCCAGAAGAACACGGCGGGCAATCTGGAAAACGTCGGCTTTGCGCTGGACGGACACGAGGGGCTGTACAACATCTTCATCATGGAAGAGGTGCACAGCATCTTTGCCTGTGGCGCGGGCGCGGTGACCAAGCTGGTGGACCGCGAAAACAAGCGCATCAAGCGCTATTTCATGCCCAAATATCCGTATGAATATCTGAAGTATTCGGGCGATGCGGAAAAGTCCGATGCCTTCTACCGCGAGATGAAGGACTTTTATTCTGCCCAAAACGGCTGAAAAAACGCAATCATCCGAACCCAATCGATAAACAGAAAAAAGCACCATAACAGCAGCACGAAAGGAAGGTCAGCTTGGAACGAGTGATAACCATAAACAGAACGCTTCGCGGAGAGGATGATATCCGTGCGTTTGTGTCCGAATGCGAGCAGAGTCTGGAAAAGCAGATGGACGATGCGGCGGCCTATTTTCTCGCCTCTGAGGGAAACCATTATGTGGCGCTTTCCGGCCCCACCTGCGCGGGAAAAACCACCACCGCCCGCAAGCTGATCGAGGATTTCGGCGCCAGCAAACGCACCATCCGCCGCATTTCTCTCGACGATTTTTTCGTCTCCCGTTCGGTTTTGGAGCAGCGGGCTAAGGAAGAGGGAGGAGATCCGGATTTTGAGTCGGTGAAGGCCATCGATCTGGAATATCTGCGCGAATGCGTGGATGCCATCCAACAGGAAAAGACGGTCCTGCTTCCCGTGTACAGCTTTCTCGAGGGCAAGCGCACCGAATACATCCCCTTTGAGCCGAAGACAGATGATATCGTCATTTTCGAGGGCATTCAGGCGATCTACCCCGAGTTTATCGAGCTGTTTCCCAAAGGAACGCTGAAAAGCATCCACATCACCGTCAACAGCGACCTTGTGTACAACGGCATCCGCTTTGACCGCCGCGAGATCCGTCTCATGCGGAGACTGGTGAGAGATTACCGCTTCCGCGGCGCCTCGCCCTCGCTGACGTTTACCATGTGGAAGGGCGTTGTGGAAAACGAAGACCGCAACATTCTTCCTTATGAAAAGAACGCCGATATCCACATCGATTCGCTGATGCCTTATGAACTGCATCTGCTGCGCGATCCGCTGACGGCGGTGCTGAATCAGCTCGAAAAAGACAGCGAATATTATCCGCAGGCTCTTCGCCTGATGGAAAAGATCGCACCCTTTGAGCCGATCGGCGAGGAGTACCTGCCGGCCAATTCTCTTTATCACGAATTTCTCGGCTGAGGCTCTGTCTGTTAAGAGAAAGGAAGAGACGATTGTGAAATATTTGTTTGAAAATGCCTGCGTTCTTGGCTATGGAAAGGCCTTCCTTGCCACCGACGGCGAATGGATCACCTACATCGGCAAAGAGCGTCCGCAGGGTGAATTTGATCAGATCAAGGATATGAGAAGCCGCCTGCTGATCCCGGGGCTTTATAACACCCATTGCCACTGCGCCATGTCGCTCTTCCGAGGCTACGGCGAGGATATGCCTCTGCAGAGCTGGCTGAACGACCGCATCTTTCCCGCTGAGGACAGATTGACCGACAAAGCGGTGTACGGCGCATCGCTTCTTTCCATTGCCGAGATGATACAAAACGGCATCGTCTCCTTCTCGGATATGTACTTTTTCTGCGACCAGACCGCCAAGGCCGTTGCCGAAAGCGGGATCAAGGCCAATCTCTCCCGCTCCATCGTCTCCTTCGATGAAAACGAGGTGCCTGCAACCTCTGTCCGCTATCAGGAGGGCGTGGCGCTGCACCGTGAATGGCACGGAGCGGAACACGGACGCATCCGCGTGGATATGAGCGTGCACGCCGAATACACCAACGTGGCGCGGATGTGCCGCGCTGTTGCCGACTATGCAAAGGAAAACAAACTCGGAGTCCAGCTGCATCTGTCGGAAACAGAGAAGGAACACAACGACTGCCTGAAAAAGCGGGGCATCACGCCTCTGGTTTTCTTTGAGCAGACAGGACTTTTGGATGTGCCGGTCACAGCGGCGCATTGCGTGTATGTGTCCGATGAGGATATGGCGCTCATACGCGAAAAAAACGTGACCGCCGCCCACAACCCGGTCAGCAATCTGAAGCTGGCCAGCGGTGTCATGCGCCTTCCCGATATGCTGGAAAGGGGCATCAACGTCACGCTGGGCACCGACGGATCCGCCTCCAACAACACGCTGGACATTTTAAAGGAAATGTATATCGCCTCCATCCTGCAGAAGGGCATCACACGGAAGGCGGACGGCATTGCTTCTGCGGAGATGGTGAAGATGGCAACGCTCAACGGTGCGTGCGCGCAGGGACGAGAGAACAGCGGACGCCTTGCGGTCGGATACCGCGCGGACATCGTGGCGCTGGATCTGGATGCTCTCAACAACATTCCGCTGTATGATCCGCTGCACACGCTTTTGTACAGCGCCAATGCCTCCAATGTCTGCATGACCATGGTTGACGGCAGCATCCTTTATGAAAACGGCGAATTTACGACTCTTGACATCGAGCAGATCAAATACAACATGAAAGACATTTGCTTACACTATTTTGATTAAGCGCAGGTGAACACATTGTCCAAAGCAGTCAAAAGCAACCGCAACCTCTTTTTTTCCGGCGTGATGATCCTCACGCTGGCCAACATCATCGTCAAGGCCATCGGTCTTCTGTATAAGATCCCGCTCTCCGACCTTCTGGGGGAAGAGGGCATGGGATATTTCAACGCCGCGTATAACATCTATGTGGTCTTCTACATGATCTCCACCGCGGGGCTTCCCATCGCCGTGTCCATTCTGGTATCGGCCAGCCGCGCCAAGGGCAACATGCGCGAAACGCGGTACATTTACAAGATCGCGCTGATCCTGTTCCTGATCATCGGCGCTGTGGGCACATCGATCATGATGCTCGGCGCCCGTCTGCTGGCAGGCATGATCCACATGGACGGAGCCTATTACTGCATTCTCGGCATCGCGCCCACCATCTTTTTCATCTGCCTGGCCAGTGCCATCCGCGGCTATTATCAGGGCTTCCAGAACATGGCTCCCACCTCGATCTCGCAGGTGCTGGAGGCGCTGGGCAAGCTGCTGCTGGGCATTCTCTTTGCGGTCTATGCCATCGAAAAGGGGTATAGCCTGCCTGTTGTGGCGGCCTTCTCCATCGCCGGTCTGACCGTGGGCGTGCTGGCGGGCATGATCTATCTGTTCATCAGCAAGTGGTTTTTCAGCGACGAAAAGAACAGTGCGGAATTCCTGCATGACGACAGCTTTTCCATGCCGGTCATGGGATGGAAGACCATCACCAAGCAGCTGATCATCACGGCGATCCCCATCACGATCAGCGCCTCGATGATGAGTCTTGCCAACACCGTGGACCTGATGATCATCTCGGGACGGCTTCAGGCTGTTGGGTACACCGAGGAGTTGGCGGCGGCCCTGTACGGCAACTACACCACCTTCTGCGTGCCGCTGTTCAATCTGCCTCCCGTCCTGATCTATCCCATTTCCTATTCGATCATTCCTTATATCTCCGCGGCCATCTCCTCGGGCGATATGGCAAAGGCCAAAACCACCATCAACAGCGCTTTGAGAATCGCTTCGATCCTTGCCATTCCCTCGGCTTTGGGGCTTTCGGTGCTCTCCGAGCCCATCATCCGCCTGCTGTTCCGCAACCATTCCGACGAGGTCATCGGACGCGCGGCGCCTCTGCTGCAGATTCTGGCGCTGTCGGTCTTCTTCCTCGGCATGCTGTCGGTGACAAACGCTGTTTTGCAGGCCAATAAGTGCGAACGCTATCCCATCATCTCCATGATCTGCGGTGCAGGCGTGAAGCTGCTGTCCAGCTATTGTCTCATCGGCATTCCCGGCGTTGAAATGTACGGCGCACCCATCGGCACCTTCTTCTGCTATCTGACGGCAACGCTGCTCAACTTCATCTTCCTTGCCAAAAAGGTCAAGCTGATCCCGCAGATCGGTAAGGTGTTTGTCCGTCCGCTGTTGGCAAGCGTTATCTGTGCGCTCAGCGCCATCGGCTTTTATAAGCTGGCGGATCTGGTCTTCGGCAACACGCTGTCCACGCTGATCGCCATCGCCGGTGCTGTGCTGGTGTATGTCGTCGCCATCTTTCTCATCAAGGCCATCGATCAGGACGACATTGCCATGCTGCCCAAGGGCGACAAGCTGCTCCGTGTGCTGAAAAAGGTAAAGCTGATCCGAGCGTAAATAAGTCCGATCGGACGAGTACCATCGAACCGTATCACAGTATATTAAGAAAAAGGATAAGAAAAAGATGAAAACACCCGAAGAAATCAAAAACATAAAGCAGTATCGATTCGAGGACCTTTGCGACATTATGCGTCTCCTGCGCGCCGAAAACGGCTGCCCGTGGGACAGAGAGCAGACTCATACCACCATCCGCAACAACATGCTGGAGGAGGCTTACGAGGCTGCGGAGGCCATCGATCTGGACGATCCCGCGCTTCTTTGCGAGGAGCTGGGCGATGTGATCCTGCAGGCGGTTTTCCACGCCCGCATCGCTGAGGAGAGCGGACGCTTTTCCATGGACGATGTGCTTAACGGCATCTGCGAGAAGCTGGTGGTCCGCCATCCGCACATTTTCGGTGATGTGAAGGCTGACAATGCCGCTGAGGTGCTGTCCAATTGGGATGCCATCAAGCAGCAGACCAAGAAGCGTAAAAATGTGGGCGAGGAGCTGGACGGCATCTGCCGTGCTTTGCCGGCTTTGATGCGGAGCGAGAAGATTGCCTCCAAGCTTCGCAAGCGTTCTTTGTCGCCGCAGCTTCAGCCGGTGGAAGGCAAGACGCTTTCGGAGCTGAATGAGAACGAGATCGGTGATGCATTGTTTGCTTTGGTGTCTCTGGCATCGGAAAAGGGACTGTCCGCCGAGGAGCTTTTGCAGAAGACGAACGAGGGCATCATCCGCGGCGTTTCCAAGTGAAAATTGCAGAAAAAAGACGATTTTTCTAAAAAAACATAGAAAAAACGTATAAATAATGAAAAAATTAGTAAAAAATATTGTGAAAACTATTGCAAGATGGGAACAAAGGTGTTATAATAATGGTTGGTAAGAAACCTGTTTTGCCAAGCGTACCGCAATTTTTTATTGGAATTGTATCATGTTATCAATAAACCAAAAGGTTTTAATAAAACGGAAGGATGGAAAACACCATGACCAAATCTCAGATCGTTGAAAACGTTGCTGCCAAAACTCAACTGAAGAAGAAGGATGCAGAGGCTGCTGTCAATGCGCTTCTCGAAACGCTGGAAGAGGCTCTGGTAAAGGGCGAAAAGATCCAGATCGTCGGCTTCGGCACCTTTGAGGTCAAGGCTCGCGCAGCCCGCACCGGCAGAAACCCCCAGACCAAGGAGACCATCACGATTCCCGCTTCGAAGCACCTGAGCTTCACCGCAGGCAAATCCATCAAGGACGCCATCAACAAATAACCGCAAACAGGTCTTCGGTTCTTCCGAAGGCCTGTTCTTTTCCCTGAAACGATCGTTTTTCCATCCGAAGCAAGACAAAGCCCGTCGTCGCAAGGGCAGACCGGGCAAGAGAAAGGACAACATTATGAGACTTGATAAATATTTGAAGGTATCCCGAATCATCAAGAGACGCACCGTGGCCAACGATGCCTGCGATGCCTCTCATGTCACGGTCAACGGACGCCCCGCCAAGGCATCGTATGACGTGAAGGAGGGGGACATCATCGAAGTCACCTTCGGCGAACGGACGCTGAAGGTGCGGGTGAAGGATGTCAAGGAGCACACGCTGAAGGCCGAGGCCGCTTCGCTGTATGAGATCCTGTAAAGAAGAAGCAAGCAAGTGAAGAAACGGGAGAAGGACCATGGCTGAAAAAAGACTCTATTGCTGTACCGAGTGCGGCAACACGACAACAAAATGGTATGGGCAGTGTCCTGCCTGCAAATCCTGGAACACCATTGAGGAGCAGGAGACTGTGCAGGAGGAGGTTGCCGAAGGAAAGAGCGGAAAGCGCAGCTTCGCTTCCTATAACAACACCGCTTCGCCCTTGAGTGAGGGCGACCTGCCCGAATACATCCGTTCATCCACGGGAATGGACGAGCTTGACCGTGTGCTGGGCGGCGGACTGGTCAGCGGCTCGGTGGTTCTGCTGTCGGGCGAGCCCGGTATCGGCAAATCCACCATGCTGCTTCAGATCTCGGGCTGTCTGTGCAAGACCAAGAAGGTTTTGTATGTGTCGGGAGAGGAATCCCGCGGACAGATCAAGCTCCGTGCCGAGCGCCTGAATGTGAAAAACGACAAGCTGTATGTGCTGACCGAAAACGATATCGAGCGCGTGCTGGCTGAAAGTGATAAGCTCTCGCCCGACATCATCATCATCGACTCGATCCAGACCATGTTCGACCGCCATTTCCCCTCCGCTCCCGGCAGTGTGACGCAGGTGAAGGAGGTGGCCATGCGGCTGATCGGAAAGGCCAAGAACGAGGGCTTTTCGGTTCTGCTGGTCGGTCACGTCAACAAGGAGGGCGGCATCGCCGGGCCGAAGGTGCTGGAGCATATTGTGGATGCCGTGCTGTATTTTGAGGGCGAAAAGCGTCAGCTTTACCGCATCATCCGCGCCAACAAGAACCGCTTCGGCTCCACCGATGAGATCGGTGTGTTTGAGATGACGGGAAGCGGTCTGATGGAGGTGCCAAACCCCTCGGAGATGCTGTTGGCAGGGCGCCCGCGAAACGTGTCGGGCAACTGCGCGGTCTGCATCATGGAGGGCACGCGGCCTTTGATCGCCGAGGTGCAGGCCTTGGTCACGCCAACCTGCTTTCCCGCCGCCAAGCGGACGGCCAACGGTATCGATTACAACCGTGCCTACCTGCTGATCTCGGTGCTGGAAAAGCGCTTGGGACTCCGTTTCTCGGTCAACGACGTCTTTCTCAACGTCATCGGCGGTATCCGCATCGACGAGCCTGCCGCAGATTTAGCCGCCTGCCTGGCGCTGGTGTCCAGCATCAAGGATAAGCCGGTGCCCGATGATCTGATCGCCTTCGGAGAGATCGGTCTGGCCGGCGAATGCCGTGCGGTCCCCTCGGCTGAGCAGAGGTTGAAGGAGGCCAGCCGTCTCGGCTTCACAAAGGCGATTCTTCCGCAGAAGCTCCGCGGCCGCGAGACCATCCATGTGGAGGGCATCGAGCCGATCTATGTCCGCTCGATCTTCGACGCTCTGCAGATCTTTTGATCCTGTTGTTCACGCACGCTCCGACTCTGTGACAGACGGCAGGATGGCCGAAAACAAGACTGCCGAAAGGGAAGCGCGGTAGGACGGATCGCCCAATAGCGACGCTTCCTGTTTGTTGGAGAGAAATCCGCATTCCACAAGGACGGCCGGACATTCCAGCCGATGCAAAAGAAAAATGCTGCTTCCGGCTTCCTTGACGGCCCGTTGATTGTCGGGCTGCAGATGCGCCTGAACGCTTGCTCGGATCGCTTCGGCCAGCAAACGGCTTTGCCTGTGATGGGGCGAATACCACACCTGAAGCCCCTTGCAGCTTTCGGCGGGAAAACGGTTCATGTGCAGAGAGACAAAAAGAGCGTCCTTGTATTCGTTTGCGATGTCAACGCGTGCGCGCAGATCCTGCGTTTTCAGCGTTCCCTTGACCTTTTCCTTGTACAAAAGGCGGTCGTCGTCCCGTGTGAGACGGTAGGGAAGACCTGCCACCTCGTACAAAGCGGCCAGGCGGAGAGACAGATCCAGATTCAGATCCTTTTCTGTCAATCCGTTGTCGGAAGCGCCCCCGTCCTCACCGCCGTGCCCGGCATCGATGACCGTGCAGGGCAGAGACTCGGCCGGCAGATCGGTCTCGCGGACTGCCTCTTTTTCCCATACGGCGGAAAACAGCGCACCGAGCCCCAGCGTACAGAGCGTGAAGAGGAGAATGAAGGCGAGAAAAGACAGAGCAAACTTGAATGTAGACAAAAAAATCCCCCGTTTCATCGGAAATATCGTACTTCCACTATATGAAACGGGGCGATCTTTGATTCGTTGAAGGATGTGTGTTTATCGGTTTTTGGTATCCGAACTGAGCATGGGGATGCCGAAGAAGCCGAGAATACGCAGGTTGTTCGATCCCATCAGATAGCCGGCGGTGCAGGCGGTCAGTCCGGGCAGAAGCAGGATAAGCAGCCACAGCGGGTGGATGTCAAACAGACCGTCGGTCAGCGGCACCTGGAAGAAGGGCTGGAGCAGATTGAGCACGCCGATGTAAAAGCTGTGCAGGAAGCGCCAGAGACCTTTTGCGGTGTAGTAAAGCTGGTTGCCCCAATGGAACACATCGTCTGCTTTCAGAAAAGCGAAGCCGATGTTGGCGAGGATGGCCAGAACAAGGTTGAGCAGATTGGCCAGCGCGCCGATCAGAAGTCCCTTGAGAGGCATGGGCTCAAGCCGTCCGCCGTCGATGCGGATGCGGTCCTTGGCACCCATCAGCCAGGCCTTGTTGTAAAGAAGCGCCAGATAGAAGCCGATGGTGAAAAGGCTGGCAACGATGGTCAGCGTGGTGTTCCCGATGCCGATGCAGGCGCCGATCACCACCAGACCGAAGATCATCATGCCCAGCTGTGCGACGATAAAGCTCAAAAGCGTTGAGGTGTTTTCCTTGATGGCGGTAACGATGTGTTTCATGACAAAGCATCCTTTTTTCGTATTTACAACCGTATGATACCCTTATTATAAACAAAAAATATTAACAATGCAAGCACAGGAAAGAAACATATGGACAACATTCCCGAAATCCTGAACAAATACATTTTTTACAAGCGCACGGTGCAGAACCGCTCGGAGAAGACGGTGGAGCAGTATCTGATCGATCTCACGCTCTTTTTCCGCTTCCTGATTGCCAAGCGGGACGGGATCTCCACCAAGGACGAGGCATTTTCCAAAATCGACATTCGTTGCGTGGATCTGCATTTTATGGAGCAGGTCCGTCTGGAGGATATCTACGAGTTTTTCAATTACATCGCCACCGAGCGGGATAACCATGCCCGCGCCCGCGCCAGAAAGCTTTCCTCGATCCGCTCGTTTTATAAGTACCTTGTCCAGCACGGAATGCTGGAGGAGAACATCGCCGCCAACATCGACAGCCCCAGCTTCCGATCCGGTCTTCCCAAGTATCTGACCGTGGATGAAAGCCTGTCGCTTCTCGATACGGTGCGGCTGGATAAGGACAGCAAGAACCGCGAGCGGGATTACGCCATCCTCACGCTCTTTCTCAACTGCGGTCTGCGGCTCAGCGAGCTGGTGGGGATCAATCTGAGCAACATGGATGAGGAGCTCCGCTCCATGCGCGTGATCGGTAAGGGAAGCAAGGAGCGCATCGTGTATCTCAACGATGCCTGCCGCGAGGCGATCGCCGATTATCTGAAGGTGCGTCCCAAGGAGATCAAGCCGGGCGAACGGGATGCGCTCTTCCTCAGCTCCCGCGGTCAGCGGATCAGCCATAAGACCGTCCAGTGGCTGGTGAAAAAGCACCTGTCCTCGTCGGGACTGGGCTATAAGCAGTATTCCACTCACAAGCTCCGTCACACGGCGGCCACGCTGATGTATCAGAGCGGCAAGGTGGACGTGCGTGTGCTGAAGGATATCCTCGGCCACGAGCAGCTGAACACCACCCAGATCTATACGCACATCAGCGACGAAAGCATGGAAAAGGCCATGGATGCCAACCCCTTGGCCAAAGTCAAGCGCAAAAAATCAAATCCGGACGATACGAGCGGGGAAGCATGATCCCCGCTTTTTTCGTCTTGATTCTCATGAACGGGAAAAGGCACAGCGCGTCGGCTTTTGTGTGTTCAAGAAATCCCTCCCCAGGCAGACAGCGGGCATCAGACAGGAAAAACCGTGCTTGCGGCGCAGGTCGTCCACGGTCTGCTCCAGCGTTTCCTGACGGATCTCCTTTTGTGTGTCGGCAAACAGGTCCAGCTGGACAGGCAGATGGTCGGCGGTCAGATCGGACACTCTCACCGAGACCGAACGGATGTCTCTTTGTAAGGTTTGGCGGGATCGGAAGATGTGCTTGATGTGGGAGAGGATCTCGGCCGTTCCCCTGACGGGAGAGGGCAGGGAGAGCGAATATTCCCGCCATTCCAGCGAGCTGCTCCGAAGCCCCAGACAGATGTTTTTGGCAGACAGCCTTTGCTCGCGGAGCCTTTGGCCCACATCCTGTGCCAACAGCGTTGCCGCCGCTAAGATCTCCTCCTCGCCTGTGATATCGCGGCAGAGCGTGGAGGAACGGCTGATGGACTTCAGCGGCGGACGGTAGGAAACGGGAGAGACGGGAGAAAGGTCGCGGCCGTTGGCATTCTCCCACATGGAAAGGCCGTTCTTGCCGAAAAAGTACTCCATGGTGGACGGCTTGCAGGAAGCGATGTCGCCGATGGTCAGAATCCGTCTCTTACACAGAGCCTTGTAAGTCTTTTCGCCGATGCCGAACATCTCATTGGCGGGCAGAGACCAGATCTTTTCCCGAAATTCCTCTTTGGAAATAAGCGTGGTGCCGTCCGGCTTTTTCATATCGCTTCCCATTTTGGCGAAGACCTTGTTGAAGGAAACGCCCGCCGAGACCGTCAGCCCGATCTCTTTTTTCACGCGCTCGCGGATGCTGTCGGCCATGGATTTGCCGCTGCCGAACAGAAGCGTGGAGCCGCTGACATCCAGCCAGCATTCATCGATGCCGAAGGGCTCCACCAGGTCGGTATAGTCGGAATAGATCGCCTGCACCTGCTTGGAGAGGGAGAGATATGTTTCGTAATGAGGCTCGGCGAGAATGAGCTCGGGACATTTGCCCCTGGCCTGCCAGATGGTCTCGCCGGTTTTGATGCCGAATCGCTTGGCGATCTCATTTTTGGCCAGCACGATCCCGTGACGCTGGGCGGCATCTCCGCAGACGGCTACAGGCTTGCCCGCAAATTCGGGATGATTGCGGCATTCAACGGAGGCGAAAAAGTTATTCAGATCGCAGTGAAGGATGATTCGTTCCATAAAGGCCTTCCTTTTTTTTGAATCTTTTCTGCGGAGAGCGGGAAGTGATTGACTTTTTGTTGATTTTATGATATACTGTACAAATCCAGATACCAAAACAAAGGGAGAATACCATGAGCGGATTTTTCGGAGTTGCCTCCAAAGAAAATTGCATCAACGACCTCTTTTTCGGAACCGACTATCATTCCCATTTGGGAACGAAGCGCGGCGGCATGGCCGTATACGGACCGAACGGATTGGAAAAAGAGATACATAACATAGAAAACTCGCCCTTCCGAACCAAGTTTGAAAAGGACGTGCTGCAGATGAACGGGCACATGGGCATCGGCTGTATTTCGGATTACGAGCCCCAGCCGCTGATCCTGCACTCGCATCTGGGCAGCTTTGCCATCTCCACCATCGGCAAGATCAACAACCTGGATGAGCTGGTGGAAGCGGCTCTGCGCGACAACAAAACGCAGTTCTTCGCCATGAGCGGCGGACGCATCAATCCCACCGAGCTGGTGGCGTTCCTGATCGCGCAGAAGGACAGCATCGTGGAGGGAATCCGCTATGTACAGGAGATCGTGGACGGCTCGCTGTCCCTGCTCCTGCTTAACTCCGAAGGCATCTATGCCGCCCGTGACCGCTACGGAAGAACCCCTGTGGCGGTGGGGCGGAAGGACGATGCGTTCTGCGTCTGCTTTGAAAGCTTTTCTTATCTCAATCTGGGTTACAGCGACTACAAGGAGCTCGGTCCTTCGGAGGTGGTGCTCATCACGCCCGAAAGCTGTGAAACGCTGATCGAGCCCGGCAAGGATATGCGGATCTGTTCCTTCCTCTGGGTGTATTACGGCTATCCGTCCTCGGCTTATGAGGGGCTGAACGTGGAGCAGATGCGGTATAACTGCGGTGCTTTGATGGCATCGAGAGATAACATCAAGGCCGATACAGTGGCGGGTGTCCCCGACTCGGGAACGGCTCATGCCATCGGATATGCCAATGCCTCGGGCGTCCCCTTCACCCGTCCGTTTATCAAGTACACGCCTACGTGGCCCCGTTCCTTTATGCCTCAGAATCAGAGTCAGCGCAATCTGATCGCTCATATGAAGCTGATTGCGGTGGATGCACTGCTTCGCGATAAGAGCATCATTCTCATCGATGACTCCATCGTCCGCGGTACCCAGCTGCGCGAAACGGCAGAGTTTCTGTACAGCAGCGGTGTGAAGGAGGTTCATGTCCGTCCTGCCTGCCCGCCGATTTTGTTTTCCTGCCCTTATCTCAATTTTTCCCGCTCCCGCAGTGAGAGCGAGCTGATCACCCGCCGCGTCATCGAACGGCTGGAGGGCGGTGCGGTCAGCGATGAGGTGCTGCAGGAGTATGCCGATCCCGACAGCCGCCGCTATCAGGCGATGCAGGAGGAGATCCGCAAGGAGCTGAAATTCACCACGCTGAAGTATAACCGTCTCGATGATATGGAAAAAGCAACAGGGATGGACCGCTGCAAGCTTTGCACGCACTGTATGTGCGGCAGAGATCGCAGCTGACCGTTAAAAAAACAAACAAGTGTTCTTATCACGCTCTTAGTATACAAGAACTTTTGTTCTTTGTCAAGGGGCTTGACGTATTTTTGTCATGGAAATGTTTCGGTTGTGACCGAAGGGAGGGAAGAGCGTGAGCGAAAAGAAGCAGGTGCTGGCCGTTGTTGGCCCGACCGCATCCGGCAAGACCGCCCTTTCCATCGCGTTGGCAAAAAGGCTGGGCGGAGAGATCCTGTCCTGCGATTCGATGCAGATCTACCGCCGCATGGACATTGGAACTGCCAAGCCCACCGAGGAGGAGAAGGAGGGCATTGTTCACCATCTGATCGACATTGCCGATCCGTCGGAATCCTTTTCCTGCGCGGATTATGCTTCCTTGGCGGTCAAAGCGGCCGAGGATGTTCTTTCGCGCGGATCGGTGCCGATCTTTTGCGGCGGAACGGGGCTTTATCTCGATTCGGCGCTGAAGCCTGAGCGGCACTGTGAATTCGGAAGCGACGAGGACTGCCGCAAGCGCCTTCATGCGATCGCCGAAGAAAAGGGAAACGAAGCGCTTCACGATCTGTTAAAGCAGGTCGATCCCGCTTCGGCGGAGGCCATCCATCCCAACAACGTCAAGCGTGTTGTCCGCGCGCTGGAGGTCTATGAGGTCACGGGGAAGAGCAAGACCTATTGGGACGAAAAGAGCCGCGAGGAGGGACTGCGCTATGATGCGCGCGTGATCTGTCTGGCCTTCCGCGACCGCGAGCGTCTCTACCGCCGCATCGAACAGCGCGTGGAGATGATGATGGATGCCGGTCTTTACGAGGAGGCGGAGAGGCTGTACGACGAAAAGGCCTACGGCGAAACCGCATCGCAAGCCATCGGCTATAAGGAATTGATCGCGCATTTTGACGGCCGCTGTTCGCTGAGCGAGGCGGTGGAGGCGATCAAAAAAAACACGCGCAACTATGCCAAGCGTCAGCTCACCTGGTTTTCGGCCAAAAAGTATCCGATGCTGTGGGTGGATGAATGTGCAGATTGTGAAGAAATAGTAAAAAAATCGTTAAAATTGCTATATGGCGATTTGTTTATGGTATAATAATAAAGTTGGAATTTGAGGATTGCATGACGGCAAAGGCCGTCTCTGTCCGTGCAGGATGAGCATGAGGAAAGGAGCGTTATGGATACTGCTTTTTTGAAGCAAGTGGGACGGTATGTGCTGACCGCGATCCTGTCTCTGCTTGTGATCTTCTACCTCCTGTATCATCTGTTCAACGGCTTCAACGTGGAGATCGAGACCGAGCCTGCCTTCCTGACCACACAGCACGAAACGCTGACGCTGGATGCTTATGTGATCCGCAACGAGACGGTGCTGTATGCCAAGACGGGCGGCGGTGTCAACTATGCCTTTGAGGACGGCGAAAAGGTGTCCAAAAACGCCAAGATCGCCGATGTGTATTCCGACGAGGGCGGACGGACGCTGACCGCGGAGATCATTGAGATCGACAACAAGATCGCGGTTCTTGAGAACAGCAACGAGGAGAAAAACAATCCCTCCTCCGACACGCAGATCATCGACAGCCGCATCAACGAGCTGTATTATTCGATTCGAGAAAAGATCGAGCAGGGCGATCTGGAATATGCCCTGCGGAAGAAAAACGAGCTTCTCACCCTGCTGAACAAGCGCCAGATCGTGGTGCAGGCGGTGGAGAGCTTTGATGACAAGATCGTTTCCTATCGCAACGAGCGAAATGCCGTTGCTTCGCAGATGAGCGATATTTCCGAAACGCTGTATGCCGATCGGTCGGGATATTTTTATACCACCGTGGACGGCTATGAATCGATCTTTACCGTGGAAGCAGCCGAGTCGCTGACGCTGGAGAGCTTTGACCGTATGGTCTCCTCCGAGCCGTCGTCGGGATCGGGCAACGCCGTGGGCAAGATCGTCACCGATTACAATTGGTACATCGTGTGCGAGATCACCAAAGAGCAGAATCGCTTTTTCTCCGAGGGAAGCTCCTACCGTGTCATCTTCCCCTATTCCGCCTCCGAGGAGATCTCCATGAAGCTGCAGAGGATCGTCTCCCCCACCGATTCCGACCGCATCCTGCTCCTGTTCCAAACGGGTACTTTGCCCGAGGGCTTCAACTATCTGCGCAAGCAGGAGATCGAGGTGGTGCAGAGCGAGTACACCGGCTACAAGGTGCCGCTGTCGTCGGTACGCATGGTGGACGGTGTGCAGGGCGTGTACATTCTGGTGGGCAATGTGGTTAAGTTCAAGACCGTTGAGCCGCTGCTCGAGCAGAACGATTATTACATCGTCAAGGAGCAGCCCACCTGGATGGAGGATGAAAACTATCAGATAAAGCTCGGGTTGTATGACCTGATCATCACCAAGGGAACCGGCTTGTATGACGGCAAGATCGTTGATGCATAGCCGTTGATGCACAAGCGTCGGCAGATCGCCGTTGACAGATAAGAAAGGCAGAGACCATGTCCATTCAGCAAATCAACGAAGAAAGCAAGATCATCCTGCAAAAGAATCTGGAAGAGATCCGCCGCGGGATCGAGGAAGCAAAGACGGCGGCCGGCAGAGAAGCGGATGTGATGCTTCTTGCGGCCACCAAAACGGTCAGCGCCGAGGTGATCAATTATGTCACCCAAACGCTGGGCGTGCGCAACATCGGCGAAAACCGTGTGCAGGAGCTTCTGGATAAATACGAAGCGCTGGATCTGACAAACGTCGATGTTCACTTCATCGGCAAGCTTCAGTCCAACAAGGTCAAGTATATCATCGATAAAGTCAGTCTCATCCATTCGCTGGACAGCCTGTCGCTGGCCGATGAGATCGATTCGAGAAGCCGCCGTCTCGGCAAAAAGACCGATTGCCTCATTGAGGTCAACATTGGCCGTGAGGAGAGCAAAAGCGGTGTGATGCCCGAGGATTTCGAGGATTTTCTGGCCGAGGTGCAGAAAAGAGAGGCCATTTCGGTGCGCGGATTGATGACCATCGCTCCGCTGAGCGCCGATGCCGAGGAAAAGAAAAAATATTTTTCAGAAACTTATTCGATATTTATTGACATTTTGCAAAAAAAAATACATAATATAAATATACCCATTTTGTCGATGGGAATGTCGGGAAGCTACAAAGAAGCCATCGCCTGCGGATCAGACTGCGTGCGGATCGGCTCGTCGCTTTTCGGCGAACGGATCTACAACCGTTAAAACCGATAAACGCTGTTAATAATATTTTTATATAAACCAATATTTGGAGGTCTATTATGGGATTCAAGGATAAACTGATGGGGATCATCAATCCTTCCAGCATCGAAGGGGATTATAACGGTGCGGAGGACGATCTGTACGGCGTCGGCGACGACGATTACTACGGAGAGAACTACGATGAACCCGAAAACAGAGCGCAGACCTATCAGATGAACTATCAGCAACCGATGTCGCAGGGGCAGTCCGGCCAGAGCGCATCGATGAGCATCAATGCCAACGCGCTGGAGCTGAAGGTGGTTCGTCCCGAGAAATTTCAGAATGTCACGCAGATTGCCGATCACCTTCTCAACCGCCGCACGGTGGTTCTGAACCTGGAGGCAACCAACAAGGAGACCAGTAAGAGAATCATCGATTTTCTCAGCGGTGTCGCCTATTCCATCAACGGTCAGCTGAAGAAGGTGGCAAACAACACCTATGTGATCACGCCGAGCAACATCGACGTGTCCAACGATCAGGCGGCCGCTGCCGAGCAGCAGGCTTCCGTTGAGAGAGAAAAGGAAGAAGAGGGCGGCGAATATTACAACGGTATCTGAGCCTGAGACATGATGGATCAGATCTGGTACGTGTTTGTCAACACGGTTTATGTGGGCGTGTGGGGAATTGCAGGGATCATGATGATCAGTGCAATCGCCTCATGGCTTCCTTTTGATGCCGAAAATAAGCTGATCGATTTTTGCGACGCGGTTTCCGAGGCGATCGTTTCCCCGATCGCAAGCTTTCTGGACCGCTTTGAGGCAGTCAGGCAAATGCCGTTCGACATCTCGTTTTTTCTGACTTTTTTAGTTTTGATGTTAACCGTAAACCTGTTGGAGTTTTTAAAATAAGACGAAAGGAATGAGCAATATGCTGCCTCCGCACGAATTGAAAAACAAAGATTTCACCCGTGTTGTAAGGGGTTACAATCCGGTTGAAGTCGACGAACATATAAAATTCATCATCGAAAAGTACACCGAGCTCTACCGTGAAAACGATGAGCTGGAAAGAAAGCTGAAAACGGCGAACACCCGTCTGGAGCAGTTCAAGAGCGATGAGGAGTCGATCCGCAGCGCTTTGATCAATGCCCAGCGTGCCAGCGCCAAGATCACCACCGAAGCCAATGAGCGCGCCGAGATCATCATCCGCTCCGCCAAGACCAGCTGTGACCGCATCATCGCGGAGTTCAAGGAGGAGGTCATCAAGGAGCGCGATACGCTGATGGCTCTGCACAAGTGCGCGGAGCAGTATAAGCAGAAGCTGATGGCGCAGTATGCCAAGCATCTGGATCTGATGGATCAGATCTCGCCGGATGTGGACATCGCTGAGTACAATCTTCCCGATGATCTGTTTGCCGCCCGCATCGTGCAGGGCATCAAGAACAACGTTGAGGACTATGTGTCTTCTCAGCAGAGACGTACCGCTCCTGCCGCGGAGTCTTCTCCCGTTCAGCAGACGGCAAAGGCCGCTTCTCCTGCCAAGGCCGCACCTGCAGCCATTGAGCGCGTTGATCCCATCGAAAGCGTTGATGTGGACGATTCCGCCGTTTCGGGAAGTGCCACTCCCAAGATGATCTACCGCGTGAAGAGCGTTAAGGAGACCATCAAGCAGCTGAACAAGACCATCACAGGCAAAGAGGACGAGTCCGCCACATCCGAAGAGGAGATTCAAAGAGAGCCCGAATCGTCTGCGGATATGCAGGCTGTTGCCGAGGGCGGTGCGCCCGCTTCTGCGGCGAAAGCTCCTTTGTCCGCCGAGGAGGAGTTCAAGCTTGTCTATTCCACGCCGGAAAACTATGAAGAAGAGATAAAGAAGACCGACGAAAACAAGAAATAACCATTCTCGGGCGGCCGCCATCGACCGCCCGACTTTCATGCTTTGCATTTCAAGAGTTATCAACATCCTCATATAGATTGAAAGGAAACAATCATGTCGACCGATTTCACCAAAAGCCTGAACCTTCCGAAAACCGATTTTTCGATGAAGGCCAATTTGCCCAACAAAGAGCCTCTGATGCAGGAAAAATGGATGCAGGAGGATCTGTATGGACGTCTGATGGAGAAAAATGCGGGCAAGCCCCACTTTATTTTCCATGACGGCCCTCCCTATGCCAACGGCAACATTCACCTTGGACATGCTTTGAACAAGCTTCTCAAGGACTTTATCATCAAGTACAAGAACATGAGCGGCTTCAACGCTCCCTATATCCACGGCTGGGATACGCACGGCCTGCCGATCGAGAACCAGATGATCAAGAAGCACGGCGTGAAGAGAAACGAGATGGACACCGCCACCTTCCGCAAGAAGTGCGGCGAGTTTGCCAAAGAAAACGCAGACAAGCAGAAGGCCCAGATGCAGCGCCTCGGCGTCATCGGCGACTGGGACAACTCCTATTACACCATCATTCCCGAGTTCGAGGAGCAGCAGATCCGCATCTTCGGCGAGATGGCCAAGAACGGCTATATCTACAAGGGTATGAAGCCGGTCTACTGGTGCGCAAAGGATGAGACCGCTTTGGCGGAGGCTGAGATCGAGTACTCCGAGGACGAGTGCGATTCGATCTATGTCAAGTTTGCTCTCACCGACGACTGCGGCAAGATCAAGAGCCTGATCGGCAGCACCGACAACGTCTATTTCGTCATCTGGACGACCACGACCTGGACGCTGCCTGCCAACCTGGCGATCTGCCTCGGTCCCGAATTTGAATATTCCTTCGTCAAGCACGGAGACAATGTATACATCATCGCCTCCGAGCTGGTGGAGAGCGTTGCTTCTGTTTGCGCTCTGGACGGCTTTGAGATCATCGGCAAGATGAACGGCGCCGAGTTCGAGGGCATGAAAGCTCAGCATCCTTTTGTTGACCGTGTGTCCCACATCATCGTCGGCGACCACGTTACGCTGGAAAGCGGTACCGGATGCGTTCACACCGCTCCCGGCCACGGTGTTGAGGACTTTGAGATCTGCCGCAAGTACGATTACATCGGCATGACCGTTCCCGTGGACTCCCACGGACGCATGAACGAGGAGGCCGGTAAGTACTGCGGTCTCACCACGGATGAGGCCAACAAGGCCATTCTGGAGGACATCCGCGAGAGCGGCGCTTTGCTGGCAACCCAGCGCATCATCCACCAGTATCCGCACTGCTGGCGCTGCAAGTCTCCCATCGTCTTCCGCGCCACCGAGCAGTGGTTCTGCTCCATTGAGGGCTTCCGTCAGAAGGCTCTCGATGCCATCAAGGATGTCAAGTGGATCCCCTCCTGGGGCGAGGTCCGTTTGGAAAACATGGTCAAGGACCGCAACGATTGGTGCATCTCCCGTCAGAGAACCTGGGGCGTTCCGATCCCGATCTTCTACTGTGAGGATTGCGGCGAGCCTCTGCTGAACGAGACCACCATCGACCGCATTGCCACCCTCTTCGGCAAGGAAGGCTCCAACGCCTGGTTTGAGAAGAGCGTGGAGGAGATCATCGGCGATGCTGCTGTCTGCCCCAAGTGCGGCGGACACCATATGCGCAAGGAGACCGACATCATGGACGTTTGGTTCGATTCGGGAAGCTCCTATGCTTATGTGCTGAAGAAATTCTACAACGACGCATTCCCCTGCGACCTGTATCTGGAAGGCAACGACCAGTACCGCGGCTGGTTCCAGTCGTCTCTGCTGACCGCTGTTGCCACCAGAGGCAGCGCTCCGTATAAGACCGTCCTCACCCACGGTATGATCATCGACCTGGAGGGACGCAAGATGTCCAAGTCTCTGGGCAACGGCATCGATCCTGCCGACGTCATCAAGAACTTCGGCGCGGATATCCTCCGTCTGTGGGTCTCCTCGGTGGACTACACCAACGACGTGAAGATCTCCAATGAGATCCTGAAGCAGCTGTCCGAGATCTACCGCAAGATCCGCAACACCGCCCGTATCATTCTGGCCAACCTGGGCGACGGCACCGACTTCAATCCCGATACGGATATGGTGGATATTGACAAGCTTCCCGAGCTGGACAAGTGGGCACTCAGCCGTCTGAACAAGCTGGTTGCCAATGTCCGTGAGGCTTACGAGTCCTACCAGTTCCATCTGATCTATCACTATATCAACAACTTCTGCACCATCGATATGTCCAAACTCTACATCGACATCACCAAAGACCGCGTGTATGTGGATAAGAAGGACGGCTTCTCCCGCCGTTCGGCTCAGACGGTTATGTATCTGGTGCTGAATGCCCTCACCCGTATGCTGGCGCCCCTGCTGGCGTTCACCTCCGAGGAGATCTGGGCGGCTATGCCTCACAGCAAGGAGGACGACACCCGTTCGGTCCTGCTCAACGACATGCCCTTGCCCAAGGCAGAGTATGCCTTCGACGAGATCGAGGAGCGCTGGAACACCCTCTTCAACCTGCGTGACGACGTGATGAAGGCGCTGGAGATCGCAAGAGCCGACAAGATGATCGGTAAGTCTCTCGATGCCAAGGTTACCATCTATACCACCGACAAAACCGTTAAGGAAACGCTGGCCTCTTTCGCCGACGAGCTTGCCCCCGTGTTCATCGTTTCGCAGGCTTATGTGAAGGAAGAGGAAGCACCCGAGAATGCCTTTGCCGAAACGGCCAACGCCATGAAGGTGCTGGTGGAAAAGGCAGAAGGCGTCAAGTGCGACCGCTGCTGGAACTACACGTCGGACTGCAAAGAGGTTGACGGCCTCCACATCTGCGCCCGCTGCGCCGAGATCGTGGGCCTGAACTGAGTGAAATTGAAGAAGAAAATACTTTTGATCATGGAAGTGCTGGTCATCGCCGCGGTTGTGGTGCTCGATCAGCTGAGCAAAATTCTGACGGTCAAGCTCCTCAAGCCCATCGGAACCTTTCCGATCATCGAGGATGTTCTGCACCTGACGTATGTGGAAAACACCGGCGCTTCCTTTGGGATATTGAAAGACCATCGTTGGGTCTTTATGACCGTATCGACTGTGGCAATTCTGGCGATCCTCATCCTACTGATTGTATGGAGGGATCGCCTCTCCCCTATGGGCGGATTTTCCATGGCCATGATCGTGGGCGGCGGCATCGGAAACATGATCGACCGCATTGCCTATGGGTATGTGGTGGATATGATCGATTTCCGCCTGATTCACTTCGCGGTCTTCAACGTAGCCGATAGCTTCATCGTCGTCGGGACGATCCTGCTTGCGGTGTATGTACTGTTTTTTGAGAGTAGGAACGAGCATGATCAAACTGCCGCAGATTGCTGAAGAGGATGTCGGAAAACGGCTGGATGTGTATCTGTCCGAGAAGGGCGGTCTGACACGGTCGGCGGCGCAGAAGAAGATCGAGAGCGGAGAGGTGCTTGTCAACGGCGAGAGCAAGCCGAAGAAGCATCCGCTGTCTGCCGGTGACGAGGTTTCCTTTGCCGAGGATGAGCCGATTGACGACATCAACCGTCCGCAGGAGATCCCGCTTGAGATCGTGTATGAGGACGAGGACCTTCTTGTGGTCAACAAGGAGCGGGGAATCGTGGTTCACCCGGCGGCCGGCAATCCCGACGGAACGCTGGTCAATGCGCTGCTCTTTCACTGCGGCGACAGCCTGTCGGGCATCAACGGCGTCAAGCGCCCGGGCATCGTCCACCGCATCGATAAGGATACCAGCGGACTGCTGGTGGTGGCGAAAAACGATGCCTCCCACCTGTCGCTGGCCGAGCAAATCAAGTCCCACTCCTTTGAGAGACAATATCAGGCGGTCATCTGCGGCCGTATGAAGGAAGAGCAGGGAAGAATCGAGGGCGACATCGGACGAAGCCTGAAGGATCGCAAGAAAATGGCCATCGTAAAGGGCGGACGCTCGGCTGTCACCCATTACCGTGTGCTGGCTGAATACGGACGCTATTCCCATCTGGCTCTGCAATTGGAGACGGGGCGGACGCATCAGATCCGCGTTCATCTTTCGAGCCTTGGGCATCCGCTTGTGGGCGATACGCTCTATGGCGCACGGGATGATCTCGGTCTGCAGGGGCAGTGCCTTCATGCAAAAACCATCTCCTTCCGCCATCCGAAAAGCGGAGAGCTTTTGCACTTTGACAGCGAACTGCCACCTTATTTTGAAGACATTCTGAATAAGATCCGAAATCTTTCACGGTAAAAAAACAACAGCAAGACAAGTTGATCTATGATAAGGAAGAATTTGATTTTATCCGACATCGACGGAACCTTTTTGGGCAAGCGCTCCCGTCAGGTGGAGAGAAACCGCATCGCCATCGAACGCTTTAAGCAAAACGGCGGTCTGTTCACCTTTTCCAGCGGACGGAGTGAGATCACCATGAAGGATATCATTCCCGATGCGGAACACATCGTCAATGCCCCCGCCATTCTCACCAACGGCAGTTATATCTACGATTATGTGACGAGGCAGAAGCATTATTATACCCCCGTCAATGCCGAAAAAGCGATCCCGTTGCTTGAGGCCATGCTGAAGACCTGCCCGGGAACGTCCATCCGCATCAACCATTACGACACGTTTATGAGCAACGAGCTGAGCGAAGCCTTTGCCCGTGAGACGAAAGGAATGGTCGATCGGCGCGAGATCTATCCCTTTGATCGGATGCCGAGAGACGGCTGGAATAAGGCGGTTGTCCACGGCACAGCGGCGGCTTTGGAGAGCGCAAAGACCTTTCTTTCCGCACACGCAGGCAGTGAGTTTGCCATCACCCTTTCGGGACCGAATCTGCTGGAGATCGTCGATTCCGGGGCAACGAAGGGGACCATGATCGCCCGATTGCGCGAGTATTATGAAGAGAAGGGCATCGAGGTCAAGGTGTATGCCGTCGGTGACTACGAAAACGACCTGGAAATGCTGCAGATGGCAGACGTTGCCGTTTGCCCGTCCAATGCCATTGAGAAGGTCAAGGCTGTCTGTGAGACAGTGCTCTGCGATCACGATGAGGGCGCCATTGCCGATCTGATCGAAAAAATTGAGACAAAAATCCTTTGAACAAAGAGAAAAGGAGAACATACAATGGAAAACAAGGAAAAATTCTATATAACCACGGCCATTGCGTACAGCAGCCGTAAGCCTCACATCGGCAACACCTATGAGGTCATCATGACCGATGCTCTGGCGCGCTTCAAGAGACAGATCGGATGCGATGTCTTTTTCCTGACCGGAACCGACGAGCACGGTCAGAAGATTGAGGATATCGCCAAGGAGGCCGGTGTCGATCCCAAAACCTATGTGGACGGCGTGGCGGGCGAGATCCGTCAGATCTGGGATCTGATGAACACCAGCTATGACAAGTTCATCCGCACCACCGACGAAGAGCACGTGAAGACCGTCCAGCATATGTTTGAGAAATTCTACAAGCAGGGCGACATTTATAAGAGCGAATATGAGGGCTGGTACTGCGTGCCCGACGAATCCTTCTTCACCGAAACGCAGGTCGTGGACGGCAAGTGCCCCGAGTGCGGCCGCCCCGTGGTCAGAACCAAAGAAGAGGCCTACTTCTTCCGTATGAGCAAGTATGCCGATCAGCTGATGCAGTACATTGAGGATCATCCCGAGTTCATCGAGCCCGAGTCCCGTAAGAAGGAAATGGTCAACAACTTCCTCAAGGCCGGTCTGCAGGACCTCTGCGTGTCGAGAACCTCCTTCAAGTGGGGCATTCCCGTCACCTTTGACGACAAGCACGTGGTCTATGTCTGGCTGGATGCGCTGGCCAACTACATCACCGCTCTCGGCTATGACATCGACGAGCAGGGCGAGCTGTATCAGAAATACTGGCCTGCCGATGTGCACATCATCGGTAAGGACATTCTCCGCTTCCACACCATTTATTGGCCGATCTTCCTGATGGCTCTGGGACTTCCTCTGCCCAAGAAGGTGTTCGGTCACCCCTGGTTCAATTTCGGAAGCGACAAGATGAGCAAATCCCGCGGCAACGTGATCTATGCCGATGAGCTGGCGGCTCGCTTCGGCGTGGATGCCGTCCGTTACTACTGCCTGTCCGAGATGCCCTATGCCTCCGACGGCAGCATCACCTATGAAAACATCATCACCCGCTACAACAGCGATCTGGCCAACAATCTTGGCAACCTGGTCAAGAGAAGCCTGGCCATGACCGAGAAGTATTTCGGCGGCGTGATCCCCGCTCCCGCAGGCGAGGAGGGCCCTGATGCCGAGCTGAAGGCGGCTGTGAAAACGGCGGTTGCCAAGTCCTACGAGCTGATGAATACTTACCATGTGGCCGATGCGGCCGAGGAGATCTTCTCCATGCTCCGCCGCGCCAATAAGTATATCGATGAGACCACGCCATGGGTGCTTGCCAATGAGGGCAAGACCGAGCGTCTGGGCACCGTTCTGTACAACCTGTTGGAGACCATCCGTGTGGCTGCCGTTCTGCTCAATCCCTTCATCACCAAGACCAGCGAGAGCATCATCGAGCAGCTTGCCACCGATGTCACCTCCTATGAGAGCGTGCAGAGCTTCGGCGGTCTTGCTTCGGGCGGAAAGATCGGCGAGATCAAAACACTGTTTGAGCGCATCGACGAAAAGAAGGTTCTCGAGGAGATCGAGAAGGAGAATGAGGCCAAGCGTGCCGCCGCAGCCGCCAAGGAGAAGCCGGCCGATGCCAATGTCAACGAGATCGGCATCGAGGACTTCATGAATGTGGAGCTCCGCGCGGCCAAGATTATCGCCTGTGAGCCTGTGCCGAAGGCCAAGAAGCTGCTGAAGCTCCGTGTGGACCTGGGCTATGAGCAGAGACAGGTGGTCAGCGGCATCGCCAAGGACTATAAGCCCGAGGATCTGATCGGCAAAACGGTCGTCCTCGTTGCCAACCTGAAGAAGGCAACTCTTTGCGGCATCGAAAGCGAGGGCATGATCCTTGCATCGGGCGGCGAAAAGGTTCGTGTGGTCTTCCTGTCGGAGGAAACGCCTTTGGGTGAGAGAATTCGGTAAAGACCATGCTGTTTGATACGCACGCGCATTATGACGACGCGAAGCTCGATGGGATCCGCGATGAGCTTCTCGCGCAGATGCAGGAAAACGGAATCGATTTTATCGTTAACGCCGGGGTCAACATTGAAACCGGCGTTAACAGCCGTTCACTGGCAGAAACCTATCCCTTTGTATACTATGCGGCGGGGATCCACCCGTCCGATGCCCCTGTCATCGCGGACAGACAGGGAACGGTTGACAGTCTGAAGGAGCTTCTGGCACATAAAAAAGCGGTGGCGCTGGGCGAGATCGGTCTGGACTACCATTATGAGCCCGAGACTTCGTCTGTTCAAAAGGAATGGTTTGATTTTCAGCTGTCTCTGGCCGAGGAGCTGAAGCTTCCCGTCATCGTCCACGACCGCGAGGCGCACGGCGACTGTATGGACATCGTCCGTGCCCATCCCAACGTCCGCGGTGTCTTCCACTCATACAGCGGAAGCGTGGAGATGGCCAAGGAGCTGCTTCGCCGCGGCTGGCTTCTCTCCTTCACGGGGGTTGTCACCTTCAAAAATGCGCACCGCGTGGCGGAGGTTGTCACCTACGTCCCTCTGGACCGCCTGATGCTGGAGACCGACTGCCCCTACCTGACGCCCCATCCTCACCGCGGTGAGCTGAACAGCTCGCTGTACCTGCATTATATCGCCGAAAAAATCGCCGAGATCAAGTGCATCGACTATCATGAGGTCTGTCAGACAACCACACAGAATGCGAGGACATTTTTCGGCATATGAATCATCACGCTCTTCCGCACCGTCCCGGACACCATTGGCATCATCACCATCTCATGTCCGATGCCATGCACGGGATCGGTCATTTTCTGGTCCAAAATCCGGTGTTCACCATCGCGCTGGTGGCGGCGCTTCTCACGGCCTGCATCGTCCCGCCCGATGGCGAATACCTGTCTTACTTTGATTTTAAAACGCTCTCCTGTCTCTTTTCGGTGCTGGCTGTGGTCTGTGCGCTGAAGACGGTCAACTTCTTCACCATCATCGCGCGAAGCATCGTCAAGCGGTTTACCACCACGCGCACCTGCTTCCTGGCGCTCCTGTACATCACCTTCATCGGCTCGATGTTCATTGCCAACGACATGGCGCTGATCACCTTCCTGCCGCTGGGATGGATGATCTTGGATCTGACAGGGCAGGAGAAATACACCGCCTTTCTCTTCATCCTGCAGAACATTTCGGCTAATCTGGGCGGTATGCTGACCCCCTTCGGCAATCCGCAGAATCTTTATTTGTATACATACTTCAACATTCCAACCGGTGAATTCATGAGCATCATGCTCATCCCCTTTGCGGTGTCGGTTCTGCTTTTGACCGTGTGCTGCTTCTTTGTCAGATCCGAGAAGCTGACGCTGGAGCGCATGGAGATGCCGGCAACCGATCCGAAAAAGCGCAACATCTATCTGATCCTGTTTGTGCTGTCGGTGGTGATCGTGTTCCGCATCATCCCCTATTGGCTGGGCCTTGCGGTCATTGTACTGGTGTTGCTGTATCTTTGTCCGGAGGCGCTGAAAAAGGTCGATTTTCCGCTTCTTTTCACCTTCGCCGCTTTCTTTGTCTTCTCGGGCAATATGTCCCGCATCCCCGCGGTACGTGCGCTGTTTTCCATGCTGCTTGAGAAAAACACGCTGTTGTTTTCCATCCTCTCCTGCCAAGTGATCAGCAACGTGCCCTCGGCGATCCTGCTTTCCCAGTTTACAAGCGATTATGCCTCGCTTCTGCACGGTGTCAACATCGGCGGAACGGGCACGTTGATCGCCTCGCTGGCCAGCCTGATCACCTTCCGGGAATTTCGCAAGCACCGTCCGGGACAGACAAAGCGTTATCTTCTGCTCTTTACCGCCTTTAACCTGCTGTTCCTCGGTGTACTGACGGCCGTCAGCCTGCTGACCAACTGATTCACTCTTTGTAAGAAAGGGCGTGAGACGATGTTCAAAAGCCTCTTCACCAAATATTTGTTCACTTTTGCGCTCATCATTGTGCTGAGCTTTTCTCTGCTTGCGCTGATGTTTTCGATGATCATCAGCAATTATTCTGCGGCCAAGGAGGAGCTGATGGTCACGCAGACGCTGACCAGTGTGAAGAACTATGTGGAAGAGGAGTACAAAAGCACCATCTCCGCCAACTTCAATCAGTTTGTCTATTTGAATTTGTATGACATCCGACAGATGTTGGAGATCGTGTCGGGCTATTCGGAGGACATGGTCATCCTCATCTGCGACACAGAGGGCAATGTCCTGCTCACCGATAAGCTGGGGGACGGAAGCTACATCGTTTCGCAGATCCCGTCTGACTATATGAGCGATATCTTAAACGGCACGCAGACCGAGTATGTCGGCACGCTGGACGGTCTTTTGACCGAAAAGCATGAGGTGCGAGCTGAGCCGATCGTCAGTTGGAGCGGAGAGGATCTGGGCGCCGTTCTTGTGGGAACGTCTGCGGGTGATATTGACCAGCTGCTGGACGTGTTCGTCCGTATGGTCATCATGGCTTGTCTGTGGGTGCTGTTTGCCGCGCTGATCGCGGTGTACATCATCAGCAACAACATCATCCGTCCGCTGAAAAACATGAGCAAGGCGGCCAAGCGCGCGGCATCGGGGGACTTCTCGGTGCGTGTTCCGGTCAGCGGACGGGATGAGATCGCCGATCTGGCAACGGCTTTCAATAACATGGCCGCATCCATGGAGAATCTGGAGAGCATGCGAAGCTCCTTCCTGGCCAGCGTCGCTCACGACCTGCGTACTCCCATGACCACCATCAGCGGTTTCATTGACGGCATCATCGACGGCAAGATCCCGCCCGAAAAGTATGATTATTATCTGACCATCATCCAGACCGAGGTCAGACGTCTCTCCCGCTTGGTGGCCTCTCTGCTGGATCTGACACGTCTGGAGGCGGGCGACCGCAAGTTCACCTTCAGCGAATTTGATATCTGCGAAATGGCGCGCCAGATCCTCATCTCCTTTGAACAGAAGATCGACAGCAAGCACTTGGATGTGGAGTTTGACTGCGAGGAGGATCGCATCCTGGTCAATGCCGATCACGATGCCATTTACCAGATCTTCTATAACATCTGCGACAACGCCGTAAAATTTGCCCGTGAGGGCGGCAAGTACCGTATTTCGCTGATTCGCAAGGAAAAGAAGGTGTATGTCTCGGTGTACAACGAGGGGCAGGGCATCGCGGCGGAGGAGCTCTCCTTCGTCTTTGACCGTTTCTATAAGAGCGACAAGAGCCGCGGCACCGATAAGACCGGCGTGGGACTTGGGCTGTACATTGCCAAAACCATCATCGCTTCGCACAAGGAAGAGATCTGGGTCAAGAGTGCCTATGGCGAATATTGCGAGTTTGTGTTCACGCTGAGCACCGTTTCGCCAACAAAGCCGGGCAAAAACGAATAAAGCAGTTTTTATGGAAAGCGCTTCTTCGTGAGGCGCTTTCTTTACGTTTTTGACAACAAAAATACAATCTGTTTTTACAAATCAAAAACGGTTATTCCACAAAAGACACATTATTTATTCAAATAATTCTGTTATACTGTTAGTGTGGATAGCAATGGGCAAGAGCCGAAAGAGCAAAAAAAAGGTGTCCGTGAGGAGCAGATCCGATGGTTGATAAGAAGCAAAACATACATACAACCAATAAGGAAGCATCGTTTGGCGGGTATGAGTACCGTCGGGATTATGAGAATTTGAAAGCAAAAGGTAACAGCGCGCTTCCTCCGCTGTTGACGTTTGTGCTTCGGATTATTCTCGTGGTCTTTGTTTTTGCTTCCTTTGTTTTCTTTACCTTTGCCTGTATGTACCGCTATCATTCTTATCTGCGCGACGGAGAGAAGAGCGGTTCGCTTCATGAGAGCGCGGATATTGCCAACGCCAGCATTCAGCATACGTTCATAGAATATCAGTCCAATATGAAGTTTGAAGAGGTGGACCGCGAGGAATCGGAGATCTATTCCATTCCGGTCGGTGTGCGTGTCAAGTCGCTCAGCAGTGAGTCGGGCGAGTATGAGGCCGGCTTCCGTGAGGGCGATATCATTGTTGGCTTCAATGGCAGCAACATCACTTGTCTTGACAATCTGTGGGATCTGATGAGCACCTGTAAAAACAATGACCGCGTTGTGTATGAGGTCTTCCGCCACAACGAGTATCTGAAATTTATTGTCAAGCTGACAAAGGAATAAGCAGAAAAGGCAACAACTCCGAAACAAAATCGCAAAAAACACTTGAATTTTTTTTGATTCTATGATATACTGTTTCAGTCAGGAAAAATCCATTCGCCGGAATGATGGAATTGGCAGACGTGCTGGACTCAAAATCCAGTGGTAGCGATACCGTGCGGGTTCGACCCCCGCTTCCGGCACCAGAAAAGACGATTGCATTGGCAGTCGTCTTTTTTTATGAAAACCATGTGTGGAAGAGAAGTTTCCGCACTTTTTATTTCAAAAAAAGATGTTGACAAATCAACTTCTTTGTGGTATACTCGAACATGTTGACGAATCAACAAGTTGGCGAAGGCAAGATGAGAAAAGCAGCCATTCGATCAACAACGGGAAAACGACGAAAGAAAGGAATCATGTATGGGCGTAAAAATCATTGTCGATTCGGCATCCGATATCACACTTAGCTATGCGGAAAGAAATAACATCGGCTTCGTCCCTTTGAAGACCAATCTGGGCGGCGTAGAATACCGCGATGGCATCGACATCCGTCCCGACAGCTTTTACAGCAAGTTGGAGGCCAATAAGGAGCTTGCCCATACCAGTCAGGTGAATGCAGGAGAGTTTGCCGAATGCTTTGAAAAGGAGATTGCGGCGAGCAATGAGATCGTTGTCATCACCCTGTCTGCCGGTCTTTCGGGCACGTATCAAAGCGCCTGCATTGCCGCGGCAGACTATCCGGGCAAAGTGTTTGTGATCAACAGCCTTACGGCGACCGCAGGCGAGCAGGTGTTGATCGAGCGAGCCCTTATCCTGCGCGATGAAGGGAAAACGGCAGAGGAGATCGACACCGAGTTGGATGCGCTTCGCAAAAAGGTGCGCTTGTTCGTGCGCGTGGAAACGCTGGAATACTTGAAGCGAGGCGGCCGCATTTCCAAAACCTCGGCGCTGGTCGGCGGTCTGCTGAACATCAAGCCCGTTCTGACGCTGAATGGCGAGGGCAAGATCGAAACGGTCGGCAAGGCACGCGGCATCAAGGCCAGCCACAAGATGATGAACGACAGCATTGCTTCCTGCGGCGGCATCGATTTTTCCATGCCTGTGGCCATTACCTATGCCGGCAATCTGAACGACGGTACGGTCTCCCGCTATCTGGAGGACAGCAAGAACATTTACGGAGACAATGCGAATAAGATCCGAATCGGCCAGCTTGGATGCGTGATCGGAACGCACACAGGTCCCGGTGCGATCGTTGTCTCCTTTGTTCCGAAAGCGTAAAAAAGTATGTTGTAAAAAGAAAAGCAGCAAAAGAAAACCGACGTATTTGGATGTACGTCGGTTCTCTTTTTTCTCTCTCTTTTTATCAAAAAGCGGAGGATCCGCTCTTTGCCAAATGATTGTCGATGGCGTTGGCAGCGATCTTGCCTGCGCCCATGGCGGAAATGACCGTAGCTGCACCGGTGACCGCATCGCCGCCGGCGTAAACAGCTTCGCGGGACGTCAGACCGTCCTCGTTAACGATGATGCCGCCATGCTTGTTGACGCTCAAGCCCTCGGTGGTATCCTTGATCAGGGGATTGGGGGAGGTGCCGATGGACATGATGACGGTATCCACATCCAGCACAAACTCAGAACCCTCGATCGGAACGGGACGGCGCCGACCGTTGGCATCGGGCTCACCCAGCTCCATCCTTAAGCAGCGCATACCGGTCACAAAGCCGTTGCGAGGATCTCTCGGATCGTCCTTGTTTTCAAAGCCGAGGATCTCGGTGGGGTTGGTGAGCAGGCGGAAATCGATGCCCTCCTCGATGGCATGCTCCACCTCCTCCGCACGGGCAGGAAGCTCCTCCATGGAACGGCGGTAGACGATATACACCTTTTCCGCTCCGAGACGGAGAGCGGTGCGCGCCGCATCCATAGCCACGTTGCCGCCGCCGACTACCGCGACCTTTCCGCCCTTCATAATGGGCGTTTCGGGCTGGCTGCGGTAAGCCTTCATCAGATTGCTTCGCGTGAGAAATTCGTTGGCGGAATAAACGCCCTTCAGCGATTCGCCGGGGATGCCCATGAAGTTGGGAAGGCCCGCGCCCGAACCGATGAAGACCGCTTCAAAGCCCATATCAAACAGCTCATCAATCGTCAGTGTTTTGCCGATGACCACGTTTGTTTCAATGGTCACGCCGAGCGCCTTCAGCGTTTCCACCTCCTTGGCCACAATGGCCTTGGGCAGACGGAATTCGGGAATGCCGTACACCAGAACGCCACCTGCGGTATGAAGCGCCTCAAACACGGTGACTTGATAGCCCTTTTTGGCCAGATCGCCCGCGCAGGTCAGTCCCGAGGGACCGGAGCCCACCACAGCGACCTTGTGCCCGTTGGAGGGAGGAGGCGTGGGCTGCTCGCTGACGTTTTGATTGTGCCAGTCGGCGGCAAAACGCTCCAGACGTCCGATGCCCACCGGCTCAAACTTGATGCCGAGCGTGCATTTGCTTTCGCATTGTGTTTCCTGAGGACAAACACGTCCGCAAACAGCAGGCAGGGAAGAGGTCTTGACGATCTCCTGATAAGCGCCCTCAAAATCGCCTTGCTTGATGAGGGTAATGAAGTCGGGAATGTTGATGTTGACCGGGCATCCGGCCACGCAGGGGCGGTTTTTGCAGTTGATGCAGCGGGTTGCCTCAGCCACCGCCATCTCGGGTGTATAGCCCAGCGCCACCTCGTCAAAATTGTGTGCGCGTGCCTCGGCAGGCTGGGCGGGCATGTCATGCTTTTTCGGTTGAATTGCCATTGATCTTACCTCTCTTACTTTTGCTTGAACAGGTTGCAGGTCGCTTCGTAGGCATGCCGTTCGTGCTCGGCGTACATGCGTCCGCGGGACATGGCCTCGTCAAAATCCACCTCGTAGCCGTTGAAGTCGGGACCGTCCACACAAGCGAATTTGGTCACCTTCCTGCCATCCTGTGTCAGCGTCAGACGGCAGCCGCCGCACATTCCCGTGCCGTCGATCATGATCGGATTCATGGAAACGGTGACGGGAATGTCAAAAGGACGCGCGGTCTGAACAACAAACTTCATCATGATCAGCGGACCGATGGCGATGATCGCATCGAAGCGTTCGCCACTCTCCAGCATCTCCTTCAGCGGCAGCGTGACGTTGCCGTGCCGTCCGTAGGAGCCGTCGTCGGTCATGATGTGCAGACGGTCGGAGCAGGCGGTAAACTCTTCCTCCAGAATCACCAGATCGCGGTTGCGGAAGCCGATCACGCTTGTCACATCGGCTCCCAGGCGGTGGAGCTCCTCGGCGATGGGCATGGCGATCGCACAGCCGACACCGCCGCCCACAATGCAGACCTTCTTCAGTCCGTCCAGATGAGAGGCAACGCCGAGCGGACCGACGAAATCCTGAAGAAAATCGCCTTCCATTTTGTGATTGAGCCGCTCGGTAGTCGAGCCGACGATCTGGAATATGATCTTGACCGTTCCTTCACTCGGGCTGCATCCCGCAACGGTCAGAGGGATACGTTCGCTTTCCTCGTCTACGCGGAGGATGATAAACTGCCCCGGCTTGGCCTTCCTTGCCACGAGCGGCGCTTCGATCTCCAGCTGGGTGACAGTCGGATTGAGAACCTTTCTTCTTATGACCTTATACATATAGGCTTTCTCCTTGCATGATAATCGCAGTTGTTCAACGGTGCGGTCTGATGTGTGGTTTTCGAAAATAATGAATAATTATACATATCAAGTGACCGCAAGGTGTTTTCTATTATTATGCCAAAAACAAAGGCTTTTGTCAACAGGAAAAGCTGGAAAAACCTTGAAAAACAGGGAGAAAATTCAATGTTGCCAAGGCCGTATTTTTGATACAGAAAAGAGAAAAGACGATCAAAAAACAGAAAGAAAAACAAAATAAAACTGCAAAATCGAGAAAAATAGGCATATAATGTAAAAATATACAACAAAACGCCGGAAAAAGCCCCCTCCGAAAAGGAAGAAAATATGGGTTCTAAAACACAAAAAAGAGGCACCCGCGCCGATCAAACGGACGGATGCCCTTGTATTTTTTTACAGAACCTTGCCGAGAAAGTCGCGCAGACGGGGACTCTTCGGCGAGGAGAAGATCACCTCGGGAGGACCTTCCTCCACGATCACGCCGCCGTCCATAAACAACACACGGTCGGCAACCTCACGGGCAAAGCCCATCTCGTGCGTGACAACGGCCATGGTGATGCCCGAATCGGCCAGATCCTTGATTACCGACAGCACCTCGCCGACCATTTCGGGGTCAAGTGCGGAGGTCGGCTCATCGAAGAGCATCACATCCGGTTCCATGCAGAGCGCACGGACGATGGCAACGCGCTGCTTCTGTCCGCCCGAAAGCTGGGAGGGATAGGAGTCGGCGCGGTCGGCAAGACCAACCTTTGTGAGAAGCTTCATGGCCCGTTCCTCGGCATCTGCCTTGGAGAGCTTCAGCAGCTTGATGGGCGCGATGGTCATGTTTTTGAGGATGGTCATATGGGGGAAGAGATTGAAATGCTGGAACACCATGCCCATTTTGCGGCGATGCAGATTGATGTTCACCGAAGGCGCGGTGATGTCTACGCCGTCGAGATAGATGCGTCCGCCTGTGGGCTCCTCCAACAGGTTGAGAGTGCGGAGAAAGGTGGATTTGCCCGAGCCGGACGGGCCGATGATGACAACGACCTCGCCCTTTTTGATCTCGGCATCGATGCCCTTGAGAACGTTCACGCTTCCGAAGGACTTACAAAGCCCCTCCACGCGGATCAGCGTTTTATCAGTGATCACTGTTGCGAAGCCTCCTTTCCAGCTTGCCCACCAGCCAGGTGAGGATCATGACCATGACCAGATAGATCAGAGCCACGGCGATCAGAGGCATGAAGGGCGAAAAGGTGTTGCCGCGGATGATATCACCCGCACGTGTCAGGTCGGTCATGGCCACATAGCCCGAAACCGACGTCTCCTTCAGCAGGACGATAAATTCGTTTGCCAGCGTGGGCAGGACGTTTTTAAAAGCCTGGGGGATGACGATGAAGCACATCGTTTGTATGTAGTTGAAGCCGAGAGAGCGACCCGCTTCGATCTGTCCCTTATCGATGGACATGATGCCGCCGCGGAAGATCTCTGCCACATAAGCGCCCGAGTTGATGCCAAACGCCAGCACGCAGGTGAGAAGCTTGTTGGTGGAGGAGGCGAAGATGACAAAGTACATGATCATCAGCTGAACGACAACCGGTGTTCCGCGGATGACGGTGAGATAGACCTTGCAGATGCCGTTGAAGATCTTCATCAGAACCCGTCCGACACCGCGCATTTTCTGAATGTTGGTGTCATGCGTGGAGCGGATGAGAGCGATGACAATGCCGATGGCAATGCCCAAAACAACGGCAAGCGCCGTGATCTTCAGCGTGAGCAGAAGACCGTCCAGCAGCATTTTCCATCGGTTTCCCGTGATGAAGTTGAGAATGAACTGATCCTTCAGCGATTGGAAAAAAGCCTCAATGGCAGACGGTTCTTCGTCAACGGCGTCTTCCGCCGCTTCACCGGTGGTGACAGCTTCATCCGCTGCCGGTTCAACCGCGTTTCCCTCAGCGAGGACGGGAAGAGCGCAGCAGAGCAGCGTGATCAGAACAAGAAAACAAGCGAGAATTCTTTTCATGATGGTATCCTTTACAAAAGCGGTAGAAGGGAAGTGAAAGAAAAGGATGGGGGTGAAGCACGGTCGGCAACACCCCCGGAAGATTCGGAATATAGCTTAAGCGGCAGCCTCGTCGGATTCGGCGGGGATGTACTTATCCACGATCTCCTGAAGCTTACCATCGGCGATCAGCTCCTTCAGCGCGCCGTTGACCTTCTCGAGAAGCTCGGTGTTTTCCTTGGAAAGGCAGATGGCATAATCCTCATTGGCATACTCGGTGTCGAGGATCTTAAGGCCGGCATTGGCCTTCACGAAGCTCTTGGCAGGCTCGTTGTCGATCAGAACGCAGTCGATCTGGCCGTTGTTGAGAGCGAGAACAGCGTCAGCGCCGCTCTTGAACTGCTCAACGGTGCAGGTGGTCTTGCCGTCATCGATGTCGGTGGAGAAGTAGATATCACCGGTGGTGGACAGCTGAACGCCAACCTTGTAGGTTGCGCCGGTGGCATACAGATCGTCAACGGTGGTGATGGGGGAGCCTTCCTTGACGATGATAACCTGAACGCCCTTTGCATAAGAATCGGTGAAGTTGACCGATTCCAGACGCTCCTCGCTGACGGTCAGACCGGCCATGCCGATGTCATACTTGCCGGAAGCAACGGAGGTGACGATGGAGTTGAAATCCATGTTTTCGACCTGCAGGGTCATGCCAAGCTTTTCGGCGATGAGACCGGCAACCTCGATGTCGATGCCGGCATAGTTGCCCTCTTCGTCAACAAACTCATAGGGCGGGAAGTCGGCGCTGGTGGCCAGGGTGAGAACGTTCTTGTCGCCGTTGTCGGCGTTGTTGCAGCCGATGCAGACAAGCAGCATCAGAAGCGCAAGGGAACAAGCGAGAATCTTTTTGATGTTTTTCATGGTCATTTCCTCTGTTTATTATAAAATTTTGGGTTGCTGTTCCTATTATACCCCCTTTTGTTCATAAAGTCAACCATATTTCGAACAAATTATGCAACATCATCACATTCGCGTGCGTTTTTAAGAAAAAACTCTTGCAGAGACGGCCTGTGTATGGTAAAATAACGGTAAGGAAATCTCATCGATCAACATCAAGCGGAGGCTGTTTATGAAGCATTACGATCTGCATCTGAAGGAATATTACCCCATTCTCGGCGAGGAGGGCTGCGATCCCACCGTCGAGGTCTACCTGCCCACCAAGCACCGTGACGGCGATCAGCCCGATCCCATCCGTCCCTGCCTGCTCATCTGCCCCGGTGGGTCATACGCCATGTGCAGCCGCCGCGAGTCTGAGCCCATCGCTCTTTCCTTTACGGCGGAGGGCATGAATGTGTTTGTTCTGACCTATTCGCCCGCTCCTCACCGTTTTCCCACGCAGCTGCGGGAGGTGGCGGCTTCTCTTGAGCTGATCTATGCTCATGCGGAGGAGTGGAACTGCGATGTCAGCCGCATTGCCATCATGGGCTTTTCCGCTGGCGGACATCTGGCCGCCCATTATTCCACCTCTTTCGATTGTGCCGAGGTGCGGGAGGTCTTCCCGGACAGCAAGGCGGTCAAGGCTTCTTTGCTGGCATATCCGGTCATCACCGCCGATCCGTCCAAGCGCCATACGGGAAGCTTTGTGAATCTTCTGGGGCATGAGCCGAACGAGGAGGAGATCGAGCGCTTCTCCTGCGATAAGCTGGTGAGCGAAAAAACGCCCCCCACGTTCCTGTGGCACACAGCTGCCGATGAGCTTGTCCCCGTGGCCAACAGTCTGTTGTATGCCTCGGCTTTGGCTCGCTACGGCACCCCCTTCGAGCTTCACATCTATCCCTTCGGCGGACATGGATTGGCCACTGTTGACTGGCAGACCTGTCCCGATCTCAATCCGCTCTATGCCCGCGGCCATGGCTGGATGGACGAGGCGAAGAAGTGGCTGAAGGATATTTTATAAACGGGAAAAATCGGATCGGCACAGCGGAATTAACTGATATCGATTGAAGGAGGATCAACATGCATATGTTGTCTTACATCGTTTCGGCTTTGTATTTTCTCATCCCCGCAGCAGCTCTGGCGTTTTTCATTGTCAGTCTGATCCTGTTTCTGACGGCGAAGGGAAAAAACAAGCGTTTTCCCGGCACCTATTCGCCCGAGCAGATGAAGGGAAGAAAGATCTGCCTCATCGTCTCCTCGGTCATCTTCGGCATCTTGGCGGCGGTGGTGATCGGCTTTGTCTGCCTGTTGATGATGGCGGTTGCTTTTATGTGAGGACAGTATGAGCGATAAGACCTTTGTCCGCCTGCTGGCCGCGGTTCTGACTATTTGCGTGCTGGCAACGGCGGCGCATTTTGTGTATGCCATCGATGCTTATCAGCATTGCTCCATCATCTATTTCATCGGGAAGGAGCTGTGGTGAAGCGATGAACAAAAGAAAAGCGCTCGGGCAGATTGCCATTCTGCTCGCCATCGTGCTGTTCTTTGCCGCCTTCAACGGCTGTATGGCCCTGCTGTTGACGTTGCGGCTGTCCAACAATTTCAGCGGAACGTCTCAATCCAAGCAGATCGACGTGGCCAAATTCCTGCCCCATGAGGAGACATCGGAGCTGGCGCGCATCGAAACCTCCTTCAAGCTGACCGAAGACCTGCCGATCTTAGACGGTGCGGCGGCGCTTGTGCCGGTGTATGCCGCTGTTGTGGACAATGTGTATCCGATCGGCTCGGTGAAATATGAGGGCGGGATTTTCTCCGATGACAATTACTACGGCGAAAACTTTGCTTCCGACAGCGCCATGCAGTACAACAACACCGTCCGCGGCTACAAGGCCATTGTCGATGGAACGACCGATATTCTCTTCTGCGCCGCACCCTCCGAGGAGCAAAAACTTTATGCGAAGGAACAGAATGTCGAGCTTGTTTATGTGCCGATCGGGCTGGAGGGATTTGTGTTTTTTGTCAACGAAAGCAATCCCATCGACAGCCTGACCACCGATCAGGTCCGCGATGTTTACGGCGGTGTGTACACCAACTGGAAGCAGCTGGGAGGAGCAAACCGTCCCATCAATCCCGTCACGCGTCTTGCCGGGAGCGGCAGCCAGTCGGCCATGGATTCGTTTATGAAGGGCAGGGAGATCGCGGCAAAATCCCCCCTTGCGCTGATAGGAGGCTCCATCGGCTTTTCCTTCCGCTATTATATGGACGGGTTGGTCGGAAACGACAGGGTGAAGATGCTGGCCTTGAACGGTGTGTATCCCTCGGCGGAGAACATTCAAAACGGTACCTATCCCATCATTGCCCGCTTTTTCGCCATCTATCGCGCGGACAACGACAATCCCAACATCCCGCTTTTGATCGAGTGGCTTCTCTCCGAGGAGGGGCAGACGCTGATCGAGAAAAGCGGATATGTGCGCATACAATAGACATTGTTGCCGATAAAACCCATTCATTATGAAAAAAGAAGGACGGAGAATTCGATCTCCGCCCTTTTTTGATGAAACGCCGATGGCTTTAAACGGTGCCGGTGACGGTCAGAACGCTGACGCCGGGAGACGTGGTCCAAACGCCGGTGACCGGATCCTGCGTGAAGGTAGCGGCAGGAACGGTGATCTGCCCGGGAATGGTTACAAATTCGCCCGTGGTCTCGTCGTAGGTGTACTGTACCCCCTCGCTCAGAGGCTGACCGTTGAGCGTGACGGCAATGTTTTCGAGAATGGGAGCAAAGGTGTCGGAAACGGTCAGATCATCGGTGGCGAGCGCTTCACGGCTGCCACTGTTCTGAATGACGAAGGTGTAGGTGATCTGCCCGTTTTCGCTGACGGTGGTGGGCGACAGGCTCTTGCTGATGGTCAGCAGAGGCTGGCTGAGAGCGCCGACCGTTTCGGTGACGGTGATGGGGGTGGACAGCGAATCACCCGAGATGACCGCCTCATTTGTGATGGTGCCGCCGGCGGCAGGAGGAGCGAAGCGGTTAACGGTTGCCTGATAGACCAGCGTTGCGTTGCCGCCTGCGGGGACGGTGATGCCGCTGATCACAAGCGGAGGACCGGCGGTGACGGCGGGTGTTGTCTGAAGCGCACCGTTCACGTAATAAAGAAGGGAGCCGTCCACATAGTCAAGGGGCGTCACGTTGGCGGTGTCGAGGGGGTAAGAGCCAAGAGAGTCGGTCACGGTCAGACCGGTGAAGGGCGCGGTCCCGGCATTGACAAGGCTGATCACATATGTGACGCTGTCGCCTATGGCATAGGTGTCAACGACCGCCGTTTTGCTCGCCGACAGAACCTCCACGATCTCGCCCGTGGTGATGTTGGATGTGGTCACGGTGTTGTTGTAAGAAAGCGTTGCCTGGTTGGTGAATGTTGCCATTGGGTACCTCCATGTTGTTGATCTTAATGCGGATCTCCGTACACGGTCAGTATATGCGGACGGCCGATTGGATGTGACTGCAGCTTGTCGTGTTTTCTCTTGACGATAGAAGAAATTTATGGTATAATGTTTGTGAAATAACAAAGCAGGAGGATGACTATGACAAAAGTTCATAGCATGTATTTACTTGAAACATACGGAAAAAAGATGGATCCGTTGATTTCGTATGCGGAATTACCTTATACTGTAAAAAACGCAATTTCGATTCATATGTCGGTCGGGAGGTAATGATGAGAAAAAATGTAGTGTATTTTATTCCAATTATTTTCCTTTGTGTTTCGGTTGTTTATTTTGTTGGCGGAATTTTGATGAAGCCGAGCGAACTGCGGGGCAGTATCAAGATTGTACGCGAAGAGATGGAAACGACCGTATCAGAGCCCTTTGCGTTAAGAGAACCAGAATGGGAATATCTCGGATGTACAACACTGGATTTTTCGGCATCCACAGTCGGAGGTTTGGAGGAGCTGCGTCCGATCGCTTTTCAAGAAATCTCATTCTTAAAGGAAAAGAACATGGTTCAATTTTATGGCCATTATATATCCTTTGAAGATATGGATATCAATCTATTTCCCTATCTGATTGAGGAAGCATCCAATCCGAAGGATGGTGCTGTTTACCTTGCTGTTATGGGACGGCAGGTCAAACAGGTGAGAGTATTTGATTGCATTGAGTTTTTGAGGCGTTCCACTGTGTTCCAAGACTCTTATGGAAATCAATTAAAACACTGGATTGAATTACCTCTGCCTGTTTTTGTGTTTGACGAGACATATACGGATAATACTGTCTATGTGTACCGTACAAATGAGGAATACAGAAATCCGCTTTATGCCTACTCGCAGCAGGAGGCAAAAGGATCTTGGAACGACTCCGCTCTGCAAATGAACAAGCAAGATCAGTTTGTGATACATCGGGAGGCGGAAAAATGAAAAAGAGAGTTGTTGTTTTCAGTGTAGCGATATGTTTGGCAACCGTTGCTTTGCTTGTTTCCGGCTACTGCATCCGTTTGGAAAAAAGCGGATTGCGGTATGCAGACGATTTTGAAAAAAACAATACACGACCAACCTACAATCCGCTTCAAGTATCCTGCCAAGCAGTCATCGAACAGGACGAGACGGTCCATTCGCTGTCTGCGAAGGATTCTGCTTTGTTGGGAAATGCGTTTGTTCATGGAATTTCCTGCAATTTTTTGTTAGAAATCCCCTCCTGCGGATTTGATGAAACAAAATCGCTTGTTGTGACAATCGACAAAGGAACCGACGCGGAGGCAAATTTCATCATGGCTTCGGATGGCTGTCCCGTTTTCTACCACAAGGAAACGCAAACCTGCTTCGGTTTGGCTCATGAACACATAGAACCGTTCAATGAGATTTTGACGGAAAACGGTATATCCTTTGAAATTCAAAAACCGTAACAAATTGAAAAGGCGAGGGAAAAGGCTCTCGTCTTTTTTCTTGCAACAATGGATTGCCCCTTGACAAATGCGGCTGAATATGATATCATTTTAATATCAAAAACATATGGAGGAAAAACACTATGAAAGAAATTGTATTAAACCGCAACAAAAACGGAATGCTGATGCTTCTGCTGATCATTCTGATGGGGCTTGCCTCGGTGGCGGGCATGATCTTCGGCGGCATTCTGATCGAAAGGATCGGCAATCCGATTTTATTTATTGTCTCGATCGTTGTGCTGATCGTGACCTGCATTCTCCCCGCGGGGCTAAAGGTGCTCAAGCCTCAGGAGGCGCTGGTGCTGACGCTGTTCGGCCGCTATGTGGGAACGCTGAAGGGTGCGGGCTTCTATTTCGTCAACCCCTTCTGCACGGCTGTCAACCCCGCCGCCAAGACCAAGCTGAACCAGAGCGGCGATGTGAAGGCCAATTCGGTCCTTCAGACCAATGCGACAGGCAATGTGGAGATCGAGATGGTCAACAAAAAGATCTCGTTGAAGATCATGACGCTGAACAACAACCGTCAGAAGATCAACGACTGCCTGGGCAACCCTGTGGAGATCGGCATTGCGGTCATGTGGCGTGTGGTCGATACGGCCAAGGCGGTGTTCGAGGTGGACAATTATAAGGAATATCTCTCCCTGCAGTGCGACAGCGCCCTGCGGAACATCGTCCGTCTGTACCCCTATGACGTTGCCCCCAACGTGGACACCACCGGCGACGGTCTGGCCGACGACGGCAGTCTCCGCGGCTCCAGCGATGTGGTGGCAAGCCGCATCCGTGACGAGATCCAGCAGCGTGTGGATGAGGCCGGCATCGAGATCATTGAGGCGCGCATCACTTATCTGGCGTATGCCACCGAGATCGCGGCGGTCATGCTCCAGCGCCAGCAGGCATCGGCCATCATCGACGCGCGCAAGATGATCGTGGATGGCGCGGTCGGCATGGTGGAGATGGCGCTCGAGCGTCTGAACGAGAATGCGCTGGTCACGCTGGACGAGGAGCGCAAGGCGGCGATGGTGTCCAATCTTCTGGTCGTCCTCTGCGGCAACCACGATGCTCAGCCCATCGTCAACACCGGCAGCCTTTATTAACTCTCAGGCGAAAAAACACGCGAAAGGTTGACCAGAGCCATGAGCGATTCGGGCAAAAAGCAGATCCCTCTCCGACTCTCGCCCAAGCTGTACAACGCCATCGCTGCATGGGCGGAGGATGACTTCCGCTCGGTGAACGGGCAGATCGAATACCTGCTCACCGAATGTGTGCGTCAGCGCAAGAAGAACGGAAGATATGTTTCCGACTCCATCGATGTTCCCCCAAAGCCGGACATCGAATGAGCGGGCAGGGAAGAGAGCCAATCAAAAAACAGAAAAACAAAAGCCTCCGCTGCATCAAAACGGCGGAGGCTTTGCTGTATTCCTTTGAATCAGGCTTTCATAAACGGTGCTCAGATGTTTTCCAGCGCGTCCTGCTCCAGCATCTTCACGCCCTTGGAGACCAGAGCGGCAGAAGCGGCGGCGGGATCGGCCACATGGAAGATCATATAGGCCTTGTCGTTCTCGCGGATTCCCATGAACGCATACATATATTCCACATTGACCTTCGCTTCGGCAAGGAAGCCGAGGATCTTGTTCAGTCCGCCGGGCGTGTCGGGGATGGCAACGCCGAGCACGGGGGTGATGGTGTGGATGTAGCCGGCATCCTTCAGAACGGTGGTTGCCTTGTAAACGTCATCGACGATGATGCGGGCGATGCCGAAATCGGTGGTCTCGGCCAGAGAAAGGGCACGCATATCGATGTTATGCTCAGCCAGAACGGAGGTCATGGCGTTCAGCGCGCCGCTGTTGTTTTCAACAAAAACCGAAATCTGCTTGATGGTCATAATCAAATCCTCCTTACGATCCTGCAGTTAAATCTTACGCTTATCGATCACGCGGACAGCCTTGCCCTCGCTGCGGACGATGGACTTGGGAGCAACCAGCGTAACCTTAGCGGAAATGCCGAGCATGGAACGGAGACCTTCCACCAGCTCCTTCTGACGGCGATCGATCTCACCCAGATTGTCGGTGAACATTTCAGGCGTCATTTCCACCTGAACGTCCAGCGTGTCGGTGGACTTCACGCGGTCAACAATGATCTGATAGTTGGCCGAATAGCCCTTGTTGAGCAGAACGGTCTCGATCTGGGACGGGAAGACGTTGACGCCGCGGATGATGAGCATATCGTCGCTTCTGCCCATGGGCTTGCACATCTTGATGAAGGTACGGCCGCAGGAGCAGGGCTCGGAGGAGAGCATGCAAATGTCACGGGTGCGGTAACGGAGAAGCGGGAAGGCTTCCTTGGTGATGGAGGTGAAAACAAGCTCGCCCTTTTCGCCCTCGGGCAGCACTTCGCCGGTGTCGGGATCGATGATCTCGGCGATGAAGTGGTCCTCGTTGATGTGCATGCCGCTCTGAGCGGAGCATTCGAAGGAGACACCGGGGCCGGACAGCTCGGTCAGACCGTAAATGTCATAGGCCTTGATGCCGAGGGTGGCTTCAATGTCATGGCGCATCTCTTCACTCCATGCTTCTGCACCGAAGATACCGGCCTTCAGCGGGATCTGCTCGGGGGTCAGTCCCATTTCCTTCATCGATTCGCCCAGATAAGCGGCATAGGAAGGTGTGCAGCAGAGGATGGTGGCCTGCAGATCCTGAATGAACATGATCTGTCTCTCGGTGTTGCCCGAGGAGGTGGGAATGGTCAGACATCCAACCTTGTGGCTGCCGCCGTTCAGACCCGGGCCGCCCGTGAACAGACCGTAGCCGTAAGAAACCTGGCAAACGTCATCCTTGGTGCCGCCCACAGCCGTGATGGCTCTTGCACAGCAGTCTTCCCAAAGGTCGATGTCATGCTGGGTATAGAAGGCGACAACGCGCTTGCCGGTGGTGCCGGAGGTGGATTGAATGCGGACACAGTCGGACAGAGGCTTGGCCAGAAGTCCGTAAGGATAGGCATCACGCAGGTCGCTTTTCGTGACAAAGGGGAGCTTGTGGAGGTCTTTGGTACTCGTAATGTCGGCGGGCGTCAGGCCTTTCTGTTCCATTTTCTTGCGGTAGTAGGGCACATTGTCCCAAACGTGCCGGACTTGCTTGACAAGTCTTTCGTCCTGCCAGGCCTTGATCTGCTCGCGGCTGGCTGTTTCGATTTCCGGTTGATAATAACGCTCCATGGAAAAAAGCCTCCTAAGAAAAATGTGTAGAATGAATGGGAAATTCAGTTTTTAACGAAAAATATTTTATCACTTTAGCGCGGCAAAGTCAATAAATTTTTTGCTTTTTCACGAAAAAAATGTTCGAAAACGGTCTGAACATGAAAAGATGATCGCTTGTTTCCAAAAAGAACGGAGGAATGCAGAAGAAATATGTGACAAACAGATTAAAATTCGGCAAAGCACTTGATTTGAAGTCCGCTTTTGTGTATAATAATAAAGCACGTGACAGAAGAGTCCGTACCGTATGGGGGCGTAAAGGTTTCGACGGGGATTTTGATGCCATGTAAGCGGGTAGAGTCGCGCAAACTCTTAAATCAGGCGCAATTTAAAAACAAACGCTAACAATAGAGTAGCTCTCGCTGCCTAAGTGCAGCCGTCCTCCCGTGAAGTACCGCGGTCACGGACAGGGCGTCACGCAGCGGTGAACGTGAACTGCCAGTCTCCTTTCTAACAGTCATGAACAAAAAGGATACCGATTCTGCTGCCTGCCGTTTGGCGGCAAGATCGGGAATTTAAAAAACGGCTGCACCCGGAGAAAGCGTGGCAAAGAGGTTTTCGGACAGGGGTTCGACTCCCCTCGCCTCCACCATTCATTATCAAGTAATTGATAAAATCAAAAGAATACGCCTTATGGTCAATCTTTACTGGCCATAAGGCGTATTGCTTTGTGATGGCAAGGACAGTCTTGCGTTGAAAAATGAATCAAAACGATGGAAATTGAGGCGAAGGCAGATGCATACGGCTTTTGGCGACGATCGTCAATGGCTGTGTTTTTTTGAGCCTTTATGTTCCGAATAACGCGCGATTACGTTTTTACCCCGGTACTACAAGGTTTTTCCCACGTATTTTTGACGTTTTTTGTGCGCGATTGGTACGTGTTTCGGATATAAATAGGTACTGTATGCAGACAGGGGTTCAATGAGGATAAAAATTGATATAAAACTAAACTATACCAATATTATGCATAAGAGAAAGAGTGTCCAGCAACATATCATGGAACGATTGCGTTTCAGAAATGATCCGAGAACTAGTGGGCATTCAGAACGGCGTATACCCAACACGTAACTCAGTTCAAAATCTATACCCCCGATATAAAAAGAAGCATGGGCTTGACCAAGATCCTGCAAAAATCGAAATCATCACGGAAAATCCATATGTGATGCGAAAATTCAAGAAGGCTGTGAGCAAAATGCTTGCAAACTGTTAAAAACTGTGATACAATAAGGAGGTAGTCAACCAATGAACAACAAAAAACGTGCTCGGTTATCCCTCGCAAGATCCCGCCTCGAAGAAGCCAAGAGTTTTGTTGAAACGGTGAAGGACGAGGAAGAGGACTGTCTGAATAACCTTCCTGAGAATCTGCAGGAAGGCGATCGCTATCGCATGATGGAAGAAGCGGTTGACAACCTATCCGAAGCGATCGAACACATAGACGGAGCGATGGATAACATCGATCAAGCACAGCAGTAATTTCGGAGGTTTGAATGGGTTTAGTTGTAATGATCTTGATGCCGTTTATCGGCGGCATATACATTCTCTACCGTGTGCTCAAAGATAATCCGGATGCTTTTTCCGGATGTCTCACAGCGACGATTTCCCCGCTCGCCCCAATCATTATTGCGCTTGTGTTATCCGTTGTGATTGCATTTACTGCGGGGCCGGATTCGATTGCATCTGCGGCGGCTCCTCTCGTCTTGATTCCCTGCGGCGTTGGAGCGTGTTTTCTTTTCGCAGAAATCGAACATAGGGAAAAGATTAAAAAAGGAAAAGAGATCGAAGCAGCAAGAGCTGCAGATCCTGATTACGACAAAAGGCAAAGGCAGATCAAAATCTCAGAAACAGAAAAGTGGATGAGTGGATCGGGTTTTACCCTGGCAACGCGATATATCGAACAACTGGTCGACGACCGTTTGAGCCCGTTGCATGGAGGCAGAAACAACAAAACTACAACCACAACCGGCGAATGCTACCAGTGGCTCTACTATCAAAGAGAGTTTGAGTTGAATCGTAAAAATATACCGGAGCTGTCGCAAATGCTCGGTGTTCCGTTTTTCGATCTTCCGGAAAGTGTAAGAAGTAAGTATCTGCTTATACACACTATTATGGAGTTCGAGGGTTTTACGTTCCGAGGATACCGATCCATGATCACAGTCGACAAACATGGATCTTACGACGAACTTAAAAAATTCTTGGTCGAATACCAAAAAACACATCCGGAATCAAACTTCAATTTCGGATATTAAGATCCGCGTCATATTGTAATCCGTCTCCTTGATTCCAAATGGTTGTATTGAACCGCACAACACACAAGTCATACATAATGTCAATGCAAGCATTTAGTCTGCAAGCGAGGTACAAACATGAATACAAAATTGTCACACGAAGGTCTCTTTGTCAGATCTGTTCAGCTTTTTGGAGCCTTATGAAAAAGAGAGGAGCGCTCTTACCTACGCCATTCATTAACGAGCAATTGAAAAAATATAAGAATACGCCGTTTGGCAAGCTTACCCTTGCTAGACGGCGTATTGCTTTTAACTGACCAGAAAAGGTATTCCAACAAAAAATAAAAGGATTGAGCCGAAACAACAAGTTCAGTTTTTGGCAGCAATCGCTATCGACTGACATTTTTCTTTGTTCTTTTTGAAAAAATGAGCGATTACTTTTTCGCTTTGTATTGCAAGGGCGGCCTCGCACGCAAAATATACATTTTTCGGTCGTAATCGGTACGAGTTGTGAGCGGTTAAGTGGAACAAAGCTAGGAAAGAGAATGATGCAGTATTTGCGAAAAAATCACGAAAATTTGGGATTCTTCATTGAAAAAAAGTGAAATTTATGATATACTCTTTGCTGTGGAGAAGCATAAACACAAGGAGGTTAATTATGGTCAGTTACAAACCGCTTTTCAGATACTGCTTGGAACACGACATTTCCAAGGCACAATGTAGACAGATGTGTGGCATTTCACCTAACACTTGGACGAAGATTAACCGCAATGAAGAAGTATCAATGACCATTCTCAATAAAATCTGTGCAGGTCTCGGTGTGTCCTACGGGGACATTATCGAGTACGTCCCGAAAGAGGAAGAAAACGAAGCCAGAGAATAAAACGGTGACCTCTATCACCAGTTAGGAGGATGCGACATGAAATTTTTTGATAATATCACGAACATAGTTCGTGATGATATGGCAGAGACAATCACACGGGATAGTCGTGTGTCTATTGCTGCAGCTTGTTTTTCGATGTACGCATACAACGAATTGAAGAAGCAGTTAGAGGATATTGATGAACTGCGTTTCATCTTCACATCTCCAACCTTTGTGGCTGAGAAGGAATCGAAGCAGAAGCGTGAGTTCTATATCCCAAAGCATACCCGTGAGCAGAGCTTGTACGGTACTGAATTTGAAATCAAACTCCGCAACGAGATGACCCAAAAAGCCATTGCCAAAGAGTGTGCTGACTGGATACGCAGAAAGGCTACCTTCAAGTCGAATACCACTGGTGAGAACATGGCTGGCTTTATGACGATTGAAGGGCAGCAGGAGCAGTATACCTATATGCCCATTAACGGTTTCACAACCATTGATATTGGATGTGAGCGTGGCAACAACGCTTATAACATCGTCAATCGTCTTGAGAACCCCATCACTGCTGAATACCTCAAGACCTTCAATGCCATCTGGTCTGATAAAGACAAATTGCAGGATGTGACAGATGTTGTCATTGAGAACATTGCCACTGCCTATAACGAGAACTCGCCCGAACTCATTTACTTTATGACCCTGTACAATGTGTTCAGTGAGTTTCTGGAAGACATTTCTGAGGATGTGCTTCCGAATGAAGCAACGGGCTTTAAGAGCAGCAAAATCTGGGAGATGCTTTATGACTTCCAGAGAGATGCCGTCCTTGCTATTATCAATAAACTGGAAAAATTCAACGGCTGTATTCTGGCAGACAGTGTTGGTCTCGGTAAGACTTTCACAGCCCTTGCCGTTGTTAAATACTACGAAAACAGAAACAAGAATGTTCTGGTGCTTTGCCCGAAGAAACTGGCAGCGAACTGGAATACATACAAAGACAATTATATCAACAACCCCATTGCCAATGACCGCCTGAGATACGATGTTCTGTTCCATACCGACCTTTCCAGAGACCATGGCACTTCTAACGGTCTGGATTTGGACAGACTGAATTGGGGCAACTACGACCTTGTTGTTATTGATGAATCTCACAACTTCCGTAATGGCGGTGAAATCTCTGGTGATGACAAGAAGGAAAACAGATACCTCAAACTGATGAACAAGGTTATCAAAGCAGGAGTTAAGACCAAGGTTCTGATGCTGTCTGCAACCCCTGTTAATAACCGTTTCTTTGACCTTAGAAATCAGTTGGCTATCGCTTATGAAGGTAATTCTGGGGATATTGATGGCAAACTCAATACCACCAAGAGCATTGACGAAATTTTCCGTCAAGCCCAGAGAGCCTTTAACGCATGGAGCAAACTGGATGTCAATGAGCGAACCACTGAAAATCTGCTCCGCACCCTTGATTTTGACTTCTTTGAAGTTCTGGACAGCGTAACTATTGCCCGTTCCAGAAAGCATATTGAGAAATACTACAGCACCGAGCAAGTGGGCAAGTTTCCAGAGAGATTGAAGCCTATTTCCAAGAGACCGCAACTCACCGACTTGAAGGATGCTATTAACTACAACGAAATTTATGAACAGTTGATGCTGCTGGGATTGGAAATTTACACCCCGTCTGCTTATATCTTCCCAAGCAAAATTGCGAAGTATGAAGCCTTGACGCACAATAAAGGTACAAGCCTTACCCAGCGAGGTCGTGAAGAAGGTATCAGACGCTTGATGAGCGTCAATCTGCTGAAACGACTGGAAAGTTCGGTTTATTCTTTCAATCTGACTCTGGGCAGAATCAAGGAACTGATTGAAAAGACTATCGAAGCCATTGACAAGTTCGAGAAGCACGGTCATGCAGATATTGATATGTATGAAGCAAGTGATGCTTCCGATTGGGATATTGATGACCAGAACACCGACTTCTTCTCCGTTGGTAAGAAGGTCAAGATTGACCTTGCTGATATGGACTATAAAAGTTGGCGCGAGGACTTGAAGAAGGATGCCGAAACCCTTGGTCTGGTGACTATGATGGTTGCTGACATCACTCCCGAACATGACACCAAACTTCAAACGCTGCTGGGACTGCTCTCTGAGAAGATTGAGAACCCCATCAACGAAGGAAACAAGAAAATCCTTGTTTTTTCTGCGTTCTCTGATACTGCTGACTACCTCTATGATAATGTGAGCCAGTATGTAAAGAAGAAATACGGTCTGGACACAGCCCTTATCACTGGCAGCGTGGAAGGTAAATCCACCATCAAGGGGCTGAAAGGCACTCTTAATAATATCCTCACTTGCTTCTCTCCTGTATCGAAGGGCAGAGACATTCTGATGCCAGGAACAAAGCATGAGATTGATATTCTGATTGCTACCGACTGTATTTCCGAAGGTCAGAACCTACAGGACTGCGACTATCTGGTAAATTACGACATCCACTGGAATCCTGTTCGCATTATTCAGCGTTTCGGACGAATTGACCGTATCGGCAGTAAGAACGACTGTATCCAGTTGGTGAATTTCTGGCCAGATATGAATTTGGACGAATATATCAACCTCAAGGCAAGAGTCGAAACCAGAATGAAGATTTCTGTCATGACCTCCACTGGTGATGATGACCTTATCAACCCAGAGGAAAAGGGCGACCTTGAATACAGAAAGCAGCAGCTCAAGAAACTGCAGGAGGAAGTTGTTGATATTGAAGAAATGTCTGGCGGTATCTCCATTATGGACTTGGGACTTAACGAGTTCAGACTTGACCTTCTGGAATACATCAAGACGCATGATGACCTCAAGAAGAAACCGTTCGGACTCCATGCAGTCGTTCCTGCGAATGACGAGCTTCCCGAAGGTGTCATCTTTGTTTTGAAGAACCGCAACAATGGTGTGAATATTGATAACCTCAACCGTATCCACCCGTTCTATATGGTTTATATCGGTGTCGATGGTGAAATTGTCTGCGACTACCTCAACCCGAAGAAACTGCTGGATACCATGAGATTGTCTTGTAGGGGCAAGAGCGAACCTATCAAGGCAGTTTATGACATATTCAACGCTGAGACCGATGACGGCAGAAACATGGCTGATATGTCCTCTTTGCTGTCGGATACCATTACATCCATTATTGATACCAAGGAAGAAAGCGATATTGATAGTCTGTTCAAGGCTGGTGGTACATCTGCTCTGATGTCTGCTGTATCTGGTCTTGATGACTTTGAACTTATCTGCTTCCTTGTCGTAAAAGAACCTCGCTCTGATTCCTCTGAAATCAAGGACGGCAGCAGAGTCGTTGTCGCAGGAAGCAGAAGTTTCGATGACTACGATAAACTGGCTTATGAACTTGATGTAGTCCTCAAAGGCAAGAAGAACATCACTATTGTAAGCGGCACTGCGAGAGGTACTGACAGGATGGGCGAAAGATACGCTGCTGAACATGGAATGAGTATTGACCAGTTCCCAGCCGATTGGGGTGCTTACCACAAGGGTGCTGGGTCTATACGCAATAAGGAAATGGTTCAGAGTGCGGATGCTGTCGTTGCCTTTTGGGATGGTAAATCTACTGGCACAAAGAACATCATAGATTGTGCAATGGCTGAAAACCTTCCTTGTATAGTAATCAAAGTATAAAATTGGCGGCTTGAAACGGGGTGAGAGAAATGCTCGGTCTGCCAAAGACAACTGACTTTAACAAACGAATACCGAAAGAAAAGTTCTACGAGAACTTGAATGTCACTCCGACTGTCAAGAAGTGCTTTGTGGAGCAGATTAAGGTTATCTACTGGCGAAACAAGATTGCTGCCACTACAACCAACCTTGCTGCTGGCACTACGGTCAATGAGATTGAGGTCTTTGAAATCAAACTCAAGGGCAGTCTTCTTGATGAAGGTGTCTTGCGTCAGATTGATAAGGAAATCCCGTATCACATCCTGTTCCTGCTGGAATACGATGGCAAGTACCAAGCATGGACAGCCTACAAGGAAGCATCTGCTGGCAACACTGCTTTCAAAGTCAATCAGTATTATCACACCGACTGGATGGCAGAGGATGAACTTCCTCTGAAACTGGACGGTCTGAGCGTGGATGCTGTATATGAGAACTTTGTTTATCAGATTGCTGGCGATACCCTTCAAGCATCAGGGCATGAATCGCTGCAGGAAGCTGTTGAGCGTGATGAAAAGGTCAAGAACCTTAAAAAGCAGATTGAGGCTCTTCAAGCCAGAATCCGAAAGGAAAAGCAACTGAATGTTCAGATGAAACTGAACACTGAACTAAAGAAATTGAAGAAGGAATTGGAGGTGCTTTAATGACAAAACTTGATGACGCATTTTTGTCGTATGCAAGTGATATTCTTGCTGATACAAATGCTGGGTTGAGCGGTACGAAAATCGTAGAATACTGCAATTCCTATGCTATTGATTTTAACCGAGTCACCCCTTATGGTAGTTATCCTTTCGATGCACCCAATAAAAGAACCGCATTGAAGGAAAACTTAAAGGTTTTTGCTGCACCAGAGCAATTCCGCATTATCAAGGAGTTATGTGAGTTGCCAGCTCTGTGCGACCAAGAAAAAATAAAAGACCTCAAATTGAAGCTGTTTTCTCGATATGGAAACCTTGCGACTGAGAAGATTAGCGAGACCGAACTTGTTCAAAAGACAAAGCACTGGTTGTCCAATCATCCAGACGCACTTAAACAGTACGAAAGTGCTCTTGCAAAATATGAAGGTGGTATTTTTGAGCGAAACACCTTGGATGATATGAGATTAGCCTTTGAACTGCTGGTTAAGGACTTGCTGGGGAATGGTAAAAGCCTTGAAAATCAAATCGCTGAAATTGGCACTAAACTTAAAAGCACTGGTGCATCGGTAGAATTGCGAAACATGGTTCAGCAGGTAATCAAGTATTACACTGACTTTCAGAACAATCATGTTAAACATAATGATGCAGTGGATGACAAAGAAATCGAGTATATCATTGAACTGACAAGTGTTGTAATGAAATTCTTGATAAAAATTTTAGGAGGGGTTTCATAATGGATAAAATGAGAATGGAGTCCGTTGATATGACGGCTCAGAACATAGAAAAGATTGGGGCGTTGTTCCCGAACTGTATCACCGAGACTGTTGATGAGAACGGCAAGGCTAAGAAAGCCATCAACTTTGAACTGCTCAAGCAGATGCTCTCTGGTGATGTGATTGAGGGTAGCGAAGCATACGAATTCACATGGGTAGGTAAAAAGGCTGCTATTGTGGAAGCCAATAAGCCTATCCGTAAAACGCTGCGTCCCTGTAAGGAAGAAAGCGTGAATTGGGATACCACCGAGAACCTTTACATCGAGGGCGATAATCTGGAAGTTCTGAAACTTTTACAGGAAAGTTATCTTGGTGCTATCAAGATGATTTACATTGACCCTCCATATAACACTGGTAGCGATTTTATTTATCGTGACGACTACAAGCAGAGCACTGATGATTATGAAGATGAACTTGGTGTGTATGACGAAGATGGAAATAGAATGTTTAAGAATACTGACACAAATGGTCGATTCCATTCGGATTGGTGTTCGATGATATACTCTCGTCTTATGTTGGCAAGAAACTTGTTAGCAGATGATGGTGTCATTTTTATTTCTATCGATGACAATGAATTTGATAATCTGCGTAAAATGTGTGATGAGATTTTTGGTGCTAAAAACTATGTAGCCAATATTGTTTGGCAGAAAAAAACGGGAGCCTCAGATGCTATCAATATCGCTACAATTACAGAAAATATTTTGGTATATGCTAAAAATGCAAATTCGCTAAAATTGACTCAAAATGAAGATGCGCATGATAGCAATAGGTATAAATATAAAGATGAGTACTATTCTGAGAGAGGTGCATATTATTATGATAGTTTAGATAGAGGGACTTTAGGATATCACGAAAGCCTTGACTATCCAGTAATTGCTCCTGACGGAACGGCAGTATATCCAAACGGAAGAAATACTGTATTAAATGATGGCTGGCGTTGGAAATGGGGCAAGGAAAAACTTGATTGGGGTATAAAAAACGGATTTATTGAAGTAAGGGAAAACAAATCAAAAGGAAACGGATGGGGCGTGTATTATAAAATCTACGAAAATGTTGACAACGATGGTAATGTCATCAAACGTTCCTCTCCGTACAAAAACTTAATTCAAGATGTTTTGAATACACATGCATCTACAGAGGCGAAGGAAATTTTTGGCAGAACAGATTACTTTTCAAACCCGAAACCTGTAAAGTTAATTAAACATCTTATTCATCTTGGAACTAATGATGATGATATTATACTTGATTTCTTTTCGGGTTCAGCAACTACCGCACAAGCAGCAATGACCATAAATGCCGAAGATGGCATGAACAGAAAATTTATTCTTGTTCAACTTCCCGAAGTGCTCGATACAACAAGTACAGCAAAGAAAGCAGGCTTTGATACAATTTGTGACATAGGAAAAGAACGTATCCGCAAAGCAGGAGCAAAAATCAAAGAAGATAGTCCTCTCACTACTGCAAACCTTGACACGGGCTTCCGTGTTTTGAAACTGGATGATACTAACATGAATGAGGTGTATTACGCTGCTGGCGACTACACGCAGGACTTGCTTTCTATGTTGGAATCCAATGTTAAGGCAGACCGTACTGACCTTGACCTGCTGTTTGGTTGCTTGCTTGAATGGGGACTTCCTCTTTCTCTGCCTTACACTTCCAAGCAGATTGAGGGCTGCACCGTACATACTTACAACGATGGCGACTTGATTGCTTGCTTTGACGAGGATATTCCCGACAGCGTTATCAAGACCATTGCCAAGAAGCAGCCCCTCCGTGCTGTGTTCCGAGACAGCAGTTTTGCAAGCAGTCCTTCTAAAATCAATGTTGGTGAAGTGTTCAAACTGTTAGCACCCGATACCAGAGTCAAAGTCATCTAAGAAAGGAGCGAAAGCAATGAAACTACAATTCAAGCATCAGAAATTTCAAGCCGATGCTGCGAAGGCTGTGGTGGATGTTTTTGCTGGTCAGCCCTATCTGACACCTTCTTACATGATGGACAGAGGTACAGTGTATCAGCAGTCGCTGACTGAGGACGAAGACTATACTGGCTGGTCTAACGCCAAACTCGTCCCAGAACTGAATGACCGTCTGATTCTGGAACATATTCAGAAGGTTCAAAGAGCCAACTTAATCGCACCGTCTTCCAAACTGGAAGGTCGTTTCAACCTTACAGTCGAAATGGAAACTGGTGTTGGTAAAACATACACCTACATCAAAACGATGTATGAACTGAACAAGCACTACGGTTGGAGCAAGTTTATCGTTGTTGTGCCAAGCGTTGCTATCCGTGAAGGTGTCTATAAGTCCTTCCAGATGACGCAGGAACACTTTGCGGAGGAATATGGCAAGAAGGTTCGCTTCTTCATCTACAACTCTGCTCAACTTACTGAGATTGACCGTTTTGCTTCTGACAGTTCCATCAACGTAATGATTATCAATTCACAGGCGTTCAATGCCAAAGGCAAGGATGCCCGTAGAATCTACATGAAACTGGATGAGTTCCGTTCTCGCAGACCGATTGACATTATCGCCAAGACGAACCCTATCGTTATCATTGACGAACCTCAGTCTGTTGAAGGTACTCAGACCAAGGAACGACTCAAGGAGTTCCACCCCTTAATGACCCTCCGTTATTCTGCTACCCACAAGCAGGACAGCATCTACAACATGATTTATCGTCTGGACGCTATGGAAGCATACAACAAGCGTCTGGTTAAGAAGATTGCTGTTAAGGGTATCACTGAGACTGGCAGCACTGCCACTGAAAGTTACGTGTATCTGGAAGGTCTGAACCTTTCCAAGGCAGACCCCACTGCCACTTTGCAGTTTGACTTCAAGGGTGCTACTGGTATCCACAAGAAGTCCATGAAGGTTGGCATCGGATTCAACCTTTACGACAACTCTGGAAATCTTGACGAGTACAAAAACGGGTTCGTGGTCAAGGCGATTGATGGTCGTGATGACTCTGTTGAGTTTATCAATGGTATCAAAATCTATGCTGGTGATGTTATCGGCAAGGTCAGCGAGGAACAATTACGCCGTATCCAGATTAGAGAAACCATCCTGTCCCACATCCAGAGAGAACGGGAACTTTTCTACAAGGGCATCAAGGTTCTGTCCCTGTTCTTCATTGATGAGGTCGTGAAGTACAAGCAGTACGATAAGGCAGGACAGCCCTTCAACGGTATCTATGCTGATATGTTCGAGGAAGAATACGCTGATGTCGTGGAAACGCTGCAGCGTGAATTCGGGGACGATGACTACATCAAGTATCTGAACATGATTAGCCCTCAGAATACCCATGCTGGCTACTTCTCCGTTGATAAGAAGGGCAAGATGATTGACTCCAAACTTGGTAAGAAGGAAACCACTTCTGACGATATTGATGCCTACGATTTGATTATGAAGAACAAGGAACTTCTGCTGGACAGAAATCCGAAGAAATCTCCTGTTCGTTTCATCTTCTCTCACTCTGCTCTCCGTGAAGGCTGGGACAACCCCAATGTCTTCCAGATTTGTACTTTGAAGCAAAGCAGCAGTGATGTTCGCAAGAGACAGGAAGTTGGTCGTGGTCTGCGTCTGTGCGTCAATCAAGACGGCGAAAGAATGGATGTCAATGCTCTGGGCAACGATGTTCATAATGTCAATGTGCTGACCGTCATTGCAAGCGAGAGTTATGACAGTTTCGCAAAGGGCTTACAGACTGAATTGGCTGACGCTGTTGCGAACCGTCCGAAAGCAGTCACCCCAGAACTGTTTGCTGGCAAGACTATCACCGATGCTGGGGGCAATACCGATGTTATTACTGAGGATGTCGCAAGAGAAATCTGGCTCGGTATGCGTACTGAGGGCTATATCGACAAGCAAGGCGTTCTTACTGATAAGTATTATGAGGACAAGGCAAACGGTGAAATCAAACTCACCGATGAGGTCTCTGACTCTGTCGAGTCCGTTCTTGGCATCATTGATACCATCTATGACGGTAAGGCTATGCAGCCCGAAAATGCCCGTAGCAATAATGTTGAACTTCAAGTTGATGATAAGAAACTGGCTATGCCAGAGTTCAAGGCTCTCTGGAATCGTATCAATTCCAAGTCTGTTTATGTGGTTGATTTTGACACCGATGAACTGGTGAAGAAGTCTATCGCATCCTTGAACGCTAAACTGCGTGTATCCAAGATTTACTTCAAGGTCGAGTCTGGACGCATGGACAATATCGCATCCAAGGAAGCACTTGCTTCTGGTTCGTCCTTTGTTAAGGAGTCCTCCGAGGTACATAATGCTGCCACCAAGATTTCTGTTAATAGCAGCGTCAAGTACGACTTGGTTGGCAAACTGGTTGATGCTACTGGACTTACCAGAAAGGCTATCATCCAGATTCTCAAGGGAATTGAAAAGGCTGTCTTTGACCAATTCAAAGACAACCCCGAAGAATTTATTATTAAGGCTGGTTCGCTCATCAACGATGAAAAGGCTACTGCCATCATCGAGCATATCACCTACGATGTTCTGGATGAAAAGTATGATACCGATGTATTTACTGCTCCGACCATCAAGGGTAAGTTGGGCGTTAATGCCATCAAAGCGAACAAGCACTTGTATGACCATATCGTTTATGACTCCACCAACGAAAAAGCGTTTGCTGAGAGTCTGGATGGTAGCACCGACGTAGCAGTCTATGTAAAACTGCCCGATGGGTTCTACATCTCTACCCCTGTTGGTCATTACAACCCCGACTGGGCTATTGCGTTCTATGAGAACAATATCAAGCACATCTATTTCGTGGCAGAAACAAAGGGTTCTATGAACTCTATGCAGCTGCGACTGATTGAGGAATCCAAGATTCACTGTGCCAGAGAGCATTTCAAGGCAATCAGTAGCGGCAATGTCGTTTTTGATGTGGTCGATAGTTACCAGTCTTTGCTTGAAAAGGTTATGAAGTGAGTCAGAACAGAATGTATTAGGGGGATTTAGCAAAAATTTGTTTCCATTATTTTATTAAAAATAACGATACTGGCGAAATAAACAAATAATTACCCAAAAGGAAACAAGCGGAAGCGTAAAGCTCCGCTTGTTTCCTTTATTATTCCCCTTTACTTCAGAGATATCAAAGCAAGCCTTCCTGTCTGCAAAAAACTCAGCCGTGCCTCTCCTTCCACAACCAGCAAAAAAACGCCTCAAAAAAGCTAACAAATAATTAGGTAGCGCTAAAAAGCACGCGCTATCAGCGATAACAGAAAGGAGGCAAGGTGACATGGCACAGCCAAGGCGCAAGTATAGGCTTGCCGATTCCAAGCACAAAAACGTTAATCTACGTCTCTATAGAGACGAGATCATTGATACAATAAACCACACTGTGCCCGGCAAAAATCCACAGGTGCATGAATGTTATTTTTCTACCGATCCCCTTACGCAAAGTGAGGCAGTGGCAATTGGCAGAGCACTGTCAAAAAGCAATGTTCTCCAAAAATTCGGCAAGACAGTAATTACGTTCAGACTCTTTGACGGTAAAACGTATGAGAGTGAATACAGTAACACACCCATAAAAACACCGTCAAAAGACAAAAGCAAAAATAAACCTTAAAGGAGGCAAACAAATATAGAAACAGTAAGAAAATACTTAAACATTGACGATATGTTCATCAAGTCCAGACCAACAACCAAACACACAAGTCCCACGATGTAGCAAATAAAAGCACACGATACCCGATACCATACTCACAAGAGAAGTAAGCAACGGTGTCAGCCGTGTAAAAGTTAATATCTGAAACAAAAAAGCCCCGTTGGAAATGCAGAAATTACAGTACTTCCAACGGGGCAATTATTTATTCTTTATCTCCGTTCAGTATCCACTCCGCATTACAGCCAAATTCAAAGGCAATTACTTTTGCAAGGGAGGGAGAAAGAGTAGTGATTTTTTTACTTTCGCCGGTCAGAGTATAAACATAGTTTTCAGAAACTCCGATCCGTTTGGCAAATTCTCTTTTCGAGATATTTTGCTCTGCAATGATCTTATTTAACCTATCAGCCAATGTCACTTTGTATCTCCTCCTTCTTCGTTTTGCTTCATAATTGCAGCATATAATAGCAACTGTTTCAGCGAGTTCACGCCTAACTTGGA